>CANMCF010000017.1 GCA_947496215.1 uncultured Bizionia sp.
GGAATCACATTTTTATAGCAAGTGACCGGGTTTGTTATAGCTTATAATCATAGAGATGCTGGTGACGTTTCACAAAGAGAATCGATCACACATAGGATGCGGAGCAAGTTATATTAAAAGAAAAAAAGGTGGTTTAAGTAAAAAAAAAATATTAATTATCTTTAGAGAATTGGACTAGGGCTTTTCATAGGATACATTGTTGGCAACAGTTTTTCTGTTTTTTAGTAATATAATTCCGAAAACTATAAATTGTAAAATCGCAATATTTGCAAGATAGCCTTGTAACATTAGACTTCCTTTATTTGCTTTATGATAAAAATTAAATTCTGCAGAATATTTTTCCGTTAAAAAGTCCGTTCCCCAATATATGAATAGATATTACGTAATTAGAATTCCAAAGTATAGATAGATTAATGCATTCAATGTTTTCCGCGTATCAATTTCAATCGGTCTGTTATACTTTTTTATTCCCCAAATTACAATTATTGTAAAAAGAATCAGACTTATTATTCCAGGTAGCCAAATAATCATTTTTGGTTCCGTTTTGGTAATAATTAAAATGTTCTCAAATGCATATTCGAATAATCCACAAAATTCACTAATTGAAATATAAGCAAATGCTCCAATTCCTAATTTGTTAATAAAGTCAGTTTGAATTTGTTTCAATTTTGAGTGAGTTTAAATTGTTGCCAACGGTCTCGTATAACCGTCAGTTACGGGTTTAAAGTTACTGTTTTTAGATTAAGCACTGACGCTCGCAATTCCGAGTGGATTCGGACGTAGTCGAATCCGCCGTAATTGCGGTTATACATTGTTGCCCACAGTTTTTTATTCAATCCATTCACCAAATTCATATTTCATTTGCCAAATTCCATTTTGCTTTTCATAAATTCGAGTCATTCCACCAGATCCAGGCCTAAATCGCACATACGCTAAATTTAGTTCTTTATTAAATATTGGTTTTGTGATATGAAGAAATGAATAGAAATCAATCATTTTATTTTCTTCATAGTATTTATCGGCAACCTTATTAATTGAATCCCATTGAATTTCATTTTCTCTATATTTTTCTACATCAATGACTTTAAAACCATTTTTTTCTATTGTTGAAATATCAAAATCTTTATTTTCTCTAACTTGTTTTCTAACAAAGTCAATATCATTAATTTTAAGAGTGTCAGATATAAATTCAAAATGCGAGATTGTTCTACCGGAATTATTTGGGTCAATTGGTAATTGTGGTGGACCCATTGCAGGCAAATTTGAAATCAATTCTCTTTTATCGTATAACAGTCTAGATTTTGAACTGTCGGATAAGATTTGAGTAAGAAATTCAAGTTTGAATTCATCAGTAATTTCAATTTTAGTTAACTCACTAGCTATTGATTCCGATTTGTTGTTTTGTCTACAACTAACCAAAATTAAAGTCAGAATTAATATTTTAAGTACGGTCTTTTTCAAATTGTGGGCAACGGTTTTGTATATGGTTTGTTGCGTGTTTTGAGAGCCTAATTTAGCAAATAAAAACCGGATAGAAAATCCGCGAGGATTTTCGTAAGTAGGCTAGAACCCAGCAATAAATTATATACGGTGTTACCTACTGTTATTTTTCTTGAATTTTCAGCCAATCTATTCGTTTTTCACTACTCAACCAATTTAGATATTTCTCTTTAAATTTACTAATTCCAAATTCATTTATAAACGATAAATTTGATTCTATTTCGTTGAATTTTTTACAAAAAATTGGTGCACAACTATATGTTCCCATAACTTTGGTCAAAGGAATCCATTCAATTTCATCAGTAATAAGTATTGCTATTTGTCCGATAGTAAGTTTTTCATTAACATTTATCATTTTTACTTTTTTATCTTCATCATAACCTTTAGCAAAACATTCAGAAAGAACATTTGTAGAAGTGGAATCGGTGAAAAATTTAGCAAGAATTGGCAAAGATTTTTTTCCGTAAGATATTATTTTTTCAGCCTGTTCTGTTTTATATATTTTAATTGAAAATTCAGTTTTCCCGATTTCATTTAACAACGATTTTATTTCAGATTCAGTTTGTGCTAAACCTAAATTTATACTAAAAATCGAAATTATAAATATTAGTCGTATTTTTCTCATAATTGTAGGTAACTATTATATAAGTGTATTGCACTTATTTTCTTTATGCAAGTTACATTTATTTGTGGAGAAAGGATAGTGGGCTTGGCGTTTTATTTATGTGGATATTGGATACATGGGTATACTTCTCAGTTGTCTTGCTGCTATTGTGGCCAAGAAGTACTTGAATGCTTCTTAAGTTCACGCCATGTTCATATAGATGGGTCGCATAGCTATGCCGTAAGGTATGTGGCGTTACTTTTTTAAGAATTTTACTTTTTTTCACGGCAAGCCTCAAGAAACTCCTGATGCTTGATGTCGAATAAGGAAGGCTTATGCCTTCCATTGCTTTTAATGGGGCGCCTTCAAATAGATATGTCTTGGGTTTGTATACCTTGTAGTAGAGTCTTAACTCTTCCAGCAATTCTTCGGGCAAGGGGACAAGCCTGTCCTTTCTGCCTTTGGCTTGTTGGATTGCAATGCAATTCCTGTCGCTGTCAATGTGCTCGATCTTCAGGTTGATGACCTCGCTTATTCTCAAGCCACAGCCATAAATGGTTTTAAGGATGGTTCTATGCTTATGGTTGGGTGTATTGTCAAACAAAAGTTTTATTTCCTCCAATGAAAGAATGGTGGGCAAGAAAGAGGGTTTGAAGGGGCGGTCTATTTTCAAGTGAACCTTGTCCAGCATCAGGATGTTCTCCAAATAGAATTCTACGGCGTTAATGGCTTGGTTTTGGGTGCTTATGGCACGTTTCTGGGATATGAGATGTTGTATGAACGGTTCAATGCCAACAGCGGGGACCAACCTGTGTTTTTTACAGTAACACAGATAACACTCGATATAATGAAGGTAGATGTTCTGAGTGCTTTTCGAATAATTTTTTCGTTTTAACTTCTTTGCGATTTCCTCTAGTAGATCCATGCTATGAAATTAGGTCTTTTTCTCGTGAAATCTCATGAGTTTGAATATTAGTCATATATTAACCGTTAAAAACGGGTAAGCGAAAGATCTATGTATGACAAGTGTTTTGGAGAATATGAAATGTAAAATTTGTAAAAAAGGCATTGTGGGTAGGAGCGACAAGTTGTTCTGTTCGGTAAGATGCAAAAATTATTATCATACCAACTTGAGACGGGTTACGTTGAAGGCCTCCGAGGGGATTGATGGTATTTTGCATCGAAATCGATCTATTCTATTGGAGGTGATGGGAAAGAACCTGACTCAGAAAAAAGTCCCACGATTCATTTTGGAAGAGAAGAAGTTCAGATTCAATTACTTGACCCACTACCATGTGAACAAGAATGGCAAGATGTACCACTGGATCTATGATTTTGCCTGGATGTCCTTTTCCAACGATGAGGTGCTCATAGTGAGAAAAGGACATTGACATCCATGTGAGAGTATTTTCATGCTAATGGGCCTCCAACCAATTCAAGCCGGTATCCAACTCCACATCCAATGGAACATCTAACTTGAAGGCATTTTCCATTTCGGTTTTAATGAGTGTCTTCATGGCTTCCAACTCTGGTTTGTACACATCGAAAACCAATTCGTCATGAACCTGTAACAACATTTTCGTCCTGTGGTTTCCTGCTTCCAGTTTGTTGTGGATGTTTATCATTGCAATCTTTATGATGTCGGCGGCACTACCTTGTATGGGAGCATTCACGGCATTACGTTCTGCAGCGCCTCTAACGACGGCATTACGGGAATTGATGTCCTTGAGGTAGCGACGACGCCCCAAAACGGTTTGGACATAGCCATTGTCACGAGCAAAGTCGACCAGGTCGCTCATGTATTTGCGCAGCTTCGGGTAAGTCTCGTAATAGGTCTCGATCAATTCCTTGGCTTCACTTCTGGACAAATCCGTCTGGTTGCTCAATCCAAAGGCGGAGACACCGTAAATGATTCCAAAGTTAACTGTTTTTGCATTGCTGCGTTGCTCTCGGGTAACTTCGTCTATGGCCACGTTGAAGACCTTTGCTGCAGTGGAGGCGTGGATGTCCTCTCCGTTCTTGAAAGCCGAAATCATGGTTTCCTCCTGACTCAAGGCGGCAATGATGCGTAGTTCTATCTGCGAATAATCGGCAGCCAGCAATATGTGCTCTTCGTCTCTTGGGATGAATGCCTTTCTTACTTCCCTTCCACGCTCTGTACGTATGGGTATGTTTTGCAAGTTGGGGTTGTTGCTGCTTAGGCGTCCTGTAGTCGCAACGGCTTGCATGTAATCTGTATGTACTCGACCTGTATGCGTCTCCACTTGTGTAGGCAAGGCATCCACATAGGTGCTTTTCAACTTTGCCAAACCACGATAGTCCAATATGTTTTGAATGATTTCGTGGTCTTTTGCCAAGTAGGACAATACGTCTTCCGCGGTGGAATATTGTCCAGTCTTTGTCTTTTTTGGCTTGTCCACCAACTTCAATTTTTCAAACAGGATGACACCAAGTTGTTTGGGTGATGCGATGTTGAATTCTTCTTCCGCCTCCTCATAGATCTTGGCTTCCAATGTCTTTATGTCGTCGTTCAAGGCATCGGACAGGGAGTTCAAAAAGGTTTTGTCCAAATTGATGCCTTCCAATTCCATCGCTGCTAGCACGCGTAACAAGGGCACCTCGATATCGTCAAACAGTTTTTGCGTGTTCGCATCCTCCAATTCCTTTTGAAAATGTTCCTTTAGTTGCAATGTTATGTCGGCATCCTCCACCGCATATTCAGTTTGCTTGTCCAAGGGGACCTCTCGCATGGAGAGTTGGTTCTTTCCTTTCTTGCCAATCAATTCCGTGATGGAGATGGGCGTGTAGTTTAGGTATGTCTCAGCCAATACGTCCATATTGTGTCGCATGTCGGCATTGATCAGGTAATGTGCCAGCATCGTGTCAAACAGCTTGCCTTTTACCTTGATGTCGTATTTGTGTAGTACCTTGATGTCGTATTTCAAGTTCTGACCTATCTTTTCTATGGTTTCACTTTCGAAGAATGGCCTTAATTGCTCTATGATTTGTTGTGCCTCGTCCTTGTCTTCTGGAAAGGGAATGTAGAACCCTTTGCCGGTTTCCCAGGAAAACGAAATCCCGACCAATTCCGCCGTCAATGGATTCAAGCCAGTGGTTTCGGTATCGAAACAAACACTTGTTTGGCTCATCAGGTTCCTTATGAACAACTTCAAAGCCATTCCAGGTTCTATGCTTTGGTAGAAGTGCGGTGTTGTTGCTGCGGTTTTTCTTGTGAATTCCGTAGCTTCTTCTGCTTGTTTCGCTGTGGATGGATCGCCTCCAAACAATGAGAACTGTCCAGCACCGGCGGCAGCTTGCTCCTTGGCTGTGGTCTTGGGTGCTGTTTTTGCAGAGCTGCTTCCAGAACCTGAGGTCGCTTCCGTGCTTGCAGTAAATGTTTTTGTGAAATTATCTATTAGGCGTCTAAACTCCAATTCTTGAAAGATGGTCGTTACCGCCGGGATGTCCGGTTCGGACATCTCAAAATCCTTTTCGTCGAACTCCACGGGAACATCCAACATGATCGTTGCCAGTTTTTTTGAGAGCAAACCGAGTTCTCCATTGGCTTCTATCTTCTCTTTCATCTTCCCTTTCAGTTCATGTGTGTTGGCCAAAAGGTTTTCCATGTTTCCATATTGGGCCAAGAACTTCTTTGCCGTTTTCTCACCAACACCTGGCAAGCCAGGGATATTGTCTGATGAATCTCCCATCATTCCCAAAAAGTCTATGACCTGTATGGGATCTATGACTTCGAACTTCTTCTGTACCTCTGGAATGCCCCAAGTCTCATAACCACCACCAAAGACGGGACGATACATGAAGATGTTTTCGGATACCAGTTGTGCAAAATCCTTGTCTGGTGTCACCATGAAGGTCTTGTAACCTTCCTTTTCTGCCTTCTTGGCCAAGGTGCCAATGACGTCGTCGGCTTCAAAGCCTTCCTTAACCATGATTGGAATGTGCATGGCCTTCAGTATGTCCTGAATCAATGGGACTGCGATCTTTATGGCTTCGGGAGTCTCATCCCTGTTTGCCTTGTATTCTTTGAACATTTCCACACGATCCACACTGCCTCCCTTGTCGAAACACACGGCCAAATGATCTGGACGTTCACGTTTTATGACATCCAACAAGGAATTCATGAACCCCATTACGGCAGAGGTGTCAACGCCTTTGGAATTTATTCTTGGGTTTTTTATGAAGGCATAATAGCCGCGGAAGATTAATGCAAAGGCATCAACCAGAAAAAGTCGTTTTTGATCGGACATTGTCTAAAGATTAGATTAAAAAGATAGCTTGCAAAATACGAAACTTATACTTTTCAAGAGGTATCGTTTGCAAACAAAACATGTGATTTTGTTGCGTGCCTCATGCTTTGGCCTTTATGACGAATTCCGATTTGAGATTGTCATTCTTGCCATTTTGGTATTTGGCCATGCTGAATCCTTCATGGATGGAAAAACTTCCAGTTTCACCTTGTTTGTTCATGGCCACGTAACCTACCTGAAAGTTCTTGTAGTTGCTGTTTGGCTTGTTTACTATGCGTTTTATTGCTTCCTCACAAGCTTCCTGGGGCGATTTTCCTTGACGCATCAATTCCACCACCAGGAAGCTGCCTACGGTCTTCACGACTTCTTCTCCCATGCCTGTAGCGACGCAACCACCTATTTCATTGTCCACGAACAACCCGGAGCCTATTATCGGGGAGTCACCGACACGGCCTCCCATCTTGTAGGCTAGTCCACTGGTGGTACATGCCCCGGAAATGTCTCCGTTTTCATCCATGGCCAACATCCCTATGGTGTCATGGTTTTCTATGTTTATTATTGGTTTGTATTTGGCTTCGACCTGCCATTCCTTCCATTGTCTTTTGGTGGATTCCGTGATCAGGTTTTCCCTTTTCATTCCTTTGGAAACGGCAAAGTCTTCTGCTCCTTTTCCGGCTAGCATGACATGGGGAGTGTCTTCCATTACCTTTCGGGCAACCGAAATGGCATGTGTGATGTTCTGCATATAGACTACCGCACCACAATTTCCATCCTTGTTCATGATACAGGCATCCAAGGTCACGTTGCCATCCCTATCTGGTCTTCCTCCCTTGCCTACGGATTCGTTTTTTATGTCGGCTTCCTCAACCATGCAACCTTGTTCCAAAGCATCCAGGATGTTTCCGCCTGCTTGAAGGACTTGACCTGCCTTTGCGGTAGCGTTTTTAAAATTCCATGTGGCTATGACTATTGGTAGGCTTTGGGAAGGTGTTTGCTCATTTGGGGGGATAATTGAAGCTTTTTCATCTATCGGCTTGTCCTTGCAACTTGCCAAGGAGCCTCCCACTGCCAATCCAACACCGGTCAAAGAGGTGTTTTTTAGAAAATCTCTACGTTTCATTGATTACCTGTTTTTCAATCCCCAAGATATGGTTTTCAATTTAAATGCTTTTTGGTTTGAGAGGATTTAACATCGAATGGATTGATTATCAAAAGATGAATGCGTGATCGTTGGAAAGATCGTGACTGTCTGGAGTGTCAAGGTTGGATGGGTGTTGTGGATCGAATGTTCAAACCTCGATGTTTTGTATCTGTATTTCGAAATTCCCCACTTTGCATTATCGCAAAATAGCGATATTGTATTTTTTGCCTTAAATAATGACTGCCCTAGTGATGGGGTTCTTTTATTGCAGAAGGGCAACCAAGGGTTATTGGACATCTAATGAAGAAAAGCCACGTATTTTGAGAATAGGGTCGAATGACCTATGGGATTGAGGTTCCTGAACTCTACCATATGATGTAAGTCGAACATACCTTTGAACAGATGAAAAAACAGGGCGTCAACCTGAAAAGCCCATTATGAAATAGAGTAAGGAAATTAATCAATAAATTATCATGTCAAGAATTAATCAAAATTGGGCATTTGGAAGAAAAGCTGGATTGGACTTTTCTACCAACCCACCAACACCAACAACAACAGCCTTGGCGCCACCTCCAAAATCGGAAAATGAAGGTTGTGCTAGCATTTCCGATTCCAATGGAAACTTGCTCTTCTATACGGATGGAAAAAACATTTGGGACCATATGCATGCGGTTAAGAACCCTTCCTCGCCCTTGCTGGGAGACTATTCGTCCACTCAATCGGCGATAATCGTACCCAATCCGGGCAATGTCGATGAATACTATGTATTGACGATGGATGGCTCGTCCAATCGAAACCCACCCTACAATCATTTCAATGGGGTCTTGGTAAACGTGACGTCTTGGAACATTGTGCAGTTGTCCAGTTTGATGACCTTGCCCAATACGAAGGGATATTCCCCATGTGAAAAGATCACGGCAATACAACACAAGAATTGCAAGGATTTTTGGGTGATTACCATACTGCAAAAAGGAGACGATTCGCCTAATTCTGGAATCATGAATGCAGAAGGTGTTTTTCGCGTCTTCAAAGTGACTTCAAGTGGTATGTCACACGAGTACGATTTGCCTATGAATCTCAAGGTTTCAGAATTGGGATACCTAAAGGGAAGCCCAGATGGATCTAAGCTGGCAATTGCAAATGGAGTGAACAGAAATGTCTTGGTATATGCCTTCAACGATGCCACCGGTATTATAAGCGTAGGTAGCCATACCACAATAAACAACCCCATAACCACAACAAATAACAGGGATGTATATGGTGCGGAATTCTCTCCAGACAGCAACGTGCTGTATTACGCCAACTTAGTGTCAGGAAGACGCATCGGTCGCATATTTCAAGTGGATCTTACTGTTGCGAACCCTAGCTCGACCCAAGTAGGAACCTTTAGCAATGGAGGAAAGAGGTATGCGGTAGGAGCTTTGCAATTGGGACCAGATGGCAAGATATACATCGCTAAGGATGACGAAAGTACATTGGGAGCCATCTTAAACCCAAATGTCTTGGGAGTAGGCTGTAATGTGGATGTGGACTATATAACTTTGCAACCTGGAACCTTGGCATATTTGGGGCTTCCAAACCTTATTCCCAATCCCTGTCCCGATGAGGATTGTGGTTGTGGCTGCACAGGGTGCAATGAAGATGCCGAAGCGCAGAATGAAGAATTGATCTTCAGGGCCAAGACAAAGTACAATGTGGTAAAGAGTGACCCAAATTGTCCAGATCCCTTTATGGAAACATGTGAATTGAATGCAGTTTCTAGCGGTGTCGACTTCAAGCCTTGTTTCTCCTTTCATTGGGGAGATGGTGCCAACGACCAGATAGAAGAGCACGATACCGAAGTGTTCTATCTTACGGTTTGCAACACGTTCAAGGACATCAAATACAATGGGTTGAGAATTACGAAGGTGACTTTGACCCCAGATGTCTTTCCCTTGGAAAAGATACACATTGTTCCGGATCGATTCGTAAACTTCGATTGCCTTGAGCCTTGCTCTTGCCAAACACGAGAGTTCGCAATGATAAATAGGGCAAATGATACCGCAGGAAACCATACATTGGAAGTGGAGTATTGTTTTGATTCCATTACTTTGGAATCCATTGTCACCAATGGGAAAGTCGAGTTCCCCTTGGAAATCACCGAGGATTGATTTCAAAGCAAGGAGATAGGGGAAAGGCCATTTAAATGGCCTTTTTTTTCATATATTGTATTTTGTATCCGAAAGCCTATGTTATGGTTTCTGATGCTCAAAACCAATTCAAGATAAAAAGAAAAATGAGAACGCCTTGCACTCCCTCACCAAAGAATAAGAAAGAATACGTAACGGACATTGGGAAGATATTGGTTAAAGAGAATGGCAAGAAGAAATATTATGAGCCCGAAGAGGTGAAAACTGCCCACAGGAAAAGCAAATGGTATGATGTGATGGATTTTTCGTGTTGGGGAATGAGTACTTTCTCCTCTCATTCGGATTTTGACGAATACCATGAAAAGATGGGGGAGACTTGTGACTATGTAGAGATGAAAACAGAAATGTTGAGCGAGTTGTCCGTTTCATCAAATGAAGATTGGACTAGCATTCCGAATTTGGACCTAGACGCCTCTTGGTTGGACCTTGGAGATGTATTCGATGGGATTGGGGAGTTCATAGGAGGTATATTTGATGGACTATGAAAGCAAGAGCCCCATTTTGAAGGCTATGTTTTTAAGGTTTGAAAAGGAAAATATTGAAAATGGGATTTTCAATTACTCGGAATAGCCGTTCTTGAGTGAATAGACAGCCAGTCCGACCCTAGTCTTTAGCTCCAATTTATCAAACAAACTGTCTCGGTAATTTTCAACCGTTCTAGGGCTGCAAAACATCTTTTCCGAGATTTCCTTGTAGGTCATTTCCGAAGTCGTGTATTTGAGAAACTCGACTTCACGGTCGGATAGTACCAATTTGGATTTGGCATATATGCTGTCTTCTCCAATGCTCGTATATATTTTGCTTGCTGCCCATTCAGGGAAATAATGCCCTTTTTCGACCAATGTGTTCAAGGCTTTTTCCAATTCTGTCGGGTGAACATTCTTCAACATGTAACCTTTGGCTCCATTTTTTATCATCTTGATCAAGCTTTGCTCGTCGTCTTGCATGCTCAAGGCCATTATGGAAACATTGGGGTGATTTTCCTTCAACCACTTGGCAGTTTCAAAACCATCCATGATTGGCATGCTGATGTCCAACAGGACAATGTTTGGAACTGGTTTTGCCTTTAGTTTTTCCTGGAAGTCCTTTCCATTCTCACAAGTGTACAATACTTCAAACTGACAGAAATTGGAAATGATGCTACTCAATGCGTTGGCAATTAGAGTATGATCGTCTATTATTACAATGGTGCGTTTCATCTTAAGGGAATATCTATGGTTAATGTGGTGCCAAGTCCATCTTGGCTTTTCAGTGTGTAGAGGCCGCCTATCAATTCGGTTCTTTTCTTTATGTTCTTTAGGCCAATGCCATTGGAGCTGGATATGTTTGCATCGAACCCCTTTCCATCATCATTCAATGTCAATTGTACTTTGCCGTCCATGCTCTTCAGGAGTACGGTAATGTTCCTGCAATTGGCATGTTTGATGCTATTTTGCAAGAACTCTTGGGTTATCCTGAATGTGATGCTTTTGATTTGATAGGATTCTATGCTTGTTTTGCAGTCGTTTGTGAAATGGACGTTGCATTTCTTCAGGTCATTTATTTTTTTGCATTCCTCTTCGATGAGTTCGGATATGGTATGTGTTTCTATGGAATTGTCCGTTAGTGATTTGGACAAGAGACGTAACTCGGTAAGCGATTGGTTTATGATTTCACCAATGTTTTCAATGCTCTTGTTTACTTGGGGAGCCTTGTTCTCGAAAGCCAATTGTTGCGTATACAAGCTGGCTAGCGTTAATTTTTGACCAATGTTGTCATGAATTTCTCGACCAATGTATTGCATGGTCTGAGTTTGGATTTCCACTTGGGTTTCCAATAATTCCCTTTTATGGGTCTCATCTATGTTTTGAATTTGTTTTACATGCGCCTTTTTCTTAATTCGGTATTCGCGAATAAAAATGATTATGGCGCCGATGAATGCAATAAAGATGATGTTAAATAGAATTAATGCTATTATGATTGGTGTTTCCCCCATATGAGTGATGCTGTAAATAACAAGTACATTATACAATTAGCGATTAGAAAATACAAATAATACATATTCCAAAGGTGGGTGTATGGTGCTTTCAACAATTCAAGATAGAACGAGTGAAAAGGATAACATCCAACATAGAACAAAATTATTCCCAAATTTATATAAAACATCTTGTTTTCTTTGAATTTGAGGATGTCGTCATTTTTAATTTGTTTTATGAATTCCAATACAATCAACACTATCAGCAAGATGGTACCTATTGTTAGATTTATTGAATAGATGGCATCTATTTCCTTGAAGAATATTCCAAAAGGGATATAAGTCAATAAGTAGATTGAAATGAAAACATAGAATAATTTATTGTTTTTTAGTGACTTGCGAGCATATAGCCAATAGAAGAACAAAAGTTGAATTGGAATGCCCAAAAATGTAAAATACCCTTTTCTTATGGGTAAGGAAAAGAAAGTTTGAAATTTCCAAAAGTATTCTTGGAAGCATACAAACATTAAATAGATGGCAAACCATTTCCAATAGGTGTGCTTTATTTTTGGGAAATATATAAATGCTATTAGGGCAGAAATAAATTCTATCCCTAGTAGTAATTTACTTAGATTAGGATGATATATAGGCTCTACCATATTTTAAAATTAAAAGCCTTCGCCAGTATCATTTGCTGGTGGAATCAAGCTGCCATGGTTTTGTGCACCAGTAGATGGGTTGGAGGATGCTCTCGATGATTTGGTGACCGTCATGCCAGGAATGACGTTGGAAGGAGCAGGGTTGGAATAATATTCCAGATTTTTCAATCCAGTCGTATAGGTTTGTACATCCGTCGGGTTGAAATCTGCATTGATTCCATTTTTCCTTTTGATGGTTGGTATGGCCACCAAAGTATGTAGGTGCGAATATTGTTGAGTTATGGGATCATTCAAGAAATCGGATAAGTCCGTGTAAGGATTGCCCCAAGTAGATTGTTCAGGATAGTTGGCATAATAGATGCGAAGTCCCAAATGCTTGCTCGTTATGGAATTGTTGTTCTTTTTTACATTCATTTCCGTGTGATAGATCAGTTTTTTGATTGTTTCGAAATCAAACCAAATGGAATGTGCATCCTTGGTCATGGTGTTTTGAATGTACCTGAGTTGCTTGTCCCTGTATCCATTTACCATGGTATGTACCAAGTTTACGTTCAATTCACTCATTTGTTCATTGGAATAATCCATGCAAATGTGGTTGTTGGAAGAACTGGATTTTGGAGGGAACTTGTATATGTAAACTCCAAAGGCAATGAGTGTCCCTATTAATAAGATTGTAGATAGCATAATATTGTTTTTAGTTTTTATAAAAATAGTTTTATTCTTTGACAAAGAAACAATTCCTATCTCATTGAAGAGGAAGTAATGAAACCTAAATGCATAGGGTTAAATGACCTAAATAGGATTTGTAGCTTGGAAGTGGTTTTTCTAAATGGTTACTTTCTTGCGATTGTTTTTTTGAGTGATCTCAAGCCTATAAAAGAGACGAGACTATTCTTTGAAAAAGTATGAGTTGTGATGTGTAAAGTACATAATATGACTTATTTTGGAATAAATGCATCATTTGATGCTTATTTCATCCACGAACAACCAACTTCTTCCATCATGTTTGTAACCCAAATGCCATTCAGGAAGCTCCCCGAGTTTTTTTGCGATGATCTTGACGTAGCGATAGCTAGCCTTCTCTTGTTTGAATACGACATTCTTGATGGTAACATGTTCCGATGGGGTCGTGGCATCCATTTTTTGACTCCCTGACAATGGCTTGAAGTTTTTACCATCTTTTGAAACAAGGCATTCTACCTCGGTAGGGTAGAAGATCCAAGAACGTTGATCTTGCAAAAAGCCAACGGTAACGTTATTTATTCCCTTTTGGCTGCCCAAATCGACGGTAGCGATCAAATCACTGTCAAAATAACCTTGCCAGGTTCCGGTTCTAAAATCTTGAGCACCGACAACTCCATCTATCAAAGCGTCTTTTCCCCCTCCATTGTATTGGTTGGCGTATTCCGTTTCCAGTTGTATGGAAAGATCTGGATCTATCTTGAAGAAGGTCGTACTGATGGTTTGACTTTTTTGTCCATTCAGTTCGGAGTAGACTTTCAAGGTCAGGGCATCGGAAATGGTAAAAGGTGCTTCGTATTTCTTGAATTCGGAATTGCCTTCAGAATAATAGATTGCAGCTTCTTTGGTATTGCTTTGCAATGTTATGGTAGTAGAACCTTTGAATGCCGTCTTGCCTTTTGCTATGAAAGGAGCGGATACAATCAAATTGTCAGTGATTGCTGTCTTGGGTTCTTGCCCTTCCTTTGTTCCCCATTCGGAAGGAGCATTGGTCATGACGAATTCCAAGATGCCACCATTCATGATGTCTTCATGGGCAATGTAGGTATGGTCGAGTTTTTCGCCATTTAACAAGGCGTGGTCAATGTATTTGTTGGTATCACTGATATTGGCGGCATTGACTGTGAATTGCTTTCCGTTTTCCAAATTGAAGGTTGCTTTGCTGAACAAGGGGGTCCCAATGATATACTCGTTGGAACCAGGTGTTACAGGGTAGAAGCCCAAAGAACTGAATATGTACCAAGCGCTCATCTGTCCACAATCTTCATTTCCTGAAATGCCATCAGGTGCATTGGTGTACAATTTTGTCAATATTTGATGGATTTTTTCTTGGGTCTTATGGGGTCTGTTTACGAAATTGTACAAATAGGCCATATGGTGACTAGGTTCGTTGCCATGTGCATATTGTCCAATCAAACCAGTGATGTCAACTTGCTCGCGACCAGAAGTCTTGTCTTCTGCTACGAACAACTTGTCCAAGTTGGCTTCAAGCTTGTCCTTGCCTCCCAATAGGTCGATAAATCCGGAGATGTCTTGCGGGACATAGTAGCTGTACTGCCAAGAATTGGCCTCTGTATAATTGAAATTGACTTCATAGGGATCGAAAGGTGCAAACCAAGTATTGCGAAAACGCCCCCTCATGAATTGCGTTTCAGGATCGAAGATGTTCTTGTAGTATTGTGCACGTGCCGTATAGGTTTCATAGGCTTCCATCTTGTTCATTGCTTTAGCCATTTGAGCAATTGTCCAATCATCGTATGCGTATTCCAAGGTTTTGGAAACCGATTCGCTTTCCTCTTCAACAGGGATGAAACCAAGCTCCTTGTAGGATTTCAAACCCAATTTGTCACGAGTTGCACTATGCTGCATTGCCTGCAAGGCCTTTTCGGTGTCATAGTTCGTTATGCCCTTCATATAGGCATCGGCTATCACTGGGACAGCGTGGTATCCTATCATGCAACCCGTGTAGTTGCCTGCCAGATCCCATATGGGCATTATGCCTCCTTCGTCGTACTTTGCAAGAAAGGTATTGATGAAATCATTGGTCTTGTCCTGTTCGATGATCGTATACAAAGGGTGTGCAGCTCTGTAGGTATCCCATAGCGAGAACACGGTATAGTAATCGAAGGCTTTGGATTCGTGAACTTTCATATCGATTCCTCGATAACGACCGTCGACATCTTGATATAGGTTTGGTGCGATGGATACGTGATACATCGATGTGTAGAAATTGGTCTTGTAATCGTCATCATCACTTTCCACTATTATTTTGTCCAATTGTTCTTCCCATATGTTTTCGGCTTCCGCCTTGACTTGCTCGAAGGATTTGCCCCCTATTTCTTGTTCCAGGTTTTTCTTTGCGCCAGTAACATCCACTGCAGAGATGCCTATCTTGATGTACACGGGTTCGTTGTTTGGATTGTCAAATTCGATGGCAGCCTTTTTGCTCTCGAACTTGTAATTCTTCGATGAGATGGCATCTGTGGTGTTGTAGCTTATTGCCTTGATGGGGTGGGATAAGGTAAGGTAGTAATAAAGATGTTGGTTCGTTGCCCAAGCCTTGGAGTGTCTATGACCTTGAATGGTATTGTCATTGATGACGTTTATTCTATAATCCAACAGCTTATCACGATGATCCAAATCCAAGATCATGATTTGATTGTCGGCAGATGGAAAAGAATATTTCTGGATTCCACTTCGTTTTGAAACCGTCAATTCAACATCTATGTTCGTACTATCCATAAGCACCTTGTAGTATCCAGGTGTGGCTACCTCATTCTTGTGAGAGAAATGGGACCTGTAGCCCTTCTTTCCATCCGCTCCGTTGTTGAAGTTTATCTCGTTGGTGGGCATTAACAGGATGTCTCCATAGTCACTGACTCCAGTGCCACTCAAGTGAGTATGTGAAAAACCGTAGATGTATTCGTCACTATAGTGGTAACCAGAACAGCCATCCCAACCGTCCAAACGTGTATCAGGACTCAATTGCATCATCCCAAAGGGCAAGGTGGCGCCAGGATATGTATGGCCATGGCCTCCAGTACCTATGAAGGGGTTTACATAGGAGGTTAAAGGTTTGTCTTTTGTTGCTGGTGTGATGTCTACTTTTTCATTGCAAGAGGACAATGTAAGGGCTATAATAAAAACGAGGGATAATTTAAGTTTCATTAAAAATAGATTAGTACATTTATAGACATCTAAGATAAGAAAATGTATAACAACAGATTACCCCTCGTTTTAATTTTTATATGTATTGTATTTGGTTGCGATACGTCTTCAGTCCCTCTCGATCATGTAACACCGAATATTGTTCCCGTACCCTTGAAACAAAAAGTCACGGAAGGACAATTCGTAATGAGTTCCAAAACGGGACTTCGTTACAATGAGGACTTCAAGGTTTCTGCTCAGTTCTTGGAATCCTATCTTAAGAATGGGAACCAAATGGAATTGAATGAAAATGAAGGGGGAAATGTCATTTCGTTTGAAAAAGATGAGAGAATTGCCAATCAGGAAGGATACAGGCTAATTGTTTCTCCCGAAGAAATAAAAATCATCGCATCAACGGACCAAGGTGCGTTTTATGGAGTGCAAACCTTGAGACAATTGCTTCCTGTGAGTTTCGAGAAAGGAATTTACAAAGGAGGAGAAGTTGCTGTAAAGTGTGTGAACATAGAAGATGAACCACAGTTCGTGTACAGAGGCATGCATTTGGATGTTGGGAGACATTTTTTCTCTACGGCATTCATCAAAGAATACATTGATGCTTTGGCAATGCTGAAAATGAATACGTTTCATTGGCATTTGACCGAAGATCAAGGCTGGCGTGTCGAAATAAAGAAGTACCCAAAACTCAATGAGATAGCAGCGTATAGAAAAGAAACATTGATTGGACACTACAATGACCAACCACACCAGTTTGATGGAAAACGATATGGAGGTTTTTATACTCAAGATGAGATAAAGGACATTGTAAAATATGCGTATAATCGTAATGTAACGATAATTCCAGAAATAGAAATGCCTGGGCATTCACAAGCAGCCATAGCGGCATATCCGGAACTAGGGTGTACGGATGAGCCAGTCGAAGTGGCTACCAAATGGGGTGTTTTTGAGGAAATCTATTGTACGAAGGAAGAGACTTTTGCATTTGTTGAAGATGTATTGGATGAGGTTTTGACCTTGTTCCCTAGCAAATACATACATATTGGAGGAGACGAAGCTCCAAAGACAAGATGGAAGAATTGTAGCGATTGTCAAAGAAGAATAAAAGAAGAAGATTTGAAGGATGAGCATGAGCTACAAAGCTATTTCATCTCTCGGGTAGAGAAGTATTTAAATGCGAAAGGGCGTCAAATCATCGGCTGGGATGAAATCTTGGAAGGCGGTTTGGCTCCAAATGCCACTGTGATGTCTTGGAGGGGAACAAAAGGAGCTGTGGCTGCTGCAAAGGAAAAGCACAATGTTATAAATACGACGACCTCGCATTGTTACTTTGATTATTACCAATCGACGAATGAAGGAGAACCAACGGCCATTGGAGGCTTTTTGCCTTTGGAAAAAGTGTATGGGTTCAATCCCATCCCAGAGGAGTTGAACGAAGAAGAACAGCAATACGTGTTGGGAGCACAAGGAAATGTCTGGACAGAGTATATGTCTACTGAGGATAATGTCGAATATATGGTGTATCCTCGTATTATGGCGATGAGTGAGGTGGTGTGGTCTAAAGGTGAAAATAAAGATTATGACGATTTTGTTTCCAGAGTCGAGAAATTTAATGAAAGATTGGATGTGCTGGGTGTCAATTATGCCAATCACATATATGAAGTGGGAGGTGAATTGCATACGGAAGGAGCCAAGCAAAGTTTTGCGTTGAAGACTGTGACCAAAGACAAGGACATTCGTTATACCACAGACGGAAGTGATCCAAACATGTTCTCTAAAATCTATAAGGAGCCTATAGTCATGAACAAAAGTATGGTGATCAAGGCGGCCGTATTCAATGCCGAAAAACAATTGGGAGGATTATTCAAGCAAGAGTTCAACAATCACAAGGCAGTTGGGAAAAGGCTGACTTTAAATGTGCAGCCAAACAAAACGTACAGTGGAAGTGGGGGAAAAGGACTGATCAATGGTATAAATGGTAGCAATGCTCGTTTTGGGGATAAGGAATGGTTGGGTTTCTGGGGAGACGACCTGGAGATTAAGATTGATTTGGGAGAAGAGACCGAAATCAACTCTGTCGAAACGCGCTTTTACAATGCAAATGGACAATGGGTATATGCCCCAAAGACAATTGAAGTGTTGTTTGATGACAATGAAGGTGATTTTAACTCATTGGCTCTGAAAGACAATGAGCTAATTGTGAAGGCCAAACTCGAAAAAATTGCGAAATCTAGATACATCACGATAAGGGTACCCAACTATGGGACAATTCCTGATGGTTCGCAAGGAGCTGGAAGCAAGGCTTGGACATTTATTGACGAAATCATTATTAACTAATTTATAGAACCTCACCAAAAAGTATGAAAATGACCTTAGAGATTTGTGCAAGCACATATCAGTCTGCAATCAATGCACAAGAAGCAGGAGCAGATAGAATCGAATTATGTAGTGAGTTGGCAATTGGAGGCATAACACCAAGTTATGGTTTGTTGAAAACGGTAGTCGAAGCACTGTCGATTCCAGTGTTTGTCCTAATACGCCCAAGAAGTGGGAATTTTACCTATTCGGAAGATGAATTCGAAATAATGAGAAACAACATTCAACTTTGTAAGGACCTAGGCTGTGCGGGCATTGTTTCTGGAGTTTTGAATGAAGACAATAGCATAGACATGGATAGAACAAAAGCATTGGTCGAACTCTCCAAACCATTGCCTTTTGTGTTTCATCGTGCCTTCGATTGGACACCAAATCCTTTCGAGTCCATTGAGCAGTTGGTTGATTTGGGAGTGGAAAGAGTTTTGACTTCTGGTCAAGAAACATCGGCAGAGAAAGGAGTGGATTTGCTGAGACAGTTGAAAGAGGAAACAAATGGTAGGATTGCAATACTACCAGGAGGAGGTATCAATTCCGAAAACATAATGGTTTTCAAAACTGCAGGTTTTTCAGAAGTACATGCATCGGCTACGACGATTCATCCAGCCAACGAAGCACCAAGCATACCAATGAATAGTTCTAAATTCTTTGATGAAAGCGTATTGGTTGTCTCAGATGAAAAAAAGATAAAAGCCATTTTAGAAAAAAGCAAGTAATGGCAATGAATAAACTATTTCTATTGTTGTTGGTGTTGGTAGTGACGAGTTGTAAGACGGATGATTCTCCAAAGACAAGCTATTTGAAAGAGAATTGGACTTTCAGGAATACCAAGGATACGACTTGGTATGCAGCGCAAGTTCCAGGAGAAGTACATTCGGATTTGTTTAGAAACAAGAAGATAGAAGACCCGTTTGTGGCAAACAATGAGTTGGACCTACAATGGGTTTCTGCTGAAGATTGGGAATACAAGACCAATTTCTTGGTAGATGAAGAAACACTTTCAAAGAAACATCAGGAGTTGGAATTTAAAGGTTTGGATACTTACGCAACCGTATTTTTAAACGATAGCCTAATTCTTGAGAGCAACAATGCCTTCCGTGAATTCTCAGTGGATGTAAAGTCGATCTTGAAACCAGAAAATGAATTGCGCATTGTTTTCGAAAGCGTTGCAAAAGCTGAAACTTTGGCAAAGAACAAACTATCATACAAACTTCCTGTAGAAGATCGTGTTTTTACGAGGAAACCTCAATTTCACTATGGATGGGATTGGGGCCCTGTTTTAACCTCAAGCGGTGTGTCAAGACCTGTAGGGTTGAAATCTTGGAATGATTTCAAAATTGAGGATGTATATTTCAATCAAATAACATTGAATGACTCGATAGCAGAAATGGAGGCTCAATTCGAAGTGGAGTCGTCCATTGAAGGGCCAATCGTGGTCGAGGTTTACGTAGATGAGGTTTTAAATGTGAAGACGGAATTAATTGGAGAAGACAAAAGGTTTTCTGTGCCGTTTCAAATTGAGAATCCAAAAAAATGGTGGCCGCATAACATAGGGG
Organism: uncultured Bizionia sp.; assembly: GCA_947496215.1. Lineage (GTDB taxonomy): Bacteria > Bacteroidota > Bacteroidia > Flavobacteriales > Flavobacteriaceae > JAHDHI01. Next base: position 20,148 of record CANMCF010000017.1, read on the forward strand.
AACCACATTTGTACGACATGAAGTCCATCGTGAAGCAAGGAAGGAGAACCTTGGGTGTGCAGACCATGAAAAAGGGATTGAGGACAATAGAGCTCGTAACCGAAAAAGATAGTGTCGGTGAAACATTCTACTTTAAGGTAAATGGAGTTGCAGTCTATGCAAAGGGAGCCAATTACATTCCACAACATAGTTTTCAAAATCAAGTTGCAAAAAAGGATTATGATAGACTACTTGACGATGCGGTGGAGGCAAATATGAACATGTTGCGTGTTTGGGGAGGAGGTATCTATGAGAATGATGTTTTTTATGAGTTGTGTGATGCCAAGGGCATTATGGTTTGGCAAGATTTTATGTTTGCTTGTGCCATGTACCCAGGAGATGAGGCCTTCATGGAAAATGTGAGACAAGAAGCAATAGACAATGTAAAGCGTTTGCGAAACCATAGTTCCATCGCCTTATGGTGCGGAAACAACGAAAACAATGAAGGGTGGCACCGCTGGGGCTGGCAATCGGGGAGAAGTGAAGAAGAGAAAAAAGAGATATGGGACAATTACTTGAAATTGTTCGATACGTTGTTGCCTCAAGTGGTAAACGAATACCACAAGGAGGTCGAATATTGGGAAAGTTCGCCACGATATGGAAGAGGTAATCCATTGTATAAGACGGAAGGCGATGCACATGATTGGTGGATCTGGCATGACGAATATCCTTTTGAGCACCTATTGGATGCAGTACCACGCTTTATGAGCGAATTTGGGTTTCAATCATTTCCAAGTTATGAAACGATAAAATACATAAATGGGACAGAGAGTATCTCTGTATCGACGGAAGCATTCGATACACACCAAAAACACCCAAGGGGATATTCCATAATAAGGAATTACATGGCGAGAGACTATCCAATTCCAGACAATGATGAAGATTATGTATATGTAAGTCAATTGCTGCAAGCAAACGGGATGGTCATGGGGTTCGAAGCGCAGCGTAGGGCAAAACCATACAACATGGGAACCTTATACTGGCAACTCAACGACTGTTGGCCGGTGATATCATGGTCCAGCATCGATTTTTTGGGTAATTGGAAAGCGATGCATTACAAGACCAAAAAGGCATTCAAAGATGTCTTGATCTCGTCTAGGGTAATTGATGATGTATTGAACACCTATGTCGTAAATGATGATTTGGAAGCATATGAGGGAAGTTTGGACATTGAGATCTTGGATTTTAATGGAAAGGTATTGCATCAGATTTCGAAACCGATAACGGTGAAAGCAAATAGTAGTGAAATGCAATATCAATTGGATTTAAGTGATTTGGGAATCAACAAGGAAGAAGTTTGCATTGTTTTAGAATTCGAAGGCGAGGTTTCCATATTTTATCTGGCAAAGTATAAGGACTTGAAGTTGAAGCAAGGGGAGATACAAAGAGACTTGACGAAGACCGAAACGGGATTTGCAATCGAACTATCAAGCAGTATACTTCAAAAAGATGTCTTTTTGCATAGTGATGAAAAAGGTCATTTCTCGGACAATTTCTTTGATCTATTGCCCAATGAACCAAAAATCATTCAGTTTGATACTAGTGCTTTGGAGTTGAAAGATTTGAAATTGAAAACGCTTAACACTCTAATTGAGTAGATGTACTATTACCATATATTTAACAATCAGGGAAATATATAATGACTATTTAGAATTATATTTGCATTAAATACATAACGATACATGCGGTTTCTCATCCCACTAATCATAGGATCTATAATTTTTCTTTTTATTGAACTCTATGCCTTTCAAGCATTAAAGACAATTACAAAGAACAAGTGGATACAATGGGTTTGGATTTTCATAGCCATTTCCATCTATGCATATTTGTTTTATGTACTTTTTACAACGCCTAGGACAGCAGGTCAAACCAAGGGGTTTCAAATGGCAGTCGGATTTCTATTGACGTTTTTAATACCGAAGGCAGTCATCCTTTTGATGATGTTTGGTGAGGACATCTTCAGAGGAGCATCGAAACTGATCTCTTTGATGGGGACTTCGGAAACACAACCAATGGTTGGTAGAAGGGAATTTGTTTCAAAACTGGCGTTAGGTATAGCAGCCATACCCTTCGTGTCGTTTTTGTATGGTGTCGTAAAGGGGAGATACAACTACAAGGTATTGAAATACAAATTGACCTTCGACGATTTGCCAGAAGCCTTCAATGGATTTACAATCACGCAAATTTCGGATATTCATTCAGGAAGTTTTACAAATAAGGAAAAGATAGAATATGGGGTAAATATGATCAACGAGCAACAATCCGACCTCATTCTATTTACGGGTGACATTGTAAACAACAAGGCAGAGGAGATGAACGATTGGATAGATGTCTTTAAAGTATTGAAGGCTCCTTATGGGAAATACTCCGTATTGGGCAATCATGATTATGGAGATTATGTAAAATGGAACTCACCAGAAGATAAAAGGAATAATTTTCAAGCTGTAAAAGACATTCACCCGAAGATTGGATTTGACTTGTTGTTGAATGAAAACAGGTACATTGAAAAAGATGGACAAAGAATAGCATTGGTCGGTGTGGAAAATTGGGGTAAGGGATTCAATCAAGCAGGAGATCTGGAAAAAGCATCACAAGGTCTTTCCAATGAAGATTTCAAAATTTTAATGACTCATGACCCTTCCCATTGGGAATACGAGGTGAAACTTGACAAAAAACATTACCATTTGTCTCTTAGTGGGCATACCCATGGTTTACAAATGGGCATAGAAATTCCTGGCTTTTTTAAATGGAGTCCTTCCCAATATGCCTATAAGCAATGGGCAGGGGTGTATAATGAGTTTGGACGTTTCATAAATGTCAACAGGGGCTTCGGGTATCATGCGTTCCCTGGTCGAGTGGGCATTTGGCCAGAGATAACTGTAATAGAGCTGGAAAAAGGTTCTAAAATGGCTTAAAATTAAGTATGAAACCCCATGTTATTAAAAAATTGTAGCTTTGGAGTAGCAAGTTTAAACCAAAACTTTAAATAATGTCAAAATTTGGAGAATTAATAGATGTAAACATTCCTGTCTTGTTGGACTTTTTTACCGACTGGAATGAGCAATCCACTGCGATGCATCCAGTCCTTCGAGATGTTGCAGCTGCACTTGGTGATAAAGCTAGAGTAATAAAGATTGATGTAGATAAAAACAGAGAGTTGTCCGAAGCCTTGAGGGTGAAAGGGTTACCAACCCTCATAATATACAAAAATGGGGAAATGAAGTGGAGGCAAAGCGGAGAGCAGGATGCCAACACGCTCATAAGCATCATACAACAGTATATCTAGACGGCTTCTATTGCTTCGAAGCGATACCCTTTCTTGCTAAAGTGTTCCAACACCTTGGGAAGCGCATACTTCATATTCCTGGTAGCTTTTCTACTATCATGAAACACAATGACACTCCCATTGGATGCATTGTCTATGATGTTTTTTAGACACTGTTCTTTTGGAGTCCTGTGATCCCAGTCGTAGGCAATCACACTCCACATGATAATTTTATAACCAGATTCGATCAAAGCCTTGCCTTGACTGTTTTTTATTTTTCCAAAAGGAGGTCTGAACAATTTTTTGATTTCGGAACAGTTTATTTCTTCGTTTTGTTTTACAAATTCTGAATGTAGATCATCCATTATCAACTGAGCTTCTCTTACATTTTGTAGATAGACATCTTTTGATGTTTTCCATCCCATTAGATGGTTGTGCGTATGATTTCCGATGGTGTGCCCTTCCTTTAATATCGATATGAATGTCTCGGGATGCTTCTCCACATTGTTTCCAATACAAAAAAATGTGGCTTTGGCATTGTGGCTTTTCAATGTGTTCAATGTCCATTTCGTGATCTCGGGAGTAGGACCATCATCAAAGGTAAGATACAATGTTTTGCCTTTAGACGAAAAATCCCAAACATAGTTTGGGAATATTCGTTTTATGATCTTCGGTATTTTTATAGGAAAGAAATTCAAAATATGGATTATTCTTCTGCCTTGATGTTTGTGTCTTGAGGAATGCTTATTTCCTTTTCCATTGGTATTTCATCTTCTTGTTCTTGTGGGAAGATGTCATTGAACAATTGCTCGTAATTGCGGAAAATCAAAAACTCCTTCTCTCCGAAGTCCTCATCGTATTCTGCCAGTACTATGATAAGAGCACGGTAACGCTCTATGTCGGTATAGATTTCCATTCGGTTATCTATTTGGTCTTCAAAATCCAATTCACTATAGTATTTCAGGTTTTCTTGGTATTTCACAGAGACATCCTTGAAGAGCTTTCTTGCCTTCTCCTTGGCGTTGGTCTCGTAATAGGCTCCAATGTATGGTTCCAATAGCGTATAGTAGCCAAATTTGTCGACAGGCATGTTGGTCATGGCTATGTCTGCTATTTCTTCGGCTTTGTCCAATTGCTCTTCTTTAATCAATTGCTCTATCAACCTAGCTAAATTGCCTCTATAGGTAATGGAGTTTCTTCTGGTTTCCGGATCATGGTAAATATTGTCGCTGCCACTATTCCCCCAATCCCAATTTTTGACCTTGTTGTACATTAATTCGCTATCGACACGTCCCATGTCGAAAGGATTTGCACGATCTACCGGTGTTGCTATTGGGACAAGCTTGTAAACCATTCCATCCAATTGAAGGTAGTCTTCCATCCAAATGTAATCGTCTGCCCCGAATGCACCTCCTGTAAAGTATATTGGACGTTTCCAGTCGTTGTTTGCTACGATGTCCAACATTAACAAGCGTTGCTTGTAGATGGCACTTTCCTTTATTTTTATGTCTATGTATGGAACTATTTCGTCAGCATCTTTCTCCTTGACGATTCCATTTGCCAAAACGGATGCCTTGTTTACAGGAATTCTTATGTTTTCCACTGGGAAATAGTTGGTGTTTCTATATTGCGATGGGTATTGGTTGGGATCTTCCCCTTGCAGTTCCAAAACACGCTTGAATTTCGTTTTTGGATTGTCACTGGTTACAAAGTCCATGAAATCTTTAATGAGCAAGGTGTCTTTGCTATAGATCGGCTTTTCTTCTCCAGTCTTGGGATCTTCATAATACGTTCGTTTCATGATGTACTCTCGCGTACCGAATTTGTATTGATCGTGGGTAAGTTGCGAAGGTATTGGGTCACTTTCGTAAGCCTTGCGCTTCATTTGATCTATGTACCAATCCGTTTGGAATAGACTGGTATTCACTACACGTACATCTGTTCTATAACCTTCAATTTCTTGTGCATACCATAGTGCAAAGGTGTCGTTGTCTCCAATGGAAAACAAGATGCCATTCTCGGCACAAGAATCCAAATACTTCTTGGCCATGGCTTTTGCCGTATACTTGTCAGATCTATCATGGTCATCCCAATTGTTCGCTGCTAAAATGGTAGGAACCAATATTAGGCAAACCAAAGTAATCGCCGGTGCCAACAATGGGCTTTTGACTTTGTTTCGCAAGACATCGTAGATGGCATAGATGCTAAAGCCTATCCATATGGCAAAGACATAGAATGAACCAACTACGGAATAATCCCGTTCCCTAGGCTCAAAAGGTCTGACATTGGTATAGACTTGTATGGCCAAACCTGTAAATAGAAAGAAGACCAATAGAACCCAAAACATTTTTTTGTCCTTGTTGAACAAGAAGAACAAACCAATCAATCCAAATAATAGAGGTAGGAAATAATAGGTGTTTCTTGCTTTGTTGTTTTTTATGTCACTTGGTAAGTTGTCCTGGGGCAATCCCAAGTGCATGGCATCGAACGCGTTTATGCCGCTGATCCAATTCCCATGGTTGTCATACTTACCTTGGACATCATCTTGCCTTCCTGTGAAATTCCACATGAAATAACGCCAATACATATAGCCTAGTTGGTATTGTAGCATATAGGTTATATTACTTGCAAGAGAAGGTTTTTCTATGTCGAGATATTGATTGTATTCTTTTAGAAACTTGTTGTAACCTTCGTAATCTATGTTGTTTTTGGCTACTTCGTTCTTAAACTGGGATATTAGTGCTTTTATGCTGTTCAATCCTTTGCTGGAGTAAATCGATAGCTCTTGTTGGTATGTGGCCATGAAGGCATCAAACTCTTTTTCTGTAAGCTGTTGGTTCTCATATTTGTAGAGGAATTGCTCGATTTTTCTCTTTACAGTAGGGTCTATGATGTAATCGGCTTTTATGTTGAAATCCAAAAAACCGGAAAACATCAAGTAGTTTTCGGCATTTTCGGCACTCCACATTCTTGGTAGTATGGAAGCATGTTTGGAGTTGTAATTTTGTTTGGCGTCCTTCCAATCGTTGACAACAACGTATTTTCCTGATTTTTCATCTTTCTCATACTTTGGTTTGTCGTCTATGTATGGGGTGTCCTCATCCAATCCGGAATATTGATCAGTGAAAAGGGGGCCATAGAACAAGTGGGTCTCTGGATACTGTTCCAAATTGTAATAGGCCAATAGCTCTCTTGCACTAGATGGATTGTTTTCGTTGATGACTACATTGGCATTGGCACGAATAGGCAACATCAACCAAGAAGAAAACCCGATGACTATGAAGGTGACACAAAGTATTCCCGTATTAATATGCTTGTATCCTTTTTCTCTTGTGTATTTCAAACTGAAGTAAATTACTGTAATCAACAACAAACCAGCAATGATGGAACCTGAGTTGAAAGGAAGACCTATGCTGTTGACAAAAAATATCTCCAGTACACTGAAGAATCTCAATATGTTTGGAGCTAGTAACTTGAAAATGAACAATAGGATGGCAACTGAGACAACATTGGCAATTATGAAGTTTTGTATCGTAATCGTTTTATAGTTTTTGAAATAATAAATCAATCCGATGGCGGGTATGGTCAAAAGCCCCATGAAGTGAACACCAAATGACAAACCAATGACAAAGGCAATCAGGACAAGCCAGCGATTACCTCTAGGGTTGTCCATATCCCGTTCCCAACGCAAGGCCAGGTAGAATAAAATGGACATGATTAGAGTAGCCATGGCATAAACCTCGGTCTCAACGGCATTGAACCAGAAGGAGTCCGTAAATGTAAATGCTAGACTACCAACGAAAGCACTACCAAGTATGGCTTTTATTTTTCCTTCGGAAAGGTTTTTTTCTCCAATGATCTTTTGAAGCAGTAGCGAAATGGTCCAAAACATGAATAGAATGGTAAAGGCACTAGATACTGCACTCACCATATTCAACATCAATCCTATTTGAGTAGGTTCGAAAGCAAAGGAGGAAAACATAGCTCCAAGCATTTGAAACAATGGCGCCCCTGGTGGGTGACCGACCTGTAGTTTTGCAGAAGTCAATATGTATTCTCCTGCATCCCAATAACTCACTGTAGGCTCTACCGTTAAACTATACGTGATTAATGCAATTAAAAAAGCGAACCAACCAAATATGTTGTTCCATTTTTTAAAGTTGATTGTAGTCATTTATATCTATGTTGATTATGATGGCGAATTTAGTAATAAATATTAAACGGTATGTGTTTTTAAGTTAACGTTAAGTATTGTGAAGTATTTTTTTTAAAAACTCTTTGTAGATATGATTATTCGTTTTATATTTGCACCCGCAAACAGTTACTGGCCTATGGTGTAACTGGCAACACGTCGGTTTTTGGTACCGAAGAGTCTAGGTTCGAGCCCTAGTGGGCCAACAAAAAAGTCTTCCATATTGGAAGACTTTTTTATTTTGTTTAATCTTGTAAAACTATATTTTGAAGGTGATTACTGGCCTTTTTGCATGATTTACCAAATCCTCACTCAAACTACCATTTAAAAAATGGGAAATACCTTGTCTACCATGCGTGCTTATTCCTATTAGATCGGCATTGATGATATGGGAAAAATTCAAAATACCCTTCTCCACGGTTTCATCGTTGTAGATGTTTATGGTGTAGTTTTTGAAATCGTTGTTCTTGATGAATTCGCTTATTCTCACCTTTGCAGCTGCCGTCGTAGTGAAATTGCCGACGGTATTCACCATGAGCAAATGTATTTTTGCATTGAAGGTGTCAGCTAGTTTTATGGCTTGTTTGTAGGTCTCTTTGTTGTCGTTTTTGAAATCTGAAGCAAAAACGAACTCTTGGATGTCAAAGTCCCTATGCTCATTTTTAATCACCAAGACAGGGGTTTCTGAGGTGCGTACCACCTTTTCGGCATTCGAACCTATGAACATCTCCTTTAAACCATCTGCTCCGTGGGACCCCATTACAATCAGGTCTACGTCATTCTTTTTGCAAGTTTCCAAGATACCAGTGGCAATGTCATGAAAATCGACCATTTCGTGAACGGTGATGTCTTCTAGGTAATCTTTGTTCATGACCCCTTCAAATTCTTTATGTGCCAACTTCATGAAATATACAGCCTCTGGTAAGTCAGTTGGAACTCCGCCATCATTTAGTTGAGTCAATGGTAAATCTAACATATGTAGTAGGATTAACTCACAATTATGCTTCCTGGAAAGTTGAGCAGCTACTTTTATGGCATTTTCTGCTTCATTGGAGAAATCTGTTGGAACGAGTATTTTTTTCATAAGGTGATCTAGTTTGGTGTGAAACATAAATTTAATAAAAAAAATTGATTTTTCATAAGTTATGAAAATCAATAAAAATGTGTATATTTGCACCGTTGAAAGAAAAAAGAAAGGTGAGGGGACGTGAAGTCCCCTCTTTTTATACTTGAAAATGTTTGTAACTACTGTTAAAGATTTATTGGAAGAAGCTTTGTTGGAAAGAGGAGATCTGTTTTTGATAGATTTTTCCATTTCAGGAGAGAATTTGATTAACATAATCATAGATGGAGACAATGGAGTCAAAGTCGAGGATTGTATGTACTTGAGTAGAGCCATAGAACATAATTTGGACAGGGAGGAACAAGATTTTTCTCTGGAAGTAGCATCGGCAGGTGCAGCTTCACCTCTTAAGTTGCCAAGACAATACAAAAAGAACATTGGCCGTACCTTGGAAGTGAGGATGCAAACAGAAACAATAGAAGGAGAACTTACAAATGCTTCAGAGGAAGCAATTGATGTAGAATGGAAAGCCAGAGAGCCGAAGCCTGTAGGCAAAGGAAAGGTTACCGTTCAAAAGAAAAGAAATATTGCATACAATGATATTGTAGAAGCAAAAGTGATGATAAAATTTTAATTCAGTAGAGTTATGGAAAATCTTGCGTTAATTGAGTCGTTTTCGGAATTTAAGGACGATAAATTAATCGATCGTGTAACGTTAATGGCAATTCTAGAAGATGTTTTTAGAAACGCTTTAAAAAAGAAGTTTGGAGATGATGATAACTTCGATATTATTATTAACCCAGATAAAGGAGATTTAGAGATATGGAGAAATAGAATTGTTGTGGCAGATGGAGAAGTAGAAGAGCCAAACCAAGAAATCTCTTTGACGGAAGCACGTAAGATAGAACCGGATTTTGAAGTAGGGGAAGATGTGTCCGAGGAGGTTAAATTGATAGATCTTGGTCGTAGAGCAATTTTGGCATTGCGTCAAAACCTTATTTCCAAGATACATGAACACGACAATACAAACATCTTCAAGCAATTTAAAGACTTGGAAGGTGATATCTATACGGCCGAAGTACATCACATAAGACACAGAGCTGTTATTTTATTGGATGATGAAGGAAATGAAATCATCTTGCCTAAGGATAAGCAAATTCCTTCGGACTTCTTCAGAAAAGGAGACAATGTAAGAGGAATCATAGATAGCGTGGAGCTTAAAGGGAACAAGCCCGCGATCATCATGTCCCGTACATCACCAAAGTTCTTGGAGAAATTGTTTGAATCTGAGATTCCAGAAGTATTTGATGGTTTGATTACAATCAAGAATGTTGTGAGGATACCTGGGGAAAAAGCGAAAGTAGCTGTGGATTCCTATGATGATAGAATCGATCCCGTTGGAGCTTGTGTTGGAATGAAAGGTTCTAGGATCCATGGTATCGTCCGTGAGCTAGGAAATGAAAATATAGATGTGATCAATTTCACAAGCAACCTTCAGTTGTACATAACGAGAGCATTGAGTCCAGCAAGAGTTACCTCAATAAAGATTGATGAAGAGAACAAGAGGGCAGAGGCCATATTGAAACCTGAAGAGGTTAGCAAGGCCATCGGTCGTGGTGGACATAACATCCGTTTGGCTGGACAGTTGACTGGATATGAGATTGACGTGTTCAGAGAAGGAGCAGAAGAAGATGTGGAATTGAGAGAATTCTCGGATGAGATAGAAGGATGGGTAATTGAAGAATTCAGTAAAGCTGGATTGGATACTGCAAAGAGCGTTTTGGAACAAGATGTTGCAGATTTGGTAAAGAGAACAGACCTAGAAGAGGAAACAATTCTAGATGTTATAAGAATTCTTAAGGAAGAGTTCGAAGATTAACATATATTTGGAGTAAAATTAAAGGTTAAAGGCAATTTATGGCTGAAACGATTAGATTAAATAAAGTATTGCGTGAGCTAAATATCTCTTTAGATCGTGCTGTGGAATTCTTGGATTCCAAAGGCATCGAGATAGAGAAGCGCCCGACTACGAAAATATCAGAGGAAACATATAAGGTCCTTTCTGGTGAGTTTCAAACAGATGCTAGTAAAAAAGTAGCTTCTCAAGAAGTTAGTGAAGCTAAGCTTAAGGAAAAAGAAGACTTGCGCATCAAACGAGAGAGAGAACTTGAAGCCAAGCAAAAAGAACTTGAGGCAAAAGAAGAGGCTAGGAGAAGAGAGGTTGTGAAAGCTGCAAAACCTTTGTCGGGACCAAAAACCATCGGTAAGATAGAATTGGATCCGAAAAAGAACGAGGTTGAGGAAAAGAAGCCAGAAGCTCCAAAGAAAGAAGAAAAAGCTGAAGTTAAGGATGTGCCCAAGCCTGAAGTCGTAAAAGCCGCAAAAATACTTTCCGGACCAAAGACCATAGGCAAGATAGATTTGAATCCTAAGAAGAAGGAAGTCAAAGAAGCTCCTAAACAAGATGCTCCGAAAGCAGAAACTCCAAAGGTCGAGCCGAAAAAAGTCGAACCTAAAAAAGTTGAAGCCAAGAAGGATGATGTCAAAAAGGATGATGTCAAGAAGGAGGATGTCAAGAAGGAGGATGCGAAAACGATTCTAACTCCAGAAGGAGAACAAATCGTTGAGGAGAAGGTGAAGACTCAATACCAAAAACTTTCTGGGCCTAAAATAGCAGGAGATAAGATTGATCTATCCCAGTTCAACAAGCCCAAGAAGAAGAAGGAAGAGAAGAAGCCAGACGATTCCAACAAGAAGAAGCGTCGTCGTATATCCAAGCCTGGCGACAACAAGTCTGGATCCAACAACAATAGAGGAGGAAATGACAGATTCAAAGGAAAGAAACCTGGTCAAGGTAGACGAAACATTGTAAAAGAGGAGCCGAGCGAGGAAGATGTAAAGAAACAAGTAAGAGAAACGCTAGAAAAGCTTCAAGGAAAGTCCAACAAGGGAAAAGGAGCCAAGTATAGAAGAGACAAGAGAGATCAGCATAGGGAACAAACCGAGATCGATCAACAGATAGAAGCAGCAGAAAGCAAGATTTTGAAGGTGACCGAGTTTGTCACTGCAAGTGAGGTTGCCACCATGATGGATGTTCAAGTAACTCAAATCATCTCGGCATGTATGTCTTTGGGAATGATGGTTACGATGAATCAGCGTTTGGATGCTGAAACATTGACCATAGTAGCTGAAGAATTCGGATTCAAGGTGGAGTTCGTCACTGCGGACATAGAAGAGTCCATTGTAGAGGTGGAAGACAAGCCAGAAGATCTAATAGAACGCGCACCGATAGTAACGGTAATGGGGCACGTAGATCATGGTAAGACGTCACTTTTGGATTACATACGTAAAGAGAATGTAATTGCAGGTGAGTCTGGAGGAATCACACAACATATCGGGGCTTATGGAGTAGAGTTGGATAACGGTCAAAAAATAGCGTTCTTGGATACACCAGGTCACGAGGCCTTTACGGCAATGCGTGCACGTGGAGCCCAAGTCACGGATATTGCCATTATCGTTGCGGCGGCAGATGACGACATCATGCCACAGACTAAGGAGGCAATATCACATGCACAAGCAGCAGGAGTACCCATCGTATTTGCGATAAACAAAATAGATAAGCCAGATGCTAATCCAGAAAAGATTAAAGAAGGATTGGCACAAATGAACCTATTGGTTGAAGATTGGGGAGGTAAGATACAATCCCATGACATCTCGGCCAAAATGGGAACTGGCGTGAAAGAACTGTTGGAAAAAGTATTGCTTGAAGCCGAATTGTTGGAATTGAAGGCAAACCCAAATAAACCTGCAGTAGGAACAGTTGTGGAAGCCTATTTGGACAAGGGACGTGGATATGTATCCACGATATTGGTTCAAGCAGGAACCTTGAGAATAGGTGATTACGTATTAGCTGGTAAAAACAGTGGTAAGGTTAAGGCGATGCAGGATGAGCGAGGTAACAATGTCAAAGAGGCAGGCCCATCTATACCAGTATCAATCCTTGGATTGGATGGTGCACCACAAGCTGGTGACAAGTTCAATGTATTTGCAGACGAACGTGAAGCTAAGCAAATTGCGACGAAACGTATGCAGCTACAACGTGAGCAAGATGTACGTACTACCAAGACACTGACACTTGCAGAGATTGGACGTCGTATAGCATTAGGAACGTTCAAAGAGCTCAACATCATTCTTAAAGGAGATGTGGATGGTTCTGTTGAAGCATTGACAGATTCATTCCAGAAATTGTCTACCGAAGAAATTCAAGTGAACATCCTACACAAAGGTGTTGGAGCAATTACGGAAAGTGATGTATTGCTTGCAACGGCATCAGATGCAATTATCATTGGATTTAATGTACGTCCTGTAGGAAATGCAAGGGTCATAGCAGACAGGGAAGAAGTAGATATCAGAACATACTCGATTATCTATGATGCCATCAATGACCTAAAAGATGCAATGGAAGGCATGTTGTCTCCGGAGTTGAAAGAAGAGATTACAGGTACGGCGGAGATTAGAGAAATCTTCAAGGTGTCCAAAGTCGGAACGATCGCTGGTTGTATGGTTATGAATGGTAAGATATTCAGAAACTCACAAATACGATTGATTCGTGATGGAGTAGTTGTCTATACCGGTGAATTGGCTTCATTGAAACGATTCAAGGATGACGCCAAGGAAGTAGCCAAAGGTTACGATTGCGGTATGCAAATCCAGAACTACAATGACGTCAAGGAATGGGATACCATAGAAGCATTCCATGAAGTGGAAGTCAAGAAGAAACTGAAATAACATACGATATTTAACAATAAAAAAAGCGACCAAATGGTCGCTTTTTTTTATTTCTTCTTCTTCTTTTTAGGTTTGAACCAAAAGGCGGTGGGGAACTTTTTTTGAATTTTGATCAGAGCCCGATCCGCTTCCAGTCTAGTTCTAAAATTACCAACCCAAACCTTGTAATTTGGGGTTTCATATACCATTTTGGTAGGCCATTGGTTATAGGCGTAAAGAAAGCCGGTTTTAACGTTTTCAGCCTTGCTTCTGCCACCTGAAAAAATCTGAATTTTATAGCGTCCAGTATCGTCATCACTTTTGTTTATTTCCTTCTTCAACTCCAATAAAGTGGAAATGGATGGTGCTTGATTGATGGCTACATTGCCATCCTGTGCGTTGCTCGATAGGGAAACCCCAATAAGGCAAAGGCCTAGTAAACAAAGGTTTTTATAAGAAAATCGTTTCATAGAGGTGTTTTAATTGATACAAATGTAAATGTTATTAACTTAATCTTACCCTATTTTATTATTTAGAATATCTCTAAATTAGAAATTAAGACTTCCCTAACATTTCTAAAATGGAGTATAAGTATTACTTTTGCCTAAATTTTATAGGCGTATATTTTTCTTGTACATATGAAAAAACCATACCAAAGTTTAGAAGCTAATTTTACTAATAATATGAAACAGGTGATTCACCGTAAGTTAAGCAGCAACATCCTTCGTTTAAGCTTGATTATCTTAATAGCATTTTCTAGTTCACTTTCAGCCCAAGAGGGCGATCCGGCAGCGGGTAAAGCATTGTTCAATACAAACTGTGCATCTTGTCATAAAATGGACAAGAAGATGACAGGTCCTGCATTGCGTAATGTCGAAGCACGTTTGGCCGAGGATGAGGGATTGGATAGAGAATGGTTGTATTCTTGGATAAAGAATAGTGCAGGGATGGTTAAATCTGGCGATGCATATGCAAACAAGATCTATGCGGAGTACAAAGGTGTAGCGATGACGGCTTTTCCTCAATTGTCCAATGCAGATATCGATAATATTTTAGCATATACAGCAGTAGATCCTTGTGTTTCTAATCCTAAACCGGGATGCCCAGGTTATGTTCCTCCTCCAGGGGGAGAAGCTACTAGCTCAGGTGATGGAGACGGAGCTTCAAATAATTTGATACTTGGAGCCTTGGCATTGTTGTTTGCCTTGTTGGCAGGAGCCTTGGTTTTGGTAAATAGAACATTGCGTAGTTTTGCGCAAGAAAAAGGAGTGCAATTGAATGAGGCGCCAAAAGGGACTCCAATCTGGAAGGCTTTTGTTCAAAATCAATTTTTGGTATTGGTGACGGCAATATTCCTATTGTTGGCATCTGGGTACTTCGTATACGGGTACTTCATGCAAGTAGGAGTTAATCAAGGATACGAGCCAGTTCAGGAAATTCATTTCTCACATAGAATACATGCAGGGGACAATGGAGTGGATTGTAAATACTGTCACTCTTCAGCAAGAGTCAGCAAGACATCTGGGATTCCATCCTTGAATGTATGTATGAACTGTCACAAATCCATATCAGAGGTAGCGGATGCAACTGCAACAGTGGAGCATAGCAAGGATTTCTACGATGGTGAGATTAAAAAACTATACGCTGCCGTTGGTTGGGATGATGCCAATCAAGAATACACGGGAGAAACAAAGCCGGTAAAATGGACTAGAATTCATAATTTGCCAGATTTTGCATATTTCAATCACTCACAACACGTTTCTGTTGCTGGTGTAGAGTGCCAGACTTGTCACGGACCTATCGAGGAAATGGAAATTGTCTCTCAACACGCACCTTTGACCATGGGTTGGTGTATCAACTGTCACAGGGAAACAAACGTGAAGGTTAAGGATAATGCATACTATAGTAAGATTCACGAGCAATTGGCTAAGAAATATGGTGATTTGGATCAGATCAAAGCAGCTCAAATGGGTGGATTGGAATGTGGTAAATGTCATTACTAGAAACGAAACGTTTTTAGTCTTTCCACGAGAGTGGGAATCTCTTGTCGAAAAGGGATTTAAAACTTTAAAAATAAATTAAGAAGTAATTCAATTATATAATATGTCATCAAACAAGAAATACTGGAAAAGTGTTGAGGAGCTTAAAGAAAACAGCTCTATTGTTGAGACGCTAAAACAAAACGAATTTGTTAAGGAGATTCCAACAGATGAGTTCTTAGGAGATAAGGAAGCATTGGAAAACTCTTCGACAACGCGTCGTGATTTCTTAAAGTATGTTGGTTTTAGTACAGCTGCTGCATCTTTGGCAGCCTGTGAAGGACCAGTAATCAAATCAATTCCTTATGTGGTTCAGCCAGATACCATTATTCCTGGTGTGGCAAACTATTATGCTACGACAGTAGCTGATGGATTTGATTTTGCTAGCGTTTTGGTAAAAACTCGAGAAGGTCGTCCAATTAAAATTGAAAACAATGGTCTTGCAACTACAAGTGGTAGCGCAAATGCAAGAGTCAATGCATCGGTTTTAGGTTTGTATGACAGTAAGAGGTTGAAGACTCCGATGAAAGGAGAAAGTGTGATCTCTTGGTCTGCATTACAGTTAGAGACAACACAGAAACTTGCAGATTTAAGAGATTCTGGAAGACAAATAGTGTTGTTGACGCAAACATATGCCAGTCCATCTACAAGTAAATTGATTTCGGAATTCAAGGAAAAGTATGTGAATGTGAATCACGTACAGTATGATGCTGTTTCAGAATCTGCTGCATTGGATGCTTTTCAAGCTAAATACAACGAAAGAGCACTAGTAAATTACGATTTCTCCAAAGCAGCAACGATAGTTTCTGTTGGAGCTGATTTCTTGGGAGATTGGCAAGGAGGAGGCTTTGATTCCGGATATGCAAAAGGACGTGTGCCCAACCACGGGAAAATGT
Source organism: uncultured Bizionia sp. (assembly GCA_947496215.1). Classification (GTDB taxonomy): domain Bacteria; phylum Bacteroidota; class Bacteroidia; order Flavobacteriales; family Flavobacteriaceae; genus JAHDHI01. The sequence continues at coordinate 36,409 of CANMCF010000017.1, forward strand.
CACGCCACGTGCAATTTGAATCAAATATGTCTCTTTCTGGAGCAAATGCAGACAAACGTGTGCCATTGACTCCAACAGAGCAAAAATTGGTCTTGGCCAAATTACATAGCCTTATCGTTGGTGGTTCTGTTTCGGTAAACCTACCGAAGCATATCGATGATGCTGTTCAAAAGGCAGCAAATCAGATCAGCAAGGCTGGTAGCAACGGTGTTGTTGTAACTGGTATTCAGGATGTGAATGCTCAAACAGTCGTTTTGGAAATCAACGAATACATAAAAAGTAAGGCGTTCGATACCGTAAACACGATACAGACAAGACAAGGTGACAATTCTAAAATAGCAACATTGATCGCAGATATGAAAGCGGGTAATGTTGGTGCTATCATAATGAGTGGTGTCAATCCAATGTATACTTTGCCGAATGCAAATGATTTTGCAGCTGGTTTGAAGAAAACGGCATTGTCCATTGCATTCTCTATGAAAGTGGATGAAACATCATCCTTGGCACAATACATAGCTGCAGCACCCCATAATTTGGAATCTTGGGGAGATGTGGAAATAAAGAAAGGACACTTCGGGTTGATACAACCTACGATTCGTCCTTTGTTCGATACGAAGCAATTTCAAGAAGCATTATTGGTGTGGAATGGAAACGATATGTCATATAATGACTATGTCAAGAACGTATGGAACGAAAGCATATTGAATGGAGGTTCGTTCAACAAGGCATTGCATGATGGTGTCTTTGTAGGAGCAGCAACTACGGGATTAGCTACTGAAACAGGATCTACTGCTGAGATAGGAGCTAACGATGCTACAACTCCTTCTGGAAATGCAGCAAGAGCATTGGCTCAAGCGACATCTAAAGGAATGGAGCTTACCTTATACACAAAAGTAGGGATGGGAGATGGCCAACAAGCCAACAACCCATGGTTACAGGAATTTCCAGATCCGATAACAAGAACATCTTGGGACAACTACTTGACTGTTTCCGCAGCTGATGCCAAAGAATTGGGATTGGTGAATGAACATGAGGCAACAGGAGCCTTGAATGGTAGCTATGCAGATGTGACTGTGAATGGAGTTACTATAACATCACCGGTAATCATTCAACCAGGACAAGCGAAAGGTTCTTTCGGATTGTCTTTGGGATATGGTAGAACCAGTGCTGGTTTGAAAGAAGAAATGAAAACAGGGGTCAATGCCTATGCATTGTACCAAGGTTTCGATACGGTACAAAATGTAACAATAGCAAAAGCGGCTGGTATGCACGAGTTTGCTTGTGTTCAGTTGCAAAATACATTGATGGGTCGTGGAGACATCATCAGAGAAACGACATTGGAGGTTTTCAATACTAAGGGTAGAGATCATTGGAATGCTATTCCTGTGGTATCATTGAATCACGAGGAAACACCAGTGACCTCTCCAGATGTGGATCTATGGGATGAATTTGATCGTTCGATAGGACATCACTTCAATCTGTCTATTGACTTGAATGCCTGTACAGGATGTGGGGCTTGTGTTATAGCTTGTCATGCAGAAAACAACGTGCCTGTAGTTGGTAAAGAAGAAATTCGTCGTAGCCGTGATATGCACTGGTTACGTATAGATAGATATTATTCTAGTGAAGATACATTCGCTGATGATGATGCTAAGAAAAAAGGGTTCTCTGGACTATCTGGAGACAATGGTTCCTTAGGAGGATTCGGAGAATTGGAAATTGCAGCGGACAATCCGCAAGTTGCTTTCCAGCCTGTAATGTGTCAACACTGTAACCATGCACCTTGTGAAACTGTTTGTCCTGTAGCGGCAACATCACACGGTCGTCAAGGACAAAACCACATGGCTTACAACCGTTGTGTGGGTACGAGATATTGTGCAAACAACTGTCCATACAAAGTACGTCGTTTCAACTGGTTCCTTTACAATGGGAATGATGAGTTTGACTACTTCATGAACGATGATTTAGGGAGAATGGTTATTAACCCAGACGTGACGGTACGTTCTCGTGGTGTAATGGAGAAATGTTCTATGTGTATTCAAATGACACAAAAGACTATTCTTGATGCAAAACGTGATGGACGTGTCATCAAAGATGGTGAATTCAAAACGGCTTGTTCTGCTGCTTGTAGTAGTGGTGCAATGACATTTGGAGATATCAACGATAAAGAAAGTGAAGTTGCAAAACTTTTAAAAGACGATCGTATGTATCACTTGTTGGAAAGTGTTGGTACCAAACCTAATGTTCAGTATCATACAAAGGTGAGAAACACGAAAGAAGCATAAAAAAAGATTAATTAACAAACAATTATAAAAGGATTATGGCGTCTCATTACGAAGCACCTATTAGAAGACCTTTAGTTACAGGCGAAAAATCGTATCACGATGTAACTGTTGACATAGCTGCTCCTGTAGAAGGAAAAGCAAACAAACAGTGGTGGATTGTATTCTCAATCGCACTTATCGCGTTTCTTTGGGGAATTGGTTGTATCATTTACACGGTATCAACAGGTATTGGAACTTGGGGTTTGAATAAAACCGTAGGTTGGGCCTGGGATATTACTAACTTCGTTTGGTGGGTTGGTATTGGTCACGCAGGAACACTTATTTCTGCAGTACTATTATTATTCCGTCAAAAATGGAGAATGGCGATTAACCGTTCTGCAGAAGCAATGACAATTTTCTCGGTAGTACAAGCCGGGTTATTCCCAATCATTCACATGGGAAGACCTTGGTTGGCATACTGGGTATTACCTATACCAAATCAATTTGGATCCCTATGGGTAAACTTTAACTCTCCATTACTTTGGGATGTATTTGCAATCTCTACATATCTATCTGTATCATTGGTATTCTGGTGGACAGGTTTATTGCCGGATTTCGCAATGATTCGTGATAGAGCTGTAAAACCATTTCAAAAGAAGATATACAGTCTATTGAGTTTTGGTTGGACAGGTAGAGCAAAAGACTGGCAACGTTTTGAAGAAGTATCTTTGGTATTGGCAGGTTTGGCAACACCACTTGTACTTTCTGTACACACGATAGTATCATTCGATTTTGCAACATCTGTAATTCCAGGTTGGCACACGACCATATTTCCACCTTACTTCGTCGCAGGAGCAATATTCTCAGGGTTCGCAATGGTAAATACTTTGCTTATCATTATGAGGAAAGTATGTAATATGGAAGATTACATCACGGTACAACACATCGAGTTGATGAACATTGTAATTATGATTACAGGTTCCATAGTTGGTGTGGCTTATATCACTGAGTTGTTCGTAGCTTGGTATTCTGGAGTGGAATATGAACAATATGCTTTCTTGAATAGAGCAACGGGACCTTATGCTTGGGCATACTGGGCAATGATGTCTTGTAATGTTTTCTCTCCACAATTTATGTGGTTCAAGAAGCTAAGAACAAGTATCATGTTCTCTTTCGCGATCTCAATAGTAGTTAACATAGGAATGTGGTTTGAGCGTTTTGTGATTATAGTAACATCTCTACACAGAGATTACTTGCCATCATCTTGGACAATGTTCTCACCTACATTCGTAGACATAGGTATCTTCATAGGAACGATAGGATTCTTCTTTGTGTTATTCCTATTGTATTCTAGGACATTCCCAGTAATTGCACAGGCGGAAGTAAAGACGATTTTGAAATCATCTGGAGAACGTTATAAGAACATTAGAGAAAGAGGGGATAGTCTTGTAGGGACAGGTTCTGATTCAAGAACGTCCAACGGAAAGACTGCGACAGTTTCCAATGTTGCGGATGCAACCAAAGACAGTGCCGAAAGTGTGAACAACCTCTTGGGGGCCATTGGAACTTTCGACCCCAATACACAAAAACCTGATGATTTGAAAAAGGTAAATGGTATTGGCCCAAAGATGGAACAAGTACTAAATGGAATTGGTATTTATTCTTTCCTGCAGGTTAGCAAAATGACAAAAAAAGAATATGATTTGTTGGACTCAATTATAGGTTCCTTCCCAGGAAGAGCAGAACGTGATGATTGGTCAGGACAAGCTAAAAACTTAATAAACTAGAGAGTAGCATATGGAAGCTTCAAAAGTAATTCACGCTATTTATACCGATGACGATGTTTTAATGGCAGCTGTTAAGAAAGTAAAAGCCGAAAAACACCACATCGAAGAGATATACACGCCGTTTCCGGTTCACGGACTAGACAAGGCAATGGGATTAGCTCCAACAAGAATAGCCATCGCCTCATTTATGTATGGTTGTGTTGGTTTATGTGTAGCAGTTATAATGATGAATTTCATTATGATTGAAGATTGGCCACAAAACATTGGTGGTAAACCAAGTTTCAGCTATTTGGAAAATATGCCGGCATTCGTACCGATCATGTTTGAGTTAACGGTGTTTTTTGCTGCTCACTTAATGGTGATTACATTTTATATGCGTAGTAGAATGTGGCCTTTTAAGAAAGCTGAAAACCCAGACCCTAGAACGACAGATGACCATTTCTTGATGGAAATACCAGTACACGGTAATGAAAAGGAATTAGAAAGTCTGTTGGTGGGAACAGGAGCAGTTGAGATAAACATAGTAGATAAAGCGCATTAATTATACAAGATGAAAAGTATCATTAAAATAACAATATTAACAGTAGTTTTAATCTCTTTCGCTTCATGCCAAAAAGATTCTAGACCAAACTACGAGTATATGCCGAATATGTATGAGTCTGTTGGTTACGAAACATACCAAGAGTCAAGTGCATTTGCCAATGGTGTAGAAGCACAATTACCAGTAGAAGGTTCTATTCCTAGAGGTTATACTCCTTTTGACATAGCCAATACCAACGAAGGCTTCTTACTTGCAAAAGAAACCCTGAAGAGTCCTTTGGATTCTGCTAAGGTTGATTTGGCTAGAGGAAAGGTGCTATACGACATCTACTGTGGAATTTGTCACGGTAATAAAGGAAAAGGACAAGGTAAATTGGTTAAACGTGAAAAGATTTTGGGAGTTCCTAGTTATGCGGATGCAGGACGAGCAATTACCGAGGGAGGTGCTTATCACACTATTTATTACGGTAAGAATGCAATGGGATCTTACGCCAACCTAATTAACGAAGAAGAGCGTTGGCAAGTAATTGCTTATGTTTTGAAGTTAAAAGCAGATTTAGAAAAATAAGATTTAGACAAAGTTTATATATAGATATGTACACATTTTCAAATAGACTAAAAATAACTGCTATCCTCCTAATGGTTATTGGGGCATTGGGTATAGGATATGGTTTTATGGATTCTCATAAATCATTTGACGACGTAGAAACTATGTTGGCCAATGAGTCGCATCACGGCGGAGGACATGGAGAAGCAGCAAGTCATGGTGAAACAAAGGGTCACGACTCTCAAAAAGAAGAAGCTCATGGTGAAAGTCATGCAGAAACCAACGATCACGCCTCGGGGCAGGATGTTGTAGACAAACATACGAAACATGTAAACCATGTATTGCATGCTGTGCACAATAGACCATATTCAGCATTGTACGTCGCTGCATTCTTCTTTATGATGATTGCTTTGGGAGTTTTGGCTTTCTATGCTGTACAATACGCTGCACAAGCAGGTTGGTCTCCATTGTTATTTAGAATAATGGAGGGGATTACCTATTATCTATTGCCAGGAGCATTGATTGTTGTAGCTATAGCTGTTTTTGCTGGAGATCATATCTTTGTTTGGATGAATCCAGATATGGTTGATCCAAAAAACCCAAAATTTGATGCATTGGTAGCAGGTAAATCTGGATGGTTAAATACAAAGGGATTTATTATAAGAGCCTTGATATTCATTGGAGGATGGAGTCTTTATAGATATTTCTCAAGAAAATTTTCTTTGGCTCAAGACCAAGCTAACGACAATAAAAACTTTAAGAAAACATTCCGTATTTCTGCGGCATTCTTGGTTTTCTTTTTATATACGGAATCAATGATGTCATGGGATTGGATTATGAGTGTGGATCCTCACTGGTTCAGTACTTTGTTTGGATGGTATGTACTGGCTGGAATGATGGTATGTGGTATCACGGTCATTGCATTGATAACAATGTATTTGAAAGGGAAGGGATTGTTACCTCAAGTGAATGACAGTCACTTGCATGATTTGGCAAAGTTTATGTTTGCCTTTAGCATCTTCTGGACTTACCTATGGTTCTCACAATTTATGTTGATCTGGTATTCAAACATTCCAGAGGAAGTAACATATTTCGTAACACGTATTGAAGACTACAAGTTGCCATTCTTTGGAATGTTGGCAATGAATTTCATATTCCCACTATTGATATTGATGAACAGTGACTATAAGCGTATTCCTTGGTTTGTCGTAATGGCAGGATTGGTAATATTGGCAGGACACTATTTGGATATCTTCAATATGATTATGCCTGCTACGGTTGGTGATCAATGGCATATAGGTATCCCAGAAATATGTTCAATGTTATTCTTTGCTGGATTATTCATATTCATAGTATTCTATGCGATATCCAAGCAACCATTGGTAGCAAAAAGAAACCCTTTCCTAAAAGAAAGCGAACATTTCCATTATTAATAATAAATAAGTAAAGAAGAACGACAACAATGACGGCTTTATTATCAATTTTAGTTTTAGTATTTATTTCAGTTGCCATATGGCAAATGGTAAAAATATTTGATTTGACCCAAGGCAATGCCAATGGGGATGAAAGTCAAATAGCACACGACGGAGACAATAAAATAAATGGATACTTAATGTTAGGTTTCTTAATCTTCATTTATGTAATTACCATTATATGTTTCGTGAAGTTTGGTGATTTGCCATTAATGTCCAATTCTGCGTCAGAACATGGGCCTGGGATAGACAATTTAATGATTATCTCTATGGTTATCATTTTCTTGGTACAAACCATAACACAATTCTTATTGCACTACTTTGCCTTTAAATATAGAGGTGAAAAAGGAAAGAAGGCTTTGTTCTTTGCAGACAACAACAAGTTGGAGGCAATATGGACGATCATACCAGTAATAGTATTGGCAGGTTTGATCATTCAAGGATTGTTCACTTGGACTGAAATAATGAATGTTTCGGAAGAAGACGATACTTTGGTGGTAGAGTTGTATGCGCAACAGTTCAACTGGAAGGCTCGTTATGCTGGAGCAGACAATACTTTGGGTAAAGCAAATGTGAGATTGATAGATATAGACAGAGCTAACATATTGGGTGTGGACGAGTCCGATCCAAATGCACAAGACGATATCATTACGACAGAACTTCACTTGCCAGTAGGACGCCCAGTGCTATTCAAGATGCGTTCACAAGATGTATTGCACTCGGCTTATATGCCTCACTTTAGAGCGCAGATGAACTGTGTTCCTGGTATGATTACCCAATTTGGCTTTACGCCAACGGTAACTACCGAAGACATGAGAGTAACTCCAGAAATGCTTGACAAGGTTCAAAACATCAATAGAATCAGAGTAGAGAAGAGCAAGGAATTAACTGCGAAAGGAGAAGATGCTCTGGAACGATACGAGTTTGACTACCTATTATTATGTAATAAGATTTGTGGTAAATCTCACTACAATATGCAAATGAAGATAATAGTAGAAACACAAGAAGAATACGATGCCTGGTTGAAAACACAAAAGGCTTTCAAAGATTCTCTTAATAAATAATAAAAAGAAAAACGATATTAGATTATGTCAGCACACGCAGCAGATACTCACGCACACGACGATCATGGTCACCATCATAAAGAAACGTTTGTAACTAAATATATATTTAGTCAAGATCATAAAATGATAGCCAAACAGTACCTGATAACGGGTACTATTATGGGGGTTATTGGTGTTATGATGTCACTTATGATGCGTATGCAAATTGCATGGCCAGAAGAGCCAAATGCAATATTTCAAGCTTTATTAGGTAAGTGGGCGCCAGAAGGTGTTATGGACGCAGATATCTATTTGGCATTGGTTACCATTCACGGTACCATAATGGTATTCTTTGTTTTAACGGCAGGATTGAGTGGTACATTTAGTAACCTGTTGATTCCATTGCAAATTGGAGCGAGGGACATGGCCTCTGGATTCCTTAATATGATATCCTATTGGTTGTTCTTCGTATCAAGTGTTATAATGGTATTGTCTTTCTTCGTAGAAGCTGGACCAGCCGCAGCAGGTTGGACAATATACCCACCGTTGAGTGCTTTGCCATTGGCTCAAGGAGGTTCTGGAGCAGGTATGACGATGTGGTTGGTATCTATGGCTATCTTTATTGCTTCATCATTGTTGGGGTCTCTTAACTATGTTGTAACGGTAATCAACCTTAGGACTAAAGGGATGTCAATGACTAGACTTCCGTTGACCATATGGGCATTCTTCGTAACAGCAGTTATCGGTATCATTTCATTCCCTGTATTGTTGTCTGCAGCTTTGTTGTTGATAATGGATAGAAGTTTTGGAACATCGTTTTTCTTGTCGGATATATTCATTCAAGGGGAAGTATTGCACTATCAAGGTGGTTCTCCAGTATTGTTTGAACACTTGTTCTGGTTTTTGGGACACCCTGAGGTATACATCGTATTATTGCCAGCATTGGGAATAACATCGGAAATCATAGCAACTAATTCACGTAAACCGATCTTTGGATATAGAGCCATGGTAGCTTCCATTTTGGCAATTGCATTCTTATCTACAATTGTTTGGGGACACCATATGTTTATTTCAGGAATGAATCCTTTCTTGGGATCTGTATTTACATTTACGACATTATTGATAGCAATCCCTTCGGCAGTCAAGGCATTCAACTATATAACCACATTATGGAAAGGAAATCTACAGATGAACCCAGCCATGTTGTTTTCAATTGGATTGGTTTCAACATTCATAACAGGAGGTTTAACTGGAATTATTCTTGGTGACAGTGCTTTGGACATCAATGTACACGATACGTATTTTGTTGTAGCTCACTTCCACTTGGTAATGGGGATATCTGCACTTTATGGAATGTTTGCAGGAATCTACCATTGGTTCCCTAAGATGTTTGGACGCATGTTGAACAAGAATCTTGGATATGTTCACTTTTGGGTAACTGCAATATGTGCCTATGGAGTATTCTTCCCTATGCACTTTATTGGGATGGCTGGTTTGCCAAGACGTTACTACACGAATAGTAACTTCCCATTGTTTGATGATTTGGCCGATGTGAATGTAGTTATTACGATATTTGCATTAATTGGAGGAGCTTTTCAAATTGTATTCTTGTATAATTTCTTCAATAGCATATTCTTTGGCAAGAAAGCGATACAGAACCCATGGAAGTCCAATACATTGGAATGGACAACACCAGTAGAGCATATGCACGGAAATTGGCCAGGGGAAATTCCTCATGTACATCGTTGGGCTTATGACTATAGCAAACCAGGTCATGATGAGGATTATGTACCTCAAATAGTACCTTTAAAAGAAGGGGAAGAAGAATTGCAACATTAGATACAATTCTACTATAATAAAACAAAAAATGCTCATTCGAAAGAATGAGCATTTTTTGTTTTTGTAACATTTTGTAAGTCAGGCGATTGAGTGTATAAAAATTAAAATAAACGAAAAAAAATCGACAAAAGACAAAAAAAACTGTTAAATTGCTATGTAATAATGTTTTTTGTTGATTGTTTAAATGCATCATTTACAGTATGATATTTTAATTTCCCAACGAAAAAGCTATTGACTAACTTGACCTACTTATATTATGAAAACAAGATTTCTATCTTTGTTTAGGATTGTGGCTACGCCTGTATCCTATATTCTGGTATTCCTATTCACGGTATTTTTTGCCAATGCACAATGTCCAACTGTAATAGACCCAAGTCCCCCAGCTATATGTGATGGCGCAGGTTTGACCTTTGCGGATTTGAGTGTCTATGTCACAGATAATGGAGGCGGCGTCGTTTGGTATGATGCCTTGACCGGAGGGAATGCATTTGCTGATACCGAATTTGTTCAAGATGGTACCTTCTATGCGGACGATGTGGCTGGAAGTTGTACCATCAGACCTATGCTTACCATAAAATTTGTGGTTGTTGCATCAGGAGCGAATCTAGACGGGATCTATTGTTCGACTGAGAATGCAACTATACAAACATACATAGATGAAGTATTGCAACCTGAAATTCCTGTAGGGGGAAGTCTGGAAATCTATTATGATGTCGATTTGACAAGTCCAGCATCAGGAACAGACCCACTGCCAGGTGGAGGAACAAACTATTTTATAGTATTTGTTGACAGCGGAGGTTGTAGAAGCCAAATAGAAGGAGGGAGTACTGCCGTTTTTATAGCTCCATTGGACCCCACCCCACCCACCCCTCAAGATTTTTGTTCGAATACCAATCCAACCGTGGGGGATTTGAATTCAGGTAGTGTGGACAACGTCAGCTGGTATGCCAATGTAGATGGCAATGGAGATCCAATATTGCCAGCTTTGCAGTTGACAACACCATTGATAGATGGGGAAAATTATTATGTTCAAGCCAGTGATTTCTTTTGTACCAGTAATGCAGTGGAAGTGGTTGTAGGAATACAAGATCCTTTTGATGCAGGATTGTCTGCGGCACTGGATTATTGCAATGACAATGTACCTACTGCCGATTTCAACTTGTTCGATGAATTGGGAGGGACTCCTGATACGGTAGGTGTTTGGACAGGACCACTACCAACATCCAATGGACACTTGGGAACGGTGAACATATCTACATTGACTACAGAAGGAACATATGTCTTTACATACACAGTACCAGTTAATGGAGCTTGTCCAGAAGATTCTGCCACGGTTACCATTACCATATATGAAACCTTTACTTCGGGAATGATATCTGCAGCAAACCCAGCAACGTTTTGCGAGGCTGGTTTACCATCTACGTTTGATTTGGCGACATTGTTGGACAATGAAGATCCAAATGGGCAATGGACGCAAGGGACAATGAGTACAGATCCAGTGGTGACTTCTCCAATAGATTTGACGGGATTCACTCCAGGAACCTATGATTTCACCTATACACAGAACATATTGCCTAATCCATGTCCAGAAGAATCCACAACTGTTCAAGTCGTGGTATTAGAAGACCCTGATGCAGGAAATGCAATAAACCAAGTATTTTGTGAAAATGAATTGAGTTTGAATTCACCTTTTGATTTGTTCACTGCTTTGGATGGTTCTCAGGATGACAATGGAGGAACTTGGACAGATGGTTTGGGAGCTACCGTAACCAATCCTGTCGACATTACTGGATTTACAGTTGTCGGTAGTCCGTATACCTATACATATACTATCGATAACGGTATATGTATAGATTCAGAAGACATAACAATTACAATAGAACTGGCACCAGAATCAGGAACGGTTAACAATAGTCCGGAATTTTGTGAAGGTGAAGGTTCGTCCAGTTATGATTTATTCGATTTGTTGGATGGGGAAGATCAAACTGGGACGTGGTACATAGGAATGGACAATACGGGAACGGCAACTGCCAACCCAATAGATTTATCCGTTTTGACGGCAGGAACATACGATTATACTTTTGATGTTGATGCTATTGGAAGCTGTGATGATGAATTGGTTACGGTAACGATAACCATCAACCCATTGCCCAATACAGGAACAGCTACACCAGTCATACTTTGTGAAAATGACTTGGCAGGAAACTCTCCTTTGGATCTGTTTGGACAACTATCAGGAAATGATGCAGGAGGAGTTTGGACGGATGACGATGCCAGTGGAGCATTGTCAGGAAGCAATGTCGATTTAACTATATTGGCAGTAGGAATATATAATTATACTTACAACATTACCGATGGAAATGCATGTATTAGTAGTAGCACGGTAACTGTAACCATTGAAGAAGCGCCAGAATCTGGTAATGTATTGCCACCAGTGGAAATATGCATATCGGAGGTAGGAGCAAATTCACCATTCGACTTGTTCGTGTTGTTGGACGGGACACAAGATGCAAATGGAACTTGGTATGATGGAATAGACACGTCGGGAGTCATAGTGACCAATCCAATAGACATCTCTGGTTTTGTCGAAGGCACTTACGACTATACATATTCGGTGCCGGCAATAGGAAACTGTACTGATGTTGATGTTACGGTCCAAATAATAATCAATGGTTTACCGAATACAGGAACTGCGACACCGATTGCATTTTGTGAAAACGAATTGACAACAAATTCGCCATTCGACTTGTTCAATCAATTGTCTGGAAACGATACAGGAGGAACTTGGAGTGATGATGATTCCACAGGAGTATTAACAGGGAACAATGTCGATTTAACGCTTTTGACCCTTGGAACTTATAATTATACATACAGTATAACAGACGCCAACAATTGTTCGAACAGTAGTACGGTGGCGATAACGATCGAAGAAGCACCAGAATCTGGTAATGCATTGCCTCCAGTGGAAATATGTGAGGAAAACGTTGGAGCTAATTCGCCATTTGACTTGTTCACATTATTGGATGGAACACAAGATACGAACGGAACCTGGTATGATGGAGTAGATACATCGGGAGCTGCGGTGACAAATCCAATTGACATTTCTGGATTGACGGCAGGAACATATGACTATACATATTCTGTGCCAGCAATAGGAAGTTGTACGGATGAAGATGTCACTGTGCAAATAATGATCAACGCAACACCAAATACCGGAACGGCTGCACCAATTGAATTCTGTGAAGATGATGCAGCGATGAATTCACCATTCGATCTATTTGGCCAACTCTCAGGAAACGATGCAGGAGGAACATGGGGAGATGATGATGCTACAGGAGCACTCACAGGAAGCAATGTGGATTTGACGGTGTTGACAATAGGAACATATGATTTTACATACAGCATATCCGATGTTAATGGTTGTACCAATAATAGTACGGTAAGCATAACCATTAATGATAGCCCGGAAGCAGGAACAGCGATACCATTTGAAATATGTCAAATAGATGTCCCTAACAATACACCATTGGATCTATTCGGTCAATTGACAGGAAACGATACAGGAGGTACATGGGCAGATGATGATGCAACAGGAGCATTGATAGTAAACAATGTGGATTTGACGATGCTGCCAGTCGGAACTTACAACTATACCTATACGGCAAGTACGGCATCCTGTCCAGATGACATGGCAACGGTTTCGGTAACCATTGAAGATACTGTTGCTCCAACTGCAATGGCATCGCAAGCATTTTGTGATGCAGCCACAGTAGGAGATCTAACAGCTGCAGGAACAACGATACAATGGTATGATGAGGCTACGGGAGGAGTTCCTTTGGATGTAACAACAGCACTGGTGGATGGAGAGACCTACTATGCATCTCAAACAGATGCAAGTTGTGAATCTGTGATACGAGTAGAAGTCACGGTGACCATCAACCAATCACCAAACTCGGGAGGTGTAAACTCCAATGCATTCAATGTGTGTGAAAATGATACTGGTGTAGACTTGGCATTGGGATTGGATGGGACGCAAGATGGAGGAGGAACCTGGTACATGGGGTCAGACACTTCTGGTACAGTGGTTACCAACCCGTTTGATACGACAGGTCTAACACCGGGAGATTATGATCTTACTTATTCCGTGACAGCAATGCCACCTTGTGTGGATGCCACGACAACGATAACTTTGAGCATAGATGGCCCATTGAACGCAGGTACAGATGCAATTTTGGAAATCTGTAGCAACAATGGAGCGACGGATTTATTCGCATTGATAGGAACAGCAGATGCAGGAGGTGCATGGGTACCGACTTTGGCTAGTGGAACAGGAGTGTTCGATCCTTTGGTGGATGCAGACGGAACATATACCTACCTGTTGGCCAATGCATGTGGGAATTTTACCAGCGAAGTCCAGGTAACGGTGACTCAGGAACCAAATGCAGGAGGAGATAATGCAACGACATTATGTGTAATAGATGGCACGGTTGATTTATTTGCGGAGTTGACAGGAATACCAGATGCAACTGGAATATGGACACCAGCTCTAGCAAGTGGAACAGGTGTTTTTGATCCTGAAGTAGATGCAGCAGGTGTATATACATACACTGTTACTGCAACTGGGTTTTGTACAATGGATGCTACGGCACAAATAACCGTAACAGTAAATAACACGGTTCCACCGACAATAGTGGATGCCAACCCTATATATTGTGTGGTAGACAATCCGACGGTAGCAGATTTAAGTACAACGGTATCTGGAACTGGACAAATAACCTGGTATGAGGATGCCACACTAACCACGGTCTTAGATGCTACTGTAGCACTGGAAGATGGAGAAGATTATTTTGCGACGCAAACAGGGACATCAGGATGTGAGTCTTCGGTGAATGTGCAAATAACGGTTACAGTAAGCGACGCTCCGACACCGACACTCATAGACCCGGATAGTGAATTATGTATTAACGACTCGCCGACAATAAATGAATTGACATTGAATGTGCTGCAATACGATGCTTCGTTGAACAATGTCATTTGGTATGATGCTGAAACCAACGGGAACGTGATTTCCAGTACAACACCACTTACAGTGGGAACAACGTATTATGCAGTACTTGTGAATGCGACGACAGGATGTGAAAGCAGTGTGCCTTTGGCCGTAACCCCGGATTTGACTGGATGTGGATTGATTATGATCCCGGACGGGTTCTCTCCTAATGGAGATGGGACCAATGATACGTTCGACATAGATAATGCAAATTTGCTATATCCAAACTTCGAGATGGAGATATACAACCGTTATGGAAACATAGTATATAAAGGAAAAGCATCGACACCACGCTTCAATGGGAAATCAAATCAATCCAGGACCTTGGGAAGTGGTGATTTACCGGTAGGAATATACTATTATATTTTTAACTTCAATGACGGTGTCACAAAGGCAAAACAAGGAACTTTATACCTAAGCAGATAATTTTTTAGATAAAACACAATTTTAAAAAAGATGAAAGATTTAAATATATATCATAAAATAGCTGCGATGGTTGGGTTGGCATTGATGTCATTTCAAGGTAATGCTCAGCAAGATGTTCAGTTTACGCATTATATGTACAATATGAGTGTTGTAAATCCTGCATATGCAACTGCAGAGGAAAACATATTGAACATAGGCGGATTGTATAGAACACAATGGGTCGGTTTGGAAGGAGCCCCAAAGACGGGGACTTTTTTCGCACACACTCCGATTAACGAGAAAATAGAAGTAGGGATTTCCTTTACCAACGACAATATAGGGAATGTAGTGGATGAGAATAACATTTACGCGGATTTCGCCTATGTGTTGCCAGTAGGATTGGAAAGTAAGTTGTCGTTGGGCCTCAAGGCCGGAGTTACGCTTTTCAATGCCAATTTCAATGGATTTAACTTGCAATCAGGAAATCAAACCACGGATGTCGCATTCGATGAAAACATTAGCAAAGCCTTTCCCAATCTAGGTATAGGAGCATACTTCTTTACAAAGAACTATTATTTGGGGGGTTCTGCACCTAACTTGTTGACGACAAAACACCTGGAGACCCAAAATGGGGTGAAATCCACAGGTGTAGAGAGTGTACACTATTTCCTTACTGGAGGTTATGTATTTGAATTCAACAAGAATTTGAAATTCAAACCTGCATTTATGGCAAAAGGAGTTAGTGGAGCGCCATTGGCATTGGATCTTACGGCAAATGTCTTGATAAACGATAGACTTGAAGCTGGTTTGGGGTATCGTTTGGATGATGCGATAAGTGCGTTGGCAAGCTTTAGGATTACACCAAATTTGAGAGTAGGGTACTCGTATGACTATACAACAACTAACTTGGGAGATTACAACTCGGGATCACACGAAATATTTGTTTTGTTCGATGTGGATTTGTTCGGATTGAAAGGTGGTTACGATCGTTCACCAAGATTCTTCTAAAAATAAAGACTATAAAGATGAAAAAACAGATATACATACTTGCCTTTTTATTAGTTGGAGTTGCAGCATCGGCGCAAAAAGGAAGCTTGAAAAGAGCAAATACGCTTTTTGAAATGAAAGCCTACGCAGAAGCTGCCAACATATATGAAGGCAAAGAACGTTCTCAAGACGTTTTGCAAAACTTGGCAGATAGTTATTATTACAACATGTCAATGCAAAAGGCAATTAAAACCTATAGGGAATTGTTTTTGACATATGGAGACTCAATAGACATCGAATTGCATTTCAGGTATGCACAAGCGCTCAAAGGAGTTCAGAATTATAAGGAAGCAGATAAGCATTTGAGTAGATATTACAACAGAAAGGTGAATACGCCAGCATTTATTGAAGAACTGGAAAAAACGACACCCCATACATTTGAAGTGAAACAATTGGAAAACAAGAATTCCAACGGTGATTTTGGATTGTCTTTCTATGGGGATAGAGTGGTGTTTGCATCTGCAAGAAATGAGGAAAACCCTTCATTTGCCTGGAATGATTTGCCATATTTGGATTTATATAGCGGTAAATTGAATACAAATGGTAGCATAGAGGACGTCAAGCCTTTTTCAGATGCCATAAATACGGATTCACACGAGAGCAATGCAACGTTTACCAGAGATGGGAAAACGATGTATTTCAATAGGACGAACAAAAACCGTACGAAGACAGGAGAAGAGAGAATAGCTCATATAAAAATATTCAAGGCGCAATTGGTAGATGGCATTTGGACCAATGTCAGTGCATTGCCATTCACATCAGACGAATATAGTACCGAGCACCCTACATTGAGCAAAGATGGAAAAACCTTGTACTTTGCAAGTGACATGCCTGGGACAAAAGGAAACTTCGATATTTTCAAGGTATCCATAAATGAAGATGGAACCTTTGGCAAGCCAGAAAATTTAGGAGACGAGGTGAATACAAGACATAGAGAACAATTCCCTTTCATAAGCGACGTGAACGTTCTATATTTTGCTTCAAATGGGCATCAAGGATATGGAGGATTGGATGTTTTTAGAAGCAATATGGTAAATGATAATTTCGATAGGCCAGTAAACCTGGGCAGTACCATAAATAGTAGTTTGGACGATTTTGCTTATGTCATTAGGGAAAAAGACAACAGAGGTTATGTGTCTTCCAATAAATCCGGTTACGATAGGCTGTATGGTTTTGGAAGAGAAGAAAATATTTTGACCAAGTACTTGGTGGACGGGATCGTACAAGACAAAAATAGTCAGGAACTACTGCCAGGGTCATTGGTGACCTTGTTTGATGAAACAGGAACGGTTATTCAGGACAGCATAGTTGGGGACAATGCAGAATATTTATTCAAGATAGAACCAAACAAAAAATACAAGGTGCGTGGGACACGAAAAGCTTATATTCCTCAGGATGTCGAATTTTCAACGGACAGCAAAGGGAAAATCAGCCACAACATCTATCTTATATTGGAATCCTATGCCGATGCTGAAGCTAGAGTAAAGGAAAATGAAAGGGGAGAGGTACAAGTACAATTGGAAAAAATCTATTTTGATTTCGATAAATCTTCGATTCGTAAAGATGCTGCGACTACATTGGATGTATTGATAGGCTTAATGAAAAAGTACGAGTATATGGAAATAGAAGTCTCAGCACATACGGATGCTAGAGGGAATGATCAATATAACTTGGATTTATCGAAGGAACGTGCTGCTTCTACCTTGGAGTATCTGGTAAGTCAGGGTATAGATCGAAACCGATTGAAAAGTATTGGATATGGTGAATTGCAACCATTGAACAAATGTGACAAAGAAGGAATTTGTAAAGATGAGGAATACGATGTGAACAGACGTTGTGAATTCAAGATTTTGAATTAGCCTTATCATAGATGATAATCGAGGGATCCCATCATATATAATAATTCCCCCTAGGCCTTTTAGTTTTAACAATAAACTGAAAGGCTTTTTCTTTATCTTTGAATAATAGTATTTTTAAAATGAAATTCCTAGTTTAGGAAATGCGTATGAATGAAAATTTAGATCCAACAAGCAAGAATTTTTCCCCAGAGGAATTAGATGTCGAAAAAAATTTGAGACCGTTATCATTTGATGATTTTACAGGGCAAGATCAAGTGCTGGAAAATCTTAAGATTTTTGTTGAAGCTGCCAATCAAAGAGACGAAGCATTGGATCATACCTTATTCCATGGTCCACCAGGACTTGGTAAGACGACTTTGGCAAATATTTTGGCCAATGAGTTGGGGGTGGGAATAAAAATAACTTCAGGGCCAGTTTTGGACAAGCCAGGAGATTTGGCTGGTCTCTTGACCAACTTGGATGATCGAGATGTTTTGTTTATAGACGAAATACATCGACTGAGTCCCATTGTGGAAGAATATTTGTATTCTGCAATGGAGGATTACAAGATTGACATAATGATAGAGTCTGGGCCAAATGCCAGAACTGTACAAATAAACCTAAACCCATTTACATTGGTTGGGGCAACAACGCGATCGGGACTGTTAACAGCTCCAATGCGTGCGCGTTTTGGTATCCAAAGTCGATTGCAGTTTTATAGCACGGAATTGTTGACGAGCATAATACAACGTAGTGCCGAAATTTTGAATGTGCCCATTTCAATGGAAGGAGCCATTGAAATTGCAGGACGAAGTAGGGGAACACCTCGAATAGCAAATGCGTTGTTACGTCGTGTTAGAGATTTTGCACAAATAAAAGGGAATGGAAGCATAGACATAAAGATTGCAAGATTCGCTTTGGAAGCACTCAATGTGGATGCTTATGGACTGGATGAAATGGACAACAAGATCCTATCCACGATAATAGACAAGTTCAAAGGGGGGCCAGTAGGAATAAGTACCATCGCAACAGCCGTAAGTGAAAGTTCGGAAACCGTAGAAGAAGTATACGAACCCTTCTTGATACAACAAGGATTTCTAATGCGTACACCACGGGGTAGAGAAGTAACGGAATTGGCATATAGGCATTTGGGAAAAATTAAAGGGCCTACGCAAGGAGGATTGTTCTAATGGGAAAATACAACTACCCACATAAAATATCTTTTTTTGATTTCTTGTTCAATTCATCGGAAATAACCAAAAACCCCATTCCTTTTCACAGTAGGTTTTTTGAGGAAAGCAAAGATGATTCCTTTTCCGTGACTCCTTTTTTCAGCAAACCGGTATTATTGACAAGAGATGCAGAAATAGCAAAATACATTCTTCAGAAAAAACACAAGAGCTTCGAGAAATCAAAGTTGCAAACCCATCATTTGTCAAAATATGTAGGGTATGGATTGTTGACATCTACAGGATCAAAATGGTTGAAGCAACGTCGATTGATTCAACCTGCGTTTCACAAAGAGAAAATTAATAGTCTTATTACGATAATAAATGATACCATAAAGGATCAAGTTGGTAAAATAGAAACGGGTAAAATGTTGGAGTTATATCCCATATTAAACGTTTTGGCATTTGAGGTCATCGCAAAATCTCTATTTAACTTTTCTGCAGACAAGGTAACTTTAAATAGGTTGCAGTTCATAATAGAACAGTTGCAGCTATTCATAGTAAAGGAAATAAGACAACCACATAAACGTATTTGGTACAAGTTAAACGGGGAGATAAAAAGACATCTGGATTTAGTAAAGGAGATAAGAGGTATCATAAATGACATTATAGAAACTCGCAAGGCATCCAAAGACGACCATGATGATCTGTTGGATATGTTGTTGCGTGCTCAATATGAAGATGGAACGTCCATGGGCAATGAGCAATTGATAGACGAGATAATAATCCTTTTCGTAGCTGGACATGAAACGACGGCAAATGCTTTGACTTTTACATTCTTCCTTTTGGCAAACAATGAAGAAGCATTTAAAAAAGCACAAGCGGAGAGCGTGGAACTCAAAGATGATCCAGTGACCATAGAATCCTTTGCAAACTTGAAATACATAAAAAGTTGCATCGAAGAAAGCATACGCCTCTATCCTCCGGCTTGGATAACGGATAGGGTGGCATTGGAGGATGAAACCATTGGAGATTATCATATAAGCAAAGGAACATTGATAGGAGTTTCCATATATGAGATGCATAGAAACAAAGCCTATTGGACAGAACCGGAAACTTTCAAGCCCGAACGATTCTTGGAAGACAACAAAAAGGAAATTGCGGCACACTATATGCCCTTTGGGGCAGGGCCAAGATTGTGCATAGGCAATAATTTTGCGATGTATGAAATGGTTTTGGTTGTAAATGAAATACTGAATAGATTCAATGTGGAAACCAACAAGGACACAGTGGAAATAAAACCATTGATAACCTTGAAACCAGCAAACGTTGAATTGAAGTTTGTAAGAAGATAGTTTTCTTTTTTTAGAGAAAAAGCATGAGGTGTCAATGAACCCAAAAACAAAATATAGCAATCTTATAAAAACAGAGGCCAAGCGCCTTGGTTTCTTGTCTTGTGGTATTAGCGAAGCAGAGTTTTTGGAAACAGAAGCGCCACGGTTGGAGAAGTGGCTCAACAAGAACATGCATGGGGAGATGCGTTATATGGAAAATCATTTCGACAAACGTCTGGATCCTACGAAATTGGTGGTAGATTCCAAAAGTGTCATATCATTGCTGCTCAATTATTATCCTGAAGCAACACAAAAAGATGCCAAAGCACCCAAACTATCTAAATATGCCTATGGAAACGATTATCACCATGTAATAAAAAGCAAGCTCAAGGAGTTGACCCATTTCATACAAGATGAAATAGGAGAGGTAAGCGGGCGAGCATTTGTGGATTCAGCGCCAGTATTGGACAAGGCATGGGCGGCAAAATCGGGATTGGGCTGGATAGGTAAACATAGCAACCTGCTAACACAACAGGTAGGCTCCTTCTATTTCATAGCAGAACTCATCATCGACTTGGATTTGGAATATGATACCATTACGACTGATCATTGTGGAACTTGTACGGCATGCATAGATGCCTGTCCTACGCAAGCCATAGTGGAACCCTATGTGGTGGATGGAAGCAAATGCATTTCCTATTTCACGATAGAACTCAAGGATCAACTACCAAATGAGATGAAAGGGAAGTTTGACGATTGGATGTTTGGTTGTGATGTTTGCCAAGAGGTATGTCCATGGAACAAGTTCTCAAAACCTCACAATGAGCCTTTGTTTAATCCGCACCCGGAACTGTTGGATATGACCAAAAAAGATTGGGAGGAAATAACGGAGGATGTGTTTAGAAAGGTGTTCCAAAAATCTGCAGTGAAACGCACCAAGTTTTCTGGATTGAAACGGAACATTGATTTTTTGAGGGATTAGTTTTACAAGTAAACATAAAAAGATATAAATTGCGCGATGTAAATTTATGTGTTATAACTCATGTCAAAAAGTACATTGCCTTTTTTATGCATTTTTGTTTTGTCCCTATTTGCTTGTGAAAAAGCAGATTCGGAGCAGGATGTTTTAAATGAAATTGAGAAAATAAACAAGCTACATGCATTAGAAAGGAAGGGATCCAATGACTCTGCACTTTTTTACTTGTCAAAAGCACGAAAAATTATAGATAGCAATAATATATTACCCGATACGCTCTTAATGGAAAACATTTTTAGGAAAGGGTATTATTATAAGCAAATAAATCAATTGGATTCTGCAACGCATTATTTTCATAAAACGATCAATCTGATTAAAAAGCCTAACAATAGAGCACGAAATACAATCTATTTCCGCAATACTTGGTTAACGGATGAAGCTTATAAAAGAGATGCCAATGCTATTAATGTTGCTAAAAGATTTATTGAGATTTCTGGAGAGAAAAATAAAGGCTTGACATATGCTTATAACCTTTTGGAGCGTTTGCATTTGGATATGGGTGATACTGAAAAAGCATTGTTTTATAATGCCAAAGCCTTGAAAGCGGCTAAGGAATCCTCTAATGAAGGAATGTTTATGATAGCTTTGAAAGCTAAAGCAAAGTTTTTGTACAATTCTGGAAAAAAAGAACAAGCATTTAAGTTTTTAGATAGTTTAAGTACCATAAAAACAGAATCTGGATTGGTACTAAGACAATTGCATCAAGGACTTGGTGTCTTCCACTATTATGATGAGGATTATGAATTGGCCATTGAAAAATACAAAGAAGCTTTAAAGTACTCAAGAGAGGAGAATAACTTATTGATAGAAACTTATAATAACGTTTCCGAAGCTTATATACAGCTGAAAGAATATGAAATGGCAAAAAAATATTTAGACTCTACTAAAGCTATAATCGTAGACAATTCGTTGCCGGAGGCTGTTAATTTTTATAAAAAGTTGCGTTTTAGATTGCATTACAGAACACATGCTAGTGAGAGTGAGGTTCTTGAGGAGTATGATAATTTGATAGAACACAATAAAAAGGAACATCAAGGTAGCATTGATGAAAAGTTGAATGAGTTGATTGAGGCAAACGAAAAAGAGAAAATTGCTACGGCAAAGAAGAAAGATGCGGAAATTGAAAACTTCAAGCTTATAGCCTTGTTGGGGTTTTCGGGAGTCTTGATGTTGTTGGGAGTCTTTTTTTACAGGCAAAGACGTTTTAAGTTCGAGAAACAAGACATGCAGATGCAGCAGCGTTTGCTAAGGTCTCAAATGAATCCGCATTTCACCTTTAATACCTTGTCTATAATCCAAGATCAGATAGAAAAAAATGAGGAAGGAGCCACGAAATACTTGTTGAAATTTTCAAGGTTGTTAAGGCTCATTCTTGAAAACTCATTGAGCAATTATGTGCTGGTGGAAAACGAATTGGAAGTGTTACGTAAATATTTGGATCTTCAGTTGTTGCGTTTTCCTGAGAAGTTCAGTTATGACATTGTTTTGGAAGACTTTGAAGAGGATGAGATGCTATTCATTCCTTCAATGTTAATACAGCCTTTTATAGAGAATAGCGTAGAGCATGGTTTTTTGGGGATAAAGTATAAAGGGGAAATAAATATAAAATTAAAATTAAATGGAAAGTATTTGTCTTGTATCATTGAAGATAATGGACAAGGGTTGAAAAAGACCAATAACAATTATAAGACATCGGTTTCAACAACACTGATTTCTAAATTCATTAAAAAGACAACTAAACGAAAAATCATTATTCTAGATAAAAAAAGCGAAAAATTGAATGGATCTGGAGTTTTGGTCAAGTTTTTAATTCCGTATAAATTTTCAGATGATGATTAAAGCTATATTGATAGACGACGAAGCCTATTTTAGAGATAAGGTAAAAGATAAGTTGACACGTTATTTTAAAGAAGACATTGAGATATTGGGAGAGGCGGAAAGTGTGGAATCTGCGATAAAGATAATAGAAGACAAGAAACCTGACTTGTTGTTTTTGGATATCCATTTGACAGATGGGACAAGTTTCGACATACTATCCAAAATTGAAGAAAAGAATTTTGACGTCATATTTATCACTGGGTTTGACGAACATGCAATAAAAGCCATAAAGGTAGGCGCGCTGGATTACATCATAAAACCAATAGACGATGATGAGTTCAAGGAAGCTGTCACTAAGGCAATAGCTAATTCCAGAAACGAAAACAATTTGGAGAAATTGGTGGAAATATCCAGTGAGTACTTTCACGGTGTGAAAAAGAAAAGAATTGTCCTGAAGACATCAGACAATGTCTATGCAATATATGAAGATGACATTCTGTACTGCAGGTCGGAAGGCAATTATACTACTTTTTATACACAGCAGTCCGAAAGGATTGTAGTCTCCAAGTCCATAAAGAAAATAACGGAACTCTTGTCCAGTGATGTTTTTGTTCGCTGTCATCAATCCTACATAGTAAATAAAAAACATGTGCTTCGGTATAACAAGCGAGGGGTATTGGTATTGTATTTTGAATCCAAGGTCCCTGTCTCAAGCAGACGCAAGGATTATGTGTTGGAAAAGATTTTCGGATAGGCGAATATGAAATTGACAAGGGTAAATGTGAATTGCCTATTGTCGAATATGAAACTAGGCTTCTTTTAAGCCTGTACTTTAATTAAATTTGTAAAAAAACAAAAACTAATGAAAACATTTTTTAGATTATCAACCCTACTATTATTAGTAATCTTTTATTCATGTAGCAAAGAAGAATTGACAGATACCGAAAACATTGAAAATGAAAAACACTTTATAGGCAACAAAGCTTTCGATGCCGGGCAAAACGAAGAAGAGCTAGCCTTGGAAAACAAAAAGCAATGGATCGCTTATTTGGCAGTAAAAGCATTGCAGGACAATAGCGAAAGCAAGCTCGAATTTGTTAATGCTATAGGTAATAAAGGAGTGATAGGTTTAGAACAATTATTTAATAGCGCAAATATTTCGTTTAGACAAACGTTCAGAGAACAATTTTATAGATTTTATAATAATTCTAGCGAGGATTGTGTATTTAATTCATCTAGGCCAGAAGATCGTCCAGCTCCTGGAGATGTACCAGGAGGTACTGATGTTTTTGGTGCATATCTTTATGAAATATACAATCTTGATTTAGAATTTTATCTTCCAAACAACTTTAATTTGTTGGTTTCGACGATCACATCTTCAGCAGATTCTTTAAGTCAAATAAATGACGCATATATGCATGAAAGCGAATGCCTTGTGTACCATAACTTTGGCTTTAATGGATTTCAACAAAATATAGTTATTGTTAGATAATTGGATATTGTAAATAATATTTTTAAAGCAAGATCCTTTGATTTATTTCAAGGGGTTTTTCATTTAAAACGAGACAGGGGTTACCTGAATTTGCAATTGGCAACTTCCAGGTTGGGCTTGGGAAGGGGTGTGGTTATTTTATACAGGATGAGGTTTTTATTGAGAATGTGTCATCCATAGATCGTAATGTAGTTACCGACTTTTTTGAAAAGCACATATCATTTTATAACCGGATAAGATTATATTATTCTATGATTCTTTTTTCTGTTTTCTTTTCTCTTAAAAGCCTACATTTGTAAGTCAGAGTAAAATCTAGATAAAATATGAGCAAGCAAAGCAAAAGAAGGGAAGCTTTAGTATATCACGCAAAACCAACACCTGGAAAGATAAAGGTGGTGCCAACTAAAAAGTATGCTACACAAAGAGACTTGGCATTGGCCTATTCTCCTGGTGTTGCAGAACCCTGTTTGGAAATAGAAAAAGATAAGAATAATGCATATAAATATACAGCCAAAGGAAATTTAGTTGCAGTAATTTCCAATGGAACTGCCGTTTTGGGCTTGGGTAACATAGGGCCTGAAGCATCAAAGCCAGTAATGGAAGGTAAAGGGTTGTTGTTCAAGATATTCGCAGACATAGACGTTTTCGACATCGAGGTGGATACTGAAAATGTTGAAGAATTCATACAAACCGTAAAAATGATAGCGCCTACCTTTGGAGGCATCAACCTTGAAGACATAAAGGCACCCGAAGCTTTTGAGATAGAGAGAAGACTGAAAGAAGAATTGGACATCCCGGTAATGCATGACGACCAACATGGTACTGCCATCATTTCTGCAGCGGCCTTGTTGAATGCCTTGGAGCTTACAGACAAGAAGATCGATGAAGTTAGTATTGTAGTCAGTGGAGCAGGAGCAGCTGCGATTTCCTGTACGCGATTGTATCAGGCGTTTGGAGCAAAGCGAGAAAATATCGTGATGTTGGATAGCAAGGGAGTCATTAGGGACGATAGGGGCAACCTGACGTCTCAAAAGGCGGAATTTGCAACGCATCGTAGAATCGATACATTGGATGAAGCGATGAAAGAAGCCGATGTGTTCATCGGATTGTCTACATCGGACATCGTCACGCCAGAAATGCTGAAGACGATGGCTAGCAATCCCATAGTCTTTGCAATGGCAAACCCAGACCCAGAAATAAACTATGAATTGGCAATAGATACAAGGGAAGACATCATAATGGCCACGGGAAGAAGTGATCACCCCAACCAAGTGAACAATGTCCTAGGATTCCCTTTCATATTCAGAGGAGCTTTGGATGTGCGAGCTACTAAAATCAATGAAGCCATGAAAATGGCAGCAGTGAAGGCATTGGCAAGTTTGGCAAAGGAGCCAGTCCCAGAACAGGTGAACATTGCCTATGGAGAAACGCGATTGGCATTTGGGAAAGATTACATCATACCGAAACCCTTCGACCCTCGTTTGATAGCCGAAGTACCACCAGCAGTTGCAAAAGCTGCCATGGACAGTGGCGTGGCCCAAGAACCTATTGCAGATTGGGAGAAATACAAGGATGTGTTGATGGAACGTTTGGGATCGGACAACAAGATAGTAAGACTTCTGATGAACAGGGCAAGATTGGCTCCAAAACGTGTCGTGTTTGCGGAAGCAGATCACTTGGACGTATTGAAAGCAGCGCAAATAGTATATGACGATGGTGTTGCTATACCAATTCTATTGGGACGTAAAGACGCAATAGAACGCTTGAAGGAAGAAATAGAATTTGACGCGGACGTATTGATCATAGATCCGAAGGCAGATGAGCAAATAGAACAAAAAAACAAATATGCAGAAGTATATTGGGAACAGAGCAAGCGTAGGGGAGTAACATTGTTGGAAGCTCAAAAACTGATGAGAGAACGTAATTTTTATGCAGCGATGATGGTGAATGAAGGAGATGCCGATGCATTGATTTCTGGATACTCGAGAAGTTACCCAAATGTTGTGAAACCAATGTTGGAACTCATAGGTTTGGCACCTGGATCTACCAGAATAGCAACGACCAATGTCATGATGACACAAAGAGGTCCAATGTTTTTAAGTGACACATCCATAAACATAAATCCTTCTGCAAAGGATTTGATCAAGATTGCTCAAATGACTTCTGGAGTGGTAAAGATGTTTGGCTTGGAACCTGTTATGGCAATGACCTCATATTCTAACTTTGGGTCTTCAAAAGATCAGACTGCCACTAAGGTGAGAGAAGCAGTCTCTTATTTGCACGGTAGGCATCCAAACCTATTGGTTGATGGAGAATTGCAAACCGACTTTGCCTTGAATAGTGAAATGCTACAAGCAAAGTTCCCATTTTCAAAGTTGGCAGGAAAAAAGGTAAACACCCTTATTTTTCCAAATTTGGAATCTGCCAACATCACGTACAAGCTGTTGAAGGAGTTGAACAAGGCAGAATCGATTGGGCCAATAATGATGGGGATGCGAAAGCCTGTTCACATTCTCCAATTGGGAGCCAGTGTCGATGAGATTGTAAATATGACTGCAATCGCCGTCATAGATGCGCAGCAGAAGGAAAAGAAATGAATTTAACAAAAATGCGATGCTATCAAGCATCGCATTTTTAGAGTAAAAACCCTTTGTTTTCAAGGAAACACCACCTAATTCCCCACATTTATTTTTATGAACTTTAAATAAAAAAAATTACGTAGTTTTGAGAGTTTAATAAGACATTTATAAATGATTACACACATAAGAGGGAAATTGGTGGAGAAAAATCCAACAGACGTCGTTATAGATTGCAATGGAGTTGGTTACTTGCTAAACATTTCACTACATACATTCTCCCAAATCCCAAACGAAGAACATTTGAAACTATACACGCACCTTCAAGTAAAAGAAGATGCACATAGCCTGTATGGTTTTGCTTCAAAAGGAGAGCGTGACGTGTTCAGGTTGTTGATATCTGTAAGCGGTATAGGTACGAACACGGCAAGAACCATGTTGTCATCGTTGACACCAAAGCAAATCAAGGAAGGTATTGCAACGGAAGATGTGGCTTTGATTCAATCCATTAAGGGAATTGGACTGAAAACTGCCCAACGTGTAATCATAGACTTAAAAGATAAGATCATAAAGATTTACGATATAGATGAAGTTTCTGTTAATAAAAGCAATACCAACAAAGATGAAGCGTTATCAGCATTAGAAGTTCTTGGTTTTGCCAAAAAACAAGCTGAACGAGTGGTGGATAAAATCGTAGCAACAGAGCCAGAAGCAACCGTAGAAACTATAATTAAACAAGCTTTAAAAAATTTATAATAGATTTTGAATACAACCAACATACACTTTCAGAAATCCGTTAAGAAGTACGTCGTATTAGTCATTACCTTATTGTTGTCATTTACAGCTTTGGCTCAGGATCCAGATCCAACAGTAGTCCAAGATTCAGTTAAAACGGGATTCAGCTTGGGTACTTTGGAGATGCCAAACCCAAACAGCATTCAGTCAAAATATACTTACGACCCAAAGATTGACCGTTACATCTATACGGAAACAGTGGGAAGCTTCAATATAAATTACCCAATAATACTTACTCCTAAGGAATACGAGGATTTGGTACTTCAAGAAAATCTGAAAAACTATTACAAGGATAAGATAGACGCCTATGATGGGAAGAAGGATGGTTCAGAAGAGGAGAAAAAGAATTTGATTCCGGAATTCTATGTCAATTCGGATTTCTTTACCAGCATATTTGGAGAAGGTCCAATATCGATCGTACCACAAGGTTCTCTGGAAATGGACTTGGGGATTTTATACACAAAGCAAGACAACCCATCATTTTCGCCAAGAAATAGAAGTAATTTTACTTTTGATTTCGATCAACGAATTAGCTTGAGCCTATTGGGGAAAGTAGGATCGCGATTGCAAGTGACGGCAAACTATGATACAGAATCCACTTTCGATTTTCAAAACTTGATAAAATTGGAATTCACACCTACTGAAGACGATATCATTCAAAAGATAGAAGTAGGTAATGTGAGTATGCCCTTGAACAGTTCGTTGATTTCAGGAGCACAAAGTCTATTTGGTGTGAAAACGGAACTTAAATTCGGAAAAACCAAAATAACTGGAGTCTTCTCCGAACAAAAATCCGATACTAGGTCAGTTGTGGCACAAGGGGGAGGAACACTAGACGAATTTGATTTCTTCATTAGGGATTACGATGAGAACAGGCACTTTTTCTTGGCACAATACTTTAGACAAAACTATGATCAAGCTTTGGAAAACTACCCATTCATAAATACGAACATTCAAATAACAAGGGCAGAAGTTTGGGTAACCAATAGAAGCAATCGTACGGAAAACGTAAGAAACATAGTAGCATTGCAAGACTTGGGGGAGTCGGAGATTATAGGAAATACAGGTGTGCAAGCAACCGCAGGTCCAGGAGCTTTCCCAGACAATGGAAACAACAGGTTGGATCCAACCAACATAGGAGGTCCAGGATCTCAAATCACGGAAGCCATAAGAGATGTGGCCACAGTGGAGCAAGGGATATTGATTTCAGGATTCAATGAGGGGTTTGATTATGCCAAATTGGAGAATTCTAGAAAATTGACCGAAGGGCAAGAGTACCAATTGAATACGCAATTGGGATATATTTCGTTGAATCAACGTTTGAACAATGATGAGGTTTTGGCCGTAGCCTTCCAATTCACAGTAGGAGGAGAAGTGTATCAAGTCGGGGAATTCGCAAATGATGGAATTGGAGCAACGGATGTGGATACAAATACAAATGGAGAAGTTACAAGTGTCACAAACAACAACTTGATACTTAAGTTGCTTAAAAGTAGCATCACGAGTGTGTCTCAGCCAATTTGGGATTTGATGATGAAAAACATCTATGATACTGGAGCGTATCAATTGAGTCAAGAGGATTTTAAGTTGAACATCTTCTATAACGAAGCAGCTCCTTTGAACTACATAACACCAGTGGATGGAACACCTTTTGGTACTGATTTCAATGGAAACCCGATAGAGGAGACAACACTGTTGAGGTTGTTTAACCTGGATAGGCTGAACTTCAACAACGATCCACAAGCCAATGGGGATGGTTTTTTCGATTTTGTGTCCGGTATAACGGTAATCCCACAAAATGGGAAAATAGTATTTACCAAGGTAGAGCCATTTGGTCGTTACCTGTTTGATGTGTTGGATAATGATAGTAACCCGGCAAATAACGAAGTCGACTATGAAGCAGATATCTATGCCAACGCCAATCAAGAGAAGTACGTTTACGACTTATTGTACAAGGCAACCAAGACTGCAGCTCTGGATGAAATAGAAAAGAATAAATTCCAAATAAAAGGACGCTACAAATCCTCTGGGGGAGAAGGTATTCCCATTGGTGGATTCAACGTGCCAAGAGGATCTGTAAAAGTCACAGCTGGAGGACGTGTATTGGTGGAAGGTGTGGATTATACCGTGAATTACCAATTGGGGCGAGTGCAAATCTTGGATGAAGCATTGAAGGCGTCAAACACTCCAATAGAGGTAACTACGGAAAACAACTCCATATTTGGACAACAGACAAAACGATTCACTGGATTGAATGTCGAGCATCAATTCAACGAGAATTTCGTTTTGGGAGCAACATACATCAATTTGAACGAGAGACCGATAACTCAAAAGGCAAACTACAATAGTGAGCCCATTAACAATACGATATTGGGGTTCAATGGAAACTACTCTACAGAAGTCCCATTCTTTACACGCTTGACCAACAAGTTGCCAAATCTAGATACAGATGCACCATCCAATCTTTCTGTAAGAGGGGAGTTTGCATATTTGATGCCAGGAGCACCCAAAGGAACCGATTTCAATGGAGAAGCAACTGCTTATGTAGATGATTTCGAAGGATCACAAAATGGAGTCGATTTAAAATCACCACAAGCATGGTTTTTGTCAAGTAGACCAAAGAATCTAGGGAGGATATACACGGACGTTACGGAGTTGGAAGATGACAATGGGATTCAAAATGGTTATGACAGGGCATTGTTGAACTGGTATACCATCGATCCAATCTTCTATAGTAATCAAAGACCGACTGGCATCAGTGATGATGATGTGTCCAATATCTATACATCTCGTGTTTTTGTCAATGAGTTGTTTCCGGAACAAGACATAGCGCAAGGACAAACGACTGTAATAAATACATTGGATATATCTTATTATCCTGAAGAAAGGGGACCATACAATTTCAAGCCAGGTTCGGAAGACAATATAAATGATGATCCAATTGATAGTTGGGCAGGGATTACAAGACAGTTGACCTCTACGGATTTTGAGCAATCCAACGTGGAGTACATCGAATTTTGGTTGCAAGATCCATTTCAAGACAATGCTACGAATCCAGGAGGTAAGTTGGTGTTCAATCTAGGTAACATCTCGGAAGATGTATTGAAAGATGGAAGGAAACTATATGAAAACGGTTTGCCGCAAGATGGAAACATCTCTTTGTTGCAAGGTGCATCTAATACCAATGGATGGAATCAACAAACGGTAGTGCCGCAAAATCAAGCATTGATTTACGCTTTCGATACCACGGGACAAGAACGAACAAATCAGGATGTCGGTTATGATGGTTTGGATGATGCTGAAGAAACAGCGATATCTGCAGGGTTTGGAGCTTTGACAGACCCATCAAATGATAATTATCAATACTATATAAGTGCAGAAGGTGATGTCTTGGAACGTTACAAGAGGTACAATAACTTGGAAGGGAATTCTCCGGATGCATTTAGTGATACCA
The DNA here is from genome assembly GCA_947496215.1 of uncultured Bizionia sp. Taxonomy (GTDB): domain Bacteria; phylum Bacteroidota; class Bacteroidia; order Flavobacteriales; family Flavobacteriaceae; genus JAHDHI01. Next base: position 67,912 of record CANMCF010000017.1, read on the forward strand.
ACAGAGGATCTACAACACAACCAGATGTGGAGGATATTAATCGTGATAATACGATGAACACCATAGATAGCTATTATGAGTACGAATTGGAAATCACGCGTCAAAACCTTCCGCTGAACGATTTAAGTGAAATCACGAGTACAAACCCAATAGGAAGTTTTATCAGGGATTTGAAAATTAGACCAAGAGCATTGGCAAATGGAACCACTGAGCAAATACGTTGGTATCAATTCAGGATTCCAGTTCAAGGAGATCACGTGGAAGCAGTCAATGGTATTACCGATTTGCGTTCCATACGTTTTGCTCGTATGTACTTAAAGGAATTTACAGATAATACAATCTTCCGTTTTGGTACCTTGGACTTGGTGCGTAGTGATTGGAGACGTTATACATTGGCGTTGGATGATGAAACTGGAACTGCAGCAGACGATCCATTGACGGAGTTTTCAGTTGGAGCGATAAGCACCTTGGAAAATGATGGAAGTTACCAGTCTCCTCCTGGAGTCGAGCCGGAACAATTAAATAACAACAATACCATAATAAGACAAAATGAACAAGCACTTGTAGTTAATGTCTGTAATCTGGAGCCAGAGGATTCTAGGGCAGTCTACAAGAACATTAGTGTGGATATGCGACAGTACAAACGACTACGTATGTTCTTGCATGCAGAAGAAGGAGATGAGCCTGGACTTTCAGATGGAGATTTGATCGGGTTTATTAGAATGGGGAACGATTTGACTCAAAATTACTATCAAATTGAAATTCCTTTGCAAGTATCCCAAGGGACATCCAGAGAAGCGCTATGGCCAACAGCCAATGAGATTAATTTGGAATTGGAGTTGTTGCAAGAAATAAAGTCATTGGGAATTAGCAATGGAACCTTGACGGATTTGGATCCTACTTTTTATGATGTAATAGGTGAGGGAGTCGTGCCAATAACTGGAGATCAGTTTTCAAATTATGTAGCAGGACAACAGCGTATAGCCATAAAGGGAAATCCGAATTTTGGAGATATCAGGACATTGATGGTTGGTGTTAAAAATTCTAGAGGATTCGATACTTGTGGCGAAGTTTGGTACAATGAGTTGCGTTTGTCTGAAATGGACAACGAAGGTGGTTGGGCTGCAATTTTGAACTTAGACACGAATTTTGCAGATTTTGCGAATGTAAGTGCTACGGGAAGAATGAGTACGGCTGGTTTTGGATCTGTGGATCAAGGACCAAACGAGAGAAGTAGGGAAGATGTAAAGCAATACGATGTCGTTACCAATATTAACGTAGGGCAATTGCTTCCCAAGAAATGGGGGCTTCAAATACCGTTCAACTATGGGCAGTCTGAAGAATTGATCACTCCAAAATATGATCAGCAATACAAGGATTTGGAATTGCAAACACGTTTGGATGCTACGGAGGATAGTGCAGAACGCAAGAGAATAAAAGAAAATTCGGAAGATTACACAAGACGAAAAAGCATCAACTTCATTGGAGTCAAGAAGGCAAGGACGGGAGAGTCAAAGCCTCGTTTCTACGACGTGGAAAATTTGACTTTGAACTATTCATACAACAAGGTGGAGCATCGTGATTTCGAAATAGAGCGTTCCATTGACAAGCAAGTAAGGGCAGGAATGAATTATGCTTACAATTTTCAACCTAAGATCATAGAGCCTTTCAAGAAGAACGACTCATTGTTCACTGGCAAATATTGGAAACTGCTAAAGGATTTCAATTTGAATTTGATGCCAGCTAACTTTTCTGTGAATACGGATTTGAACAGGCAATTCAATAGACAACGTTTCAGAGATGTTGAATTGGGTGGAGATAACATTGGTTTGGAGGAGCTGTTTAGAAGAAACTACACTTTTGATTTTCAATATAACGTAAATTGGAATTTGACGAATGCATTGTCATTCAATTTCTCGGCAGCAAACAACAACATCGTCAGAAATTACTTCAAGGACAACATCATCAATGGAGAACAAGATCCAACATTGGATGTTTGGGATGGTTTCTTCGACTTCGGAGATCCAAATAGACAATACCAGCAATTGGGCATTAACTATGAGATTCCTTTAAGTAAGATTCCAACGTTGAGTTTCTTGAAGGCGACATATTCCTATACTGGGGAATTCCAATGGCAAAAAGGATCGGATTTGTTTGGGAATCTGGTAGCCGACGATGGTTTGACTTACGATTTGGGGAACTCGATATCCAATGGAAATACGCACAATATAAATTCGACTTTGGATATGAAAAAGTTGTATAAGTATATTGGGTTGACAAAGAAAAGAAAGAAAAGATCCAATAAGGTGAGTAGGTCGAATCCAGGTAGACCTGGCGACGGCAAGGGCAAAGATGATAAAAAAGACAAGAAGAATGCAAAGGGAGCAAAACCAGTAGCAAAGAACAAAAAAGGAGTTGGAACCAAAATAGCAAATGTAGGAATAGACATTTTGACTAGCATAAAACGTATCCAAGTAAATTATTCGGAAACGAATGGAAGTTTTCTGCCAGGGTATTTGCAAACACCAGGCTTCCTTGGAACCTTGAAACCAACGACGGGTTACACGTTTGGTAGCCAAAGAGATGTTAGGGACTTGGCGGCTAGAAATGGTTGGCTTACCGTTTTTCCGGATTTTAACCAACAATACACGCAAAATCAAACCAAGCAATTGGATGTTTCTGCTAATATGGAACCTATAAAGGATTTGAAGATTGACTTTGTAGGATTTAGAACTTATGCACAAAATTATACGGAAAACTACAAGGTGGAAGATGGAACCTATAGGTCTTTGACACCAAATACATTTGGAAACTTCAGTATTTCAACATTCACACTACCCACTGCTTTTGGAAAAAGCGACGAAATAAGTTCAGCCGCCTTTGATGACTTTAGAACGAATAGGTTGATAATAGCCAAGCGTTTGGCACAGGAATCTGGAGCCGATGTCAATGATGTGGATGCAGAAGGCTATCCAAGAGGGTTCGGCAAGACGAGTCAAGCAGTGTTGTTGCCAGCATTCGTTAGTGCCTATTCTGGACAAAAGGCAAATAAGACAAAGCTTGGTGCATTGCGAGACATTCCTATTCCCAATTGGGATTTGAAGTATACCGGGTTAATGAAACTCAAATGGTTTAAAAAGCGCTTTAAACGTTTTTCCATAACTCATGGATACCGTTCAAGTTACACCATCAATCAATTTAGAACCAATTTGGATTACAATGGTATTGATTATGCCTTGGATTACGATTCGCAACCTGCAGACGATTTGGACCAAGCTGGGAACTTTAAGAACGAAAACTTGTATAGCAATGTGAACCTTACGGAAATGTTCAGTCCATTGGTTAAGTTGGACTTTGAAATGAAGAACTCCATCAAGATCTTGACAGAGATTAGAAAAGACAGGTTGCTTTCATTGAGTTTTGACAACAATTTGCTTACAGAGGTGCAAGGAAAAGAATTGATTGTAGGTTTGGGGTACAAGTTTAAAGACGTAAGGATAAAATCGAAATTGGCTGGACCTAGAAAGAGAATTGTCAGTGATTTGAATATGGAAGCAGATATTTCTGTAAGGGACAACAAGACGATTATAAGGTACTTGGATTTGGAAAACAACCAAATAACCAATGGTCAAACCATTTGGACATTGAAATACAAGGCGGATTATGCATTTAGTAAGAATTTAACAGGAATCTTCTACTTCGATTATACATTTTCCGAGTATGCAATATCTACCGCATTCCCACAAACCACAATACGTTCGGGACTTACATTACGCTATAATTTTGGTAATTGATACTTATGCGAAATACTGTTTGATTTAACAGTTCTATTAGATATATTTGTAAAAATTATATAAAAAACAACAATGAATATTCCAGCAGAATTAAAATACACCAAAGACCACGAGTGGGTTAAAATAGAAGGAGATACGGTAACCGTAGGGATTACGGATTTCGCACAAAGCGAATTGGGAGATATCGTTTATGTAGAAGTTGAAACTGTTGATGAAACCTTGGAGATTGAAGAGGTTTTTGGTACGGTAGAAGCAGTAAAGACGGTTTCTGACCTATTCATTCCTGTATCTGGGGAAATTATCGAATTCAACGAGGTTCTGGAGGATGAACCCGAAAAAGTAAATAGCGATCCCTATGGAGAAGGATGGATGGTGAAGATAAAATGCTCCGATACTTCGGAATTGGAGAACCTACTATCGGCAGACGATTACAAAGCCATAGTTGGTGCTTAAAAAACAAGCATTACTTTTAAGTGTAATATATAGCGTGGCTCTTGCGGCACTAAGCTTACTGAAAGTAAGTGATGTGACGCAAGAGTTTCCTAGTAATAGCGATAAGCTTTTCCACGCTATTGCATACACGATTTTCACGATAATCTGGTTTTTTGCGTTTCTATACAATGTGAAATGCAAAAAAATCAAGGCTATGGTGTATGCAGCTTTGCTTTCGGTAACCTTTGGTATACTTATAGAAATCCTACAAGGAGCATTGACAAGAAATAGGGAGGCAGACCTTAATGATGTTATTGCCAATACAATAGGAACGATTATTGCAGTGATAGTTATAACGACTCTTAAAAGAGGTGTTAAAAATGAGCAATAGCTTGTGTATTTAACAAATAAATAGTTATTTTAGCAATCAGAGTTTAAACAAATTTTAATTTATGGAACTTAAGAAAAATCCAAAAGCAAACGTAGGGCGTAACAGTGCGTTGTATTTTGCAGTTGGTTTGGCATTAATGTTGTTTTTGACAAATTATGCGATCAACTACAAAACGTACGATGATAGAATTGTACAAGACGTAGCCTATGATGGTGATGAAGAATTGGAGGAGGAAATACCGATTACAAATCAAGCACCACCACCGCCACCACCGCCACCGCCACCGCCAGCACCCGAAGTTATCGAAGTTGTGGAAGATGAAGAGGAGATAGAGGAAACAGTATTGGAATCTACTGAGACGACTCAAGAAGAAGAAATCGTCGAGATTGAGGAAGTTGAAGTTGAAGAAGTAGAGGAAGACATCGAGGTTGCTTTTGCCGTGATCGAAAATGTTCCTGTATTCCCCGGATGTGAATCTGGAAACAACAATGCGAAAAAAAAATGTATGAATGACAAGATAAAGAAATTTGTCACAAAGAAATTCAACGTAGATTTGGCGCAAGATTTAGGATTGGCACCAGGAAATAAAAAAATTAGTGTATTTTTCAAGATAGACAAGAATGGAGATATAGTAGATGTTAAAGCTAGAGCTCCGCATCCGAAATTGGAAAAAGAAGCACAGCGAATAGTTAACTTACTTCCTAAGATGAAGCCAGGAATGCAAAGAGGAAAAGCAGTAAGAGTACCTTATTACTTGCCGATTAAATTCCAAGTACAAGACTAAGTAGAATACTAAGTTTCGATATAATTGAAATCCCGTTACAAATTTTGTAACGGGATTTCTTGTTTTGGTATGCTTATTGTGATTTTGTCATAACATTAACATATAAACTTTAATTATTATGAAACAATCTAACGAAAGCCACAGAGTCGTTCGCCAAAACGACCAAACTGTGCAAAAATCACAAAAGCATGATGCTAATTTACGAAAAAACTCAACGCTCTACTTTCAGATCGGGTTAATTATGTGTTTGTTGACCAGTTATGCGGCTTTGGAAATGACCTTTGCCACTACTGTTGAAAATTATGTGACTATGAAGGTTGACGACTTTGAAGACGTAGAATACGTCATGGATGAATTTGAAATCTATGAAGAGCCAAAAAAGAGAGAGCCAGTAGTGGAGAAAAAACAATCTAAACTTATCACAGACGAGATTAAAGTGGATGACAAAGAAACTGATGAAGCAGAAAATGAGCTGGATTTGATTACAGAAGAAGTAGCTCCAGAAAAGAAACAAGTCCTTTCGGAAGATGATAGTATCTTGGACTTTGTGGAGCCGGTAGAAGTGCCTACAAACATCATGGCTGTTCAAAAAGTACCGATCTATCCTGGTTGTGAAAAATCGAAAAACAACGAGGAGCGTAGAAAATGCATGTCCAATAAGTTGAGTAAGTTGATAAGCAAGAAATTCGACTCGGACCTAGGTGCCGAACTGGGCTTGAGTGGCAAGCAGAAAATCTACGTGTCTTTCAAAATCAACAAGCAAGGGGAAGTGGAAATACTTAAAACGAGAGGGCCTCATAAAAAATTGGAGAGGGAGGCAAACAGAGTAGTAGGGAAGATACCAGTTATGAAGCCAGGCAAAAACAATGACAAGCCAGTGGAGGTGTTGTACAATCTACCAATAACACTGAGCATTCAAGATTAAATAACCTTTTGTTAAAGGTGTTAAAGCCGTTGTCAATGCATTGACAACGGCTTTTTTTAGATTTTATGGTTGTTAAAAAAAGAGTATCTTTCGGCATAATTTCAAATCACATCTTATCATTATGAGGTATTGCATTTTAGTTGTATTACTCTGCTTTCAATTTTTAAGCCATGGGCAAGAGGTATTCTATGAGAAGCCTCCTGTTTTTGAGGATTGCAAAACAGAGGCCATTGCAAATCTTCAACGCTGTTTTGACAACAAGGTGTTCAATCTATTGTATCAAGACTTCAAAGTGCCAGAAATAGTATCCAAAGAAGATTACAAAGGAGATGTCGTCATTCTTTTTGAGATAAACGTAGAAGGGGAATTCAGGGTGATGTATGTAGATGCCATCTATAGTGAATTGAAAGAAGAAGCAATAAGAGTTTTTAGCACTTTTCCAGAGGTGGAGCCGGCAACTTACAATGGAAAGCCAACCTTCAAACAATATTCGATAGCATTGAAAATTCCATTGGAAGATCAAACAGTTTCAACCAAAGATTTGTCAAACGAAAAGACAATAGAAGAAGAACTGACGGAACTGGAAAAAAGCGCCAAGGCGGAATTTGATAGCATTAAGTCTTCAGCGGTGCCTTATAGCAATAAAGCGTACAGGAGTCAATTGAACATACCATTCACACATGGCGATTATTCGAAATTCGATCGAGCCATAAACCTTGTGGGGACTAATGGTCATACCGGAGCAAAACCTTTTATTTATGAAGATGTTGCAAAGTATTACGATATGGAGGCTGAAAAGGAGGCATTGATGAAGGAAGGAAGCTCATGGGGTGCAAAAAAGTTATGGAATGAACATTTGGTACAACTACAAGGCAAGGATTATTGGTTTACGGTGGATCCTGTTTTCGACTTGCAGGCAGGAAAGGATACCGATGCCGATTTCAATTCCACATTCAACAATACGAGAGGTGTCTACATTCAAGGAGGCTTGGGGAAGAAGTTTAACTTTTCGGCATCTATTTATGAAAGTCAAGGACGTTTTGCACAATATTACAATCAATATGCAGAAAGTCTAAAGGCATTTGGTCCAGATCCAGCAATAATACCAGGAAGAGGAATCGCGAAACGATTCAAGGAAGATGCATACGATTATCCGGTTGCCGAAGCCTATTTGTCGTATACTCCGGCAAAGTTCATCAATATTCAATTTGGACACGGTAAGAACTTCATAGGAGATGGCTATCGTTCTTTGCTGCAAAGTGATGTGGCAAGCCCCTATCCTTTTTTAAAGTTGAATACCAAATTTTGGAAAATAAAATATACGAACACATGGTCTTGGTTGAGGGATGTGAGACCAGAAGTAACAGAAGATGGGGCATTCTTGACAAAGTACATTGCAAACCATTACCTAAGTTGGAATGTGAGCAGACGATTGAATATCGGTTTGTTTGAATCTGTTATTTGGACAAATAGCAATGATCGTGGTTTTGATGTGAATTATTTGAATCCAGTAATTTTTTACAGAGCCATTGAGTTCGAAACAGGTCAAGATGCTGGAAATGCAATTTTGGGAGCTTCAGCAAAATACAAATGGAGTGATGATGTCAACTTTTATGGGCAGTTTATTTTGGATGAGTTTTCATTGGACGATATAAAAGGAGGAGAGAAAAGTTGGAAAAACAAATATGGCTATCAATTGGGGGCTAAATATTACAATGCGTTCAAGGTAAAAGATTTGATGCTGCAAGTAGAATACAATCAAGTTAGGCCTTACACATATTCACATAATACGGTTGCATTGAACTATGGGCATAACAACCAGCCATTTGCACACCTCTGGGGAGCAAACTTCAAGGAATTGATACTCATAGGGCATTACCGTTACAAACGTTGGTTCGGAGAGGCTAAGCTTGTTACTGGTTTAAGAGGTTTTGATTTCAATGATGGTACGGACGATTCTAGCTATGGAGGAGACATATATAGAAACTACAACGATAGGGCCTTTGATAACGGAGTGGTAATAGGACAAGGAATAAAAACCAAGACGATAAACGCAAGCCTCCAAGGGGGGTACTTGATAAATACGGCCTCTAACCTGAAGATATTCACAAACATCAGTTATCGAAACTTCAATCCGGAAGCAGAGACTGCTTCGGTTTTGAACAACAGTACGGTGTGGATTAATTTTGGTTTAAGAACGGACTTGTTCAATTGGTATTTCGATCTGTAACTCAGATTTGTAATTTACTTTTATTTACCATTGGTCAATATAGTTTTATAAAGTATCTTTGCACTCGCAATAAAACGCTTTCAATGAAGCGATAAAGCAAAGGACTTTGAGTACTACAACGACGACACCGGTAAAACACTCTTTAATTTCGGATTTTAAGGAAATCACGAAAATGCGTTTGGCATTGAGTGTTGTGTTTTCCTCAATAGCTGGATACCTATTAGGTGTAAATACAGTTGATTACAAGATTTTGGCATTGTTGGCCTTGGGAGGTTATTTTATGGTTGGAGCATCCAATGCATTCAATCAAATCATAGAAAAGGATTTGGACGCCTTGATGAATCGGACGAAGAACAGGCCGATTCCAGGAGGACGAATGTCTGTGAATGTGGCTTTTGCAATAGCCAGTATTTTTACGATTTTGGGAATAGCGATACTATATGTCATAAATCCGCAAACGGCAATGTTTGGCGCAATTTCCATTTTCCTCTATACATGCGTGTATACGCCTTTGAAAACAAAAACACCATTGGCGGTATTCGTAGGGGCCATTCCAGGAGCTATTCCATTTATGTTGGGATGGGTTGCAGCAACAGACGATTTTGGGATAGAGCCAGGGACGTTGTTCGCATTGCAGTTTTTTTGGCAGTTTCCCCATTTTTGGGCCATAGGTTGGTTTCTGTTCGAAGACTATAGGAAAGGAGGTTTCTTCATGTTGCCTACAGGCAAACAAGATAAGGGCACTGCTGTGCAAACCATCATATACACCGTTTGGACCATATTGGTTTCCATAGTGCCGGTTCTGGGTATTACAGGAGAGTTGAAACTATCGGTGATAGCAGCCGTCATAGTATTCTTGTTGGGGATATTCATGCTGTATTATGCCATTCGACTATTTAAACAAATGACGGAAAAAGCGGCAAAACAATTAATGTTGGCTAGCGTATCGTACATAACCTTGATTCAGATCGTGTACGTTATAGATAAATTTATTAGATGATTATGGACTTAACACAGGGTACATTAGAGGAAAAGAACAATAGGGCAAAGAAAATGATGCTATGGTTTGGAATCATATCGCTTATCATGTCTTTTGCAGGATTGACAAGTGCAGTGATTGTGAGTAGCTCAAGACCAGATTGGTCGAAGGACTTGATTTTGCCAAATGTTTTTATGATAAGTGTAATCGTCATTGTTTTGAGTAGCATCACCTTTATTTTGGCTAAGCGAGGTCTTAAAAATGGAAATAGAAAGATGACGACAACTTTTCTATTGATTACATTGGGACTCGGAATTGCATTTATCTACATTCAATTCTTAGGCTTTGGCCAACTTATCGATTTGGGGTATTACCTTACAGGGCCAACGAGTGATCCCAAGGCCTCATTTATCTTTTTGATCGCTTTTGTACACATACTGCACGTTGCAGTAGGCCTAATCTGCCTGTTGGTCGTAATTTATAATCATTTTAAACAAAAGTATACGGCAAGCAATATGCTAGGCTTTGAATTGGCTGGAACCTTTTGGCACTTTATAGATATACTTTGGGTCTATCTGTTTTTGTTTTTATATTTTTTCATGTAGGTTTTGGTCTCTTTTCTTAAGGAGTTAAAGGCCATTGTCAGAAACATTTCACGGACTATTTAAAAATTAGTCAAACGATGTTTTTTTAGATAGATAAAATGATTATTTTTGTGCCACTTTTAATAACTAATTAGATTATATGAATACTACAGTTGAAAATACTGGAACAGAAGGTAAAACTTGGGGAGGGGGAAATCAACCTCTAAAGGCAAGTTATGGTAAAATGATGATGTGGTTTTTTATCGTATCGGATGCTTTGACATTCTCAGGTTTCTTGGCCGCTTATGGATTTTCTAGGTTTAAATTTATCGATTCTTGGCCAATAGCCGACGAGGTGTTTACACACGTTCCGTTTTTTCACGGGAACTATCCAATGATATATGTCGCTTTTATGACATTCATATTGATTATGTCATCTGTAACGATGGTGTTGGCGGTAGATGCAGGCCACCATATGAAGAAGAAGGCGGTGACTTGGTATATGTTCTTGACGGTGATAGGAGGTTTGATATTCGTAGGCTCACAAGCTTGGGAGTGGGGAACATTCATTAAAGGAGATTTTGGAGCTGTACAAACCAAAGGAGGAAACATATTGCAATTTGGAGAATATGTAGATGTCGATGGAAAACAAAAATTCAAGAGAGTTGCCGTTTCAGACTTTGCTAAGGCTTCATCGACTGAAAGAGTACAACACGAAAGAAAGAATGGATTGTGGTTTGTCTCCGAAGGAGCTTTGCCAGAATTTACAGTAGATGAAATATATGCTGGTTTGGAATCTCATGGCAATGTCTATGTGAGAAATCAAATTATAAACGAAGAAGGAGAGAAGACTGTCCTGTCAAGAGAAGAAGGGCTGAAACAAATAAAAGAAAATGGGAAGTTGTATGTGAAAGGTGCAAACCTCCACGTCAATGAATATGGATCGCCTTTGTTTGCTGATTTCTTTTTCTTCATAACAGGATTCCACGGATTCCACGTATTTTCTGGAGTGGTTATAAACATCATTATTTTCTTCAATGTGATATTGGGAACTTATGAAAAGCGTAGAAGCTACGAAATGGTGGAAAAAGTAGGTCTGTACTGGCACTTTGTCGATTTGGTATGGGTATTTGTATTCACATTCTTCTACTTAGTATAATTATAGATAATAAATCCAATTAAAAGGGTTCAAAATACAAGATTAAAAAATGGCACACGAACATAAATTAGCAATATTTCAAGGTTTACTTAAATTTAAATCGAATACTCAAAAAATTTGGGGTGTTTTAATTTTTCTTACCATAATAACAGCTATAGAAGTAGTATTGGGTATTTATAAGCCAGAAGGTTTAATGACTCAAGTTTTAGGGATGAAAGGTCTTAACTGGATCTTTATAATATTAACAATAGTAAAGGCATATTACATTACTTGGGACTTTATGCACATGCGTGATGAGACCAAAAGCTTGAGGCGTATGGTTGTTTGGACGGCCATATTCTTAATTTGCTACCTTGTGTTCATCTTGTTGCAAGAAGGAGGATATGTAGAAGGCGTTTATAGGAATGGTTTCATTAAAAAAGATTTTTAAACACTGAATTTAGGTGTTAAACATAAAGAAAAGGTGGTTTATTTAAACCACCTTTTTTATTTTTGCAATGTTATAAAGAATAGACTCCAATGAGTGCAAAGTCAACAAAAAAAAATATAGTCCTAGGGATATTGTTCTTTCTCCCTGTTGCCTTTTTATTAATGCTCCTGCCTTCGGAAAATAACTATAACCCTTTGGAGGTGGTAAAGGAAGAAGTATTGGATATAGAGAATTTGCCCTCCAATGCAAATAAGGAGATCGTTTTGAAGGGGCACATAACCGTTTTAGGTTTTTTGGGAAGCAATCCAGAGGCGAAAATCAAAGAAAGTTCTAATTTGAAAGAACTCATTTATGATAAGTTCAAAGGATTTAAGAAGTTTCAAGTTGTAATGCTTGTGCCACAAGAGGCAAAGGCGGAAGCAGAACGATTGAAACTGGAATTGACAAAATACAAACCATTGGAATTTTGGCATTTCGTCTATGCTAGCGAAAGTGACATAAATCGTCTATTCAATAGTTTAAGGACAAGTTTGCGATTGGATGGAACTTATGGGACCAATAGTGTTTTTATCATAGATAAAGATGTAAAACAGCGAGGGAGGTTGGATGATAGAACAAAAAAAGAAAAGGAAAAGAACGCGCCAATCTACCCTTTGACGGCATATGACTGCTCCGAAGTATCAATATTGAAGAACAAGATGGGAGCTGACGACATGAGAGTGTTGTTTACAGAGTATAGGGAGAAACGTAAAGGGGATTTCAATTCAACCTCCAGAAGGGCTGACGATATAAAACCAACAAACGAATCCGATGAAAAAGAATAATTATTCATACATAGGCATAGCATTCATTATTTTGTTATTTGGGATTATCTTTATTCCAAAGATAGTAAACAGGGTTAAAAACAATGACATCAGTAGAAGTGAGCGAATGAGTACTGGTCAGGACAACAATTTTTCCAATGATGAAGCTTTGTCTTTCATAGAGATCAATGGAAAGAAAAAAAGAGTGCCAGACTTCAGCTTTACGAATCAATATGGCAAAATCATAACACAAGATGATTATAAAGGGAAGGTCTATGTCGTGGAGTTTTTCTTTACGAGTTGTCCAACCATCTGCCCGAGAATGAATAGGAACCTAATAGAGGTTCAAAACGCATTTAAAGGAAAAGACGATTTTGGTATTGCATCTTTCACAATAACTCCAGAAATTGATACGCCAGAAGTTTTGAAGGACTATGCGACACGATATGGTGTGACGAATCCGAATTGGAATTTGATGACGGGAGAAGAAAAGGACATATATGATCTGGCTAATGTAGGTTTTAACATATTTGTAGGGCGCAATACTGAAGTAGAAGCTGGTTTCGAACATTCAGGTGATTTTGCATTGATTGACAAAAACGGATTCATCCGCTCAAGGTCGGATAATTTTGGGAATCCCAAAATATTTTATAAAGGGGTGATAAGTGTAGAAGAGAAAATGGATGAGGATGGTAATGAAGAAGAGATTTCAATGTTGAAGGAAGACATAAAAAAACTATTGAACGAATAGACAAAAGCCATAAGAGAAAGTCTTTTAAAAGTAAAACAGGACAATGAGTAATTCAGAAAACATACAGAACGAAAAAAAATACAATAAATGGATAGTGGCTTTGTCTATAATAATTCCTTTGGCTGTGGCTGCTTTGTTTGGTGTGAATCTTCGTGAATTGGGTTTCGATGTAAAACCATTGACCTTTTTACCTCCAATCTATGCGACGATAAATGGTGCGACGGCCATCGTTTTGGTGGTAGCATTCCGGGCAATTAAAAATAAGAACATAAAATTGCACGAGCGTTTAATGAAGCTTGCGATAAGTCTGTCCGTTGCTTTTTTGTTGATGTACATTGCGTATCATATGACAAGTGATTCCACTAAGTTTGGAGGAGAAGGAACCATAAAATATGTGTATTACTTTGTTTTGTTGACGCACATCGTGTTGTCTGTGGTTGTTATACCATTTGTATTGATAACCTATGTCAGGGCCATAACCCAAAACTTTGAACGGCATAAGAAAATAGCAAGAATAACGTTCCCATTGTGGTTATATGTAGCAATAACGGGAGTTGTAGTCTATATTATGATTTCTCCATATTATATTTAAAAATGAAGAAGATAATAATCATATCGATGGTCTTGTTTTTTGTCTCGTTGCCAATTGAAGCGCAATGTGCCATGTGTCGGGCCGTTTTGGAAAATGAAGAAGGACAAGGAGCTGCAAAAGGGATAAATAATGGTATAGTATACTTGATGTCAATACCGTATATCCTGGTTTTTGGTTTGGGCTATTATATATATAGACGTTATTTCAAAGTGAAAAACTGAGTTTCAAAAGCCTGTTAGACCTCAATTAATGACGCTTTTATCCATTTTAACATATTATTTACATATTTCCTGTAACATTTTTTGTCCTTTGTAGTCTAATTGATATTGTGTTAAGTCACAACCAATCAAAAAACATCAACTATGCTAAAAATCAAAAAACTTCACAAGTCTTATCCTATAGGTGATTCTAGCCTACATGTATTGAAAGGGATAGATCTTTCGGTAGAAAGTGGAGAAATGGTTGCTATTATGGGGTCTTCAGGGTCAGGAAAGTCTACATTGCTCAATATTATTGGAATGTTGGATGAAGCGGATGAGGGAGAATATATCTTGGACAATGTGCCAATTAAGAATCTCACGGAAAAAAAGGCAGCCATCTATCGGAATAAATTCTTGGGATTCATATTTCAATCCTTCAACCTTATCAATTATAAAAACGCTTTGGATAATGTGGCATTGCCATTGTACTATCAAGGGTTAAAACGAAAGGAGCGTATTGAAAAAGGGCTTTTCCATTTGGAGAAGGTTGGACTAAGGGATTGGGCAACACATTTGCCAAACGAGCTGTCTGGAGGTCAGAAACAACGTGTGGCCATAGCAAGGGCATTGGCTGCAAACCCTAAGTTGTTGTTGGCAGATGAGCCAACTGGAGCACTCGATACGAAAACATCATACGAGATAATGGAATTTATCCAATCATTGAATGATGAAGGGAAGACCATATTAATGGTAACCCACGAAGAGGACATTGCCAATATGTGTAAACGCATAGTGCGTTTGAAAGATGGTGTAATTATGGAAGATTCTTTTGTAGAACAAGTAAGAGCAGAGCAATATGTTTGATAGGGACCTTTGGAGGGAAATATTTCAAAGCATAAATATGAATAGGACCAGGACGTTGTTGTCTGGTTTTACCGTAGCTTTTGCGATTCTTTTGTTTGCCGTTCTTTTCGGCATAGCCAATGGGTTGGGAAATACTTTTGCGGATGCATTTGTAGACGATGCCTCGAATTCCATTTTTGTTATGTCTGGACGAACTACCAAAGCACACAAGGGAATGCAAGCAGGAAGGCGCATTCAATTCAAAAATGAGGATTACGACTACTTGAAGAACGAATTTGGAGACAAGGTACAATACATAACTGCTAGGATCTATAAAAGTGTAAATGCTTCTTTTAGAAATGAGAAGAACACGTACGATGTAAGAGCATGTCATCCAGATCATCAATATCTCGAAAATACATTGATGGCAGAAGGTCGTTTTATAAACCAATCTGATTTGGATAATAAGACAAAAGTGATCGTAATAGGACGTTTGGTAGAGGAAGATCTATTTCTGAAAACGACGGCCTTGGGAAAATACGTCAATTTAAATGGCATTCAATATAAGGTTGTAGGTGTTTTTGAGGATGAAGGAGGAGATAATGAAGAACGTAAGATTTATATGCCAGTCACTACTGCTCAACAAGTATATGGCAGCAATGATTACATAGATCAAATAAATTTGACATATAACCCCAATATGAACCATGATCAAGCCTTGGCTTTTGGAAGAACGATTACCAACAAGTTGAAGAACCGTTTTTCGGTTGCATCAAATGACCAAAGAGCAATCAGGATCCGTAATATGGCAGAAGCAAACAAAGGTGTGGAAACGATGACTTCAGGCTTGGGGATTTTAATTCTGGTTATAGGTTTTGGAACTTTGATAGCGGGTATAGTTGGAATAAGCAACATTATGATTTTCATCGTAAAAGAACGCACAAAGGAAATAGGCATCCGAAAAGCGCTGGGTGCTTCACCAAAATCTATCGTATCACTTATTTTGGTAGAATCGGTATTGATAACGACGATCGCAGGATACATGGGATTGTTGGCCGGGACGGGAATTTTGAGTTGGGTGGGGCCTAGTTTGGAAACCTATTTCATTAAAGACCCGAGTGTGAGTACATCTCTTGTAATCGGAGCTACGATTACTTTGATAATAGCAGGAACCATTGCTGGTTATCTACCCGCAAAGAAGGCATCGAGAATTAAACCAATTGTAGCATTAAGAGACGATTAGACTATGAAATTTTTATTTGAAAGAGATACGTGGCAAGAAGTATTTGATAGTTTGAACAAAAACAAACTAAGGTCTGTGTTGACAATGGTTGGTGTATGGTGGGGGATATTGCTTCTCATTGGACTTTTGGGATCTGCAAAAGGGATTGAAAACTCATTTAATAGGTTGTTTGGAAGTTTTGCGACAAATAGTGTTTTTGTATGGGGACAGAGTACAAGCAAACCATTCAAAGGATTTCAAGAAGGTAAAAGAGTCCGTCTATCATTGTCAGACGCAAAAAAAGTAGAAGAAAATGTAGATGGAATTGAATTTGTGGTGCCCAGAAATCAAAATGGAGGACAAGTAGTTCGAAATTTTTTATCAGGCAATTTTTCCATAAATGGGGATTACCCACTATTGGATAAGGTACAAAAAAAGAAAATGGCTCGCGGGAGGTTCATTAATCAAAGTGATATGGACGATAGAAGAAAAGTAGCTGTCATTTCTGAAGAGATTTACAAGCAATTGTTTGAAAAAGATGTAAATCCAATAGGTGAATACATTCGAATAAACAGCATTAATTTCAAAGTTGTGGGGATGTTTGAAAATGGAAATGTAAATATGGGGCCTACAAGTGACATCCATATCCCATTTACGACGTTTCAACAAATATACAATCAAGGAGAAGAAATCGGTTGGATGATGATAACAGGTAAGCCTGAGTATGACATCAAGCAAATAGAATTGGATGCCAAACTATTGCTTAAAAACTTGAACAGGATTCACCCGGAAGACAAACGTGCCTTTGGAAGCTTTAATTTGGGTAAGGAATTCGCCAAGATGACTGGTTTTTTGACGGGGATGCAGTTTTTAACTTGGTTTGTGGGAATTGCAACCTTAATAGCAGGAGTATTTGCAATTGGAAATATACTGCTTATCACAGTTAAAGAAAGAACAAAGGAAATTGGAGTACGTCGAGCCATAGGAGCAACTCCATTTGAAATTAAAAGGCAAATAATAGTAGAAGCTGTATTTATTACGTTATTAGCAGGTTTTTTCGGAATATTGAGTGGAGGTTGGATTTTGATATTAATAGATAAAACCATAGGACAAGGAGATGACGCATGGATGGTAAACGCATCGGTGTCGATAGGGGTTGTATTCATTGCCTTGGTAATATTAATTTTCTTGGGAACTTTAATAGGACTAATACCAGCATTTAAAGCAACCAGTGTGAAACCAATAGACGCATTAAGGGAAGAATAACATCAATCAATATAAACATAGGAAGCGTTGTGGATTTGAAGAATCGATTGCAATTTCTATAACCAACAAAGAAAAACAAGTACAAGAAAATGAAAAAAGCATTTAAAATTATTTTAGGAATAGTATTGTTACTGGCACTAGTGTTCGTACTAAAACATTTTAGTGATTCGAATTCCAAAGCTGTTGTCGATTTTAAGGTAGATGAACCATTTTATACTTCTATCAAGACGAAGACAGTAGCAACTGGAAAACTAAACCCAGAAGAGGAAGTAGAGTTGAAACCTCAAATTTCGGGAATCATAGACAAGATTCTGGTCGAAGAGGGAGACATTGTAAAAAAAGGAGATGTCATAGCCAAGATTAGAGTCGTACCAAATGAGCAAAGCTTAGTTGGAGCCAACGGTCAAATTTCCACGGCAAAGTTGGCGTACAACAATGCAAAGACAGTGTATGACAGAAACAAGGCCCTTTTTGACAAAGGAGTGATTTCAAAGCAGGATTTTGAAAACAGTGAGTTGTCTTTGAACCAAGCCAATGAGTCTTTGAGTCAAGCACAAAACAACTACCGAATAATAAAGAGAGGTTCGTTGTCCGGAGGTGGTTCGGCAAACACCAACATCATTGCATTGATCCCTGGAACCATTTTGGAAATACCCGTTCGAGAAGGAGATCAGGTAATAGAGAGTAATAACTTTAATGCGGGAACCACGATTGCTACCATAGCCGACATGAGCAAAATGATCTTCGAAGGTAAGGTAGATGAGGCTGAAGTTGGGAAATTGGAAGAAGGAAAAGAGATCAAAGTTATATTGGGAGCAATAAACGAAAAGGACTTTCCTGCAAAATTGACATTTGTGGCACCTAAGGGGAAAGAAGAAAATGGAGCGGTTCAATTTACGATCAAGGCAGATGTGACAGTGGAGCCTTCAACAAAGATAAGAGCAGGTTACAGTGCCAATGCAGAAATAGAAATGGAAAGCAAAGACAGTGTTTTGGTAATAAAGGAATCCTTGCTTCAGTTTAATAGAATTACGGAAAAACCGTATATTGAAATTCAAAAAGAAGAAGGTAAATTCGAAAAGAAAAATGTGGAATTGGGCATCTCTGATGGGATCAATGTGGAGATTACCGAGGGAGTAGAAGAAGGAGATAAGATCAAGGTTTGGAACAAAGCATCAAAAGACAATAACGACGAAGATGAAGAATAAAAATATATTAGCGCTGGCATTAACAGCATTCATTGGTTTTTCCGCATTGGCGCAAGAAAAAGCTTGGACGCTTAGAGAATGTGTTACTCATGCATTGGAAAACAACATTACTGTAAAAAGAGCTGAAAATACATTACGTATAAACGAACAGGATACAAAAGAAGCCAAAGGACAGTTTTTACCTTCAGTTAGTGGAAGTGTTGGACATTCACTTAGTTTGGGTAATGCAGAGTTGTTTCCAGGACAATTCGTGGATAGAACAGCCAATAGTACTAGTTTGAGTGTGGGGGGAAGTTATACTATTTTCAATGGTTTCAGAAGAACCAACCTGTATAAGCAATCCCTTTTGATCATTGAATCCAATGACTTGGAGTTGAATAGGATCAAAGATGATATTTCATTGAATGTTGTGAACTCATACTTGAACATTCTATTTAACAAAGAACGTCTGGAAACTGCTCAGGCACAATATGCCTTTACAGAGAAACAATTGCAACAGGTAAAGGATTTGGTTGAGGCAGGAGTGCAGCCAAGAGCAAATATCTATGATGCGGAAGCTACTCTTAGTAACGATTCGCAAAGTGTTACCGTTGCAGAAAATAACTATAACCTAGCATTATTGACGTTATCTCAATTGTTGCAAGTGCCATACGAAGGATTCGAGGTTCAGATTATTGAGATAGACAATCCATCTGCAGCATTGATGTATAGCGACATAAAACCAATACTGGAATATGCATATGCGAATAGAAGTGAAATTAAAGTAGCTGAAAAAAACATTGAAAACGCAAAATTGGGGACTGAAGTTTCCAAGGGAGGTTTTTTGCCTACGGCATCATTGAATTATAGTTATGGGTCAAATGCATTTTTCACTAATTTAAGTGGAAATGAAGATGCATTCTTTAATCAATTGAATGACCAGAAAGCTCATAGCTTTAGCTTGAATGTCAATATTCCAATATTCTCACAATTTAGAAACAAGACAGCTGTTGCAAAATCTAAAATCAGAGAGGAGAATTCCCAGTTGGATTTGGATCAAGCAAAGTTGACATTGGAATCCAACATACAACGTGCGTTTACAGATGCGCAAGCAGCATTGAAAACGTACGAGGCAGCAACAAAATCTATGGAATCCCAAGAATTGTCATTTGGCAATGCTCAAGAACGTTATAACATAGGAGCTATGAATGCTTTTGAATTGGAACAAGCAAGAATCCGTTTGATAAACGCAGAATCTTCCTTGATAAATGCAAAATATGATTTTGTGTTTAAAACCAAAGTCTTGGACTTCTATTTAGGAAAACCAATTACAGAATAGTTTGGCATTGATACTTAGCATAGAAACAGCAACGACGAATTGCTCAGTCTCTCTTTCAGAAAAAGGAGAGACTTTGCTTTTAAAAGAAGATTACAATACCAATTACTCTCATGCAGAACGTTTGCATGTCTTCATAGAGGAAACACTCGATGAGGCTAACATTGAGAGAAGTCAACTTGATGCCATTGCCATAAGCAAAGGGCCAGGTTCTTATACGGGATTGCGAATAGGCGTGTCTGCGGCCAAGGGCTTATGTTTGGCATTGGACATACCTTTGATTTCAATTCCGACTTTGGAAGCTTTGGCAAACCAGGTAAAAGTAGATGAAGGGCTAATAATACCAATGTTGGATGCAAGGCGTATGGAAGTATATTCAGCTATCTTTTCTTCGGAATCAAAACCACTCAGAGCAACTGAAGCTCAAATATTGGAGGAGAGTTCCTTTGCCGAGCATTTAGCAATCGAAAAAGTATACTTCATTGGAAATGGAGTTGAAAAGACAAAGACCTTGATAAAACATGAAAATGCTTTTTTCATTGAAGGCAAGTTGCCTTCTGCCAATGAGATGGGAGCGTTGGCTTATGAAAAGTTCAAAAAAAACGACATCGAAGATGTCGCTTATTTTGAACCTTATTATTTAAAAGATTTCGTGGCTTTGAAACCCAAACAAAAGAATTAAGCTTCTTTTTGAATTTCGACTGCATGTGGATATGGTATTTCGATTCCAGCTGCATCTAGAGCCTCTTTGCATTGTTCTAATGTGTCAAAGTAGACATCCCAGTAATCGGCTACGGAAGCAAATGGCCTTACCGCAAAATTGACGGAACTATCAGCTAATTCCGAAACGTTGACCGTAGGAGCTGGGTCTTGCAATACTTTGGGATTGCTGGTTAACACATTCATTAATACGTTCTTTGTTTGTTTTATGTCTGCATCATAACTAACACCAATCGTTAGGTCAACTCTTAGTTTGCCCTCGGTTGAATAATTTGTGATGTTCCCATTGGACAATGTGCCATTTGGTATGATGATCTCTTTGTTTGTTGGAGATATGATTTTCGTAGTGAATATTTCAATTTCCTTTACAACACCTAGTTCTCCTTGAGCCTCTATTAAATCACCAATTTTTATAGGTTTGAAAATCATTAGCAAAACACCTCCGGCAAAATTACCCAAAGAACCCTGTAGAGCCATTCCTATGGCTAAGCCTCCTGCTGCTAAAATAGCGGCAAATGATGTCGTTTCTACTCCCAGCTTGGCTAATATGGCTAAGATCAATAGTATCTTTAAAATCCATCCGATTAGGTTTAACAAGAACTTTTTTAAACTTTCATCGTAGTTTTTACTTGACATTAGTTTGTTGGTGGCGTTCATTAGCTTTTTAATGATCCAGGACCCAATGATCCATATTGCAATGGCACCAAGTACTTTAATGCCATATTCAGATGCAAAATCCAAACCTTTGTCAATCCATTTTTGTGTTTCCATTGTATGTTATATTTTGTTTTGAGTAATAAAGTTAAATAACCGCTTTTTCTTTGGCTCTATTAGAATTTAATGATTTGCAATAATCGATAAAATGACTTGTTTCATCGAAGAATGAATTTAAAGGTAATTATGAAAAGCAATTGAACATAAAGCTAGTAGGGCAGGAACGGATTGTATGTAAAACAATCTTGGTTTTTTTGTTGAATAGGCACCATAAATACCAGCAATGCTAACACAAGTTAGGAAGAAAATAGAAAAATTGGTGGCATCTATTATCAAGGAGTATATAAGTCCAGCGACTAGGAAGCCATTGTACAGACCTTGATTTGCAGCAAGTATCTTGGTCTTTTCCGCAAAAGATTTGTCTTTTAACCCAAAAATCTTGATGACTTTTGGAGTAGTCCATAGAAACATCTCCAATACTAAAAAGTAAAAATGTTCTAAAGCAACGAAAATGATTAAAATGGAGGTCAGCAATTTCATAGTTATAAGTTTTTTTAATCTTTCAATAATTCAATGGCTTTGTCAACATCCGAAACAGGAAGCTTGCAAGCATTGTTTACACAGACATAAATGAAGGTTTCATCTTCTACATAGCGATTCTTCAATAGAGGAAGCTTGTTGTCTGCCTTGCTACCTACAATTAGTTTGTTTGGAATGTAAGATTTGTTTAGTTCCGATACTTTTTCAGAAACTAATTCACCTACAATGGCGACTTCATAGAAAGGTTCAGTATAATTTAACATTAGATCCAACCAGTTGGAATAGCTGGAACCATAGTCTTTTATTTCTGGTTTAACATTGTTGAGCATTGTGGTGGCTGTCTTGTAATAATGTGCATTGCTGAAGAAATGTGACAATTTAAATAGATTCTTCGCCATTATAGAGTTGCTTGCCGGTATCACGTTGTCTCTATATTCCATATTTCTGGATACCAGGTCTTTGTCTTCATTGGATGTGAAATAGAACATTTTGTGTGTGCTGTCGAAAAAATGATCAAAGGCATAATTGGTTAGATCTCTCGCCGTATGTAGCCACTTTTCCTCCAAAGTGATTTCATAAAGGGTGATGAAGGCATCTATCGTGGTGGAGTAATCTTCCAAATAGCCATTTATGGAACTTTTTCCGTTTTTGTAATTATGATTTAATCCGCCATCAGGCCTTAGTAGGTTGTTCATTATGAAATTAGCGTTCTTTGTGGCGGAAAGTAGGTGTTTTTCTTCTTTCAAGACACGATAAGCATCCGCATAGCCTTTTAACATCAGTGCATTCCAGGACGTTAATACTTTGTCATCCAAACGAGGGCGCTCCCTCTTTTCTCTTTCCTTTAATAAAAGAGTTTTCCATTTTTGTTTTTTGTCGATTAGGGTTTCTAATGATATCTTATGTTTTTTAACAAGGTCTTCATTGGTTTTCGTTCTAATTAGAACATAGTTTTTGTCTTCCCAAAAACCATAGCCATTCACATTGTAATAATCTGCGAATAAATCGAAATCAGAGCCCAGTAGGGACTTTAAGCTTTCTTTTTGCCAAACATAGAAAGCGCCTTCTTCCAACTCGCCTTCTGGAGTATTGCTATCAGCATCGAGGGAGGATAGAAAGGCCCCGTTGTCAACAGTCAATTCTCGTTCAATGAAGGATAGGGTTTCAGTAATCACCTCTTTGTAAAGCTCGTTCTTGGTGATGAGATAGGCATCTGCATATAGACTCACCAATTGACCATTGTCATATAACATTTTTTCAAAATGTGGGACATGCCATTTGGCGTCTACCGAATATCTTGAAAAACCACCTCCAATTTGATCATAGACACCACCATAGGCCATCTTTGTTAATGTGGTGTTTACAAAGCTCTTTAGAGATTCATCATTTTTTTGGTAGGCATAGCGTAATAGGAAATGATAGTTGTTTGGCATCATAAATTTTGGAGCACGATTCATCCCCCCTTTTTTGGTGTCAAAATGCTTGGACCAATTTTCTATGGTTTCTTCAACGAAGGCACTTTCAAAAACAGGAACATCGTTATTCAAGGAAACAATGTCCATGGATTTGATGCCTTGTTCTAATTTATCGGCATATTCATATAATTTGTCCGGATTTTCATTGTACAATTTTGAAATCTTGTTTAAGGCTCCAATCCATTGATCTTTGGTGAAATAGGTGCCTCCCCAAATCGGTCTTCCATCTGGCAAGGCAATGGCGTTTAAAGGCCAACCACCTTGACCAGTCATTAATTGTACGGCATTCATATAGACCTGATCTATGTCAGGACGTTCTTCCCTGTCTACTTTTATGCTTATGTAATTGTCATTCATTGATTTGGCAACTTCCTCGTCTTCAAAACTCTCGTGTTCCATGACATGGCACCAATGACAAGCAGAATAACCTACACTTATGATTATGAGTTTGTTCTCCTTTTTTGCCAAATCAAGAGTTTTGTCATTCCACGCATACCAATTTACAGGATTGTGTGCATGTTGTAGCAGATAAGGGCTGGTTTCATTAATGAGATTGTTGGTGAATTGATGTGTCATTAGGTTTTCATTTTGACCTTTACAACTTATCAAGAAGATAAATAGAATAAGTTTCATAAGTTTCATAAGTCAAAGTTAATTAAAATTAGATTGTAAAAATTTAATCAAAAGTCAAAATTAAAGGTAGGACATTGTTCTTTACGATTGTTATATTAATAAGATAATTGATATCTAAATTGTTAAAATGCATATGTTGTCGTTATAACTAGACGGGTAATGCTGTAAAAATCGAGTTATTATTAGTATAATTGCAATTGGCTTTTTAGATTATAAAATATAAATTCCTCTTAATGATGAAAAAATTTACACTATTTATTATTTTATTATTTTCTGTTTTTACCTCCCAAGCTCAGGATCTCTTGATGCAAAACGGGACTTTTAATCAATGCTCTGGTGTTTTATATGATTCAGGAGGTAGTGCGAGTAATTACGGAAATGACGAAAACTTTGTTCTAACTATCTGTCCAGATAGTGCTGGTCAATTTATTTCATTGAATTTTACGGCATTCAGCACACAAGCGAATAACGATGTTTTGACTATTTATGATGGAGACGATACTACGGCTACGGTTTTGGGAACGTATTCAGGCGGAGGGGCTGCAAACAACCCTGGAACCGTTTCTGCATCGACTAATAGTGCTACTGGGTGTTTGACACTTCAGTTTGTAAGTGATGCGTCGGCACCTACTACGGGATGGGCTGCAAACATATCTTGTATGCAAGCTTGTCAAACCATAACATCATCTATCGATTCTACTACACCCGCAGTAAACAACGCTGGTGTCATTGAAGTTCCAACAGGAACGAATGTCGCATTTGAAGGGAGTGCAACGTTTTCTGATGATGGCACGGGAGCTACATACGCATGGGTTTTTGGAGATGGAGGCAATGCCAATGGGGAATCGGTGAATAATATATTTAATACGGCTGGGACATACACGACGACGCTTACTGTAACGGATACAAATCCAACAGGTTGTTCTTCGTCCAGTCAAGTTACGGTTGTGGTTTTGGATCCAATCGTTACAATAAACAATGCAGCGTACCCAGAGTCTAGTTTTGGTCCAGAGCAACTCATCTCCGATGTGTTGGTGTCTGGGGGATGCTCAGGAGTGGATAATTTTAGTTTTCAAGTTAGCGGAGGGGAGAGTGATCTAACAACAAAAAGTTATGGTTATTTTAGAAGAGGGACATCCAATTTTCCTTTTAGAGAAGGAATCGTTCTTACAACAGGGCGTGCACATGGAGGAGGTAATACCGTTGCAGTTCCTGCAAATCCTAACCCGAGCTTCAATAATGGACAAGCAGGTGATGCGGATTTGGAAGCAGCTTTGGGGCAAACAAACACGAATGATGCTACTTTCATAAAATTTAACTTTGTACCTACGGCCGATAATATAAGTTTCAATTTTATAATGGCTTCTGAAGAGTACGATGGAAACACGGAGTGTAGTTTTGCAGATAGTTTTGCCTTCCTTCTACGAGAAGTGGGAACGGTACCTTATACTAATCTGGCAGTATTGCCGGATGGAACTCCAGTTAGTGTAACGAACATTAATGGTTCGACTACCTGTCCTGCGAATGCAGCGTTTTTTGAAGGATATAATTTACCAGATACAAACTATGGGGGAAGAACGGTTGTGTTGACTGCTTCTGCAAATGTGAACCCAAATGTTACTTATGAAATCAAACTGGTAGTCGCGGATCAAGGAGATTCTATTTGGGATTCTGCAATTTTCTTGGAAGCAGGAAGTTTTAATTTAGGAGGAGATTTGGGAGATGACATTACAATTGCTGCAGGAACTTCGGTATGTGCAGGGACATCTGTTAACTTGGACACGGAAGTGGACCCTTCTGTAGCTCATGTTTGGTATTATGAAGGTAATGTTATCGCAGGAGAAACTGGACCATCTATTGATGTTACTCAAACTGGTACTTATACTGTAGACGTGGTGTTTGCAGCAACTTGTGTTGCGACTGATGAAGTTTATGTCGAGTTTATTCCAGGCTCTATAGTGGATACGGTAAATGATTTGGTTGAATGCAATGATGGTTCAGGAGCTGTAGTATTTGATTTGACCCAAAATACCAATCCTGCCTTGGGAACTCAAGACCCAGCGGTGTATGGTGTAAGTTATCACAATACTGCGGCAGATGCAACAAATGGAGCAAATGCTATTGTTAATCCAACTACATATACTGGAACCGATGGAGAAATCATTCATATTAGAGTAGAGAATGCGGCGACACAAATGTGTCCGGCTACAGATACATTTACATTGAACTTTTTGGATGTTGTTTTGAATCCGGCACTGGATATGGAAGTTTGCGATGATGTTTCAAATGACGGTACAGAACCTTTTGATTTGGAAACACAGACCGCAGCGATATTGGGAGCACAAGCAGCTGCCGATTTCAACGTGACCTACCACTTGGACTTTGCAAATGCAGATGCAGGAACAGGAGCATTGACAAGTCCTCATGACAATGGAGCTAACCCGGAACCGATCTATGTCAGAATAGAAAGTGCTTCAGACGCTACGTGTTATGTGGCTTCGGCTACTGCTGTCTTCAATTTGATAGTAAACCCGAGAGCGGTTGCGACGCAACCAATGGATATGGTGGTTTGTGATGATCTGTCCAACGATGGGGTTGAAGTCTTCGATCTCACTACACAAGAGGCAACGATATTGGGCGCTCAAAACCCAGCAAATTATACGGTAAGCTTCTACGAAAGTCAAGCAGATGCCGATACCCCGGCAAATGCCATAGCAAACCCGACGACATACAGCAACACAGGATCCCCACAGACGATTCACGTTAGGGTGGACGACAATACCAATCCTACTTGCTACGGCTACACGACCTTCGATTTGGTGGTTAACCCACTGCCGGTCATTCCAGCATTGGCAGATTATCAAGGCTGTGACAACGATGACGATGGCGATGCGACCAATGGCCTAACCGAATTCGACTTGAGTACGATTGACGCCTTGGCCATAAACGGGCAAGCAGATGTCACGGTTACTTATCACACAACCTTGGCAGATGCCCAAGCCAATCCACCGGTGAATGCCATAGGGCCAATTTATTTGAATACGACGGCGAACACGCAAACGATATATGTTAGGTTGGAGAACACGACCACGGGATGCGTATCCACCATAGCACCGCTCAACTTGATTGTCAATCCATTGCCAGCACCGGTTGCACCGACGCCATTGGAAATATGCGATGATGATGTAGATGGCTTCGCAACCTTCGACCTTACGGTGAAGGATGCCGAGATCATAGGAGCCCAAGTGAACATGAGCGTTACCTATTACGAGACCTTGGCGGATGCAGAGGCAATGCCGCCAGTGAACGCGATAGGACCAGCATATACCAATACCGTAGCTAATTCCCAAGTTGTCATAGCCAGATTGGAAGACGACCTGACTGGCTGCTTTGAAACGGTGGAATTGACATTGATAGTTTATGCCTTGCCGGTGATACCAACGATAACGGATTACGAGCAATGTGACGTGAACAACACGGGAGACGAGCAGGAAAGCTTCGATCTCACGACCAAGGACGCGGAGATAGCGAACGGACAGTTGGATGTGACGGTAAGTTACCATCTGACCCAAGCGGATGCCTTGAATGGGAATGCCCCATTGGCAAGTCCATACCTTAATGTGACCAACCCACAGACGATCTACGTGAGAGTGGAGAACACGACCACGGGTTGTGTTAGCGTAAGCGACTTCGACTTGATAGTGAATCCATTGCCAGTACCAGTGGTGCCGACACCATTGGAGGTCTGTGACGACAACGTGCCAGATGGCATAACGGCAATAGACCTTACTATAAAGAACAACGAGATATCCGGAAACAACCCGAATTATGCGGTGACCTATTACGCAACCCAAGCGGATGCGGACAACGAGGTGAACCCATTGGCGATCCCCTACACCAACACGACCAACCCGGAAGTGGTCTTCGTGAGGGTCGAGGACGTGAACACGGGTTGCCACGGCACGACCACGCTTACCCTTCAGGTGGAGCAAGCGCCTGTGGCCTGCACCCCGACACCCTTGGAGTATTGCGATCCGGACAGCGACGGCTTTGGGGTCTTCACCCTTACCGATGCGGATGTGGAGGTGGCCTGCGGTGTCACAGCCGGCTTGGTGATCACCTATCACGAGACGATGGCGGATGCGGACAACAACGTGAACGCCCTTACCAGCCCATACAACAACATCGTGGTGGACAGCCAGACGATCTACGTCAGGATAGAGAGTTCCACCATAGCCACGGACTGTGCGAGCTTCGTGGAATTGCAATTGAACG
>CANMCF010000018.1 GCA_947496215.1 uncultured Bizionia sp.
CCGATGCCGAACAGCACCTATTGGTTCACCGTGGACTATAGGGAACCAAACACGGACCAGAAGAAGACCTTCAAGGCACATTTTGCACTGAAGAGGTAGTATTACACAATAGATAATTGAAAGTAAAAAGGGCCTGTACACAATGTACAGGCCCTTTTGTTATCGTATATTCGCAAAGACAACGAAAAAGAAATGAAACGCATTAAAAAAATATTGAAGTTCATAGTTGGAGCCATCGTGTTTATAACCTTGCCTACACTACTACTATATGGATATCTCTATTATAAATACAATGAAGAATTACCGATAGGCATAGAGGGGAAAGAAGCCGATGCTTTAGCCAACAAAATGTTGAATGCATTGAACCATCAAGCTTACGATGCTACCACCTATTTGGAGTGGACCTTTAAAAGACGCCATCATTTCAAATGGAACAAGGCTGAAAATACTTGCGAAGTCTACTGGAAGAATTACAAGGTCAATCTCAATTTTAACGATCCTTCCAAAAATGCTGCTTACAAAGGCGACTTGAAAATAGAAACTGTGGAAGCAGAAAAACTCACAAAAAGGGCAACAGATTATTTCAACAACGACTCCTTTTGGTTGGTTGCTCCATACAAGATATTCGATAGCGGTACGAAACGTAGCTTGGTTACTTTGGATAATGATGAAAAGGCCCTTTTGATCACCTACACCAAAGGAGGTTCTTCACCTGGAGATTCCTATTTATGGCAATTAGATGAAACAGGAAAACCTAAAAATTTCAAAATGTGGACTTCCATCCTTCCCATAGATGGTTTGGAGGCTTCTTGGAGTGATTGGGCCACCTCAGAAACTGGCGCGCTATTACCTACATTTCATAAGATGATGATTTTAGGACTGGAGATAGATGGGATAAAAACAAAATCTCCATTTTCGAATTAAATAAAAACTTTACTTTATTCCACTCACAGCACTTATTATATTGAAAAATCTTCTTTGTCCTCTACCACTATTACACTAGACGTATTTTGCTTTAGTACAACTGCTCTGCCTTTTTGTCTTCTTAATTTCTAAACCAAATAGTCTCAATTGATAATTATTATATTATCAAATTTACCATTGAGAAATATGAATTTTGAAGGATGTGTATTTTAGGTTTGATACTTTTTCTGTATCTATGCAGGAAGTGGAGGAGGGATGAAATAGTTTACCACATATGTGATATTCCAAATGGATGTTGGAAAAAGTTTATTTAAAACAACACAGCAGAAAAAAACCAAATTTTTAGATTGGTTCTTTTCTGCTATTATTAGATGCTTTTATATTGAGACACAATCTGCTGGTAGATTTTATCTCCGATGAAAGTGTTATTCTTTATAATAAAAGAAAGTTAATGTTTTGGGGTTATTTATGGAGTGATTGCATATTGCATTAAACATTTACCATAGGATTCATAAATCCCTTCAATATTTTTAAAAACAACAACCCCCGTTTTACTTGCATAAGTTGAATAAATCGAAATTCTCATTATACCATAATTTAAATCCTTGGTAAATAACACATTACTCAAATAAAATTTTACGGGCGATTTATCTGTATATTTTTTATTTGACCTTTTATAACATTCTGAAAGATTTAGAAGATCAAGATAATCTTCTCCATTGAAAAATTGGGATTTAAAATATGCAATATTTTCATCGTTTGATAAATTAGGTACTAAACTTTTCATATTACCATCACAATGATTTCCGATATCTCTAAACCTCAACTCTTCAATAAAATTATCAAACTCATATTCCAGATTTTTCTTGGGATTTTGATAAAATATATGTCCTTTTGGATTTTTGATTCCATCTTTTTCTAGCTCCAGACAAATATCTTGTGCATAAGAGGCTAATATGCTTTTATTTAATTCTCTCCATTTTTCTTTATTTAATTCTATTGGATCTAAGCTGCTTTTATTCTCGCAACTTATTACACTAATCGCAAGGGTTAGAAAAACCCAAAGGAAAACCTTGTTGTTCATATACTGTTGTTATATTATTGGAATCTGTTACTGTGTAAACTTGCTGAAGTCTCTCTGCATTGATTACAGCTCCAATTTTATGAGCTAAATCCAACGCTTCATCATCCGTACCTGTAGATACATTGAAACTGTGCAAAGCTGTAAGCGTTCCTCCATACATTATTGTCTTTGCATAATCTCTACTTATATTTATATTCCTTTGATTTGCATACGCCATTAATGTATCTGTCATTTCTTCTATCAAATTTACCATAATTTGATGAGATGCTTGACTCAATGCATCTCCCGCTAAAGTTGGATCTGTATTTTGTACCATATGAGTGCAATATGCATTTGCTAACTGAGCATAACTTGTAATTGGTGTTTCTGTAGTTATTTGATCTGTATTTATCAAATGATATAGGAGCGTATGTAAATTTTCATGTATAATTATAGAAGCTAATAACAATTCAGACATGGTTCCAAAATTCTGTTGATTAACAAATATTTCAGAAGGTGGACAATTTACACAACCCAAAGGTGCTCTAGTTGTCCCTAAAGTCAATGATGCATCTGATCCCGCCGGAACTCCATAAAAGGTAGGATTTGTACTAAAATCATCAGCTATGTAAATCAAATCAACATTATTTGGAGTTTCAAAAGCAGACAAAAAACTTTGATTTAAAGGTGTACATAACCCCAATACCTCTGTAATTGCATCTGCATGACATGGGAAATCATTCACAAAAGATTCATCAAATAATATATCAACTACAAATTCCTCAGCTGGAGGCGCACAATTCCTGGTACAAGTTGGAGATGTAGCTCCTCCGGTTCCTTCTACACCACCTTCCTGATGGCCTCCCGAGGTGTCGGTATCCGTATTTGGTGGATTGCCATCGGGATCATTATTGCTAATTGCTCCCCCTGTACAATGTTCTGCAGAAGAAGTGCTATAGCAGCTATCTGAGCACCCCGCATAGGTGCCATCAGAATTTGGATGTTGTCCACAAGAACAATACTCTGTAACTATAAGCACGCAATCTGCTTGCACCTTGCCCATTAAATCCGTAGGCAATCCCATGTCGTCCACAGGGGTCTTGGTGATCTTGCCTTCCAGATTTATGTGCAAACCTTCCAAGAGGTCGTCTTGTTGGTCGAGACTCAGGTCGTAGGTCACGATGAACGTGTCATAGCTTCCATCTTCTTGCAATGAGAATACCAAGTTCTCTAGCAATCCGTTATCCACGTCCCTAAGTATCGGAAAAGTGTAGGAATGGTAACTGCTCCCATCCTCGATGTACTTGACCCTGTCAGTATTGATGGTGAAGCCGTGTTCGGAATCATGAACGTCCTTTTGACTGGATGAAGTTCCAGTTCCCTTGCCCATTTTCCCGAGTCCAGAGGAAAGCCTCTCGTTCTTCATTATGTGGTTTCTATCCACCATCGAGATGCGAAAACCACTCTTGACTTGGGTATCTGTATGGAAGTTTTGGTCATCTTCTTTTTGACAGCTAACAACTACAAGTGCCATAATGGCAAGCATAAGCATTGTCTTGAAGTGTAGGGAAATTGTTTTTTCATAAGTTTTATTTAGGTTACAAATATTTGCAAAACAAGCTTCTGATCGATCTCCCTTTCCTTAGAATGAGTGAAAAATACTTTTCATTGAGTAAACGATACTTTTGACTAATTATACTTTAAGATGACAAAAACAATGCCAAGAAACTACTTGGTATTACAAAAACTTTCAAACCTTTTTTAACATCTCGCAATAGATGTTTTTTATCGTTACACAGGGAAGATGTGGGTATTTCGTGTCTGGGAGCGACTGAAATATATTTTTTAGAGGGTGTTCATCTGCCCTCACAACAACTATGTCATTGTATATTTCAATATTTTTAAGTGCCGTGTTGGAATTTAACTCCAATCTACATAATTGAGCATTTAATTTCTCCCACTCCACCAACTTCTCTTTATTTTCTATATTAAATCTATTGCTCGCATCTATCTTTAAATATATAAGGGTATTTGTTGTTGAAATAGAAAGTAGACAACTACAAACAACCTGGTGCGTCTTCATTTTTGGAAATGCAATTTCCAGGAAATTTCCCCAAAGCATTCAATGCTTGTTTATAATCCTTTGAAGCTTTTAAGAAATTAGGAGACGCAAAGTGCAAATAAGTGATATGGTAACGAGTTCCATATTCAAATCATCTACGAAAACATCATTTTCCCTTCTGCCCCACAAAGTGATGATCCTTCAACTTGAACAACACATTGAAGGTCGTCAAACTTCCATAGATACGAGTAATGTATTGTTGCAGGTCTACTTTTTCCTGCTCTTCCAAGTTGCTTGAATTTACTTTTTGTTCCATGACGCGCAACCTGTCACGAACCATTGTAATCTTATGGAAAAAGCCATCTATCGGCAATTCCTTTCCTTTCAAATTGGTATCACTAGGTTCCAAAACCAATTTTCCACCTTTCCACTTGTCTGCGATCGGCACGATTTCAGAAACATCACTATATTTTTTTAAAATATGTCTCAAACTACTTTCTATGTCAAAGAAGCTTATGGTGTCCACATCCTTGTCTGCAGCTTCAATGATTTCCATATCTGCATCCAAATCTATCGTTTCCAATCCATTCTCAATAAAAGTGATCCAATACTGTTTTGAATCTACATTTGTTACGACTCCTTTTCCGAATTCCGGGTGGTCTATCCTAGACCCTATTCCTAATAATTTCATATGTACCTCCTGAACAAACAGGGATTTTTCTTATGATTAAACTTATTTTAATGTTTTTAAATTTAATCATAATATTAAACAAAAAGCAATGTATTTATTGACTTTATTTTAACAATAATTCATAACTGACTCATTTCAAAAAGAAAAGCAAAAAACGTATCTTCGCCAATCTGTTTAAACAAGTGACAGAGTTGTTTTTTACCATGACCAATTTCGAAGAAAATATAGAGGTACAAGGTGCCCGCGTTCATAATTTAAAAAATATAGATGTTACCATTCCCAGAGAGAAGCTCGTGGTTATCACAGGGTTGTCTGGAAGTGGTAAGTCATCATTGGCTTTCGACACCATCTATGCCGAAGGACAAAGGCGTTACATTGAGACGTTTTCTGCCTATGCCAGACAATTCCTAGGTGGTTTGGAACGTCCAGACGTCGACAAGATCGATGGACTATCTCCTGTAATTGCGATCGAACAGAAGACGACTAGCAAATCACCACGCTCCACAGTGGGAACGATCACTGAAATATACGATTTCCTACGTCTCCTTTTTGCACGTGCCAGTGATGCATATAGCTACAATACCGGTGAAAAAATGATTAGCTATAATGACGAACAGATAAAATCGTTAATAATTGAAAGCTTCAAAGGTAAACGTATCAACGTGTTGGCTCCCGTGGTACGCTCCAGAAAAGGACATTATCGCGAACTCTTCGAACAAATTGCAAAACAGGGCTTCGTAAAGGTGAGGGCAGATGGAGAAATAAAAGACCTGGTTAAAGGAATGAAACTGGATCGCTACAAAAATCATGACATCGAGATTGTAATCGACAGATTGAAAATTGACGATACGGTTGATAACGACAAGCGTCTTTCGGAAACCATAAACACGGCAATGTACCATGGAGACGATGTGCTTATGATAATAGACCAAGACACGCAACAAGTACGTTATTTCAGTCGTAACCTGATGTGTCCATCCTCTGGTATCTCATATCCAAACCCAGAACCAAACAATTTCTCGTTCAACTCCCCAAAAGGAGCCTGTGACAATTGCAACGGCATTGGGAGTCTACATCAAGTCAATGAACAAAAGATAATTCCCGACGATTCCATATCCATTAAAAATGGCGCTTTGGCTCCTCACGGCCCAGAAAAGAAAAGTTGGATTTTCAAGCAATTGGAACTGATAGCAGATCGTTATGGGTTTAAATTGACCGATGCCTACAAATCGATCCCGAAGGAAGCCAAACAAATCATCCTGTATGGAGGAAACGACAAGTTTTCCGTAGAAAGCAAAACACTGGGCATTACCCGAGATTACAACATAGATTTCGAAGGCGTTGCTAACTTCATTGAAAATCAATACAAAAATGCAGAATCTACTTCCTTGAAACGTTGGGCAAAAGAATATATGGATAAAGTAGAATGTCCTGTATGCAATGGTTCTCGATTAAAGCAAGAATCGCTCTATTTCAAGATCAATGAGAAGAACATTGCTGATTTAGCACAAAAAGACATTGTGGAATTGGCCGAATGGTTCAAGGATTTGACGAATCATTTGTCTGAAAAGCAATTTAAGATCGCTGAGGAAATCATAAAGGAAATCAAAGCACGATTACAGTTTTTGGTGGATGTAGGTTTAACCTACCTCTCACTGAATAGAAGCTCCAAATCCTTATCGGGTGGAGAGGCCCAACGTATTCGTCTGGCGACACAAATAGGCTCACAACTTGTCGGTGTGTTATACATTCTAGACGAACCAAGTATTGGTTTGCATCAACGGGACAATGAAAAACTGATAAACTCCTTGATTTCACTTCGAGACATCGGAAATTCGGTCATTGTAGTGGAACATGACAAGGATATGATAGAACGAGCCGATCACGTTATAGACATTGGGCCAAGAGCAGGAAAGCATGGTGGAGAGATTATTAGCGAAGGTAGCCCTGAGATGTTGTTGAAACACGATACGCTTACAGCCGATTACCTAAATGGTACCAAATCCATAGAAATCCCAAAAAAACGTAGGGAAGGCAATGGAAAATTCATGGAACTGAAAGGCTGTACAGGAAACAACCTCAAGAACGTATCCATAAAAATTCCTTTGGGAAAGATGATTGGAGTCACAGGTGTTTCTGGAAGTGGTAAATCTACCTTGATAAACGAAACCCTCTACCCCATACTCAACGCATATTATTTCAATGGTGTAAAAAAACCCATGCCCTACAAAAGCATAAAAGGATTGGAGCATTGTGACAAGGTCATCGACATCAATCAATCTCCAATTGGTAGGACTCCAAGAAGCAATCCTGTTACGTACACGGGAACCTTCAGTGAAATACGCAGTCTGTTTGCAAAAATTCCAGAAGCTATGATTCGTGGATACAAGCCAGGGCGCTTTAGCTTCAACGTAGCTGGTGGTCGATGTGAAACATGCAAGGGAGGTGGATTGAAGGTCATTGAAATGAATTTCCTTCCAGATGTATATGTAGAGTGCGAAACTTGCCAAGGAAAACGTTTCAATCGAGAAACATTGGAAATCAGATACAAGGGAAAAAGCATAAGTGACGTATTGAACATGACGATCAATGAAGCTGTTTCCTTCTTTGAAAACATCCCAAAAATTCACAAGAAGCTAAAGACCATAAAAGATGTCGGTTTGGGCTACATCACCCTGGGACAACAAAGCACGACT
This sequence comes from uncultured Bizionia sp., assembly GCA_947496215.1. GTDB lineage: Bacteria > Bacteroidota > Bacteroidia > Flavobacteriales > Flavobacteriaceae > JAHDHI01. The sequence goes on from CANMCF010000018.1 coordinate 7,437, forward strand.
CTTTCCGGAGGAGAGGCCCAGCGAATAAAATTGGCAACGGAACTTAGTAAAAGAGACACGGGGAACACCTTTTACATTTTGGATGAACCAACCACTGGTTTGCATTTTGAGGATATTCGCGTATTGATGATCGTCTTGAACAAACTAGCCAACAAAGGCAATACCGTTTTGATAATAGAACACAATCTAGATGTCATAAAAACAGTGGATCACATTATAGACATTGGTTATGAAGGAGGTAAAGGTGGTGGTAAAGTCGTAGTAGAAGGCACGCCTGAAATCGTTGCCAAGCACAAAAAGAGCCATACAGCCAAATTCTTAAAAAAAGAATTGGAAGTTTAATATAAGCAAATGCCAATTCAACGATGGTCGAATTGGCATATTTTCCTTCTGAAAATTTCAGAAATGTACTTAAAGCTTATTTAATTTTTGTTGGGCAACTGCTGCTCCAAATGGCCCCAACCCTGTAGGCGCAAAATACAATGCTATGCCTCCTGACTTTTTGACCTTGAAGCTTAAAAAGCGGACTCCTGCTGGAACTTCCCCCAGAGAAATTGGTTTCTTGAACCCTTTAAGTATACTGTTTTTCAAACCTTTCAATAACTTTCCATGCCCTACTCCGGAAGTATGAATGTGCCAGTGATCCAATCTTGCCGATAACTTACAAGCTGTGTTTCCATCTGGATTCTTGTCACTTTCAAAGGCAATTCGCAACGTTATGGTATAAGAAGGGTTCGGGATGAAGAAAACACCACTTTCATAATCTCCTTCTATTTTAAAGGTAACCTTTCTGTTTTTACTTCTTGTAAAGTCATATCCTGTTTTCCCTACATTACTTATTTTAATGGAATCGATGTTTAAATCCTTCTCACCTTTGGCCTTGTCCTTGAAAATACGACTAAACGCCGCCAGCACCTTTGTTTTACCAAGTGATGCGGTTGATGGAGCTACGGATTTCTTTTTTTCCCAATAAATGACACCATTTTGAAAATCGCTGAACCATTCGGCTAGATTGGAAGCCATTTGCATTTCATCAGATGTCGGATAGCCATATTTACCTTTTTCCCAACCAGTTTTTGCCCAAGCATGTCTAATGCCTCCGCGTACCAGTTTTGGTCCAGTGGTCGGATGCCAGTAGATGCTTCCGTTTCCTATGAAGTGGTTGTATCGTCCTTTTTTGTCTGGAGTCGTTGTTTCATCCGTAACAGGTAAGCTCAAAGCATTGTTGGGGCCACCTACCACATTGTATTTATGTCGTATAGCACCATGTACCTCATGTGTCCCTGTTTTCGAGGAGCAATAGATATCGCATTTTTGAAATGTTACGCGCTTCCCTCCTTTCACGGTAGAAGGGCTATTTATGTTGGATGTCGCAGCTCCTGTGAAGCCAGATCCCAGAGCTTGTGCTTTGGCTTTGATATTTGCTTTGCAATCCGAATCGCTAAGAACACTGTTTGTAACCGTTAAAGCAATATCTGCATAATCTCCACCTTCATCTGTATTTCGAACTCTAAATGTAACCTTCTTCGTTTGATTCTTTGCAATTGTGATTGCTTTGGAAGCTGTACCATCCAGATCCGTACTATTGGTTGAAGTTCCTTCGTATAACTTTGCATACTCTTTGATTGAAATCGAACCACTTGCATTCTGCTTGAAGGTAATTTTCAATTCTATTCGCACTTCTCCTCCACACTTTCCGATAAAAAATGCATGATGTGTCTTTTTGGATGCGTCCAATATAAAGATATCGGAATTCTTGACCCTTGCCCTTTCATTAGATCCAAATGTCTCATGGTCTAAAATATTCATTACGGACGTGTAACTAATTTTGTTTTGCATAACTTAAAAATTTAATAGGATTAATAACGTGTTCATAGCCAACCTTTTGACTTGAACAACAACTCATGCAAAACACCAACATAACAAGTTGGAAATCAACAGGAAAAAAACTAATTAACGACTAGAAAAAAACCGTTTTAACATAAGGGATTTCCCTTTTTTTTCCTTAGGTGGGATTTATGGGCTATTTGCAAATAGAAACAATTACCACTAAAATTGTTTTCTTGTTTAATAACATAATTTAAAATACTATCTTTCGAGGCTTTTAAAATTTGAAACGATATATGAGAAAAGAAAAACACCATAAAGATTGGAATGAAAATAAAACGAATGACTCTTGGGCAATCTTCAAGATTATGGGAGAATTCGTAAATGGATTTGAAAAAATGAGTCAAATTGGCCCTTGTGTATCCATTTTTGGATCTGCAAGAACAAAACCAGAAGACAAGTATTACAAACTAGCAGAAAGTGTAGCCAAAGGGATTGTAGAAGCTGGCTATGGAGTTATCACCGGAGGTGGACCAGGAATAATGGAAGCAGGAAACAAAGGAGCGCATCTAGCTGGAGGTACATCTGTTGGTTTAAACATAGAATTGCCTTTCGAGCAACACGACAACCCATACATAGACAACGATAAAAGCTTGGATTTTGATTACTTCTTCGTAAGAAAGGTGATGTTTGTAAAATACTCACAAGGTTTTGTTGTCATGCCTGGAGGATTTGGAACTTTGGACGAATTGTTTGAAGCCATCACATTGATTCAAACTAACAAAATAGAAAAATTCCCTATCATACTCGTCGGAAAAGATTTTTGGGAAGGCCTCATGGACTGGGTTAAGGCAACTCTTTTGGACAGGTTCTCCAACATAAGTGCCAAAGATCTGGATTTAATCCATTTGGTAGATACCGAAGAGGAAGTCGTAGATATTTTAAATACCTTCTACAAGAAATATGGCCTGAGTCCAAATTTCTAAAAACACAAACTATTGTTAAACCAATACCATTAAACATATTTTTCCGTTACTTTAAATAAAAAAAAGCTGTACCCCCATTGAAATATCATTGTTTTAAAACCTTTTTGTGTCTAATTTTTAGCATCTCAGGTTATTGTCAAAATAATCAAATTGACGTTAAAGCTTCTTTTGACACAGAAAGAAAAACCATCAATATTGAACAAACCATTCAATATCACAACGGTACCAATACAACATTGGATACCATATATCTCAATGATTGGAGTCATAGTTATTCCACCAAGAACACACCATTGGCAGAACGTTTTGCAGAGGAATTCAAAAACACATTTCATTTTGCAAAGAACGAAGACAGGGGGTTTACGGCCATAACTTCGATAACTCAAGACAACATTCCTGTGGGGTACGCTAGATTGATGCAACATCCAGATGTCATCAAGGTGACTTTAAATACACCACTAGCACCCAACTCCTACTACAATGTGGAATTGAAGTACAGCATCCAAGTTCCCAATGACAAGTTTACCCGTTATGGCATTACAAATGAAGGTGATTTCAATTTGAGATACTGGTATATGACACCATCCGTATACAATGGGGAATGGCATTACTATAGCAACAAGAATTTGGACGATGCCTTTGTTCCCATAGCAAACATCAATTTGGAAATAGAATACCCAGAAACCTTCAGACTTGTCTCAGAATTGAATGAAGTTTCCACAACTGAAGATAACAATAGAAAAACAACTATTTTAAAAGGTGAAGACAGGGTTAACTCCAAACTGTTTTTAAATAGGGCAAATACCTTTAAAACAGTGGAGACCGATTTTTTTACAATCCAATCCAACATTGACGAAGAAGAACTCAAACCAACGGACATAGCCATAGCGACGGACAAAATTGCTTCCTTCATCACCAAGAACCTAGGAAGCTATCCTCATGAAAAGGTGCTGTTGAGTAAAATAGACTATAAGAAAAGTCCAATTTACGGCTTGAACCTATTGCCGGATTTCATAAGGCCTTTTTCAAATCAGTTTCAATATGAGTTAAAAATTTTGAAGACGACACTTCACAATTATCTCGAAAACACATTATATATAAACCCCAGAAAAGATCAATGGCTATTGGATGGCATACAAATATACTACTTGATGAAATACGTCGAGGAATATTATCCCAACATGAAGATATTGGGTACCCTTGCCAACATTTGGGGTGTACGCTCTTTTCATGCTTCAGATTTGAAATTCAACGATCAATACAATTTTTTGTACCTACACATGGCAAGGACCAACATAGATCAACCATTGACAATGCCTAAGGATTCCTTGTTGAAATTCAACAAAAACATCTCCAACAAGTACAAGGCTGGTGTTGGGTTGAAGTATTTGGATGATTATGTGAACGCTGAAATCATGGAATCTTCCATATTTCAATTCCTAAAGGACAATAGACTGAAAGAAACCAACACTGAGGCTTTTGAAGCCTTGTTAAAGACCAAAACCGACAAGGATATTAACTGGTTCTTCGACGAATACATAGCCACCAGCAAAAAGATAGATTATAGGATCAAAAAAGTTAGAAAAACTGAAGATTCCATAAGAATAACCCTGCAAAACAAAAGGGACAATACGATGCCTATTTCCTTGTTTACAATAAAAGACGACTCCATTCTTTCCAAACGATGGATAAACGGATTTAAAGGTACCAAAACCATTACAATAGCAAAAAATGGCATAGACAAACTTGCTGTTAATTACGATCAAGCCATTCCCGAATTCAACATGCGCAACAATTGGAAGTCCCTAAAAGGATTTGTTTCCAACAACAAACCATTGCAATTCAGACTTTTCAAGGACATTGAGGATCCAAATTACAATCAGGTGTTTTTCATGCCTGAGTTCGGCTACAACTTCTATGATGGATTTTCCCCTGGGTTGAAACTTTACAACAAAACGGTATTGACCAAGAACTTACTTTATAAAATTAGCCCAAAGTATGCCATAAAGAGCAAACAAATAGTTGGAAGTGCTTCCATTAGTTACACGGACAGAAGAGAAAACACGGATAGCAACTACATAAAATATGGTCTTTCCGGAGAATATTTCAATTATGCACCTAACCTATCCTACACATCTTTCACTCCTTTTGTAAACTTTAGATTCAGAGACCATAAGAACTTAAGGGACAACAACCGAAGCTCTCTGACACTAAGATATGTAAACATCGATAGAGAAGTCGATCCCACTGGTTTGTTTGAAACCGATGGGGAACCCAAATACAGTGTTTTTGACATAAGTTACGGGCAAGCCAATCCAAATTTGAAAAACTTCAGCTCTTGGTTTGCAGACTTGCAATTGGCCAAGGACTTTGGAAAGTTATCTGCTACTTTGGAATTCAGAAAACTTACAGAAAACAACAGACAATACAACTTACGAGTATTTACAGGTACATTCTTATACAACAATACATTTGAAACCTCAGACTTCTTCAGTTTCGCCTTGGATCGCCCTACTGACTATCTTTTTGATTACAATTATTTGGGTCGAACAGAAGAGACGGGACTGTTAAGTCAACAATTGATCATTGCCGAAGGTGGTTTCAAGTCAAAATTGGAAACCCCTTTTGCGAATCAATGGATAACGACGGTAAACACCAGCACGACCATTTGGCGCTATATCATGGCTTATGGAGACGCAGGTATCGTGAATAGTCACGGTAGTAGTCCTACTTTTGTTTACGATGCAGGAATACGTCTCAATCTCGTAGAAGACTATTTCGAATTGTACTTGCCAGTATACTCCAATCTAGGCTGGGAAATAGCACAACCAAATTATGATCAAAGTATTCGTTTCGTCATAACTCTTTCCCCTAAGACATTGCTAAAATTATTCACACGTCGTTGGTATTAGATTTCTCTTTTGGATAGTTTAAGTTACTTCGAAAATCTTTTTTTATACCCAGTTTTAAAACCTCTTTCTCAACAGATCTATTTCAACACTATTCATCCAGCTTAATTAGTTTTCATCTAACCCAAAAACGGTATAACATAATTGATTGAATTCCCAACACGCACAACTTCTCCCATTGCATTCCCTTTCCATTCATTCATTTTATCCCGTTAGTTCAAACAACTATATCTAGACTTACTCACCTATACAACATAGGTTGATCTTCTTTATCATTTTGTCATTCCTTTGTTTTATTTCGATTTTTTACATATATTAACACTCTATATAGCAAATAGTTACATATGAAGCCATAATTACTCAAGATTAATTACGGCTTTTTTTTTATCCTTTTACAAATTGTTAACCCCAAAATCCACCACAATAAAACTATCCTTATGTTTAATTAATTCATTTATTAACCCTCAAAAATTTTTATTATGTTAAAAAATCATTTTTTACTGATTATTGTATTTTGTTGCAGTGCATTTATGTATGGACAATCCAACAAATCTTCTGGTAAAGTGTTTTATGAAATTCAGAATGAAAAAATGGCTAAAAAACCATTTCACTCCACTGAAATTTTAAAGTTAGCTTCAAGTAATTCAAACCGAATCGAAGGCATATCCAATGCCACCTATCTTGATTTCGATTTACAAAGATCAAAAAAAGAGCTCGCCTATGAGGCTTCGTTAATTTCGATGCCCCTTCCATATGCGATTGCAGAAAATGGTGTTAGAAAGAATGAGGTTTTAAATTTACTTTTACGTAAAGTTGAGATTCACTCACCAGACTTCAGTTCTAATCACGATTATAAACCTGGGATTCACTATAGGGGAATCGTTGAGGGAGATGCCAACTCCCTCACTTCCATTAGTATTTTTGATTCCGAAATTATCGGTTTGATTCACTATAAAGGAAAAACACTTACTTTGGGCAAGATAAAAGGTAGAAACTCAATGCATATCCTATATGAGGAGAAAACATCTGGAATAGATGATATTTTTGCTTGTGACTCATCTGATGAAGGTATTCCATATACACCAGAACAATTGTCGCCTCCCCCAACAGATGATAGAAGTCCAGGAGACTGTATAAAGGAAGAAGTTAATATACATCAAACACTTACGAGTTATATAGGAGGCACTGGTCAAGCATCAAATTACGCAACGGGATTGTTCAACAATCATCAAACATTGTGCGCAAATGATGGTTTTACCGTATCTCTCTCAAAGTTGAACGTATGGAGCAATTCCAACCCAGCACCCTGGTCTTCAAATGGATACAACACTTTAGACAATTGGCAGAATGCCACTGGTGCCATAGATGGAGATTTGGCATATTGTGCCTTTTATCAAAGCGGTTTTGGAGGAGGTGTAGCTGCCAGCATTGGTGGACTATGTTCATCCAACCCAGACGGGAGTAAAGCCGTAGGTGGGCATAATGGTTCTGTAAGCAATGTCCCAACATATTCTCAAGATGTTTTCTTGATGTCACATGAGATGGGGCATCTTTTTGGTGCTAGGCATACACATGCTTGTGTCTGGAATGGCAATGGAAGTGCTATAGATGGATGCTCTGGTAGTACTGAAGGAAGTTGCTCGCTACCTCCTTCTGCCAATCCAGGTACGATTATGAGTTATTGTGCCCCAAATGTAGATTTCAATGAAGGGTTTCATCCGCAAGTTAAGAATGCAATCCTAAATCATATTGCAGGAAGCAATTGCACATCTCCTTGTGGTGTCGAACCGACTTGTACAGATGGAATTCAAAATGGACAAGAAACCGGTGTAGATTGCGGTGGTCCGGATTGTGAACCTTGTACTACAGATCCTACCTGTTCGGACGGAATCCAAAACGGACAAGAAACCGGTGTAGATTGTGGTGGTCCAGATTGCGATCCTTGTAGCACAGATCCTACTTGCTCTGATGGAATCCAAAACGGACAAGAAACCGGTGTAGATTGCGGTGGTCCAGATTGTGAACCTTGTAATCAATCTTGTACAAATGTGACAATTTCCATAACACTTGATAATTACCCAGGAGAAACGTCATGGGAATTATTAGATGCTTCAGGTACAGTTGTGGCTTCTGGAGGAACTTATCAAAATGAGCCCAATGGCACTACAGTAAGTGAAGTTAATTGCCTTGAAGATGGATGTTATACATTTAGCATCAAAGACTCCTATGGAGATGGAATATGTTGTAGATATGGGTTTGGTTCATATAGTGTAACAGATGACGATGGCAACATCTTGGCTTCCGGTGGAGATTTCAATTCGGTTGAAAATACAGATTTCTGTGTCGAATCTGGTACCTCCTCCTGTGATGATGTTGCATTAAGCATTAATTTTGACAACTATCCTGAAGAGACGAGTTGGGACATAACAAATGATGAAGGAATAGTTGTTGCTTATGGTGGCACATACGAAAATCAAGCGGATGGTTCTACAGTTGAAGTAATAAACTGTCTAGATAGTGGATGTTATACATTTAGTATAAAAGACACGTATGGAGATGGAATATGTTGCAACTATGGATCGGGATCATACACTTTGATTGATGAAAATGGAAATGTTATAGTTTCTGGAGGGTATTTCGATTACATTGAAAGCACCAATTTCTGTATTGAATCTTCATTGCAATATCAGGATCTTTCATTAAACAATGATGATGTTGTTACGCTATTCCCCAATCCAACAACAAATATCTTGACGGTGAAGGGAATGGATGTTGCTCATGCAAGCATTTACACACTAATAGGCAAGCGCATACCCGTTTCTGTGGAGAACAATGTCATAGACACTAGTAGACTTCCTTCAGGTGTTTATTTAATTCAGTTGAAAGATGACAAGGGTGATATTCTAATCAAAAAAATCATCAAGGAATAAAAATAAGATTTTGTTTAATTCTTTTTTAACTAAGAAGGCTGTCTTAATTAAGACAGCCTTCTTCTATTTTTTTAAGTTACTTCTATAATTTCACTCTTTGATGATTTTTTTAGTTACCTCCTTTTCATCAGTCTCAATCCTTATAAAATACAACCCAGATGAAAACGTTAAATCAGAAACATTGACTTTTGAAGAAACATTGTCGTACTCTTTACTGACAATCCTTTGTCCCAATGCATTTCTTATTTCTATTTTCAGGTTCCCCCCTTTTAAATCACCTGTACTTACATACAAACTTTCATTGAATGGATTTGGATGCACACTTACCCCTAAATCTTCAAAGGAATCAATGCTTGTAGACAAGGTGGTTTGTCCAGTAAAAATATCCCCACTAGGTTCTGTGTTGTATGCATAATCAATGAGAGTATAGGAATCTCCATTATTTGACACTTGAAATCTGAACCATCCATGGTATTGCAATCCGTTTTTTGCAAACCTAAACCCTGCAAAATTAGTTTCTCCATCCCAAACCACATAAGTATTTGAACGTACATCATGCAAATTAGGATATGCTTGCCCATTCACCCAATTGCTATTCGTGCTAATCAATGTATTTTCTGGAAGCATTGATATGTTTAGCGTATTCCCTTGACAAACCATTGCTGCTGTATATGTTTCAAACTGCAAAGCGGCTTGACCACTTGGATGACTTGTATTATAGAACAACCCGCCATAATTTGTTCCTCCTCCCAAACTAGGAATGAAAGAATCTGTAAAGGGTTTCCATACGTCTCCTGAATTGACACTCAAATCATCGTTATCGACATATACAATCCTATAAGGATCGAAAAACACCAAATCCCATCCTACATTACTACAAGCCAGATTATCAACAGTAGCATCTTCTAAAAACTCTATTGAAATACTTTCATTGTCTACTTCCTCATGATCAACAGCATTTCCATTTATTGTCAATTCTGCTTCTGTGGCATTTAAAACATTTATTTGAGCTGTTAAACCTGAAGGCAACATACTATTGAAATGAACGCCTTCCACTAAATTTCCGGTTGTAACAAAAGTCGTATTCGATATGGTTATGTCAAGAGTTCCAGCAAATGATCCATCATTGACAATATCCTCCAATACATCAGTAGTAGCCGAAACAGCCCCCCCGTCTCCATTGTTAACTCCAGTTGCAGTTATGTTGCTTGATTGCCACAAAGGTTGTCTTGATGGATGTGTCAATGCTGCCAACATTCTATCTGTTTGACCTACGGTAAACATCTTGTAACACCCAAGAGCACCATTGTACCCCATATAGTTTTCATAGTTGATTAAATATCCACAGTCAGATGTTTCCGAACAGTTGTTGGAACCGCTACTCTGACTATCCTGAGGAGTATCTGCGACTCCATCAGTACCACCGCAACCTCCTTCATGAGTATGTATTAAATTTAACCAGTGGCCAAACTCATGTGTTAAAGTGGATGCAAATTCTTGATTTGTATTTCCTGTTAGATATTGTCCATTCATCACGACACGAGCAATCCCATCGTTAGACATCCCAGTATCTGGATACCAAGCCACACCAGAATTGTTGGGAACTCCATCTCCGTAGAGATCTGCCGTGATGTAGATATTCATATACTTGTAATTGTCCCATGAATCTCGGGCAACTGCTGGACTTCCATAATTGCCCATCCCCGATTCCTCAGGATAGAAGATCACTCCAGTTGTACAATTCCCGTTCGGATCCAACTTTGCCAATTTGAATTCAATGTCCAAAGTAGACTTGATTCCGTCAAAATTGGCATCAACAGTATTAAAGTCATCATTAAGGCCTATAAACTCTTCGTTTACTTGATTCAATGAATTAACAATAGTATTGTAATCTACAGTATCTCCATTTTGCACAGTTCCATAGACATGGAATACAACTGGTATGACATACGCCGATGGCATGGACTCCTTTTTAGACTCTATGTCATTAACAAAATTGCGGGTGTACTCATTGAAATTTTGATGTTGAATCATTCTATCTGGGCTTTGTTCGAAAAACTGCTTAATCGCTTCTGAAGTCTTACAATTTGACATATCTCCAGTTCTATCATTTTGAGCCCAAGTGAGGGAAAATGAAAACATAAATAAAAAAAATAATTGAGGGATGGTTAAAAATTTCATGGATTTTGGAATTAATATTAAGATAGTTAATTAATCAGCTCAAAAACAAGCCGTTACTTACCGGCAATATTCAAATTAATAATCATAAAAAACTAATACTCAATTAACCATTACACTCAAAATATTATCCACATAAAAAACTAAATATCAACAAACTAAAAATAACTCAATTGCATTCTGGTTCAATTAATCATCAAATATGGGTTATGTTTCAAACAATGGCTCCAACATTGAGGTAACTATTGCTCATAAACTACTTTAATGGCATCTATAAATGCTTGTTTCCCGAACAACATCAGGTCATTACATGAATAGAACAACATGTAGGATATGAACCTGCTTTATTCCCAAACTTATTTCAATGTGAGCAAACACTAAAAATCAAGCACTTGTCTCGCTCAAAAAACTTTGAATTATTTTCAACAAAAAGTTTAAAAATTACATTTTTTTTAAAAATCACCAAGAAAACAGCTTTTAAACTGACAATTCACTATTATTTTAAGACTATTCACTATTGCAGGATATTTAAATTTTTATTAAATTTGCAAGAAATTAAATATAAGCTATGCAAACAAAATCCGACTTGAAAAAAGAGATGTCTTTCGATAATTTTAAAACGCAAGTTTTAAACGATTACAAGGTTGCCGTCACAAGTCGAGAATGTAGTTTGTTGGGGAGGCGAGAAGTCTTGACTGGAAAAGCCAAATTCGGAATTTTCGGAGACGGAAAGGAAGTCCCACAATTAGCATTGGCAAAAGCCTTCAAGAATGGAGATTTCAGATCTGGTTATTACCGTGACCAGACTTTTATGATGGCCATTGGGGAATTGACCATAGAGCAGTTTTTTGCCGGATTGTATGCCAATACGGATTTAACGCAAGAGCCTATGTCGGCAGGTCGCCAAATGGGAGGTCATTTCGGAACTCATAGTTTGGATGAAGGTGGTCAATGGAAAAACCTCACAAAACAAAAAAATTCAAGTGCAGACATTTCACCTACGGCTGGACAAATGCCCAGACTCCTAGGTTTGGCACAAGCATCCAAGATCTACAGAAATGTAAAAGGCATCGATACCACGAAATTTTCAGTAAAAGGAAATGAAGTTGCATGGGGAACCATCGGTAATGCCAGTACGAGTGAAGGTTTGTTTTTCGAGACCATAAATGCAGCTGGCGTATTGCAAGTCCCAATGGTCATAAGCATTTGGGATGATGAGTATGGTATTTCCGTACACGCCAAGCACCAAACGACAAAAGAAAACATATCAGAAATTCTAAAAGGCTTCCAAAGAGAAAAAGATGCCAAAGGATACGACATATTACGAGTAAAAGGTTGGGATTATGTTTCGTTGATAGAAACCTATGAAGAAGCTTCAAAAATCGCAAGAGAGGAGCACGTTCCAGTTTTAATTCACGTAAACGAATTGACACAACCGCAAGGACATTCCACTTCTGGTTCCCACGAACGTTACAAGGACAAAGATCGTTTAGATTGGGAACGCTCCTATGATTGCAACGTAAAAATGAGGGAATGGATGATTGCCACTGGAATCTCTACAGACGAAGAACTTTCAGTAATTGAAAAAAACATAAAGAAGGCAGTAAGGGAAGGTAAAAAAGCCGCTTGGACCAATTATTTGAACCCAATTTTGAATGAATTGAAAGAGGCCTCTGACCTATTGACTCAGTTGGCTGTTTCCAGTTCCAACAAGGTCTTCATAGAAAAGATGAACAAAGAACTCTTGTCCATTGAAGAACCTACAAGAAAAGATGTGGCTACAACTGCACGAAAAGCCTTGCGTTATGTTTTGAATGAAACTTCTCCGGCAAAGACACAGTTGTTACAATGGATCGATGATTTCTTTGAAGTCATGCAACCAAAATACAGTTCTCATCTATATAACGAAACACCATCTGCAGCAATACACATAAAAGAAGTGAAACCTACCTACGATGCAGATACGGAGCCTGTAGATGGACGTATTGTTATCAGAGATAATTTCGATGCCATTTTCAGCAAATACCCTGAATCTCTGATCTTTGGTGAAGACGCTGGTACGATAGGAGATGTCAATCAAGGATTGGAAGGCTTGCAAGAAAAGTATGGAGAGCTACGAGTGGCAGACGCTGGTATACGTGAAGCCACCATACTTGGTCAAGGCATAGGCATGGCAATGAGGGGCCTACGTCCCATTGCAGAAATACAGTATTTAGATTACATCCTATACGCCTTGCAAATAATAAGTGATGATTTGGCAACTTTGCACTACAGAACAAAAGGTCGCCAAAAAGCACCATTGATAATACGTACTCGAGGCCATAGGTTGGAAGGCATATGGCATTCTGGCTCTCAAATGGGAGGTGTTCTGAATCTAGTAAGAGGAATTCACATTCTTGTACCAAGGAATATGACGAAAGCTGCTGGTTTCTACAATACATTGTTAGAAAGTGATGAACCTGCCTTAATAGTGGAATGCTTGAATGGGTATCGCTTAAAGGAGAAAAAACCAACCAATTTTGGGGCATTCAAAACACCTATAGGAGTAGTCGAGACCTTGAAAGAAGGGAACGATATCACACTATTATCCTATGGATCCACATTGAGAATTGTGGAACAAGTGGCAAAAGAACTCACTGAAGTCGGCATAGATGCAGAAGTAATAGACGCACAATCATTGTTACCTTTCGATTTAAACCATGATGTAGTAAAAAGCATTGCAAAGACAAATCGTTTGATGATAATAGATGAGGATGTCCCTGGTGGGGCTTCAGCCTATCTTTTAGATGAAATTATAAATACACAAAATGCATATAGACATTTGGACAGCCAACCAAAAACACTCACGGCCAAAGCACATAGACCTGCCTATGGTACTGATGGAGATTACTTCTCCAAACCTTCTTTCGAAGATATCTTTGAAGCTGTTTATGGTATAATGCATGAAGTAAACCCAAACAACTTTCCAAAGTTGAGATAAAAAGTTGAAAAATATTCTTTTTTTCAATTAAACCTTTTTAAAGTAATCCTGTCATAGTAGTTATAAATCAAAACCAACTACTTTATGAGAGGATTATTTTTCATTGCCCTAATGCTATTGTTTACAGGTTGCTCCAGTGACGATTCCAACACAACCACTCCCACTCCAGACGACAACCCCAACACTTTCGACATAACAAGCATTTTAAACATCGATTTAAATGCTCTCTTAAATTATAACAATCAATACGTTCCAGCTTACATAACCAAGGATAACACCCCTGGTAACAATGCCATCACAAATGGAGGAGCTACATTGGGACGCGTACTGTTCTATGACAAGAAACTATCTGTGGACAATACCATAGCTTGTGCTAGTTGTCACCAACAATCTCTGGCGTTTGGTGATGATGATGGCCAAAGTACAGGAGTTGATGGTGTCACTGGAAGACATTCCATGCGTTTGATAAATTCTCGTTTTGCTGATGAAAATCGTTTTTTTTGGGATGAGAGGGCAAATTCATTGGAGCAACAAACTACAATGCCCATACAAGACCATATAGAAATGGGCTTTAGTGGCGAAAATGGCGATTTGAATTTTAACGATCTGATAAACAAGTTGGAAGCTACGGAGTATTACCCGGTTTTGTTCAACTTAGCATATGGTAACACGACCATTACAGAAACTAGAATTCAAGGCGCATTGGCCCAATTCATAAGAAGCATCCAATCCTTCGACAGCAAATATGATGATGGTAGAACATTGGCTGTAAATGACGGGCAGCCATTTTCAAATTTCACGCAACAGGAAAACGATGGCAAGCAATTGTTCCTGCAACCGCCGGTATTTGACAATCAAGGCAGCAGAATTAATGGAGGCATAGGCTGTGCTGGTTGCCATAGAGCTCCGGAGTTTGACATCGATCCAAACTCCTTAAACAATGGAACCATTGGCATCGCTGGAGGTACCGGAACAGATTTAACAAATACGAGATCCCCTAGTTTGCGAGATGTCGTAAAGGCAAACGGAAATAGCAATGGCCAATTCATGCACATTGGAGCAAGCAACACATTGGCAACAGTCTTAAATCATTATGACAACATCAATACTACCGGCAACAACAACCTGGATCCTCGATTAACACCAAATGGCAATGGGCAACAATTAAATTTGACGGATGCAGAACGTAATGCCGTAATTGCCTTTCTAAGAACATTGGCAGGAACAGATGTATATACGAACGAAAAATGGAGCAACCCATTTATAGAATAGGTTAAAATAGTCTCAAATTTACTTTGAAAGCGCTTACCTAGGTAAGCGCTTTTTTTATATCTTTAAAACTAAAGCTACGAGTATGCTAACAAAAAAAGACAAAGAACAATTACGAGGCAACATCTTCAGACATTTGGATGGTATTGCTACAGCAACAACTGCATATGCCTTGCATAAAAAAGGTGTTTTGGACTTCGTTTCCAAAAAAGAGTCGGTAACATTGGTAGAAATAACCAAACAGTTCCATGCCAACGAGGGTTACCTTAACGTGGCACTACGGATTCTTTGTTCGCAAGGCTGGCTTGTCCAAGACTTGGACAATGACAAAGACCACATAACATATAAGACAAACTCAAACAGTCATAAGGCATTTTCTCTGGCTCATCTATATGAGGACGCCGTAAACTTATTACAATACTCTGTACGTTTTCCCGAAGAACGTATAGGAGCAGATGCCTTTATCGCATTAGAGCGAATTTTCAAGAGATATGAAGACAATTTTGGTATGGGATCAATTGAAGAACATACCATACAACACCAAATATTGAAACACATAGAAGGAGTCATCATAGCCCCAATAATTGTTCTATTGGGAGTAAACGGCCTGTTTCACAAATACTTCATGGAAGCTTCTTTCACTGCTGAAGAATATCACAAAGACCCAGAAAGCTTCAAGAAAATATTAGACTTCCTGTCTCATTTGGGATGGTTCAAAAAGAAAAACAACACCTATCAATTTACCGACGAAGGCCTGTTCTTTGCAAAACGTGCGAGTGCTTATGGTGTAACCGTCTCATACTTGCCAACATTCATCAAACTGGACGAATTGCTCTTTGGAAATCCTTTAATACTTCAAACAAGCTCTTCGGATGAAACCGAAAAACACGTCCATAGGGAAATGAATGTCTGGGGAAGCGGAGGAGCACATTCCACTTATTTCAAAGTGATAGATCAAGTGATCATAAAACTATTCAACAAACCCATAGATGAACAACCCAAAGGCATTTTGGATATGGGTTGTGGCAATGGTGCCTTCATTCAACACATTTTCGATGTCATCGAAAACCAGACATTACGCGGCAAACTATTGGAAGAACACCCTTTGTTGCTTGTTGGAGCGGATTTCAACAAAGCTGCACTAAAGGTAACACGAGCCAATTTGATAAAAGCAGACATCTGGGCCAAGGTTATCTGGGGAGACATTGGCAGGCCTGACCTTTTGGCCAAAGATCTAAAGGAAGATTACAACATAGAATTGAAAGATTTGCTTAATGTGCGTACCTTCTTAGATCACAATCGCATTTGGGAAGCACCAACAAAAGAGACCAATAGAATCAGTAATTCCTTGGGAGCATATGCTCATAAAGGACAACGTATCAACAATAATCTTGTTGAAGACTCCTTGCTCGAACACCTTAAAAAATGGAAGCCCTATGTAGAGCAATTTGGATTGTTAATAATAGAATTGCACACCATTAACCCAGAATTGACAGCTAAAAACATAAGTAAGACGGCTGCAACGGCTTATGACGCGACACACGGCTATAGTGATCAATACATCTTGGAAATAGACGTTTTCAACAAAATAGCAGGTGAAGCAGGGTTACATCCAGATCCGGCATATTTTTCCAGATTCCCCAATAACGAATTGGCTACAGTTAGCGTAAATCTATTGAAAGGTTAAATAGTGTTTGGCAGGAGTTGCTTCTAGTTTGACGAAATTTATTGTCAGCCACTTGTCATTGTCTTTATTTTGACAGCGAACACTAAATCATAAAAACCATGAAATTTAAATCTTTCGTTATCCTATTTGCTTTGGTTGCATTGAACTCTTGCATAGTAAAGTCGTTGCATCCTTTTTACACCAAAGAATCCATTGCCTTTGAAAAATCCTTTATTGGAAAATGGAAAGACAACAAAGGGGACATTTGGAACGTGAAATCGTTTCAAGATATGTTCAATGAAGATTTTGTAGGTGAGGAAAAACCATCTGAAGAAGATTTGAAAACATTGGAAAAGATTAAACACAACTATCTTGTTGAATATGTCTCCCAAGGCAGAAAAGCCTTCTTTATGGCAACTCCATTCAAAATAAAGGATCAATTGTTATTGAATTTCACTCCTTATTCCCATGATGACGCAGGGATTAACTCGCTATTGAGCTCCCATTTGTTAAACACGCATTCCGTGGTAAAATTCGATATTGTAAACAATTCGGAAATTGACATAAAGTGGTTGGATGAAGAAAGAATAGAAGACCTTTTAAAAACCAGTAAAATTAGAGTAAAGCATGAAATCATTGGCATTCAGGAAGATTTCTTGCTAACTGCAAACTCGACGGAACTGTATCAATTCCTTGAAAAATACCTAGCCTCAAATATTGAAAATAAATGGAAGTCTTCATCCGAATTCAAATTAAAGAAGCTAAATGTCTAATCTTAATCCTTATTTTAAAAAACTAAACAACCACAGCCCATTGCTATTCAATGGCGCGCTGTGGTTGTCTGCATATGTCATACTCTTGTTCATTTTTTCGAAGGGAGAACACCCCATACAGATAGATTATGTCTATACATCTAGTTTTTTGACGTCCATTGCCATTCCCACACTCATCAATCTATACCTATTGATACCTCATTTATTGAAAAAGGAACGCTATGGGATCTATTTCATAACTTTCGCAGCCAACATATTCATATTTTCGCAGTTTCATACTTCATTTTTCAAGCCCCTGTTGGATATTGTCTTTCCAAACTATTTCTTTGTTTCCTACCATTCCGACACCAAACCTTTCATTGTCTTTTCAATATTCATAACTGCTACGACACTTATTAAACTATCCGAGGACTGGTTCTATTTCAATCGTAATGAAAATTTGGAGCTAAAACTGGAAAACCAACGTATGCAAACGCAATTATCGGCATTGCGATCTCAGATAAACCCACATTTCCTATTCAATTCCTTAAACGTCATCTATTCTTTAGCAATAGAAAAAAAGGAAAACATCACCAATGCCATTGTACAACTGTCTGACATTTTGAGATATATTATTTACGATTCGGATACGGAACGTGTAACGCTGAAAGAAGAAATTGTTTTACTTAAAAACTACGTTGCATTTCAAAAATTTCGCGTACACGGTTTCACCAATCTCACTTTCGACATCGAATTGGAAGATGAACAATTCGAAATATACCCAATGTTGCTTTTGCCATTGGTTGAAAACAGCTTCAAACATGGCATAATGAGGGATTTAAACGCAACTTTCATATATATGACCTTGTTCCAAAAGGCCACCGACTTTTGTTTTACGATAGAGAATAGTCTTCCAAGCAGCAACTTCAAAGAAGAAAACCCACATTCTGGCGTTGGTTTGGAACACATAAGAAAAAATCTTGAAATCGTTTATCCCAATGCACATACCTTTGAGACCACAGCAACCAATGACCGTTTCAAAGTGAGCATTACAATAACAAATAACCCATTGAAAAATGACCATTAAATGTTTGATAATAGACGATGAACCATCATCGCAAAACATATTGAAGCACTTTATCAACGATGTCGATTTCTTGGACCTCATCACAATATGCAATTCTGCTTTGGATGCCATGGAAACATTGAAATCACATACAGGCATTGACTTGTTGTTTCTAGACATAAACATGCCAAAAATATCCGGCCTCACTTTTTACAAATCATTACAACACAAACCTTATGTCATCTTTACGACTGCCTACCCACAATATGCCATAGATGGTTTTGAAGTCAATGCCGTCGATTATTTATTGAAACCCTTCTCGTTCGATCGCTTTTTTACTGCCGTAAACAAGGTTTTTGACTTGAAAAACAATGCTAGAAAAACAACAACCGATCCTGATTTCATAATGATTAAGTCCAATAAGACCCTACACAAGATCGTTTTGAATGACCTATTGTTCGTAGAAGCCTTTGGAGATTACGTAAAACTACACCGTAAAGAAGATTGCATATTGACCAATAGTACCTTTACCAAATTATTGGAATCCTTACCAAGTGAAAAATTCATTCGCACCCATAAATCCTACGCCATAAACATAGATTCCATAAATAGTGTAGTCGGAAACAAAGTCAACATAGACTCTAAATCCGTGCCCATAGGACAAACATATAAATCGGCTTTTCTAGAGAGACTGGATAAAAACAACTAACTTTATCATGCGTAAACTAGGGTTCCTAAAAAGCAAGGATGAACCAACACCAACTAAACTAAAATTGAGATCCCCTTTTCTCAGCAAACCAATATGAAGGCAGTATCAGTAGTAACCATTAGAAAAGAGCTAAAACATAAATCCAACGAAGATTTGGCAGAGCTTTGTTTACGTTTGTCCCGCTTTAAAAAGGAAAACAAAGAACTACTCACCTACCTCCTCTTTGAAGCCGACGATGAAAATGGTTACATACAAACCGTCAAACAAGAAATAGACATACAATTCGAAAATATTAATACCGATAGCTATTTCTACATAAAAAAAAGTGTTAGAAAAATATTGAGACTCATAAAGAAGTTTAGTCGCTACTCCTTAAAAAAAGAAACAGAAGTAGATTTACTACTCCACTTCTGTCAAAAAATGAATGACTTAACACCTTCCATTGAGCGCAATGTGACATTAATGAATATTTATGATCGACAAATTGCCAGCATAAAAAAACTGGTAACCACATTGCATGAGGATTTACAGTACGATTATAATTTAGAATTGGAGGATTTAAGATAAAAAAGAAACAAAATGAACGAACAATACAATTACCCACCCATTTTCTTAAGAGTAAAGGCGGCAATAATAGATGGCATACTAATTATGATGCTGATGTATTCGGCCACAGTGATATTTACAATGTTCGACTCCGTAAATGATATTGTGAAAATGGTTGTCTTCATCTTTATTTTTGTCCTATATGAGCCTTTGCTTGTAAGTTTTTTAGGAGCCAGCCTAGGTCACTTGTTTTGTGACTTGAAAGTGGAAAGAGACAATGGCAGCAATAAAAACCTAACATTCCCTGTTGCCATACTTCGATTCTTCACAAAATCTCTTTTGGGATGGATTTCTTTATTTTCAGTGTCTAGCGATAGTAAAAAAAGAGCAATTCATGATATGATGGCCAAATCGGTGGTGATCTACGTTGGAGACAAAAGATAATTGACAACTAAAACATTATATGATTACAAATTCATCATCAACCTTCTCAATTTAAAACCCGAACCAACAACTCCTTCAACAAATCGCCTTGTGGCACGGCATTGGATCCAACTCCTTTGCTTTTCACATCGAATTCTCGTAACGTCGCCACGATACCACTCACCTTTCTCATTGGGAAATTACGGGCAGCAGTTAAATATTCATTTACGAAATATGGATTTACACGCAATGCAGAAGCGACACTTCTAGGTGATTTGTCTGTCATTCCATGCAACTGCAACAATTGAGAAAAGAAATTGAACAACAAGGATACCGTTACAACCATTGGATTGTCCTTAGGGTTATCTGCAAAGTAGTCTACTATTTTAAAGGCTTGGGCATCGTTCCTTGCCCCAATGGCCTTACGCAACTCAAAATTGTTGTAATCCTTGCTAATCCCTATGTTCTCCTCAATGTGTTCAGGTGTTATCTGTGTATCTTTCGGTAAGACGATTTGCAACTTTTCCAGTTCATTGTTTATCTTACTCAGGTCCGTCCCCAAAAACTCCACCAACATTTGTGATGCTTTCGGAGCAATGCCATAGCCTTTTGCAGACAATACTCTACGAATCCAATCTGGCACTTGGTTATCGTATAGTTTTTTGCTTTCGAAGACAACTCCCATTTTCTTAATGGTCTTATATACTGCTTTACGTTTGTCTATGCTCTTGTATTTATAGCAAATCACCAAAACGGTCGTCGGTTGTGGATTTTTTGCATAGGCATCCAACTTGTCTATGGTACGAGCCAAATCCTGAGCTTCCTTGACTATGACCACTTGCCTTTCAGCCATCATTGGGAAACGCTTCGCATTTCCTACTATATCTTCGATCGTAACATCGCGTCCATACAATACCATTTGATTGAATCCCTTTTCCTCTTCTGCCAAAACAGTACTCTCTATGAAATCAGAGATCTTATCTATGTAATACGCCTCTTCACCCATCAATAGGTAAATGGGTTTCAGTTTTTTATTCTTTATATCGGTTACCAGTTGTTTGACTTCGTCCAAAATATACTCTGTATTTAATTTTTCTTTTAAAATCACTTAAAGTGACTTTATAATTTTAAATTTGTGTAGTGCAAAAATTAAATTTTCCTACATATTCGTTTCGACTCAAAAATAGCGAAAATAAAGTATCTATTTTTGATGTCATTCGTAAAAGATTCATGATTCTACAACCAGAAGAATGGGTGAGACAACACTGTGTCCACTATTTGATGAATGAGAAGAAATACCCCATTGCTCTCATCAATGTCGAAAAAGAATTAAAAATCAACAATTTAAAGAAACGCTATGACATTGTCGTCTTCAATCCCGATGGCAGCATTCATCTAATAATAGAATGCAAAGCACCCAAAATCACCATCGATCAAACGACCTTTGATCAAATAGCAAGGTATAATTTGGCATTGAATGCAACCTACCTGATGGTGACCAACGGATTAAATCATTATTATTGCATGATGGATTTCGAGGCTGAAAAATATCGATTTTTGAAAGACATCCCGGAATATGAAACAAATTGACAATTAACTAGAAATTTAAGACCATTGAAACTTGCCATCGTCATACTTAACTGGAATGGAAAAGGGTTATTGGAAACCTTCTTGCCATCAATTATCAGGCATTCCGAGAATGCCTCCATATATGTTGCAGACAATGCCTCCACGGATGACTCCGTAAACTTTGTCCGTTCAAGTTTTCCTTCCGTGAAGATCATCCAAAATGTAGAAAATGGTGGCTATGCCAAAGGTTACAACGATGCTTTGAAACATATTGAAGCCGATGTATTTTGTTTGGTCAACAGTGATATCGAAGTCACTGAAAATTGGCTTCTCCCGATTGTTTCTACTTTTGACTCTGAGGACAACACAGCCATCATCCAACCCAAAATACTGGATTACAAAAAAAAGACGCATTTTGAATATGCAGGTGCAGCTGGTGGTTTCATAGATAAATATGGTTACCCCTTTTGCCGTGGTCGTATTTTTGATACCATCGAGGAAGATAAAGGACAATACGATGAGAATTCTGAAATATTCTGGGCTTCTGGTGCTTGTTTTTTTATAAGAAGTACAGTTTTCAATGCCTTGAAAGGTTTTGATGAATCCTTTTTTGCTCATATGGAGGAAATCGATCTATGCTGGAGAGCTCACAATTTGGGATATACCTCCAAATACAATTCAAATTCCATCGTATATCATGTAGGAGGAGCCACCTTGAATGCATCCAATCCAAAAAAGACATACCTCAACTTTAGAAATAGTTTATTTACACTCACCAAAAATGCATCTGGAGGAATCATTTTTCTATTATTTGTTCGGCTGATATTGGATGGGTTGGCTAGTCTAAAATTCTTGATAGTCATGAAACCCATGCACATCTTTGCTATCTTAAAGGCTCATTTTGGTTTTTACGCACACTTGCCTCGTCTATTGAAAAAAAGAAGATTGTTAAAACAATCCCAAAACTATTACAAGGAAAAATCTATTGTTTGGTCTTATTACGTAAATAGCAAAAAACTATTTAACCGTTTATAAGTGTTTAGCAAAAATTTTGTTAATCCTTATTTTAACATTTTAATTTTCTATACTTTTGATCTGTTAAGATTTAATTTTATTCAATAACCAATTATGAAGAAATTTGTATTATTAGGTGCAGTCGCACTATTAACTTTAGGTTCTTGTGTTTCAAAGAAGGACTTTTTAGCCTTGGAGGAAAAACATAAAAATACTCAGGATTTATTAAATTCTGCAACGATAAAGCTAAACAAGTGTTTGGCAGATGAAGCAGCTTCTGTTGCTAGAGGAAAGGAATTGGAAGCCCGATTGGCAGATTTGAAAAAAACGAATCAAGACCTGATTCAATCCTCAAAGGATATGACCGTCTTGACCACAAAAGGGGCAGAAAACTTAGAGAAGTCCTTAGAGAGCCTTAAAGAGAAAGACTTAAAGATAACACGCTTGCAAGATGCATTGACCAAAAAAGATAGTGTGACTTTGGCTTTGGTGACCAGTCTTAAAAAAGAAGTTGGCTTAAACGATCCAGACATAGAAATCAATGTTGAAAAGAGTGTCGTTTTCATTTCACTTTCCGATAAACTGCTATTTAAGAGTGGAAGCTACAACATTACATCAAGAGCTACGGAAATATTAGGAAAAGTAGCCACGGTAATTAACAGCAAGCCCGATTTTGAAGCAATGATAGAAGGACACACAGATAATGTCCCTTACAAAAAAGGAGTATTGATAGACAATTGGGATTTAAGTGTAAAACGTAGCACTTCCATTGTTAGGGCTTTACAAGATCTAGGTGTGAATCCGGCTCAGTTGATAGCTGCCGGTCGTGCAGACCACATACCACTGGTAAAAAATGATACTGCTGAAAATCGCGCAACAAATCGTCGTACAAAGATTATGATCTTACCGAAGATCGATCAATTCTACGATATGATAGAAAGTGAAATGAAATCTCTCTCCGAAGAGTAACAACCATAAAAACAGCAACCTATAAAGCGTCTCGTCATCATTGGATAACAAGACGCTTTATTTTTGTTTATAATCATTTTAAATACTAAATTTATATTCATTGACAAACGAAGACAGTCTCCCTTTTTGAAAATCCAAAAAATGGAATTAACATGAAAAAAACAGTATTGGCGTTAGGGCTCCTCATATCCTTGTCGTGTGCAAACGAACCTTATTATGAAGATGTCTCCGATATTGATTTGACTCTTTTATCTATAATAGATGTTACTTCCAACGGACAAGGTGTTGATTTTTTCCTACTGCCAAATTCAACAGATTTCTCAAATATCCCTCAAGATCCTCTAAACCCTTTAAATGCAGCAAAGGTTAATCTAGGAAGACTGTTGCTCCATGAAACGGCAACTGGAGGCAACCCAAAAATGACCGAAGTCATTGAAACCTATTCTTGTGCCAGTTGTCACCCAGTGGCTTCCGGATTTTATTCCGGCAATCTTCAAGGTATAGGAGAAGGTGGCGTTGGTTTCGGTTTACAAGGAGAAGATAGGCAAATTAATCAAGGTATGCCGATAGATTCCGTGGACATAATTCCCATAAAGGTACCAACCCTTTTAAATACTGCCTATCAAGATGTGATGCTTTGGAATGGCTCTTTGGGTGCCACTGGAATAAATGCTCCATTCGTTGCCCAAAATGCAAACGACATTCCAGAAAACCTATTAGGGTACCAAGGACTGGAAACTCAGGGCATAGTTGGACAAAACGCTCACCGATTAAAAATAGATGAAGACTTTGCCACTGCTTATGGCTACAAGGACATGTTCGATGATGCTTTTCCTGATTTCCCTGAAAGTTCACGTTATTCCCAAACTACAGGCGGTTTGGCGATAGCTGCATACAATAGAACTATCTTAGCCAACAAATCTCCTTGGCAAGATTGGTTGAAAGGCCAATATCATGCCATGTCCAATCAAGAAAAACGTGGAGCCATTTTGTTTTTGGACAAAGCCAATTGCGTGAATTGCCACACAGGGCCTGCTTTGAAATCCAATACGTTCTATGCATTGGGTTTAGGTGATATGGACCAGAGCAATGGAGTTGTAATCAATCAAGAGCAATTTGAAGAGATAAAGAAAGGGAGGGGTGGATTCACCAACGATCCAAATGATGACTATAAATTTAAAGTGCCCAACCTTTATAACCTAAAAAGCAATTTGTTTTATGGCCACGGCAGCACCTTCAATTCTTTGAATGACATCATCACCTATATTGTTTCTGGTGAAAAGGAAAACCTTAGTGTTCCAGATTCCCAATTAGCAGAAGACTTTATCGATTTGAATTTATCTCAGCAAGAAATAGGCGATCTGGTAGCCTTTGTCGAAAATGCCCTTTACGACCCAAATCTTGAACGCTATGCTCCAAATGAAGTTCTTTCTGGGAATTGTATTCCCAACGGAGACCTACAATCACAAATAGACTTGGATTGCAATTGAATTAACAAGCCATGGAATAGTCTATAGGAGTTTACAGGAAGATTAAGTATTAGAATATTTCCAAACTTCCTTTTCCTTCTCTAATGACCACTGGTTCGTTTTCAGACAAATCTATGATGGTTGAAGCTTCATTGTCACCATAACCTCCATCGATCACCAAATCGACGAGGTTGTCCCATTTTTCCAAAATCAACTCAGGATCTGTGGTATATTCCAAAATGGTATCCTCATCTCGGATGGATGTCGAAACGATAGGATTACCTAGTTCCTTGACAATTTCCAAAGCAATGTTATTATTGGGAACACGTATACCTACTTCCTTTTTCTTTTTGAAAACGGAAGGCAACGATTTGGATCCTGGCAATATAAAGGTATATGGCCCTGGCAATGCTCTCTTTAAGATTTTAAAGGTAGATGTGTCTATCTGCTTTACGTAGTCACTTAAGTGGCTTAGGTCGTGACAAATAAAAGACAATTTGGCTTTTTCCACCTTTACGCCCTTTATTCGAGCTATGCGCTCCAAAGCCTTATTGTTCGTAATATCGCAACCTAGACCATAAACGGTATCTGTTGGGTATATTATCAATCCTCCTTTTTTAAGCACATCCACTACACGCTTAATTTCTTTGGGATTAGGATTGTCTTCGTATATTCTGATAAACTCTGCCAAACTAATTGCTTTAAATACAAAACTATATATTTTAATCGAGAGCTTCTCTTTTATTTCATTATTCTTTTCTGAAGGAGTCCTTTCTACGAGAAATCTCATTTGTCAACAACATTCATTCAATATGTCAAGCCATAATTTTTCACAACATCAATTTTGGCCTTTTAATTACTCACTGTCAATTCAATATGAATACCAAACAACTAATTATCAATAATATTCGTATATTACAAATAGAGAAACAACAAATTTATATACTCGAACATATGTAGGCTTGACCATAATAATTACCTTATAGTTTCGTTTACACAGTAAATACGCACCATATGTTAAAGTCTACAAAACTTATCTTGATTGCCCTGTTTTTGTCTATTGCCATTTTCAGCTGCAGCAATGAAGAAGTCAACATCCCTGAAGCTATTGTAGAATCTACTGAATATTGGGAGCAACTCAATGTCTCATATGGCAATGACCCTGAGCAAATTTATGACATTTACCTTCCGGAAGACAGAACCATGGATACCAAAGTAATTATTTTGGTTCATGGAGGCGGTTGGACATCTGGAGATAAAAATGACATGAATGGTTTCAAAGACATCATTCGACAGGATTTACCGGATTATGTCATTGTAAACATCAATTATAGGCTTGCAGATGAGGACAACCACGCGTACCCGATGCAAATCAATGACATCACAGCCGTAATAG
Source organism: uncultured Bizionia sp. (assembly GCA_947496215.1). Lineage (GTDB taxonomy): Bacteria > Bacteroidota > Bacteroidia > Flavobacteriales > Flavobacteriaceae > JAHDHI01. Next base: position 34,095 of record CANMCF010000018.1, read on the forward strand.
ACCATTTAAAAACCAATGGAAGTGACTATATCATATCTGATGACTTTGGCTTTATAGGTATAAGTGCTGGTGCTCACTTATCCATGCTATGGAGTTATGCTTTCGATACCAATAACGACATAGGTATGGTATGCAGCATCGTAGGACCTACCAATTTTACAGATCCAGCCTATTTAAACAATGTAGATCCCGAAGTCCAGATGCTAATAGACGCACTGGGTCTAGATGCAAGTACTTCTTTTTTGGAAGAAATAAGCCCTTTGCATCAGGTTACTGCTTCAGCACCACCTTCCATATTGTTTTACGGCGGAACAGATCCTTTGGTACCCACGACACAAGGTACTGCTTTAGATGAAAAATTAACAACTCTAGACGTTACGCATCAGTTTACATTATACCCCAACGAAGGACATGGTTGGGTCGGATTGAACTTGATGGATACTTGGAACAAGTTGAAGGTGTTTATCTCAATTCATTTATAATTTTTGGTCTTTAAATTCAGTTGTTTGAACTCTGAATACGTCACTTATATTTTCTATCCTGTAATTTGATCAAATAAAAGATGACAACCAACACCTCTAGCCCTTCTTATTATTCTCTTTCGGGGCAAAACATATGACAAATTCGAAAGACAACTACCAAATTAGTCGTGTAATGCGAAGCTAAAAGACAACAAAGTCCACAGTATGAATTGACAAACCTGCGTCACAAAATAACATAGACGAATGCAGCAATAGATATCACATTTATAGCTAGTGCTAGGATTTTACACCAATTAAGTATTTAGCAGCTCCTTAAATTTAGATTAGCTTACTGATTTACAATAAACTAAATCTATTTTTCTTCCATATTGATGTTTTCAATTGCAAGGTGTTTAGTAGATTTAGGTTTAAACCTTGCAATCTATGATTGGAAAAATCGCAAATCAAAATCAAGAGGATTTATTCAAACCCCTACTGACAGAAGACTTTATGAATTGGTTCTTTTATCAGAGAATAGATTTATTTTGATAAGTTCTTTGGTGGTTTATATTCAACTATAGGGCAGCCTGCGATGTCTATACGATTAATGGTTGTAAGTTTAATCTTAAAACGGATTTATAATTTGGGAGATGAAACTCTTTGTGAAGCTTGGATAAGAGGTTCCTATAGACAATAATAAGACTGTTGCAAAACCAACATCTATTACAGTTTTTATTTCTAATTTGAGATTTCTGGTTTAAATTTTAGTTTTTCTGATGATTTCAAGGAGTATAAAGCTATTTTAAGATTCATTCCTCCTTAATTTTCACAATTGAACTCAATTACCCATGAACTTCGATACAAATTGTAGCATATGGCCTCCATAATCGTATATATAATCTACCAAAGTTGGGTGAGATATTAATTCCATAAACAAAAGATAATATGAATTAAGAAATTTTCAAACTCCATACAGCTGTCTTAATATTGAAAAGAAATGGACGGCTCCACTTCATAATTGGAGTTTAACCGTTCAACAGCTTTACATTAAATTTGGGGATAGAATTCAACTAGATTTAGCAACCAGTTCTCTTGGGGCTACTGAAACATCAGACAGAGTTTAATTTACATCCCCATGAAAAGAGGTTGCCATAAAATGACAACCTCTATATTACAGGAATCTCTATACTAAATAATTCTTGAATTATTTTTTTTCTACCACAATTTTTCGAGTATATCCTTCTCCATTTTCAAATTGCACATTCAATATATAAACACCAGAACTAGTATCATTTATATTTATTTTAGCTACTTTTCCATCTCCTTTTTCATTAGCAATATCATTATGAGAAATAATAGTTCTTGCATTTATATCTGTTATGGAAAGAACAATGTTTCCTTTAGCTTTAGCCATATAGTTAACTGTAAATTCACCCCCGCTAGGATTAGGATATACAAGAATATCTTCAACTTCTTCCGTTAGATCATATTTTCCTTTCTCCTGACTTCCTTTCTGACTCATTTTTGAAGTATTAGGAACTTGACAGCAACAGTATTCCTCCATTTTACTTTTATAGTCATTCATTCCATCCCAAATAACGAAATCATCTCCAAAAGGTGATTTTCCATCAGGTGTTGGCTGACTACTAAGGATATTTTCAGTAACAGAATAGCTGTTTACCCAATCTGATGTATATCCTATATCTAACAAATCCGATTCAAAAGATTGTGATATAAAAGCCCCTTGATATTGACCATTTTCCAACTTTCCAAAATGGTTAAATGCTTCAACTTGTAAACTAACTTGTATATTTTCCTTTATTAAATTTTTAAATGAATTTTGCTGCATATTGCTTAGTGCCGCATTTTTAACTTTAGACCAAAGATCATAACTTACTAAATCGGAAATATCTAGTATATAAGGAAAACTATTGTAAATTTGTGGGTTTACAAGATATGGTTTACCCATTTTAGATACCCAAGTATTCTCAACTACATCAAAAGTCCTAACAACTAAATAAGCCATCAAATAACCAGAATCAAATCCTTTTATTTTATTTAAACCACTCGCTATATGAAATTTAGAATCTAACTCCAAAGCTACCCCTCTATTTAAATAAGTAGGTGATACACTATTAAAATTCTTTGCTTTAAAAACAATTGAAAATTCTGGCTTGTAAAGCATATTAAAAACCCCTAACTTTTCATTATAAAGAGGATAACTTCCTTTAGAACCGTTTACATATTCCGCAGGTGCCAAATGTGAATTTTTTGAACCAGGCGTGGTAATAACCACATCATCAAATAACGGTGTGGAAATTTGCAAAGTACCACTAAGTGCCAACTCTGAAAAAACCACACTTGGTTGAGGATTTGGCAATGCTACATCAATGTTTTTATCTGGTGTATCTCTTAAATTATCATATTTTAATCTAGAAGCTTGTGCTCTGAGAGCTATAGCCCCCCCTTTCATAAAAGAGGCCCCTGCTTCAACTAATTCTCCAGCTCCTTCCATGACTTTACCTGGATTTACAAAAGGAGGATTTGCGACTTGAGCTATTTTAGCTGATCCTTTAAGTGTCTTACCAGTTGCTGTTACAAAAGCAGCTGCACTTAATGTAGTATTAGCTTCATATTCCAAACGAGCAGCCTCCCTTTGCCAAGCTTGTATTTTTTTACCAGGAAGAACAAAATTTGCTGTATTGCTCCAGTCATCTTTACCCCATCGATCGAAATTTCTAAATGATACATCTCCCAATGTGTTTTGTTGCGTTCCATAAGGTGTTTCCAAAACTCCAGTCAAATAATTATTAGAATTGATTAACCAATTATCGATAGCCGGGCTACCAACAGGAATTGAACCACCTAGTGAACGACCTACTATTTTTAATGAACCCGATGTAACTTTATTCACCTCAATCTGAATATTGGATTCATAAAACTCTATACAAGGATCATAGGACATTTGAAAATCAGCATATACAAAAGAACCAGAACTAGAAGATGGTAGTTTTACTGTTTTTGTGTAGGGTGCGTCAGATAATTCTGGATCATTTAATGCTTTGCCTTGTAAATAACTACCCCATATTTTGGCTGGCCGAACTTCGCTTATACCTGTGTTAGGTCCGTTTTTAAGAGATATACTCAAATTATTTGCAATTGATGAATTATTCAAATAAATAAAAACTCGTAATGTACCTTGTACTCTGTTATAAAGTATCATATAAGGTTCGTTCCTTAACTTTAAATCGGATAAAGGATTCAAATTATGATCATATCCAAAATTTACCTTTATCATCTCCCAACCATCTTCGGATTTATAATCACCTCCACCAATAAATTTACCACTTGCATCATGTCTATTAGCAATATCTGGATAACTATTTGAAAAAAATGGGCTTTGCACAATTTCATCAACAGTTACACCATTACTCTTATATCTAAGATTATAAGATTCAGTCATCCAATCAAATTTTGGCAAGACTTGGTCATTTTCAGTATTAGAAAAATACGGATCAGTTGAAACATAATCCAACGAACTTGGTAGATTATTGAATACAGCATTATCATAATCAAAAAAGAACAATCCATCTGATGGTTTATAACGTATTATTATGGATCCACTTCTCACAGTAGTCATTAATCGGGTAAGATCTAACTTTTTTGACAAAACTGTATGAGTAGGTAATAGAAGTTCTCCTACTATTTGAGAAGATAAGTTTTTAACTTGAATCTTATTGTCTGTATATGTTAAAATGATAGGTATATGTGTGTTTGTGTATGTTTCTATACCTGTGTCAACTTCAGTAGGGCCATTAAACAAATAATATTTATTGTTTTTTATTCTTAACCCACTTTTCAATTTACGAAATCCATCATTACTTTGATATGCAGAAGCCTTATAATAATTTACACCCAGATCCAATAGTCCAATTTCTGCATTTGTAGTTTGATTACTTGGATATATCAAAAAGGTAGCCGCTTTGGCTCCATTTATAGCTAACCCTTGCATAGATACCACATTAGCTTTATTATCAGTAATGGTACCTGGAGGAGCCGAAATGCTAGTTTGACTAAGCGCTATATTTGGTGTAATAATATGAGAAGAAGAAGCCTCCATAGGAACGGGTAAGTATCCGAAGTATTTTACGGGTTCCAATATAATTTTTTTGTTACTAGGAGCAGAACCTATATTATTCCTAAATTGTCTTACCACTTTGTTGGACATTCCGCTAACATTAAAATTTTTAGGATCCAGATACCCAAAAGCACTTGTAGAATCCTCATTATAATAAAAATTTAAATTGACAGGAATCGAGGTGTGATTTTTAAATGCATTTTCAATATCCGCTATTGTTGTAGGGCTCATCAACTTTAAATATGAATTTGATTTGTCAAATTCATTTAACTTATCGATATCCACGGGTACAATTGTAGGTTCATCTATGGGATAAATCAATTTGGACGGTTCAAAATCATAAAAATGCCTAGCTTTGATAAAAGTACCGTACTTTACATTGATAAGAGCCATATTGTCTGCTTGATCAAGTGTTAACCACCAGTACTCGCTTTCATCCATAGGAATATTTGCTGAAGTGCTGTTGGTTAAATGCGCCACTAATTTTGATTGATTATATTGATTCGTCAATTTCAAATACTTATTACTACCTGTCTCTTTAATCCTTACTAGGAAAATTTGCTTGTAAGTTAACGGTTCTTGTGATGTTCCAAAACTTGGTAGCTTAAAGTTTGGATAATCATTAAATTGGGCATAGGTATCACTCCCCATTAAGGAGATACATAACCACACTAAAAAAGTCCATTTTTTCATAATTCTATTTTATATATATAATTTATAAATATGAAACAATAAAGAACCTTGGCGCTAAGATAAAAATATTTCGAGGCGAAAATAGGAGTAAATATTTCTTCACTAAACTAGTAGGTACCAGTCATTTTCTTAATTAACATACATTTATAGATTACCTGTCGTAAACTTAACATTCAGAACAGATTAGCATCTTTTTAATTACTTTTTCTCGTTTTAATAAAAATAAATTTGAATACATTGAAACTAGTGATGATATTTTCTTTCTGAAATTTGACAAAGGAAACCCGCAAACGAGGAAGTAAGCACTAGTGAGCAACGAACAGATTGTCGCGGTAGTTACTTGTGATAAGTCATACTTCGGGTAACGACAAGAAAACGAACAATGTAGTAAACAACTACAGTTAAAAACGGTGGCTTTGATTTTCAAATCAGCCCCAAAGTGACATAATATGCTTATCAACTTAATCAAATTCAGAAACGAACTATCTCCTAGCTTATACTATCAAAACATAAAATTGATTAGCCCTAAATAACGGCAGAGCCTTTAAAACATAACCACCGTCTTTGACAGTGGTCTTTCATAGTCAAATGACTACCCAAAGACTAAGCCATCGAGGTATCAAGCGGAAAAAAACTTATTTTAGTTTAATGAAAACCTAAAGTTTTCAAACTTTTCACTTAACCCCGAGATAAAACCTCGATAAATTCTATAGATTAAATCATTAACAGGATAACTATCGAATAGCTAGCAGGATTATAAGAGACTAGTATGTCGTTGGATGAAAAAAGGTGGCAACCAATATTAAAACCCTTTGCATACTACACTCATGCAGAACAAAATGTATGCAAATTTGGAAAGCAACTATCTAATCAGTCGTGTGATTTAGTTTCCTTTTTCATAGTACTTTGCCTTACTTAATTACAAAACCAGATAATCACAATCTACCCAATCAATTCCAACTTGGCGAAACGCAACAATAGTTTCTTCACACCTCCAAACTCAAAGTCTATTTCAGCTTTTACATCGGCGCCTTTGCCTTCTATCTTAAGCACTTCTCCTCTACCAAATTTCAAATGCTTCACTCTATTGCCCACTGTCAATTCCCCGTCAAATAAATTGGCGCTTATAGGAGCTTCTATTTCTGATGCCTTTTTCATCTTCTTAGGAGAACTTATCTCAAAGTTTACAGGCTTGTTCTTGTCGGTTTTCTTTTTTAGTTTAGGTTGCACGGCTTTTTTGAATCTAATTTTATTTGATGGCGTATCCCCAAAGATATCGGCAGATAACATTGGATTTATACGGCGTTCTTCTATTGGTGTGAGTACTTCCAAGTACTCATCATCTATTTCTTCTATGAAACGACTTGGCTCTGAGTCTACCAGTTTTCCCCAACGATAGCGTGACAAAGCATATGTCAAGTAGGCTTGTTTTTCGGCTCTGGTCAATGCGACATAGAATAAGCGTCTTTCTTCTTCTAAATCGTCACGTGTATTCATACTCATGGCACTTGGAAATAAATCTTCTTCCAATCCAACAACAAACACGTGATTGAACTCCAATCCCTTTGCCAAGTGAATAGTCATTAGAGCCACATGATCGGTGTCTCCTTTATCGGCATCCAAGTCTGTAGCCAAGGCAACATCTTCCAAGAACTCCGCCAAAGAGTCTGAAGCATCAGCCAGTTCTAGTTGGCCTTCCACGAAATCCTTGATTCCGTTTAAAAGCTCTTCTACGTTTTCCAAACGTGTGATACCTTCTGGTGTACCATCCTTGTTGAACTCACGCATCAAACCACTAGTCTTCGTCATATGCTCGGCCAAATCGAAAGCATTGGCTGTTTCGTTCATTACTTGATAACTCTTTATCAAGGTAACAAAGTCTCGTAATTTGCTTTTGGTACCGTTATTTATGTTGACGTCAACGCTATCTATGTTTTCCAGCAGTTCAAAAATAGTTTTCCCATAACCATTGGCAGCAACAATCAACCTGTCTATGGTTGTTTGCCCTATGCCTCTTGCAGGATAGTTGATAACTCTTTTCAAAGCTTCTTCATCAGCTGGATTCAATATCAACCTCAGATAGGCTGTAACATCTTTGATTTCCTTACGTTGGTAAAAAGACAAGCCTCCATAGATTCTATATGGTATTTCCCTTTTCCTCAAAGCATCCTCCATTGCTCGTGATTGTGCATTGGTACGATACAGTATGGCAAAATCACTATTCAAAAGCTGATTGTTCATTTTCGTTTCGAAAATGGTACTGGCAACATAACGTCCTTCATCTCCATCGGTCAACGAACGATGCACTATCACCTTCCCTCCTTCATCATTTGCCGTCCAAACGACTTTATCCAATTTCGTCTGGTTATGGTCTATTACGGAATTAGCTGCATTCACAATATTTTTCGTAGATCGATAATTTTGTTCCAAACGATACATCTTCACATCATCGTAATCTTTCTGGAAGTTCAATATGTTGTTTATGTTTGCTCCACGGAAAGCATAGATACTTTGTGCATCATCCCCTACCACGCAAATGTTTTGAAAACGATCAGCCAGTGCTCTTACGATTAGATATTGGGAATGGTTGGTATCCTGATACTCATCCACCAATATGTATCGGAATCGGTTTTGGTATTGCGCCAAAACCGCTGGAAAACGTGTCAGCAATTCGTTCGTACGCAACAACAAGTCATCAAAATCCATTGCTCCAGCCTTAAAACAACGATCTACATATTCCTTGTATACTTCTCCCATTCTTGGTCGACGTGCCATAGCATCGGCTTCCATTAGTTCAGGGTTTTTGAAATAGGCCTTTACCGTTATCAAACTATTCTTGTATGATGAGATCCTGCTATATACTTGCTTCGTCTTATAGACGTCCTTGTCCAATCCCATTTCTTTTATGATGGACCCCATTAAACGTTGGGAATCTTGCGTATCGTAAATGGTGAAATTGCTTGGAAAACCCAAATGATGCCCTTCAAAACGCAATATCTTTGCGAATACAGAGTGAAAGGTTCCCATCCATAGGTTTTTTGCCTCTCCATCTCCAACGATGTGGGAAATTCTCTCTTTCATTTCACGAGCCGCCTTGTTTGTAAAGGTCAATGACAATATGTTGAAAGCATCCACACCTTGACTCATTAAATAGGCAATACGATATGTTAATACCCTCGTTTTGCCAGACCCTGCTCCTGCAATGATAATCATTGGTCCCTCCTTCTGTACCGTTGGCGCATATTGCGCTTCATTCAATTGACTTAAATACTTTTCCAAATTGGCTTGATTTTTAAATGGTAAAAATAAGTATTGTCATAGTTTTATTCCTTCCGATTTATCAATAATTATAAACAAATTCTTTCCTCCTTCTTAGTTTTGTTTTCAAGCCCCTCTCCAGTTGATTATTCCCAAAAGCCATTCTTTGACCAAAAACCACGTAAAAACACCTGAAAATAAATTGAAACAATTGTTTTAATTTGGAAAACCAAACTTCAACAAACAAACTCGATGGGCTTTCCAAAGCAAATATTAATTATAAGGCATGCAGAAAAACCGCATGAGAAAAACAATGAGAACCTATCTGTAAAAGGATATGAAAGAGCATCTGCATTGGCATACTACATACCAGATGACTTTGATACGATAGATCATATTTTCGCTGCTGGCATCGGGCATCATAGTCCTAGTCACCGACCTGTGGAAACAGTCACTCCCTTAGCTGAGCGCCTAGGGCTGAAAATTCATCAAAAATATTTGAAAGATGACCATACGACCATGGTCAACCATATTCTTGGTGATGACAAATACACAGACTCCAATGTAGTCGTTTGTTGGGAGCACACGGACATCGAAGCCATTTCAACTGCCTTTGGTACGACCAACGTCCCTTCAAATCCGTGGCCAAAAACCATTTTTGATTTAGTCTGGAAATTATCAATTGTTCCTTCTCAAAACACTTATAGCTTAGAACAAATACCTCAATTACTACTGTACGGAGATACCAAAACCAAAATCTAAGACCTTTACCGACATGTCTTTATCTTTTTGTGAAGAAATACAAAACAAAACTGAAGAACAATTTTGTACCAATCCCATATGGAATTTCCCTTCTAGGCCAACATCCGTACAAATAGCAACTCCTGTATTTGAAGTACCAACCCGTATTTTACCCAACGGAAACAAACAATTTATCTATGTAGGCACATACGACTTGAGTGCAAATCTTTTGCAAATGAATGGCATTGCCGGTGTTTTGAATGTCGCCTATGATGTTAATGATGCAAAATCTCTTCAACAAACTTTAAAAACAAAGAAGATAGAAAAAGATGGAACAGAAACGACCATTAACTATCTATCTACCCAATTATCCAAAGTTGGACTAATTGATGGGCCAGAAAACAATGTTATGACTTTATTGGCTGCTTTGTACATGGCTGACCAATTGTTAGACTTTCTTCCTGAAGAAAAACAGCTGAAAGATGATATGGTTAATATTTACCCTCAAGGCAACTTATTAATTCATTGTCATGATGGTGGTAGTCGATCGGTGACAGTGGCCGCTTTGTATATTTATTATAAATTTTATACGAATCAAAGCATTTATTCCTTTGAAGACTTCTATTACCAAATCATATGCTACCGATGGTCGGCTGGAGCTGTAAACGATCATCCAACTTTGGGTATTTGTCAAACTGCCATCCAACTTTTAAATACCTTTTCTGAAATATTCCCAAAACCTGTTTATAGGTAAGGTCATCTCATCTTCTATCAGTAAAAAGCTACTCTTAGTTTATATAGAAGAGCAGATAATGTTTATTTTTGGAAAAATACCTTTCAAAAATTATGGATACTATACTTACCTTCTTTTCTAATATCTCTTGGTGGCTTTGGATTATAATCGTTTTGGTACTTGTTGCCATTAGAGACGTTGCACAACGCAAACATACCATAAGTCATAACTTTCCCATTGTTGGTCATATCCGCTATATGTTTGAAAGCATCGGTCCTGAGATCCGCCAGTATTTTGTTGCCAACAATAGAGAAGAACTACCTTTTAATCGTATAGAGCGTGGTTGGATCTATGCTTCCGCCAAAAAGGAAAACAATTATGAAGGCTTTGGAACCGATCGTGACATCTATGCACATCAGCACATATTCATCAACAATGCAATGATGCCCTATCAAGTAGACAAAGCTCATCCAAATGCAATAGATCAAAACTTTTTGCCTTGTGCAAAGATAATCGGAGAATTCAAAAAACGTAAACGTCCGTATAGGCCTGCCTCGATAATCAATGTATCTGCCATGAGTTTTGGGTCCTTGTCCGCAAAGGCCGTCGAATCTTTAAACAAGGGTGTGCAGATGGCAAATGCATACCATAATACTGGAGAGGGAGGGCTGTCTCCCTACCATAGCAATGGAGGTGATGTCGTGTTTCATTTTGGAACAGGGTATTTTGGAGTACGTTCAAAAAATGGTGGTTTTTCCATGGAAAAGATGGTAAAACTCGTTGAGGACAATCCATTTATCCGTGCCATCGAAGTTAAATTGTCGCAAGGTGCCAAACCAGGAAAAGGGGGCGTATTGCCAGGCTCCAAAATAACACCGGAAATTGCTAAAATCCGTGGTGTGGAAGTAGGAAAGGATGTCTTGTCTCCTCCAAATCACAAAGCATTTTCAAATGTATCGGAATTAGTTGATTTTGTGGAAAGCATTGCTGAAGCCACTGGCTTGCCAGTTGGCATCAAAGCTGCCATAGGTAAACTGGATCAATGGAAGGAGTTGGCGGATATCATGGCCAAAACCGGAAAAGGCCCGGATTTCATTACTGTAGATGGTGGTGAAGGTGGTACTGGAGCTGCTCCTCCAAGTTTTGCCGATCACGTTTCCTTGCCATGGGTCTATGGTTTTTCCGACCTATACAAGCTCTTTCAGTCCAAGGGGTTAAGTGAACAGATTGTATTCATAGGTAGTGGAAAATTAGGGTTTCCTGCCAAAGCTGCCATGGCATTTGCAATGGGTGTTGACTGCATTAATGTTGCAAGGGAAGCCATGATGAGCATTGGTTGCATTCAGGCACAAGTTTGTCATACCAACAGATGCCCAAGTGGTGTCGCAACACAAAGCAAATGGCTACAAAACGGAATAGATCCAACTCTAAAATCGGTACGATTGGCTCAGTATTTCAAAACCTTCAGAAAAGAGTTTGTAGAAATCACCCATGCTGCCGGTTATGAACATCCTTGTCAATTTAAAATGAGTGACATCGAATTAAACATAGATGCCAACAAATTATCCACCGAATTGGATAAAACCTATAGTTATGAAAAAACACCTGTTCCTTTCAATGGCATGAGATCATTAAAAGATTGCCCCCACATGGGTGGGAAAGAATAAACAAATGGGGAGACATAATTTAGATCGATCTCTTTAGTTTCAAACTTTTACGTTTTCTTGTACAATAAAAGAAAACAAGTTATGTTTGTTCTCTAAACCTATTTACTCATGGATGCCGATAGAATCATAAACTTTTTCCTAAATGCCGTACCTGCCTTAATAACTGGTCTTGTCGCATATTTTTTCTTTAAAGAACACATTAACAACGAAGACAAAAGAAGAAACTATCTATTGAAAAAAGATATGCAAGTCACCGCAATGCCTTTGAGATTGCAAGCCTATGAGCGCATGACTTTATTCTTGGAACGTATTACCCCAAGCAAATTGTTGATTAGAGTCAAACCAGCATCGTCCGACAAGAATCAATATGAGTCCTTGCTCATAAAAAGCATAGAGCAAGAATTCGAGCACAACCTATCTCAACAGATATATATCACAGACGAATGTTGGACCATTATCAATGCTTCCAAGAATGCAACTATCCAGCTCATCAGAAAAGCTAGCATGCTTGAAAAAACCGATACAGCCAACAAACTACGCGAAGTCCTTTTGACGGAGATGATGGAAAAACAAGCTCCTAGTGACCCTGCTCTATCATACATAAAGAAAGAAGTAGGAGAAATGTGGTAATCTAATGTTGTTTTACCTCAACAGTTGAATTCAGGGGGAATTCCTTGTCATGTTTCTTCTGTGCATGCAAGAACCCTTCCAACCACCATTTTTCCATTAGTTTCTTATTGAATATCAATGAATTCTCAGTGAGTTTTGTTGGTGTATAATAGATATTGAGTTTCACGTTTCTATGCTTGGCTGCCAATTTCCCTATGGCTATATCTCCTTTTTCTACTTGATCGATCAAGTGTCCAAACAAGTTTATCAACAATGAGAATGGGTTTTTCCCCAATACCTTGTTGTATTCCAAATTTTCACTTTCCAAAACAATGGCATCTATTTCCGTAGCACCTCTTTTTATGGCTTCTCTAATGGGTATGACACACCCCAATCCCCCATCGGCATATTCAAATCCATTTTTTTTCACCAAAGACATGAACGGGATATAATTGCATGAAATCCAAACCCATTCGCAAAACTCATCATAGTCATAATCATTTATGGACTTGTATTCTGTCCTGTTTTTGGATAGGTTGGTCACTGTGACTACCACATCTTCCTTTGTTGCCCTTATACGATCGTATTCTTCTTTGGTAAATTTTCGTTTTATGTGACGCTTTAGGTTTTTACTCTCCCCAAACGTCCTTTTCTTCCCAATGAACTGCAATACCGTATTAAAATAATTGATGGAAACATATTCCCTTCCCTTTTTCTTCTTGATCACGAATGGATTAATGCTAAAAATGGTCTTTTGGTTTACGCTAGTATAGATGTCATAGAGTTTACCTACGTCATTTGCAGCCAAATGCGGCACCAACAAACTCCCTGTTGACGTGCCCAAATACATATCGTAGTTTTTTCCTTCTTGCTCTATCAAGTATTGTGCTACTCCACCTGCAAATGCGCCTTTGCTACCGCCTCCAGATATTACCAATGCTTTCATGTATTGTAAGTTCTTATTGTTTTTGTTCTAATAGTTCTCTTGCCTTTTTCTTGAATCTCCAATTGTGATGTTTCGCAGCATCTTCAAGGTTTTTCGTACACTCTTCATTGCATGCTCTCACTCCTTTTAAAAATTGAAAGGCTTGCTCCCTAACTTCGAAATGATACTTTGGATCCGTATAACCAGTCAGTTCCTTGAAAAAAGCTTCACTTTCTTCCGGATAGACATTGGTGACCAATGCCATAAACAACCATAATTGTCGGATGTTCCTATCATTGAACCCTATGACATCTTTAGTCAAATCCATATACTTTTTGGTGTCACTCGGAAAACTGTTGATCAAGTTGAACAAGGCAGATTCTACGGTTAAATACGATTTATCACTTAACAAGCTTTCATATTCTTCTTTGAGTTCCAATGGTACCTTAGTTAAATTCTGAGCTATTGCTTGTCGCACTTTTATGGAATTCTTGAAGTCTTCAGCTTTTATTCTATTTGGCATTTGTCCGACCACCTTTATTTTGGATTCGTCTGCAATCCAAGACGTCAAATAATCTTCGCATCTGGAAGTGTATGCTTCACAGTCTATTTGCAAATGCCCTTCTATCAGGTTGGAGTCTCCCACAAGGTGAGATTCGACCTCCTTATAGTGAAAATCTTTGTCTCTTAGCCATCTCTGCACAAATGCTGTCATTTTTTTGCCTGATGCTTCTTCAACCGCATTTATGAAGTCTTCGGTTTCCACATTTTTATACTTGTATTTTTTCAAATAGTTCTTCACAGCTTTGTTGAAAGCTTTATTTCCAACTTTTTTCTTCAACATATGCAACACCAAAGCACCTTTCTTGTAAAAGGTCGCGCTGCTTGATTTCGGATCCAACAATGCTGTGCTTCCTCCAGCTTCATCTTGTGCCAGCAACTCTTGTGCATACTCATACAATCTCCAATAATAGTAATCTTCCCCAAATACATGCCTTTCCGCCAAAAGGGCATAAAAGGTTGCAAACCCTTCTTGTAGCCAATGGTGTGTTCCAGACTCTTCCGTGACCAAGTCCCCAAACCACTGGTGTGCCAATTCATGTGCATTGACATTGACATAGTTCTTATCCACAAAGGCTATGCTGTCCACGACAAAGGCGTCCGAAAAAATGGTTGTACTCGTATTTTCCATTCCAGCATATAAGAAATCCCTTACTGGAACTTGCTTGTAGTTTTGCCAAGGGTAACTTACTCCTATCTCCTCCTCAAGAAAATCGAACATCGTCTTGGTGTAACGATATGTCGGTTCTACTTTGGCAGAATCTTCAGGATAATAATACATCTCCAAAGGAATTCCACTTTTTGAAATTTCATTTTTTTTATCATATTTACCAATTGCCAAGGCTACCAAATAGCTTGACATTGGTTGTTTCATATCGTAATGCCAAGTAGTAGCCTCTTTGCCTATATTCTTTTCTTTAAGCTTTCCATTCGCTATCACCTCATAATCATTGTCGAAGGTGACACTTAAGTCAAATTCGATTTTATCGTTCATGTCATCTATGCTCGGCAACCAATGACTAGTGTACTTGCCTTGTCCTTGCGTCCAAACTTGGTTTTGCCCTTCATTCTCCCAACCAATGAAATACATTGTCTTTTTGGGAGTAGCTTCATACTCCAAGAATAATTCATTTTTTTTCGAAGGTTTGAAATCGCCTATTATCCATAGTTTTTCCCCATCATTGTATGTATTAACACGTTTATCATTCAATGTTATGGAATCAAAGGTCATAGTCCTGGCATCCAAATAGATGGAATCACTCTTCTTGAGTATGTCGAATATGCAATTTACCTTACCGGAAACTCGCTTCAATTCGGGTTCTATCTCCAACTTCACACCAATAGACTTAAAATCTACGACATCAGTTTGTTGCGCCATAGTTAAAAAGCTTCCTAATAGAAAAAATACGACTAAAATATACTTCATGGATTATACTAATCAAAGGCTAAGCCAAAATAAAGAAAAGCTTCTTATTTATACTGTTTCTTCCCTCTTAAATTTTATTAACCTTGAAACATCTAAAAATCATTTTCATTTAAACTATACTATCAGTTACCATAATAAACTCTTTTCCTCAATTAATTTAGAATCAAAATCCATGAAAAAGGCAATACGCACTCATTTCCTCGCCATATAATAACCTTTAAACGAAATATTTACATCTTTTCTAGGATAACTCTTTAAAAAACTCCTTTTGCACAAAATTAACCCGAACAAAAATTAAAGATGAAAACATTTTTAGTACCGATTAATTCGCTTAAAGAAAAGAAAGCCACTCTTCTCTATGCCTTAGATTTCGCAAAGCAGGTAGGAGCAGAAACCATTTACGGCTGTATTCTTTTGGGAGACCCCCAGAAAAAGGAGCATTTGAAAGAAGTGACCGATTATGCCGAAAAACTTGGCGTAACGCTTAACTTTCGCTTTATGCAAGGTAACACTTTGGATTACATTAAAGAATTTTGTGTTGACTTTGACATCGATCTCATCATTGCTCCGGCGAGAACACCAAAGACACATGAAAAATTGTATTTGGATGATTTGTCTGGTAGCATCGTCCGTAAAACGGACATGCCTGTTCTATTGATTCCTGAAGATTACAAGTACAAAGCAATCGACACCGTATTGACAGCCATAAAATCCGGAGTCGTAAAAATGGAAGATGCCTTGAAGCCCTTGGAAACTACTTTGGACGGACTAAGTGCACGTATGACCTTGTTGCAAGTTAAGACACCGTCTTTCTTGCCAGAGGATTTGATGTTTGACAAGGATTTGGCTGCCGTTACTTCCAAGTACTACTCTTCTGAAAACGCTACCTTGTTTCAAGGAGTTTTGGAATACATACACGTCGTGGAGCCGGATATGATATGCGTATTTAGACGTAAACGTGGTTTCTTCAAGAAACTATGGAGTGATACGATACATGACAATGGTATTAGAAAAGCCGATTTTGAAAGTAGAGTACCTTTGTTAGTTCTTAAGGGGGAGCAGTAGAAGGACTCTCTAGAGTAAATAAAAGACCGCATACTGCGGTCTTTTATTTACTCTAGAGTGCTATCCATATTAAGGCTCACTAAATTAACGCTTCTGCAGTTAGATCTACAACTTCAAGCATATCATTTTTTAAAAGCTCTTTTCTTTCTTTAAAAGAAATTGTACTTAAAACATCCGCTTCTGATACACCTCTTAGGATATTATCATTAGTTTTCTGTGTGATTAAATGTCTTTTTAATCTAACACCAGAAACTCTATATGCTAATACTCCTCCGTTTAAACCATTTATATGGAAACCAACATTTTTCTTCCATTTTAAAGAAAAATCCGCATCAACCTCTGCATTGGCACCTTTTATACCGGTATCAATATTAAAAGCAATACCCCCTCCTTTTTCTCCACTATATTGAAGATAGAATTTGTCCGCATATACCAGCCCTCTTACAACATAAACTTTTGAAGACAATTCTCCTGCTACATATTTACTTAACAACTCTTTTCTAAAATCAGCAAAATTTTTCATATTCTGTTGTCTTAAACCAACTGCTTTCAATAACATTTCATTTGATGAAGAAAAATTAATTGATAAGCCTGCCTCTTCTACTTTAAAAAGTTCTGATAATATTGATTCTCCTTTTAATTTTAGTGATATATTAGTTTCAGAACTCGAAATAATGTTCATATTAATTTTATTCCCTTCATTAAATTCTATATTATTAGAATCAAAAATTGAACCATCAATAAACTCTAAGATATCATTCTTTTTTTCCAAGACATCACCTATAGACAATGTACTATCTGGGGTAGTTAATGGTATATAGTTTCTTCTATACAGTTTAGAAATTTGTCTTTTAATTAATCTTGCTTGTTTTCTTGTTATTCCGCTCATCTTAATTTATTTTAATATTAATATCTATTATAGGTCTTCAATATTTAAATTATCTACAATTTCATAATTGATTACATTCTTAAAAAGTTTTAACTCTGACTCTATATCATTAATTTCATAACCATCAATAATTATTTCTGCTATATTACCTATAACATAAGGTGCTGTATTTTTATGTGCTCCGCAATTATGTCCAAAATCAATAATTTTATTATTGTATTTATTATCAACTGCATGTACATATTCATGAATTATCGTATTAGTTATAGACCCTGTATCTCTGTACAATTTTCTCTTATTTAAAAACACACAATTAGGTTTACCTTTAACAAAGTAGCCTAGTACTTTGCTGAAAATCCATTTTGGCTTGTAAACTTTCACTTCTACCTCAAGAGTGGTTGTCTTTAAAATTTCGGCAACTTCTGATGCCGTTTTTTTTGAACAATTAAATTTTTCGCACTTAGCTATTAAACTATAAAACGTATCTAAATTTAGTACATCATTTGCGTCTTCAACCGCTAATTTTATTTGCTCATAATTTCCTCTGTAATTTATTTTCATTTTTTAGAGTTTTAATGGTTAAACATTTTCACAACTCAAATTTCACAAATAACTTATTAGTATCAATGTGTATAAACCCGATTCTATGATAGTCTTTTCTTCAATATTCTCGTGAAAAACACCCCAATGTCCCTTTTTATTTTTTTAATTCTAAAATCACATCTAGTTTTAACTTTCAATTAATTATTAACATTTAAAATATTTAAAACATGTCTAAGTTTATCAACACTATTACAGGAAAAGAAGAAGGGGAAATAATTCCTCAAAAGAGAGCAAAAAAGATGATAGAAGAACTTTACTGGAAAAAGTTTAAAGAAAAATATAATGCCCCCAATACAACACATAAGGAAAAAGTTGAAATAATGGCAGAAATAGTATCCATTAATTTTAGCAAAGAAATCATCAAAGAAATTATTGATAAGCCAAAATGTGAGGGTATTCGTTTTTATTTGGCTAAACGCGATGACCGCATAAATGACACTACACTTGTTTTAGTTGGCTATGGTGAAACGGGTAGAGATTTAACTTCTACCTGCATTGAAGGGTCTATTATACTTGACTCATACATCTCAGACACTATTAGCGGCAATAGGACTCCTATAGTAGAAGTTGGAGGAGGAAAAAGATTAGGTGATTATTGGGATGGAACAACATTAATAGGCAACAACTCAAAAAATAATACTGAGTATGACAAGGAAATGGAAAAATACTTTACAACATTAATGTCAACCCCATAAAATCATTACCTTTAAGATTATGGAAGACATCCCAAGATTAATATATCTATCTATTTTCACCATAGCTTTTGGTTTTGGGTTGTCTATTTATAAATACAATAAAAGCCTATGGATTTTATTAGGTTTAATGGCTTTAGGCTTATTAACAGAATATATTGTAGAGTTCAATAAACATTTAGAAAATAAAGTAAATGAAAATGTTATTTATAATATATACGTCCCTTTAGAATACATTTTTTATACTTCATTTTTCTATTTTATTAATAGCGACAGCCTAGTAAAAAAAAGTATAAAAACTTCCATCCCCATATTCATTATCATAGTTTTCACCATATTGAATATTTCTAATACAAATTCCAATGAACTTCAATCCTACATATATATGTTAGGAGGAGTTTTAACTATTTTTCTAAGTATATGGAGTTTATTCCTAATAAAACCAATAAAAAATATTAAATTTATTGAACATCCTTTATTTTGGTTTTGTACTGGATTCATCATTTTTTATTCATGTATTCTCCCTTTTACATTTATACAGAATCATTTAGAGAATATTGATAGTAAAACTTTAAAAAAGGTATCTAATATTATTCAAAAAGGTGCAAATATTATTCTCTACGCTATAATAATCATTGGGTTTATATGTTCCAACAGAATGCAAAAACACTCTTCTTTTCAATAGAAGAAACATCAAAGGATATTTTAATAGAGACTATTTTCTATAGTACCCTAATACTCTTATTTTTTTCTATAATAGTTATAATTGCTATACTAAAATACCGAAACAAACAAAGAGAATTCCAAGAACGAGAAGACACCATTAAGAACGAATTAATAAAAGCCTCATTGGAATCTAAGGAACAGACTATGGAAGAACTCGCTGCAAGACTCCATATTAAATTACAACAGACACTATCGCTCGCCAAACTAAATCTAAATACAATGTTAATGAGACCTAGCAACATTGATATCAATAAAATAGAAAGCACAAAATTGCTCATAACCGAATCCATAAAGGAAATCAAGGATTTGTCCAAAGATCTCGATCCCAAATACATTACGGGCTATACCTTGGAAGAAAACATAGCACAGCAACTGCAACGCGTAGAAGACAAAACCAGCATAAAGACCCATTTTACGACCAGTAAGGAGGAAATAAACTTAAAAAAAAACACTCAAATCTTTACCTACAGGATCATACAAGAAGCAATAAACAATAGTTTGAATCACGCAGATGCTTCTTTGATAGCCATAAAACTGGTGAACAACCCGAAAGATTTCGACGTGTATGTTGAAGACAACGGCAAAGGTTTTGATACCTCCATTTTAAACGGTGAATCCAACAAAGCAAAAGGTATTGGCTTGTTGAGCATACAAAACAGGACACAATTGATGAATGGCACGTTTACCATAAAGAGCCAACCAAACAACGGTACTAAAATAAATTTGAACATTCCTTTAAATGAATCCCATGGAGACTAACATAAAAGTAGCATTGGTAGACGACCATAAGTTGATGCGTCGTGGCATAGCTGAGCTCATACAACATTTTGAAGGCTTTACCATAGTTTTTGAAGCCAACAATGGGGTGGATTTAAAAAAGACGTTGCATTCGCTTGAAAAAGAGCAATTACCAGACATCATCCTAATGGACATAGAAATGCCGGAAATAAACGGTTACGAAGCCACCAAATGGCTAAAAGGCATCATTCCAGACAAACCCAAGGAACTCTACAAGCACAAAGAAACCTACAAAGACATCCACATTGCAGGCTTGTCAATGAACAACAAGGAATTCTCCATCATAGAAATGCTCAAGTCCGGAGCAACAGGCTACATCTTCAAAGACGCAGAACCCAATGAGTTGTTGGAAGGCTTAAAGGATATGGCACACAAAGGCTATTATTATTCCCAGGATGCCAACAAGATAGTACTCAAAAACCTAAACACATTGAAATTTCATCCCAAGGAGCAAGAAATCACCTTTTTAAAATGGGCATGTACCGAGTTGACCTACAAGGAAATCGCAGATAAGATGTGCTTGAGCAAACGCAGGATAGATGGTATTCGTGAAGTCCTTTTCGACAAATTGAACGTAAAAAACAGAGTCGGCTTGGTCATCTACGCAATAGAACGCGACATCTACAAGGTACATCATTGAGTCTCCCCTTTGCAATTTCATAGCATAGTACTATCTTCGTAGGCTATGGCTACAAACCTACAGACACCAATAGATTATTTGAAAGGTGTCGGACCAAATCGTGCCGATTTGCTCCGCAAGGAATTGGGCATACATACCTATCAGGATTTAATCAACCTGTTCCCCAATCGCTATTTGGATCGTACGAAGTATTTTAAGATCAATCAGCTTCAACGAAATGCTGCCGAGGTACAGATTGTTGGAAAAATCATAAAGTTTCAAGAAATCGCCCAAAAAAGAGGCAAGCGATTGGTCGCAACCTTCCAAGACGAGACCGGTACGATGGAATTGGTTTGGTTTCGAGGTCAGAAATGGATCAGGGAAGGTTTGAAGTTGAATACGCCCTATGTGATTTTCGGAAAGACGAATTGGTTCAATGGCAAATTCAACATGCCACATCCAGAGACCGAATTGCTAGCCGAACACAAACAAAACTTACGCTCTTCCATGCAGGCCATTTATCCCTCTACGGAAAAATTGTCCAACAAGGGAATCACCAATCGGGTGATGACGAAAATCATGCAAAACCTGTTCTTGGAAACAAACGGGAGGTTTGTGGAAACCTTGTCCGAAAACCTACTTTCGGAATTGCAGTTGATTTCAAAATCCGATGCGCTTTTCAACGTTCATTTCCCGAAGACTTCAGAGCTGCTTTTCAAGGCTGAATTCAGGCTGAAATTCGAAGAATTGTTTTACATCCAATTGCAATTGATTCTAAAGAATCTAATTCACAAATCAAAAATAAAAGGCTTTCCCTTCGAATCGATTGGAGAGCATTTCAATTCGTTTTTCAAAAACAATCTATCCTTCGAATTGACCAATGCTCAAAAAAGAGTACTCAAGGAAATCCGTCAAGACCTTGGTCAAAATGCACAAATGAATCGTTTGCTACAGGGAGATGTGGGTTCTGGGAAGACGATAGTTGCCCTAATGTCAATGTTAATGGCCATTGACAACGGTTTTCAAGCCTGTTTGATGGCTCCGACTGAAATTTTGTCAGCCCAACACTACAATGGACTAAACGAATTGTGCAACAATCTGAATATCAGAATAAAACTACTCACAGGTTCAAGTAAAACTTCAGAAAGAAGAGAAATACATGAAATGTTGGAAAATGGTGAATTAGACATCCTGATTGGCACTCATGCATTGATCGAAGACAAGGTGAAATTTAAAAATCTCGGACTTGCCGTGATAGATGAACAACACCGATTCGGTGTTGCACAACGATCAAAATTGTGGAAAAAAAACAGCCTCCCTCCCCATGTCTTGGTGATGACGGCAACTCCAATTCCCAGAACATTGGCCATGTCCGTATATGGCGATTTGGACATCTCGATAATAGACGAATTGCCACCTGGTAGAAAGGCCATAAAAACAGTACACCGATACGACACGAACAGGTTGAAGGTATTCCGATTTATTCGTGATGAAATAGACAAGGGAAGACAGGTTTACATAGTCTATCCCTTGATACAGGAAAGTGCTCAAATGGACTATAAGGATTTAATGGATGGGTACGAAAGCATTGCTCGCGATTTCCCTATGCCGAAGTATCAAATCTCGATTGTTCATGGCAAGATGAAACCTACCGACAAAGAGTACGAAATGCAACGTTTTGTAAAAGGCGAAACACAAATCATGGTTGCCACTACCGTAATCGAAGTTGGTGTAAACGTACCCAATGCATCTTTAATGATCATTGAAAGTGCCGAGCGTTTTGGACTTTCGCAATTGCATCAATTGAGAGGTCGAGTCGGTCGTGGAGCTGAACAAAGTTTCTGCATCTTGATGACAAGCTACAAACTATCCGAAAACAGCAAGACCAGATTGGACACCATGGTTCGTACCAATGATGGTTTCGAAATTGCCGAAGTCGATTTACGCCTAAGAGGCCCAGGGGACATCATGGGGACACAGCAAAGCGGAGTATTGAATCTACGCATAGCAGATATCATAAAAGACAATGACATCCTACAACACGCCCGCTTCCACGCCAAGCAGTTGTTGAAAAAAGATCCCTCTCTACGTTTGCCTGAAAACGCCATCATATTGGAAACGTACAGACAAATGGGAAAATACAAGAACATCTGGAACTATATAAGTTAACATACGTTACCTCCTTCTTATCTTGCTGAATAAAGCCTTGATACGGGCTGTTTGCCTTCTGTGCTGCTCTCTGATCTTTTCTCCTGCACTTTGCTTCCAACGTTTCGGCTTTAACTTTCTTGGTTTTCTCCTTCCAATTACCGCTCCCTTGTTTACGACTCTTTTTCTTCCTTGAATTGCCATGATATTAAGTTTTCAATAAAGATCCATCATATTCCGACACCATGAAACACCCGTTATTGGTTAATTTTCAATCATTTGCACTTAAATCCAACAGAAATAGACAGCATATGTACAAACAAGGAAAGCTCAACTTTGTGGTTGAGCTTTCCTTGTCTAACTGTTCTTTTTTTAATTGATTATATGGCTCCCAGCTCTTTTAAAAGCTTTTCGGAGTTTGCCTTTACATTGGCTGGAGGGTTCAGGGACAATGACTTTTTCAAGTATTTTATGGCATTCTTCTTGTCTCCCATGGTTTTATAAGCCTCTCCCAAACTATCGTGCACATTGGCATTTTTTGGATTGTTGGCAACATTCAACTTAAAGTACTTCAATGCTCTTTCATAATCTTTTGCATTTAGCATTTGATAACCTATGGTATTTAACTGATTCATATTAGCCATTCCAGCTGCTTCATCCATCAATGCTGCATATTCACTCGTCTTTCCCAACTTGTTTAAGATTTGTCCTTTGATAGAGAGGTTGTTAAATGTCTTCTGACTGAAAAACTGCCCGGCAATTGCCTTGTCAATCCAACCCAAAGCCTCATTTAAATCTCCTCCGTTGTTAAGGGAGAAGTTTGCCATGTTCTCCCAGTTTTGCCTTTGAAAGCCTGTTTGTCCATTTGATTTGGCTCTGAACTCGTCCAAAACGACAGTAGTCACATCAACTTCCACTTTAAACGGAAAGGCTTTCTTTTCCCACACCAAGGAAGCCACTGTGGACTTTGCGCTTACCTCATCGAACTCAAAAGTCAACAACTCCTTGTGTGGCACTGTTTTGGTTTTTATATCCGCTCTCAGCACATCTTTGTCGTCATTGTAAAAGAAGCTCCCCCAAGCATTGGCATCACTGGATAAGATAAGCGTTGCCACATTATTTTCCTTTACTATGAAATGTAATCCATAGGTTCCTGCCTTGATCGCCTTCCCTTCCACCTTGGCATCATGTGTGAATGTAATGATCGTATTCTCATTGGCCCCAGCACGCCATGGAGCTGCCGTGGAAGTTCCAAAACCTAGATTGTTCAAGCCGTAAGGCACCAATTTGCCCCACACCTCTCTTCCATTGACACTGGGTCTGGAATAGGTTATGCTTATATCCGAAATACCCACACGTTGCGATACGGTTGCCTGTTGACTTCCCCTAGGAGTATTCAATTGCGCGAAAGCGCTGAAGCCAATGCATAGCATCAAGCTCAAGATTGTTTTCTTAATGGTAGAATTTTTCATGATTTCATATCTTTATTAGTTGATTTTCAAGGTATGTACAAATAGAAAACGCTTTTGTTATCGTCATGTTAAAGTGTATTAATCAAATGTTAATTAACATTCCTTGTCTAGAGCGAATAATAATTATCTTTGTGCAAAAATTAAAAGCCATGCTTCATTTAAAGTTAGAAACCGATCCTCGTTGGGTAAATATCGTAGAATCCAATATTGAAGAAATTTTGACTGACCATGCCTGGTGTGAACAAAAAGCTGCTACCAATGCGATTACCATAATCACATTGAATTCGGAACACGAAGAGTTGGTTACCGAATTGTTGTTGTTGGCACAAGAAGAGCTTGAGCATTTTCAAATGGTACACGACATCATCAAAAAGCGTGGTTACAAACTAGGTCGAGAACGTAAGGACAGCTATGTAAACGAATTGTACAAGTTCATGAACAAAGGAGGTAGCAGAACTCAAAGCCTCGTGGATAGGCTATTGTTTTCTGCAATGATTGAAGCCAGGAGTTGTGAACGTTTCAAGGTGTTATCTGAGAACATAGAGGACGAAGAACTCTCTACCTTCTATAGGGAATTAATGATAAGTGAAGCTGGCCACTACACCACCTTCATTACTTTTGCCAGGAAATATGGAAAGGACATCAATGTGGAGAAGCGCTGGAAGGAACTGGTCGAATTTGAAAGCGAGGTCATCAAAAGATATGGGAAATCCGAAACCATACACGGATAGATTCAACAAATCCTAGCGACAAGCCATAACACAAACAATCGAAGACTTCGGCAAAACTTTGAATACCATTGCCAAAGTTCATCGATTGCATATTGAAATCAAATTTTGGAACCTAGTCTTTTCAAGAGAAGGTTGATGATTCTACGACAGCTCCAAAATCTGAGCCGTATGATCTTTCGTCTTAACCTTGTCTATAACGTGAGCAACCACGCCTTTCTCATCGATTAGAAAGGTTTTACGGTGAATGCCGTCGAATTCCCTTCCCATGAACTTCTTCAATCCCCAAACTCCAAAAGCATTGATTACCTCCTTGTCCACATCTGCCAACAAAGGAAACGGAAAACCAAATTTATTCTTGAAATTGGATTGCTTTTTTTCGGTATCTGCACTAACGCCCAATAGTTCATACCCCATATCCTGCAATGTCTTGTAATTATCACTAAGATTACAAGCTTCTGCCGTACAACCTGGTGTATTTGCTTTTGGGTAAAAGAAGACAATTAGCTTCTTTCCTTTATAATCACTCAATGAAATAGCATTTCCATCTTGATCGTTTACTGTAAAATTTGGAACTACATCGCCTTGTTTTAATGTATTCATAATTGTAAATTTGGTTTAAAATAGATTCTTCAAAAATACAACTAATGACGAAGCAAGAAAAGGTAAACTTTGTAATAAAAACATTAAACGAACTATATCCGGAAATACCAATCCCTTTAGACCACAAAGACCCTTATACGCTACTAGTCGCTGTATTGTTGTCAGCACAATGCACAGATGTAAGGGTGAACCAAATTACTCCTTTGTTATTTGCCAAAGCAGACAATCCCCATGATATGATAAAGATGTCCGTAGAAGAAATCCGGGAAATCATAAGACCATGCGGTTTGTCCCCCATGAAGAGTAAAGGTATCCATGGGTTGTCTCACATATTGATAGACAAGCATAACGGAGAAGTCCCACAAAGCTTTGAAGCTTTGGAAGCCTTGCCAGCCGTTGGACATAAAACGGCAAGCGTAGTGATGTCTCAAGCCTTTGGAGTGCCTGCCTTTCCTGTAGACACGCACATACATAGGCTAATGTATCGTTGGAATCTAACCAATGGCAAGAATGTGACGCAAACCGAAAAAGATGCAAAACGACTATTCCCTGAGGAATTGTGGAACGATTTGCATTTACAAATCATCTGGTATGGTAGAGAGTACTCCCAAGCCAGAGGTTGGGATCTAAATAAAGATATCATAACCAAAACCATAGGAAGGCAAACGGTTCTGGACGATTATAAAAAGTCACATTCTCAATAGATTTGTACTTCTATCGATCTTCCAAATACTACTTATAAGACGCAAAAAAGCCCTGATTATGCATCAGGGCTTTTTCGAATTTAATTCTGAAGCGCTTCAAACTTCATTTCTTTATAATTTATAACACTTAAAGCCTTGGAGTAATTAAGAATAAAACTTATTGTTTCATCTTTTGGGTTCAAATCAATGTTTTTTTTAGGTTGTTTTGAGTAAAGTTTAGCCATATTGATTATTAAAAGGTTATGACTAGATAACGCATCAAAACATACTATATTGCATTAGTTCGTTAAAATAATATTATGCTTATCTATTATCTTGCGCATATTGATAAGCGCATAACGCATCCTACCTAATGCAGTATTGATGCTAACCCCCGTTCGCTCTGAGATTTCCTTAAAACTCATATCGTTGTACATACGCATCAAGATAACCTCTTTTTGGTCCTCTGGGAGTTCTTCTATCAAACGTCTCACATCTGTTTCCACTTGATCTTTTATCAATGCTTTTTCAGCATTCAGGCTATTGTCGCTCAATACGGAAAAAATACTGAACTCTCCCCCATTGTCAAACTTAGGCATCCTATTGCTCTTCCTGAAGTAATCAATGATCAAATTATGAGATATGCGCATCACCCATGGTAAAAACTTACCTTCTTCGTTGTAAGTCCCCTTTTTCAACGTCTTGATCACTTTGATGAATGCATCTTGAAAAATGTCTTCTGCAACATCCCTATCATAAACTTTCGAATATATAAAACTATATATACGCTGTTTGTGTCTCTTGATCAATATTTCCAATGAAGATTCGTCGCCTTTGATGTAGCTGCTAACCAATGTAGCATCCGAGATAAGTTCCTTTCTCATAATTTCACTTTTTTTCTTGCAGAAGTAGACTTCGTACGTCGGGGTTTATAAATTAAAAAAGTAAAATTATGTTATAGGCAAATGATAGTTAATTGTTATTGTATGTCTCAAATATAACAACAATCGACAGTAAAAAACAAAAAAAAATTGAAGTTTTAACATTTTATTGCACAATAATCTTATTTAGAAGCTAAGATACTTATGTTATCTTTGCAGAATTATTTTTCAACAAACACCTATGAGTACTAGTCTTTCTAAAGTAAATCCTAAAAAAAACATCATCATAAAAGGCGCAAAATTGCACAACCTGAAAAATATTGATGTAGTAATACCAAGAAACAAGCTTGTTGTCATTACTGGTTTATCGGGTTCTGGAAAGTCTAGTCTTGCATTCGACACGCTTTATGCGGAAGGGCAAAGACGCTATGTGGAGAGCCTATCCAGTTACGCCAGACAATTTCTAGGACGTTTGAACAAACCCAAGGTAGACTACATAAAAGGAATTGCTCCAGCCATAGCCATAGAGCAAAAGGTTAATTCAACAAACCCAAGGTCTACTGTAGGTACAACTACCGAAATTTATGATTATCTAAAATTGTTATTTGCTAGAATTGGAAAAACCTATTCTCCAAAATCCGGCCATGAAGTAAAAAAAGATACCGTAACCGATGTTTTGGATGTTATCAAAACAATTCCAGATGGTGAAAAACTCCTCCTCCTCTCTCCTATCCATCTAGAAGAAGGGAGAACATTGGCAGATAAACTAAAAGCCTTGAATCAACAAGGTTATGCTCGTATCAAAGCAGAAGGAAAAGTATTGCGAATTGACGAAGCCGATGACATTTCAGAAAAAACAAAAGACCTCTTTTTGGTGGTGGATAGGATTGTCACCAAAAACGATGAAGATTTTTACAATCGTCTAGCCGATGCAGTACAAACTGCTTTTTTCGAAGGTAAAGGTGAATGCTACATCGAAGCATTGAAGGACAATGCGATTTCTCATTTCAGCAACAGATTCGAATTGGATGGAATCACGTTTTTAGAGCCCAACGTACATTTGTTCAGTTTCAACAATCCATATGGAGCTTGCCCAAAATGTGAAGGCTATGGAGACGTCATTGGCATTGATGACGACTTGGTAGTACCCAACACTGCTCTTTCCGTTTTCGAAAATGCCATTTTTCCATGGCGTGGAGAAAGCATGAGCTGGTATAGAGATCAATTGGTCAATAATTCCCATCATTTTGATTTCCCCATCCACAAACCTTATTTCGAGTTAAGCGACAAGCACAAGCAACTTATCTGGAAAGGGAACAAACACTTTGAAGGTCTATCCTCGTTCTTCGCTGAATTGGAATCCAAAGCATATAAAATTCAGAACCGAGTAATGCTATCCCGCTACCGTGGAAAGACAAAGTGCAAGGTCTGCAATGGCAAACGCTTGCGCCCAGAAGCAAATCATGTGAAAATTGCAGGTTCCACACTTACGGATTTGGTTGAAATGCCTTTGGACAAATTGGCTTTGTTCTTCAAACAATTGGAACTTGACGAGCACGATACAACCATTGCCAAACGTCTGTTAAAAGAGATAAACAATCGCTTGGCATTCCTATCCAACGTAGGATTGGACTATTTGACCTTGAACAGGAAGTCCAACACCTTGTCTGGTGGTGAGAGTCAGCGTATAAACCTAGCAACCTCGTTGGGAAGTAGTTTGGTAGGATCCATGTATATCCTAGACGAACCCAGCATTGGTCTACACCCAAAAGACACCGAACGTTTAATCGTCGTACTAAAAGCATTGAGGGATTTGGGAAATACGGTAATTGTAGTTGAGCATGATGACGACATCATGAAGGCTTCCGACGAAATCATAGACATTGGACCAGAAGCAGGTACTTTTGGAGGGCACGTAGTAGCCACTGGAAGCTATGCTGACATCTTGGCTTCGAACTCTTTGACCGCTCGCTATTTAAATGAGACATTAAAAATTGAAGTTCCCAAAAAGAGACGCGTATCAAAATACCACATAGATGTCATTGGTGCTCGAGAGCATAACCTAAAAAACATAGACGTTACATTTCCCTTGGGAATGCTAACGGTTATCACAGGTGTTTCAGGAAGTGGAAAAAGTACACTGGTAAAAAAGATATTATATCCGGCAATGCAAAAGAAACTGACCGGTTTTGGTGACAAACCGGGGCAATTTTCAGAACTCAAAGGAAACTACAGCAATGTAAAGCACATAGAGTTTGTCGATCAAAATCCAATTGGTCGTTCATCACGCTCAAACCCTGTTACATACATAAAAGCCTATGATGACATCCGTGCATTGTTTTCCAAGCAAAAATTAAGTGCCATCAGGAATTATCAAGCAAAGCATTTTTCTTTCAATGTAGATGGTGGACGATGTGAAACATGCAAAGGAGAAGGTGTAGTCACCATAGAAATGCAATTTATGGCAGATGTTCATCTAGAATGTGAGACTTGCAAAGGCAAGCGTTTCAAGAAGGAGGTTTTGGAGGTTACATTCGCAAATAAAAACATTGATGACATTTTAAGGATGACCATTGACGATGCCATTGCCTTTTTTGATGAAAGTGGTGTCAGCAAGATAAAAAACAAACTACAACCACTTCAAGATGTCGGTTTGGGCTATGTTGCCTTGGGACAGAGTTCTTCCACCCTTTCTGGAGGAGAAGCGCAACGTATAAAACTAGCTTCCTTCCTTGGCAAAGGCAACACAAAGGAAACTGCCCTTTTCATATTCGACGAACCCACTACAGGTCTGCATTTTCATGATATACAAAAACTACTGAAGTCTTTCAATGCCTTGATAGACAAAGGGCACTCCATCATAGTCGTAGAACACAATTTGGAATTGATCAAATGTGCCGATCATATTATTGATCTTGGCCCTAGTGGAGGAGAGAATGGTGGACACCTTGTTGCTTTTGGCACACCTGAGTCCATCATTGAAAACAAAGCTTCTGAAACTGGAAAATACTTAAAGGAAAAGTTGTAATTCTGATTCAAGAGCTAAAGACCAATACTCAACATCTAGTTGAAACTTGCAATTGATGAAGCCATTTCATCTGACATCGTTTGTTTTTTCAATACTGAAAAGTAACAGCAATTTTAAAAAAACAAATCACTAAATAACAACACTTTACACCATTAAGTAAAATTACCTCAATTCACAAAACACGCATTTTTACTAAAAAAAAGACTACCTACATCTCTTAATTTTACCTCACTATTAATCTCTAAAAAATAAAAAAATGGGAGTAAAATCACACAAAACAGACATTCTTGCACACATTGATGGGCCAGAAACATTGGCAGGACAAGTAGTAGCAAACGCAGCTTGCATTACCTTATTGGGCGTACTTAAAGTATGTGCAGATGTACAAGGTAGCAAAGTAAAAATAACCGTATATCTAGCTGGAATTGAAATAGGTAGCGGAGTCGTAGATTTAAAAAACCCATCCATAACCATTGGAGGTGGAGCAGCTGGGTTTAAAGCTGAAGTAAAAATAACATTGAAAACGAATCCGTTGGCATTGGAAATTTGCGGGAAAGTTTGTGCTCCTTTTGTTGGATGCAAATCTGGTTGTACTACATTGCATTTGTAGTATATTCTTAGAATTACCGAAGAAAAGCTCATCTCTAACAAGATGGGCTTTTATCATTTAATAAAACAAAAATGCAAAAACACTGATAAAAACTATTGCTATGGGTATTACAAACAACATGAAAGATAGTGTGGCCATCCCACTTTTAAACAAACTCATAAACCAACCTTGTCCATAAAAATGCCTAATGGCAAGAAACAAATAGAAAAAGGTAGATAGTACAACTAAAATGTATACCAGCACTGGAATTGCGTCCCAAATGTAATTTACAAACAACAAAATACTGAAGACTGTAAACAAATAGGCAAAAAAGTAAAATGTAAAGACCAAGTGATGAGCAAAGCGTCCCCTTCTAAAAAACAATAATTTCAAAATAAATGCAAAAATTGGCAATAACACGAACATTGCTATTGGGACAGCGTCATAGAAAGTCCTCACTACATTTGCAAGACCTCCCTTGTTTTTATATAATTTCAACATTTGAGCATAGAACTTTCTTGTGATTCTCCCATCTCCTTCATCCATTCCCATTGCTTTGTATATCTCGACATTTGACGCTTTAATGGCCAAAAGGGAGTCCACTTTGCCCTCATCGAAATCAAAAGAAAAATTATTCTTTTTCTTATAACCTTCCCTTTTCACAATGGAATCCAAGACCTCTATCTCTTCATCCTTCATTCCCGTCAATGCTTGATTTTCCTTCATTTTTTGAAGGAAGACTGCCGCTGCAATAGAATCTCTTTCTTTTTTTGATGCAATGGACTGCGTCGCCTTTTGCACTTCCCTATCTACATTGGCAACTTCTCCTACCGCTCCTATCGCATTTATTTGTTCCTTCTGCTTGAAGGAGTACAAAAAGAAAAATACAACAGAAATGAACAAATACAGTTGTGCAGGGTGCAAATACAATAGGCGTTTCCCTTCGATGAATTTTGAAGCCAAATAACCTGGCTTGAACATCAATGGAAAAAAACTCTTGAAAAAACGAGCATCAAAAGTGAAATAATTACTGATCGTATTATAAAACAATACGCCAATGGTTAATTCCTCTTTTGTCTTTTGTCCACAATATGGACAAAACTGGAAAGTACTCTCAAACGATTCTTCGCAATTTTTACAATCTACAATCTCTTTGGACATTTGGTTGATTTAGCTTGCCATAAAAATAGAAAAATTAAACGAGTTTCATATTACAACAGGTCATAGCAACCTTAATTTCAATGAACAAATCTCAAATAAAGACGTGACACCTCCATCTGAAAACAACACAAGAATCAGAAAATCAAGCATTTACAATTTTGGCACGCTAATTGAAAACTCTACTAGCAAATAGCGTAAGCCGAAAAGCTAAATGAGTAGGCATAATCTAAAATCCTAATACTATGAAAACATTAGTACAATTGTTTACAGTACTGTTAGTAGGACTAACGACTGTATCAGCAGCAGAAAAAATCGACACTGCAACACAAGGTGAAGATATCATTACAAAACGCTATCGTTATGCACAACCAATTCAGTTTGTAGAGCGTGGTGTGGAGTTTTTGGTATTCCCTGATGGGAGTTTCGATTTCAATACAAATGTAGAAGGCAATCACTACAATGATTATGACATCTACTACAAGAAACCAAAAACAAGA
Source organism: uncultured Bizionia sp. (assembly GCA_947496215.1). Classification (GTDB taxonomy): domain Bacteria; phylum Bacteroidota; class Bacteroidia; order Flavobacteriales; family Flavobacteriaceae; genus JAHDHI01. The sequence continues at coordinate 66,489 of CANMCF010000018.1, forward strand.
CGCGGTTCCATAAACGGTACATTTGGTGCGCCTGGGACTCGTGTAAAGTATTCAAGACCAAGAAATAGAGGAGTCATCATCACTCATGACCATGACGGAAAGGTTAGACGTGTTGGCAATGTATTCATCAACTACAACCGTACTGGACAAGTTAAACGTATAGGCTCTGTATATGTTAGCTACAATAGAGCCTGCTTGATAAGACAAATAGGGGGACTACATATTAGATACAATCACAGAGGTAGAATAATCAAAATGTCTGGGTATGTAAACTTCAACAACCAAGGTTGTGGGTTCTGTGGTGTGAGTGGATGTAGTATAAATCATTTCGATAGTCATTCTCATGATGATGACCATTATGATGATGATTGGGACGATGACTACGGAGATGATGATATCTATTACTATAGAAAAGGTAAAAGACTTAAAAAGAAAAAAAGATAAGCCATATCGATTTTTAAAGGTAAAAAACCTCATGACTACAAACAGTTCATGGGGTTTTTACATTTCATTGCACTTCCACGATTTGAGAATTATACATAAATGTGTCTTGAAATCGCAATAATTTTTCACTTAACTTCTCTGCAAATACCACATACTGACATTTACCTATGCTTTCAGGGATCCTATTCACATCAGCAAAGAAGATTCCTTTTTCTGAAAATTCTGCATCTTCGATAACAAATAGCTTCAATTGTGTTACGTTTATGGCGTTGATGTAAAAAAGCTTGTTCAACCGTTTTGGTGTTGCTATTATTACATCTTGCCCATAATATATCTCATCCTTTTCAGCATCTATGCTATGCTCCTCGTAAGCAGCATATACTCGCAAATCCGTTCGTCTTGTATACTCGGAAAAAGATTCTTTCAATTTTAATGCTTCTAATTTATTTTCAACCAAAATCAATGCTCTAGGTGCATCTTCAAAAGCCTTGCTTCCTAGCTTTTGCATTGTACTTATGATGATGGCCGTAGTTTTTCCACAATTCTTTTTTCCTATGGCATACAAATCCGCTCCTCCTTTTATTTTTGGCAATACTGCTTTTTGAAAATCGGTTGGAGCCTCAAACCCTTTGTTTTCTATGACCTCTTTAATTTCTGGGTTTAATTTTTTAAATGACATAATTTGTTTTTCTATATAACAGACAACGAAACTAAAGGTAATTCATGAGTTAGCAAAACTATACTGTTGTAGTTTTTTGGCACGATGCTTGTATGCTAATAGTTATTCAATCTTAAAACGAATCATTATGAAAAAAGTTCTTTATTTATTTTCAGCTTTATTCCTTACAGGAATAGTTGTCAATGCAGATACCAGCGAGTCTTTGGACGACGACAGCTCTTATTCAAAAACCTATAGAGGATACGGTAAATCTTTCATATTCAGCGAGCAGGGAATTGAGTTTTCTGTTTTCGCTGATGGTCAATTCGATTTTTACATTCCTAATTACGGACCGAAAGTAAATGTTTCGATTGGATCACCAAACGTAAGCATAAGTTTCAATACCGGATATGACTATAATGCCTATGTTCAATATGATGAATATGGAGCCATCATTCAAATAGAAAACATCCCTATCTATTATGATTTCTATGGAAGAATACGACAGGCTGGAGATGTTTTCATCACCTACAACCATAGAGGTTACATATCTAGGGTTGGTGGACTGTTTGTTCATTATGACAGATATAATAGGTATTCCAACTGTACAGGCTTCATCAACGTGTACAACAGAACCTACATTCATAGACCTTGGCATTCATATTATATAATCCCTTCTTATGATTATTGCGTGGTCTACAATAGACCATACAGACAATATTATACCCCTGTTCGCTACCACTATGACAGACCATACAGAAATAACTATCGACGTACGACAGCTGTAGCCAGCAGAAGAGGTAATAGAATTACAAGAAGTAGAAGTTATGCTTCTCGCACCAAGGGAAGATCTGTAAGAACAAGAGGTAATGCAACTACTCCAAGGACTAGAACACGAGCAAACTCTGAAAGTACTCCAAGAACAAGAGACAATGTGACTCCAAGAACTAGGACAAGAAACAGTTCTACGAATACTCCAAGAACCAGAACGAGAACCAATACACGAACTACGACACACAAACCCAATAGAACGCTTTCTAGACCTGCAGGTTCCAGTACACGTCCTCAAGCCAGTTCTCCAAGAGTTAGAAAAAGTTCTTCTTCAAGAAGCAACTCAAGAACGAGATCCAATGCTAGAACTGCTCCTAAAAGAAATAAAACACAGGCAAGATCATCAAGATCTTCTAATTCGAAGACCAATAGAACAACTTCTAGATCTAGATCAAGTCGAAGACTATAACAATATTATTTTGGTTAGTTAAAATCCTGTTGCCAAGCTATGTGCCATATGCTAGTGCAACAGGTTTTTTTTATCGTTTCAGAATTTTATTCATCAAGGCCGAAATATCTTCTGAAAAATTAAACCTATAAACTACGAATCCATAAAAGACACTTACCAACAAAGTCTTCAGTCCTATGTTGACAATAGGATGAAATTGAAAATCCCAAAAATAGAAACTCAAACCGCTAATACAGATTAGAATTACGGTCTTCAATGAACTTATGGTAAATGGAAGCATCTTGAATTTAACATAAACAAACAAAACCTTGATCGTATTATATAAAAATATGGCAATGCAAGTAGCATATGCAGCTCCATTAATTCCAAATTCAGGAATAAAAAATGCATTTAACAATATAGTAGAAACGGCAAGAATCACACCTAATAAGAGTACCACCCTATAATAGTCACTATTGAACAAAATAGAATTGTTATTCCCCAAAACATTATCAAAGAGTTTCACCAAACCTATGACAAACACAACAAGCACGCCTCCAGTGTACTCTTCTGGAATCAAATGGTACAGTTGATTTATATTCAATATAATTATCAAGAAGATAAACCCACTGACAATGAATAGACTCAACGAGCTTTTTTGGTAGAGTATTTTTAAATCCACCATATTTCTTTTATTCAAAAGTCTTGCCGTCAATGGATATGTAATTTGATGCATCGAACGAGAAGGAACACCTATCACAGATGCTATATAAATGGCCACTCCGTAATAAGCCACATTTTCTATAGCAACATATTGACCTATCATAAACTTGTCTATTTCCAAGATCACATTGGCTACAGATCCTGCTATTATTATAAGTGACGTGTATTTTAAAATGGGTTTGATGTTATTTATTCTCACCCACTTAAAAACTGGCAAACGCAAGCTAAAAGCATATAGCATCATTATTACCATTCTTGCCATATAGACCATAATGATACCAACGATTAATTGTTCTACATTCAAAAAATCCAAATATAGACCAACAAGTAGTAGTGTCGTACAAATCCTATGAAATACTTCTTTCATGAAATTTCCAAATACACTATGCAATTGTATTTTACTCCAAGCATAAAAAATCTCAAAATAGGCGAATGCAATGGCTGCAACAAAAAGATACCAAGTATAATCTTTCACGATGGAGTTTTCATTGGCTAAAAAATTGCTGATGGCTTCAAAACAAAAACAACCAAATATGGTAGCAGGTACAACAACCATTAAGGGTAACAGCAGCATCAAACTCAAAAAAGCATTTTGCGACTTTCTAGTTTTAAAAGAAGAATAGAACTTCACAATGGTATTATGCACTCCAAAAGCCATTAGAGGCATTAAAATATTCGCAGAAGACAATATGTAGGTAATCAATCCATAGTACTCTGGAGAAACGAACTTGGTAAACAAAAACAACACGTTAATGGCTCCAATGGCAAACCCCAAGTAAGTTACCAGTGTGTTTTTAATCGATTGGTTTACTACTATTCCCATTTATATGAGTTTAGATAAAGTTTCTGTCAGGCTCTTTCTGCCATACTTTTGCAAATTAACAGGTTGTGACTTCAAGTTTCCAGTCTTGAAAGCTTTAAAATGCTCCCTCATTGTCTTTTTCAACTCATCATATCCATCGTAACCAAAATAACTTCCCGTATTCGTATCCTTTAAAATAGCTTCAACATCAGAGTCCTTTGGCCCCAATCCAATGATTGGCCTTCCTGACACCATGTATTCAAACAGTTTCCCTGGAATAATAGCCTTGGTGTCTTCGGAATCTATCTCAACCAATAACAGTATCTGCGACTTCTTTTGGTATCTGATGGCTTCCTTGTGAGAAACATACCCTTTATTTCGAATATGATCATTTAGCCCATAAGATTTGATTGTTTTCAATACGGAATCGCTAACAGCTCCGACAAAATTGATGTTTAAAACTTCTTTAAAGTCTTTCTGTTCCAATGTTAAATCCCTAAGAACCTGCCATAGCACTTCAGGGTTTCGTTTAGACAACAATGATCCTATGTGAGAAATGGAAAAGTTCTCGTCCAAACCAGAAGCTTCTACCTCTTCCACATCGTAGCCATTGGTTATTACTGTAATGGGTTGCTTGGTTATTTGTTGAAATTCCAACTTTGTGTTATTGCTTGTGACTATGACATCATCTGCCGTATTCAACACTTTCTTTTCCAACGACTTATGCTTTGTCTTTGATGCTTCGGTCAATCGCAATTGCTTATGATAACCTATTGTTGTCCAGGGATCTCTAAAATCTGCCAACCACCTTACTCCTAGCCTCATTTTCAATTCCAGTCCTATCAGGTGTAAACTGTGAGGTGGTCCAGTGGTTATGATGGTTTCAATCTTATGCTTCTCAATATATTCCAAAAGATAGGATACCGAAGGTTTTACCCAGTTTTTTCTTGCATCGGGAATGAAGAAGTTCCCCCTTACATAAAGCATCAGCTTTTCAATGAAGCTTTGTTTTTTCTCCGAAGAAATGATTCCTTTACTTATTACTTTCGATTGCCTAGAAAATAGACTAGCCAACTTATAAGGTTCCTTTATGGGCTGTTTTATGATTGTGACCTCTTCAGAAATCTCTAAAACCAAACTGGTATCAACCAAAGGATAATTGGGGTTTTCAGGACAATAGACGATGGGCTCTACGTTGAACTCGGGAAGGTATTTCACAAACTTCAACCAACGTTGTACTCCTGGTCCACCAGCAGGAGGCCAATAATATGTAATAATGAGTACTTTCTTTTTATCCATTTTCACCATCCTCTGCAAACGAGAATTTTTTGAACTGAAACTAGTCATTTCCAATTCCAGTTGTAAAGTAGTTACCTCTCTTCTTTTTTAAACCTATAGAACATACCTCCAAACAACAACAATACAAATACAATGGAGCTTGCCAATGACACTTTACTTCCCGTTTCCACAACTTGTGGCTCGAACTTGAATTCGACAATGTGTCTCCCCTTGGGTATGTTTAATCCTCTTAGCAAGTAATTCACCCTATGATGCACTACCGGTTCATCATCTACATAGGCTTGCCAACCTTTTCCATAATGAACTTCGGAAAACACGGCAAAACCATCTTTCAAGTTCTTGGAATCATATTTAATGTGATTGGGCTTATATTCCATTATTTTTATTGATGCCAAGGAATCTACCTTGTAGGTCTTAGGCAATGACTTTAACCCAACATCTTGAGATTTGGTATATATAGCCTTGTTTTTATTGTCCAAACTGTCCAATGCCTTGATTTCCTCATTTGCAGACGCTACTTCTTTCAACTCTTCAACAAACCAAGCATTTCCATTGGTGTCCTCATTTACATAGGCATAAGGCTGCCTTTTTTCATCCTCTGCGATGATGTACCTGGTATTCAACATATTCAAAACATTGATATTGTTTCTCAATACATAGAAATTATAGACATCATCGAAACGTTTCAACTTAGCTGCGTGATATCCGCTAAGCGAATTATGGAAATAGGAAGCCTTTGCCCCCGCCGATGTCAAATCGAATACCCTGAAATGGGATTTATCCTTGAGAATGTTCATATCTGCGCGTGTTGGCTGATATGGTTCTTCTACTTGCCTAGCCGAAACAAAATTATCGGTATTCACATAACGCCTGTCCACTCCAATCAAATCAAAAAGAATCAATATTGCAAAAATGACCACTACCTTGGTTTCATTCAACTTCTTCTTCAAAAACATAAAGACGGTTCCAGCCGAAAGAAGCACCAATATCAAAGTCCTTAGTGTGTCTTTTGTGAAAATGGTCTTACGATCCTCACGAATGGCATTTACAAAATCCAACCCGGCTTCTTGACGATAATAACCATCGTTGCCTCCTACAAAATCCAACCAACCAAGAGATTTGAATAGCAAAAAGACCATTGATAGACCAGCAGTGATTATAACTGTATATTTCAAGGCCTTGAATTTCTCTACTTCCTTTTCGTAGGCATTGAACAATTTCACCAATCCAAACATACCAAGAACAGGAATGCACAATTCCAAAATTACCTGTATGGAACTTACAGCTCTAAACTTGTCATATAAGGGCATGTAATTAATCATAAAATTGGTTATAGGGTTGTTTTCCGGATCACCATTATCTCCCCAGAACCAATTCTTACCCCAAGAAAGCACCAATGACATCAACACACCTCCCAATAGCCACCATTTCAAACGTCCTCTTACCAAAAACATGGCAAACACAAACAAGAACAAGATCACCGCTCCTACATAGGCAGGTGCTTCAACGATAGGCTGGGTTCCCCAATAAGTAGGCGCGTTTTTAGCAGCATCTTTGGCTTGCAAAGGAGTAGCTCCTTGCTTTAAGTAAAATTGATAGAGCTCAGAATCTTTGCCTACATCCTCCCTATTTCCTCCTCCTAGCAATCTTGGTATGTACAAATTGAAACTTTCCAGAAATCCATAGCTATATTCTGTGATGTAGTCCTTGCTCAATCCAGATGAAGCTTCTTTTGGAGAACCATCTGGATTGATTGTCAATTCACTTTTACCACGCGTGCTTTCCTTTACATATTCCTGCGTTGCCATGATATTCGTTGCATTCAACCCAACGGCCAAAACAACTGCAGTTACCATAATTCCAACTGACTTTAAATAATGAGGTAGCAATGCCTTGCGATAGGCATCTATTAGGTACACCACACCTATCACCATAACCAAAAGCATGAGATAATACGTCATTTGGAAATGATTCGCAACCAATTCCAAAGCCATACCTACTGCTGTCAACAAGAATCCCAAAACGTACTTTCTCCTAAACGTAAACATGATACCACTTAAGACCAAAGGCATATAGGCTATTGCATGTGCCTTGCTATTATGCCCCACTCCAAGAATTATGATAAGGTAGGTGGAAAAACCGAAGGTCAATGCACCAAGTGCGGATAATCTGTAATCTACCTTCAAGCTCAACAACAGTATGTAAAAACCTATAAAGTATAGAAAAAGATAATCTGCTGGACGTGGCAAGAAACGCAATGCAAGATCGAGCTTCTTTATATAATTATGTGGATACCTAGCCCCTAGTTGGTACGTTGGCATTCCACCAAAGGCACTATTGGTCCAGTAGGTTTCCTCTCCAGTATCTACTTTGAAATCTGTTTGCTGCTTCGCCATTCCCATATAATGAACAATGTCACTTTGCAAAATTTGCTCTCCTTTTAAAACTGGACTGAAATAAGCCAATGCCAATATTATGAAACCAACAATAACTAGTACGTGAGGTAAGATTTTCTTATATGAGAATTGCATAAAATGTATTAAATACTGTGAAGTTGAAAAATAGTCATATTTTTCGAGATTAAGCGGAATTGAAATTGAAATTTTGATTTTGTCATCCTGTACTCGAACAGCACTTTAATTAATGGTTCGTAACGACAACACCTACCCTTTACTAGTCAATTTCTTCGTAATCGACATATTCTCCAACACTGTTGTTAGAGGATTTCTTTTGAGGCATTTTGTCTATGGTTATCTCTCCTTCGTCCTTCTGTTTTTGATTGTGTTGCTGATTCTGAAAACCTCCAAACTGTTCACCAAAACGTTCTTGCACCTTCTTAGCTGCATATTTCATTAAAAATGGTGCAAATATTCTTGATAGTACTTTAACTAGGTAGTAAAAAAACAATATGCCTATTAAAATCTTGAAAAGGCCAGTAACAGATGCTTCCTGTAGCATATAAAATAATTTTTAACAAAAATACAATACTCTATGGGTAATTTCAGTTTTAAATACTTAAAAAATATATAAAATCTCTATATTTGGAGCAAAACCCAATGCCTATGTCTTTAAAAAAAATCTTTTTACCTGTTTTCCTTTTTATTGCTTGCTACACTGCAAATGCGCAGTATACCGAAGTTATAAATTCCAACAGACCTGGCGTATCGCGTTCTGCTTTTTCAGTAGGTACAGGCGTTGCCCAGTTTGAAGTCGGACCATACATAGTAAAAGAAAAACACACTCCATTGAAATATGAAGTCTCTGGCTTTGGAATCGACTTTGCAGCTCGTTACGGCTTGTTATTACCTCAATTGGAGATAAACATAGAAGGAACTTATCAAAATGACACATTCACGGATAATCGTTCATTGATTTCTCTAGACGACAAACGTTCAAATTTTAAAAGCCTCACTTTGGGAGCTAAATATTTGGTTTATGACCCATATAAGAATGCCGAAGAGGAAAAGCCAAACATATACAGCTACTTTGCCAATAAAAAGTTTCAATGGAAGTCCTTGATCCCTGCGGTTGCTGTCTATGTTGGAGCAAATTACGATACAAAGGACAACCCATATACAGCACCAGACGTAGAAGGATTCAGTCCAAAGGTAATGGTAGCCACACAAAACAACTTTGCTAGTGGATGGGTAATGGTTTTAAATCTATCCAAAGACAAAATCGGTTCTGATTTTTCAGAATTTCAATATATACTTACATTAACAAAGGCCATAAACGAGAAATGGGTACTGTTTGGAGAGACACAAGGTATCCAAAGTGATTTTTATGCGGACAATCTATTTCGTTTTGGAGGTGCCTACCTATGGGGTACCGACTTACAATTGGATACAGCCTTGACCTTTAACACAAAAGATACTCCTTCGGTTTTCGGCGTAAACTTCGGAGTATCCTACAGATTGGATTTCCATAAGGATCCCAAACCAGACAATGGTGTCTCTGCTGAAGAGGAAGCCGAACGAAAAGCCAACAAGAAAAGAAAGAAGAAGAAAAAGAAAAAAGGAGACGATGATTCATCAGACGGTGGCAAAAAGCAGAAAAAAGAAGTACAGGAAATTGATTTTGATGACGAAGACTAACCTCCGGGCAGTATGATTACAGTAAAAGAGATTACTACAAAAAAGGAACTTAAAACGTTTGTGAAGTTTCCTTTTTTGATTTATAAAGATTCCAAATATTGGGTCCCCCCCATAATCAATCAGGAACTTGCTACTTTCGACAAGAAAAAAAACCCCATTTTCAAAGATGCAAATGCCCATTTCTTTCTTGCTTACAAGGACGGAAAAGTAGTTGGTCGTGTGGCAGCAATTATAAACTGGTTGGAAGTAAAAAACCAAAACCTGAAGAAAATGCGTTTTGGCTGGTTTGACTTCATTGATGACTTGGAAGTGTCGAAAGCTCTTTTGGATGAAGTCGTAAAGATTGGCAAATCAAACAATCTGGAATACACGGAAGGCCCTGTAGGATTTTCCAATATGGACAAGGTTGGCGTAATGACTGAGGGCTTTGATCAAATAAGCAATATGATTACTTGGTACAATCACTCATATTATGTAAAACATTATGAAGCTCTAGGCTATACCATTGAAAAGGCATATTCCGAAAGTAAATTTCCTTTTGAAAACGTAAAACCCATTTTTTTCAAAAAAGCTCAGGAACTCATTAAAAGGCGTTACAAGCTAACGGCCTTAAAATTAACAAAAACGGAAGAGGTTATGCCGTATGTGGATAGGATGTTCGATTTATTCAATGCCTCCTATTCCTCCTTGTCATCCTTCGTTGAAATTACAGACATCCAAAAAGAATATTTCAAAAAGAAATTCATAAGTTTTGTAAACCCAGAGTACATCAAATTCGTTGTGGATGAAAATGACAATATGGTAGCCTTTGCAATCGTGATGCCCAGATTCGCCAGTGCCCTTCAAAAAATGAATGGAAAGTTGTTTCCCTTTGGATTTTCCAAGCTGTTAAAAGCCAAAAAAAACAGTAAAGATGTAGTCTTTTATTTAATCGGAGTACATCCTGACTATCAAAACAAAGGAGTACATGCCGTGATATTCAATGAATATTATGAAACCTTTACTGAAAAAGGTATTGTAAATTGTTATAGAACACCCGAATTGGAAGACAATGAAGCCATACATAAGATTTGGAAACATTTCGATCCAGTCGTGGTAAAAAGACGAAAAACCTATCGGAAAGAGATTATATAACAAAAAAGCCAATTCATAATGAATTGGCTTTTTTGTTATATAATCTACAAACACCCATAAGGCGCTTAGCAATATTTGATTATTCCCCCATCGTTTTAATAAGGGCAGCAGACATACGTTTGTACGTTCCATTTTTCAAACGATCCCTAATGGCATCAAAAGCATCTAGGGTTTCTTCAACATCTTGCAAGGTATGTGTCGCTGTTGGAATCATTCTCAATAGTATCAATCCTTTTGGAATTACTGGATAAACCACAATGGAACAGAAAATACCATAATTTTCACGTAAGTCCCTTACTAAAGCCATTGCTTCAGGAATACTACCTTTCAAATATACTGGTGTAACACAACTTTGTGTCGTTCCTATATCAAAACCACGCTCTTTTAGTCCAGATTGCAAAGCATCAACTATGGTCCAAAGATTTTGTTTTAGTTCAGGCATAGTTCTAAGCATGTCCAAACGTTTCAATGCTCCCACCACTAGTTGCATTTGTAGCGATTTCGCAAACATCTGAGAACGTAAATTGTATTTTAAATAATCTATGATTTCCTTATCTGCTGCAATGAAAGCTCCTGTACTAGCCATAGATTTTGCAAAAGTAGCAAAATAGACATCTATCTCTTCTTGCACACCTTGTTCTTCTCCTGCTCCTGCTCCTGTTTTTCCCAAGGTTCCAAAACCATGTGCATCGTCAACAAACAATCTGAAATTGAATTTCTTTTTGAGAGCAACAATTTCCTTTAAACATCCTTGTTCTCCACGCATTCCAAACACACCTTCGGAAATCACTAAAATACCTCCTCCAGTTTGTTCCGCCATCTTTGTAGCACGCTCCAAGTTTTTCTCCAAGCTCTCTACATCATTATGCTTGTATGTAAAACGTTTTCCCATATGCAAACGTACTCCATCTATAATGCAAGCATGAGAATCCACATCATAGACAATGATATCGTCTTTGGACACCAACGCATCTACTGTAGATACCATCCCTTGATAACCAAAATTCAATAAATAAGCAGCTTCCTTGTTTACGAAGGCTGCCAATTCGTTTTGCAATTGCTCGTGTAATTCTGTATGTCCAGACATCATTCTTGCTCCCATTGGATATGCAGAACCATACTCTGCAGCTGCTTCAGCATCTACCTTACGAACTTCTGGATGATTAGCCAAGCCTAAATAGTCGTTAATACTCCAAGTAATCACTTCTTTTCCTTGAAACTTCATTCTATTAGAAATCTGTCCTTCCAGCTTTGGGAACACAAAGTAACCTTCTGCTGTCGAAGCCCATTTTCCTAACGGTCCTTTATCCTTGTATATTTTTGCAAATAAATCTTTCATCGGTTCGTTTTCATTGTTTACTTAATTTTAGACAAGACAATATACTCAAACAAATCACAATGTGATTAAAATTTATTTTGAATAATTTATTGTTAGCCATTAAATTAGTTAGTTGGTGCAAAATTAGGTAATTCTACCTTTTTTGCATAATCTTTTTACTGTCTATTTTTCACAAAAAAATTAGCTGACTTAAAAACTTAAAATCAGCTAACTTCAGTATGTGTTTATTGCATTTTACTTTACGTATTGTATGCTTTGTGCTGCTTCTTCATTGACGCTATCGAAGAAACCTTGATCTCTCATCCATTTATCACTGTACACTTTACTCATATAACGTGATCCGTGATCAGGAAAAATTGTAACTACGATGTCATCTTCCCCAAACTCACCTTCTGCATCCAATTGTTTTATTGCTTGCATTGCAGCCCCAGAAGTGTATCCTACAAACAATCCTTCTGTTTTTGCTATTTCTCGAGCCGTGTGTGCACTTTCCTCATCTGTAACCTTCACAAAAGCATCAATGGTGTCAAAATCCGTGGCTGTAGGTATTAGGTTCTTGCCCAATCCTTCTATTCTATATGGATAGATCTCCTTATCGTCGAATTCTCTAGTTTCATGATATTTCTTCAATACGGACCCATATGCATCCACCCCTATTATCTTGATGTTTGGATTTTGCTCTTTCAAGTATTTGGCCGTTCCAGATATCGTACCACCAGTTCCACTACATGCCACCAAGTGGGTAATTTTACCCTCTGTTTGATTCCAAATTTCAGGACCTGTGGAATGATAGTGAGCATCAAGGTTCAATTGATTGAAGTATTGGTTTATATATACTGATCCTTTTATTTCATCATGCATTCGCTTAGCCACTTGATAATAAGACCTTGGGTCATCTGCACTCACATTTGCTGGACAAACATAAACTTTAGCACCCATATTTTTCAACATATCTATCTTGTCTGCCGAAGATTTTGAACTTACTGCCAAAATACAATCATAACCTTTTATCACGCTAACCATTGCAAGGCTAAATCCCGTGTTACCAGAAGTTGTCTCTATTATGGTATCACCTGGTTTCAAAATACCTTGTCGCTCCGCTTCTTCTATGATGTATAATGCTATTCTATCTTTAGAGGAATGCCCTGGATTGAAAGCTTCAACTTTAGCTAAAAAGTTACCTTTGAATTCAGAAGTTATTTTTTTCAGTTTTATCATTGGTGTATTACCAATAAGGTCTAATACATTGTCAAAAACTTGTTTATTGTTTTCCATAAACGCTACTTGTAAGCTAATTTAATTGGTTGATGTGTTCTAAAACCTCGCAAAAATACGTATTTTTTTTTTAATGGTTTATTCCTTCCAAATCTAACAGAAAAGCATACTCCAAAGCGACCTCTTTCAAACTTTCAAATCTGCCAGATGCTCCTCCATGCCCAGAATCCATATCTATGTGAAATAACAATCTCTTGTCATCGGTTTTTACGTCTCTTATTCTTGCCACCCACTTTGCTGGCTCCCAATATTGTACTTGAGAGTCATGTAGACCCGTAGTTACCAACATATGGGGATAGGCTTTTTTCATAACATTGTCATAAGGTGAGTACGATTTCATATAATCATAATACTCTTTCTCATTAGGATTTCCCCATTCGTCATACTCTCCTGTTGTTAAAGGAATACTGTCATCCAACATGGTCGTAACCACATCCACGAAAGGAACTGCTGCAATGACCCCATTATACAACTCTGGATTTAAATTGACAATGGTTCCCATCAACAACCCTCCTGCGCTACCTCCCATGGCATATAAATGCTTGGAAGAAGTATAGTTTTCATTAATCAAATGCTTGGAGCAGTCTATGAAATCTGTAAACGTGTTCATTTTCTTCAACAGCTTTCCATCTTCATACCATTTTCTTCCCAAATACTCTCCTCCTCTTATATGTGCTATCGCATATATGAAACCTCTATCCAGCAAGCTTAATCGTATTGAGGAAAAATAAGGGTCTATCGTCGATCCATAGGAACCGTAGGCATATTGTAACAATGGATTGTTACCATCCAAATTCAATCCTTTTTTATAGACCAATGAGATAGGGATTTTGGCTCCATCTCTAGCAGTCGCCCATATACGATCCGACTCATAATTATTTTTATCGAACAGACCTCCAAGCACGGTTTGTTCTTTCAAGATCTTTTTTTCCTTGGTGTCGAAATTATAATCGATCACCGAGTTTGGAGTTGTCAATCCATTGTAGCTGTATCTTAGGTCCGTACTGTTAAAATCCGGATTGTTTCCTATGCCAGCCGTATAAGTTTCATTGCTGAATGGCAAATAATAATCTTCTTCCCCATTCCAACCGATTATTCTAATCCTATTTAACCCATTCTCTCTTTCATTCACAACCAGATACTTATTGAAGATTTCTATTTCTTCTATGAGCACACTATCTCTGTGTGGCAAGACATCAGTCCAATTTTCTTTTTCAGTTTTATGCTCAGGTGTCTTTTGAAGCTTGAAGTTGGTTGCATTGTCCTTGTTAGTTATGATGTAAAAGCTATCATCATAATGAGATATGGAATATTCCAACTCTCGTTCACGCTCCTGAAACACCTTAAATTCCCCATCTGCGGTATTTGCATTCAATATCCTATACTCCGATGTCAATGTACTGGAAGATCCAATTACAAGGTATTTCTTTGATTTTGTCTTATATACAAACGTATTGAATGTTTCGTCTGTTTCATTGAACACCAAAACATCCTGTGATTTGCTTGTATTCAATTTATGTTTGTAAATTTTATCGGATCGTAACGTTACCTCGTCTTTTTTAGAATAGAACAATGTCTTGTTGTCATTCGCCCAAGTAGAACTCCCTGTGGTATTCTCGATTTTATCGAAAAACACCTCTCCTGTAATCAGGCTTTTTATTTGAAGCGTGTACTGCCTTCTACTAACCGTATCTACCGAAAAACTTGCCATTGTATTGTCTGGGCTTATGGAAATGCCACCTAATTTGAAATAGGTATGCTCCTTTGCCATCTCATTACAATCAAACAACAATTCTTCCTCTGCATCCAAACTTTCCTTTTTACGTGTGTATATAGGATACCCTTTGCCTTTTTCAAACTTGGTGATATACCAGTATCCATTCAACTTATAAGGTACAGAAGCATCGTCTTCCTTTATTCGGCCTTTCATTTCCTCGAACAGTTCCTTTTGAAAAGATTCCGTATGCTTCAATGTTTCTTTTGTGTATTCATTTTCAGCATTCAAATAAGCTATGACCTCTTCATCTTCCCTATCATTCAACCAAAAATAATTATCGATTCTCACATCATTGTGAATTTCTAATTGCTTTGGCTCTTTTTTGGCTATCGGAGCTTTATTTAGTGTAATCTTCTCTATCATATTTTGGTTTTGTTTACAATGTGGTAAAAGTAAAACTTATGATTATAATATTTCGTTAAATTCTTCTTATTAAATTATTAAGTGGAATACGACCTCAATTTAATAAATTTGCGCAGAAATAAACTTATAATATCAAAATTATGTTTGGAGATCTTAGTGGAATGATGGGTAAATTACAAGATGCCCAGAAAAAAGTAGAAGAAACAAAGCAACGTTTGAATACAGTCTTAGTTGACGAAAAAAGCAATGACAGCTTGTTAAAAATCACATTAACTGCCAATAGGACCATTAAATCCATTGCAATTGATGATTCGCTTTTAAAAGACAAGGAACAGTTGGAAGACTATCTCATCTTGACATTGAATAGAGCCATAGAAAAAGCAACTAGCATCAATGAAGCAGAATTGGCTGCAGCTGCTAAAGATGGCATGCCCAACATTCCAGGAATGGACATGTTCAAGTAAGCTTACTATTTAATCGAAAATCGAAAAACGCCAAATTGGCGTTTTTTTTATATATGGCTTATCAATCAAGTTCTAAATCACTCACCCTCCGGAAAGACTTTGTATTCTTAATGTACTCTGGAGAATTCATAAATAGTTGTTCCACTTGCTTGTCCCATTCTTTTACTATGTCAAAATAACTGGTGTTGACTTCTGCCATTATCGAGTTACAATCTTTGCAAGTATGCTTGTAACCAAGAAAATAATGCCCGAATTCGTGAAAAGCCACAACCCTTAGTATCTCATTGTCAAGAAGGGTTATTTTACTAAAAATTATTTTTTCGACTTCCCTTTCCTTGTTTCTTACCAACATTCCCAAAGTTCCCCCGCTAGGTGATACCTTCAAGGTATCAACGATGGCAATCTCCTTCAAGTTGAACAGTTTATCTGAAAAATCTATATTGTACTTCTTGCATTGCTTTAAAAACTCGTCTAAATGCGGTTGTATCAAACCATCCGTTTTTAAAACATTTGATGTTGTTATGCTTTCTGGAAGCTCATAATTTGAATTTTGAGCATATGAACTAACTATAACCGTTAATAGCAAGCAAAGAGTTAGGGATAAACTTTTCATTTTAAAAAGGGGTTAAAATTGACCTGCAGCACCAAAACCAAAATAACAACCTGACTACCAAATAGTTATTATGATTTTTTTTTTTTTTGCGAACATAATTCAAATGTTTCACTAAAACAAACAAAAAACGTATTTTAACGATAATTATTGTGCTTCATCGTTTTATTGAATTTTACCCTCTTAAAATTGATAAAAATAAAAAAGGAAACCGTATAGGTTTCCTTTTTATTAAAACTAATTAAGATTACTTATATTTTAATTGGCGTTTATAACTCTAAATTGTGTTCTTCTATTTGCCAAGTGCTCTCTTTCTGTACAAGACACACCATCTGAACAACGATTTGTCAATCTGGATTCACCATAACCATTGGAAACGATTCTACTTGAATTTATACCTTTGGATATCAAATAATTCGTCACAGCTTGAGCTCTTCTTTCCGATAAGGAAGAATTGCTTGATTTAGATCCTCTGGAATCTGTATGTGAAGCGATCTCCACAGATACTCCCTCTGCAAGAACCGGCAATAATTTTGCATCAATCTCAGCTTTGGCTGCATTTGTTAGTGATGCAGAACCCAAATTCCAGTTTATGTTAAGATCGTTATACTCTACAATCTTACAATCCACTTCTTTCCATGTTGTCAAACCTCCTTTGGTTTGCAATACTTCTTTCGTAACTGTTTTAGTTACAGAAGGAACATTAGTCTCAACAACTTTGGAATCTTCAGTCAAGAGTGTTTTCTTTATTGTAGATGTTTTTTGAGGAATATCAATTGCTCTAGTCGTTGGAGGTGTCACCATCACTACACGTTTCATAGTTTTTGTAACTGCTGGTATTTCTACCACTCTAGTAGTTTCAGGGATAATTACTGTTCTCTTAACTGTTTTTGTCTCCTCAGGAATTTCTATCACTCTAGTTGTTGGAGGTGTTACCATTACTACACGCTTCATGGTCTTTTTAACTGCTGGGATAGGAATCACTCTTGTTGTTGGAGGCGTTACCATTACTGTTTTCTTAACCGTTTTGGTTACTTCAGGAATGTCTATTACTCTTGTAGTCGCAGGCTTGGTAACAATTTTCTTGGTATAGCTAGACATACCACAATTTGGATCTGAACTCGTATCACAATCTGGAGTTCTTATAAAAGAGGCATCTGCTGCCAAATCTGTCGTGTTTATTGTTATGTTTTGAGCTGGCACTGCTTTATAACACCAGTATCTACAATCGTTAGGATCGCTAGATTGACAATCTGCCGCAGGTGTGTCGCTCATACCCCATTTTGCAGTAGCTGGTTTAGTTTCGATGATCTGATAATTTGGAGAAAATTTTGCTGGCACGACTTTCAAGGAAGACCCAAACTCTCTTTTTCTGTAAGCAATGGCTTCTGTCCCATACTCAGCAGGAATTACTTCCAAGCGCTGTGATGCTTCTTTAGTCACTACCGTTACATTTTGAGTTTCGTACACAGCTGGCACCATTTCCAATTTTTGGCTTGCTGGTTGAGTTACGACTTCAAAGGTTTGTGTTTCGTATACTGCTGGCACGATTTCCAATCTCTGACTAGCTGCCTGTACTACAACAGTCTCAGTTTGAGTTTCCGTTCTAGATGCTATTTTTTCCAAACGTTGAGCGCCTTCTTTAACAACAACTTCAAAAGTTTGAGTTTCATATTTGGCTGGTACTACTTCAAGCTTTTGACTTGCGTCTGCTATAACCACAGTTTCAGTCTCTGTTGAATATTTAGCAGGCACTGTACTTAATTTTTTATACGCTGGTGCCACTTGGACGGTTACATCCTGATTTACCCAAATGTCCGGTGTTACACAACGAACGTAACATTTTCCTGGTTCTGGATTGGTTGGTAAATCTTGAGCAAAAGCAGTAATGCTAATTGCTACAGACATAAATGTTAGTAAGATTTTTTTCATTTGTTTGAAGATTTAATGGTTATTTTACGATTAATATAAACTAGTAGAAGGGGTATTAGCTTGTTCTACTAATTTCGGATAAAATTACCTGCTATCAAACCGAATCTTTCTTTAAATGTTAAAAAAGCCTCAATCTTTCGATGAAAGACACAAAAATATCGACAAAAAACGATTATTTTTTTAAACACTAAAAATGAAATAGTTACGTAATTATATTGTATTTTATAGTAACTCCAAAATAGATAAAAAGTGATTGTGCATTTCTAAATCATAGTCCAAATGTGTTACTATTCTTACCTTTCCTGCTCCTAACGAAATAATTTTTACTTTTTTATTTGCCAACTTTTCTATAAATTTTTCTTCAGGCATTTTTTCATTTAAACTAAAGATGACAATATTTGTTTCAACTGGTTCCACACTATTTACATACCACTGCGTTTTTAAGGCAGCTTCAATGTCTTTTGCTTTTTTGTGATCCTCCTTCAACATATCCATATTGTGATCCAAGGCGTATAATCCTGCTGCTGCTAAAAAACCAACTTGACGCATTCCTCCTCCCAAAATCTTTCTTATGCGCATTGCGTTTTCCATTAATTCTTCATTTCCCAACAAAACAGAACCCACTGGACACCCCAAGCCTTTGCTCAAGCATACGGATATCGTATCGAAGACCTCCCCATACTGCTCTGGTGTTTCATTTTTAACTACTAGAGCATTCCAAAGACGAGCTCCATCCAAATGCAAACCTAGATTATTTGCATCACATACTTTTCGAATGTTTAAAATCTCATTGAAATCCCAACAAGCTCCACCTCCTTTATTGGTCGTATTCTCAATTTCAACCAACGAAGTCATAGGACTATGGTAAAAACTTGGTGGGTTTATAACCTCCTCTACCTGTTTAGCTGTAAACATTCCACGATCTCCATCTATCAATTTGCAAGAAACCCCACTGTTGAAAGAGGCACCTCCTCCTTCATAGTTAAATATATGTGAGTACTTATCACATATGACTTGATCTCCTGGATTGGTGTGCAGTTTTATGGCTGCTTGATTTGCCATGGTCCCACTAGGGAAGAACATCGCTTGTTGTTTTCCAAAAAGTTTGGCCAATCGTGTTTCCAGTTCATTCACCGTTTCATCTTCTTTGAATACATCATCTCCAACTTTCGCCGACATTATGGCCTCCAACATTCCTTGTGACGGTTTGGTAACGGTGTCGCTTCTTAAATCTATTGTCATTTGATTTCATTTTTCAGCATAAAATTATAAAATATGCTTCTAATTGCTTTCAGATAATAGTATAAATTCTATTTTTGTTTTCAAACGATAAAACAAATGACAACATCAGATCATATTAAAGATCTCTCTAAACGCCTTAATGCTTTAAGGCAATATCTTTGACATAGATGCCAAACTAATAGAAATACAAAACGAAGAAGAACAAACTTTTGATCCCAATTTCTGGAACGACTCCAAAGCTGCCGAAAGCATCATGAAGTCAATTCGCATCAAGAAAAAATGGGTAGAAGACTACAATGCCTCCAAAACGCTTGTGGAGGATTTGGAAGTCATCTATGAATTTTACAAAGAGGACGAAGCTTCCGTAGAAGATGTCGATCAACGTTTTGATAGTGCAAAAACCAAAATTGAAGACCTAGAGTTCAAAAACATGCTTTCTGAGGAAGGTGACAATTTAAGTGCCGTACTACAAATAACGGCAGGTGCTGGTGGTACGGAAAGTTGTGACTGGGCAAATATGCTATTACGTATGTACTTGATGTATGCCGAGAAAAATGGATTCAAGGTAAAGGAATTGAACTTTCAAGAAGGAGATGTCGCTGGCATTAAGACCGTAACCATCGAAATTGAAGGTGATTATGCCTTTGGGTGGCTAAAAGGTGAAAATGGAGTACATCGCTTGGTACGTATTTCTCCATTTGACAGCAATGCCAAACGGCATACCAGCTTCGCATCTGTTTATGTATACCCTTTAGTGGATGATAGCATCGAGATTGAAATAAACCCCGCAGACATAGACATTACCACAGCTCGTTCCAGTGGTGCTGGTGGTCAAAATGTGAATAAAGTAGAAACAAAGGTACAGCTAACTCACAAACCATCAGGAATACAAATCTCCTGCTCCGAAACCCGTTCTCAACATGACAACAGGGCTAGAGCAATGCAAATGTTGAAATCACAACTTTATGAGATAGAGCTCCAAAAACAACTAGCGCAACGTGAAGACATCGAGGCTGGAAAAATGAAAATTGAATGGGGTAGCCAGATTAGAAACTACGTGATGCATCCTTACAAATTGGTTAAAGATGTCCGTTCTACTCATGAAACTGGAAATGTGGATGCCGTAATGGATGGGGAAATCACACCTTTTCTAAAAGCCTATCTAATGATGATGGGGCAACAAAACTCAGAAAAAGACACATTATAAAATTAAAAATATGATAAAAATATACCATAACAACAGATGTAGCAAATCCCGCTGTGGATTGGAAATCGTCAAAGATTCCGGTCAAGAGTTTGAAATCGTAAATTATCTTGTCGATATTCCCAATATTGCAGATTTAAAAAACATCATTAACCTTTTGGATATCTCCCCTATTGAACTCATTCGCAAAAATGAGGCCATTTGGAAAGACAAATACAAAGGATTGGACTTATCTAACGATGAGTTGATGAAAGCTATGGTAGAGCATCCAAAATTAATAGAGCGTCCAATAGTGATAAATGGCAACAAGGCCATAGTTGGTCGTCCACCGGAACTCATCAAAACAATAATATAACTTTGAATAGTACCACAACATCTATGATTTAAACCATATGGAAATGTAAGATTTAACCAAGCTTTCATATAAAAAGACCAATCTTGAACTAACTGACCAATCTCCCCTAAATCCCTAAATTAAAATGATAGTAATATATCACAACCCTAACTCCAACGATTCAAAAGAATGCCTTGAAATACTTGAAACGAGCAAACACAACCATGAAGTCATCAAATACGAAGAAAAAATTTTAGACGAAATCAAGCTATCCAAAATTGTCAATCTCCTAAAGATAAAGCCAGAAGAGCTCATTAGAAAGAACTCCAAGATTTGGTTAACCAAATTTCAACACTTGATAGATGCTGGGCATCATTTTACAGATAACGAATACATAACCATAATGATTGAGCACCAAGATTTGATTGAGAGACCAATTATTATAAATGGGGAAAAGGCAGTTATCGGTAAACCTCCCAAAAAAATATTCGATATCATATCCTAACATAAAGAAGCTTCAAATATTGCGGATGTTTGAAGCTTTTACATTTAACAAACATTTAACCAATCCCAACTAAACCATATTCTATTTTTGCTGTCTTACTAGCTAAAATAAAGATATGTACAAGCTTACCTTTCTCCTATTGTTTACTGTTGTTTTCACAACACCTTCATTTGCACAAAAAAAACAAAGCAAGGAAGTCATCATTACTGGTAAAGTTCTAGACAGCGAAACAAACGCTCCCTTGGAATATGCGACAGTGGTTTTCACCAGCAAGCGTGACAACAAGATTGTCACAGGAGGCATTACTAACGAACTAGGGGACTTTAGCATTCCTGTAAGCATAGGCAACTACATCATCTCCTTTGAATTCATAGGGTTCAAAACAGTTAGCATATCAAACAAGGAAATAACCAAGGACGAAAACCTAGGCATACAACTATTACAGGAGAATACCGAAGCTTTGGATGAAATTGAAATCATAGCAGAAAAAACCACCGTAGAGATCAAATTAGACAAGAAAATTTACAATGTAGGTAAAGATCTCACAGTTCGTGGGGGTACCGTTAGTGATGTCTTGGACAACGTCCCATCCGTTTCCGTCGATGTCGAAGGAAATGTTGCTTTGCGTGGAAACGACAATGTTCGCATTTTAATAAACGGGAAACCGTCAGGTTTGGTAGGTTTAAATTCCACAGATGCCTTACGACAACTACCCGCTGAATCCATTGAAAAGGTAGAAGTCATCACTTCCCCCTCTGCTCGCTACGATGCTGAAGGTACCGGAGGAATTTTAAACATCATATTGAGGCGCAGCAAACTTCAAGGTTTAAATGGAGCCATAAGTACAAATGTAGGATACAACCCTTCGGCAGGAATCTCAGGAAACATAAATTACAGAACGGGAAACATAAACATTTTCAATACCACTGGATATAGCTATCGTGAAGTCCCAGGTCATACAAATGCCTCAACTAGATACTTCAATGAGGAGTTTGATGATTCTGGCATCCTAGTGAACGACAATCCAGATACCTTCTTAGATGAATGCAACGAATTCGATCGTATTCGAAAAGGTCTAAATACAAATTTGGGTATGGAATGGTACATCAATGATTCATCCTCCCTAACAACCTCCTTTCTATACAGCAAAGGGGACAATGAAAGTAACACCACCAATGTTGTAAATCAATTTGATGAAAATAGGGTACTCACATCTAGCAGCCTTCGTTTGGATCCAGAATTGGAAGATAGCAAAACGATACAATATGCAGTTAACTTTGACAAGCAATTCAAAACCAGCGGCCACAAATTAACGTTCGACTTTCAGTATGAAGACAATAGCGAAGATGAAATTTCAGAAGTTGACATCGATGGTCTAGTTTCCGAAAAAGTAGCGACTCTAGAAGACGAACGTCGTATATTATTGCAAACAGACTATGTGCTGCCCATAGGTGACAATAGTCAATTCGAGTTGGGATACCGTGGTAACTTCAATGACAAGAGCACAGATTATACCGTCGAATTTTTGGATTTGGACACCAATGAATTCAATGTTAGCACAGATCTGACAAATCTTTTCAACTATAAGGAATACATTACGGCCATCTATTCCCAATATGGAAGCAAGATTGGAAAATTCTCCTATCTGCTGGGCTTGAGGTTCGAGAACACACAAATTACGTTAGATCAACCTACAAGTGGAGATTTCAGCAAGAATACCTACAATGGTCTGTTTCCTACTGTAAACCTCAGTTATGAACTTAGTGAAAGTGAAAATCTGACTTTGGCATATAACAGGCGTTTACGTCGTCCTCGTTCCTTTTTTGTCAACCCATTCCCATCAAGATCAAGCATTACCAGCATATTTCAAGGAAACCCTGCATTGGCACCTAGCTATTCCGGGAAATTCGATCTAGGCTATTTAAAACGCTTCGGGAAATTCACATTTGACACCTCTGCATACTATGCTCATACCACTGACGTATTCAACTTCTCGAGTTTTGATTCAGGCGAAACTGTAGTGATTAATGGTCAAGAGGTTTCCGTGATACAACGTACGCCCATAAATCTAGCTACTCAGGATCGTTCTGGCTTTGAATTCACATTGAGTTATAGAGCTTCTAAGAAATGGAACATCAACAGCAATTTCAACTTCTTTCAAAACGAAGTCAAAGGAATCAATCCAAATGGAGAAGACCTTGGCAACAAAAACTCTAGTTGGTTCTTTCGCTTAAACAACAAATATACGCTACCTGGCAACGTCGACTGGCAAACACGCTTAATATATCGCGGACCAAGCGAAGATGCACAAAACAAACGAAAAGGCTTGTTCATGGCCAATCTAGCATTTAGCAAAGACTTGTTCAAGGATAAAGCATCACTTGCATTCAATGTAAGTGATGTCTTCAACTCCAGAAAGCGAGAACAGGTTACGACCACTAGTACTTTTATCAATGAAAGCGAGTTCCAATGGAGAGCACGTAGTTTCAACCTTTCATTTACTTACAGGTTCAATCAGAAAAAGAAATCACAACGTGGCAGACAGAACGGAGGCAATGGTGGAGAAGATTTTGAAGGATAAAACGAGGCTACATATTCTTTTCAACTACACTCATCATAGCATTGTTAAACAAATACTTGCTTCTCTTTCATTATGGAATCTTATTCAATCAGATTGAGGCCATAATAAAACTACAGAAGAACAATACTTACTATATAATAACCCCTCTATAGAATGAATAGAGGGGTCATTTAAATGATCATCATATGATTCTTGGCAGTTAAGCATCATCTTTTTCATTCAAAAAAAGAAATTGATCAATGCTCAAGCTTGAGAACCTTGTATTGTTATTCGTCAGCTC
Source organism: uncultured Bizionia sp. (assembly GCA_947496215.1). Lineage (GTDB taxonomy): Bacteria > Bacteroidota > Bacteroidia > Flavobacteriales > Flavobacteriaceae > JAHDHI01. The sequence continues at coordinate 90,768 of CANMCF010000018.1, forward strand.
TAGTTTGCGCACAAGGGCAATTGCTAATTCCTTGAAGAAAGTCCAATCCTATCGTAATAGAGTGTGTTCCCGAGTTGAAGCCCGACAAGTCATTCATCGTGATTTGATATGAATAGGCAAAATAATAATTGGATCTCTTGATTCCTGCCATAGGGCCAATGTTCAATGGTTTGAAAAATTGATCGTTGAGAAAGCGGTAAGACACCCCCATCCAAAAATAATTGTCATTCCTTCCAAGTTTTCTGTATTTGAAGTTCAAATCGGTGGTTGAACGGCCGTCACTTTGAAACAATTGGTAGTATATGGAGGGTTCGAATTCCACATCATTGTTGGAAGCGCTTCTAATCACGTATCCCGAGTAAATTTGATAGTTCAAAAGCAAATTGGGCTCAATGCCTGAGAACTTGTCAATATCCTTGGCCAAGATGTTGCTCGCATTGAAGCTCAAATAATACCCTCCCAACCTATACAGGGCGCTCACATCGAAATTGTTGTTGGATATGGCTCTATCATTCGAAACGAAAGGATCTATGGTAGGCGTATCGTATGTAGGTTGAAAGTTGTCTATGGCAATTCTAAAGGTATTGATGTTGTATGAAAGACCAAAGGACAAATACTGCTTGGAAGGGTAATCCAGAACCAGATGCTGTGCAAAAGAGAATTTGATCCCCTTTTGTATGGTATTTCCATTTTTGTCATTGTAAAGTGACAAGCCTACACCTGTACGATCGGCTACTCTGAAATCGGCATATAGCGCTTGATTGTCTGGAGCTCCCTTTATACCCACCCATTGGGTCAATCCGTTGGCCCTGATTCTAAAATTGTCACCAATCCCCGCATAGGTCGGAGAAATCACAAAATTGTTGTCTGCCAGATATTGTGTGAAAACCGGTAAATTTAATTCTTGTCCATAACTTTGGGTAATTATGAGTAAAAGAAGTGATGTTATTATATTTTTCATTTGACT
>CANMCF010000019.1 GCA_947496215.1 uncultured Bizionia sp.
ATAGTTAAAAATGGTGTCCCTTATGATGACGATTACAGAAGTACGTTGGCTAAAAATTAGTGTATTTTACTTGTTTTTAACCTCAGTTCTTTGTTAGGTGTCTGGCTTTTCTTTCCGCAAACTTGCTAGCGTTGGCGTGAAAGCTCTTTTAAATTTGTGAGGCACGAGCAAACTTTAAATGTGCTTGAACTTGCGTTGGCTTATTCATTTCAAAACAATCCCATTGATTCACATTCTTCTAAAAACACACTTTTTAGAAATCCATTTTCAGCTTTAAGATTATATTTTGCTTCAAATAACTTCATATCTAAAAATTCTTTTTTTGTTAAAGTTTGTCCTATTGCTATTGCATTCTTATAACCTTCATTTACCATTTGAAACCAATCAATTCCTACATTTTTACTAGATATAAGTGCCTTATAACGCTCATCTATACCGAAAACACGTTTCCAAGCTTCTATTTCTTCATCAAAACCAGTTAATTTAATTTCTAATTCAACATCTTTTGGTTTAATCTTTAATATATCAGATGTCTTTAGTTTTAGACTAATTTGAAAGTCTTTTATATCAGGTTGAGAAGTTGCATAAGGATAAAAAGCTTTATTTCTGTTTGCCATTTTACCAACAACTAATTTTGTGCTTTTATAACTAGAGTTACAGTCATTGCACATTGGCGCTAAATTTTTAAAATTTATACTACTGAAAGGAAACTTCCCTTTAGGGATATAATGATCATATGCTTCTTTTTTGGTGTGGTGAATTCCTTTTAAATCTTTTATGCCACAAAAAGGACATTTTCCTTCATCATTTTGAGTGAAGAATGAGTTATAATGAGAAGGAAGTGATTTTGTTTTTAACGAACCAAAATCTTTCAAATTAAAAGGAGAATTATTACCATATAATTTCTCGTAAAATGCCTTTAACTCTTTGCCAAGTGTTTTTTGTTTAGTTTCTAAATCCTTATAAGTAAGAATAGGAAGTTTTGGATTTGAGCATATTTCTTCAATATTATTGTTGTTAGAATAATAATCTATTAGTTCTAGTTTGAAATCATCATCATTTATTGCTGCAAACGCTTTAAATATCTTCTCTATTGAACTATTAAAAAAATTAGCAGCTACACCTTCATCATTGTTTATGTCGTTAGATACATCATAATCCACATAATGGTTATTTACATAAAAATCATATAGCTGTTTATTATCCTTTAACTTTTCTGCATCAAAATTACCTTCGGCAGGAAGCCAAACTTCTTCAAATAAAAAATCTAAATATTCTTGTAGTTTTTCTACTTCGTGCGATATGTAGGTATAGTTAAATAACACGTTTACTTCATTTTTTTATAAACTTCATTTAACAACAAAAGGCGTTCTACGGATTCGCCTATTTCAGTTTTTACTTTTGATATAAAAGCATCATAATTTTCACCCTCTAGTTGTTCAAACTCTTCTCTCAACTCCTGTATTCTTTTTTGAGCAACTTTACCAACTGTATTAGGCATATTAAATACTTTAATTCCAATTGAATTGATGGAAGTGCCAAAAGTTTGAAACTCTGGATTAACTGGTTTTTCTCCTTTTTTGAATACTTGAACGTATTTAGAATCGCTATCTGAAAGTAAATATGGAGAATGTGTTGTAATCAACATTTCTCGCATAGTCTCATTCTTATTTTCTTCTTCTTGCTCGAAACAAAAACGCAAACTTGATAAAAACTTTGCTTTCCAACTTGGATTAAAATGTGTTTCTGGTTCATCTAATAAAAACAAGCTACGAGTATCTTTAAAAAGTAAGCATAACCCTAAAGAATGTAAAAATTGATGCTCACCATCTGATAATGCCTTAGTGTAAATGTTCTTTTCTAAGCCTTTTTTCTTGATTTCAAAATTCTTGATATTCAATACTCTTCGAGACTCAATGGGTCTAAAGTTTATTGATTCACTTAAGAAAATGTTTTCTGTAGCATAAGTGTTATTCTTGCTTTCTTCATTTACTGAATGTATTTCTAAAATTAAAAGCAGTTGAAATAATTCAAAAAGTTTTAAAGGGTTGTTTTCAAAATGCAATTGAAAAGCTTCTATTGTAGCTTCATTTACTTTGTAATCTAATATTAGAAAACTACTATCGCTAGATTCGTTTTCAAAAAAGTTATAGTTTTCTTCTTCGTACCAAGTTGTAGCACATTTTTTTAATTTCTCAATGTATGAACTTGTATTTTTACCTTCTTTTTTGGTATCAAAATCTAAGTTTTTTAATAATGGATATTTCTTGTCTTCAAATTCTTTAAGAATATCTGTTTTAATTATTAATCGAAAAGAATCTATTTTCTCAATACCTACATATTCTTTAAAAGGAGATAATATGTCCTTATCCAAATTACTATTTGTATGCATTAGCATATTAGTCAACAGGATATACTGACTATAAGATTTATCTACATATATTAAAGAACTTTCAGGGCTTGGGTCTGTTGTAGTTTCGGTAATTAGATTATTGTAATAAGCGTCATATTGAATAAACCTACTTTTAAAGAACGGAAGACTTAAAGTTTCATTTTCACCAGAAGCATAACCTACAACATATTGAGGTAAAAGATATTTAATCTGGTAACTAGAAAGGGCTGTGTCTAGACCAAAATCTTTTTTATTTACCCAATCTATAATTGGACGTTTACCTTCTTGTTTTGTAATAACAATATGTGCTTTTGTGTATAATGCTGTTTCGTTATTTATTTCTGAAAAATCTTTATTATTAATAAATGTTAAGTACTCCAGTTCGTACTCATTTACTCTTGAAGTTGTAGAGTCAAAAGTTGCTGTACTATTAATTACTTCTTCATCAAAATAACTAGGTTTATTGCTTAAATAAATACAGTCTAAATGATAAAATATTTCAGATAAAGCTTCTAATACATTCGATTTTCCGCTACCGTTTTTACCTGCAAATACATACGGATTAAAAGCCGTTGCTTCACTCCAGTCATCTTTATCTAGAAAAAACAGTTCAAAATCTTTTTGTAAAGACCTAAAACCATTCTCTTGATTTATTTTAAGCCTTAAAAGTTTCATCTGTTAGTTTTAATTTTACGGTTGCAGTTTCTTTATCAAATATTTGTTCTAATAATGGAGGTTTCGCTTCTATAAATTTGAAAATGATTTGCTGCCAATTTGCATTAGGGAAGTCCATATCACCACCGTGATAAAAGAAATGATGTAGCTTTTCTTCAATATCTTGAAGTGTAAAAGCTTCTTCTTTTGTAAAGTTGTCTTTCAGTAAAAATTGATAAAATTCATCAAGGCTAATTAAATCAAACATCCATTTCTCTTGAGTAGAAGTTATTTCATCTGGAATACCTAAAAACGTAGCCAAATCAAGGTTGGTTATATCTACTTTCTCACCATCTTTCTTTTTTATTTCAGACATAAGCGAGTCTTTTTTTTTTACTTCTTTTTTTGAAACTTCTATTTCTCCCTTAAAAGATTCTTGCAACAAGCTATTGTACAAATGTTCTAACTCGGTTTTTGATTGAGTTAAGGTTTCTTTTTGAGTTTGAATATTGTGGTGGATCGTTTCGAATTGGTTTTGAAGCTCAATTGGTGGTATTGGAATTTTAATATTTCTACAAATCTCTAGACTAATATTTAATTGCCTTACTCCAACTGCCTTTCGAATAATCTTGTTTAAAATATTTTCACTTCTAAGTACATTTAACAAGTATATAGGAGAGATTAAATTTGTGCATCTAAAAATTGCTATAGCCTGATTTACGTTCCATTCCTCAAAGCTTGAATTAACTATCCCAATTTTACCAAGTGGTGGTCCAACAATATTCATTAGCACATCATTTGGGTATACTTTAGAACGTTTAAGAAAGTTTGAATGAATTTCTTTTGAGATATAACTTGGTTTGTAGCTGAAATCTATTGTACCGTTATCTGTAATATTATATACTTTTAAAAAAGGAACGCTACCCTCAAAACTCTTTGTATGAATTTCTTTTGCTTTAGGAGTTGTTCCTTTAGTGATAAAATGGCAAACATCTTTAAGTGTAGAACATTTATATTTTTTAGGATTGAACATTGGATCTCCAAACATTTCCAGAAATTGCATTCTTAACAGCTCATCTAACAAAGCAATATTCTTCTCTCTTTTTTGAACCAATTTACTGGCTTTGTTTAGTAAGTCTACTATTTTGTTTTGGATTTCTATTGGTAGAATAGGAATATCTAGATTCTGAATATACTTCTTAGAAATGTGTTTTAAACCAGCTCCTTTAAAACCTCTTTCAAGAACGTGGATATTTCCAAACAAATAGTAATAAACAAACTTTTCATTTAATTCTTTATTTTCTTTTTTAAAAGCAACAATACAATCTGTTGAAGTTGAAAATTGCTCATCTGCATAATGCACGCTAGCTTTTCCTCCAGTACCAAAAATCAGTGAAATTTTATCTTCTTGAAAAATGTCTATACGTTTAGATAGCTTAGCACTAGAAGTATAAAAAGGATATAAACCTTCCTTTAAACCATCACCTGCTTTAATCTTTGACTTTTTTGCAAAATCAAATAGGTCGCTAAATTTTTCTGTTATCATCCTATCAAGTCATTTAGTTCTTGCATATCCGCTAAAATTCCTTTTTCCATCTCTATTAACTTTGCAAGAATATCTTTAGGAGGCTCGTAAGTTTGTTCGGTGTATTCGTGTTCTTTGTAACTGTCGTAACTTAGGTCTAGGTGGTTGTCGCGTATTTCTTCTAATTCTACAAAAAAGTGGTTTTTACGGTCTAGGTATTTGGCTGTTTTTCTAGCAGTAAATTCACTTTTTACAGCAGGTAAAGGGTTTTCTTTTAGTTTTCTGCGATTATCATCTAAACTATAACCATCATTTTCTAAAGCATAAAACCATACCTTTTCTGTATGCCAAGTTTTACTGTCTTCTTCTACCTTGGTAAATACCAAAATAGCCGTTTTAACCCCTGTGTAGGGTTTGAAAGCACCATTAGGTAAAGAAATAACCGCTTCTAGTTGGTTGTCTTTAAGTAATATTTCTCTTGTGGCTTTTTGTGCTTTGGAGCTACCAAACAAAACGCCTTCAGGTATAATTACTGCAGCTTTACCTCCAGCACGTAACATTTTAGAAATTCGTGCTAAAAACAATAGCTCTGTAGCACCTGTATCAATACCTAAATCAGGGTTTACATCTCCTTTGTCTAGTTTTCCCGTAAAGGGTGGGTTTGCCAAAACAATATCGTAATCGCCTGTTTCATTGTAGTTTTTACTTAGAGAGTCTTTATATTCAATATGCGGATTATCTATACCGTGCATCATTAGGTTCATTAATCCCAAACGAACCATAGTGGTATCTATATCAAAACCATAAAAACTATCGTTTAATATTTTTTTGTTTTTATCGTCTAAAACAGAAGAAATAGAAGCTCTTTCAAAACCATCTTCATCTTTTTGTAATAATTCAGGTTCTTTTTTACGTACCAAGTCAGATAAAACATATTGGTAAGCTCCTAGTAAAAATCCGCCTGTTCCACAAGCAGGGTCGGCTATTTTATGACCTAATTTGGGTTCGGTTAATTCTGCCAGTAGCTTAATTAAATGTCTTGGCGTACGGAATTGTCCATTTTTACCTGCTGTAGCAATTTCACTTAAAAGCATTTCATAAACATCTCCTTGTATGTCCTGAAAAGATTGCTTTCCATCTTTAGCATCTTCTGCTATTTCTAAAAATATTTCGTCTACCTTTTTAACAGCTTCCACCAATAAAGAAGGCTTTTCAATAATAAAAACGGCATTCTTCATATACTTGGTAAATGAAGAAGACTCATCATTTAAATCTTTGATATGCGGAAATACATTGTTTCTAAAATGTAAAAGCATTTCATCAGCAGGTTTAGTTCTAAAGAAGCTCCATTTTAATTCCTTTTTAGGTCTAGGAGTTAAAGCTTCTTCTCTTTTTTTGTATAACGCTGCTTTTTCAGTTTCATTAGCTTCAGGTTTTGGACGATACAAACTTTCGTCTATCCAAGGTGTGTATTCACCATCAAATTTAGATTCATACGCTTCTCCTGTGAATTCAGCATCACGTTCTCTTTTACTTTCTAGTTCATCTAATCTTTTCACAAATAACAAATACGTAATTTGTTCAATTGCAGTAAGAGGATTGGCAATACCGCCACTCCAGAACGTATTCCAAAGACTTACGATTAATGCTTTTAATTTAGGATTGTTTTGTAACATTATGCTGCAAGTATTTTATTTGTGAATTGTAATATTTCGTTTATTTCTTTGGGTGAAAACACGCCTCTTATTCCTTCTGGGTGAATCATTGTAAAGGGTGATTCTATCAAGTTTTTCTTTTCTAAGTTTCCTTTTTCTAGAATGTATTTTTTTAAGATATCTAGAAACTGCAATTGTCTGCTCGATAAATCATTATGTTCGGTAATAAAACCATCAAAAGCATTGGCAACACTATCCGTAAAAGTTTCTAATACTTCAAGACCCAGAATGTGTTTGATAAATTGTAAAAACTTAGCTTTCTTATTTTGGTACACTCTACGTAAAAGACCAATAGTAATATGCGGATTTTCTTCGTGCAGTTCATTGGCTAATTCTTCAACTTCTTCTTCCGAAATTAAGTTTCCATCCAATATTTTTTGAAGAATAGGATTGGATGCCATTAGTTCCTTAATTTTTTCTTCCACCATTTCCCTATAACGAGTAATACTTACCGCTTCGTTTTCTGGTCCAAATTCTACCATTTCTTTTGTTGCTAATTCATCTTCAAAATTGAATTTGGAAGGTCCCAAATTTGTATCTCTTGAATCAATATATCTAGCTAATGGAGAAAGTTTGTCAATTAAATTATTGAAATCATTTTCTTTAATGTTGTTCCAATAATGATTGCGTTGAGCATCTTTTATAATCTCTTGTTGTTTAGCTACTATGTTTAATGATAGCGGTAAATCAGAAATACGTTCTATTAAAGCATCTTTAAGCATATCGTACTTTTCGGCTTCATTTTGTATTTTAGCTAAAGAAACCTCTAAAATATCTTTCTCAAAACGCATAGCTTTATAGTCTACACCAGAAATAGTTCGCATTAGAGGAAGTATTTCAGATCTTAAGAAGTCTATTTTTTCAGAATTTATATTTTCCCAAAAATCAGGGTTGTTAACTTTTGCAATCGCTTTACTATTCTCTTTTATGACTATTGAGTTTGCAGGTAGAAGTATGATTTGTTTTTGTAGCCTTTCGCATTCTTCCTCAATCGTATTTTGTATACTAGCTTCAAGTGCAAACTCTAGTTTTTCTAATCGTAATCCGAATAGTTTTACAGGAATAGGTATGGCTTGTTTTAATTCTTTTCCTTTCGGTTTTAGTTTGAAGTATTCAAAATTATCCCAACAATCCAAAATTAAAAACACATCTTTTTCCGTACACCAAGATTTCATTTGTGTAGGTTCTAGCAAACGAGTTCCTCTACCTATCATTTGCCAAAATTTAGTGTAGGAGTAGACTGGCTTTGCAAAAACTAAGTTTACCAATTCTCGAATATCAATACCAGTATCTAACATATCCACACTAATAGCAACTCTCGGAAAATCTTTGTTTTTAAACTGGTCTAGTAAACCCCCTTTGCCGTGTACTCTAGAATCTTCAGAAACCATTACTTTGGCTAATTCGCCATTGTATTGTGGATAGAGTTGGTCAAATATTTCTTCAATACGTCTTGCGTGAGCAATATTGGCACAGAAAAATATTGTTTTTCCAGGCAATACACCATTGATATCTTTTATGGATTCCTCCATAAATTCCTTTACAATAAGTGTATTTGTACCTTTGTTTATGACTTTCTTTTCTAGCTCTACACCTTCAAAATTGATTTCGGCAATCTCCTTTCCTTCAAGAATTAATTTCTTTTGGTCTTCTAAGGAAACTGTTCTTTTGCTAATACCATCCGTTTGAAATTTGGTTTTAATTTTCATTACCTGAAAATTGCACAAATACGCAGGGATATTATTTACAGCTTCTTCATAGGTATAAGCAAAAGATGGTAAACCATCTTCACAATTAAATATTTTAAAGGTATTGTGGTCAATTACATCTGTTGGTGTCGCTGTTAAACCTATGGTTATTGTATTGAAATAATCTAAAACTTCTTTATAGGTGTTATAAATGCTTCGGTGACTTTCGTCTACCACTATTAAATCAAAAAAGTGAGGTGATAAAGTTTCTGTTTCTTCACGAACAATATTCAGCATTGTTGGATAAGTAGAGATATAAATCCGTCTATCCTTTGCAATACTTTTTTCTCCTTGTTTAGGCCATCTAGGTTCGTTTGGTAAATGTTCTTTAAAAGCCTCTAGTGCTTGGTCTCTTAATGCTATTCTATCTACTAGGAATAATGCTTTTTCCGCCCAACCAGCTCTCATAAGAGCTTCAACTAAAGCAATGGTAGTTCTTGTTTTACCAGTACCAGTTGCCATTACAATTAAAAAGGTTCTTCTCTTTTGTTCTAGTCCGTCCATTACAGAACGAATAGCTCTTATTTGGTAATCTCTACCTGCAACTTTGGTGTTTATAAGCTCAGATGTAAGTGGTTTTTTTGCTTCTCTTATATATTGGTATCGTTCTAAATCTTCTCTTGTGGGATATCCAACAACTTTTCTTGGAGGAGCATTCTCTAAGTCCCAAAAGAATATTTCGTGACCATTTGTATAAAAACAAAAGGGTAAAATGTCTTTTGTTTTTTTTTGGATATTATAACAATATTGTTTTGCTTGTTCACGTCCTGTATTGGCATCTTTAGAGCTTTTCTTAGCTTCAACAACAGCCAGTGGTTTTCCGTTTTTGCCTAATAAAACGTAATCAGAAAATTGATTATTAGTATATTTTTCAGTTGGTTCTTTTACTTGGTTTCCAGCTGTTAAATCAACAACATATTCTTCTACAACTTGAGTGTGGTCGTTTATATCCCATCCAGCTTCTTTTAGCTGAACATCTATGAGTTCTTTCCTTGTAGTTGATTCGTTCATTTCGTTTCTTTATTTGAAATGATTAATTCTTTCACGTCTATATCTAATATTTCTGCAATACTCATTAGTATTTCTAATCTAGGCTGTTGTCTGTTTTGCACATAAGCATTTACCATATTATAGCTTTTTCCCAGTTTTTCGGCAAGCCAAACTTGTTTAATGCCTTTTTCTTCCAACACTTCCTTAATTCTGTTCATTTTAAGACGTTGTTAATTCCGCAACTAATATAAGTTCATTTTTCATTTTATCTCATAAAGTTGTGAGTTTTCTTCTCGTTTTTCTGTGTGCGTTTGTGTGGCGATGGGAAAGGGCAAGCTCTTTTTATTTTGTGAGGCACGAGCAAAATGAAATGTCCTTGACCGTGCGTTGGGCTCTTTTTTCAGCTTGCACCTAACGTAAAGGAGATATGAAATCGTTTTAATGTTTTATATCTACAGTTAAACGAAGTTCGTCTATTTTTTTTACAAAGTCAAGTGGAAATAAAAGGTAAGAAGCTTTATAATAGTGTTTTTTTGATGTCTACTCTTGCATTGAGGAGTGAATTCAATGCTTGCTTTATATGGTAGAAAGACAATAAAAAAGCACAAGTATGTGACTTGTGCTTTGATAGCAAACGTTTTTTTATGTTAATTTACTTTTAGTTGTTGGTAGTAAATGAAACCGTGTTTGTTCCTGCATTTGTTGTTGTGCCATCTGCATATTTGGCATAAGGTCTAAAGTAATATTGAGTTGATGGTGAAAATCCATCTAGTACCTCCGTAGCATAGCTATTTCCTACAAGGACACCATTTGTGTATTCTGATGCGTAGTCGGTTATCAGTTCAATTGTGCTGTTGGAAAAATCGTTGTTCAGACTATATTCAAACCCTATTTCAACAGGTAGTTCTTTTAAGGATTCGGTGATGTTGAGTTTTGGTGTAATCTCAGTAGAGGATATGAAAAATGGTGTGGATTCTATTTCCATTGATAAAGATCTAGTGTTACTTGCATCAACGTCGGTACTTGCTTGTATTTCGTTTCCGTAGAAATAAGAACCATCGCTCATTTCAAAATAACCTCTTATATGATAAGTTTGCCCACTCGTTAAATTCTCAATGTACCCTGTAATATCATTTTGAGGACCAAAAAAAGATACAACCGTGTTAGTTGTATTGACTTGCACGTTGGAAGCTGTTCCGTATACAAGTCCTCTTTCCACCACGGTTCCTCCATCCGTAAATTCTCCTGTTATGACCAAGTCTACGGTACCATCTCTGTTGATAAAAAAATCGGTACTGGCATCTGTTGTGAAACTTCTTGTGTCTACAGGTGCTGGGGTTGGGGTATCGTCATCACTAGAACAACCATTTAAAGTTAATAATGCTATTGTTAAAACAACCGCCTTGAATAAATTTTTAAACATCATATTTTTATATTTTTTGCAAAAATCTGAAAAATCAATAAAACAGATTGAAGATAATGGGAGATATGAGTTCGGGAATTGGAAAACAGGACTCAATTTAACGTATAGCCAAGTAAAACAAGGAAATCTATAGATCTTTGTATTTGAGAGGTGTTGTACCAGTTTCTTTTTTAAAGGCTTCATAAAAAGTACTTTTGCTTTTAAATCCTACGTCAATACTAATTCCTTCAATGCTAAAATTATCAGAACTATTGCTTTTCAATAATTTTTTTGCTTTTTCAATTCTAAAGCCATTTATGTAAGATTTAAAATTCTTATTGGATATTGTATTGATAACTATTGAAATTTTTTTTGGGTGCTCATTGGTTAAATTTGCAATATCAATAATGTTTAAATCAGGATTTCTATACGTTTCCTTTGATCTAATGAGTTGTTCTATTTCTTCAAATAGATTTTTGTCTATTTCGGTTATTTTATTTTTAAGTTTATTGCCGACTTTTTTTATTTTAGGGGGCTTTTGTTGAATTAAATTATTGATAGTGTGCTGTCGTAAGCCATAAATGCATATCCAATACAGCAAACCAACATTAATCATGCTTATTAATAAATCAATATAGAAGTTGTCTACCTTAGACCTAAAATGTATTACGAGTGTGAAAACAACACCGATGAGCATAAATGCCTTTGCCCATTTCAATTCTTTGTCGCTAGTTGAAGCATATTGATTGTTCGTTTCATTTACATGCCTGTTAATGAATTGATATGTTTTATAAAATATAAAGATCGAATATGCGTGAGCCCCATAATGATGTATGAATTCAAATACATTAGAATTTCTTAGTGTTTCTAAGTTGGTTGAAGCTTTAAAAAAAATAAGGGAGTCTATCGCGAACATTAAAATGCCAGGGATTAGGTATAGGTGTACCTTTTTTGATTTAGGTAATATTGAAACGTTTTTTATGTAAACATAGAAAAGAGGAAATAGCAACCATCTAAAATCAAAAGGAAGACTGTTTATTATTGAGTAGTCATCTGTTAAATTTAGATATTTTGAAATCGGTTTTATATAATTTATGGAGTATGCTAATATGAAAAGCCCCAAAAATAATGTTGAACGGTCTCTTTTTTGATTGAGATAGATTAACAAAGGGCCAAATATTACCCCTTGAATTAAACCAAGAATAAAAATTGTTGGGATTATGTTGTCTGAAAAACCCATGCTCTCCATAAAAATAAAAAATGTTTGCTAACGTTAAGGGAATATGAAATCGTTTAAACGAAGTTCGTCTATTTTTTTCACAAAGTCAAGTGGGAATAAGAGTCAAATTCGCGTCTAATTTTATATTGGTGGTTGTTTTTAGTCTTGTAAGAGGTGTCTTCTATTTGGAATCTGCTTCGGGTCTTTTTCCAAGTTGCCACATTAAAATCCCGCCTGTTGCTAACATCCATATGGCGTAGAGACCAATAGGAATGCTCATTTCTATAGGATAATTATTAACACTCATAACAGTATGTATACGTTCTCCAATTCTATCTCGGGCTTCAATAATTTTAAATGGAATTCCTTCTTTTTAGCCTATGCCCTATGAGTAAATTAGATAATCCTGCTCTATGAAAGTTGTTTTTATTTAATTGATAGTAACAATTTCATTGCTTCCTTTCAAAGCCTTTGTTGCAGGTGTCTTATCGGCTTTTGTTTAACGGGTACATAATAAGTGAGTCCATAAAACTCACTTATTATTATGTTTTATTTAGTTTCTACCTGCCATTACGCCACCATCAATATCCCATACAGCACCAGTAACCCAAGAACTTTGGTCAGTTAGTAAAAAGTGAATTGTTTTGGCAATGTCGTTTGGCCTTCCTACTCTTCCTATTGGATGAAACTCATTGAAACCTTGTAATGTTTCTTCAATTTTATCTTTTTCAATGAAAGAACCATAAATTGGAGTAACTACTACTGCAGGGGAAACAGCGTTTACTCGAATATTATACTCAGCTAATTCCATTGCCAAGTGTTGTGTTAAACTATGTAATCCAGCTTTAGCCATCGAGTAAGCAGATGAAGGTGTTGCTTTAACAGCTTGTTTACCCCACATTGAACCTATGTTTACTATGGAACCACCACCATTCTCTTTCATTTGATTTGCTACGGCTTGCGAAATAAAGAAGAATGCTTTGTTAAAACTTTGGTAGATGTCATAATCTTCAGAAGTATGCTCTAAGAATGGTTTTGGACTAAAGTAGCCTGCAGCATTTACTAGATGTTTTACGTTTGGAGCGATAGATTTCAATTCATTGATGAAGTCTTGTGTTGTTTTTGAATCCAATAAATCAATTCCTACAGTTTTGACACTTCCAAGTATGGATAGTGCTTCTTTTGTTGAATCCAGATTCTTATTTGGACGGCCTAGTATAATAACTTCTACTCCGTCTTTTAATAATATTTCTGCTGTGGCTTTACCCATTCCAGTTGTACCACCTACTATGATTGCTTGTTCTTTCATAATCTTTAAATTTTAAATTGTTAAGCAAAATTAGATAGTGAAGTTTGCATCCAATGGCAAAATAAAGTCTAAGAATGGTAAATTAGAGTAGTTGCTCTTGAAACTGTTTTGGTGTGATTTTTACTTCTTTTTTGAAGAATTTGGTAAAGTATGTTGGCTGGTCAAACCCTAAACTATAAGCTACTTCTTTTATAGAGATGCTATGACTTGATAGCATTCTCTTGGCTTCAAGTATTTTTATTTCCTTGATTAGGTTTGCAGGAGTTAATGAGGTGTACTGTTTGGTATGTGTCGTGAGTTTTTTTGATGAAATTCCTAAACGATTTGAATATTCTTGAATATTTAAACTTTTGTCTAAATTTTCAATTATTATTTGTTTGAAATGAACAATTTTTGAAAAGTCAGAATTAGAATCTACCTTAAATGAAACCTCATTTTTTTTAATTCTCTCAATTTGATAGAGTAAGCTAATGAATTGATGAATTATAATTTGAGAATAGTTTTCTTTTTTTTCTTTAAGTTCTGCAAACAGGAATTTTGATGCATTCTCAATTAGTTTTGAGTCTAGTTGATTTAACGAAATATAAGCATCTCCGATTTCGTTGAAAATCGAAATTGTAAACCTTGAGAGTAATTCTAAACTGAGGTTAGAAATAAACGAATCGTTGAAATGAAACAAATATCCTTCATTGCTTGACTCGTTACAGAAATAGTGTATTTGATTTCTATTTATTAAAAATAAAGTGTTTGCAGGATGTTTTATTGCCTCGTAGTCTATATAGTGATTGCCACTGTTTTTAAACCAAAGGATCTGAAAAAAGCTATGTCTATGTGGTTTTGAAGCTTTGTCTTTATTTCGTTGAAAGTATGGTGCTAATTGCTTTAACTCAAAATGGAGTTTTGAAAAATCGTTTTTATGTAAATCATATTTTTCCATTTAGTTTCATCCCGGTTATACATTGTTTCCAGTGGTATTCATAGTTCAATTTGTATTTGTTTCTTTTTCGAATAATTCATTTTTCTTATCAACATATTTCACTTCACTAATGAAATATTCAGCAAGCGTATCTTTCAATTCAGAAGATGATTGGAAGCAGTCAATATTTTTAGAATTGAAAACTATTGCAGAACAATAAAATAGTCGACCATATTTTTGATTTCCATTAATCTTAATGGTTTCAAATTTTCTGTCCTCACCACTTACGGCAATAGTAAATAATTCTTCACTACTATCTAAAAGTTTTATATTCTCCCAAATCAAAATATTTTCTTTTCTATCAGTTTCAATCTAATTATTCCACTTGCCATATTTATTAAACATAAGTTTTTGTAAGTCAGTAGAACTGAAGTCAGGTTTAAATCTCAACTCATTTATTTTTATAGAATCGGATTGATTTAGCTTTAGAGTTACAGAATTTGCTATTTCATAATTCTTCTTATTCTCTTTAGTTTTGAGGGATGCACATCCTAAAGTGAGTATAAATAATAATGTAATATGTGTTTTTTTCATATTGTTGGCAACGTAAAGGAGATATGAAATCGTTTTAATGTTTTATATCTACAGTTAAACGAAGTTCGTCTATTTCTTTTACAAAGTCAAGTCTACTTTGGCATTGGTGACTGATTTTTGTTTTGTAATACCTCCAGTAGATATTAGAACTATGGTTGGTTCTTTTCTATAAGGAATCTGCTTCAGGTCTTTTTCCGAGTTGCCACATTAAAATACCACCAGTTGCGAACATCCATATGGCGTAGGCACCAGTTGGAATGCCCATTTCTACATTGTTCAATACCGAAGTGGCAATTACCAATGCCAGCGTTCCGTTTTGTATGCCACTTTCCACGGTAATAGAAATGGCGTTCTTTAAATTCAATTTAAAGAATTTGGCAGTTAAAAAACCAAGTCCCATGGTTGTTATGTTCAATAGCAAGGTTACCAACCCAACTTCTTTCATTGCTTCGCCTAGTATGCTGTAATTTGCAATCAATACAGCTAGAAAGACCAAAATGAAGATTACGGTGGAAGCAATGCGCATTGGCTTTTCCATTCGTTTTGCAAAATTTGTCTTGTACTTGCGAATGAGCATTCCTATCGAAATGGGAATAACCGTGATTACCATTATTTGAAGGATGGTGTCCAATATGGGCAACTTGATCCTGACATTCGTGCCGGTACCAAAATATTCCAATGCATACGACAAGATGAAAGGGATCGTCAATATGCTCACAATGCTGGCAATGGCCGTCAATGTAACGGACAGAGCAATGTTCCCTTTGCAGACCTGTGTTATCAAATTGCTTGTGGGGCCACCTGGGCAAGTAGCCAGGATCATTAACCCGACAGCCATTGTGGGGCTTAGGTTAAAAGCGATTGCCAACGAAAAACCAATGATGGGCAACAGGACTAGTTGATTTGTAAGGCCAATTAAAATAGCTTTGGGATATTTTATGATTCTAGTGAAATCGACAGGAATTAAAGTCATTCCCATGCCTAGCATGATAATGGCTAGAGAAAGGGGTAGGAATACTTTACTAATGAGTTCGGTTGCAGTCATGGATTGATTAATTGTTTATGGGCTTAACAAGCGTTTTGAGTCCAAAGTAAATGAAGATATAAAATCGGTTCAGTGTTTTTATTTTAAGACAAACGAAGTTCGACTAATTTTTTTAGAAAGCCAAGTGACTTTTCCATTCTTGTATTTGGGAGTGACTTTTTTTATTGCAACGATTGTAGTGAACTCCGTTCGACCTTTTCCATTCGCGCATAGAAAATTTGTTCGTTCACGTGCAAGAGGTTTATCAAGTTCAATGCTACGAACACTGCCAATCCAGCATTGCCTTTTGCATTGTCACCAAATTCCACCTGAAGGCCGATGTTATTGGCCTGATCATCGTTTGAAATTCCTTGAGGGTCTTTCCAAGTTCCTGTAGTGTTCATTTCTGTCACAGCCTTGAGAAAAGACAATGTGTCCGATTTGCCTTGAGGCAATACCATCGTCAAGATTTCTTCCTTTCCGCGTGTTATATGGACATTGATGTCTTTGTCACCATATAAAAGAGTGTATAGCATATCTCTTGCTTCCTCTAGTAGGGCTTCACCTTTTGTAGACCTTTGTCGGGGTTCGATGGCAGCCAATCCCATATGTGGTGGGCTTACGAGGAAACCTGAATTTTCCAAGTCAGCTCTATGGATGTTTCGATACTTGCCTACAAAGCCGTCCACGGTTTGATCGTCATAGCCTTTTTTGGCAATTCGAGCCAAGCGCTTTTCCATATCTTCGAGATTTTCCCTTTGGGCATGCAAACTATGACGTTCACAAGTCAGATAGATAATCTGATCGATAAGCCAATCCTTGTCCTTTTGTTCCAGCTCCGAACGAATTTTTGCCTCAAGCTCGGGAAACAAATCATCCTGTGCCTTTTTTATTATACTGCTTATATTGTCCATTTACTTGGTGTTGTATTCAAATTATTTGTTTTGGATCTATGAATTAAAGAGAGGTTTTTTACAATTTTTCCATTATCAAGAACTTCTCCTCGATTACTTCTCCTGTTTTCCCGTTGATGGTGGTGGATTTTAACCTTCCACCATCGTAATGCCAAGTAACTTTCCAAGTTGGAATTGTTCCTTCTGTCGTTCTGCTAATGCGTGTGGTGTTTTTTGACAAGTCTATTTTCTTGTCTTCCACAAATTTCAAGATGTCATCCCAAGTGTAGGTAAATGCTTGGTCATAATCTATGGTCTTCTCCAAACGTCCCTGCTTATCATAATAATTCCATGTTCCTGAAGCAAAATCATTTTCATATACCTCTCCGTTAACTTTTAAATTTCCTGAATTGTAATATTCTGTATATTTTTTAAACTGTCGCTTATTTATGATGGTTTTGTATTCATAGTAACCACTATCTTTATTTCCGAATTGAGTTACTTCAGTGCTGTCCTTTAAAGTGAAAATATAATTCTCTGCTTGGTCTTTGTTTTTGTTGAAAGTCTCTATGTCAAATTTTTCTATGGTGTCTTGTTGTGTTCCTTTCTTTTGTCGAAGAATCGGTTTCCTTGTTTTGGGCATTGCATCCTATCTGAATCAATGCGAGTATTAAAAATAATATTTTCATCAGCTTATTCTTTATCCAGGGTTTTCCATAATTTTGTCCATTGCCATTGCCAAGTACTGATAACTGGTACTGGAGGAGTGGCAATATCAGAATAATCCATGATATTGTCTGTTTTGTTTTTCTCAAAGGTAAAAGCACCACTATCGCTGAAGCTATGGTACAGTCCCATTGCGTGAAATGTTTCGTGTGCAAGCGTGCTGTCGTTAAATCCCTTCTGATAGCTTGAAGAATTAGATCTATACTAGTTATATGTCCAGTATAAGTTGTTTTTTTACAATTTTTCCATTATCAAGAACTTCTCCACGATTACTTCTCCTGTTCTCCCGTTGATGGTGGTGGATTTCAACCTTCCACTATCGTAATGCCAAGTAACTTCCCAAGTTGGAATTGTTCCTTCTGTCGTTCTGCTAATGCGTGTGGTGTTCTTTGACAAGTCTATTTTTTTCTCTTCTACAAATTTCAAGATGCCTTCCCAACTGTATGTAAATGGTTGGTCATAATCTATGGTTTTCTCTAGGGCGCCATGCTCGTCGTAATAATTCCATATTCCTTTTTGATAGTTGTTAAAATACATCGTCCCTTCTATTTTTATCTTGCCAGATGGATAAAAGGACTTTCTTTTTTCGAAAAAGGAATTTTGTTTTCTGGAATATTCATAATAACCACTTTCTTTACTCCCGAATTGAGTTACTTTAGTGCCATCTTTTAAAGTGAAAATATAATTTTCTGCCTGGTCTTTGTTTTTGTTGAAAGTCTCTATGTCAAATTTTTCCATGGTGTCTTGTTGTGTTTTGTTCCTTTCTTTTGTCGAAGAGTCGGTTTCTTTGTTTTGGGCATTGCATCCTATTTGAATCAATGCGAGTATTAAAAATAATGTTTTCATCAGCTTATTCTTTATCCAGGTTTTTCCATAATTCTGTCCATTGCCATTGCCAAGTACTGATAACTGGTACAGGAGGAGTGGCAATATCAGAATAATCCATGATATTGTCTGTTTTGTTTTTCTCAAAGGTAAAAGCACCACTATCGCTGAAACTATGATACAGCCCCATTGCGTGAAATGTTTCGTGTGCAAGCGTGCTGTCGTTAAATCCTACTGAATAGACGGCTACGGAACGGTTTGTAGAAGGTATCCCATACGATCTGCCATACAAACCACCGGCACTCTCGTTTATGAAGTAGATTTTATAATGTTTTCTGTAATCCTTGCCCAATGGATCATATTTGGCATATAAGGCAGTATTCATATGGTCTTGTATGGCATCACTGCTGCCATTGGAAATAGAACCTGCTGAACTAAAATTGGTGTTGAATGTAGCGTCGGAGGATAGGTCCAATGCTACGGTGTCAAAAGATGGTTTGGCCAATGCTTGTGCCATGTATTTTTTGAGTTCATCATCTCTATTGCTCAATGCGGGTTTGTTGGGGGTTCCAGAACTTATAATGTCTGTCCAAACATTTACAAATAGAACATCTGCTTTGTATCTATGCGCTTTGTCGTTTGCGAGCACCTTAAGTTTTCCTGCAAATTTACCATCGGCCTCTACTTCTATAAATTGGTCTGATGCAAATTCTTTAATGCATTCTATGGTTAAATTGTCTGCCAGTTCCTTTTTGCCTATGGTTTTGTGAGAGACCTCTGTTTTGTCTAGTTTAAAATAATTGTTGTCGTATTTGTATTCGATTTTTTTGGCATTGGCGTCTTCAATTTCCACTTTAAGGGTTAATGTTGCTTTTTTATTTGGCAATAAAGTCAAGACAGGAACTACGTATTTGTCGTTGGCTTTGATTGGGTGCTGCGGCATTTCAAATTTTTTGCCCAACTTTACATATTCGGCATCGTTCTGTACGAAACTCCCAGTGGTATAATTACCAATTATGTCCTTGTAAAACACATCTCCTTTTTTTCCAGTATCCGCCATTCTTAACCAATCAAAACCATATTCTCCCTTATATCCATTTCCTGTTCTAAAGTTAACTAAAACTTTTGGAGGGGGAACTATTTGCAGGGGCTTGCTTTTCTTGCTTGCTGAACCATGGGTAACTTGGGCAATTAATTTGTCAATGTCGGCAGTTTTGAAGTCGGACCATTTTTCTTTGATCTCCAAGGCGGTTAATTCGATGTTGCCATCTTCGGTGATGCTTTCTTCAAAGGAGAGTTCTGTTTTGCCTTTTTCAAATTCTGTACCATCCTCCTTGGTAATCGCAATTGTTGCCGAGTCACTTTCTTGGTTTTCTATTTGAGCTGTTAAAGCTATGCTTTCGGTATATCTAGTTTCTTCAAGGATTTCTTTGGTTTCCGGATCTATCCAGTTTATGTTTGTAATGGTTGGTGTTGGTTTCTCGATAATTGTAGGGGCAACATTGCTTTCAGCAAAGGTTTTTCTCCAATGGGCTGAATATTCAGTAGCAGAATTTGAATCTTCAATACCAGCAGATGTAATGTGAAGCGTTTCACTCATTGGTTGAGATCCATTGGCCGAAAAGGTGTTTTTCCAGTTTACAAGATGGCAATCATAAAAATGAATTTTGCGAGTTTTACCGCCTAGAATGACAGGGTAAATATGTAATTCCAATTGCTTTTTTTGGTTAGGGGCAAAAGACCAATCAGCAAGATTTAGATCTTTTCGAGTTTCTATGGTCAATTGAAGCCCTACGAATATCGGTTTTTGAAAAGGCCTACCATTAATATCTGCTTTTTGGTTGAAACTAAAAGTAAACCAAAGGACGTTTATTTCCCTTTCATCTATTATTAATTTTGCTTTTCCACTCATTGCACCTTTACTTTTTCGTTACATTAAACTGTTTAGCCATAGTTAATCGAAGCTAGTGAAACTGTTATTTTTTTACAAACCTTACTCCGTATTTATTTGCGATTGAGTCAATTTCGTGTTTCTCCAACTTTTTGGTTTTCGAACTTTTGGATATATCATCAAAGAAGTTTTCAAATCCAGCAGGAGTAATGGTGTTCATTGTAATACCGACAATGGTATCTGTATTTACGAAGTTGTGGGGTATTCCTCTTGGCAAGCGAATGAAATCTCCTTCCTTGGCTTTGATTTCCTTGTTTCCACAATTGAATATGTAATTGCCTTTCAAAACATAAAAGAGTTCATCTTCATTTTCATGAACGTGCAATGGAGGGCCTCCTTTGGAAGGCGTTTCCGTAATAATGACCGAGTACTCGCCATTTGTTTGATTGCTTAGGACTTTTCCAGTGATCTTCACGCCCAAGACATCCCATTCCTTTCCTTCCTCGGAAGACACATGTATGGGGTGGTTGGAAATTTCGTTGTCTTTTACGGAAGGTGTTTCTTTATGTTCCTTACAGCCATAGCCAGATAAAATCAATAGAACAAACAGTAATGATTTTTGAATTCGGATTATGATATGTATCGTTTTTTTCAATGTTAAGGAGGTATGAAATCGTTAGTTTTACGAAGTTCGTACATTTTTTTCAGAAAATCAATAAAGCTGGTGTATGAAATACTATGCAGTTTTTCATATCCATCGTGATGCTACTTGTTCAATTGTATTCAATTCCATTTTTGATTGACTGTCGTTTATTCATCGGCAAGTTCCCATTCCACCAATACCAATGAAATAATTGGATAACCCCACGTTTCAAAGTTTTCCAATGTTGGCCTAATCGGTATTATGCTCGTAGGTTGTAGTTTGTTGTTATTTGTGGTAAACATCAATGCTTTGTGTTTGAGGGTCTTGTTGAAAGGATTTTTTACATTCAATATCATATCCGTATCTGCCTTTTCGCCTTCGATTTGGTAAAAACGGACAACAATGGTTTTTTCTGGATGTAAATTTTCTTTCACAGTAGTCATCGAGACAATGCTATCATTTTTTAATTCAACTTCAATGTTCAGTTTTTCACCAGGATATATTTGAAGTACACCTTCTTTGACAAAATAGGGCGTCTCTTCTACTTCTTGTTGATAATAATTAGTGCCATCTACTTTCAATGTCAATGTAAAGGCATTCCTAAGCGGCTTGTTGTTTTGAGCCTGTAAAATAATGACGGACGTTAAAAGGAAGAGTAATGCGGTTATTTGTTTCATGTTAATGAGATGTCAGCGGTCTATTGTTTTGCTAACGGTGTTTTGAAAGGTTTTATTTTATAGGAGAATAGAACTTCACTTTTCTTTTGACTTGCATGAGGATGTAATTTTGGGTTTTGTTTTTTCTATGGGAGATATCAGCGATATCCATATCATTGGAATAGTCGGTGTTTGTCTTAGATTCAAATTTAGGCCTTTACTCTAAACGTATAAGTGGAAATAAGATCATTTCCAATGTAGAGATGTACATCATAGAAACCAGTACTTTCAAATTGATGATCGAAGGTTAGCTGTTGGTTTTTGATGGAAGTGTCGGTAGGTTGTATTCTTTTGTCATTGAAGCCATTGTCGATTAGAAGATTAATGTCTTCAACATCTGCGGATTTCAGGAGTTGGTATTTGAAAGAGACCTTTACATTCCTTTGTATCGTATTGTGCATTTTTTCAGGCATATGATGAAAAGACAAGTTCGTATAGGCTTTACCGTAAATTATCGGAGCTTCCAAAAATGTTTCAAATGAAGGTTTTTCTTCCTCCAAAAGCTGCCATTTGCTGTTGATGGGGTGATGGTTTATGGCAAACAATTGTGGGTTTGTTAGAAAATACCCGTTGTTGTACTCAAATGTGAACATGTTGGTTTTTGGGTTGGGTATGCCACTTGCCCAAGTGGGATCGCAGAGATACCATTTCTCATCCAACTTGATGGCATTCCATGAATGGTTGGGAGCATTCAGCTTGTCAATATCCGTTGTACTGGTCTTTCCATAGCCATGGACGATTTCACAATCCAGATCTGCCAAGTCGGAAAGCTCCTTGATCAGATAGGCATAACCGGTACAAATGGTTTTTTTTCGCTTCAAGAGCTTACGAAAGATTTCTTTCTTGATGTGTTCGTTCCATGCATGGAGTTTGTCTTGGTCGTTTTCGAACTTTTTCCTTTTTCTCTTGTTCTTCGAATATAGGTTGTAATCGTTGGCGATGTTGCTGCAAACCCACTTGTATATTGCTCTAAAGCGTTCCACATCCGTATTCAAGGAAGACGTGAGCCTATGGGACAATTGAGGTAAGTTACCAAGACTTTCATTTTTGCAAGCCAAGGCAATGCTATCTGCCTTTCGGAAATTGATGTGACCAAAATCCGATATTTGAGCATTGGACTGGAGAACAAAAATGAAGAGAAATAAATACCTCATTGTTTTCATGCGTACGAGACCATTTTATGTCGTCTTAGTTTTTGCGTTTGGATTTGTATGGCTTTTCAGTCTGTAAGGCTCCCATCATTTCTACGACATCCGAAGTAAGGATCAATTTGATGAAAGTCGTGTTTTTGTCTATTTTGACTTCTACTTCCTCATATCCCAAATAACTGAAAAGTAGGGTGTCTCCGGTTTTCAATGGCTTTGGAAATATGAATGTTCCATTTTTGTCCGTAGCGGTTCCGATAACGGTTCCTTTCTTGATGATGCTAACACCTTCCAAGGGACCATCATCGTCTCCAACCGTACCTTTGACTGTGAGTTGTTGATCTGAAGTCACTGTTGAGGTAGCGGTGTTCGTTTGTGCATAGGTGGTATTGGATGTGAACATCGCTATCATGACGAAGCCGACCATACCAAAGGTTCTTTTAATTGTTTCCATGCTTTTTTGTGTAAGTTTAAATTGTCTTTTCATAATTGTATGTTGTTTTCATCAAATCTAAATATTATGTCTTGGGATATCAAACAGCAATGAGTAACCCAAACGATTCGATTGGTGAAAATGGCTTTTCAACGAGTGAAATGTTAATTGACTCTTGTCCAAAGATATGACTATTTCTGCAATCTTTCATTTAGAAGACTAATAACGTTAGGCTAAGAGCTGTCTTGCATAAGCCACACTTCAGGATGAAGAATCTTCCTTTGATGGCAGTGCAAGTCAATAATGCAATCTATTTTTTATGATGGCTTGTATGGCTTTCTTCTCGTGCACTACCAGAGTATTGTATTGTTTTGTTTTCAAGTTGCTTTGAACTCCAATGAATTCCATAGTGTGTTTTTCCAATATTTCATTGAATATCAATTTCACCCTATCCAAATGATAATCCGAGGTGATTATCGTTAAAACTGCATTTTCCAGCTTTGATACTATTGGTTTTATCTTCACGGCATCATCCACCGTATTCTTTGACAATGCAAAATCCAAGAAGTTCTTTTCCAAAAGACCTCGTTCTTTTAGATATTGCTTTGCGAGATCCGCGTGTGACCAAGTTGAAGTATTGAAATGCTCTCCCCAACCACCGGAGCATAGTATCAATGTTTCTTTTCCATGGTGATTGACGCAGTAATCCAATCTACTTTTGGAAATGTCGCTTAGCTCTCCCTCTGGGGAGTTGGGAGATCCCAATATGACAAAGACAGGTGTTCTCACGAATGTTTTTTTGTGTTATCCATTGTTTTGTTTGCCATAGGTCTCAATGAGTTTTGGTAACTTTTTGTTTAGGAAGTCGATCTGTTGCTCAATCCCTTTTGGTGTGTCATGGTTATGGGGAACTATGATTAGGTTTTTACCAAGAGCCATAATTATGAATTGGCTACCATAGCCCATTCGATAATCGATGTTGTTTTCCTTTATGATGCTCTTCAAATATAGGCAATGAAAACTAGGAGTAAAAAATATAGTTTGTTTTTTGACATCTGATTGATATGTGGGTATTACAACGAAATTATTTATGAAGCTAAACCTCAAGGGACGTTATTGTCTAGCCCAATGTAGTTGAAAAAGAAAATAGCCAAAGGCAATTGTTGCTTTTGGCTATTAGTATATTGTTATAAATGCATTGGTTTATCGTTTGGCAGTGATCTCGGCTATTTTGCAGATCACCTCGGTAGCTTTGATCATACTTTCCACGGGAACATATTCGTAACGTCCATGGAAGTTGTGACCGCCTGCGAAGATGTTGGGACAAGGTAATCCCATATAACTAAGTTGAGAGCCATCTGTACCACCTCGAATGGCTTTTATAAGTGGTTTTATGTCCAATTGTTTCATTGCTTCTTCGGCTATGTCCACGATATGCATGACAGGCTCTACTTTCTCTTTCATGTTGTAGTATTGATCCTTGATCTCTATTTCTATGACCTCTCTGCCGTATTGGGAATTCAACTCGTCGGTAAGTTTTTGCATCACTTCCTTGCGAGCCTCGAAATGCCCTCGGTCATGATCACGAATAATGTACTGCAACACGGTATCTTCGACTTCTCCGTTCATGGAGTACAAGTGGAAAAAACCTTCATAACCTTCCGTGTGTTCAGGGGTTTCCATACGAGGCAAGGAGTTTATGAATTCGGTGGCGATGTACATGGAGTTCACCATTTTTCCTTTGGCATATCCTGGATGCACTATTTTTCCTTTTATTCTAACCTTGGCCCCAGCGGCATTGAAATTCTCATACTCCAATTCTCCTATTTGACTACCATCCATCGTGTAGGCCCAATCAGCTCCAAACTTCTCGACATCGAACTTGTGTGCACCACGACCAATCTCTTCATCGGGAGTAAAGCCAACTTTGATGGTACCGTGTTTTATGTCAGGATTCTTAACAAGGTATTCCATGGCAGAAACGATTTCACAAATGCCAGCTTTGTCATCTGCACCCAAAAGAGTAGTGCCATCCGTTGTGATCAATGTCTGCCCTTTGTATAATAAAAGGTCTTCAAAATAATCAGGGGACAATACTATGTCTTCAGCTTTGTTCAAAACAATGTCCTTTCCATCATAACGCTCTATGACCTGAGGTTTTATGTTGGCACCTGTAAAATCTGGAGTCGTATCGAAATGAGAAATAAAACCTATGGTTGGAACGTCGTGTTCCACATTGCTAGGCAAAGTAGCCATTATGTACGCATTGTCATCAATGGTGACATCCTGCAAGCCAATGGATTTCAACTCATCCACCAATGCATTTGCCAAATCCCATTGTTTTGCTGTACTAGGAGTGGTATCACTTTCTGGATCGGACTCTGTATCCACCGTTACATATCCTACGAATCGTTTTATTATGTCTTCTTTAGAAATCATTGTTGTTAATGATGTTTGTTTATGGTTATAGTGGGCAAATCATTAGGTAACCCAGTGCTCAAAAATACAATATATAATTTTTTGCCTTTTAGAATTGCGCAATTTTTTATTTCGGAGTACTTTTGCGCAAACATAATTTGATGTACAAAATATTCCTCCGACCACTATTTTTTCTTTTCGATCCAGAAAATATTCATCATTTCACCTTTTCCCTGATAAAAGCGACTTCTAAAATACCAGGAATGGCAGCGTTGTTCAGAAGCCTATATGTTGTTGAAGATGAACGTTTGGAGCGTAAGCTCTTTGGACTGACCTTCAAGAACCCAGTTGGCTTGGCTGCAGGTTTCGATAAAAATGCAGTGCTGTACAACGAATTGGCAAATTTCGGGTTCGGGTTCATAGAAATAGGGACGGTGACACCAAAAGCACAAGTGGGGAATCCTAAAAAGCGACTGTTTAGATTAAAGGACGACAAGGGTATCATCAATAGAATGGGGTTCAACAATGAAGGACTGCAAGAAGCGATAATCCAGTTGAAGAAGAACAAGGGAAGGCTCATCATTGGAGGGAACATAGGAAAGAATACGCAAACAAAGCCTGAGGACTACACAAAAGACTATTTGGAGTGCTTCAATGCCTTGCATCCATTTGTGGATTATTTCGTACTAAACGTAAGTTGCCCAAATGTTGGAAGTCATGCCAAGTTGAATGACAAGGACTATTTGTTGGAATTGATCGATACCGTGCAAAAGGCAAATGAAACGTTCGACAATCAAAGACCTATACTTTTGAAGATAGCGCCAGACCTTAACGACATTCAATTGGATGAAATCGTGGATTTGATTGCTGAAACAAACTTGGACGGAGTCATAGCTAGCAATACGTCTACAGATAGAGAAGGGTTGAAAGCTTCGGAAACGCAGTTGAAAGCAATTGGAAATGGAGGATTGAGTGGTCAACCCATAAAGGATAGGTCTACGCGAGTGATAAAATACCTGTCGGATAAAAGTAACAAGTCATTTCCTATCGTTGGAGTAGGAGGCATACATTCGGCAAAAGATGCACTGGAGAAAATAGAAGCAGGGGCAGATCTTGTACAAATCTACACGGGATTCATCTATGAAGGACCAACATTGATAAAAACCATTAACAAGGCATTACTCGATAATTAACTTCTGAGTGGTTGTTTCACTATTTTTGGTATTTAACTTTACCAAATAGAGCCCTTTGCTCAAATCGGAAAGGTCGACGGCTAGTTGATTTGTAACAATGGTGATCTTTATGTTTTTGACCAGACTGCCTAGTACATTGTAAACTTTTATGGATTTTAAATTTTTCGTATCCTCACCTAATATCTTAATGTAACCTTTAGATGGATTGGGAGATATTTTGAAATCACCGGAATCATTTGCCTCTGGGGTATTGAATGTCTCGTTTTTAGAGGTAACAATAAAGTCTTTGGTTGAAGGCGTAGTTTGCGAATACACGCTTAACCCCATCAAAAAGACTATAAGACAAGTAATTTTTTTCATATCGATAAATATTGGGAAGTTTAAAATTAATCTTTTGTTTTAAAAAAGACTAATAATAACTTGTTAATTTTTGCGAATAATCTATTTTTATTGAAAGTTTCATATGAATTACGATCTGATAATATCATTCGTCTTGGCTACTTCAGCGTTGGCGATATCCCCAGGCCCGGACAATATCTATGTATTGATGCAAAGCATAACCAACGGAAAGTCGTTTGGCATAGCTACTGTTTGTGGGTTGATTTCCGGGTGCTTGGTACATACCACTTTGGTCGCATTTGGTGTTTCTGCCATAATAAAGGCAAATGACACCTTATTCTTCGCCATAAAGTTGATGGGAGCATTGTACCTTTTGTATTTGGCATACAAAGTGTTTAAAAGCGATTCCAAAGTGGCACTTTCCAGTGAGAACGTACCAAAGAAAAGCTTATGGCAATTGTTCAAGCAAGGATTTATAATGAATGTCTTGAACCCCAAGGTCTCCATTTTCTTTTTGGCCTTCTTTCCAGGTTTTCTGTTCAGTGATACGTTGAGTACGGTGACGCAGTTCTATGTTTTGGGATTGTTGTTCATGACGACATCATTCATCATATTTTCCACGATAGCAATATTGGCCGGATTTATTTCAGATTACTTAAAACAAAATAGTAAAGTCGGTGTCGTTTTAAAATGGTTGCAGATCGTTGTTTTCGTTAGCATAGCCATTTTGATTTTGATCTAAATGCATAAAAACGATAACCAGTTTTAATGGGTGGTTTCGTTTTTCATAAGAATAATTGCTCATAATCTGTAATGAATAATAGTTTTGTAACTACTAATCTTTTTTATCTTTGATCTCCAAATGAAGAATGCTAAAGTAAAAGTTATCGAATGCCCGCGTGATGCCATGCAAGGAATAAAGCAATTTATACCTACAGCACAGAAAGTACAATACATCCAATCTATCTTACGGGTAGGTTTCGATACCATTGACTTTGGAAGCTTCGTATCCCCAAAGGCAATTCCGCAAATGGTGGATACGGCTGAAGTTCTGGCGCAACTGGATTTAAGCAAAACTACAAGTAAATTGTTGGCCATCGTTGCCAATACTCGTGGAGCGGAGGCAGCTGCAAAACACCCGGAAATAGATTATATGGGATATCCATTCTCCATTTCGGAAAACTTTCAGATGCGTAATACTCACAAAACGATAGCACAATCTGTTGTGACTTTGGAACAAATTCTCAATATCGCAGATCAATCCAACAAAGAAGTCGTCGTTTACATATCGATGGGGTTTGGTAATCCTTATGGAGACCCTTGGAATGTGGAGATAGTAGGAGAGTGGACAGAACGTCTAAGCAAGATGGGGGTTAAGATCTTATCGCTTAGCGATACGATAGGAAGTTCCAATCCTGAAAACATAGAATACCTTTTTTCCAATCTGATTCCACAATATGAAAGCATAGAATTTGGAGCACATCTGCATACCACCCCTTCTACATGGTATGAAAAGGTAAATGCAGCATACAAAGCTGGTTGTCGTCGTTTCGATGGTGCGATACAAGGTTTTGGAGGGTGTCCTATGGCAAAAGATGAACTTACGGGCAATATGCCCACAGAGAAAGTATTGTCTTACCTAACTACCAAAAAAGCCAGCGATTTGAATGCTATGGCTTTTGAAAGCGCCTATAATGAAGCAACCAAGATTTTTGGAGCTTATCACTAAGATTTTTTCAAATTAAATCTGCTGTGTTTCAGTAAATTAAAAACAGTTCTCGTTTTTAATTTAAAATAATTCTAAATAAACTTGCGTAAACTCTTTTTCGTTTTTATTTTTGTCCTCGAAAATTATAATTTATTTATAATTAGTCTAAATAAGAATAGAATTCGCTGAAAAGGCATTCATAAAAATTCAAAAATGAAAAAAGCAACAACATTTTTAACCCTATTAATTAGTGCATTTGCTTTAGCACAAACCGTACCAGATTCATTATCTACCAACCCACAAACACAGCAAAATGCAGCACAACGTATTTTGTCTGGGAATATCAATACGGGGGTTACCGTTGGAGGTTATGGTGAGATCACTTACAATCAACCAGAAAGTAAGAATGGTGAATTGGACGTACAACGTTTGGTTATATTATTTGGTTACAAGTTCACAGACAAGGTTCAATTTGTAACGGAAATAGAATTTGAACACGTGGAGGAAGTATTCGTAGAACAAGCATTCGTGCAATACTCCCTAAACGACAATATGAACCTTCGAGGTGGCTTGATGTTGGTGCCAATGGGGATTACCAATGAGTATCATGAGCCGACAACTTTTAATGGAGTGGAAAGGCCAAGCATAGATGGTAGTATCGTGCCAACGACTTGGAGAGAGATTGGAGCTGGAGTCGCAGGACGTTTCAATGAAGCTTCCTTACGTTACCAAGCCTACATTTTCAATGGTTTTCAGTCACTTAATGGAACTAAGACGTTAGGAGGTAAAAATGGTTTGAGAAACGGGAGACAAAAGGGAATCAAGTCCACTATAGATTCTCCTAACTTATCTGCCAAACTGGATTACTATGGTTTGCCAGGATTGCGTTTGGGGCTGTCAGGATACTTTGGACGTACGCAAGCAGAAGACGAGGTTGAGAAAATAGACGGAACAAGTGTAGGCATCTCAATGGTAGGTTTCGATGCACGTTATGCCTTCAAACGCTTTACAGCTCGTGGACAGTTCATTCATGCAAGCATTAGTGATACAGAGGATTACAATACATTGAACGATGCAGATTTAGGTAGTGCATTGCAAGGATGGTATTTGGAAGGTGCATATAACTTGTTGCCACAAGCAAAGCAACAACAATTGTTTGCATTCGCTAGATATTCAGATTACGACACGCACGCTTCCGTAGCTGGAGGGTTGGTGAAGAATGATAGTTATGATAGAGACGAATGGACTTTTGGATTAAGTTACAAAATGGCGCCAGGAGCAGTGTTAAAGGCAGATTATCAAATTAAAGGAAATGCGATAGAAGACTCAAATGCCCAAAACCAATTGAATGTTGGATTAGGTGTTTGGTTCTAAAACATAAGATTCTTTTTAAGTGTCCACATAGCTAATGTTAAAGATTATTTTTTAACATTGGCTATTTGGTATTTTAATTGCAATCAAGAATAAATAATTTCAATACTTTTGCAAAATGAATTTCAAGCATATATCAATTCTAGTTTTGACACTTAGTCTATTTGCTTTTGGGTTACCTAAAAAGCTTCAAAAGAAAGTAGATAAAGAAATAAAATCTGTTTATCAGATTGAAGCATTCTCATTTAATGCAATTGCGGTTTCTTCAGAAATAGCTTCAACGTTGCCATCGAAGTTTGGAAAGGACAATCTTTTCGAAATAAAATCCAACGACACGTTTTTAGGGTATGCGTATGTTGGCAAAGCTCCTAGTAAAACAGATGAGTTTGATTATTTGGTATTGTTGGATAAAGATCTAATTGTAAAAAAAACAAAGGTATTGGTATACCGTGAGGATTACGGAGGAGAGATAGGCAGCAAGCGATGGTTAAAGCAATTCATTGGAAAAACACAAGGAGACGACTTGCGTTATGGAGACAATGTAGTTGCCATTTCTGGGGCTACCATTTCTGTGAGGTCCATGACCAGCGCAATGAACGATTTGTTGCAATCCTTGAAGATTTTACATTCTAAAGCTGTCATATAATGCAATTAAATGGCTTAATTCATACTTTCCCAAAAGAGATAAAATTATTGCTTTCAGCTTTCGTCATAGTACTGAGTGTTGGTTTTTTTTCAGGCTTGTTGTTTGTAAACGAAACTTCTTCTGCCAATCCAAACGGAATAGAAGAACAGTATCTAGGTAACGAAAATGATGAAGAAGCCAAAGTGATGAAATTCAAAAAAAGCGATAAGGAAATGTTGTCCATCGTACATGGCCACATTCTATCGATGGCGTTGATTTTCTTTTTGTTGGGCTTGATCCTAAGTACCACCAAGTTAAATTTCAAGTTGAAAGTATTCCTGATGGTAGAACCTTTCATCTCTGTGATCTTGACCTTTGGAGGGATGTATTTGCTATGGAAAGGACTTACTTTCATGAAATATGTGGTTATGTTATCGGGGATTTTAATGACACTTTCCTACACACTCTCTGTATTAATTATTCTAAAGCAGTTGTATTTCAAAAAACGTTTGGTTTAATTTAATTACTTTTATACTTCATCCATTGCGGTATTTTATGAAGTATATCTTGTTCGTTTTTACATTTTTATATTGTAGCATAACCTACGGTAAGGAATGGAAGAACCTAAGGATTTATCAGAAAACAACCAAATTGGAAAATTTGGGGGCTGCCGATTGGTTGAAATCCGATAGAAAGCACAATACTAAAACTTGGCAAAGGGCCAATGCTTACAATCTTAAGCATAATTTGTCTGAAGAATACAAGAGCATATCACAACGTAGGGACTTCTACAATTGGATCCATTCCGAATTACAAAATAAGGGACATGAAGTACTTTGGCCAAAAATGGCACATTTGATCTCCTCCAAGTTGCATTTGGTAGAAGTTTTTCCTTATAACATGTTCACCAAGAAAAAAATAAAGATCTATTCCAATGAAGGAAGCGTGGTCGTTTTTGAAAAAGCATTTCCATTGCTTAATGGCATAATGAATGCTGAAATGTCATTAAAGGGGAAAGAGGCATTGGAATGGGACCAAGACATATTGTACAAGGAACAGTATCTTTGGTTGGAGAAAATTTATGCATCTGTAGATGTAAAGACCATAAAAACCATAGGACGCATAGCGAAAGGGCGTTTTCTGTATGGGTTTGTGGTACCGAAGGCCATAAGGTTCAATGGAGACATTGCCATGGCAAAAATGCGCTATGATTATGCTGTCCATACGCTCAGAGAATACTGTAAGCAAAATTAATGCCTCATTGTTGTATTAGTTTCATTGGATTTTTCAAATGTTATCATAGAAACAAGATTATGTCATATTCTTTACTTATTGCCCATTAAATAAGAATAAAGATGTATATTTGCTTGCAATTAATTCCAATTGCAATGACAGCACACGAAAATAAAATTGTAGGAGAAGGTTTAACCTACGATGACGTCCTTTTAGTTCCAGCTTTCTCGGAAGTACTACCTCGAGAAGTTAACATTCAAACAAAATTCACGCGTAACATCACAATCAACGTACCAATCGTATCTGCAGCTATGGATACCGTAACGGAGAGTGCAATGGCTATTGCCATGGCAAGAGAAGGAGGGATTGGAGTTTTACATAAGAATATGACTATTGAGCAACAAGCTCAAAAAGTGCGTAAGGTGAAACGTGCAGAAAGCGGTATGATCATAGATCCTGTTACCTTACATATGGAGGCAAAGGTCAAGGATGCCAAACAACAAATGAAGGAGCATAGCATTGGAGGTATTCCTATTGTCGATGAGAATGGAAAATTGAAAGGGATCGTCACAAATAGGGATTTGCGCTTCGAACATGAAAATGAGCGTCCTATCGTGGAGGTAATGACCAGTGAAAACTTGGTTACAGCCCCAGTAGGAACGTCTTTAAAGGATGCCGAGAAAATTCTTCAACAGAATAAGATTGAAAAGCTATTGATCGTAGAAGGAGATAAATTGGCTGGGCTGATCACATTCAGGGACATTACCAAGGTAACACAAAAACCAATTGCCAATAAGGATACTTACGGGCGATTAAGAGTGGCAGCAGCAATAGGAGTGACGGGAGATGCAGTGGAAAGGGCTGAGGCATTGGTTAATGCAGGAGTAGATGCAATCATAATAGATACGGCACATGGCCATACGAAAGGAGTGGTTATGGTGTTGAAAGACATAAAGAAGAAATTTCCAACATTGGAAGTTGTTGTAGGAAACATAGCAACGGCTGAAGCTGCAAAATACTTGGTGGAAGCAGGGGCAGATGCCGTAAAGGTTGGTATTGGACCAGGTTCCATTTGTACAACGCGTGTAGTTGCTGGTGTTGGTTTTCCACAGTTTTCTGCAGTATTGGAAGTAGCCGCTGCAATCAAGGGAAGTGGTGTGCCGGTTATTGCAGATGGAGGAATCCGCTATACGGGAGATATCCCAAAGGCAATTGCAGCTGGAGCCGATTGTGTGATGTTAGGCTCTCTTTTGGCAGGAACCAAGGAGTCGCCAGGTGAAACCATTATATATGAGGGAAGGAAGTTTAAGTCATACCGTGGAATGGGATCTGTGGAGGCAATGAAAAAAGGAAGCAAGGATCGTTATTTTCAAGATGTGGAAGATGACATCAAGAAACTGGTACCAGAAGGTATCGTTGGTCGTGTACCATATAAAGGAGAGTTATACGAAAGCATTCATCAATTCATAGGAGGTTTACGTGCAGGAATGGGATATTGTGGAGCCAAAGATGTCGAGACCCTAAAAGAAACTGGACGCTTTGTAAAGATTACCGCATCGGGAATCAATGAGAGTCATCCACATGATGTAACCATAACAAAAGAAGCTCCAAACTATTCCAGATAGTAGGTGAAAGAATAAAAGTATTCTATTAGATATTGAAAAGCAGCACTATTAGTGCTGCTTTTTTATTTAATCGCATATTGTTTTTTCAATGTGGATACTTCACATTTTATTTTTTCAATAAAATGGTGTGATTTGGTCGGTTTCTATTTTTCAACTTGTATCTTAAGATATAGGAACCTTGACTCAAGTTCGAAACATCAATGGAATTCACATCTTCAAATGATGATTTTATCAGTTTCCCAGACATCGTATACATCCATACGGACTCTACGCTCGTATTGGACTTTGTATCGAAGTTTATAATGTCTTTTGCAGGGTTGGGGTAGATAATGAGCTCGTCACTATAATAGCTTTCAACTTCGTCTATGGACAGAGATTGATCATTGATGAGCGCCTCCAAACTATTGAAGAGGTTAAGTCTACCTTCGGTTACCGTAATGTTTTCCAGACTTGGATTTGGATCTACATTGTCAAGAATGTAACCTCTCACCTTTGTGGCTGCAAGCTCTGGATCACTAATCGCCAACTCAGCAAATGCCATGCTAGGAGCCGAATACAACAATGCTATGGCTCCTGCCACATGTGGTGTAGCTCCCGAAGTACCTCCAAAACCACCATAACCACTATTGTATGCAATGGTATATGCACCTTGCCCATGAGCGCCAAGATCTATTGTCGTGCTGCCATAGCCAGCTTGGGTCACCTTTACATCGTTTTGATTCATATTGGTTACCGAAATCATAAAATCACTTGGGCATGCAGTAGGAAGGTCTCCAACAGCATCTACGTCTTCATTGCCATTAATCGTGGCACCAGCATTCAAAATGCCGTTTTCTCCCAATGTATCATAAAAGGCACACCATAAGGGAGCATCTGCGGGTTGCCCATAATCCACTCCCCAAGAAGCATTGGTAGCTACTACGAAAGCGCCTTTGCTACCATTGGTTTGATTGTATAAAACCCTATTGTCCATAGCATAGGAATAAGCCCTTATCACTTCCTCTTCCACACCAGAACCCCCTTCTATGATCATGACTTTCACATTCCAATTTACACCGGCTACACCTATGCTGTTGTTTCCTTTGGCCCCTATTATTCCAGATACGGGAGTACCATGCCATCCAGAAGAGATATTGTCATTGTTGCTGGATGTATTCCAACCTTTTACATCATCTATGTATCCATTGCCATCATCGTCGATGCCATTGTTGGCTATCTCTTGTGTATTGGTCCATACATTGCCGACTATGTCTGGGTGATCCAATTGAAGTCCGTCATCTATGACGGCTACTACGATTTCATGGCCATTGGCCGTAGTACCACCAGTGGTTATGTCCCAAGCTTCATCTGCATCGATGTCTTTGTCATTGGATTGGTAGTATTGCCATTGCTGGCTATATCCACTGTCATTTGGAGTTGTTACACGTTTCTTCAAGATGTGGTTGACTTGGACGTTGATTACATTGTTGTTTGAATGAATCTGATCTAGGACGTCCTTCATGCTCATTGTTGCAGCATCAAAATTAAACTTCCAGATATTCATGGATTTTGATACTATGACAGGCTTGGAAATTGTAAGGTTTGCCTTGTTGGAATCTTCAATGAGGGATTTTGTTGAATAATTTTCACTAAGCTGTACTAAAAACTCACCAGGAACATATTTTGCATCTTGAGCTTTTGAGGTAGTGGCTAATAATGAAAATATTAATAAAAATGTAATTTTTTTCATAATACGAGGGTTTTTGTGTTAATACTTTGGATTGAATGGTGTTGTTTGTTTAAATAACATATTGATAATTAAAAACCCTACTTTTGAAGCTTGATAAAGAATTTAGCCTGAAGAAAGGAATAATCACAAGGAGTTGAATGGCCAAAAAAATATGACAAAAATACTGATGATAGCTAATGAAGCCTGAATAGTCTCTTGGAAAAAAAGAATTTGTTATGATTAAAAATAAACAGCTTGAAAAGCAAAAGCTTTTCAAAAGAGACTTAAAGTTCATTCAAGATTTTTTGTAAATCCACTTTGTTAAAAACCCAACGTTTCACAGGTTGTTCAAAATTTAAATAACCAGGAATGCAAATGTGTTCCTTTACAAAGGTAAAACCTACTTTTTTCAATGTTTTATTGGGAGCTGGATTCAAGGCGTAGGGCTCACAAAAGAGTTGTTGCAATTTCAAATCCTTGAAAAAATGAGGAATCGACAATTTTACGAATTCAGCGCCCAATCCTTTTTTTCTAGCATCGTTTTGCCATAGATGTAGGTGCATGAAGGCTTGTTTGCCATATTCTATTTGATTTACATTGCAATGTCCAACAGGTATGTCGTCCAACAACCAAATCAAGGCGTAGGATCTCTTATGTTCTAGAGCAATGCCGATCTGGCTACCCAACATGGATGTCAATTCAGGTTTGGAAGGAAGTTTGCTAAGATCCACACCCATCCCTATCATATGCTCGTCACTTGAATTTAGCCAATAGTTGGCCAAGGACTCCAAATCTTCAATTTGTATGGGTCTAATGGAAAACGTCATGCTTATTCCGAATATAATTGTCCCCTATGTGGTTTCAATGCATCTCTAACGGGTTTCATCTCGTTTTCATTGACTACCATAAAAGCTATGGCGTGAACATTGCTCATAGCTTGGAAACCAGTAATGTCAAGTTTCAGATTTTCAATGGATATGTATTCCTTTAGGTGAATCTCATGATGCTCTGCAATTTTCAACGCATCTGGACCTCTAAAATCCCAAATTAATTTCAATTTACGCATCTAATACGGAGATTCCTTTTTCAGCAAAATTTTTAAAGTCATTCAGATATTTCATAGATTGTTTCTTAAAAGTTCCTGGCATGATCAAAGTCATCATTCGCATCATGAAATTGGTAGCGATGAACTCACTTTTAGATGTCCATTTCGTATGGCCTTTTGGTGTGCTGCTAAAGTAGTTTTTTTGAATGTTGTGCATTCCTTTGGTATCATAGTTCATATGAAACTCATTGGGTAGGTCAACGTGTACTATGGTTTCGGTAAGAGACATTTTTCTTTTTCCAAAAGTATAGTTCAATTGCATTTTTGCGCCAGTTTTCCCTGGGCTTCCAGAAAGATGTTCGAAACTGGTCAAACCGCGTTGCCAATACTTCATGTTGTCATGGTTGTCCAGTTTTTTTATAAACGATTCTATAGGTAGTTCAATAATGATTTCTGAGGTGTATTTCATATAAATAGAAATAATTTTAAAGTAAGTTAAAAAAAAAAACAATATTATCATTTAAAGTGCCGTCCAATTAGATTTTTTTTCGACAAAAGGGTGTTTTTTGGCAGTGCATTTTTACAAGATTGATGGATTATCTTACAATGACCTTTTCCTAATGGTAGATGACTATTATGATTTACTTGTTTTTAGTTACACTAAATAAACTTTTGGATCGTTAACCATTGTACTTGTATTCTAGCCTAATATTATTATTTTTGCAACTATTGTGAAAAAATAAAAAGAAATTATGAAAATAAAATTTTTGTTATGTTTTTTAGGTGTGTTCATCACACAATTGTCTATTGCTCAAAATGAAGAAAGAGACATTCTTTTTACAATTGAAGATGCACCTGTCTATGCTTCCGAGTTTGTAAGGGTGTACAATAAGAATCTGGAGTTGGTTAAAGACGAATCTCAAAAGAATGTAGATGGGTATTTGGAACTTTTCATTAATTACAAATTAAAATTGCAAGAAGCAAAAGCCCTTGGTTTGGATAAGAAGAAAACTTACTTGAGGGAATTTGAAAGTTACAAGAAGCAGCTATCCAAAAACTACTTGACCGATACTAAGGTTACCAATGCCTTGGTAAAGGAGGCCTATGAAAGAATGGGATACGAGGTCGATGCCAGCCACATATTGGTTAGGGTAGATGAAAATGCCATTCCACAAGATACATTGAAAGCCTATAACAAAGTCTTGAAATTGAGGGATCGTGTCTTGAAAGAAGGCTATAAGGCAGTACAGACGGATGTCCATAATGGAAAGACCGTTTTTGCAGAAGATTTGGGATATTTTTCAGCATTCAAAATGGTTTACGATTTTGAAAATGTAGCCTTTAAAACCAATGTGGGAGAGGTGTCACAGCCATTTAGAACACGCTTTGGATTCCATATACTTACAGTACTGGACAAGAGAACATCAAGAGGGCAAGTTACCGTGGCTCATATTATGATCAAGGACGATGAGACGAAAATCAATGAGATATACAAGCGCATAGAGCAAGGTGAGGATTTCGAGGAGTTGGCCAAACAATTTTCCGAAGACAAGAGTTCATCTGGCAAAGGTGGAAAGTTAAAGCCATTTTCGGGAGGGGAATTAAGTTCTCGAAAATTTGAAGATGTGGCATTTGGATTGAATGAGAAGGAAATGTCAAAACCATTTAAAAGCGAATTTGGATGGCATATTTTAAAGGTCTATGAAAAAAGACAGAGACAGGATTTGGAAAACGTAAAAACCCAATTGGAGACAAAGATAAAACGAGACTCTCGTTCCAAGTTGATTAACACGTCACGAGTGAATACCTTAAAAGAACGTTACGACATTGTGGAAACGAAGGCAGTTATCCCTTATTTTACATCCATTTTAAATAACACCTATTTTCAAGGAAGATGGTCTTTGCCTGAAAGTTTTGAAGGAGATAGACCATTGTTGAAAATTCAAGACAAGCAATTGACTACTAAACATTTTGGACAGTTCTTGGTTAACAGCCAAAGAAAGCGAGCTGAAAAAAAACCTTTTAAGGATATCGTTGAGCACAATTATAAGCTTTTCGTGGAAAATGAATTGTTGAAGTACCAAGAGGAGAATTTGGAAAACGAAAATGAAGACTATGCCCAAATACTAGGGGAATATAGAGATGGTTTGTTGTTGTTCGACCTGATGGAAACAGAAATATGGAATGCAGCAAAAACGGATTCGGTAGCATTGAAGAGTTATTACGAGGAAAACAAGGCAGGGTATTTCTTCAAAGAGCGCATAGATGCCATAGTAGCCTCCTCTGCTAAGAAGAGCAATATAAAAAAGGTAGCAAAACTTTTGAAGGCAGGAAAAGACATAGATGAAATCAAATCAGCCATAAACACCAACGGCAAGGTGAATGTTAGTTTTACTGAAGGCGTTATGGATGAGAAGCATCAAGCATTGCCAAAGAAGATCAAGTTCAAAAGAGGAGTTTCCAAAGTACATAAGCACAATGGGGCCTACATCGTGGTAAAAGC
The DNA here is from genome assembly GCA_947496215.1 of uncultured Bizionia sp. Lineage (GTDB taxonomy): Bacteria > Bacteroidota > Bacteroidia > Flavobacteriales > Flavobacteriaceae > JAHDHI01. The sequence continues at coordinate 38,529 of CANMCF010000019.1, forward strand.
TAAAGATGTGTTGCCAGTGACGCAAAAGACCTTTGAAGAAACAAAAGGAAAGGTAATAAGTGATTATCAAGCAGTAAAAGAAGAAAACTGGTTAAAGGAACTATCCAGAAAATATACCGTTAAAGTAGATGAGATGGTGTTGGACAAAGTGAAAGCAGAAATCAAAAAGCAATAGTCATAAAAAAAATAACATTCATATCGTTACTGTCATTACTTGTATCCTGTGAGTACTTCAAACCAACTGTGGAAGAGAATACCGTGGCTAGGGTAAACGATGTGTTTTTGTATGAAGAAGACATCTTGGCGGTTTTGCCTGAAAACTACAGTGAGGAAGATAGCATTATTATGGTTGGGGATATGGTTAACCGCTGGGCTACGAAACAATTATTGGTCAACGGCGCCAAATTGAATTTGAAGGAAGACACCCAAAAGGAGTTCAACAAATTGGTGGAGCAATATAAAAGCGACTTGTATAGCAAAGCATATTTGGAAGCCTTGGTCTACAAGAATCTTGATACTTTGGTTTCAGTGGAGGAAGCAGCATCCTATTATGAAAAAAACAAGGAAGCTTTTAAGTTGAACGAAGAACTGATAAAACTCAGGTACATAGACTTGGATGACAATAGGCAAGATTTGGAAGATTTGAAATCAAAATTCAGGCGTTTCGAAGCGGAAGACAAAAAAGAATTGGATTCCATTTCAATTCAATTCAAATCCTATTCCTTGAATGATTCTGTTTGGGTTCGTTTAAATCAGGTGGTAACCAAAATCCCGGTAATCAATCAAGAAAACAAAGAAGAACTGTTAAAAAAATCTAATTTTATACAGCTCAAAGATTCATTAGGATTATATTTGGTGCAGATTAATGATGTTCTACTAAGAAATAGTATTGCACCTTTGGAGTATGTGAAGCCTACGATAGACCAAATAGTGGTAAACAGACGTAAGTTAGAGCTTATTACCAAGTTAAAAAAAGACATTACAAAAGATGCCATTAAAAATAAACAATTTGAAATTTATAATTAATTTGAAACACCTCATAGCACTAAGCTTAATCTTTTTTGTAGCAAATGGAATAATTGCACAAGAAATCATAGAAGACACTCCACAAGAAAAAGAAACAGATAGCGTGCAACCATTCAGTGTGAAAAAGATAGACGGTGTTGCAGCGGTGGTAGGAGATTACATTATATTGGATTCGGATGTGGATACGATGATCTCACAGTTGAGGGCACAAGGAGCAGATCTTTCAAATTTCACGAGATGCCAATTGTTTGGGAAACTCTTGGAAGACAAATTATATGCGCACCAAGCTGTACAAGATAGTATTGTTGTTAGCGATGCCGAAATACGTTCCTATGTAAACCAGCAAATCGAGCAGTTCAAGCTACAATTCAATGGTTCTTTGGATGAAGTTTTGAAATTCTATAAAAAGGAAGATGAGAAAAGTCTTAGGGAGGAAATGATGGAGCTCAACAGAACGAATAAGTTGGCTTCGGAAATGCAAAAGAAGATTGTCGAGGAAATTGAAGTGACGCCAGAAGAAGTACGTCAATTCTTCAACAGGATACCCGAAGACGAGCGACCAACCTTCGGAACTGAACTAAAGGTCTCTCAAATCATCATTGAGCCCAAGGTAAGTGGACAAGAAAAGCAAAAAGTAATAGATCAACTCAAAGGCTTCAAAAGGGATGTCGAAGAAAATGGAGCGAACTTCCGTTCGAAGGCCGTTTTGTATACGGACGATCCAGGATCCAAGAAAACGGGAGGATTGTACACCTTGAATAGAAACCGTCCAAGAATGGCAAAGGAATTCAGGGAAGTAGCATTTTCTTTGCAAGAAGGAGAAATCTCAGAACCGTTTAAAACCGAATTTGGATATCACATCATCTTTTTGGAGAAAATTAGAGGACAGGAGTATGATGTACGACATATATTGCTAATACCAGAAGTATCCAGCACTGCCATAAAGGAAGCAAAGGAAAAGTTGGAAGACATAAGGAAAAACATCGTGGATGGCAACATTTCCTTTGCAGACGCTGCAAGAGAGTCCAGTGATGAGGTGAAAACAAAATATCAAGGAGGACAACTGATAAACCCAGCGACTCAAGATTACAATTTCGAACTGACGAAGATGGATCCTGAGTTGTATGGACAAATTCAAAGTTTGAAAGACGGAGAGATATCCAGCGTAATCCCAGATCAAGATAGAACAGGAAATGTGAAATTCAAGTTATTGAGCATTACCGATAGAATAGAAGACCATAAAGCGGATTACTCCAGAGATTATTTGAAAATAAAGGAACTGGCATTGGATGAAAAGCGCATAAAAGCTATAGATAAATGGCAAGACGAGATAATAAAAGACACTTACATTAAAATAAGTGGAGGTTATAGAGATTGTGATTTCAATAGTAATTGGTTAAAAAAATAAAACATAGCGAATGTCAGACGTAGCAGCAGTAAATCAACTGGTAAAAAAGTATAATGACTTAAGACAAGAAATAGCTAAAGTTATAGTCGGACAAGACGACGTGGTCAATCAAATATTAATTTCCATCTTTTCAGGAGGACATGCCTTGTTGATAGGTGTCCCTGGTCTTGCAAAGACATTGATGGTAAATACCATTGCACAAGCATTGGGATTGGATTTTAAACGTATACAGTTTACACCGGATTTAATGCCTAGTGACATATTGGGGAGTGAAATTCTTGATGAAAGTAGAAATTTCAAATTTATAAAGGGACCAATATTCGCCAACATCATTTTGGCAGATGAGATAAATCGTACACCTCCTAAAACACAGGCTGCCTTGTTGGAAGCAATGCAGGAAAGAGCCATAACGGTTGCAGGACACCATTATAAGTTGGATTTGCCATATTTTGTCTTGGCTACCCAGAATCCGATAGAGCAGGAGGGAACTTATCCTCTTCCAGAAGCACAACTGGATCGTTTCATGTTTGCGATAAACTTGGATTATCCATCGTTTAAAGAAGAAGTTGAAGTTGTCAAAGCAACAACAAGTGATGCGAAACCAATAATAAATTCATTGTTCACAGCTAAGGAAATCATAGATTTTCAACAATTGATTCGTCGTATTCCAGTAGCAGACAACGTCATAGAATATGCCGTTACCATGGTTGGAAAAACAAGACCAAAAAGTGATGCAGCTTCGGACTTGGTGAAAAACTACGTGGACTGGGGAGCAGGGCCAAGAGCTTCACAAAACTTGATTTTGGCAGCAAAGACACACGCGGCCATAAATGGAAAGTTTTCTCCAGACATAGAAAATGTACAAGCTGTGGCAACAAGTATTCTACGTCATAGAATGATCAAAAACTACAAAGCCGAAGCAGAAGGAGTAACGGAAGAAGAGATCATCAAATCTCTTTTTTAAGTAAAACCATTTTCATTTTGAATAGGCCCATTAATAGTAGAATGGCTTTTCGAATTACATAATGAATGAGATTTGTATGAAGGTTTTGTGAGCTTTAAATGTTGATCATTCAAAAATATATGGACATTCTCGATGTCATTTAGATCAAACGTTTTTTTCAAAGAATAGAGATTAGCTATCGTTAAATGATAAAATATTATAATTGAAAGGACTTCTTTTTACAAAACGAGAGAGATTGACCTTGTTAATTTAATATTTTTTTAATTGTAAATTTATCATATTGGTAAATTTTAATCAAAAAAACTCTTATTTTTTGATTTATTCTCAAGTATTTTTCATATTCATTATATATTTTTTAAATTCTCAATAATTTTGTAAATTTGCGAAACTTAAAAAGAACAAGTTTAATCTTAAACATTTTACTATATGGCATTCGATATCGATATGATAAAAAAGGTTTACGATCAAATGACGGAACGTGTTGATGCAGCACGTAAGGTCGTTGGTAAGCCGTTAACACTTTCAGAAAAAATATTATATAATCACCTATGGGATGGTACGCCAACCAAAGCCTTTGAAAGAGGGAAGGATTATGTGGATTTTGCACCAGATCGTATCGCATGTCAAGATGCAACTGCACAAATGGCATTATTGCAATTCATGCAAGCAGGAAAGAGTAAAGTAGCAGTACCTACGACCGTGCATTGTGATCACTTGATACAAGCAAAGGAAGGAGCTACCGTGGATTTAAGAAATGCGAACGACATAAGCAGCGAGGTATTTAACTTTTTGGAATCCGTATCCAATAAATATGGAATAGGTTTCTGGAAACCGGGAGCAGGGATTATTCACCAAGTGGTATTGGAAAACTATGCGTTTCCAGGTGGAATGATGATAGGAACCGATTCTCATACGGTTAATGCAGGAGGATTGGGTATGGTAGCCATTGGAGTTGGTGGAGCAGATGCAGTAGATGTAATGGCAGGAATGGCTTGGGAATTGAAATTTCCTAAATTGATAGGAGTGAAGTTGACTGGTAGTTTGTCTGGTTGGACTGCTCCGAAGGATGTTATTTTGAAAGTGGCAGAGATTCTTACCGTAAAAGGAGGAACTGGTGCCATAGTAGAATATTTTGGACCAGGAGCTACAGCAATGTCTTGTACTGGGAAGGGAACCATTTGTAACATGGGAGCAGAAATTGGAGCTACGACTTCCACTTTCGGATACGATGAATCCATGGAGCGTTATCTACGTTCTACGGAAAGAGCAGATGTTGCAGATGCTGCAAACAATGTGAAAGAGTATCTTACTGCAGATGCAGAAGTATATGCCAACCCAGAACAATACTTCGATCAAGTAATCGAAATCAACCTATCGGAATTGGGACCTTTGCTAAACGGACCATTCACTCCAGATCTATCAACGCCAGTTGGTAGCGATATGACAGAGAAGGCAAAAGCCAACGATTGGCCGATAAATGTGGAATGGGGGCTGATCGGATCTTGTACGAACTCTTCCTATGAAGATTTGTCAAGAGCGTCTTCCATAGCACAACAAGCCTTGGACAAAGGATTGAAAATGAAAGCAGAGCTAGGAATCAATCCTGGATCTGAGCAAGTAAGATATACGGCAGACAGAGATGGTATCCTTGGTATATTTGAAAAGTTGGATGCAAAGATATTCACCAATGCATGTGGACCATGTATTGGTCAATGGGCAAGATACAGTGACCCGAAGAATGCTCCAAAAAACAGCATCGTGCATTCGTTCAATAGAAACTTTGCAAAGAGAGCAGATGGAAACCCAAATACCCATGCTTTTGTTGCATCACCAGAATTGACGGCAGCAATAGCTATCTCTGGACGTTTGGATTTCAATCCGTTGAAAGATAAGTTGATAAACGAAGAAGGACAAGAAGTAATGTTTGAAGAGCCTACAGGATGGGAATTGCCTCCAAAGGGATTTGATGTAAAGGACAATGGATATTTGGCTCCAGTGGCAGATGGAAGCAATGTGGAAGTAAATGTGAGCCCTACTTCTGAAAGATTGGAGTTACTTACACCTTTTGAGCCAATTGGAAATAAGATAGAAGGAGCCAAACTATTGATAAAGGCATTTGGAAAGTGTACGACAGACCATATTTCCATGGCTGGTCCATGGTTGCGTTTTAGAGGTCACTTGGATAACATTTCCAATAACTGTTTAATTGGAGCTGTCAATGCATTTGGGAAAAAGACCAATTTTGTAAAAAACCAAATCACCGGAGAATTTGGAGGAGTGCCAGATACAGCAAGGGCCTACAAAGCGGAAGGAGTTAGAACAATCGTAGTGGGAGACCATAACTATGGGGAAGGATCTTCAAGAGAGCATGCAGCGATGGAACCAAGGCATTTGGGAGTTGCAGCCGTAATAGTAAAGTCATTTGCTAGAATTCATGAAACAAACCTTAAGAAACAAGGGATGTTGGGATTGACTTTTGCCAACGAGAGCGATTATGATTTAATTCAAGAAGATGACACTTTCAACTTTACGGATTTAAATGTATTTGCACCAGGTAAGCAATTGACTTTGGAAGTTGTGCATACAGACGGAAGCAAAGATGTCATTATGCTAAATCATACATATAACCAGTCTCAAATAGAATGGTACAATGAAGGTTCTGCATTAAACCTAATTAAAAAGGAAAACGCTTAATATCATTGTAAAGCAATATTTATCCACGTTGGCATATTAGCCGTGGAACTCTTAAAAAACCATTCAAGAAATTGAATGGTTTTTGTTTTTATAAGAAGCTTTGAGAGAATTGTAGTGTTTTTGATTTTTAGTTTTTTAGGGTGAAAATACCTGTGCTATTTGGGATAATACCTCCGTGCTTTTTCTTCAGTTAACCCATAATTTTATGCTAAACAAAAGGATAAAGTTATGTCAGCCTGCAAGAAAGTGAAGAAATGGATTACGAAAAAGGTACAAATACCTGTTGAAAAAGCGATTACCAAAGCCAAGAAACAATGCGAAGAGGTAAAGAAGAAAATAGAGGAGAAAGTTAAAAAGCCCATTGAAGATTGGATTTCCAAACGAGAAAAGAAATGCAAGAAGAGAAAATGTAAAAAATGGTGCCTTTGCTGCAACAAATGGTTTTGTTGGATTGTCAATGTAGTTGTAAAAGTGATTACTTGGGTATTGGTAACTGTTATTAAATGGGTGACTTACTGGGTGTGTAAAATTGTTATGGTCGTGGTGGACATCATTGTGAAGATCATCATAAGATTGCTGAAATTCCTAGTCACTTTCATTGTATGCCTATTTACAGATCCACTGGAAGCACTCAAGGCCATATGGGAACTCTGGAAAGACATATTGGATATTATCGAAACTGTTTTCGATTTCTTAAAAGGGTTGGTGTGTGATTTAATAGAATACATCAACGATTTCAAAAGGCTTACTTGTAGTTTGACGGAATCATTTGGATGGATAGGAAGGGTTTTGTTTGGGGTCGTTGATGGAGTTATGAATACTGTCAAACAAATAATTGGAACGATATGTAACTTCTTGGAAGGGGTAAAAGACACTCTATTTGGTATTTTGAACCTGAATGGATGCAGGATAAGCGGAGGTTTGACAAACATTGGAGTGGCGATTGGTAGAATAGTACTTGTTAAATTGGGAGTTATAGGTTGGGTGTTGGTAAGTGGCATAGCCAACAATGTGCGCAAAAAGAAATTGAAAGATATCATAGATTCTGCACTTTCTGAAGCATTTGCAGGAGATGAAGACAGAGTAGAGCGTATAAAGGACAAAATGAGATTTTACAGCTGTCCAATGGGATTACCAGTACAAATCGATGCTAGAAGAATGTGCATTAAGTCCGATCGCTACCTACAAGCATTGCACGCCAATGGATTTATCAATCTCTATGCATTGGCTGGGCAAATAAATGGTTGCGCAGGAAAAAGGTGGGCAACGCAAACCGCTTCGGTGAATGGAGAAGTCGTTTATACTGGAACAGACATAAGAGTCTCTTATTTTGACATAAAGAGATTTATAGAAGAGGGGCCAGAATCGGTTCCAGAGTTTAGTGTATACCCAATAAAACTGGGTGCTTTCGAGAATGCATTGCGAGTTGCAAAGGAAAAGGCATACCAATTAGGGATGGAACTATGGTGGGATGAAATCAAAGATTACCCGATAAACTTGAGAACAGATGGAGAGTTTAGATATGTCCCCATGAATACGGATTTCCATGAAGAAGTATTTTCTGATTTCCCAAGAAACGGAACAGACGATCCGCTTTGTAAAGTACCTTCGTTGGCAATATTTCAATACCTTGATGATGATCCCTCTTTCGGGTTGACAAGTTGGTACAGACCACCAATTTACATACCTAGTTGTACCTGTTTGGAAGATAAATGTTGTGAACCATCCAGTTACGATGCAAATGGGGAATATGCCAGTAAGAGTGGCGTTTCATTTACGGATAGGACTCCCAAGTATGTTTTTGAAACGGTATTGGTACATGAGCTAGGGCACTACTTTGGCCTTTGTCATTGCGGACACGATGGATTGGAATATATTATGTATTCCCCAGCAAAATCCAAGAGAACCATTACAATAAACACTTTTTTGGAGTTCCTACTGCTCAGTGGAGGACCTTCATTTACCAACGATGATGCAAAAGAAACTTGGAAGTGGTTGACTCAAGTAGCACATAACACATGTTTATTCCCTTAAAAAAATATAAACTATGGAACATTACATAATTGATGAATCGAGTAAGCTTTTTAAATTGATTTCTGGAAAGAAATTGGGAAATTATGATAAGATCATATTGGATATGGAGCAATTGGATAATGAAGAAAAGATGATTTATGAAAGGAAGTTGAATGCATTGCACAATGATTGTGGTTGTGAGTTGGGAGCATTGTGTTGTTTTATTTCCATATGTGCCTACCTTATTTTTAGTTTAATAGATTTAAAGATGAGTAATGGGGTTTTATTGAGAAATGGTATGATAATCTTCTTTGCATCTGCTTTGATTGGTAAGATTGTTGGTATGGTCATTGCGAAAATGAAATTTAAAAAAACAATTAGGTCGTTAATGGCAAAACAGGGAGAAGTAGCTTGAATAAAGAGATTAAATAGTGAGGACAAAAAGTCTACAGAGTGTTTTTTTTCGTATATATAGTAAGTAATTGCATTGAATTTAGACTATATTTAAAACTAAATAAACTAAAACATACTTAATAATGAACTCACTTTGGTTTTTTGAAGATGTAAATCTTTTCAAAATCTTGTGCCCCCACAAGTTTAAGAGATATAAGAATGCTCATGAATTTGATGCATACAAGAAGAAGGATTACATCTATTTTGAAGAAGACTCTTCAAATAAGATTTTTCTTATAGAAAAAGGAAAGGTTAAAATAGGTTATTATAGTGAAGACGGCGAAGAAATTGTAAAGGCGATTTTATGTCGTGGTCAGCTATTTGGTGAAAAAGCAATATTGGGGGAGGCTAAACGTGATGAATTTGCGCAATCCTTGGACAATACAACCTCAATTTGTCCAATAGGAGTAAGTACGATGCACGATTTGATGAGGGAAAATCAAACCTTTAGCTTTAAAGTCTATAAGTTTATTGGATTCAAATTTAAAAAGCTCGAAAGAAGGTTGCAACTCCTAATGTTCAAAGACACAAAAACACGATTGATAGAATTCCTTGGAGAGCTTTGTACTGAGTATGGCTACGACTGTGAAGAAACAGGAGATCATATTATTCATCATCCTTACACGCAAAGTGATATAGCGTCTTTAATAGGGACTTCCAGACCTACCATAAATATTCTTTTAAACGAATTGAAAGAGGAAAACTACCTGGATTTTAACAGAAAAGAAATAAGAATTCTAAAAAAAACTGCGTAATGTTAGCTAGCTAACATTTTATAAATGGTCTTAGCTTTAGTTTTGTTCGTATATAATTGTGAACTTAAAAAAAACAGCGATGATTAAAAAAATGATCTTAGGAGTTTTGGCATTAGGAACTTTTGCCACTTCTTGTAGCAATGACGACGATGCTTCGACACCACAACCAACAACATCCCCATTAACGGTTAACTTTTCAGGCTTGGAAGCCTTGGGGGATGATTATGTTTACGAAGGATGGATAATAGTAAATGGATCTCCTGTCTCAACAGGACGATTTACATCTGTTACCTTTCCTCAAACATTTCAAGTTGGGACAGAGCAATTGGCGGCAGCTACAAAATTTGTATTATCCATAGAACCTGAGGTAGATACAGATCCAGGACCGGCAGCAACAAAGGTGTTGGCTGGAGATTTTTCCGGTAGTTCTGCAAATGTATGGGCAGCACCAGTAACAACAGATGCCAATGATTTCTTGTCATCTACAGGTAAATTCTTTTTGAGAACTCCAACTGATGAGGCACCAGGATCTGGAAACAATATGAATGATGAATATGGTATTTGGTTCGGTACTCCAGGAATGCCACCGACGGCAGGATTGGATCTACCAACTTTGGCAGCAGGATGGAAATATGAAGGATGGGTGGTTGTAGATGGCGTTGGGCCAATTTCTACTGGGACATTCACTGGATTTACCGAGGTAGACGATTCCAACGATTTCAGTGGTACGGAAAACAATGCAGGACCACCAATTCCAGGAGAGGACTTTTTCTTGGATGCGCCAACTGGATTTACTTTTCCTTTGGATGTTAGGGGACGTGCTGTAGTGATTTCCATTGAGCCGGATCCAGATAATTCCACAGCTCCATTTGCCATGAAGCCGTTAACAGGAACAGCAGGAAACGATACAGCTCCTACGACTCACGACTTAGCTCTTAACTTGACTACTTTACCTACAGGTTCGGTATCCAGATAAAATATTGTTTTTTATTAGATTTTCGAAGCGTTATTCATACTTTTATGGATAGCGCTTCGTTAGTTTTGCATATTATGGAAAAAAAGAAAATAAGTTTAAAAAACACATTGTTTTTAATTGTTGTCTTGTTATTGGTAGTTCCACAAACAAGATTGCCTATTCAAGTGCTGTTGCATAAGGGGTTGGCTTTATTTGGCCCGAGCATCGAAAATGTTAATGACGTTGAGCAAATAAGCAGTTATGATTGGAAGCTACAAGATGCTAAAGGGAATGTCATCAATTTCGAAGCTTCGAAACATAGAGTTACCTTGGTTAACCTTTGGGCAACATGGTGTCCGCCTTGCATAGCAGAAATGCCTTCGATGGAAGCATTGTATGGAGATTACAAGGATAAGATGGATTTTGTTTTCGTATCCAATGAAGATAGAGAGGTCATTTCAAAGTTTTTAAAGCGTGAAGAGTATACATTCCAAGTGTATTCTTCAATAAGCAAGGCTCCTGAGACATTCAATGTGCAAAGTATTCCAAGAACCTTTTTAATAGATAGAAATGGCAATGTGATAATAGACAAGTCTGGAGCAGCAAATTGGAATGCTAAAACCGTTCGAGCGACTATAGATGAACTTTTGATATTATAGAGATGGATAAGATGAAACATTAAAGAAGTTGATCAAGAGAATGACTAGAATTGATTAACACTTCTTAAATGAGATGAAATTCAAATAGAATCAAATAATTTCATTGAATTGAGAATAATGATTTTTAATCTTATTTAACTATTGATTGAATGATAGAAGGTTAACTGTGTTTATGATTTCTTCTCTTCTCTTCTCTTCTCTTCTGTTTGTTTTTTTGCTTGCTTGTTGGAAGTTTTATATTGGTTTAAAGTTAATTGATGTCTGTTTTTGAAGGGTTTTACTGTAAAAAATGTTAAATTGATGGTGAATTAATAAAATAAATCTAAAAATGGAACTAATTGTAACACTTGTTATTGGAGCCATAGCTGGCTGGTTGGGTAGCATAATCTATAAAGGTAGCGGGCTAGGCATTATTGGAAACATCATAGTTGGAATAGTTGGCAGTTTTGTCGGCTCTTGGTTGTTGGGGAAATTAGGAGTTAGTATAGGATCGGGATGGATTGGAGCAATACTTACCGGTGCCATTGGAGCCATAGTGATCTTGTTTTTGCTCAATTTGATTTTTAAGAAACGGTAAACTCGTACTTGTAAATTAAATTGATGACCTAAGTTTACTTTATAGTGTCTTGAAAAAGGCTTTTATAAAAGCATAGGAAAAAAGGGAGTACATTATTTTAAGTTCTTCCCACAGATTGGATTCCTCGTCCAAAAAACGAAACATGGTTTCAATAGAGTTTTTTGTATAGAATTGTTCGAATATCCATTCCCCTTTGGAGTTTTCGTCGTGCAAGACCTTCAGGAAAACCTTGTCGTAGAACTTAAATCTATTGTTTGTCAGTCCATTGGATGGTTTTTTTTTGTATTTTAGGTTGTCAATTATCTTGGATGTTTTTTTCTCGGTATGTTTAAAGGAATAACCCGTGGAGCCTTTTACCCATCCTCCAGCAGTGCCGATCTTGGTTACTTGCTCAGAGGAATACTTCTCAAAAGGAAAACTAGTCATGGGAATGTTTCCTTTTTCTATTTCGGTAATTTCATAGTTGTCGATATTCAGAATATCTGAGACATATTGTCTCAAGTAGGAGTCATACACTTTGCTTGCAACTGTATTAGCCGTAAAATAAGTAAATTCCACCAAGGCTTTGTTTTTGGAAAGAGGCAAAACATAGGTGAAGGTGGTTTGCTTTCCATCTTTAAGCCTGTAATCCATCATCGTAAAAGTATCAGGATCAAAAATATTCATTTCCGTATCTATGATCCAGCCCTTGAAATGTTGTATGATCTTCGTGTATTTGGGATTGTCGTTGGAAAAATCATTGTCTATTCTACTATCGAAAACGTGAGAGGCTTCATAGGTGATTGTGGGAGTAGAAACCTTGACAACATCTAATTTTTCTACCGATATGACATTATCTATGATAAAATGGATGCTCTTGTTCTTCGACAATATGGATTTGGCTTCATGATAAAAATCTATCGCTCTTACCATTTTATATGTGTAGGGGAACAATTTTAAAACCAAATGTTTTTTTGAAGAGTGGAAATGGGCGTTTCCCCACTCCTTACAAACCAAGGAGTCCCATTGTCCCTTTCCTTTTTCCCAGAAGCACCAGGTTTTGTCATTTGTCTTTTTTGAAACCTTGTCTATTAAGGCTATCTGTTTGTCTTTGAAGAAGGCATCTTTGGATAAAGCAAGAGCCAATTGTAGTCCAGCCAAACCATTTCCTATGATAATGTAATCGAAATGTATCTTATTGCTCATTTTTATGGAAGCAGAGATTATCGTTTAAAATACTTAAAAGGTACGATTAGCATACCAAAGCACTCTCCATCTTCTTTACCTAGGTGTTTATGGTGCATTTTATGGGCACGTCTAACTCCTTTGGCATACCAATTGTTTGCATTGCGAAATATCTTGAATCTTTGGTGTATGAAAATGTCATGAACAATGAAATATGCAGCACCATATGCCATGATGCCTAGTCCAATGGGTAAGCAATACCAGATGTTCTCATACCTCCATAGGTAAAAGCAAGTCATACTTACGATGGCATAAAAAATAAAAAAGGCATCGTTACGCTCAAACCAACTCCCATGATCCTTTTTATGGTGGTCTTTGTGTAACGACCATAGAAAACCATGCATTATGTATTTATGAGTAAACCAAGCATTAAATTCCATAATGCAAAAAGTAGCAAAGAAAATTAAGGTGCAGTATAGTGTTTGCATTATATTAAATTGAGTTGATATTTTACATAGCTTCTGGTCAAGAGCTCTATTTTTTTATAGTTTGGCACTCGTATTCGGGCATTTTTTATTTCCAAGGCAGGAGTCTTCTTTAGTTTTTTTAGTAACTGATTGTAATATCTATAAGCTATGAAAACACCAAATTTGGCTTCTATTGGTAATAGTTTTATACCTTTTAACCCTTTTTCGAAATCTTGCTCTATGTCATTGATGACGCGTAGTTTTGAAGATTCATCCAAATTGTCTAGGTCAGTATTTGGGAAATATGTGCGTTCCAAGTCATCGTGATCCGCTTTTAAATCCCTTAGGAAATTTACCTTTTGGAATGCCGAACCTAATGACATGGCAGTATCCTTTAGATTATCGTACTTGTTTTCATCACCTTTTACAAACACTTTCAAACACATCAAACCAACGACATCTGCAGATCCATAGATGTATTCTTTATATTCCTCTTCTGTCAGGTATTTCCTTTTTGATAGGTCCAACCGCATGCTTTTCATGAAAGAATCGACCATATGCTTCTCTATGTTGTTCTTGTGGTAGGTATGTTGGAAGGCATTCAATATGGGATTTAGACTTATTTTGTCTTTTAAGGCTCTTTCTAGATCAATTTCGAAATTTTCAAACAATTCTGTCTTGTTGTAATCGTGAAAACTATCTACTATTTCGTCAGCAAAACGTACAAAGCCATAGATGTTGTATATGTCTTGACGTATACAGCTTGATAGCATTTTTGTGGCCATGGAGAATGATGTGCTGTAAGATTTAGTTACTATTTTACTGCAATCATAGGACACTGTATCAAATAGGGTCTTCATAGGTTACTGTTATGTTTTTTTATTAATTCTGCTACTAATTTGCCTGATATCAATGAAGGGGGCACACCAGGTCCTGGTACTGTTAATTGTCCAGTGAAATATAGATTATCTACTTTTCCGCTTTTCAATTTTGGTCTTAAAAAGGCCGTTTGCAACAAGGTGTTTGCCATTCCGTAGGCATTTCCTTTGTATGAGTTGTAATCTTCTATGAAATCGTTTATGCAAAAGGACTCTTTAAAGATAATGGATTTCCTGACGCTTTGAGAAGTTAAAGTTTCAAATCTTGAAATAATTTCATCAAAATATTGTAATCTAAGTGTTTCGGTATCTTCAATGCCAGGAGCCAATGGAATCAAGAATATGCCAGCTTCTTTTCCCTCAGGAGCCGATTCATCATCCGTTATGCTAGGGAAACTAGCATAGAACAATGGTGCTTCTGGCCACTTGGGGTTATCGTAGATCTCTTTGGCATGGGCTTCGAAATCAACATCGAAAAACAAGGTGTGATGATTTACGTTTTTTAACTTCTTGTCGAAACCGACATAAAAGAGTAGAGAAGAGGGAGCAAAGGTCTTTTTGGACCAATAGGACTCAGAATATTGTCTGTGCTTTGCTTCAAGTAACGTCTCACTATGATGGTAATCGGCTCCGCTTAGTACAATATCGCAGATGCATCTCTTTCCATTGATGAAAATACCAGTTGCTTTATTATTTGAATCTACTTCTATTTTTTCGATTGCTGAATTTGTCTCAATGGCAACTCCAAGAGACTTTGCCAATGCTTCCATTGCCAATATGACTTGATACATCCCTTTTTTGGGATGAAATGTGCCTATGCCAAAATCGGCATAGTTCATAAAGCTATAAAATGAAGGAGTATTGCTAGGTTTTGCACCTAGGAACAATACTGGGAATTCCAATATTTGAGCCAAACGATCGTTTTTGAACTCTCTTCTGACGTCTTTTTTTATGGTACTGAAAAATTGCCCAATCTTTTTTATGGTTACTGGTGTCACTAATTCCAAGGGAGAGACTCCGGGTCTGTATACCAGGTCCTTAATGGCGACATTGTAATTGTCTTGAGCGTTGTCTATGAATTTTTTTAGTTTTTTTGAACTTCCGGTTTCTTCTTTTTCGAAAGTACTATAAATCTTTTCTAGGGTATCTTCAATTGTTATATAGTCGTCTTTGGCAAAATAAACGCTATATGCCGGGTTCAATTTTTTCAAAGTGTAATAATCCGAAGGCTTTTTGTTGAAATCAGCAAAGAAACGCTCGAATACGTCTGGCATCCAATACCAAGTAGGGCCTATGTCGAAAGTGAAACCGTCTCTTTTCAATTGTCTGGCTCTTCCTCCAATGCTACTGTTCTTTTCGTAGATTGTAACTTCGAATCCTGCTTTTGCCAAATAACAAGATGCAGATAATGCCGAAAATCCCGACCCTATTATTGCTATTTTTTTATTCATAGTGTGTATGATGCTACTTTTTGTTTGTCTTTAAGAGCTTCTATAATTTTTTGTGCCGATTCGAAAACATGGATTTTATCATTGAGATCAATTGTATTTACATGTCTTACTTGCATTCCTGAAATGAACAACTGATTTTTTGTGCCTAACAATACCTTTTTTGATAGATTTTTCAAATAATCGTTTATAGCTTCCTTTTCAGGTTTTATGGTGAATGATGATATAAAGGTGACCTTATCGTAGTAGTCCAACAAATGACAAAGACTATCCATAGGAACACTTTGTCCCAAATAAATGCTTTGGTAACCTAGCAATGTAAGTTCATAATTTATGAACAACAAACCCAATTCATGTATTTCGTTGTCTGGTAGAAACAAAACAAAAGTGTTTTTATTCGTTTTTTGCTTGATTGGATTGATGGCTTTTGCCGTATGAACCAATATCTTCTGTTTGATCAATTCAAAGATGAAATGTTCATGAGCAGGAGTTATCGTATCGGTTTGCCATAAAATCCCTATTTGATTTAAAAAAGGTGAAATCGTGCCAAAAAAAATGTCACTAAGGCTTTGTATCTTCAACAATTCGTCAAAAGTACTGTGAAACAGCCATTGATCGAAATTGAGCATAGCTACCTTGAACAAATCCAAGGAATGATTTTCTATTCCATTTTTTGCTGTTATTTCTTTGACTAACAATTTAATGTCATTTACCTTCAGCTGTGCTATTTTTGATATTTTATAACCATTTTTGTTCAAATAGGTAATGTTCAACAGCTTTTGTAAGTTGGAAGTATTGTAATATCTAATGTTGGTATCGGATCTATTGGGTTGAAGAAGATTATAACGTCTTTCCCATACTCTTATGGTATGAGCCTTTACTCCAGATAGGTTTTCTAGGTCTTTTATGCTGAAGTGTGTTTTTATTTTGTTCATACTTTTGCTAAAATAGTTAAACAAAAATTAAAAATGAATAAATCTAACGACTTTTTTTAAGTTGTTGTCGGAAATACTCCCAAGTATTTAATGGATTAAGTCATTTTAATTCATTCAAATTTTTAATTTAGCTCTATCATCATCATTTAATTTCAACACATACTTGGATACCAATAGGCAAATACTGTTTTTCTTTAGTTTATTAGGTGCTTTCAATGGAATAATCTTGGCACTGTATTTTATTTTTTTCGCAAGGGAAAAAAAACGATCCAACACCTTTTTAGGTTTACTCTTGTTGGTTGTAAGCATTAGAATAGGTAAGTCCGTCTTCTTTTATTTCAATCAAAATCTGTCGAGCATTTACATACATATTGGTATAATGGCTTGTACTTTGATTGGGCCTTTGTTGTATCTGTTTGTAAGAAGTGAATTCGTAAAAGATAGAAAAATAGAAAAGTATGATGTTTTGCATCTTCTGCCTTTGGTTATTGTTATTGTCATAGCTGTTAAAATGCCCTATTGGGAACATAGGAGTCTATGGAGGAATTTGATAGGTTTGATTTATTGGCAATGGTTTGCCTATTTGATAGTAACTGGGTATGTCATGATTCCTGTTTTTAAAAGTATTGGGAAGAAAAAGGAAAAGAAAGGTTTGAACAATGTATGGCTCGTTAGTGTTTTTGTTGGCATCTCGATAATTTGGTTTGCATACAAGACATCCCGTTATACATCTTATATAGTTGGAGCTGTATCATTTTCGTTTGTATTCTATGTTTCGGGGTTGCTCATCTATAAATATTCAAAGATCAAGAAAAGCGAATCTGATGGCAGGAAAAATGCAAAGCAGAATTTGGATGAAGAGTTCGTGACCGACTTGGGAAAGCAAATGGAGGTACTCTTGGAAAGCGATGATTTTTATAAGAATCCAAATCTCAAGATGCCGGATTTGGCCTCAAAATTGAATACTACGCCTCACTTGTTGTCACAGTACCTGAATGAATCCTTAAATAAGAATTTTTCTCAATTCATTAACGAACACAGAGTAGAGGAAGCTGTAAAATTACTTTCGTCCTCTAATAAATTGACTGTGGAAGCAATAGCTTATGATAGCGGTTTTAATTCTGTGTCAGCCTTTTATGCAGCTTTTAAAAATAAAAAGGGAATGACACCAGCAGCATACAAGAAGCAGCAAGCTAATCTTGGGTAATCTAGCTTTCCATTTTTCTCTTAATTTATAAATCAGGATACCGAATCTATACATTGCTATAGTAAAAATGATGGACGTGCTTATTTTTGAGAAAAACAAAATTTATGAGAATTATAGCAATGGTATTGTGTTTGGTCTTTTCTGTCAATGGTTACAATCAAACCGAAGAAGATAGGGTGAAGGCCGTATTGATGGATTATATCGATGGGACGGCAAATGGAGAAATAAATAGAATTGAAAACGCCTTTCATGCAGAAGCCAATTTATATCATGTCGGGGATGATAGCTTGAGGAAACGGGCATCGAAAAAGTACATAGGTTATTTCAAGGAAGGTCAAAAGAATGGGCGTTTGGGACATATAGCCTCCATCGATGTCTCGAATGATGCAGCCGTTGGCATTGTAAAGATAGACATGCCGAAACGAAAGCGGAGGTATACCGATTACATGTTGTTGCTAAAAACCGCTGGGAAGTGGGAAATAATACATAAGTCGTATACGTGGGAAACTTATGAAAGAAAAGGAAAGGTCTTGTTTGTCGTTTCCAATGCATCATCTTATGGGGAAAGCACCAATAAAAGAACAGGAACGCATTATGAGGAATTGGTACAACCATATCATAACCTACAAAAATCTGGTTACGAAGTGGATTTTGTAAGTCCGAAAGGGGGAGAGATTCCCGTAGCTTACATAAATTTGCAAGATCCATTGCAGTTGCAGTATTTTTATGATTCAGAGCTACAATACAAATTGAAGAATACATTGAATCCATCTCAGGTAGATTCCAAAAATTATCAAGCAGTGTATTATTGTGGTGGATCTGCAGCGGTCTTGGATATTCCAAATAATGAAGATATCCAAAGCATAGCAAGACAAATTTATGAGGAGCAAGACGGAATAATTGCTTCGATATGTCATGGAGCTGCCGGCCTGGTAAATGTCAAGTTGAGCAGCGGGAAGTTTTTGGTAGACGGGAAGCGTATTAATTCATTTACCAACAAAGAAGAAGGAAATGGAAAGCATCTGCCCTTTTTAATAGAAACAAGACTGAAAGAGAGAGGTGCGATATTCAAGTCGTCAGGGAAATGGCAGTCCCATGTCGAGGTAGACGGTAATTTGATCACAGGGCAAAACCCAAGCTCTTTAAATGTGTTTTCGAAAAAACTGATAGAATTGTTGAATGCATTGGAAAAAAACTCAAATTGATTTTGTGAGAGCAGATCTGTTGGCTCAGAAACCATGTGTTTGTATATGGTTGGGGTATAAAAAAAGTCAAGCGAAAGCTTGACTTTTTAGTGACCGGGCTGGGGCTCGAACCCAGGACCCTCTCCTTAAAAGGGAGATGCTCTACCAACTGAGCTACCAGGTCATTTTGTTGTTTGTTAAAATGTTTTCTTTAACGGGGTGCAAATATAATAAGCTTTATGGATATATAAAATAAAAAATTAAAAAATATTATAATAGGGTAAGTGAGAGCGAGTAGTGGAACCTTTAATTTCAATTATTTTTCCAAATAGTTGTAATGAGAGCTGTTATTTGATTGCGATAACAACAAAAGTCTCTTCTTCTGTATTGTACGTGGCAATTTCCCTTCCTACACGGACTTTGCTTGCTAGTCCATATCTTCTCGACAGGAAACTTTGACCTATGCTGCTTTTATGGATTTGAATTTTTCTTGCAGCTCTCTGAAAAGAAGCTTACCATCTTTTTAATACATGATTTTCCAATTCAGAGCTCCATGGTTCATCCTTGAATGATATAACGTAGTTCTTTTTGTGTTTTTATATTATTTAAAGCTTGATTGCTCAGAACATATGCTCTCAACTTTATCTCCAGACTAATATAGTAAGTGCAGAAGTCATATTATTACAATTAAAAGACGTTTCTTTACATAGTTGACCAGAATTATTATTTAGTAAAGATTTTTCTTTACAACTTAATTCCTTCCTATGTTAGTTTTTTGGTTGGCTGATGCTTTTCACATTATCGAAAAATCCTTAGAAAGAATAAGAGTTTATTAATATTTGGACGATTCAATAAAACTTTATGTTGAATGAAACGACTTCAAATAATTGAGCAAATTACCGTTAGAAATGATTTGTCACTAAGTAAATACTTAAGAGATGTTAATAAAATAGGCTTAATATCGTTAGAACGAGAAGTCGAGTTAGCCATACAAATCAAAGAAGGAAGTCAACTTGCTTTGAATGAGCTGGTAAATGCAAACCTTAGATTTGTAATCTCTGTAGCAAAACAATACCAAAATAGTGGAGTATCACTTTCCGATTTAATAAATGAAGGCAATATAGGGTTGTTAAAAGCAGCTAGGCGATTTGATGAAACTCGTGGGTTTAAATTTATTTCCTATGCAGTATGGTGGATTAGACAAGGCATAGTACAATCTTTATCGGAAAACTCAAGAATGGTAAGACTACCTCTCAATAAGATTGGCCTATTGAATAAAATAAAAAAAGCAATAACTTTTTTCGAACAAAAACATAATCGTGAGCCAACTGCCTATGAAATTTCTGAGATCACGGAAGCATCCGTCATAGAAGTGGAACTTTGTATTAAGAGCTCGGGGTTTAGTGTTTCTATGGATGTGCCTTTTTCCGAAGGAACTAATCTTAACATGCATAATTTCATTAAAACGGATATGTTTCCAAAACCTGATGCAGTTCTATTGGTCAACTCTCTTAAGACGGATTTGGATGCGGTGTTGAATTCTCTTTCTGTAAGAGAGTCCGAGATCATTAAACTTCTCTACGGAATTGGTCTGAAACATCCAATGACCTTATTGGAAATAGCTCAATTGTTGGGAATAACAGGAGAACGAATTAGACAAATAAAAGAATCTGCGATTTTAAGAATCAAAAACTCAAACAAGTCTAACCTTCTAATAAAATATTTGGGATGAAAAAATGAACATCTAATATTAATCAAAAAGAAGAAATTATGATAAAAACATTTATTAATAAATTAATTAAGACAAATAAAGTAACTATTATGAAAGAAGGTACAGTGAAATTTTTCAATAATTCTAAAGGATTTGGTTTTATTACATTCAAAGACTCCGAAGAAGAAATATTTGTTCATAAATCAAATCTTGTTGATAAGATAAAAGAGAACGACAATGTAACATTTGATGTGGAAAAAGGAGAAAAAGGTTTAAGTGCCATAAAAGTAAGTTTAGTTTAAAAAAAACATGACCTAAAGAGCAAAAAACCATCTGTTGAGATGGTTTTTTGCCTATATTTAAGAAGCACACAAGAAAATATGGTTATATAGGTTACAATGAAATTATATATCAAGTACATGGTAAGTTTAAGATGTAAGCTTATGGTGAAGTACGAATTGGAAAAACTGGGGTTGTATTGCACAAGTATTGAACTTGGTATGATTGAAATAAAAGAGAATATCACTGATGAATTGAAATTGGAACTCAAATCAAACCTAGCTAAATCTGGTTTGGAATTGTTGGATGATAAAAAGAGTATTCTTGTCGATAGGATAAAGAATGTGATTATTGAAATGATTCACTATTCTGATGAAATACCAAAAGCCAATTATTCAGAATTTATTAGTGAGAAATTGAATTATGATTACACCTATTTGTCCAATATGTTTTCAGAGGTCAAGGGTATAACTATACAACATTTTATTATCAAGCATAAAATTGAAAAAGCCAAAGAACTCATACTCTATGACGAATTAAATCTTACGGAAATAGCATACAGGTTAAATTATAGTAGTGTTGCCCATCTATCCAATCAATTTAAAAAAGTAACGGGACAGTCCCCATCGTTCTACAAAAAAATAGGCGAAAAAAGAAAGTGCAACTTGGAAAACCTGTGATTCATGTAAGTCGAGGTTTGGAGCTGTGTAACCTGGATCATGATTGATTAATCATTTTTGCATAGCTATCAATCAATATAAGTCCAAATGCGGAATTTTACTTGGTATTTGAAAGCAGACTAGTAAGTCTGCTTTTTTATTTTCATAATAATAAATATATCTGTGATATATGTAACTCGTTTAATTATTGTTACAACATGCAAACGATGATTTTTACTAACTTGAGTTGTTATAAGTAAAATAGTTAAAGCAATGTCGAAAGAAAAAAAAGGTACCCGTAAAAATGGAAAAACTCCTGCAGTCAAAACAGCAAAAGAAAAAAAAGCTGCCAAGATTTTAAAAAGAAATTCAAAAAAATATTCGGAATAGAAAAAAATAGAAATGCACCAAGGGTTTTGAAGAATGAAAAATAGTGAATTTGAAGAATCAACAATATTTAATTTGGTGGACTTGCTAAATTATAGTTCCAATGGGATTGAGTTGAAGAACATAATTGTTGAAAACGCATGTGTTGTGCAGGCTTTGGCCTTTGATTTTGGTAAAGTCCAATTATATGAGAAATCTCCTTTTTCTAGATTCATTTATGTTATTGAAGGAAAAGCAGAAGTAGTTGTTAACAACTCATCCACCTATATGCAAACTGGAGATTCGATTCTTATTCCAGGTACTGTTTGTAGTTCAATTGAAGCCAATTTGCCATTCAAAATGATTTGCATTACGATGAAAAACAATTAGATAGCACACTTTGCTCCTAAATTAAAAAACAAAAAGCATCATGGAAAATAGATTTAAAGCTGGAGATTTTGTGTTCGCCAAGGTTAGACCTTCAGTGCCACTTATAATAAGAATATATGCAAGGAAGATATATTACTGTAAAATTAAGTCAGATCCCAATACACAGGAACTTGTCTATTTCGATAGAGAACTAATGCCTTATGTGGAAGATTGATTGGAAACTAATAATTTAAAAAAAATGACAATGAAAACCAATGCATTAGTTTATTGTGAGAACGAATTTGGGAACATAGATGGAAAAGTCGCTAACGGTTTGGTTCGTCATTCAGAGATCTATGCAATTGTAGGGGTCGTTGATAGCACTAAGACTGGTAGAGATGCTGGTGAATGTATTGATGGAGTGAAAAATGGAATCCCAATTTTTGAACGCATTGAAAAGGCAATAGAAGCATTGCCGGAGATTCCAAACTATTTTATATATGGCAAGGCTCCTCTTATTACTACTTTAAGCAAAGATGAAAGAGAAGTGGTCATAACGGCAATTAAAAATGGAATGAACATAGTTAATGGTCTTCCAGAATTTTTTGGTGACGATACTCAATTCACCGACATGGCGCTTAAATATGGAGTAACCATTCAAGATGTCAGGAAACCTCCGGAACGTAAAAAATTACATGGTTTTACAGGACGCATACTAGATGTTAAAACTCCGATAGTAGCTGTAATGGGAACGGATTGTGCTGTGGGTAAAAGAACTACTGCTTTACTTCTGGTAAATGCTTTGAAAGAAAAAGGGCTCAATACCGTATTTGTAACTACTGGACAGACAGGAATACTCCAAGGATCTAAATATGGTGTTGCCATAGATGTTTTGACTTCTGGGTTTGCGACGGGAGAGGTTGAAAATGCTATCCTTAATGCATCTGAGAACGAACAACCCGATATCATAGTTGTTGAAGGACAGGGAGCTTTAAGCCATCCTGCCTTTACGTCTTCAAGTGCAATTTTAAGGGGGGCAATGCCCAAGGCAATAATTGTCCAGCATCCACCAAAACGAATGAGTCACTGTGACTATCCGAAAATTAAGATGCCTACATTAAAAAGTGAAATAGAATTGATAGAAGTGTTTTCAAAGGCAAAAGTAATAGCAATTACTCTTAACCATGAGGATATGACCAATCAAGAAGTTGCCAATGCTATCGTCGATTATCAAATAGACTATAACCTACCTACTACAGATGTCTTGAAGTATGGATGCGATAAACTTGTAAAAGCCTTATTCAAGGTATTTCCAAAATTAGAGAGAAGGCCCGTGTTGTTTTGAAACTTCCTAGAATAGATGTCGACATAGGGAAAATTGCTCATAACATTCAACAGTTAAAAGGATTGTATGGCTCCAAAGGAATTAAAATTACTGCTGTTACAAAGGTAATTGGAGGCAATCCGGCAATAGCTTCGGTTTTAGTGGGAAAGGACATTGGCATTCTGGCGGATTCTAGAATCGAAAATATTGTAAAGATGCGAAAATCGGGTATTCAATCAAAATTTTTATTGCTGAGAACACCAGCTTTAAGTCAAGTAGAAGAGGTCGTTGCCTATACAGACATAAGCTTGAATTCTGAGTTGGTCGTTCTACAAGAACTCTCCAAATATGCCATAAGGAACAAAACTGTACATGAAGTAATTCTTATGGTGGAATTGGGTGATTTGCGAGAAGGGATCATGCCTTTGGAAATGAATGATACTGTAAAGGAAGTGTTGAAATTGAGAGGACTCTCCTTGATGGGAATAGGTTCAAATTTTGCTTGCTTTGGTGGAATAGGTCCTGACGAGGATAAAATAAATGAACTATCATCAATAGCTACGAATTTGGAGACGAAATTTAAAATTGTCTTGACTATTGTTTCTGGCGGGAATTCTGCAAACTATCATTGGTTCAAATCTTCAAAAAATGTTGGCAGAATAAATAATTTGCGAGTAGGGGAGTCTATCTTTTTAGGAAGAGAGGCACTTTGTAGAACACCTATACAGAATCTTTATACAGATGCTTTTACATTGGTGACCGAAGTAATTGAATCAAAAATGAAACCTTCTAAGCCTTATGGTAAATCATATCAAGATGCCAATGGGGAAATCAGAGAATTTAAAGAGAAGGGACTAATGAATAGAGCCATTCTAGCTATGGGAGGACAAGATGTTGAAGTTTCTGGGATTGTCCCAAGGCAAGATGTTGCTATTCTGGGAGCAAGCAGTGATCATATTGTAATAAATAACACCAAGTCAAATTTAAAAGTAGGGGACACTGTAGAATTCGACTTGAACTACAATGCATTGTTAAGAGCATTGAATTCATCATACATTACTAAAAACATAATCAACATTAATGAATGTAAAAACGTACTGCAAATTAGTTGAAGCAAAAGATAGTAGAAATAAACTTTTAATTCCTTCAATTAGAATTTTAGAAAATCACTCGCCTTTAATGAGTTTAATGAATACAGATTTCAATTTGATTTTTGAACCCTCAATTTCTGTAGATTATACATATATGATTAGAGAGGACATCCTTGAAAAGATAGGGCGTATAAGTCATGAGTTGAACTCCCAAAATAAAATGTTGATTATTCGTTCTGCATGGAGGTCTATTGAGCATCAGCAACTTTTATGGGATGCTAAATTTGAATTCTTTCTGAAAGAACATCCAGAGAAGTCTTTCGACGAGGTTAAGGAGATCGTTAGTTATTTTGTAGCTTTTCCCAGAGAGTCCATGCATGCTACTGGAGGGGCTATTGATGCATTGATTTATGACAATGCTAAAAAATGCGTGATGGATTTTGGCACAAACCGAGGATTAAAGATTGATCTTTCAAAAAAGTGTTATCCATACTATCCTGAAATTAGTAAAGAAGCTAAGAAAAATAGAGCGTTGTTAATTGGTTTATTTGAAAGTGAAGATTTTGTATGCGATCTAAAAGAATATTGGCATTTTGATTATGGGAATGTCATTTGGGCAATTGAAAAAGAAAAGGAATTTGCTATTTATGAGTCAATTGTTTAATTGGTATTCCAATAAACAAAAAGATTAAATGTTAAAATAGATGAACTATGTAGAAGGAGAGTCAAAATGAAAAGCACTTTACATTTTTTTAATGTAAAGTGCTTTGGGTAATGTCTGTGCGCACGAGAAGACTCGAACTTCCACGACCTAAAGCGGTCACTGGCCCCTCAAGCCAGCGCGTCTACCAATTCCGCCACGTGCGCATTTATTGAGAAAATAAAGGTAAAAAAAAAAGTTAAGCAAAACTTAACTTTTTTAGTGACCGGGCTGGGGCTCGAACCCAGGACCCTCTCCTTAAAAGGGAGATGCTCTACCAACTGAGCTACCAGGTCATTTTTGTTTTTGTTTGCATCGGTTATTTCCTCAATGCGGGTGCAAATATAATAGCTTTTATTAATATTACAACACTATTTTTTAATTTTTTTTCGTTTTTTTGCACCTCATTTATCTATGCTTTTAATAATCAAATCGATAACAAAAAAATGAATATAGTTTTATTGGGATATATGGCTTCTGGCAAGTCTTTCATTGGAAAAAAATTGGCTGAAACTCTAAAATACGATCGTATCGATTTGGATGATTTCATCGAATCCCAAGAAAAATGCTCAGTAAAGGAACTGTTTGAGCAAAAGGGAGAGATTTACTTTAGGAAAGTAGAACATTTGCATTTGAAAACGTTATTGAAGAACAAGCAAAAGACAATTATTTCTCTGGGTGGAGGCACGCCATGTTATTATGACAATATGACTTTGCTAACAGAAGATGAAAGCATAAAGACTATTTACTTGAAGGTAGCCATACCGGAATTGGTAAGGCGATTAAAGAACGAGAAATCACAAAGACCCTTGATAGCCCATATTGAAACAGATGAATTGTTGACCGAGTTCATAGGGAAGCACTTGTTCGAAAGATCAAGCTTTTACAATGAGGCGGAATTTGTCATTGATGCCAATGCAGATGTCAGCGAAATTATCGAGGATATCCTATTGAAGCTATTTTAAAAAAGCTTCGTATGTATCGCCTTCCAAGATGACATCGATATGTTCATTCAAGGAAGTGGAAAGGGAAATACCTTTGAAATCTGCCTTTACGGGGTACTTCTTATGATTTCTATTCACCAAGACGGCAGTTTTGAACTGTTTCAATGGTACGTCCAGAAAATGTCTTACCCCATATACCAATGTGGTGCCCGAGTTTAGGACATCATCTATCAATATGACCGATTTGTCTGTGTAATCTTCAGCTTTAATGGAGGTCTCTATGGTTTCTCTTGGGTCTTTCTTGTTTATGGTAACCTTGCACAATACAGGCTTGATCGGCGATATTTTGTTTAAAACCGTCTTTAGTTTTTTTGCCAAGATATAACCATTGCTATCTATCCCCGCCAAAACAACTTCAGACTCATCAACATTGCTTTCATAGATTTGGTATGCAATACGTTTGATTTTATGATTTATTTGATCGTGGGATAGAATACTGTTTTTTAATGTAGTCATAAAGAAGTTATTTTATTCAAATATAAAAACTGAAAGACAATAAAGCGCATTTTAAGATTCATTTTCCTTATAAATGTCATCAATGTCCCTTCTGTCTTTTTTCGTAGGCCTTCCGGTTCCTTTTTTTCGATAGTGATCTTTGGCGAACTTGAGGAGTTCTTGGGCCTCGAAAGCAGATTTTGGAGTGGTATCCACCCTGTAGATATCTACCAACTTGGCCCCAACTCTGTTGGGAGGGATATCCAAAACCGTCAAACTGTAATTTATTTGATTCTTCCTAAGTTCAATCTTGTCCGTGGCAAAAACCTCCCTACTAGGTTTTACTACCTGACCATTTACTTTTATGTGTCCTTTCTTGCATGCCGTAGTTGCAATGTTTCTGGTCTTGTAATGTCTAACACACCATAAATACTTGTCTATTCGCATATAAATAATCTAAAATCTACGTTAATGATATTGTGCAAAATTATATTTAAACTTATCTTGCACCCAAAAATACGCAATAATGAACTTAAGAAAATTTACTTTCGCAATTTTATCGGTAGCATTGATTTCTTTTTCCTGTAAAAAAGATGATGATGGTGTGGAGCCAGCTCCACCAAGAGATAAACAAGAAGTGTACGATGAGGATATTCTTGAAATAGAGGAATACTTGGAGACGCATTTCTACAACTACGAGAATTTTGATGCTAACAATCCTTATTCTTTGGCAAATGATGAGTTTGAATTGGTGTTCGATACCATTTCGGAAGAAAATGGTACAGAAGACAAAACACCTCTAATGGATATGTTGGGTGGAGCATTGAGCATAAAGACCATAACTGATGACGGAGTTGATTACAAATTGTACATCCTTACGGTAAGGGAAGGGCTTGGAGACGAATTACATGGGTTGGATAAAGCTGTGGTAACATATGAAGGAACGCTTTCCACTGGAGATGCTTTTGACAGTGCGATAACGCCAGTATCTTTTAACTTGACTACAGTTGGTTCTTTAGGAGGAGTAGTTGATGGTTTTAGAGAAGGATTGACCGAGTTTAAAACATCTACGAGTTTCACGGACAATGCTGATGGAACAACAGTATATCATGAACATGGTATAGGAGCAGTCTTCATTCCTTCTGGATTGGGGTATTTTTCTACACCAGTAGGATCAATTCCGTCTTATTCACCTATATTTTTCAAGTTTGGATTGATAAATCGTAACAATACGGATTATGACATAGACGGTGTGCCTTCTCATTTGGAGGATTTGAATGCAGATGGTAGTGGGATGGATGATAATTCAGATGGAGATTCTTTTGTGGATTTTATTGATAATGATGATGATGGAGATGGAATATTGACTAGATACGAAGTTGAAAAAAAGGAATACGTTGAAGATGATGGCAACATGGCATTCACAACAAAAGCCGCAGCACAATCATATTATGATAACAATGTAGCTACCGATGAGATCTTCATAAGTATCGATAGGGAAAGTGATGGAACATATACACTGCACACACTTAGAGCTCCTAATACCAATAGCTCGGATTCACCGGATCTACCGGATTATTTGGATTCTACGGTAGCAAATGACATCATTAATTAAGTGTTGAAACTTTATAAAATTGAAAAGCCCAACTTACTACTGTAAGTTGGGCTTTTTGTTTTTTACAAGCTTTGACTTTAGTTTCCTATAGCATATAGGAAAAACTCAATATGAGTTGTTCGGGTCTAGTATCCAACCTGTCATTTGAAACGTTGGTATTGTTGGTGATTATGGTCGCTTCGTTGTTGTTGAAACCTCTTTCGTATCTTACATCGATACCAAGTCTACCAATATGTATGCCCATACCAAAATTGAGGCCGATGGAAAAATCATTTTCAATGTCCTGTGCCGTGGTATTGTCAAGATCGGTATTCAGGATGTATTGTAGTGCAGGCCCGCCGAATATGTGAACTGGTCCTATTACCTTTAGTCCAACTAACAAAGGAGCATCCAGTTTTTGCATTTTAAACTCACCAGGTGTGTTATAGTCGCTTTTGGTACTGGTATAGACCAATTCAGGTTTGAAGTATAGCCTGTTGCCCAATTTGCCGAATATTCCAACGTGATAACCTATTGTGGCATCTGGGTTTTCCGAAGCATTGCTTATGGAGTTGAAATAACGACCATTGGCATTGTAGTTTAATCCCCCTTTAATACCAAATCCGCTTCTACTACTTTGAGCAAAAGCGGATGAGGCTATCATCGCAACAAAGGTTACGGTTAATAATGCATTCTTCATAATTGTTCGTTTTTTTGATTTACATATCTAAAACGAAAAATGAAGTATATTATTTTCTTTTAATCACTTTTTCACAAGCTTTGACTATGGCATCGCTATTTAATCCGTACTTTTCCATCAATTGGGCAGGAGTCCCTGATTCCCCGAAAGTATCGTTGGTAGCAATGAATTCTTGAGGAGTAGGCTTGTTCGTGGCCAAAACTCTGGCAACGCTTTCTCCCAATCCGCCCAAATGGTTGTGTTCTTCTGCAGTGACAATGCATTTTGTCTTGCTTACAGAGTCAATTATGGCTTTGGCATCCAAAGGTTTTATCGTGTGGATGTTGATGACTTCTGCAGAAACACCTTTTTCATTCAAAGCTTTTGCAGCTTCCAAGGCTTCCCATACCAAATGTCCCGTAGCAACGATGGTAACATCCGTCCCTTCTTGAAGATGTACAGCTTTTCCAATCTCAAAAGTTTGACCTTCTGGAGTGAAGTTGGCTACTTTTGGTCTTCCAAAACGTAAATATACTGGACCGTGATGCTCGGCTATGGCAATTGTGGCAGCTTTTGTTTGATTGTAGTCACACGGGTTGATAACGACCATTCCAGGCAACATTTTCATTAACCCGATATCTTCCAATATTTGGTGGGTTGCACCATCTTCTCCAAGAGTCAATCCTGCGTGAGAAGCACAAATTTTCACATTCTTGTCGGAGTATGCGATACTTTGTCTGATTTGGTCGTAAACACGTCCAGTGGAAAAATTAGCGAAAGTACCGGTGAAAGGAATCTTGCCTCCTATGGTCAATCCTGCTGCAATTCCCATCATGTTGGCTTCAGCAATCCCTATTTGAAAGAAACGCTCTGGATTTTCTTCAATGAACTTATCCATTTTCAAAGAACCGATCAAATCTGCGCAAAGTGCAACGACATCAGGATTTGTTCTTCCTAATTCCGTTAATCCGTCTCCAAAACCTGAACGGGTATCTTTACTTCCTGTATTTGTATATGTTTTCATAAGTCTAAAATCGTAATTCGTGAATCTAAAGTTAAATTAGTAATCTCCCAATGTTTCAGGGTTTTGAGCCAAACCACTGGCCAATTGTTCATCGTTTGGAGCCTTTCCATGCCATGCGTGCGTATGCATCATGAAATCCACTCCATTACCCATCATCGTCTTCAATAAGACACAAACAGGTTTACCTTGTCCAGTTTTGGATTTGGCTTCAGCCATTCCTTTTAAAACGGCTTCGATGTTATTACCTTCTTCAATTTCGATAACGATCCAGTCAAAGGCTTCAAATTTTTCTTTAACATTGCCCATTGGCAAGACATCGTCCGTAGCACCATCAATTTGCTTTCCGTTCAAATCTACTGTGGCAATTATGTTGTCTACATTTTTACCAGAGGCATACATGATGGCTTCCCAGTTTTGTCCTTCCTGCAATTCACCATCTCCATGTAGGCTATATACCAAATGGTTGCATCCATTTAGTTTTTTTGCTTGTGCAGCACCCAAGGCAACGGATAGTCCTTGTCCAAGAGAACCGGAAGCGATTCTTACACCAGGTAGTTTTTCGTGAGTGGTAGGGTGACCTTGCAATCTGGAATCAATCAACCTGAAGGTGTTTAATTCATCTACAGGGAAATATCCTGCTCTAGCAAGCACACTATAATAGACAGGGGAAATATGTCCGTTGGAAAGAAAAAACAAGTCTTCTCCGATACCATCCATGTCAAATCCTTCTTTTCTATCCATTATGTCGTTATAGAGCGTCACAAAAAATTCTGCGCAGCCTAAAGAACCTCCTGGATGCCCAGAATTCACTTTATGTACCATACGCAATATGTCTCTACGTACTTGTGTTGTAATATCTTCTAATTGTTGTGTGTTTGCCATTTTTTTAGCGTTATGTTAATTGGCTTCAAAAATAACTTTTTTAAACTCCTTTTACAAAGATTGAATTACTTCACTTATTAACGAATTTCATTGATTTGCTAACAATCGAAAGTTTTCTTGGGAAATTGGGTGCAAACAACATTTTTTATTCTTCTGAAAGTGGGGATTTTAGATATGTACAAATTTTATTAAATGTTTAAGACCATGAGACATTTTGTTAATTATCTTTGCCAACTGAAGATTTTTTAGAAATATGACATTCGATTTAAAAGCAAAGGATTCGCAAAGCAATGCGAGAGCAGGAGTAATAACCACGGATCATGGTGTGATAGAGACACCAATATTCATGCCTGTTGGTACAGTTGCTTCGGTTAAAGGAGTGCACCAAAAGGAACTTAGGGAAGAAATAAACCCGGATATCATATTGGGAAATACCTATCATTTGTATTTGAGACCTCAAATCGAAATCTTGGAAAAAGCAGGAGGACTGCACAAGTTCATGAATTGGGATCGCAATATTTTAACCGATTCTGGAGGTTACCAAGTGTATTCCTTGTCTTCAAGACGAAAGATAAAGGAAGAAGGCGTTAAGTTCAAGTCTCACATAGATGGGAGTTACCATACATTCACTCCGGAGAATGTAATGGAAATACAACGCAGCATTGGGGCAGACATCATAATGGCTTTTGATGAATGTACACCATACCCATGTGACTACAACTATGCAAAACGCTCCATGCATATGACGCATCGTTGGTTGAACAGATGTATCAACCATTTGGAGAAGACACCTTTTAAATACGATTATTCACAAGCATTTTTCCCAATAGTACAGGGAAGCACCTATAAGGACCTAAGAAGGCAATCGGCAGAATACATAGCTAATGCTGGTGCAGTTGGAAATGCCATTGGAGGTTTGTCCGTTGGGGAACCAGCTGAGGAGATGTATGCCATGACTGAAGTCGTGACAGAAATACTTCCAGAGGACAAGCCACGTTATTTGATGGGAGTGGGAACACCAATAAACATATTGGAGAACATTGCATTGGGAGTGGATATGTTCGATTGTGTCATGCCAACACGTAATGCAAGAAATGGGATGCTATTTACAGCTTACGGGAGCATAAACATAAAGAATTTGAAATGGAGAGATGATTTCTCCCCAATAGATGAAATGGGAATCACATTCGTGGATACCGAATACTCCAAAGCCTATTTGCGACATTTGTTCACGGTTAACGAATTGCTTGGAAAACAAATTGCCACCATCCATAACCTAGGATTTTACTTATGGTTGGTTCGCGAAGCAAGAAAACATATATTAGCAGGAGATTTTAGAGTATGGAAAGATAAGATGGTGAAACAAATGAATAACCGCCTATAGACTTTGAAAATATTAGACTGGTACATATTAAAGCGCTATTTGCTTACTTTTTTGATG
This sequence comes from uncultured Bizionia sp., assembly GCA_947496215.1. Lineage (GTDB taxonomy): Bacteria > Bacteroidota > Bacteroidia > Flavobacteriales > Flavobacteriaceae > JAHDHI01. The sequence continues at coordinate 70,874 of CANMCF010000019.1, forward strand.
ATGATTCTGTTGTTTATCCCCATCGGGATAACAGTGCATTTAGCTGAGAAGATTGGTAAGATTCTGGAAAGAGAAGTACCTTTTGGTGAGGTAATGGTGTATCTGCTGGATTTTACCGTTTATTTTGCCCACTTGTTGTTTCCTTTGTTTTTATTTCTATCGGTCATTTGGTTTACTTCCAAGTTGGCCAACAATACCGAGGTCATTGCATTTTTAAGTTCTGGAGTTTCATTTTCAAGGTTTTTGAGACCCTATTTAATAGGAGCATCCCTAGTTGCTGCTTTTTCCATTGTTTTGGGATTGTATTTGGCACCTAATGCAAGTAAAGGATTCAATGATTTCCAATACAAATATTTAAAAGGAAGGAAGGCTACCGAGAATGGTCAATTGTTAAAGCAAATCAATGATAATGACATCATATATGTCAGTCATTTCGATGCTAAGAAGAGTACTGGTCATAACTTTACCTTGGAACATTTTGAAGAAGGTAAGATGATCTATAAGATCGAAGCCAACAATATTCGTTACATAGAGGAGGATTCAATATATAGATTGAGGAGTTATTTTAAAAGAGCAGTTGGTGAACATAATGATCTGTTGGATTCAGCGAGAAAGAAAGATACCCTTTTCTCTTTTGATTTGGAAGATCTAACACCAGTAGTTTACATTGCTGAAACATTGAGATTCAATGATTTGGTTAATTTTATAGAAAGAGAAGAAAAAAGAGGATCGTCAAATATTGGGCGCTACAAATTGGAACTCTATAGAAAATGGAGCCTACCGGTTTCCGTATTTATTCTTACCATTATAGCTGTAGCCGTATCCTCAAGAAAGAGAAGAGGAGGAATGGGGGTAAACTTGGCATTTGGTATTTGTATTGCAATGGTATTTGTATTTTTTGACAAAGTATTTGGAACTATGGCTGCACAGTCTGACTTCTCTCCATTGTTGGCTGTTTGGTTTCCGAATATTTTATTTGGTATTTTAGCTCTTATACTTTTATACAATGCTAAACGATAAGTTTAAAAACCATCTTCACTTACATTTTTTGGTTTTCATTGCTGGTTTTACTGCAATTTTAGGAAAACTAATAACAATAGAGGCTGTTTCATTGGTTTGGTATAGGATGGTTATAGCTTCCATTTTGATGTTTATCTATGTTAAGGTTGCAAAAATCGATGTGAAGGTAAATAGAAAGTCACTCATTAAATTTTCTATAGCAGGAATTATCATAGCGCTTCATTGGATCACTTTCTTTGGCTCCATAGATGTGTCTAATATATCGATAACATTGGCAATGTTCTCCACAGGAGCTTTCTTTGCATCGTTCATAGAACCCATTATATACAAACGGAAGATAATATGGTATGAGATTCTTTTTGGTATTATGGTCATAATTGGTGTCTATATAATCACACAAAGTGAAATGAAACACATTAAAGGCATCCTTTTAGGGATATCTTCAGCATTTTTTTCATCATTGTTTGCAGTAATGAATGGTAAGTTTTTGGAAGAGCATTCGGCAACGAAAATCTCATTTTACGAGTTTATCGGTGGGGTGATTTTCATATCGATATTCATACAACTCTTTGGAGATGGTTTTTCAATGGAATACTTTGACATTAGTGGTTCTGATTTTGGTTACTTGTTTTTACTTGCCTCTGTATGTACTGCTTATGCCTTTATTGCGTCAGTTTATGTCATGAAGCACATAAGCCCGTATACAGTGGTGCTTACATATAATTTGGAACCTGTATATGGTGTTTTGTTGGCATTGATCTATTTCCCGGAATCAGAGAAAATGTCACCGGCATTTTATTATGGAGCTGCCATAATTTTAGTGACTGTCATACTAAACGGAATATTGAAAAATGTAAAAACCTTAAAAAGGAAAGAGACTTGATACTATAAAACAATTAAAGTTTTTATATTTGTCCATCAAACTAAAACTAAACAAATAATAAATTCCCTATGGAATATTTAGAATTTGAATTACCTATAAAGGAGCTTGAAGAGCAACTGGAAAAATGCCAAGTCATTGGAAAAGAAAGTGATGTAGATGTTACTCAAACGTGCAAGCAGATTGAGAAGAAGCTCAAGGAAACCAAAAAGGACATATATAAGAATCTAACACCATGGCAGCGTGTACAGATGTCTCGCCACCCGAATAGACCTTATACATTGGATTATATCAAGGCGCTTTGTGGAGATTCTTTTTTGGAATTGCATGGAGATCGTAACTTTAAAGACGATAAGGCCATGATTGGTGGACTTGGTAAGATAGGAGACCAAAGTTATATGTTCATTGGGCAACAAAAAGGATATAACACCAAGACTCGACAATATAGAAATTTCGGTATGGCTAACCCTGAGGGGTACCGCAAGGCTCTGCGTTTGATGAAATCAGCTGAAAAGTTCGGTATTCCAGTAGTCACTCTTTTGGACACACCAGGGGCATATCCTGGGTTGGAAGCAGAAGAACGCGGACAAGGAGAAGCCATTGCAAGAAACATATTGGAAATGACACGCCTCAAAGTCCCTATCATTACGGTGGTGATTGGAGAAGGTGCTTCAGGAGGAGCATTGGGAATAGGTGTTGGAGATAAGGTGTTGATGCTGGAAAACACATGGTATTCAGTGATTTCACCGGAATCTTGTTCATCCATCTTATGGAGAAGTTGGGAATACAAGGAGACTGCTGCAGAGGCATTGAAATTGACAGCTACGGATATGAAAAGAATGAAGTTGGTGGATGAAATAGTCAAGGAACCTATAGGAGGAGCCCATAGTGATCGAGAAAAGACATTTTTGACAGTTAGAGAAGCCATTGTGAAATCTTTTGATGAATTTAAAAACTTATCACCAAAAGAATTGGTTGAACAACGAATGGACAAGTATTCTCAAATGGGAGTTTACAAAGGCTAACAGCAATAAAACCTAAAAAATTAAAATCTGAAAGTAGGGCTTTCAGATTTTTTTTATGCTTATCAACAAAAAAAATGAGTTATTAACATAGGAAATGTTCACTTTATGTGAAGATTGAGTAACTTTATAATTCATAATAATCTTAACTATTTATTTACATTCGTTGTCATGAAACAACCACAACAAGTATCAGGCTTCAAAGTCGACAAAAGCACGATAATAAGCCTTGAAAAAGGAAAGATACCTCCTCAAGCTCTTGATTTAGAGGAAGTTGTGCTTGGGGCTATGATGATTGACAAAAAAGGAGTAGATGAGGTGATCGATATTTTAAGCCCTGATGCATTCTACAAAGAGACGCATCAGCACATCTTTGAGGCCATTTTCATGCTGTTTCAAGAAAGTGAACCCATTGACTTATTAACTGTTTCCAACCAATTGAAGACAAATGCGAAGTTGGATTTGATAGGAGGAGACTTTTACCTCATTTCCTTAACTCAAAAAGTGTCTTCTTCTGCTCACATTGAGTTTCATGCCCGTATAATTTTACAAAAGTTCATTCAAAGAAGTCTAATAAAGATTTCAAATGAAATTATCGAGGAAGCATATGATGAGACAAAGGATGTTTTCGATTTGTTGGATCATGCGGAATCCAAATTGTATGAAGTAACACAGGGTAACATAAAGAAATCCAGTGAGACGGCTCAAGACTTGGTAATACAAGCAAAAAAGAAAATCGAGGAAATTTCTAAAAAAGAAGGAATGAGTGGTGTTCCTACTGGATTTACGAAATTGGATGCACTAACGTCCGGATGGCAACCCAGTGATTTAATTATCATTGCTGCACGTCCAGGTATGGGTAAGACAGCATTAACGCTTACAATGGCGAGGAATATTGCAGTAAACTCGAATATTCCCGTTGCCTTCTTCTCATTGGAGATGGCATCTGTACAGTTGATAACGCGTTTGATATCCAGTGAAACAGGGTTGTCTTCAGAAAAGCTCAGAACTGGAAAGTTGGAGAAGCATGAATGGGAACAACTTAACGTAAAGGTAAAGAATTTGGAAAAGGCGCCATTGTTTATCGATGATACACCGTCTTTGTCCATTTTCGATTTGCGTGCAAAGGCAAGACGTCTGGCATCTCAGCATGGTATTAAGATGATAATGATCGATTATTTGCAATTGATGACGGCAGCAGGAAGTGGAGGGAATCGTGAACAAGAGATATCTACGATTTCTAGAAACTTAAAGGCTTTAGCTAAGGAATTGATGGTGCCGGTCATAGCATTATCACAGTTGTCTCGTGCAGTGGAGACACGTGGAGGAAGTAAAAGACCTTTGCTTTCCGATTTACGTGAATCTGGAGCAATCGAGCAAGATGCAGATATCGTATCGTTCATATATAGACCAGAATACTATAAAATAGACGAATGGGATGATGATGATCATTCTCCTACCGCAGGACAGGGAGAGTTCATCGTAGCAAAACACCGTAATGGTGGTTTGGAAAATATTCGACTTAAATTTATTGGACACCTTGGTAAGTTTGACAATTTGGATGATTTCGATACGCCATTTGGACAAGAGTTCCATAGTAAGATGAATGCAGCAAACGATGATACATTCAAGACGGATAATTTTACAGCTTCCCCACAGGATGCTTTTGGTACTCCAGATGATGATGATGTACCATTTTAAACCAAATAGGGGAATATCTTGTTAAACTACTTTATAAGAAGTCAGTTTTAAAGTATTTTTACGACGCAAATGTGATTGATGCCCTTAAAATAAATCTAAACGTAAGATGGATAGAACGCGTACTACGAATATGTTGCTTTTGGTAATAGTGATACCAATTATATTTTACTTGTTGAAAGTATTGTCTTTTATATTTATACCATTGGTATTTTCAATGTTCATAGCATTGTTATTTTTACCACTAATGCGTTTTTTAGGAAAGAAAAACGTACCAAAAAAAGTGAGTATAGTTATTGTCATATTGATAATAATTGCAGGATTGAAGGTAGGAGGGGAGCTCGTGAAGCTATCTAGTAAGCAGATTCTTGCAACAGATGCTAGTTTTTTGGTCAATGCACAAAATAAAATCAATGACCTGGTTTACAGTGTAGATTCCTTTTTTGGAGTGGAATCCATTCCAGATAGCAATCCCAAGTTGTCTAGATTTTTTAAGAAAGAAGCAATTTTCAACAATTTCGGTTCAACATTCAGCGTAATAAGCAAGTTCTTGACTTCGGTATTGATGACCACCTTTTTTGTCGTACTATGGTTGGGGGAGTCCATCAACATCCAAAAATTGTTGAACACGACGCTATTGAAGCGAAAGCACACTTCTGTAAAGACATTTAGAAAAATAGAAAAAGACCTCATAAAGTTCATAAAGGTGAAGTTTCTTGTTAGTTTGCTAACAGGTATAGGAACAGGACTGGCATGTTATTTTTTCGATGTGAGTTTCCCTATCTTCTGGGGACTTTTTGCTTTCTTGATAAATTTCGTGCAAATGGTGGGGTCATTCATTTCAGTAATACTCTTGTCCATGTTTGCCTTCGTGGAGTTGGACCCATCGAGTACGTTGTTCTTCTTCATTCTATCGATAACTGGGGTGCAAGTCCTTTTTGGAGCTATATTGGAACCCGTTTTCATGGGTAAATCGTTTTCTATAAACATTATCACGGTATTGGTGATGTTGATGTTTTGGGGATATATATGGGGGATTCCAGGTTTGATAATGGCAATACCGGTAACCGTATTTCTTAAAATCATTTTCGAACAGTTTCCAAGCACCAAAGGCATAGCCAATCTCATATCGGGATCAGGTAATTAGATATTTGCCAATATTTACTTAAAGGAGGTGAAAAAGAACAATTTTTAAGTATCTTTCAAGTTGAATAATGTAGACGCCTTGGTTTTTCATAAGGAAAATGACTAGGTATAAAAGTTTTTTACTGCTTTGAAGAAAATAATTTCACTTATAACAATATTACTGTTTACAACACAAGTATTTGCATCTTATATTTTAATTCCCATGGATGCAGAAACTCAAGAAAACCATCTGAAGGCTTATGGTATAACCTATTGGACTTTAAAACAGGAGCTGAAGGTGAAATGGTTGCTGAATTATAGAGGTGGATCCTTTTTGTTGCCCGACAATGAAGCCATACAACGTGAATGCAAAATAAGAGGAGTAAGCTTTGAAGTCTTGAGCAATGCCAAAGCAGAAAGCATATTGGAAGACATAAGTAGTCCAAGTAAGAACATGGAAGCCGTAATATTGGAAAAAGCACCAAATATTGCAGTCTATACCCCTAAAGGCAAGCTGCCATGGGATGACGCTGTGACCATGGTCTTGAGCTATGCGGAGATTCCTTATGAAACCATATATGACAAAGAAGTTTTAGAAGATGGCCTGTTGCTTTTTGATTGGTTGCATTTGCATCACGAGGACTTCACAGGACAATTTGGTAAATTTTATCGTAATTATAGAACTGCGGCTTGGTATATTGAAGAAAAGAAACAAGCAGAAGCATTGGCAGAATCGTTGGGTTATGCTAAGGTATCTGAATCTAAACGAGCTGTTTCCCTAAAAATTAGGGATTATGTGGTAGGAGGAGGCTTCATGTTTGCAATGTGTAGTGCGACAGACAGTTTTGACATCGCATTGTCTGCAGATGGAGTGGACATTTGTGAGCCAATGTTTGATGGAGATGGTAGTGATGCTAACTATCAAGCAAAATTGGATTACCGTAAGACGTTTGCATTCAAGGAATTCATACTTGAAAGAAGCCCAATGATCTATGAGTTTTCGAGTATAGATATGACGAGAAAACGTAAAATACCCAAAGAGACAGATTATTTTTCATTGATGGATTTTTCTGCTAAATGGGATCCTATACCAACTATGTTATGTCAGAATCATACTGCATTGGTAAAAGGGTTCATGGGGCAGACGACATCTTTTACTAGAGAAGAAATAAAATCCAATGTCTTGGTAATGGGGGAAAATAGAACGAATGGAGAAGCGAAGTACATACATGGAATAAAAGGTAAAGGCTTCTTTACGTTTTATGGAGGCCATGACCCTGAAGACTATACGCATAAGGTAGGTGATCCTAAAACTGAACTGGATTTGCACCCTACGTCTCCAGGTTACAGGCTAATTTTGAACAATGTATTGTTTCCAGCAGCAAGAAAGAAGAAGCAAAAAACATAATTGTTTTTAAGATAAAAGACCTCTCAATTCAATTAAATGTCTTTTAGATTCAATTTTTGTAATATGTGTTTATGGGATTTTAGTTTGGATACATAAGAGCTACAGCTATTTTGTCATAATATGATAAACCAGAGAATATACCATCAGTAAAAGTATTCATTGCGGAGTTGGGATCAGGAAAATCTCCAGTTGGTGTCCCTAGAATTGCTATGACATCTGCATTATTGGCATCATATTCATTATTACCAATTCCATCTGTATGTCTAAACCCGATGGTATGGCTCTAATTCATGTACCATGGTGTCTAGCCTTTCATCATATCTCAATGAATTTCAAGGTTAACCAATATTAATCAACCTGCCTCTACCTCCAATGATGAATATGTCAGCTTCACTTGAGGATGTGGTAAGACTAAAAGTTTATCCTGCTATTAGGTACATAATTCAAAATAGTCATAGTATCGTTTACTGCATCAGTCCAATTGTCTCCATTCGGTACATTAGTGTTGGCAGGATCCTCTTGTGTGGCAGAAGAATGCAAGACAAGAATACCCTGATGTCTCTATAATCATCGACTAGTTCTCTAGATCTTATCTGTTTATTTGTGCCAACATTTTCATGACCTCAATGTTTCCTGAGAATAACATATCCCTACCTGCCAAATAATTCCCATTGGATAATTTATGGATCTTATCTATATTCCATCCTTTCTCTACTAGAATTTTCACTATTGGATCGTCAGGATCTACATTTTCATAGGTGTTTGTTTCTTCAGATGTGAAATCTTTTGATTCTTCTGTATAAGAAAGGTAAAAGAAAGCAATGCGACGAAGTAGAATGGTTTAATGCTGCCATTCAATAAGTTTTTATAAGAGACAATGTTTTTTTAGACAACAATCTAGAGTTTTTTTTGAGGAAAAGTATTGTGGTTAAGTATATGATAAGTCTACTAAAGACCTTAGCAAATCCACTCGGAATAGGCAAATTATAACTAGAGGCAATACTTTATAATTGATAAGATGGAGTAATTGTAAAAAGCTCATTGTACATATCACCAAAATTCAATGATTTGAATGAAACAATGTTCTTTTTAATGATACTTTTACTAAATTTATAGAGCAATAAATTGTTTTAATCATGTCGAGAAAGGAAATCATACTCAATAAAATACAAATCTTGATAACCAATCATTTTGAATCTCCAGAAAAGGCATTTGACTTTTTCGATGCGGATGGCCATGGAAAACTCACAAAGAGAGAGATTGTGAAGTTGTTGAAAGAAGCTGAAATTAGTGGATTCATTAGAGGTTTGGTTGCATCAAAATTAATCCAGGGATATGATAGGGATGGAGACAAGCTCATCGATTGGGAAGAATTCAAGGCAGCGATAGATGAAATTTCCAAAGATTAAAACACTAGCTATTTGAAAAACAATACACTTCGATTTTTACGATTATTGTTATCTACAATTGCTTTTTGGACAATAGCTTTGTCTATGTTCATAATCATCAGGTATTTTGCAATAGGAGAAGTAGAGACAGGAATAGAGAATGACATACCTATAGTATATTGGTTGTTCAACTTTGGGATTGTATCCGGTGTAATAGTTGGCACTTTTTATGCTTTTATCGAGTTTTTGTTCGATAAGTACGTTTCCAAATACTTGGCCATTGGTATCATTTTCATCCAAAAATCGGTTATTTACCTTTTTGGTTTGATAGTATCCATAACATTTATTTCCAGAAAAGTTGAGAGCTATGGGGATTTGGATTTGCCAAATGATGAAGTAGGGTGGTGGGTCAACTCCAAGATATTTTGGCTTATAGTGGTTTACTTCATAATATGCTCTTTGATTTTTTCATTTATTAAGATCGCCAATGAAAAATTTGGTAAAGGAGTCTTTCTGAAATTGTTGGTTGGAAGATATAAGAGACCTAGGGAAGAAGAACGTATTTTTATGTTTCTGGATTTGCAAGCATCTACCAGTATAGCTGAACAATTAGGCCATTACAAGTATAGTGAACTCATACAGGATTGTTTTTATGATTTGAATCTGATAACACCTAAATATGATGCTGAAATATATCAATATGTAGGGGATGAGGCAGTATTGAGTTGGCCATATATAAAAGGATTGGCAAATAACAATTGTGTGGACTTGTTTTATGATTTTCAACAAAGGTTATTGAAAAAAGAAAAGACATATATGAAAAAATATGGTCTACTCCCTAAATTCAAAGCAGGAATCCATGGCGGGAAACTCATCGTGACGGAAGTCGGTACCATAAAAAAGGAAATAGCATATCATGGAGATGTCATAAATACTACGGCTAGAATTCAAGGTGAATGCAACAAATATGAAGAATGGTTGTTGGCATCGGAATCATTGCTCAATGACTTAAACCTCAATGGGAAATTCGAAACGACTACGTTGGGAAGTATCACCTTAAAGGGAAAAGAGGAAAAAGTACCTTTGTATGCAATAACAAAAAGTAGCAATTTCATCAGGACTTCAAATAAAAAGAAATAAAAAACAAATATCATATGAAAGCATATGGTTAAAATCTTCTTTGAAGAGAAAGTCAATAAAAATTTTATATGTAATTTGAATTTCTTTTCAAAAGACTTCTTATGGTGGAGGTGTCACCAAGATGCCTTTTAGGATGTCCCTGAATTCTCTTTCTTGCTATTCAATGGTTGTATTGCAATAAGCGAGCAAAAAGAAAAGCAATAGCTAATAGCTAGGGATAATGGTCACGAACAAAAAAATGTAAAAACAAAAAAATCCGATTCAATTAAGAATCGGATTTTTCGTATATAAGCGAAATGATATTAGTCAATAGGCAAAATGCCTTATTTAATTTTGTTTACTACAGCTTCGAAAGCTTCTGGGTTGTTCATAGCTAAATCTGCTAAAACCTTACGGTTCAATTCGATGTTGTTAGCTTTTAATTTCCCCATGAATTGAGAGTAAGACATACCGTGTAATCTAGCTCCAGCGTTAATACGCGTAATCCATAATGCACGAAATGTTCTCTTTTTGTTTCTACGATCTCTGTATGCATATTGCATAGCTTTGTCAACCGCATTCTTTGCTACTGTCCAAACGTTTTTACGACGTCCGAAGTAACCTTTTGCTTGTTTAAGCACCTTTTTTCTTCTGGCTCTTTTGGCAACAGAATTTACTGATCTAGGCATAATTTTAAATTTTTTTGTAGTAGGCGTTCAAAACTGACACTTTAATTTATTCTTTAAATCGAATAGCCTAACTCCAGGGTTTATAAATAATTTTTAACCAATTAAGGCAATGTTACTTTAAACGCATCATTACTTTAATATTGTTCTCATCCGCAGGGTGTACCAATGTACTGTGCGTTAGAGCAAGCTTACGTTTTTTAGACTTCTTTGTTAAGATGTGACTCTTAAACGCGTGCTTTCTTTTTATTTTACCAGTACCAGTAAGCTTAAAACGCTTTTTAGCACTAGATTTTGTTTTCATTTTAGGCATCTTGTTTCCTAGGTTTTAATTATTTCGCTTATAATGTCTTTTACCTTTTATAAGGTGTCTTTTATTTTTTTGGAGCGATGAACATTGTCATTCGCTTACCTTCCAATCTTGGCATTTGCTCTACTTTTCCAAATTCCTCAAGATCTTGAGCCAAACGCAATAATAGAATTTGACCTTGTTCCTTGAACACTATGGAACGTCCTTTAAAGAAAACGAAAGCCTTTAACTTGGCGCCTTCTTTAAGAAACTTCTCAGCATGCTTCTTCTTGAATTCGTAATCATGATCATCAGTTTGAGGACCAAAACGAATTTCTTTTATAACAACTTTCGTAGCTTTGGACTTTATGGCTTTGTCGCGTTTCTTTTGTTCGTAAAGAAACTTTTTATAGTCCATTATCTTACAAACAGGAGGATCTGCTTTTGGAGAAATTTCTACAAGATCCAATTCTTGTTCTCCTGCAAATGTTAAAGCTTCTTTTGTTGAATATATTCCAACTTCTATGTTATCTCCGACTAGACGAACTTTTTCAGCTCTAATCTTAGAGTTGATTCTGTGTTGGTCTTCTTTAATTACTCTTAAAGGGCCTTTTGATCTTTTTCTACGTATTGCTATGACTTCTGAGTTTTAGTTAAACTTATTCTATTTAAAATTGTTTCAATGTCTTGTTTATTTCCGTTTTGACAATTTCTGAAAATTCATCTACACTTATTGTGCCTATATCGTTTCCGCCATGTTGTCTTACAGAAATCCTGTTTTCTTGCTCTTCATTCTCGCCGATGATTATCATATATGGCGTTTTGTTCATTTCTGCTTCACGTATTTTCTTCCCAATAGTTTCATTTCTATTATCTACAAGGGCGCGAATTTCGTGATTTTCTAACAAAGTTAAAACTTTTTTACCGTATTTTTCATATTTCTCGCTAAGAGTTAATACAGAAACTTGAACAGGCATTAACCATAAAGGGAAATTTCCACCTGTATGTTCTAGTAAAATAGCGATGAAGCGTTCCATGCTTCCAAAGGGAGCACGATGAATCATAACAGGTCTATGTGATTCGTTATCACTGCCTTTGTAAGTCAAATCGAAACGTTCAGGTAAGTTGTAATCTACCTGTATCGTTCCCAGTTGCCATTGTCTACCCAAAGCATCCTTTACCATGAAATCCAACTTAGGGCCATAAAAGGCGGCTTCACCAGTTTCAATGACATAGTTCAACCCTTTGTCTTTGGCTGCACTTATAATGGCTTGTTCGGCTTTGTCCCAGTTTTCAAGACTACCAATGTACTTGTCTGGATTTTCTGGATCCCTCAAGGATACTTGAGCGGTAAAGTCTTCAAAACCTAAAGAACCGAAAACATAAAGAACCAAATCTATTACATTCTTGAACTCTTCATCCAATTGATCTGGCGTACAGAACAAGTGAGCATCATCTTGTGTAAAACCTCTAACTCTGGTTAAACCATGAAGTTCTCCACTTTGTTCATATCTATATACAGTACCAAATTCAGCATAGCGTTTCGGCAAATCTTTATAAGACCATTGACTATTGTTGTAAATTTCACAGTGATGAGGGCAATTCATTGGTTTCAATAGGAATTCCTCATCCTCTTTAGGTGTTTTTATTGGTTGAAAGCTATCTTCTCCATATTTTGCATAATGACCGGAAGTAACATACAATTCCTTTTGTCCTATATGCGGTGTCATGACCATTTCATATCCAGCTTTCTTTTGAGCACTCTTCAAAAAGTTTTCCAAGCGTTCACGCAAGGCAGTTCCTTTTGGAAGCCATAAAGGTAAACCAGCTCCCACCTTTTGTGAAAAAGTGAAAAGTTCCAATTCTTTTCCTAATTTTCTATGATCACGCTTTTTGGCTTCTTCAAGTAAAGCCAAGTATTCTGTCAATTCCTTTTGTTTAGGGAAAGATACACCATAAACACGAGTTAATTGAGGCTTGTTTTCATCACCTCTCCAATAAGCACCAGCTACAGATAGTACTTTTACGGCTTTGATGATTCCTGTATTAGGGATGTGACCACCACGGCATAAATCGGTAAAGGTCGAATGATCACAAAAAGTAATCGTACCATCTTCTAGGTTTTCGATTAATTCAGTTTTATATGGGTTGTCCTTGTATAAGGACAAAGCATCTGCTTTGGAAACAGATCTCAAGCTAAAGTTGTGCTTGCCTCGTGCAATCTCCAACATTTTTGATTCTATGGACTTGAAGTCCTTGTCAGAGATGGAATCTTCCCCAAAATCTACATCATAATAGAATCCATTGGTAATTGCCGGACCAATGGTCAACTTGGCATTAGGATACAATTCTTCAATAGCTTGAGCTAAAACGTGAGCAGAAGAATGCCAAAAAGCTTTCTTTCCTTCATCGTTTTTCCAAGTATGCAATACTAAAGACCCATCGGTGGTTAAAGGAGTGGTCGTTTCAACAGTTGTACCATTAAAACTAGCAGAAATAACATTTCTAGCCAAGCCTTCACTAATACTTTTGGCAACATCCATCGCAGTAGAATGTTTCTCAAAAGATTTTATACTTCCGTCAGGTAAAGTAATTTGTATCATATATTGTATTAAAATTGAAGCTGCAAAGATAATAGGTTAGAAATAGACAAACAACACATAGTTATGTATATTTCAAATGACTAGTTCTTTATAAAGATTTGATGTGGGACATCTCTTATGAAATTAATGGTTTTCAGTTTAAGAAAATCTAGAAGTCAACAAAATAAAAGTAGTCAAAATTATTCTTCAGACGACTTTTAATGGTCAAGCGTATTGCCTTTAATCTTTTTCATTGGTATTTATATTGTCGCTATAGATGTTTATACGTTCATTGCTTTCTATTGAATTGCGGTATAAGAATTTGTCTTCAAATTCCAAGGGGTGGTCTATTTTAAATGCTTTTGCAGGAGCGGTAATATTTGTTGTCACTATTAAGCGGTCGATCGTTGCTGTGCCATTGCTAATAGTGGTTGCTTCCAACAACCCACTTACCAATGCGCTACCAGAGCTTACTTTTCCTATAGCCGTCAAATCAGAACTTATTTCGACGTAGCCTTCAAAGTTAGCAGCTAAGTCTTTGGGAGAAGCAGGTGTCACTTGTAGAACCGAATGACCAGAATCTGATGCTGCCGAAGTAATCAATACTCCCGAATCGGCGAAAGAGAAAGGTTTGGCTAAATCAAAATGGTGGAACGACCTTTTGCGGCACTTAAGGAAGAAGTTTCTTGTTCTACATACAATGCGGTTCCTGGTGCAGATACCCCAATGTCCGACATTAGGATATGAATGCCGTCTCCTGAAGATTCACTTAAAACTTCCAATGTTGTTGATGTCTTGGTGGTCTTGGTGGTTTTGAAATAACCCGCATTCCCTAAGCCTGAATGTACTGAGTTTATTGCTGCTTCTATGTTTCCATCTACATCTGTCGATGTGTTACCTATCGATATGTTGAAACCAGGTCCTTTACCGTTGGTGTTTATATTGACAGCAGGACTATTGTTTGCTTTTCCGACAAGTTCGTCATTGAGGAAAAACGTAGCAATACTTCCAGTGCCCCCCATTGATGGCTTCTAGGGTGGTGAAGAATTGACATTGTTGTTTCCGATGGTAAATACTCCAACTCCACCAGTTTCAAAGGGTTCAGCAGTAAGTACAGTTTTGGCATTTAAAATAAAGACGGCACTTCCCGCTGTATCATCATTGCTTATGAAGACAGCAGTTCCTGTTCCCTCATAGGCTAGCCTAAGGGCATTAGATGTATTTGTTGGATTTCCATTGAATACTTCTATGCCAATGCCGACTCCTGCATTGCCAACAAATACGGCATTGCCAGTATCCTGCTTGCAACATATTGAAGGCGTCCTCTGTTCCTGTGGAATTGGTGTTGGCTACGGCAATCCCGATACCATCTCCAGCTTTGAACTACTTTTAGAGCTTCATCTTCATTTGCAGGGTTGTTGTTAAAAATATCGATGCCGATGCCTGTTCCAACATTATTTACAAAAACACCTTTGCCAGCTCTGCTTTGAAATATTCGCAAACCTTCTCCAGAACCGCTATGAAAACCATATAATGATGATGTAGTCCTATCGTTACTGCCCCAAATCCCATATGCGTCTCCACTTCAGCTACTAAAAATGGCCGTTTGATTCAAAGCTGTTGATTCCGCTGCATAGATGCCTGTGTAATCTGGATCCGATACGACTTCCAAACCTCTACTCCCTACACCTGTTATCTCCAAACTCCCAGAATCTGCTGTGATTTTTCTTCCATCCCCAGTACTAGTTCCTTCATTATAGGCTTTGTCCATTGTATTGCCAGTTTGAACTCATAGAGCAGTTAAGGCAAAAGGAACACTGGTCAATTGTTGAGAACGAAGCAGAACGTAAGATATTCCTCCAGATACATAGACACTGATTTGCAGCCAAAACAAATTGTTTCGCCAATCTATGGTAGTGAAATAATCGGATGTGATTCCCGTTCCAACTGAAGGGTTGAGAATACCGTATGAATTTGTAGTTGTTGTATGGGGTTCAGCGTATGCGATGGCTCCTGTAGAACTATTTTTCCTTAGGGTTGTTTCTACACCAATGCTCTGGTTGAGTCGCTGTGCATCAGAAGCATCTCTAATGGCGGCTTGATAGTTGAAGGACTAGTGGGGTTTGAGCAAAAGAGAATGAAGTTAATAGGGAAAAGAGGATTGCTTTGAGAATGGGATGTTTGAAATGGGGAGATGTTTTAGTTTTCATATTTGGATTTTGTTTAGTTTTCAATCATTTCTTATTAGTCAAAGCAAACATTTGAAATGTAACCTGCTATTTAGAAAAAAATACTTTAAAGTATTGCCTTGGCGGGGCAGATGATGTTCCCTGATGCGAAATATGAAATACATAATTGCAATCAATGAAAAGTAGATTGGGCTAGGGTAGCGGGCGTAATTTCGTCAGGCAGCAAAACAGCTGTTATTTAGGGTATATATAATAAGGACAAGAAGTGTTGTTCGATATCGGAAAAATCCAAAAAAAACATTTCGGTTAACCACTTGTAACTGGGGGTGTTGTGCTGGTGTTTGGAAATAAAGTAAA
>CANMCF010000020.1 GCA_947496215.1 uncultured Bizionia sp.
AACGTAGGCGAGAACCTACCAGACTTCTTGGACACTGATTCCGATGACGACGGCTGTTCGGATGCGAACGAATACTACGGAAACGACACGGCCGATGGCGGTGACGGTGGACAATATGGAGTGGATCCAGCAGTGGTGAATGCAGATGGAACTGTATCGGCAGCAAGTTACCCGGCAACGGGAGCGGACACCGATGGTGGAGGAACGGCTGACAACGTGGAAGTGGGGCCAGATCCTGATGCGGATGGCGTGGCGAATGCCTGTGACCCGGACGACGACAACGATGGAAACCCGGATTCGACGGATCCCAACCCACAAGACCCGACGGCTGTTGATGACACGGCCACGGCCACGATCGGAACGGCAGAGGCTATAGACATCTTGGGCAACGACGACTACCTGCCGGACAACACCGGGACACCGGGTAGCGACGTGTACATCACGGACGCCGGAACGGGCAGTGGCGTAGGTATCATCACCTTCGATGAGAATACGGGAGAATTGATATACACACCGGCCTTGAGTGAAGGTGGTATGGTCGTGACAGTGGACTACACGGTCTGCAACGACTTGACGGGAGACGGTCCGAGTCCAGACGACGTCTGTGACACGGCTACTGTTACGATCACGGTTGCAACAGGACCAGACGCCGATGGCGATGGGATCCCGGATGCAGTGGATCAGGATGACGATAACGACGGCATATTGGACGTTGCGGAAGGGCCGGGCGACCCAAGTGCTGACGACGACAACGACGGGGTGCCGAACTACTTGGACGACGATCCAGCGGATCCATTGGTTGGAGACGTTAACGGCACGGTCGAAGCGGCCTACGACGCCGATGGTGACGGCGTATCCAACCACTTGGACTTGGATGCGGACAACGACGGGATCTACGACACCGTGGAGACCGGAGGCACGGATGCGAACAACGATGGAATAGCCGATGGCACGCCGGATCCAGTTACTGGAATTCCTGCAACTGCGGGATCAGGTGTTGGAACTCCAGTTGATACTGATGGTAACGTGGGTGAGAACTTACCGGATTTCTTGGATCAAGATAGCGATGACGATGGTTGTTCGGATGCGAATGAAGCATATGACAATTCAATTGCAGATGGAGGTGATGGTGGTTCTTATGGAACAGGAGAACCACAATTGGGAGTAGATTCCAATGGGCTGGTTATTGGGGCTGATTATACTACAGGTACAAATACAGATGTTGTAACTCCTGGAGTTGATATAGATGGAGATGGAGTTATTGGAGGATGTGATGACGATGATGATGGAGATGGTGACCCGGATGTTACGGATCCAGATCCAACAGATCCTTGTATTTATGATCCAACGAATCAGGATATCACTATGGTGGAAGCATCTTGGAATGCATTGGATTGTGATATGGATGGATTGACCAATGAAGAAGAAACAACTGGAGTTGATGACCCATCTACAACAGATAGTCCAAATGGAAACACAACAGATCCTCTTGATCCCGATACAGATGGTGATGGTGTGGATGATGGACAAGAAGGAAGTGATATGACTGACCCTAACGACCCTTGTGATTATGATCCATCTAGTCAAGACCTTACTATGGTTGAAACATCTTGGAATGTATTGGATTGTGATGGAGATGGTGTCACTAATGGACAAGAAATAATAGATATGACCGATCCAAATGATCCTTGTTCTTATCAAGCGTCAAGTCAAGATTTAAGTACGGTTACGCAAGAATGGTTAGATGCAGATTGTGATATGGACGGGTTGACCAATGGAGAGGAAACTACGGGAGTAGATGATCCAGATACAGTTGCTGATCCAAATGGAAACACGACAGATCCTCAAGACTCTGATACTGATGGAGATGGTGTTACCGATGGGCAAGAAGCAATAGATATGACTGATCCAAATGATGTATGTGATTATGATGCAGCCAATCAGGACATCACGATGGTGGAAGCAGGATGGAGTATAGCAGATTGCGATAATGATGGATTGACCAATGAAGAGGAAACAACTGGGATTGATGATCCAACGACGACAGCCGATCCAAGCGGAAACACAACAGATCCACAAGATATAGATACTGATGGAGACGGTGTTACCGATGGACAAGAGGCAATAGATATGACAGATCCAAATGATCCTTGTGATTTAGAATTGACAAGTCAGACGGAAATACCTGATTTAGCTTGGTTGGATTTGGATTGTGACAATGATGGTTTGACCAATGGAGAGGAAATGACAGGAGTTGATGATCCAAATACAGCAGGTGATCCAAATGGAAACACGACAGATCCTCTAGATCCTGATACAGATGGAGATGGAGTAACCGATGGTCAGGAGGCAATAGATATGACAGATCCAAACGATGTTTGTGATTATGATGCAGCCAATCAGGATATCACGATGGTAGAAGTAGGCTGGAGCACAGCGGATTGTGATAATGATGGGTTGACCAATGAAGAAGAAACAACTGGAGTTGACGATCCAACGACAACAGCCGATCCAAACGGAAATACGACAGACCCATTAGATATAGATACGGATGGAGATGGAGTAACCGATGGACAGGAGGCCATAGATATGACCGATCCAAATGACCCATGTGATTTGGAGTTGTCAAGTCAAACCGAGACACCGGATTCATCTTGGTTGGATTTGGATTGTGACAATGATGGATTGAACAATGGAGAGGAAACTACGGGAGTAGATGATCCTACGACAACAGCCGATCCTAATGGTAATACGACAGATCCATTGGATGAAGATACAGATGGAGACGGTGTTACCGATGGTCAAGAGGCAATAGACATGACCGATCCAAACGATGTCTGTGATTACAATGCCGCCAATCAAGATATCACGATGGTAGAAGCTGGATGGAATGCAGCCGATTGTGATGGAGATGGGGTAACGAATGGACAAGAGGTCATAGATATGACCGATCCATTGGATGTCTGTGATTACGATGTCGTAAATCAAGACGTTACTCAGGTTTCAAGCGAATGGTTGGATGCCGATTGTGACGGAGATGGAGTGACCAATGGTCAAGAGATGAATGACAATACGGATCCTTTGGATTCTTGTAGCTTCAATCCTAACAGTCAAGATGGTTCAATGACTACTGATGAATATGATATGTTGGATTGTGATGGAGATGGAGTAACCAATGGTGATGAAACTGGAGATGGAACCGATCCTTTAGATCCGTGTAGTTATGAAATGTTAAGTCAAGATGTAACTATTGTAACACCAGAATGGGAAGCTTTGGATTGTGATGGAGATGGTGTAATCAATGGAACAGAGCTGGACGACGGAACCGATCCTCAAAATCCTTGTGACTTTGTGGTAGACAGCCAAACAGAACCTGTTAATGTAGGATATGGGGATTTGGATTGTGACGGAGACGGAGTAACCAATGAACAAGAAGCCAATGATGGTACTGATCCTACGGATTCATGTAGCTTCGAAATCAGTAGTCAGACATTGCCTCCTTCAGATGAATGGAATGATGCCGATTGTGATGGAGACAGTGTTTCCAACAGTCAAGAAGTCGATGATGAGACCGATTCTTTGGATCCTTGTGATTTCGACTTTACGAATCAAGATCTGACAGATGTATCGGATGAATGGTTGTTATTGGATTGTGATGGAGATGGTTTCTTGAATGGAGACGAACCAGGGGATGAAAATGACAACGACATTCCAGATTACATTGAAGTCAACAATGGAGATCCAGATGCACCAGATGGCATAAACATATTTGATATAATGACGCCTAATGGAGATGGTTTAAATGATGTATTCGTAATACAAGGTATAGAACAATACCCTAACAATACATTGAGGATATATAACCGTTGGGGAGTAAAAGTCTACGATGTAGATGGATATGGACAGAATGGCAATTACTTTAGAGGTATCTCGGAAGGACGAGTAACTATCAAGAAGGACGACAAGTTGCCAGTAGGAACATATTACTATGTGTTAGATTATGTGAACGCTTCTGGAAACACGGTATCAAAAGCAGGTCCATTATATATTAATAGAAGATAAATCATAAATTAAATACCTGGTGGGGCTTTCCCACTGGGTTTAATATTCGCACTTATGAAAAATAATTTCTTAACAATTCTAGTCATAGCAATATTCACATCTTGTGTCACATTGAGTTATGGTCAACAAGATGCTCAGTATACACAATATATGTATAACACATTAAGTATAAACCCCGCCTATGCTGGCTCAAGGGATATTTTAAGTTTTGTCGGATTGTATCGTACGCAATGGGTAGGGCTAGATGGAGCTCCTGATACATTTACTGCATCTTTGCATTCTCCAGTAGGAGAAAAAGTAGGGTTGGGTTTTAATGTTACTCATGATGAAATTTTTATTACTCAAGAAACTTATATAGACCTAGACTTTAGTTACACTTTAAACCTCACAGAAGAGAGAAAATTGGCATTGGGATTGAAAGCAGGTGGACATTTTCTTAATATTGATACCAATAGATTGAATACAGGAGCTTTCAACCCTGGAGATGCTGAGGCGGAAATTAATGTGGATAATAAATTTTCTCCTCAATTTGGAGTTGGGATTTATTATTATACGGATGAATGGTATCTAGGATTGAGTGTGCCGAACATGTTAGAGACGAAACATTTTGATTTAAATGCAGCAAACAACAACTCATTTGCAACTGCAAAAGAGCGAGTTAACATCTACTTGATGGCTGGTAAGACAATCGAATTCAGTAGTGACCTCAAGTTTAAGCCAGCGGCACTGTTAAAGGCAGTTGACGGTTCTCCCGTACAAGCGGATCTTTCAGCAAACTTCTTGATAAAGAGTAAGCTGACATTAGGAGTAGCCTATAGATGGAGTGCCGCATTGAGTGGTATGGTAGGTTTCCAACTATCAGATTCGTTGATGCTTGGATTTGCCTATGACAGGGAAACTACGGAATTAAAGCAATATAACGATGGCTCGTTTGAGTTTTTCTTACGCTATGAGCTATTTAAGCGAAACAATCGTATGATTTCACCAAGATTCTTTTAACCAAACTAGAAAAATACTTGAAATATGAGACAATATATAAATATCATAATCACTTTGGTTCTCGTAGGTAGTTCACAAGTGTGGGCACAAGAGAATACTGTAGACAAGGGAGATAAGGAGTTCGAAAGACTTGCCTATGTAGATGCGAGGGAGGCCTATTTAAAGGTAGCCGAAGAAGGGTATCAATCCGAGGATTTGTTGAAGCGGTTGGCTGACTCTTATTATTTTACGGCAGATTATACTCGAGCATCCAAATGGTATGGTACCTTGTATGACTTTGGAAATAGAGATGCAGATTACTTGTATAAATACGCATTGTCGCTTAAAAGCGACAAATCGTATGTAGCTTCCGATCTAATAATGGAAGAGTTTCTAAACGTGAAAGGAGAAGATTATCGTGCTAAGCTGTTTTTGAATGAACGAAATTATTTGGAAGAAATAGAGGAACAATCAGGGCGTTTTGAAATGTCCAACATTGGATTTAATTCGAAGCTTTCAGATTTTGCCCCTACTTTTTACCAAGGGAGATTGGTATTTGCATCCAATAGGAATAAGCGTGCAGCAAGGAAAATGATCCATGATTGGAACGAACAACCATTTTTGGATATTTACGGTGTGTCCATCGGAGATGATGCCAATGCTAGAGGAGCACAGAAATTCAATAAAAATATCAACTCGAAATACCATGAATCAACTGCGGTCTTCACGAAGGATGGTATGACCATGTATTTTACGAGAAACAACTATACCAATAAAGACTATAAGGAAGATGAAGTAGGAACAAATCGTTTGAAGTTGTATAGGGCAAAACGAACAGAAGAAACAAATGATTGGGAAATAGAAGAATTACCATTCAATAATGATGAGTATTCCGTAGCTCACCCAGCATTGAGCAAGGATGAGAGAATATTGTATTTCGCAAGTGACAAGCCAGGAGGTAAAGGTCTTTCCGATTTGTACAAGGTTCAAATCCAAGAGGATGGATTTGGTTCGGTTGTGAGTTTGGGAGATGGCATCAATACTGAAGGAAGAGAAACTTTTCCTTTTGTTAGTGAAGATAATAAACTATACTTTGCGTCAGATGGACATATCGGTCTAGGTGGATTGGATGTATTCGTTGCAGAAATCGATGGAGGAGATTATGGAGAAGTCTTCAATTTGGGAAGACCTATAAACAGTCCTCAAGACGATTTTACTTTCATAATCAAAAAAAATGGATTAGGATATTTTGCATCCAATAGAGAGGGCGGTGTCGGTGACGATGACATCTATAGTTTTAAAAGCATAAGACCACTGATTACCAAAAGGCAATGTAGACAAGAAATGGGAGGAATCGTAAGGGATGATAGAAGTGAGGATCCAATAGCAAACGCCAAGGTCTATTTGTTGAATTCCGAAGGGAAAATAGTAGATGAAAAAGTATCGGATTTTGACGGTTCTTTCAAGTTTAAAGGGTTGACTTGTAGTGCACAATATTCCGTGCGTTCCAAAAAAAGAGAATATTTGACGGCAGAAAAACCTTTTGCCACAGGAAAAAAGAGAGGAATAGTCGAACGTACATTATATATGAAAAAAGGAAGGGATTTAGGAGAAACCGAAGCGTCCCCAGGTTCTGATTTGGTGAAAATATTGGGATTGAACATAATCTACTTCGATTTGAATAAGGATTATATAAGGAAAGATGCAGAGATAGAACTACGTAAGATAATAGCTGTGATGAATCTATACCCAAAAATGAAGATAGATGTACGATCACATACGGATAGTCGATCCAGAGATTCTTATAATATGAATTTGTCAGAACGTAGAGCACAATCGACGATAAATTATCTTGTAAAAATAGGAGGTATAGATCGTTCAAGGCTACAAGGTAAGGGGTATGGAGAAACCAGACTGCTTAACAGATGTAGCAACGGTGTTCCTTGTGGGGAATACGAACATCAACAAAATAGAAGAAGCGAGTTTATAATAGTTGCTAATTAATATTCATATTTCGGGAGAAAATATCTATATACTTTATTTATATGCAACTAGTTGAATGCCCTTGGCCAAGGGCATTCTTTTATATATTGACTTCCTATTAAAATTAACATAAAACCAATAAAAGCTATAAGCTATTTTGTAAATTTGTCGTTACTCAATAGAAAGAATGATTGAAGAAAAAGTAATACTTGTAAACGAAAAAGACGAACAAATAGGTTTGATGCCAAAACTTGAAGCTCATGAAAAGGGGCTTTTGCATCGTGCTTTTTCTGTTTTCATCTTTAATGACAAAAATGAATTGATGCTTCAACAGAGAGCATTGAGCAAATATCATTCTCCAGGTTTATGGACAAATACATGTTGTAGCCATCAAAGGGAAAGCGAAAGCAATTTACAAGCGGGAACTAGACGTTTACGAGAAGAAATGGGATTTGAGACCTTGTTGGAGGAAAAGACTTCTTTTATATACAAGGCTCCTTTTGACAATGGGTTGACTGAACATGAATTGGATCACATCATGGTAGGCTATTTTAACGAAGCACCAGTTATAAACAAAGAAGAAGTAGAATCTTGGAAATGGATGCCACTGGAACAAGTAAGAGAAGACATTAAGGTTAATCCAGAAAACTATACGGCTTGGTTTAAAATCATATTCGATAAATTTTATGAATTTATAAACATAGTAGATGATGGTAACCGTTAGTAGAAAAGCACATTTCAATGCCGCGCACAGGTTATACCGTAAAGATTGGTCATTCGAAAAGAATGATGCAGTATTTGGCAAATGCAACAACCCGAATTTTCATGGGCACAATTATGAATTGATTGCAAGTGTTACGGGAGAAATAAATCCAGAGACAGGTTATGTCATAGATATGAAAATTCTAAAAGATATAATCAAGAAAGAAGTGGAAGATGCTTTTGATCATAAAAATTTGAATATCGATGTTCCAGAATTTGAAAATCTAAATCCAACAGCAGAAAATATTGTTGTTGTCATATATGATAAAATTAAATCGAAGTTGGACTCCAAATTGGATTTGGAGGTGACATTGTATGAGACTCCACGAAATTTTGTAAGCTATTCAGGAAAATAATTTATGAAAACACCATATCCAATACGGTTTGAACCAATTTTAAAGGACAAGATTTGGGGAGGACAAAAGCTAAAGACGCTTTTAAACAAATCGAGTGATTTGTCCAATATAGGGGAAAGTTGGGAAATTAGCGATGTTGATGGAGATACTTCCATTGTAAAAAATGGAAGCTTGGAAGGAAGGAATCTAAAATCCCTTTTGGAAACCTACAAAGGAGACTTGATAGGAGATAAAAACTATGAGACATTTGGAAATAAATTCCCATTGTTAATTAAGTTCATAGATGCCAAAGAACACTTGTCCATTCAATTGCATCCCAATGATGATCTAGCTGCAAAACGACACAATTCCTTTGGTAAGACGGAAATGTGGTATGTCATGCAAGCCGATGAAAATTCCAACTTGATCGTTGGTTTTAACCAAAAGGTAACCTCTGAAACCTACTTAAGGCATTTAGAGGACAAAACATTACCGAAAATCTTAAATTTTGATACCGTTAAATCTGGTGATACGTATTTTATCGAAGTGGGTAGATTACATGCCATAGGTGCTGGTGTAATGCTTGCAGAAATACAACAAACCAGTGACATAACCTATAGGGTTTACGATTGGGATAGGGTGGATGATGATGGAAACGAAAGAGAGTTGCATAATGACTTGGCAATAGATGCTATCGACTTTGAAATGAAGGATGATTTTAGAATAGCATACTCCAAAGCTGAAAACGTTTCGAACAAAATGGTGAGTTGTCCTTATTTCACAACAAACTACATCCCTATGGACAAAGAGACGTTGAAAAAGGAAAACGTATTCGATTCTTTCATTATATATATGTGCGTAGAAGGGGAGATGACATTAAAAACAGGCGTGTTTTCCGAAACAATCAAGAAAGGAGAGACTCTTTTACTACCAGCAAGTATTAAATCATTTGAAATTACAGCAAAAAAGGCACAACTATTAGAAGTTTATGTGTAATTTTGCTCCCAATAAAAATTAAATATTATGGCAAATAAAAGAGACCTAAAGAAAGACATCAACTATGTTTTAGGTGACATTATTGAAGCAGTTTATGTTTGGGAATATTCAAACACAGGAAAAGATACGAAAGCTAGTGAAGCGATAATTGATGAAGCTATCGAAACTTTTGACAATTTAATTGCAAAAGTCAATGCAAAAGGAGTGGAAAACAAGAAGTCTCATTTTAAGGCAATTAACGAAGAGTTGGAAGCTAAAGGCCGCGCCCTGATTGAAAAGATAAATAAATTAGCTTAAAAAATCTTTAAAAAAAGTTTGCAGATATTAATTTCAACATTATATTTGCACTCGTTTTGCCGATGTAGCTCAGCTGGCTAGAGCAGCTGATTTGTAATCAGCAGGTCGTGGGTTCGAGTCCCTCCATCGGCTCTAAACAAGAGTTAACTCCAAACCATAATGGTTTGGAGTTTTTTTATGGATGGTTTTAAGTCGTATTATTTCTTGATTTTCTCGTACCAGTATGGTATTCCTCTAGTTTTCTTTCCAATTCTATCATTTTCTTTGGTCTAAAATTCAAAATCAATGCCCTTCTTTGATCTGAAGTAATGTTTCCTTTGCTGAAATGCAATGTAAAACCATCGTGAAAAGTACATCCACCCGCATTCAAAGGAATGCATTGGGCTTCAATTGCATTTGCAGAGCAATGCAATGCTCCTCCTTCCGAATACAAGCTATGAGGTTTGATGATTTCATCTCGTTTTGGTATGAACCACATACAGCCATTGTCTTCGTATGCATCGTCCAATGCAATCCAGCAACTTGCAGCTCTTTTATCTGGCATGTCTATCCAATATGCCGCATCTTGATGCCAAGGAGTGATGGTGTTTGTATGTGGGGCTTTGTTTATGAGCATATCAAAGTCCAGTTCCATATCTTCTCCCAACAATAATTTTGCTTGGTTCAATGCTCGGCCATAAGTGATACTTTCGAATAACTTGGGTTCAATCGTGCTAGGTAGCATGATTTGTGTGATCTTTTCTATTGAGTTTTTTGTGCTACCCACGCCACTCAAGTCACTTCTCAACCCTTTCGTTCGCTCTTTGTCATATAAAAGTCCATCGTACAAGTCTCTGATATTTTCAACTTCAGATAAAGAGATCAAGAAATCCAACTTAACAAAACCATTATCTAAAAAGTCTTTTTTCATTTCTTTTGTGTTTTATTGTTAAGTGTGAACATTGCAAAGGAACAAGTGAATTCATCTTTATGATGGTTTTAAACTCCTTAAAAGATAAATATAATTTGCGTCATTTTCAAAACGACGGATTTATGTTTCAATCATGCCTGTTGCAAATTGTATGCAATATTGTTAGAATGATTTATAAAACCTTGTGTTGGAATTAATTCAAATGGTACCAAATAGAATGCTATTTAGCTCTTTTGTCCAATTGCTCAGTAATGAGGTTCTCCAATTCATTAAAATTAATCTTCAATGAATTGGAGATAATGGATAAGGGGGAGCCATACATTCTATGATTGGCTTTCATCGCATTTCTTGAAATTATATTTTTAGAGCGTCTAATGTATTTCTCTGGCTTGGAAGTCTTGATTACTATGATCTTTGAAGATGATATTTTAAGTGTTTTCATTCCTGTTATGTCTTCCCAATCTATCAAGCCTACACTTGTGGCATTTGAATTGTCTATAATTCCATTTTCATTGATAATCAATCCTGGTTTTCTACTAAAAACCTTTTTGGCAATAAAAACAAAGCAAGTTCCGAAGAACGATATGCTGGCTATTCCAATAATGAGGACAATATTTTTGGGATAACGGTAGGAAGCAAATCTTTCGGGTTCCAAAATGCCCCAAGAACCGGCAGCGACAAAAACCAATGCTCCAATTAAAAGCAATATGATCTTTGTTTTGCTCAAAGGGATTTCAATTTCTGTCATTTCAATGAATTTGTTTTATGTGATTAAGCACTTTTGTATTACTTCGGTCATATTTTGGAACTAAAATAGTGAAAGAAAGCTTATCAAAGGATTGCTCTTCTTCTTAGAGAGTGTTAAGCGGGTGATTCATGAGATATGCTTTTGCCCAATGTTTTTCACATTGATGTTCTGTGATACGATTTGTATCAACATCAATAACGAAAAAATAGCTGGTTTTTTCAATGTATCTATTTTTGTATTGACAAATAACAAAAAAAGCCTTTCCGTAAGAGAAAAGGCTTTGCTTCCATATTTTAAGTTATGATTATTGTTGTTTTTCCTCAACCTTGATCTTCGATACGAATGCGTGCAATTTTTTTCCGTAGAGAGAAGATTTTATTGGAGGAATCAAAGAATTGTTGATGGTATCCAATAATTTGATGTTTGCATTATAAAGTTCGGTAAGGGCCAAATAAGGAGCAACTTCACTATCCTTGTTGTTTATGGCAAAGTTTACTGTATATAGGTACTTACGTCTTAATAGGCCGTCGTGCATTTTTTTTGTCTTGTTGGCCAAAGCGGTGTCGTTGGCTACACTGGCATCGAAGTTTTCCTTGATAAGCTCTAAGTTCTTGTCATTGAACTTGGACATCATCGTTAAATATTCTTCTAGAACCTCTTGTTGTTTTGACCCTTTTATTTTGGCTCCGTACACGAAGTTTTCCAAAGAAGTGTTTATTTCTGTGATACCTTTGTCTGCAAAGAAGGAGATGCGCTCATCTTCATTGTCATTTTTGTCAAGGTATAGAAAGTATAGCTCAGGAATGTCTATTTTGCTTTTTAATTCAAATTGGGAGTTTCCATTTATGGTAACAGAATCCAATGTGACCAATGTAGAATCTTTCGCTTTTTTCAAGTAGATGGTTCCCTTCTTCAAACCTTTGATGTTGCCTTTTACGATTAGCTTGTCATTATCATTTCCGCAAGAAAAAATAAGAAGTAAGCCAAGAAGTACTAATAGTTTTTGCATTTGTAATATTGAAATTTATTTCCGCAAATATGCTATAAATAATTATTAAAAACTAGCCGGCAGAAGCCAATTGCATTAAAATCGTACACCCTATGGCTGCTATGGTTCCAATAGCGTATCCAAATACAGCAAGCAAAACACCTACTGTTGCCAGAGATGGATGGAAAGCCGAAGCTACGATGGGGGCAGAAGCTGCTCCTCCAACATTGGCTTGGCTACCAACAGCCAAGAAAAAGTAAGGAGCTTTGATTATTTTAGCGACAATGATTAGCAATAAAGCATGTATGGTCATCCAAATAACTCCAATGGCAATTAAACCTACATTGTCAAAAATGAGTTTCAAATCCATTTTCATACCTATGGATGCAACAAGAATGTAAATGAACACACTTCCGAATTTGCTGGCACCAGCGCCTTCATAATTTTTTGCTTTGGTGAAAGATAGAAAAATAGCAATTAGAGTAGCAATACTAATCATCCAAAAGAATTTCGATCCTAAAAAGGTAAAGATGTTTCTTGTTGTTTGTGATTCTATATTTGATACAGTATCGTCAAAAAATGGAGCTAATAAATTTGAGCCTAAATGAGCGAGACTAACAGTTCCAAAAGCAATGGCAGCCATGATCATTAAATCTGTCAACGATGGATTTCTTTTTACTTTTTCTGTAAAAGCGGACATTCTTTCTTTTAGACTTTCAATAGAAGAAGTATCAGCCTTTAGCCAAGCATTGATGCGTTTTCGCTTTCCTATGCCTATTAACAATAAGGCCATCCAAACATTGGCGACCACTATGTCTACAAATACCATTCCTCCATATAATTTTTGATTGTATCCATAAATTTCCAACATGGCAGTTTGATTGGCTCCTCCACCAATCCAACTACCAGCAAGTGTAGACAAACCTCTCCATACAGCATCAGGCCCAATACCTCCAACTGTTTCTGGGGAAACCGCAGATATTAACAAAATGGCTATTGGACCACCTATTACAATACCTATGGTACCAGTAAGAAACATAATCAATGCTCGCCAACCTAAGTTGAAAACACCTTTTAAATCGATACTCAATGTCATTAACACCAAAGCAGCTGGCAATAGGTAACGACTAGAAACATAATAGAGATTGGATTTGTGAGTGACAACTTCTCCAGACGTGTTTACTGTTTCCCATTCTGGTGAAATAACTCCTAACGTAGTAAATAATGCAGGAATCATATAAGCCATGAACAAACCAGGAACAATTTTATAGAACTTGGGCCAAAACCCTGTTTTTATGGATTCTGTATAGAATATGGCTCCTAGGGCTAGCATTAGTAATCCGAATGCAATAGTATCGTCTGTAAAAAGTGGTGCGTTTTCCATTTAGTTAGTTTTTGTAGCCGCAAAGTACCAAAATTAATGGCATTAAAAAAGCGACTTTATCAAGAGTCGCTTTTATCTGTTGTTTTATCGTCTAGTTTGGGATTGCGTTTGACTTGCTTTAAACTTTGCATCAGCATCCATTCCATTTGTCCATTGGTACTACGAAATTCATCTCCAGCCCATTTTTCAATAGCTTTAAGCATATCTTCATTTATTCGCAATGCAAAGGCTTTCTTTTTAGACATTTTGTTTTTCGTTATAGTATCTAGTAGTTTTATCTGTTTTTATTACGCTCAAAAATAAGATAAATTATACTACCGTGTTGATTCGTTGAAATTGTATTTGCAATCCATCCTTCTTTTGCGTATTTGTTTAAAATGTCTTGGAGTTTTTCAGATTTGTTTCTGAAACCAAGGGATGGAGTAATGACTTTATATTCTTTCATGACTTAATGATTTAAAGTGCCAGTGTTTAAGACAGGAGAAGCTTCTTTGTCTCCGCATAAGATAACCATCAGGTTACTTACCATGGCAGCTTTGCGCTCTTCATCGAGATCTACAATGCTTTTCTTTCCCAATTCTTCCAATGCCATTTCTACCATACTTACTGCTCCTTCAACTATTTTATGCCTAGCTGCGACTATTGCAGTTGCTTGTTGTCGTTTCAACATTGCATTTGCGATTTCTTGAGCATATGCCAAGTAACCAATTCTTGCTTCAAGAACCTCTATTCCAGCAATGGACAAACGTTCATCAATTTCTTTTTCGAGAGCTTCGCTGACTTCATTTACACTAGAGCGTAGTGTGATGTCCTCTTTGTGGCCTTCATCGGCAAAGTTGTCGTAAGGATACATACTTGCTAGTTTTCTAACGGCTGCATCAGTTTGTACACGAACAAAGTTTTCATAATTATCAACATCGAATGCTGCTTTGTAGGTGTTGTGGACACGCCAAACCAAAATTGTGCTAATCATTATGGGGTTACCAAGTTTATCATTGACCTTTAAGCGCTCACTATCAAAATTACTGGCTCTAAGTGAAATTTTCTTTTTAGAGTAAAAAGGATTCACCCAATAAAACCCATTTTTTTTAACGCTGCCCACATATTTACCGAATAAAAGCAATACTCTGGAATTGTTGGGTTGTACCATCAAGAAGCCAGGGACTATGAAAATGGCAATGATTAAAAATACTACGAACTCTGGGTTTTCTGTTAGTATTGCTGCAAAGATGCTTCCAAAAACTATGGACAAGAATACAAATAGCATCAAGTAGCCGTTGGCAGGGACAATGATTTTTTCTTCTTTCATGAGGTTTAAATTTAAAATGATATTAAAATGATATCATAAAGATATACTTAAATAATGATATGGCAAAATATTTTTATAAAATAAAGTTTGGCACGATGATTGCTTTTAGCTAAGTGTAATTATTTACGATGATTATTTTAAAGTGTGGTTACTTTAAACTATGAGTAATAATTATCATATTTTTGGTTGGTTAGTATGAAAAAGCACCCTTTTTAGGGTGCTTTTTCTATTTATGTCACTTAATCATCTATCTTATAAAATAGGCTTTTTTTGGTTTTAGCATTGTATTTCAATCCCACGTTCAAAAAAGGAGATGTTTTTTTGTAATACTTGCATTATGTCTTCGACTTCATAAATGAAATAAGTAGAAATATTAAATCAACCAAATAATGAAACACTACATTGCCATTGCCACACTCTTTTTAGTATTGACATCCTGCAAACAAAATGCTGAAGTCAAAGCAGAGATAGAAACCATAAAGTATTCTGAGGAAACATTGGATGTTACAACAAGTATCTATCCAGAAAATATAACCAAAGTTCTTGAAAGCCATGGAGGTATTGACAAATGGAATGAAATGGAAAGTTTGGTGTTCGAAATAGAAAAACCAGATGGGAATGAAAAAACGACAACAGCCTTGAAAAGTAGGAAGTCGTTAATAGAGGCAAAACAATATACTTTGGGGTATGACGGAAAACAAGTCTGGTTGACGGAAAATGAAGAAAAAGCATATAAAGGCAATCAAAAGTTCTATTACAATTTGATGTTTTATTTCTACGGAATGCCATTTGTCTTGGCGGATAATGGAATCATTTATGAAGCTGTGAAGCCGTTGGAGGTAGAAGGTGTTAAATATCCAGGAATCAAGGTTTCCTATGAAGCCGGTGTAGGAGAATCACCAGAGGATGAATATATATTGTATTTTGATGAAGCCACGAATAAAATGGCTTGGTTGGGTTATACGGTAACCTATTTTTCCAAAGAAAAAAGTAAGGACTTCCATTTCATAAAGTATTCTGAGTGGCAGAATATCAAAGGACTTGTATTGCCATCCAAGTTGGAGTGGTATGAAGCCGATGGTTTTAAGATAGGGGAAAAGCGTAGCGAGATGAAATTTGTCAATATTTCGGTTTCTGAAACAAAGCCAAAGGATTCGGTTTTTGAAAAAACTGAAGGTGCTACAACTGTAGAATAAAAAAAGCGATCCATTTGGATCGCTTTTTTTATTCTATCTCAATTTATTGGTTTCCATATTTCTTGGAATATCGTTTGTACAATTTGGTTTGGTGGGATTCCAAACTAATTTCTCGACCTTGAATGTATGCGTTGGTTAGTTTGTTCGTTCTCATATCCAAAGCATCTCCCTCACTTATGAAAAATGTTGCATCCTTCCCGACTTCCAAAGAGCCTACTTTGTCATCGATACCCAAAATTTTAGCAGTGTTCAATGTAATCAAACTTAAAGCATCTTCTTTGCTCAAACCATATGCTGCGCAAGTACCAGCCAAAAAAGGAAGGTTTCTAGTATTCATCCGTTCCATTTGTCCAGCATTCTCCAAGCCAACCAAAACTCCTGCTTTAACTAGTTTGTTTGCTAATTTGAATGGGGCATCGTAATCCTCGTCACTATTCTTTGGCGTACTGTGTACACGTTGTAACAATACAGGAACATCATGTTGTTTCAACAAGTCGATAACCAAATGTGCTTCGTAGCCTCCAACGATAACAATGTTTTTTATTTTGTTTTCTTTGGAAAAAACAATGGCATCGGTAATCCCTTTTTCATTGCTTACATGAAGATAGAGTTTCTTTGTTCCGTCAACAAGTCCTTGTAAGGATTCAAAAGGTAAATGTCTAGGTGATTTCTCGCCAGTATTGTATGCTTTACTTTCTGTGAAATATGAAGTAAGCTCATCTATTTGATCTTTGTAACCTTTGTTTATTTTTAAAGTCGCTGGTTCACCTAGCCACCAACGTCCTCGTGAAAAAGGGTTTGGCCAATTCAAATGGATACCGTCATCTGCTTTGATAATGGCATCTTCCCAGTTCCAAGCATCTAGTTGTACTATGGACGAGGTGCCAGATATACGTCCTCCACGAGGTGTTATTTGTGCCATCAACACTCCGTTTGGTCGCATGGATTCCACAATCTTGGATTCTGTATTATATGCTATTATGCTACGAATGTGTGGGTTCATTGCTCCGACTTCGTCGTTATCCTTTGTCGCACGAACAGCATCGATCTCAACTAGACCCAAAGTGGAATTGGGAGCAATGAATCCGGGGTATACATGTTTGCCTCTGGCATCTATGGTCTTACCTATTCGAGCAATCTTCATAGGTACGCTACCCACGAAAACAATTTTTCCGTTTTCGAACATTATCAATGAGTTCTCTATGGTTTTTCCATTTCCTAGATGTGCAGTGGCACCTTCTATGGAATAGGCTTGTGTTTGTTTTGGAGCTGGCGTTTGTTGAGCTATTACCGTAGAAGTAAATAACAACGCTACTAATATGATATGTAATTTGAAATGTTTCATCTTAATAATGGTTTTTGTCATGAATACTAATTTTTAATAACTATTAAAAATTAGTATCGCAGTGAAAGTGTGCTTTGGCTTTCTTTTCAATGGGTTTGGTTTTCAAACCTTTGTTTTTTGCTTGAAGCATCAACGTTGTCAATTCATTTTTCTCTCTTTTGATGGATTCTCTCAATTGTGCATCTCTATCGATGTCAAAATATGTAACCCCATCTATAATGGTTTTTTCTGCTTTTGCATATATGGATAGAGGGTTGTCGTTCCATAATACAACATCGGCGTCCTTGCCAACTTTGATGCTGCCTACACGGTCATCTATGTGTAATAGCTTTGCAGGGTTCAAAGTCACGAACTTCCATGCTTCTTCTTCACTGATGTTTCCATATTTAACGGATTTGGCTGCTTCTTGATTAAGACGTCTGGACATTTCTCCGTCATCACTATTTATGGCTACTGTAACACCAGCATTATGCATAATGGCAGCATTGAAGGGAATTGCATCGTTAACCTCGTATTTGTATGCCCACCAATCACTGAAAGTTGAACCGCCTACACCATGTTTGACCATTTTGTCTGCGACTTTGTAACCTTCCAGTATATGTGTAAATGTATTGATGTTGAAATCGAATTTCTCGGCGACTATCATTAACATGTTTATTTCACTTTGAATATAGGAGTGGCAACTTATAAACCGCTCCTTGTTGATGATCTCTACAAGTGTTTCCAATTCTAAGTCCTTACGATAGGGTTTTCCGCTTTTCTTTAAGGCATCATATTCCTTGGCGCGTTGGAAGTAATCTATGTAAACTTGTTCTACCCCCATTCTAGTTTGCGGGAAACGTGTTTTTGCATTATCTCCCCAGTTGCTTTGCTTTACGTTTTCTCCCAATGCGAACTTTATGAATTTAGGTGAGTTCTCATATAGAAGGTTATTGGCAGATTCTCCCCATTTCAGCTTGATGATGGCTGAACGCCCTCCAATGGGATTGGCGGAACCATGTAAGATTTGAATGGAGGTAACCCCACCAGCCAAATTGCGATAGATGTTGATGTCTTCTGGGTTTATGACGTCTTCTATGGTTACTTCAGCAGTTGAGTTATGACCAGCTTCATTCACAGATGAAGTAGCGATATGTGCGTGCTCATCTATAATACCAGATGTAAGGTGCTTACCTTTGCCATCTACGATCTTAGCTCCAGAAGCATTTATGTTTTTTCCTATCTTGGAAATCTTACCATTCTTTATCAAAACGTCGGTATTTTCGAGAATACCTTCTTTTTCATTGGTCCATACTGTCACGTTCTTGAACAAAGTGGTTTCTTGTTGAGGTAATGTGGTAAAGCCATAGGCCATGTTAGGATAGGTGACTGGAAAAAGTTTTTTTACATTAGTTGCTTCTTCTCCCTTTTTAGATTTGGGATCGTCGCTTTTTTCATCTTTTTTGCCTTCTGTTGCTTTCTTTTTTGCATTGAAGGCCATTTCATTTCCATTGGGGAAATATGCTTTGCCATTTAAGTTGTCGACACCCAGAACATTTGAAACTATTCTTATGAATTCTTGCTTCGTTGTGTCAAGAGTAGAAAATGTCAAGTTCATCCAATCATCTTTGAAGCTTATTTTGGAGCCTAAACTCGTACTGTCACTCTTTACCTTTGCTTTTAGTTTTTCGGCAGTACCTGAAATGGACAAATCATAATTTGTATTCCCTAGACTGAAAGTATAATCTCCTCGGATATCTGTAAGATTCATTGGAGTTATCTCATTTTTGACACCAGTCACCCAATTCTGATGAATTTTGGTGTCCTTTTCAAAGAGATCTCCCGAGGTAATGAGAAAATTGGCATAGGCACCAATTTTTAAAGTACCTACGCTATTGCTTTTTCCTATTATTTGGGCAGGGATGGTAGTTAAAGCCGCCAAGGCTTTTTCTTTTGACAAACCTGCATCTATGGCCTTCAATATGTTTGGCATCAAGTCTTTGGCCTTTTTTAGCTTGTATGTTGAAAAGGCGAAATCTATGTTGTTGTCAGCTAGTGTTTTTGGATTGGAAGGTCTTTGATTCCATTCGCGTAAATCTGCGAGATCGACAGATTTTGCTAAAAACGGATCTTCCATATCATAAGCATCTGGGAAATTCAAAGGAATTATGAACTTGGCATTGGTAGCCTTTATGTCTTTGATGTATTCATATTCGTCACCACCACCTACAAAAACGTATTGCGTATTGAATTGGTCTCCCACCTTGTCAAATCTAAGCGCATTCATTTTATTGCCAACTTCCATGATTTGTACTTGGTTTTTATTTTTTAAAAAAGCCTCAAGAGCTCTGTCCTTTTCTTTGATGTTACCTTTTGCATACCAGTCTGCATCCATGTTCACTTGGCGTAACAAGGCCATGGTCCCCATCAAGGAAGTAGGGTAGGACTGTCTAGAAGTATTGCTTTTTCTTGTTCCTGAATATTGTCCTGATTTTTCAGCAAGAATACGATTGGCGTTGGTGCCTTGGCTGTTTAAGGCTATAAGTGTTCCCGTACCACGTATGATGCCATCTTCGATATGTGTGTTCACGACTCCAAAACCAGCTTTTTGTAATTCCATGGCTTTTTTGGAATCGAACTTGTACAAATCTATGGCATTTTGGTCAGGCCTGATATGATCGTTCCAATAATAACCTTCACGATTGGCATCGTATTGAGGAGATCGGGAAGGGTTTGGTTTGCTACTAGGTTTGTCTATGCCGAAAGTAGAATAGATGTCTATGAAGGAAGGGTAGATGCTTTTTCCTGATAAATCCACAGAAATACAATTGTTGGGAATGACGATGGAAGTCCCGGTGGAAACCACCTTGCCATCTTTTATGAGCAAAGTTCCTTTTTCAATGACTTGAGTGGGGGAAATATGAATTTTGGCATTTGTAAACGCTGTGTAACTGGAGTTCCTGGCTTTGACACCATCATTTTTTGGGACATTCTCTTGAGCGAATAGTATGAAACCGCACAAAAGAAAGGTGAACATAAAATACTTTTTAGTCATAAGGTCTTTTATAATAGAGTTAGAAGATTAAAGATAACAATATGTGTTAATTTAGAATATGTTAATGCTGTATTTAACATTATACGAGTTTTGATGTTACAATGTCTTGTCTTGGAAATAGTTAACCAACAATGCAACAACATAGCTATAGCTTTTCATTCCGTCCTTTTGACTATTTGCTTGCAAGTATGTATTGTATGTTTCTTTGAAAAAGGGCTCCATGGGGTTTTGGTAATCATCCCAAAAATCGCGAACCTCTTGGTAATTTTTTAAAATACCATTATTTATTGTAGGGACGAGTTCGGCATACAACGAACTATCTCGTCTATAGATCTCGTGCAAGCAATGTCTAAGGCCAAAGGTGTAACCAGAATACCTGAAATAGATGTCATTGTGGTTGGTTGTTACCAAACAGCCAATAAAATTGGCCTCGTTTTCAGCAGCGTACCCCAATTGATGGGCCACTTCATGGGATGCAGTCGTGGGGTACTTGAATGCTGGAATCATATAATCGATGTGCGCTTCGTTGGTCAATGGGTTCAAATAGCCACTAAACCCCATATAGGTTAAAGGTAAGCTGAAAATAGATTGTTTTATGCTTTTTGGGTTGTAGTCCAAACGAGGGAATTTGTCCTTTAAGTTAGAATAGCCACTAGGAACACGTTCCAAAATATCTGATTTGGAATAGGGAATATCTACTTTCAAGGTACTGTCTTTTGTGATTTCCAAATGGACGGCATTGGATTTTTCGATTAGCTTCTTTGTGACGGCAACCAAGGTTTCGGTAGAATACTCTGAGTCTATATTCAAGTTTACGTGCAATGGCAATCTATAATAATTCAATCCCCAAATAATGTTGAAGGCCATATAAAGAATGGAAATGGCAGCAAAAACATCTATTAGCCAATTTTTGAAATCCTTTACAATACGTTTTCTATTTACAATCAACCATCTAACAATGAAAGCTATTCCAAAGGCATAAATGAGATCTCCAAAGGAAAATGGAAGCCAACCTAGGGAAAACCTAAATAGTTTCGAAATGTAGGGGTAGACTCCGCAACTATAATATGTTTCTACGAATTCAGGGAAAAAAGCTAATAATTTCACTATTGCGATTGCAGGGAGTAAAGATAAAGCAACAATACGTTTTTTGTTTTTTAGCATATTCCAAAAGTAAATAAAAAATAAGAACATGATTCATCAAGAAATAAGATAAGTTATTTACTGTTCTTTCTGTTGGTTTCAATGAGGAATAAAAAAGCGGAAATGCTCAATCACAGGTGAAGGATATAAGCTTTTTCAATCTGTTTTAAAAAGCAGATCTTTTTTTTAATATCAATTTGTACTTTTGCGATTCAGATTTATAGTCATAAATAGATATGAGAAGAAAACTAAGAGACGGTTTTCTCATAACGATTTCAATGAACAAGAGTCATAAATTAAAAACAACAAACAATGAATTCAGAAATAAGGGCTTTACAGCCAGAACAACTTTGGAATAAATTTGCTGATTTAAACGCAGTACCTAGACCCTCGAAAAAGGAAGAGCGCGTCATAGCATTCATGAAGGACTTTGGTGGGAAACTTGGGTTGGAAGTAGTAGAAGACGAAGTTGGCAACGTGATCATAAAGAAACCAGCGACCAAAGGAATGGAGGATAGGGTAACTATCGTAATGCAATCGCATTTGGATATGGTACACCAAAAAAATGCAGATACCGATTTTGATTTTGATGCTCAAGGTATCGAGATGTACGTAGACGGAGATTGGGTACGTGCAAAAGGCACTACCTTGGGAGCGGACAATGGGTTGGGAGTTGCTACGATCATGGCCATCTTGGAAAGCACGGAGATAGAGCACCCGGCAATAGAAGCGTTGTTTACCATTGATGAAGAAACAGGAATGACTGGAGCAATGGGCTTGAAGGGAGGCTTGTTGAAAGGAGGAATCCTTTTGAATTTGGATACGGAAGAAGATGATGAAATAGGAGTAGGTTGCGCTGGCGGTATAGATGTTACTGCTACCAGAACCTATGAAGAAGAAGAAACCCCAGAATTCAAAATAGGTTATGCCATTACGGTTAAGGGATTGCAAGGAGGACATTCCGGTATGGATATTCATAAGGGATTGGGCAATGCCAACAAAATTATGAATCGTTTGTTGTTTGATGGTTTTGAAAATTTCGGATTGCGCATTTCAGAAATGGATGGGGGTAGTTTACGCAATGCCATTCCTAGGGAAAGTAAGGCAGTAGTAGCTATAGATGCTGTACATGAAGCAGCTTTTAACAATGAAATGAAGCAATTGGCAGATACCATTAAAAAGGAGTTGAAAACCATGGAGCCGGATTTGGATGTCGAAATCATAAAGACGGAAACACCAAATAGCATAATGGATCTGGGAGTACAAGAAGGTGTTACTCGAGCTTTGTACGCAGCGTTGAATGGCGTGTACAGAATGAGTGCGGACATAACGGACTTGGTAGAAACGTCCAACAACATCGCAAGGGTAATAATCAAAGAAGGAGCCATCAAAATTGGTTGTTTGACACGATCATCTGTGGAAAGTTCGAAAACGGATCTAGCAAATACATTGCGAGCTACTTTTGAATTGACGGGTTGTGAAGTGGAATGCTCAGGAGACTACCCAGGGTGGACACCAAATATGGATTCTGAAATATTGAAGGTATTAAGTAGCCTTTATGAGGAAATTAATGGAGAAAAAGCACATGTCGCGGCTTGCCATGCAGGTTTGGAGTGTGGTATCTTGGGGACTAATTATCCAGATATGGAAATGATTAGTTTTGGCCCAACGATAAAAGGGGCCCATTCTCCGGATGAGCGAGCAAGTATTACATCTGCTCAAAAATATTGGAAGTTTGTTTTGGAGATTCTAAGGAATATTCCAAAGAAGTAATTAGAAAAGTGAAATAAAAAAGCCCTTCAATTTTGAAGGGCTTTTTTATTTCAAAAATGTATTG
This sequence comes from uncultured Bizionia sp., assembly GCA_947496215.1. Classification (GTDB taxonomy): domain Bacteria; phylum Bacteroidota; class Bacteroidia; order Flavobacteriales; family Flavobacteriaceae; genus JAHDHI01. The sequence continues at coordinate 23,308 of CANMCF010000020.1, forward strand.
AGCTCAATTATTTTTTTTCGATTTCTATGACATTCATATCGAATACCAAGTTCGAGTTGGCAGGAATCGGCCCATAGTCTCTATTTCCATATCCTAAGAACGAAGGAATGAATACACGTGCTTTGTCTCCTACATTCATATTAAGCAAAGCTTCTCTAAATCCTGGAGCCAAACGAGCTCTAGTGCTATACTGCATTGGGTACGGCTTGTATTTTCCAGATTTTTCAGCGTTCTCGTCATATTTCCCATATTGCTTGGCTACATCTGCCATATTTGTGTCAAACAATGTCCCATCTTCTAAATAACCAGCGTAATCAACCAACACTCTATCTTGTGCAGTTGGTGTTATCGTAGAGCCATCTTGAGTCATTATCATAACCACACCGGAGGCTAAACGATTTACATTGCCTTTTAAGCTTTCGTTGTCTTTTACGAATTTGTCCTTCGCTTTTTCCAATAACTCTTCAGCTTTCTTTTTCTCAGCTTCCAATTCAACAAAATAGTTGTCAAATACTTTTGGAGCATCGAATTTTTTTGCTTCACCTCCTTTTCTGATGATGTTCAAAGTTTCGATTATTACATCTTCATTTGGTTTGTCTCTTGTCGTCTTTACATTGGAAATGCTATCTTGTACGTCCAACCCTATGATCAATTCACCAAAAACGGTATGTTTTGGATCTAGGTTGGGAGTAGCTACTTCTGTAATGAAAAATTGGGATCCATTGGTCGCAGGGCCAGAATTAGCCATAGACAATATACCTGGTTTACTATGCTTTGCTTCGTTGATTTCATCCTTGAATCTATACCCCGGGTTTCCAGCACCAGTAGCGCTAGGATCCCCACCTTGAATCATGAATTTGTTGATGACACGGTGAAATGTTGTGCCATTGTAAAACTTCTTACCGGTAAACGCAGTATCTACCTTGGTATTGGTACCCTCAGCTAATGATACGAAATTCGCAACGGTAACAGGAGCTTTTTCAAAATTCAATTTAGCTACCATCGTGCCCTTGTTGGTAACGAATTCTGCATATAGTCCATCTTCCAGATCTGGGTATTTGTTATCTTGACAAGATGCGGTGCCAAGGGAAACTAATAATGCAATAATGAAAATTTTCATAGAGTGTTTTAATTTGTTCATTGTATTAATTTTACTTTTGAGTTATTGAGTTTACAGTTACTTTGCTAATGATGGGAGTGTTCGTGCCAATTTTATTTTCATCACCATAATAGCCATAGGCCTTTTGTGAGGGGAAAATAAAAGTAACGGTCTCTCCAGCTTTCATTAGTTTCAAGCCTTCTCGTAAACCTGTAAATAGTTCTTCTTTGTCCATTGCGTAGTTACGCGTCTTCAGTTGTTCTTTTGTATAAATGACGTTTCCATTCAAATCCGATATGCTATGGTCGAAATTGACGATGTCTCCAAAAACAGGTGTCTTTAGACTATCTGTATCCATCTTTACTTGATAAGCATACCAAAAACCAGTTTCTGAGGCAATGTACTTGTCTTTTGTGGACTTGGCAATAAGGGTACTGATGGTTTTCTTCTCGTTTTCATATAGCTTTTTGTTACGAGCAATGGATTCATTGAAAAAAGATCCAGATTTCACCGTTACCGGCTTGCGTGCTTCTGGAGTCATGCAACCAATGAAAAAAAGCATCATAAGGCATATTGGGGCTAGTCTATACATTGTTTAAGGCATTGTTATATTGTGGTAATATACTAATAAATTTTTCAACTGTGTGGCTTAGGGACGTGTTGCTTTTTCCCCCTGCAGCGTTGGTATGTCCACCTCCTTCGAAATGAGAACGAGATAACTCATTTACAGAGAAATCTCCTTTGGAACGTAACGATATCTTTATGATTTTATTTTGTCTGTCCTCAATAAAGATGGCAGCCAATACTATATTGTTCAAAGACAATGCATAATTGACGAAACCTTCTGTATCTCCTTTTTTGTAATCTAATTGCTGCAATTCATTTTGAGACAATGTGATGTATGCTGTTCGAGATTGGGGCAAAACTTTCAAGTTGCTTAATGCACAGCCCAACAATTGCAATCTGTTATAGCTATTGGTGTCATATACATTGTTGTGTATTTGTGTGTTGTCTGCTCCTTTTTCTATCAACTGGGCAATGATCCTATGGGTTGTGCTCGTTGTGGATCTGTATCTGAAGGAACCAGTGTCCGTCATTATACCAACATAGAGGCAAGTTGCCAAATCTTTGTCTATGTGGTGCAATGCATCTAATTTTTCTAAGAAATGATATACCATTTCACAGGTGGAACTCATTGTAACGTCACTAAACATGTAATCGGGATAGCCATCCGGTTGTTGGTGGTGGTCTATCATTATTTTTATGGCTTTGCTGTTAGCCAATACATCTTCCATGTTTCCAGTTCTATGGAAGGCGTTAAAATCCAAGGTGAACATAATGTCTGCGTCATTTATGAGAGTTTCACTTTCTACTTGTTGTGTCTCATATTTTAAAATGGAGTCTTGCTTTGGTATCCATTTCAAGAAATCAGGAAAGTCATTGGGGGCTATTATTACGGCATTATGATCAAGTTTTAAAAGATAATGCAATAACCCAAGTGTAGATCCTATGGCATCACCATCTGGGTTTTTATGGGGGATTATCACGATGTTCTTTTGTGTGGAAAGTAAATCTTTTATCTCTAAAATGTCTTGTGTACTCATAGGCGACGAAGATACAATTTTTTAATATTGGATTATATGAGTAATTTAAAGAAAAACATTACTTTTGCGCAAACTTATAAAACAGGTAGACAACATAATGATTTCTTGTGTTGTTTTTAGTTTTATCTTAAATACAAATATTAATATTAGAACAAAATAGAAAGAAATGGCAACAAATAGAACTTTTACGATGCTTAAGCCTGATTCAGTTGAAAAAGGTCACATAGGTGCAATATTGGAGAAAATCAATGCATCGGGATTTAGAATCGTAGCAATGAAATTAACGCAAATGACCAAGTCGGATGCTGAGACTTTTTACGAAATTCATAAAGAGAGACCGTTTTTTGGAGAATTGGTAGAATATATGACTCGTGGACCTATCGTTGCAGCAATTTTGGAAAAGGAAAATGCAGTTGAAGATTTTAGAACTTTAATAGGGGCAACAAACCCAGCAGATGCAGCAGAAGGAACAATTCGTAAGTTATATGCGGCATCCATAGGAGAAAATGCAGTACATGGTAGCGATAGTGATGAAAATGCAGCTATTGAAGGAGCTTTCCATTTTTCAGGAAGAGAGATGTTTTAATGAAATCACATATTATTTAGTAAAATCACGTACTATTTTATATTAAAAAACCTGAATTTTAACGAGTTCAGGTTTTTTTTATGTAAGATAATCCCCTATTTTAGCGCAACTTTAACTTTTACAGTGATGAAAAAAATCCATTTATTATCGTTTTGCGCTTTGCTTTCGGGCAGTTTTCTATTTGCGCAAAACCAACAAAGATCAATTTCTGAATTTCAGAAGAAGACTCAAGCCAAGGTGACCGTAAACGGGAACTATGGTATTGCCGAATTTGTTAGGTTTCCCTCAAACAATGCTTTAAAGATCGAAGGAAATACTTTGTATGACAAAGCAACTAATTTCTTAGATGCAAACAAGTCCATATATGGTATAGACGATTCAACGGACAAGTTTACCGTTAAAAAAGAGGAAACGGACAATTACGGATTAAAGAACATTCTCATACAACAAGAGTACAACGGAGTGCCAGTATATGATGGTAAATTACGTTTTCATTTCAATCGTGAAGATGATTTGACCTCTGTAAACGGTAACTACATTCCTAACATCAAGATAAATTCAGTGCCTACATTGAGTAAGGCTGAAGCCAATGCGATTGCTATCGAAACGATAGGAAATCAAGATTTGAATTTTTCAGGAGATGCATTGTTGGCACATGAAAGCACATTGTATGTATTCCCAAAAGGATTGGCACAAGGTTTCTTGGGAGCGAATTACTTGGTTTATGAAGTGGAAGTTAGAAATAACAGGGATGTAAGAGAATTTGTATTTGTAAACGCCCAAGATGGTTCGATAGTAGAGCAATTTACAGGAATGGCCCATGCTTTGGATCGTATCGTCTACGAAGGCAATACAAGTACCATTGTTTGGCAAGAAGGAGATGCTTTCCCAGGAACATTGACAATTTGGCAACAAAATGAAGTTGTAGCCTCTGAGGATACATACAACTTTTTCAACAACGCTTTTGGATTTACGTCATACGATGGAGCCGATGCACAAATGAGAACGGTAAACAATGATCCAGGCATATCTTGTCCAAATGCAAATTGGAATGGTTCTACAGCCAATTACTGTAATGGAACAGCTACAGATGATGTTATTGGACATGAGTGGGGGCACGCCTACACTCAATTTACATGTGGGTTGATCTATCAGTGGCAATCTGGGGCAATCAATGAATCACTTTCGGATATTTGGGGTGAGACAATAGATTTGTTGAACAACTATGAAGATGCTGACGATGACAATTCATTGAGAACGGCATGTAACAGTTCTGATCGTTGGATGATGGGAGAGGATGCTACTGCCTTCGGTGGTGCCATTAGAGATATGTGGAGTCCTCCTTGTAAGGGGCACCCAGGGAAAGTAACAGATGGACAATACCACTGTGCTACGTCTGATTCAGGAGGAGTACATATAAATTCTGGAATACCAAATCACGCTTATGCGTTGTTGGTAGATGGAGGAAATTACAATGGACAAGTTGTAAATGCATTAGGATTTACAAAAGCGGCGCATATATTTTGGAGAGCACAAAGTCAATACCTTACAGCAACAAGTGATTTCTCTGCGTTGGCTGATGCTTTAGAAGCTGCAGCAACGGATCTAGTTGGAGTGAACTTGGAAGGTTTGTCTACAGAAGCAGCGGCAGGGCCTTCAGGTGAGATGATTACCAATGCGGATTTGGCAGATGTTACTGCTGCAATTTTAGCCGTGGAACTTAGGATTAATCCTGATGCTTGTGGATTTACACCAATTTTAACAGCCATAGCAGATCTATGTGATCCATCTACTGACAACCCGGTATACTTCGAAGATTGGGAGTCTGGAACAGATGGATGGGCATTGGAAGAATTACCAGAGAATGCAAGCACTTGGGAGTCTAGAAACTGGGCTCTTGATAATACATTGCCTGCAAGTAGAGTGGGAAGTGCCATGTTTGGAACGGATCCTATAAATGGGAATTGTACAAGTGATTTGGAAAATGGAATAATACGTTTGGAAAGCCCAGTTATTACAATGCCTAACTTTGCTCAAGGAAACTACGAGATGGCTTTTAACCATTATGTGGCTACAGAGTTTGAGTGGGATGGAGGTAACATCAAAGCTAGAGTAGATGGAGGTATATGGAGTATCTTACCAGCATCTGCTTTTACTTCAAATCCATACAATGCAACATTGAAAAGTCAAGCTGCTGATGGAAATGACAACCCTATGGAAAATCAACCAGCTTTTTCTGGTACAGATGGAGGGTCACTTACAAGTAGCTGGGGAACCAGTGTCATAGATTTGTCTGCCATTGGTGTTGGAGCCAATTCAACTGTTCAATTTAGGTTTGAAGTTGGAACTGACGGATGTAATGGAAATGATGGATGGTACATTGATGAGATTATGGTTTATAACTGTCAGTACGTATTATCAGTTTCAGAATTTGATCAGATCGATAACCTTGTCAAAGTATATCCTAACCCATCCAATGGTATTTTCAACATAGAAAAAATCAACAGTGTAGATTTGGATAAAGCTGAGATCTATGATATCAATGGACGTTTTATCAAATCTTTGGATTTGTCAAACATGACTAGCACAAAAGCAATTGATTTGTCTGAAGCAGCATCTGGAATGTATTTTATGACGATCACATCTAAAGATGCAAAAGGAGTCGTAAAGCTAATCAAGCAATAAAAAGCAATAGGAGGAAACCTCCTTTGAAGTATCGAAGAGCAACAATATGCAATATTGTTGCTCTTTTTTTGTACACTTGTCTAGGGTATGGTTGTTGTTCTACACCAGCTTGAGGATTGGTCTTTACTTGAATTTTGGATGTTGAGTTGGCTCTTGGGGATGAATTGAGGTTAATTGAGGAATGAATGATGAGAATAAAGTAAAAAGAAAGGCCTATACAATTTGTATAGGCCTTAACTTCAAAAAGTTTAATAGATATATATATGATTATACCACTTTTACATTTACTGCGTTTAATCCTTTTTTACCTTCTTGCAAATCGAACTCAACTTCGTCGCCTTCACGAACCTCGTCAATTAAACCCGAAATGTGAACAAAATGGTCTTTGTCTACACCTTCTTCTGTGATGAAACCAAATCCTTTAGTGTCATTGAAGAATTTTACTGTGCCTTTACTCATTGTAATAAATTTTAAATTAATTATTGGCAAATATAGGTGCAATAATTAACAAAATGGTAGTATGTATCAATTAATTAAGAAAATAAAAAAAGCCTATCAAGTTTTGATAGGCTAGTTTTGTAAATAGTTAAATAGAATATATGTGAATTATACTACTTTTACGTTTACTGCATTCATACCTTTTCTACCTTCTTGAAGGTCGAATTCAACTGTGTCTCCTTCACGAACTTCGTCAATTAAACCAGAAATGTGTACGAAATGGTCTTTGTCTGATCCTTCTTCTGTTATAAAACCGAAACCTTTGGAATCATTGAAAAATTTTACTGTACCTTGAGCCATTTTAAAAAAATTTAAATTTATTGAACCCAAATATAGCATAATATTCTAACAAATTGTTTTTTTATTTCGTTATTTTCACAAAGAATGAAATAAGAATAAGGAAGATTAAAATGAAAGACTTATTGAAGCACTATTTTTTTAATGATCTCTTTTCCAAGCTCTTCATTGAGCATTCGCATTATTTTTTCCTTACCGTAGCTTAGTTCTTCCCTTAAAACACTAGAGCTCAGTTTTACATACAATGTTTCATTTTTCAACTCAATGGCTGTGGTATAGTTGTTTACTCCATTTCCCATCAAGGCAGCCCATGCGTCACGAACATTAACCTTGTCCAAACCTTTTTCCAGCTTGTTGGTTTCGACAAAGTCTTTTAGCACATCAGATATGCTCGATAAGTTGTTGTTCCGTTTGGCCATTGTATTTTACTGGGTGTTAATGTGGGAATGTCTTTTGTACAAATATACATCGTTATTTTGGTTTACGACTTTCAATTGTTGCTTGGAAGCTGACAAAATGGTTTCCTTCCATGTCGAATATGGTGTTTTGTAGTAGGCATTCAAACTATCGTTTTCTATTTTCAAGTGAAGTAACTCTGCGTCATTGGATGTCTCATAGGATCCATCGAAAAGAGGCTTTAGTTTTTTTCTGAAGCCCTGCAGGCTATCATTGATGCTGATGTAGTCTATCGTTTGGTTTACGTAATAACCCCGAGTGGTACCATTTGCAAGTGTCACACTTTCAATTTCCCAATACCCATCAATGTGAGGAATGAATGTTTCTGGGTTTCTGGAACAGCTACCTAGAAACAATGATAGTAACAAGGTGTATGTGAGTTGTTTCATCATAAATTAAAGATTTCATAAGATTGGTGTACTTGCTTTACTGCCTTTTCTGTTCTTTCCGCATGGGTATCGCTAATAAACAATTGGCCGAAGTTTTCATTGTCCACAAGCTTTATTATTTGAGCGACCCGTTGTTCATCCAATTTATCGAAGATGTCATCTAACAATAAAATTGGATTGACACCACTTTGCTGCTTTATAAAATCGAATTGAGCTAATTTCAATGCAACCAAGAACGATTTTTGTTGCCCTTGGCTCCCAAATTTTTTAATGGGATATTCCTCGATGTTAAATTGTAAATCGTCTTTGTGTATTCCAACACTGGTGTAGTTCAAAGCTTTGTCTTTGTTTATGGCTTGTATGAGCAATGTATTTAGATCTGTGGAGAACAAGTCGCTCTTGTATACCAGATCGACATTTTCCTTGCTGTTGCTTATGGCATCATAGCGTGACTTGAATATGGGGATGAATTCTTGCAAGAAGGCATCACGCTTTTCAAAGATGCGAGTTCCGAAATCGGATAATTGTCCATTGTAGACCTCGAGAGTATCGTTGTTGAATGTGTTGTTCAATGCAAAATACTTTAAAAGTGAATTGCGTTGAGCTAAGATCTTATTGTATTTGATCAAGTCCGTTAGATATGTCTTGTCACTTTGGGAGATTACATTGTCTATGAATTTTCTACGTATGTCACTACCTTCGCTTATCAAGTCTCGATCGGCAGGAGAGATTATCACCAAGGGGAGAAAACCAATGTGTTCGCTAAATTTGTCATAGGCCTTGCTATTGCGTTTTATGACCTTTTTTTGACCTCGCTTGAGGCTGACTACGATTTTTTCGGTTTTACTACTCTTTTCATAATCCCCATTGATTACAAAAAAATCTTCATTGTGTCTTATGTTTTGCGAAGCTATGGGGTTGAAATAGCTTTTACCGAACGATAAATGGTAGATGGCATCTAAAATATTCGTCTTACCTACGCCATTGTTGCCAACAAAGCAATTTATGGTATCGTTGAAGGTAAAAGATCTACTATCGAAGTTTTTATAGTTCAGTAAAGAAAGTGACTTTAAAATCATAGGTAATCAACAGAAAAGCAATCTAAGTTTTGCCAGTTATAAACAAGACTTGCAAAATAACAAATAAATTACCTTTTATATATGGATAAAAATTTTATTTTTGCGACGCATAAATATATAATTCATGGCGACTTACAAGAAAAGAGGTTACAAACCAAAAACGAAAGAAGAAGTAGTAGTAGAAACTGAAGAAAACTCAACAACTGCTGAGGTATTCAATACATTAGATGAAACAGCTTCCAAGACTGAAGATTTCGTTGCGAAAAACCAAAAATACATATTCATAATCATTGGTGCAGTTGCAGTATTGGTCTTGGGATATCTAGGTTATAATGAGTTTGTGAACAAACCTGCTCAAGAGAAAGCTATGAATGACATGTTCCAAGCGCAAAAACACTTTGACGAAGCAGTTGCTGGCGTAGCTTCAGACTCTCTGTACACATTGTCTTTGAAAGGCAGTGGAGGAAAGTTCGGTATGTTGGACATCATCAAGGAGTACAAAGGAACTCCTGCTGCGAATCTAGCCAACTACTATGCTGGATTGGCTTACTTGAACTTGAAAGATTACAAGAATGCGGTAACGTATCTGGATGCCTTCTCTATAGAAGATGAAATCCACGCAGCCAAGGCAAAAGGCCTAATAGGAGATGCCTTCATGCAATTGGACCAAAAGGATGATGCTTTGGATTACTACAAGAAAGCTGCACAAATGAGAACAAACGACTATACGACTCCAATCTATTTGCAAAAGGCAGGAATAACAGCTTTGGATCTTGGGAAGGCAAGCGAAGCTCTTGGTTTCTTCAATAGTATAAAAGAAAACTACCCAGAGTCTACAGAGGCTTCTACTATAGATGTGTTTATAGGTAAAGCACAAGCGATGTCAAATAAATAAGATTTCCGCTTTATCGGAAAGTAAATATGGCAACAGAAAACAATAATTTATCGGAATACGATAAAACAACAATCCCAAGCGCGAAGAATTTTCGGTTTGGGATTGTTGTTTCAGAGTGGAATGAGGATGTCACGGAAGGATTGTACGATGGTGCATACAACACATTGTTGGAACACGATGTAAAACCAGAGAACATAAAACGTTGGAATGTGCCAGGAAGCTATGAGCTTATTTATGGATGTAAGAAAATGCAAGAACAAAAAGTTGATGCAGTCATAGCGATAGGTAGTGTTATACAAGGAGAAACAAAGCATTTCGATTTTGTATGCGAAGGCGTATCCCAAGGAATCAAAGATTTAAACATATTATCTGATATTCCCGTTATCTTTTGTGTTTTAACAGACAACAACTTGCAACAAGCCATAGATCGTTCCGGTGGAAAATATGGAAACAAAGGTACGGAAGCCGCTGTTGCTGCCATAAAAATGGCTAATCTTCGTGAAAACGCCTAATCTTTGAAATTTAGGATTAGGTTCTACTTTTCAAGGAAGTTTCCTCTCGCATAAAAACTATTCGTTTTGGATCGTGGGTGCATTAGGGAGTACTTTTGTTAACAATTTTTAGCATTAGTCTTTCTTAACTCTACTGTATTTTAAGTATTTTTGAGTGCTCACAACTGTTTTTCTTTGTATTTATGTTCAAAAGGCGAAAAAATAAAAGTTTTAATTACACACCTCGATATTCCAATACAGAACGTACAGATTCCAACGCAAGTGAAAATTTGAAAAGGTCTTCGTCATCAAGGCATTTTGAAGGAAAACGAAAACGAAAAACGTCTACATTGCCATTCTTGCTTGTAGTTTTGGCTTTGATAATTGTGTTCATGTATTATTTAGAAACTAAATTAAGATAATTATAGAGCTATGGGATTTATGAAACTTAGAAAAAACAAACGCTTTAGTTATACACCACGTTATTATAAAAACGATGGAGAAGGAAGTCCGTTTGAAATAAAGCATAAGTTCGATGATTATAGAACTTCCGTAGGGGAAAACAAAAATATGAAGCAAAAGTTCACTTCTGCTTTAGACGAGTTTAAAAACTCTCCAGACAAGGCTGTGAATCGTAGAATTCTGTACATTAGCATAATATTGGCGTTTCTCATTCTGTGGTTTTTCGATTTTAATTTAAGTATCTTTTTCAAGAGGCAGTAGATGGCAGATATCATTCAATTGTTACCAGATCATGTTGCCAATCAAATAGCAGCAGGAGAAGTAGTACAACGACCAGCATCGGTAGTAAAGGAATTACTGGAGAATGCGATAGATGCAGGAGCGAGTTTAATAAAACTTATAGTAAAGGATGCTGGGAAAACACTTATTCAAGTCATAGACAATGGCAAGGGAATGAGCGTCACCGATGCTCGATTGAGCTTCGAGCGACATGCCACCTCCAAGATTCGTTCGGCAGACGATTTATTCCAGTTGCATACCAAAGGATTTAGGGGAGAAGCCTTGGCTAGCATAGCAGCCATTGCCCATGTGGAATTAAAGACGAAACAGGAAAAAGAGGAAGTCGGAACTTGCATAGAGATTGAGGGAAGTGACGTTATCTCCCAAGAAGTCGTAGTGACCCCTAAAGGAACATCCATAGCTGTGAAGAACCTGTTTTTCAACATCCCGGCTAGACGAAATTTCTTAAAGTCCAACCCTGTGGAAACGCGTCACATCATAGACGAGTTTCATCGTGTGGTATTGGCACATCCATCCATTGGTTTCGTGATGTTTCACAATGGAAGCGAATCCTTCAATTTGCCAGAAAGCAATTATAGACAGCGAATAGTAAATGTCTTTGGTACGAAAACCAATGAAAAACTGGTGCCGGTAGAGGAAGATACGGAAGTGCTGAAAGTATCAGGATTCATAGGGAAGCCGGAGTTTGCCAAGAAAACAAGGGGGGAGCAATTCTTTTTCGTTAATGATCGCTACATTAAAAGTGCTTATTTGAATCACGCGATAGGCTCTGCATATGAAGGGTTGCTGAAAGAGGGGACTCACGCCAGTTACTTTTTAAACTTGACTGTCGACCCACAAACAATAGATATCAATATCCATCCAACCAAGACAGAAATAAAGTTTGACGATGAACATACGCTATATGCCATTTTACGTTCGGCAGTAAAGCATAGCCTAGGGCAATTCAACATATCACCAGTGTTGGACTTTGATCGTGATTCCAATTTGGATACACCATATAGCTACAAGCAAAATAAAATGCCAAGCATAGAGGTGGATAGTAGCTTCAATCCTTTTAGAGAAGAAAAAGCAGCTGCGACTACAGTTTCCAACCAATCTTACAAAAAAGACCAAGGAGCCAGTTGGGAAGGGTTGTATGTGGGGTTGGAATCCAAAGGAACAAAGACACAGCGTGATTTTAGCGAAGTGCAATTTGAAAGCGATCATATCGAAACGTCGATTTTCGATGAAACCAATCAAGTAGAGCAGAAGCAGAGTACATACCAGATACATAACAAATACATTATCAGTAAAATTAAATCGGGTATGCTGGTAATAGATCAAAATAGGGCGCACCAACGTGTCCTTTACGAAGAGTTCTTACAACATATGACGATAAAGGAAGCCACAAGCCAACAATTGTTGTTTCCATTGGAATTGCACTTCTCCCCACAGGAAATAGAAATCATAAATCAGTTGAAAGGCGATTTGGAGCATACTGGATTCGTATTCAAAACCGTTAGCAAGGAGTTGGTGGAAATAACAGGGGTTCCAGTAAGTGTGCCAGAAAGTGAGGTTTCCATTATTTTGGAACAATTAATCAGTGATGTGGAACATGAGGTTCCAGATAGCAATTTCAGTGCTACCGATCTGTTGGCTAAATCCATGGCGAAGAGTTTGGCGATTAAAACAGGGCAGAGCCTGAATAGAATAGAGCAGGAGCATTTGGTGAATACATTGTTTGCTTGCAAGGAACCTAATGTGTCCCCTGTGAACAGAGCAACATTCATTACGATGACCGTAGATGAATTAGATAGAAAGTTTGTGTAAATTATGATGAATAGATTAACAGATACTGTAAAGCACTTGATAATTATAAATGTCATAATGTTTATTGGGACATTAACTGTAGGTGGCGGAAAATTGTTCTATGAATGGTTTTCCCTTTATTTTCCTGAAAGTAATACTTTTAAACCTTGGCAAATTTTTACGCACATGTTTATGCATGGAGATTTGGGGCATATCTTCTTCAATATGTTTGCTCTTTTCATGTTTGGAGTAGCCGTAGAACAGTATTTAGGAAATAAAAATTTTTTGTTTCTATACATTTCTGCTGGATTGGGAGCTGTATTGTTTCAGCTAGGATATATTTATTTTGATTACTACCCTTTATTAAACAATATATCAAACATTGGGTTTTCTAGTGACTTTATAGATGCAGCAATTAATCTTGATATTTTAGATGTGAATGAACAAGGTAAAAGGTTTTTCAATGGAGATATATTTCAAGACAAGCTTCCTTCTCTTTTGTCAGAGTATTCTGTTAATAGTAATTTAATTGATGGAAAAGTCTTAAATGATTTATATGAGATGAATGTAATTACTCATAATAATAGAATGGTTGGAGCTTCTGGATGTATTATGGGAATTCTGGTGGCTTTTGGAATGATGAATCCCAACGCAGAATTGATGTTGATCTTTTTACCCATACCAATCAAGGCCAAATACTTCATTCCGGGTATAATCATATTGGATCTCATCTCGGCAATTTCTGGACGATCTTTTTTCAGTCCTAGCAATACGGCATATATGGCACATATTGGTGGTGCTGTTACTGGTTTTTTGATAATGTGGTATTGGAGAAAGACTCAATTCAATAAAAATCGTTGGAATTAATGAGTTTGACAGAAGACATAAAATATAAGTTGGCAAGACTCAACGTGCTTGAAAAAACAATAGTGGTCAACCTTGTTGTTTTTTTCATTGTACTATTGCTTAAACCTTTCTTGGGAACTTTTTTGAGTTGGTTCGAGTTACCCAGTAAGTTCAATGGATTTTTAATAAAGCCATGGACGATAGTGAGCTATGCTTTTTTGCATTATGGCTTTATACATTTGTTGTTTAACATGCTATGGCTATATTTCATAGGTAGGATCTTCTTGAATCTATTCAGTCCCAAAATGGCTTTGAACATCTATTTTCTAGGAGCTATGGTTGGAGGATTTGTCTTCCAAATTGGTTATGGGCTATTTCCGAATTTCTTTTCGGAAAATGCTTATTTAATAGGGGCTTCTGCAGCAGTGCGAGCACTTTTCATCTTTTTATGTGCATATATGCCAAACAAGGAGATTCGTATCATTGCATTCAATTTGAAACTATGGTATCTGGGAGCTTTTTTTGTTGCCATAGATGCCATAGGTGTCTTTGGACAAGTTAATCAAGGCGGGAACTTGGCACACTTGGGGGGAGCTCTGTTGGGATATGTCTATGCCAAGCAACTATTGAAAGGCAATGACATAGGTCGTGGTTTCGAGAGTATTGTGGATACCGTTTCAGGATGGTTTCGTTTCTCGAACAAAACCAATATGAAAACGGTCTATAAGGACAAATCCAAGGTAGGAGGGTATACTAAAGGGGAATTTAATCAGTTTAACAATCAGAAGAAAGTTGATGTCATATTGGATAAGATTAGTAAAAGTGGTTATGAAAGTCTTACAGCCGAGGAAAAAGAATTCTTGTTTAAAGCGGGGAAATAACATTGAGAAAATTGTATAACAAACAAAATTAACAAGGGTTTCCGCTTTGACGGAGAATGAAGATGAAATAACCCATAACAGCAGAGTTAATATAAACCTGAACAAACTATTTTTGGCAAATTCCATCTAATCTTTGAAAAGAAATAAATGCAAATAGATGAAAGGATTGAAGTTTTTTGAGAAAATAGTATTCTTCTTCAACTCTGTTGCGGCATTTATCTTGTTGCTATCCTATATTCTACCATTTTTGCCGCCTAAAACATTTTCTGCACTCTCCGTCTTGGGGCTTGGTGTGCCTTTTTTGATCATCCTAAACGTCGTATTCCTATTGTATTGGTTGGTGAAGGTAAAAAAGCATTTGCTACTATCGCTTGTGGTTTTGGCGTTAGGCTATATGTCCTTTGGGTCTTTATACAAGTTTTCAGAATCCAAGACCATAGAAAAACCTGAAAACCTTTCCATAATGAACTACAATGTTAGGTTGTTCAATCTATATGATTGGATTCCGGAAAAAAACATTGAAACAAAGTTGGTGGGTTTCATAAAGGAGGAATCTCCAGACATCCTGTCTCTCCAGGAATACCATCCACATGAAAACATAGATCTTTCTTTTTTCAAGTATAAATACGAAAAGCTTTCTGGCAACAAAACCAAATATGGACAAGCCATCTTTTCCAAATACCCAATTGTGAGATCTGGTTCAGTAGCTTTTCCAAATACACCCAATAATGCGATTTATGCAGATGTGGTGAAAGGGAAGGATACCATACGGGTGTACAACATCCACTTGGAGTCTTTGCGAATAGATCCCAAGGTACAGAGTTTGACAAAGGAAGATTCAGAAAAGCTTTTCAATGGGGTAGGGAAGACTTTTAAGATGCAGCAACTTCAAGCGGAGTTGTTTTTAAAGCATAAGGCAGAATGCAATTACAAGATGGTTATATGCGGGGATTTTAACAATACTGCATTTTCCTACGTCTATAAAGTCATAAGAGAAGATTTGAATGATACCTTTAAAGTTGCTGGAAACGGATTTGGAAGAACATACGATTTAAAGTTTTTTCCTTTGAGGATAGATTTCATCTTAACCGACAAGGCTTTCGAAATCAATAGCTTCAAGACTTATGATGTGGAATATTCCGATCATTACCCTGTAATGACGAAATTAAGCTTGAATTGATTCTTTTGAAATTTACTTGGATTACATCATCAAGCAATCCACTGTATCTGCGATTATATGTATAATCAAACCCAAGCCAATTAGCCTGGTCTTTTTGGGAAGCGTTAACAACAGATAAATTACAATGGCATAATAGGAGTGTAAGGGATGAAAGTCGATACTACATCGGTTGCTATCAAAAACTGGGTTGGCCAACAAGTGATCGAAATCTATCAGCATCCCTAAAATCATAATGAAATAAGCTGTCTTCCAATTCTTTTTGAAAAAAGACAAAGCAAGAATCAGGGGAAGTATGAAATGTATGCCATAATGTAGTGTAGGTTGCAACATCTATGGCAATTGTTGAGATTCCAAATAGGATAGTGCATTTGGCCCTTCATTGAAAAGTAGATCCAAAATACTCAGGTTTTTGATGAAACCATACTTTTCTGAAAAGACTTGAATGTAATCGTCCAATTGATAAGAAGGTTCCTTTTTTGCTTTAACCAAGTGTCTATAGTCTTTCATGGCTGTAGGTTCTTTTTCATACTCTTCAGTCTTATTGAGTTTCACATCCAGTTGAAGGCAGTCGCATATGACTTCAAAACACTTTAAATTGAAATCCAAGATGCTTTCATAGGGATCATTAAACAAAGGCTGTAGTTCATCGGCATAGAATTCAAAAAAGGGTGAAGTCCTATAGGCGGATTCAAAGGATTTCCAATGTAAGTCTTGCCACTTGTAATCATTGGCTATCTTCACATCTCCATATTTCTGTCTGTTCTTTTGTGAATAGACAACGGGAATGCTCAATTGTAGTTTGCCATTGGCAGCATAGATGTAACTTCTATTTCTGTAAGTTTGCTTTTGGAAATTGTCCTCCATTTCAAAAGTCACTTCTTTGGCCTTTGCTATGGCAACAAAGGTTACGATGTTTGGCAGGTATGTTGGATGTATTAGAATGTTCATTTTTTAAATGATGTACCTATCAAAGAATGAATTCACGAATATTATAATTTAATAATTCGTGAATTCATAAAATATCTAGTAAAGATTATTTTTAAGGATATTAAGCTTTCTTTCTCTTTTTCCACTTGTTAAAACCAATCCAACCAGCTATCAACACCAAGAAAGGAATAAAATATGAAACGGGGCTTCCACCACCATGTACTGTGGTGAATAACCTATTCCAGCGAATCTTGTTTAAAATGCCATCACCGTTGGTATCCCAACTCATCCAAATTAAAACAGGCTTACCAACAACGTGGTTGTGTGGTACAAAGCCCCAGAATCTGGAATCTATGGAGTTTTGTCTATTGTCTCCCATCATCCAGTAATAATCCTGCTTGAAGGTGTAGTTGGTAGCTACTTCATCATTTATTATGATTTGGTTCCCTCTTACTTTCAACGTGTTGCCTTCGTATTCTGTTATGATACGTTTGTATAATGGTAGGACATCTATGTTTAAATCGACTGTCTTGTCTTTTCCTGGAATATAGATGGGGCCAAAGTTATCCGTAGAATAAGCAAAACCTGCATCTTGTGGGAATAACCCCGGGTCTGAGGTTTTTGAGTTTTGTTTCGTTATGGAAACAACATTGCTTTCACCTTTCATTTGTTCGGCAACCTCCTCGGT
Organism: uncultured Bizionia sp.; assembly: GCA_947496215.1. Lineage (GTDB taxonomy): Bacteria > Bacteroidota > Bacteroidia > Flavobacteriales > Flavobacteriaceae > JAHDHI01. Next base: position 40,462 of record CANMCF010000020.1, read on the forward strand.
CATATTCGCATTTATGGTAGAACCTACGATTTTCACCTTCAATTGGTCATACAATTTTTGGGTCATACCACCGGTTACCAAGGTGTTTGTTGAGTCTCTGGATTCTATTGTCAAAGCAATATTGTTGCTTCTAAGGTACTCCTGGAGTTTGGAATTGTCCCAGAACCTGTTTTCAATCGAAAAAATTTGCCTTTCCCGTGTTTCTGTTATGCCATATTTCGTGAATAATGGAGCTGCACTGGATTTTGTCTTTATGGAGTGAAAAAATTGAAGCTTGGCACGATCTGGCAATTCGTTTTTCTTTCCGTTTATGTAGACATAACCATCTTTTATTTCCAAGGAATCCCCAGGAGTACCTACACAACGTTTTACCAAGTTTGTTTTCTTGTCTATTGGCTTGTAGTAGTTTCTATCTGGAGTAAAATCATTCATGTCCAGCAAGGTGTCTGCTGGTTGATTGAAAACGACGATTTCATTTCTGTCTATTTCTTCAAAGGCAGGAAGCCTCATATAAGGCAGTTGCAACTTGTTCAACCATGAGGTCTCTCTCTTGTTGAAATCATCATTGAACAAATAGGACTTCTTCTTAGCCAAGGGAATGGAGTCATGAACCATTGGCAATGCTACCGTAGTCATAGGCAACCTTGCTCCGTAGTGAAACTTGCTCACGAATAGAAAATCTCCAATCAACAAAGACTTTTCCAAAGATGAAGACGGTATTACGAATGGTTGTATGAAATAGGTATGGACGATGGTTGCGGCTACAACAGCAAAAGCTATTGAACTTACCCAGTCTCCAAGTCCAGTTCTTGGTTTAAGGCTTCTCTCTTCTATGTATTTGACATCGGCTACATAATTTAGGTAAAAGTTGTAAAAACCCAAGGTGGCAATTGCCAAAAAAGTATCCACATTGGAGTTCTTGCCAAAGCTTCTTGCAGTTTCCACCCAAACGACAGGGAACAATATAAGGTTTACTATGGGAAGAAACAGAAGAATTGTCCACCACCACGGCCTATTTATGATCTTCATTAAAATAACGGCATTGTATACTGGTACGAAAGCTTCCCAAGCTTGTCTTCCAGCCTTAGCGTATAGCTTCCATGTAGCTAATCCATGTATGACTTGTATTACCAAGAAAAATATTATCCATTGACTTCCTGACATAATCTGTGTTTTTTATATGCTTGCTATAAGTGATTTAACCTATGCAAATGTTACAATTTTATTTCGTGTTAACCAATATTTAACACGTCTTTCATGGTAAAAACCCCTGCTTTTCCAAAAATCCATTCTGCTGCTATCACAGCTCCCAAAGCAAAACCTTCACGGTTATGTGCCGTATGTTTTATTTCAATGGTATCCACTTCACTCGTATAATCTATGGTATGTGTACCGGGTACATCTTCTATGCGTTTGGCAGTAATGGGGATGCTGCCAGCTTTTGGGTTGTCCATATCCCAAGCATTATAACCTTGATGCTTGTCAGCAATGTCCTCAGCCAAGGAGATTGCGGTTCCGCTAGGAGCATCCAATTTTTTGGTATGATGAATCTCCTCTAACTTGATGTCGTATTGTTTTAGGGAGGACATCATTTTTGCAAGTGTTTTATTCAGTTCGAAAAAAACATTTACTCCCAAGCTGAAGTTGGAAGCATATATGAATGCGCCTTTCTTGTCATTGCATAGATCGACTATCTTCTCATAGTCATCCAACCATCCCGTAGTTCCCGAAATAACTGGGACGTTATGGTTTATGCAATTGGAAATATTGTTGAAAGCAGCAGTGGGCACACTGAAATCTATGGCCACATCTGCCTGTGTCACATCGTAAGTAGCATCGGTATCAGCTTTTATCACAATGGTATGACCTCGTTTTATAGCAATCTTTTCAATGGTCTTTCCCATTTTTCCATAACCTAGTAAAGCAATTTTCATGGAGTATTTGTTTTATTGTTTCCTGGAAGCAGGAAATCTTGATGTTTTATGAAATTTAATTGAGCTTGAAATTCATTGTCAACCCGACACTACCCTTGTTGTCAAATTGATTGATTCTGTAGTGCGGTTTGAATGATAAGTTGTCATCGACGTTGTATTGCAACAAGTGGGCATCTACATTGGCATCTATAATGTTCAAGGCATATAGCCCCACTGTAATCAAAAGAGATAATTCCTTGTTTCTTCTCAATGTTTTTTGTGCTTGGCGCAATCCATCGTCTGTCAATCTTCCTTGGAATTCATCATCCTGAAAGCCTGCCAATCTTCTTTTGTAGGCATTTCGGACTTTCTTATAGTCATTGTTGTTGTTTATGTAAAAGTACACCCCTGTACCCAAGGCAGCATATACAATTGGGATTTTCCAGTATTTTTTATTGTATGCCTGACCCAAACCTGGCAATACGGCAGAATAGAATGCTGCTCGCGATGGGGATAGAGGGTCAATGGGTTTTCTAAGTTGAGTGGAGTCCAAGACAACGGTCACCTCCTCAGTCTTTGCTATCTCTTTTTCGTCTTCTTTGGTATTGTCTTCATCTTCTTGGCCCGTAACGGAAAAACCAAAGCATAAAAAGAAAAGGAATGCTATGATGAATTTACTTGGAATCACCTTGGACTAGTTTTTTTATTCGATTAAAATCTTCTTCAGAATGAAAAGGGATAATTATCTTTCCTTTTCCATTGCTAGAGGTTTTAACGTCTATTTTGTGTCCAAAGTATTCTGAAAATGTAGAGATGCCTTTTTTAACGTATTTTGGCAATTCTTCTACTTCTTTTTTAGCAGGTACTTTAACTTCTTTGGTTTGGTTGTAGTTTTTCACCAAAGCTTCTGTCTCTCTTACAGATAACTTTTTCGATAGGATAATTTCGTAAATCTCCAATTGAATGGTCTGATTTTCGATGTTTATTATTGCGCGACCATGTCCCATCGACAAAAAGCCATCTCTGATGCCTGTTTGGATGATAGGATCCAACTTTAGCAAACGCAAGTAGTTGGTTATGGTAGATCGTTTCTTACCGACACGTTCACTCATCTGCTCTTGCGTCAATTGAATTTCGTCAATTAAACGTTGGTAGGACAATGCTATTTCGATAGGATCTAAATCCTGGCGTTGAATGTTTTCAACCAAAGCCATTTCAAGGCTCTCTTGATCATTGGCTATGCGAATGTAAGCAGGGATGGTTTCTAATCCAATTAGTTTCGAAGCACGAAAACGACGTTCCCCAGACACCAACTGGTAATTGTCAAACCCTAATTTTCTTACTGTTATGGGTTGTATTACCCCTAATTCTTTTATCGAAGAAGCTAATTCTCGTAAAGATTCTTCATTGAAATTGGTACGAGGTTGAAATGGGTTCATTTCAATGCTGCCCAATTCCAATTCAACAATGTTGCCTATTACCTTGTCTGCGTTTTTATCTTGAACCGATTGTATGTCATTGCTCGGATCTTTCAACAATGCAGATAATCCTCTACCTAAAGCCTGTTTCTTTGTCGCCTTCGCCATTTTTAGGAATTTTTATTTATGATTTCTTTTGCCAAACTCAAATAATTGCTAGCTCCTTTGCTTCCTGCATCGTAACTTATGATGCTTTCTCCATAACTTGGCGCTTCACTCAAGCGGACATTACGTTGTATGATGGTTTTGAATACCATATCGTTAAAATGTTTCTGTACTTCTTCCACGACTTGATTGGACAAACGTAAACGCGCATCGTACATGGTAAGTAATAGCCCTTCGATGTCCAACTCCGGGTTGTGAACCTTTTGAACACTTTTTATGGTGTTTAGCAATTTTCCAAGACCTTCCAATGCAAAGTATTCACATTGTATCGGGATTATTACTGCATCGGATGCCGTAAGTGCATTCAAGGTAAGCAATCCCAATGAAGGCGCGCAATCTATGAGTATGTAGTCGTAGTCATCCTTTATGTCGGCCAAAGCTTTTTTCAACATGTACTCGCGCTTGTCCTTGTCCACCAATTCTATTTCGATGGCAACAAGGTCTATGTGTGCAGGTATGACGTCCAGATTCGGAGTATTTGTGCCTACTATGGCTTCACTTGCAGAAACGGTATGTTCCAATAGTTGATATGAACCTACTTCCACGGCTTCGACATCTATGCCTAGGCCAGATGTTGAGTTTGCTTGTGGATCGGCATCTATAAGTAAGACCTTCTTTTCCAAGACCCCTAGGGAGGCTGCTAAGTTTACTGAGGTGGTCGTTTTACCAACGCCTCCTTTTTGATTGGCAATTGCAATGATTTTACCCATTAAATGATTTGGTTTTATTATGTGTAAAAATACAATTATTTATGACTAATAAAAACGGAATTTGTTAACAGTTGGTTAAACTAAACAACAGCATGTCATGGCTGCTTTTTTAGATTACTATGTTTTAGTGCTTGTAGCTTGGTGAAATAAAGAAGTGGAAGTCAGAAATAATTGCTTTTTCAAAGATTAAAATCATTTGACAATGATATTTGTAGTTAATTTCTTAACAAAAAGACAGTTTGGTATAAATACCTGAATAGTCGATTTATACTCTAAATTAGACTTCAGATATGACCTTTCTTTGTATAACTCAACCAGAAGAAGTTTCAAATAAGGTAGAGTATGTGGTATCTGAAAAACCTATGATTAAACAGAGTAAGAAATTAATTGAACAATTATGAAAATCACAAACAAGTCAGGTAAAACAGTGGAATTGAGTGTCAACAAATGGGGGGATTCTGGAAATACGAGTTACTTTACGGTTAAAAACGATAAAAGTGAATCTTGGGGAAGGTCGGATGTGAGAGGGTTTGTCCTATCTCTTTCTCAGGGAGGAAGTACTTATCCATTTCTCATTATGGCCTACAACGACTATAAGGTGACTCATTCTGGAGGGAAGTTCGTAGTGAGTGTTGCATAGTCATAGAAAAACTCATGGTGAAATGATTTAGATCTTCATCATGAGTTTTTTATATTGTTTTAAATAGCCTTGAAGACTATTCTTGATGTAGTAAGGTCGTTTAAATATGGAACCAATAGATGAGGTCTGTATAGATGCGGTTCTTTTCTATTGAAGTACTTGGTTTTTAAAAGTGTGCCTTATCCCAAACTTCAAATAGTTTGAATTGATATTTAAGCTTGAATGTGTATAATATTCAAAATTTGAATTAAGACTAGTGTAATCTGTTAGTTTACAGGATAGAGTACCTATGAATCTATAAAAACTCCCTGTCTGATTATCAATAAAGTATGAAGCTTCTGTTTCTAAACTGACTTTTTTGTCTTGCATTTCAAATTTAAAAGAACTCCCTCCTCCATAATAAAATCTCTTTTTCACTATCCAATAAGGGGATTCAATTGAGTAGTGTGAATTTGAAAGACTCCCCGATAATTCAATAAGTGGGTATACTTTAAATGAATTGTCAAAAAGCTTATACTGTGTTTTACCAGTTAGAATAGTATTAAAGGAATCATCGGTATAATATGAATTTTCCAAAGCAATACTTAAAAACTGTTTTTTGTTGATGGGCCTTTCTAAATATGAAGTAAGATTCAATATGTAAATTCCAGAATTAAAGGCTACTGTCGTATTGACGGGGTGTATTTGGAGTTCAAATGAATTAAAAGTTTTAGCTTTCTTAATAATGACAGCTCCAAGGTTTAAAGTGTAATATAGCTTTGATTGTTTGGATATGTCAATCCCACCTTTTCCCCAATAACTGAATTTAGGATTTGCACCTTTTTTTTCAAGCTTGTAATGTAAACCATAAGCGCTATTGTCTTGGTTGTATTTTGAAGCTTGAAATGATAATTTATTGAAGGTATTATGCGAAAAGGATAAACTATGAGTGTTTGATTTGCTGTCAATAGTATGATAGTTTATCTGATTAAAGATGCTAGTGTTTTCATTATTGTCTTGCTGAACAATGCTTTGTGCCTCATATCTGTCATTTTCTAAAAGACGAATGGTTTTTAAAATATCCTTCTTTACTTCTAAATAGAAAAGATCAGAATGATTTTTAAGCAATTCTTTTTGGGTAGTAATATCTGTGTATTTCACATCTCGATTCAATGAAGCTCTAATTGTTTCTTTTGTATAAATACTGGGTAAGCTGTTTGTCAAGATCCATGATTTTTTTAATTCACCCATCGCATGATATAGTTTAGCCATTGCGCCTTTTGTATGAAAATCTTCTGGGTTATTTGTTATATGGGACATATAAGTTGTTTCTAAAGCTTTATAATCATTAACGTCATAGAGCCATTGAAGCTTATTGGTTATCATTGTTTTTGAAGAGCACTCTGTCCACTTCAATGCTTTTCGGTATTTCTTTCGATCTGCATAAAACCATGAGATTTGAGGGCTTAATTTATGCAATGTGCTATCGACGCAGGGCGTTAATTTATCTATTTCAAGACTTGCTAAGTTTGGATGTCTATAAAGCAATTGTTCGTAATATTTAGATAGGGATATTTTTTTAATAGCTGATAACGAATCAATGTTCATAAACCAATTTAATTTTGAATCGATATCAATCTCATTATTGCAAGCAGCCCATTTAATTGCCTCTCGATATTTTTTTCGTTTTGCATAATACCATACAATCGATGAGTTTAAATGGTCTATTTCCCTGTTTTCACAAGGAGTTTCCTTTTTTAGTATTTCGATTGCTTGATCCGAACCTATAGTTAATAAATGATTGAGATAGAGTTTTTGGTTTTCTTCAGATTTATTTAACTGATAGAGCTTCTTGTAAAGTTTGGAAATGGCATTGTCAAAATGATCATGATTGGAGAAAGTTAAATAGTCTTTAATTAATTCAGGGTCTTCATTTGAACTAGCTATCATTTTTTTCAACCATTTGTTTTTATAATCATTATTCGGGTAACCTATTTCTATGCTCAAAACTTTTGCAAATAGGATGTTCTCTTTATGTGGGTTTTTATCACAATATAATTCAAAATTATCCCAAGCCTGTTCTATTTGATTTGTCCATGACATATATTTAAAATAGGATAGCCAAAGATTCTTATCTATTGTTTTTTTTGAGAGAATTCTACTTTCAATTATTTTAATAGCAGCAGTGATGTCTTGGTTTGCGATATGGTTGTCTATTTTTAAGTCAAAGTTTAGATATTCATTTTGCTGAGCTGTATAGTGTAGATGTCTTTTTTTGAAATCTTCTTGTTTACTATGCTTGTTGTCTTTATTTAGTTCGTGTTTTTTTATATTAACGATGCTTAACTTTTTTTTTTGCGTTTTAATAGTCAGCAAGTAGCCATTAAAAATAGGGGTTTTTGAAAATGAAATATTGTTTTTGGCAAGGTCATTCGTGATTAATTTAAGATTTGATGAAGAGGCGTATACAAACCAATATTGTTCACGTTGATCTTCATCTTGCTCTTCAGAAACGAATACTTCATATCTATTGCTTCCATTTCTATGAATGTAGATGTCTGATCTCCATTTCTTGGTAATTTCAACAGCATCAGCAGTTGTCTGATATTGTATCATTGGGAAAAGTTTTTTATAATCAATCAAGTATTCTTTGAAAATGGGAAACATCCCTTTTTTATTTCCTTTGGAAGTTCTCCAGCCCAATCCATCTTTATTTCTTAATTCAAAATGATCATTGTGCTGATTGTGGTTGTTGGGGATTTGGTAAACATCATCGGGGTGGATAAAATGAGACCATATTCCTGTATATAGATATAATGATTGTTTTTCGTATTCATCATTATCATTCAGGTTATAACCATGGGTTATTCTGGGGAAATCAAAAATATCTTCTAAGTATGGGTCAGGGTCATAATCTCTAGCCCCTCCATTTTCTTTTTTTCCATCGTATAAACTACACATGTATTTAATGGAAGGCATTCCTTGTTTTAACTTAGCCAATCCCAGGCTATCAATATAGTTAGATGGAGGAACATATGTAACAGGAAACTTTCCATAATGGTTAATGGTCCATTTTTTATTTACGGCATTCAAAGCAATAGGTATGTTGTTAATGTTATTCCATTCCGACTTCAACAATGAAATATGGTTGTATCCATGAAGACCTAGCTCATGTTTTGATTTTATTACATCATGCGTAATATAATCTGCGATAGGAATTTTGGCGTTGTTTATTGTTGTTTTTGCAGAGTTCCATTCTTTAAAAAGAAACGATGGTTCAGTTGAACCATTATAGCTAAAAGAAGGAATTGCAGTATATTTAACATTAAGAGAATCGGCAAGGTCTTTCATATCTTCCCACCAAACATTGCTAATGAAATCTGAAATGCTCAAATCCATTTCTGATGCTATTGGTTCAGCTTTTATAGGATAGACTGGAGACGGAAAATCATCAATAAATATAGTGTTTACATTTGCAATAGGATATGGGATGCCTTCTAGGCCGTTCAATACAAGAGAAAAAAGCAAGCCTCTGTCCATTCTGCTTAAATTGTGTTGGCTGTTATAATAAAACACCTTGCCAGATCCAATTTTGTTTTGGGTGATCAAAGGATAATTTTTATTTGTTTGAGAAGACGCTATTATGCTAATGTCATTAGAGAAATTTGATGCTTCTAATCCATAATGATCGACCTCTTGTAAAAGGTTTTTTCTTTTTAAGTTGGGCAATAAAGGAGTGTTGAAAAAAAAACCTGACTCTTTGAGGCTAAGAGAATAAAGTGCTTTGGCTTCTATGCCTATTAAAAAACCTAGCCTTCTATCCTGACATAAATTGGGGATTATCAATGTACCTCCTCGTTCAACAAAGTGGTGTATCTTTTCTACACCATAAGTCGTCAGCTTTTTAGTGCCAACAATGCAAAGTATGGCTCCATTAAAATTTGTGTCGGTTTTATTCCAATTGTCTATCTCTATGCTTGAATAAGGCATTTTTGTGTAATCACAAACCTTTTGCATATTTTGTTCATATACGATGCTTACCGAATCGTTTTTGTCCAATATGAAGTTTACAACAGCACTTTCATCATGTTTCTTTGTGAAATTTCTGATAATTTTATTAGAAATTTTAGACTCGGGCATATTGTGTTTTATAATAAAGAAAGAAACTAGCAATAAGGTTGCAAAGATATATTTGTAAACTTTCATATAGTGCATTAAAATATTAAATCCAAAATTTTGCTGGAATCTGGGGTGTTCACAATTTCATAGACTTTAAGAGGTCCGTCTTCCATAAACAAATTAACTGTTCGTCTTTTACATACAAGTTTTTCAATTTGTTCAACAATAGCATTAGGTGTGTTGTATCGTGTATGTTTTGATTTCAAAATAAATACCAAAATTGTTTTGGGTAATACGTATTCAGGATTTTCGTCAAAGAACTTTTTGTCAGATAAATGCTGATGATATATGCTTTCTTGCTCATTGTAGTCATTTGTGAAATATTCATGAGGTATGAAATAATGAGAGTTTCTGCTAAGGGGTTTTCCATAGTCATTATTTACAATAGCATAAGAAAAGGGTAAATAAGTATCAAATATTTTTTCATATGTTTTTAGAATCAATTGTTTTTCTGAATCGATTTTTTGTATGTTGTTTTCAGTAAATTGACTATGATTGTAGTAAAAAAAATAAAAACTGAATGACATGAAAAGTGTTGGGATAAGCTTTTTGTTTTTGAATTTGAAGACTTTTTTGCTGAGAATTCCAAAATTGCCTGCTAGCAAGGCAATTATAATTGGAATGAAAACACATAATGATTGATTTAGCAAATCCTTATCCCACCAATAGCTATCAATATATGTGAGGAGAATTAACAAGCATGTACATGAGCTAAAGATGAATTGTAGATAAAACGCTTTTCTCAAATATCTTTTTAGAGTTATTAATATCGTTAGATTTAATGTGGTAAATGTAAAAAAGATGATTTTCATCTTTTTGTAAGAAAGCAACAACAAAGGAGAGTCCGTATAAATAGATACATCGATAATATTATTCTGTAAAAATGTTAGAAAGTTTGTTTGCTTTATGACGCACATTATGTAATGTAGACAAAGAATGATTGTAGTGCCCAACAGGTAGGCCCTTATGCTTTGGTATTTTGCATGATTGTATATCTTAGGAGTAAATAGAATTAAGCATAGTAGTAGTATAGGTACTAGAATAACGGCTGTGAATAAATTGATTAGTGTTATTGCAGCAAAAATCAGTGTTAAATCAAAATTAAAACCAAATAGTCTTGAAGTTTTAAAATGTGGATTTACTATATAGGGAATAGTTGGTAATGCGAAACACAAACTTAAAAAAATGGATTTGTGTTCGAAAACATAATTAATGTTAATAGGGATAATGTTTATGTAAAAAATAAAAATCAATGAAGCTATCAAAGCCAAGATTTTATTTGTGTCATTTAACTTAGATGTTACCCAAAAAATAATCAAGGCTAAAAAAATTGTTTCTATAACCCCAAAGGATTGCAATGCTAACTCGGAACTGATTCCTGTTAGTTTTTGATAAAAATTTATAAGTGTTAGTTCTCCATTTATAGATAGGGAGTCATTATACAGGCTATTGAAATTCATTGATTTTATAGCGTTTAGATCACTTAGCCAAAAATCAGACAACAAGTATAAATCATATTCAATTAAATAAAAACGACTTGTGATGACTGCTAGACTGATTATGAGAATAACTAAAAATGATTGAAGTATTGGGGTAGATATTCTGCAGTTTAAATTTATTTTGGAGTAATGATTCAATTCTTTCAGTAATCGTAGAATGATTAATTCTTTTTCTTGCCTTAACACCGAAAGGAATTGTCTGCCTTTCTTTTGCTTAAAATAATGCAAGAAGAAAAGTGTCGACAAAGTTAAATAGGCGCTTATAGAATCGTAAAGGTTAAGTAAGGTAAGTATGTAGTTGATTATGACCAAACAACTTCCGTAGGTTATCAATATGAAAATGTAATTTTCAAAAGGTTTGTTAAATATAGTTTTGTTGGTGATTTTATTATTGATAAAGGTTAGTAAAATCACAAGTAGGGTTATTCTTGCGAACCCTATGGAGAGTAAAAAATTATAAAGCATAAAACTAAATTATCTAAAAGATGGGGAGGTCTGTAGATTGATGTTTCCAATAAATTTAGACCATTTTCTAGGTAATCTTCTTTTAATTTTTCTATTGATTTTTCTTGAATCGCTATATTCAATAATGATCACTTCTTTTTTATATTTTTCATAGGCTTCTTGGATTGTTTTCTTTCTTGATTTAAAATCGCTTTTCTCTCTAATAGCATAGGATGAAGTCTTAAAGTCATAATCGGTAACTAATGATTCAATTACTATGGATGATATATAAGCGTGTGTGTTTGGAAGTAGTTCTAAACCAGAGTTCTGTATTAGTTTTAAATGATCGTTTTTGTCTTTGATCTCTTTAATGAGACTAATTAGATGATCTTTTTGAAAATAGCTTTTTCCATAGCGGCAAAAATTGTCGATATTGTCTAAAAATAAACCGTCAAACCCTAATGTTGCTAATGATTTTACATGTTTCATTAAAACTTTGCGAGTTTCTTTAGCAGATAGATCAATGAAATAGCTGTCCCAAATTTTGTTTTTGCCAACTAGATTGTTCTTTACCTCTTTAAAATAAGTGGTATATTCATTAACTTCTCCTAGGCTAATATAAGCGAAAATAGTGGTGTTGTTTTTTTTTAAAACAGCTATATCTGTTTTTGAATAATGCTGAGCTTCTAAAATAACATAATCATAACCATTGATTGATTCTGGAGCTACTTTTCCATAGCATAAGTAAATAGTTTTTTTGTCAAACTCTTCAGCAGGAGCCAAATGATTGATAGATGTAAAGATCAAAATGAAAATTATTTTAAAATGATGCATAATAATGATAATCTAATTGAGTGAAAAAGCGCAATACTTTTCTTAGGGTTAATAGCATATAGGCAAAAGCACCGGTTAGCATACCAAATACACTATACTCATAATAAAAAAATCGACTTAAAACGAACCCGACTATTAAATTTGCTAAAAATCCAATTATAATAGATTTCAATGGCGTTGATGAAATGTTTAATGTAAATAGATATAAAGTATTTAGCATTCCCCATATCAACAGTATGTAACCAATACTTCCATATAAAAACACATTCAAGCCAATGTCTTTTAACTGTTCGTTGAAAAGTGATGAATATCCCCATCGACTAGTAATTAAAAGATATAAAGCACTTGTTATGATTATTCCACTGACAATAAGTAAAGAAACGTTCCTCCAATAGGCTTTTTTAAAATCATTATTAAATTTTTTCAAAGACTCAATCGATGTACTCCGTTGTTTGTAGTCTAAAAATTTACTGAATGTTGTTATGCTATATTCCAATACTCCAACCATAAGGAAAAATGTGAGTACGGCCAAGTCCATACCAATTTCATAATTGGGTTCATAAAAAATAAAGTATGGTAAATCCCTGTTTATGTTTGATGACCAAGCCAATATTCGATCTAAGAAAACGAACAAATAGAAAAAAACGCCATATAAAAAGTAATTGAAATTCGAATATATTATTTGTGATGATTTAAGATCTTGGGAGACATGGTTTAAATCATTTTTTTTTACGAATTTCAAATGGTGTTTTATAAATATTCGTGATATGAAAATGGACAAGCTAATTCCAATCCAGTGGGTGAGGTAAATGGGTAGAACATCCATAGCTTTCAAAAGTAAGGATATAGCAGTGCCAATTATGATGGCTACAGATGAAATCCAGCGTTGTTTCAATGGATACAAAGGAGCCAAGGCGAGAAGCAAATAACCAATCAAAAAAGAATAGCATGACATGACGATGAGTACACTGAATGGGTAGAAATTAAGAATGACATTCATTGTAAACAATATTATAAAAACAAGGAGAAAAGTTTTTAACCCATTTTCAATTAAGTTGTTAATTGTTGATTTTGTGTTAATATAATCTTGATGATTCCAATAGAATGAAATTTGTTTACCTATTACTTGAACAAATCCGCCAGATACTATAAAACCAATTATAACCCCTAATACAACGGTTGTTGATTGCAATTCGTTGAATTCTAGGCTTGTCCATAGTGAATAGCCAAAGAGTACTATTGAGAATATTTGTAGGAATGCAGGCGTTTGATGGATTAAGCCAGCAGGGTATTTTGTGACGAACAGTTTAGTTTTTACCCATAGGTAATCTGATAATGGAAAATATTTTGGGTTTTCTATTTCAGGTAGATTAGAATCAAAAGTATTGCACTTGTCTTTAATTTCGTTGAACATTGTCTTGGCAAGTTCTTCTATAGAGGTAGATTGATAATCCGTTATGGCATCAATTTCCCTAATTCCAAGAGATTCTATGGTAGCAATAACTGCGTTAATATTTATAGGGACTCCAATTTTATCTTGAATGTCTTCCTTTAACTGTACTTTGTAATTGATCATACAGATTTATAATTTATTTTTCCTTTCTGATGAATTTTATCGGTTTTCTTATAATTGAAAAAAGATTTATAACTTTCTTCATAATTAGAAATAAAATCATTGATAGCAAAGTTGTCGATTATTCTAGCTCTGGCATTTTTTCCCATTTGTAAGCGAAGTTTGTCATCTGTTAATAGTGTAATTACCTTTTTAGCAATGTCTTTGTAATCTTTTGCTTTGCAGAGAAACCCACAATCACTATTTAAAGCTTCATTTACGCCCCCAACATCGGTTGCTACTACTGGGATGCCACAACTCATAGATTCTATAACAGTATATGGGAAACCTTCAGAAATGGATGTAAGTATAGAAATGTCACCTTCAGGAAATATTTTATGAGGTTCGGAATGATGACCTGCCAATATAAAATGATTTTCTAGATTTAGTTCTTTTATGAGAGCTTCACACTGTTTAGTGTATTCTGGGACTGCATTTTTATTGCCATAAATTAAATATTTCACATTGGGTATGGTTCTTCTTGCTACATTACATGATTTAATCATTGTAATGATGTCTTTTAGTTCAAAGATTCTAGCTGCTGCGACAACTGTAGGTCTGCCATCATTTGTTTTTGGCCTTATAATTGGTCTAAATTTATCTGTGTCAATTCCATTATAGATTATTTTTATTTTTTTGGGATCCGCCCCATAGTTTTTTTCCCATTTTGTATTGAATTTATTTACAGATAGAATTAAATCTGATTTATAATAGACTAAACGAGTTATGGATTCAGAAAATCTAATTAAAAAGTCTTTTAAAAAATTTGAATAATTAGAAGAGTTAATGGCAAGTAGCCTTTCTCTTATGAAAACCCCGTGTTCTGTTAAAATCAATGGTGTATTATGCTTAAACTTAGCTATTAAAGCAGGTAAAACAGTAAATCCAGCAATTGTAATGTGTGACACATTCACCTTGGGGACATCTATGGATATTGGCATTAAGAATCTATAAACCCACCGTAAACCCGTTGTTAAATCTATAAGGGTTGTTGATTGTTTGTAGCTGGTTGCATTATCATTCATATAGTTTTTGTATGCATCCCAAACACATTTGCTAGTCATAGTTTTCTTATAATCATACATTTGAAAATAACTCCACATTGAGAACAATACATTATACAGTTCGTCTAAATCCTTTTTTTCTGAATATATGATGTCTAATAGTTTTTTTATTAGAGGGACAAACTCTATGTCTATAGTTTTGAAATCGGTTATCTCTTTTCGACGGACAATTTTATAATATTGCTTCCCAAAATTTAAATAATCATGAGGTTCGTTAGGAGACCATATAGGCAATTGAATTACTTTTTTTACACTTTTTGGGAGTTCGCAATTATATTTTGATTCATAATTGGCATTGATGGAATAAATGTAATATTCGATTCCTTTTGTTTCATTGCATAAAGTATGAGCCCAAGTAGAAATACCTCCTCCATAAAAGGGATAATTTCCTTCAGTAATTAACATTACCTTTAAACTGGGAGCGCTATTTTTTTGTTGAGGGAGCATTTGAGAGCAAATAAAAGTGTTGACTTTGATTGCAGCTAATTTACTTGAGTTAATTTTAGTGGATATAGATAAAAAGTGGTTTTAATCGATGAAGTGTATATGTGTGTGATAGGAGTGAAATAAGTGAAAACATATACCGTTTTTAAAAATTATTTCACTATTAAGTTATCTCTTCAAAGCCATTTTTTAAGATTGTTACAAAAGGAGTTGAATAAGTTGTTTCTTATGTGAAATAGCTGAAATAGTACTATTTAAGATAGGAATATTATTGAAAAACACTAGAAGGGTTTTGTTTTAAGATGAAGCTGTAAATTTCAATCATAATACCTTATAACTTATGGTTTTTATGCCTATCAATTAGAATGTTTTTTATGTGTTTGTAGATGAAAGTTGTTTTATTTCGATAAAATAAGATTTCTTCTAGAGCTGACCTCACCAAGTAAAAAAGGAGAGGTCTTTGTTTTGTACATTACAACCAATGGACGTTTACCAGATTCTTTAGAAGAAAAAACTTTCTTTTTTGTATTAAAAAGAAATATGACCATATACGGAGTACAGACAGACAAAATGTTTCACAAGTTTTTAAATTTGAAATCAAATAGACTTGCTTATTCTTCTATCAAAACCTCTAAAATCTTAATGGCAGCTTCACTGATTTTGGTTCCTGGACCAAAAACTGCAACTGCACCGGCATCGAACAAGTATTGGTAATCTTGCTTTGGGATGACACCGCCAACGATGACCATGATGTCTTCCCTGCCATAATTCTTAAGAGCTTCTATTACTTGTGGAACCAATGTCTTGTGCCCAGCTGCAAGAGAGGAAACACCCAAGATATGTACATCGTTTTCCACGGCTTGCTTTGCTGCTTCCTGTGGAGTCTGGAACAAGGGGCCTATGTCCACATCGAAACCAACGTCTGCATAACCTGTTGCAACTACCTTTGCGCCGCGGTCGTGCCCGTCTTGTCCCATTTTTGCAATCATGATACGAGGCCTACGCCCATCTTGTTCTGCAAATGCATTGGCCAATTCTTTTGCCTTCTTAAAGCTTTTATCGTCTTTTATTTCTTTGCTATACACTCCCGAAAATGATTTTATTTGTGCTTTGTAACGCCCGAATTCGACCTCCATGGCATCACTTATTTCTCCCAAAGTTGCGCGTTCACGAGCAGCTTCGACTGCTAAAGCTAATAAATTTTTTGTTCCAGTTCGTGCTGCCTTGGTTAAATCGTCTAACGTTCGTTGTACTTTTTTCGTGTCTCGTTTGGCTTTGATTCCATTTAAACGTTCTATCTGTTGGTTACGTACCGTTTGGTTGTCGACCTCTAGAATATGCAAGGGATCTTCCTCTTCCAAGACATATTTGTTTACGCCGACAATGATATCTTGCCCAGAATCTATTCTTGCTTGTTTTCTTGCAGCAGCTTCCTCAATACGTAGTTTTGGGATTCCTGCCTCGATGGCTTTTGTCATTCCTCCAAGCTCTTCGACTTCCTCAATCAAGGACCATGCCTTTTCTGCAATGTCATTGGTTAGTTTTTCTACATAATAGCTACCAGCCCAAGGGTCTACCGTTTTTGTGATGTTGGTTTCCTCTTGTAGGAATATTTGTGTGTTTCGTGCTATTCTTGCGGAAAAATCCGTTGGTAGTGCAATGGCTTCATCCAAAGCATTGGTATGTAGGCTTTGCGTACCTCCAAATGCTGCAGCTGTAGCTTCTATCGTTGTTCTGGCAACATTGTTGAACGGGTCTTGTTCCGTCAAACTCCAGCCACTGGTTTGACAATGTGTCCTCAAAGCCAATGATTTCTGGTTTTTTGGGTTGAATTGCTTTACAAGTTTTGCCCACAGCATCCTAGCTGCACGCATTTTTGCAATTTCCATGAAATGATTCATTCCAATGGCCCAAAAGAAAGAGAGGCGAGGAGCAAAGGTGTCAATGTCCATCCCAGCTGCCAATCCTTTTCTTATGTATTCCAAACCATCTGCCAATGTGTAGGCCAGTTCAATGTCACAAGTTGCACCGGCTTCTTGCATGTGATATCCCGAAATACTAATGCTGTTGAACTTGGGCATATTGTTACTTGTGTACTCAAATATATCCGAGATGATCTTCATGGAAGGAGTAGGTGGATAGATGTATGTGTTTCTAACCATGAACTCCTTTAAAATGTCATTTTGTATCGTCCCAGCAAGCAATTCTGGTTTCACCCCTTGCTCTTCGGCTGCTACGATGTAAAAGGCTAGTATGGGAAGGACGGCACCATTCATTGTCATGGAAACGGACATTTTGTCCAATGGTATCTGGTCGAACAATATCTTCATGTCCTCGACACTATCTATGGCCACACCAGCTTTTCCAACATCTCCAACGACACGTTCGTGGTCACTGTCGTAACCTCTGTGGGTTGCCAGGTCGAAAGCCACTGAAAGCCCTTTCTGTCCTGCTGCCAAGTTGCGTCTGTAAAAGGCATTGCTGTCTTCAGCCGTACTAAACCCTGCATATTGACGAATCGTCCATGGCCTACGAACATACATCGTACTGTATGGACCACGAAGGTTTGGTGCTATTCCTGCTACAAAATCCAAATGATTCAAGTTTGCAAGGTCTTCTTTTGAATATGTGGATTTTACGACAATGTCCTCTGCCGTATTGAAAGTTTCCTTGTTAACGGGTTCTATGCCTTTTACTTCAGGTTTTAAATTGAGATGTTGAATATTCTTTCTTTGCATTACATTATCATTTTATGAAGGTAAGGATCAAAATTTACTTCGTAACCTGTGGACAATTGTATGTACACGGTCTTTTCGTTATGCGATACGATGTACGTGGAATTATAACTGGTAACATTGTTTTTCGTGTTGTCGATCCTATATACGGCCTTAAATATCTGAGGCCCGAATTTGGCATTGTATTTCGCGGTGATCTTGGTAAACTCCAAACCGGAATCCTCAGCAAATATTTCGTTGTTAACCCTTATCATACTTAAAAGGTATTGAGCATCTCTTTTGGACAAGGGGTGGTAGGGCAATGTGTTTATGGTGTAGGTTGAACCTGTTACCTTGTCATAGAAGATGTGGAAGTTACCCTCCATCTTTCTAAGTAGGTTTAGGCGTCTATTTTCTTGCTTGTAGTCTTCATCTGTTGTCAAGGATTTTACTACATTTTGATATTCAATCAATGGGTATTTTTTAAATACGCTGGGTAGATAGGTCTTTATGCCATCTTCCGCCATAAAGGTGTATTTGCCTTTAACCTCTTCTTGATTGGAAGCATCTAGCCAGTTTTTTGCTTCTTTGGCTCCTTGCATACATGATGATAGGCATATAAAAGCGTACAAGGTCAGAGTGTATTTTAAAATCCCCCTTTTATTCATTGATTAGTGGTTATGTCCTGCGTGAGCGTCTTTTTTTTCTGCTGGCTTGGCAGTGGGCTTATTCTTTGGTGTCTTGTTGAAGTCCACTTTGTCGTTTTTTGCCGATTCAGCTTGTTTTTTCAGCAAGGTTGGGTCCATGTTCATCAATTTTGCATAGTAGTATTCGAAAGCGATGAAGGTTTTCAAGCTACCATCACCTTGTATTTGTCTAGCATTCGTTCTCAATGGAGTTAGAATCAATAAAGGGCGCATGCTATTGGTTGCCAGTAGCGAATTGAAAGTTGTTTTGAACCCCGACATCTTTATGTTGTTTGCAATACAATCCGTGAAGGGGGCTGAGTAATTTAGGGTAACATCCTTGCCTCCCATATTCCAAATCGCTGTATCTTCTTTCAATGCCATTGCAATGTTGAAACTGTGTTCTGATGCCAAGTCCTCAATCTTTACTCTTCCATTCAATGCATTCGCTACAAATTGGGAATAGGCTTTGGATACCGATTGACCTTTCTTGTCGTATAGATTGGCAATGTCCTTTTCAAATGAGTAAACGGCTTCGTTGTACAATTGTCCTTTTGGAAAGTCACATGCCAAAACCTTAGGACTATCAGCGTATTTGTACTCTAAACTGGTTTCTTTTTTACAACTAACAAAAGTGATTAACAATGTGATTGCGAAAAGTTTGAAAAATCGTGTTTGCATTACTTTAAAATTTAAAAATTAGTTACTCTGTTTTTAATCGTGTTTGTTCCATAGCCTCTGCCAAACGTTTTTCCAGGATGGGCTCAATGAGCGTTTTCCTGACATCGGTTTTCAAGAAAGGGTATATTTCCAAGTCGTCTTTCATTCTGTCGTCGACATTGGGGTGTTTGTTCGTTCCCAATAGAATCAATTCACCATTGTCGAATTGTTCTTGCTCCTTGTTGGCGGTTTCCTTTATTTTTTTCTGAATGATTCCTTCTTTCAATTGCTTCAGAAATCCGCCACCATTTTCTATGGATTTGAATATGGTCAATGCCTTTTCTGCCAATTGTTCCGTTAGGATTTCTATATAATAGCTACCACTCGATGCATTTGTCACAGCTCCAAAATAACTTTCTTTCTTTAATACAAGTAGTTGGTTTCTGGAAATGCGTTCTCCAAATTCATTGTCTTTGTGATATATGGCGTCATAGGCTAAGTTGCAAACGGTATTGGCTCCTCCGAGTATGGCGCTCATGCATTCGGTAGTCGTTCGTAGCATGTTCGTGTTGTAGTCGTAAATGGTCTTGTTGCGTTTTGTTGGAGTTGCCACGACAATACATGGTTTGGAAATGCCATATTCCGAAGCCAAGGTATTCCATAATAGGCGCAAGGCTCTTAATTTTGCTATTTCGAAAAAGTAATTCGTACCCACGGATACGTTGAATGTGATGCTTTGGTCCAACTTTTCGCCAAAATGGTTCAAATACTCATTGGCGTGAGCTATGGCATAGGCCAATTGTTGAACGATGGATGCTCCTGCATTTTGGTACAATCCTACATCTATGCCAATATTGCTTTTCAATGCAGTATTGTACTTTACCATATTTTCCATGTGAGTATGGTCCTCCTCCAAGTTGGTAAACCAGTTCCCCGTCTTGGCAAGATGTCCAACAATGTCCGTATGAATATGAATATCTGCTTTTTCTGCAATTGCATTTACTTGTTGTGTAAACCCAAAATCCAAAAACTGCAACTCCAAATGGATTGGAGTGGAGGAAAGGTCAAGGTCTTGGAATAACCTTTCGATTGAAACGGTTTTGTCAGGTATGATGAATTTGATGCTTTCAGCACCTCTTTCAATGGCATTTTTGGCTTTGTGATTTGCAGCTTTCTCATCGGCAACGAAGATGGATTGTCCAATGTTCCAATGATTGGAAGTCATATGGAATGGTTCTTTGTCAACAAAATCATCACGATGATAGAAAGGTTTGACATTTATGTCTTCATTGGTTTTCCATATCAATGTGTCATTATAGTCAGCTCCCTTCAAGTCTGCTTGTATCTTTTGCTTCCAAGCTTTGGAAGTTACCGATGAAAAATCGTCAAATAGCTTGTTACTCATCTTCTTTG
Source organism: uncultured Bizionia sp. (assembly GCA_947496215.1). Lineage (GTDB taxonomy): Bacteria > Bacteroidota > Bacteroidia > Flavobacteriales > Flavobacteriaceae > JAHDHI01. The sequence goes on from CANMCF010000020.1 coordinate 60,896, forward strand.
GTTTTTAAACTGTCTTGATATTCTATAATGTAAATGTCTTCGTTTTCGCGTTTCATATAATAGGCTTCTCGTGCAAATTTCTCCAAACCTTCTTCGCTACTCAATTCCTTGATGGCTTTTTGGTCTTTTTTATACTCTTCCTTGTAATGCTCGATCTCATCCAATTTAGCTTCTTTTTCTTTGTTGAGGTCTTTGTGCAACAACAATGAGTTGGCATCGAAGAACAGCATCCAGATGGCGAAGATGATGAAGATGATCAAGAATTTATTTTTAAGGAATTTTGGCATTAATTAAGCTTTTCGTTTATAATGGTACGTACTATGTTAACAGCTACCGTATTGTATTTATTGTTGGGGATAATAAGGTCTGCATATTCTTTGGTCGGTTCGATAAATTGTTGATGCATAGGTTTCAATGTGTTTTGGTAACGCGACAAAACCTCGTTAATGTCTCGGCCACGTTCTGCAATGTCTCGTTTCAAACGTCTGATCAAACGTTCGTCACTGTCGGCATGGACAAATATCTTGATGTCGAACATTTCCCTCAATGCCCTGTTCGTTAGAATCAATATGCCTTCTACGATCATCACCTTCCTAGGTTTGGTTGTAATGGTATCTCCCGTCCTATTGTGCTTTACAAAGGAATATACGGGTTGGTTTATGGATTCTCCTTTTTTCAATGCCTTCAAATGTTCTCCAAGCAAATCGAAATCGATGGATCTTGGGTGGTCGAAATTTATCTTCTTGCGTTCCTCGAACGATAGGTGAGTGGTGTCTTGATAGTAGGAATCCTGTGATATCACACCAACTTCTCCTTCCGGTAATTCATTTAATATTTGATTTACAACCGTTGTCTTTCCGCATCCTGTACCGCCAGCAATTCCTATTATTAGCATATTAGTTCTTTGATTTTTAACGGTACAAATTTAGGGATTTGTAATCACTAATTTATTGTTGAACTTTTGAAACTTCGTTTTCTGTCACAAGCTCAACGTTTTTGTTGTTCCAACTATTTGTTATGTAGTTCATTACGTCAGATATTTCTTTGTTGGATAGTCCTTGTTGAGCCATAACTCCATTGTATTTTTTACCATTTACTTCGATGGGACCTTTTAATCCATATTTTATGGATCTTATGCTTTCTTCCCTTTTGGACATTAAATAGTCCGAACTTGCCAAAGGGGGAAATATGTTGGGAACTCCTTTGCCATTTACCATATGACAATTGATGCAGAAATCGTCATACACTTGTTTTCCGGAAACGAAGTCCTGTGTTCTTATGCTTTCTGCAGTAGTTTTCTTTTTTTCAGAATAGCATGAAAAGAGCAAGGTTGCTCCAAAAGTAATAATGAAACGGTATTTTATCATATTCAACTTCTTGTTAGTTTGACGATTCCTAAATTTTCGACTCCCACATAAATGAAGCCATCTGGACCTTCTTCCACGGAGCGTATGCGTCCTATGTCATCCAACAAGCGCTCTTCCTTGATTACTTTGCCATCTTTTAACACACATCGGTCAAGATAATTGAATTTTAAGGAGCCGACCAATAAATTACCTTTCCAATCGCCGTATTTGTTGGAAGAGATAAAAGCCATTCCACTAGGAGCAATGGATGGCGTCCAATAATGGAGTGGTTGTTCCATTCCTTTTTTCGCAGTCTTGTCCGTTATCTTGGTTCCACTATAGTTTTTGCCATGGGTAATTGTTGGCCAACCATAATTCTTTCCAGGTTTTATGATGTTTATCTCATCGCCTCCTCGTGGCCCATGTTCATGTGTCCAAATGTCCTTTGTGATAGGATGTAGTTCCATTCCTTGGGGATTTCTATGCCCATATGAATATATTGCTGTTTTTGCGTTTGCTACATTTACAAATGGATTGTCCTTTGGTATTGTTCCATCATCTTTTAGACGGTATACCTTTCCACAATCTCTAGTAAGGTCTTGAGGATTCACATCTCTGTTCCCGCGTTCTCCAATGGTGAAAAACAAGTAGCCATTGACGTCAAAAACTATTCTAGATCCAAAGTGTTGGCCTCTTGTTGTGTTGGGGGTAGCCTTATATAGCAATTGTTTGTTAACCAAAGTGTTATTTTTTATTTTTGCACGCATTATGGCCGTATTTCCACCTCTTTCTTCACCTTTGGGAGAAGCATAGGCAAAATAGACCCAACCATTGTCTTTATAATTAGGGTGCAGAGCGATATCCAACAAGCCGCCTTGTCCTCTAACATAAATTTCTGGCAAACCTGAGATTACCGTTTTTAAATTATCCTTGAAATGAATAAGTTTTCCTTCTTTTTCTGTTATCAAGATGGAATGATCAGGTAAAAAGGCAAACCCCCAAGGATTATTTAATTCAGGAACAACAATTTCGTAAGAGTTTTTTGTGTTTATTGTGTTTTTGTCTTGAGCACAGGTAGTTACGCTTAAAAATAAGATGAAAAAATAGGAGATGTTTTTCAATTTCATATCTAAAAAAAAATGTTTTCACAATTTACGATAAAAAATAGTTTCATACTTTAAATAATAACGTATATTTGCACTTCCAAAATCGAAAGTATATTTTCTTTTGGAAAAAAGATAACCTATTCGGGGTGTAGCGTAGCCCGGTTATCGCGCCGCGTTTGGGACGCGGAGGTCGCAGGTTCGAATCCTGCCACCCCGACAAAAAAGCCTGAAAATCTATGATTTTCAGGCTTTTTGAATTAAATGCAATTCGTTCTGTACGATATCAGATGGACAACCTGTCTTTTTCAGGAATAAAAAGAAAGATTTGATAGGTCTCAATGAGACAAAAGATCATTCAAGAACTTAAATGTGTGTTTAGAAGTGGTTTTACATAATGATTTTGCACTCCAGCATATTACTTTGCCTGAAGCGACCATAGCTGGGAAATAGCATTTATTTAATAATTGTTAATCAATTCAGTGAATTAGATTTAATAGATTTGTTGTACTACGATACTTTTGCATTTTTATGAAAATTTTCAATACGACTAGTATATTTTTATTGTATTAAATATAAGCCATCATTTTTATGCACAAAGGAACAAGCTTTTTTGTTTATAACACATCTTTTATGAATTTCATTCTCTCTATATGTGTGATTATGAGACTGGTTTTCTCATTATGCATTTTCATTCCAAGGCACTATAAATGTATTTTCTGAACTTTCTTCTAATTTCCAAAGATTTTATGCCTCCTATTTGCGTCATTATTACGGCAGTGAACCCTTCTCTTGGATCAACAATGAACGAAGTGGAATATGAGCCTTCCCAAAGGTAGCTGCCTTCAGAGTATAGTTCATTTTTGCTTCCTTCTGCTGTAATTATGTTTAGACCAAAACCAAAGGTGTTTCCTTCTCCTAATAAATTGTTGTAGCCTTTTGGGTATTTAATTGTATTTATTTGATTTCTAGTCATTAGCTCTATTGTTTTTCTGGACAGTATTCTAGTTTTTTTGTATTTGCCATCGTTAAGTAGCATTTTGCAGAATTTCAAATAATCTTCAGCAGTAGAAATAAGGCCGCTTCCTCCCATAAATACTTTCTCAGGATTGTTTTTGTCCAAATCTTCAGGTTTGTTCAATAATACGAGTTTCCCTGTTTTGTCCAACCTGTATGTTCTTACCAACCTTGTTGTTTCATTTCTATGTGAATTAAAACCAGTATCGTGCATCTCTAGAGGTTTAAAAAGATGTTCGTTGAAATAAGACTCCAAATCTTTATTGGTTAGTTTTTCAATGAGATAACCAAGAATGTCTGTAGAAGGTCCATAAGTAAACCTTTCACCTGGTTGTGCAGTTAATGGCATTTTACTGAGCTTTAGCATAAACTCCATTAGGTTATTGGCTTTAGGATGAAAAAAATGAATGCCATTGTCCTTGTAAAGTTTTGAGATTTTTGTTCCACCATAGGCATAACCCGATGTATGGTTCAATAGTTGTCTAATGGTTATTTCATTGTTGGTGTTTTCTAAAGAATCTGTCTTTTTCTTACAGTTGTCAAGTACTTTCGGGTTTTTGAATTCCGGTAGGTATTTGGAAATTTGATCACTTAAGTCAAATAGTCCCCTTTCATGAAGTTGCAATATGGCAACTGTCGTAATGACTTTGGACATGGAAGCTATTTTGAAGAAGTCATTTTCTAGCAAATTCCTTTTTGTTTCAATGTCTGAATACCCACCAACATAAGTATATAAGGTTTTGTTTTTATCGGCTATCATTACGATTGCACCTTGCATCTCTCCATTTTTAACATCGGATTCGATCCATTTGTTAATTTGAGTCAGGCGTTTGGTATCAAAGACGGGGTTTTGACTTTGCGTTGTGAAAAAAGTAAGAGATACCAGTAGTGTTGTAAGTATTGTTTTCATTGTTCGATGTGATTGATTGTTGTTCTGTTTCATACAAAACAATGACATGTCCCAATAAATAACTTCAAAACTTATAACTTCATCTGATTAAATTATAAGTTGATTACTTTTTTATAGAGTTTCGGTAGGCAGAAGGTGTTGTCTTTTCAAATTTTTTAAATGCGGTATTAAATGAAGACAAGCTATTAAAGCCAGAATCATATGCAATTGATGAAATGGTATAGATGTTTGATTCTTCATCTTTAAATATGCTTTTTGTCTTTTCTACTCTATACAGGTTTATGAAGTTGTTGAAATTCATTTTTGAGAACTCATTAATGCATGTTGAAATTCTATGACTACTGTAACCGGTTAATTCCCCGAGTTTGTTTAGCGATAGATCCGAAGACAGGTATAATTCTTCATTTACCATCAAATCCACCAGTTGTCTGTAGAGGCGCAAGTTGCTTGTTGTCGATTCAATGGATTTGGTGTCTATTTCATTGATTTTAAGTTTGTAAGCCTTGAAAGTGAGGAGGTAGATGCAAATGGAATACAATATGGGGCCTGTTATATACGGAATGCCATTTTCGAAAATATTCAAAACGTAGGAGAACCATATTGCCGTCATACCTATCACAACAAATCTCAACCAAACTAAAATATGCTCTTGTGATTTGGTCTTTTCAATGATTGACAATGATTGACTAAAATGATGAATCCTTTTAAAGGATAGATAAATGTAAAAAGCCAAATGCAAATAGATACCAATTAAAATAACATAAGCCCAATGTTTCCCATTTTCCATAAACCATTGTTCAGATAAATATGGACTAGCACCTAAAACGAAAAGAAAAGGAATTGTTTGAATGTAATGAGTATTGACTAATCTGAAATTAGGCGTCACCATGGACTTGACATACCAATTCAATGTTGGCCCTATTAATAGTAAGGTAGACAACCCTAAAAAAATGAACAAAAGCTCAAGTTTATCGTTAAATTGAAAAAGTATTGATTTACCAATTCTAAAGGCCATCAGAATCAATAAAATTGCCATGAGTATGTCTGTTGATGTTCTCTTGTTTTTGATGAGGCCAATGTAAACGGCCAATGTCAACCCATGAATTAGTCCAGCAGCACAAATAATGATCAATAAAATATCTATAGTTAACATATAAATAGCTTGGTTGTACCATATAAACGATTTAATAGAAAGATTGTAACAGATGTTTATGGTAATTTGGTTTTTAGTTGATTCAACGCTGATGAAATTATGAATCAATCAGAGTAAATGATAAACTTATGATGTATTTATTTTCAATGGTTATTTATTTGATCACATATTAACATAATCTAGTTATTTGAAAAATGAATTTAAGTCTAATAAACCCCAAGCACTATTTAATAGAATTCAAGAAGTTTTTTGGCTATGTAATAAAGCCTACCCATAAAAACATATTGGAGGGATCAAAGCTTCAAAAAACACAAGGAACGTGGACGATCTTTGTGATTAAAACAATATTGACCATTGGAATAGGGACGCTTGTGGTGTTAATATCTGACCCTGTGAATAAGACTGTGGTAAGATGGAATGAGGAGTTCTCAACGACGACAATATTCTTTTTAAGTATTGCAATACTTCCTTTGTTTGAAGAAATAGCCTTTAGGCTTTCTCTTAAATTCAAACCAAAATTCTTATCGATGACTCTTGGTGTGCTTTGCTACTATCTTATGAGCAAAGCAGTTTGTCAAACCAACTTAAGCAATACTGATGTGTATTTCATAAGTCGTCTGTTAACAGCTTTTGGAGTTATGATTATTTCATATCCAATACTCTCCCAACAAAAAACAAAGAATAGGCTTGAAGCCTTTTGGGAGACAAACTTTAAATGGGTATTCTATTTTTTCTGTTTCGCCTTTGCTTGGATGCATATTTTAAATTATGACATAACATTAAAACACTTATTGCTGCTACCAATAATTACGTTGCCCAAATTAATATCTGCCATCACGTATGGGTATATTAGAATGCACTATGGATTTGCGTATTCGTTGGGGTTGCATATGTGCTGGAATGCGTTGGGGTTCACTATAAGCATGTTAACCGCAATTGACAACGATTTGATTTTTTGAAAGTTTAATTTATAAAAGCAATATTATATGAAAAAGGTTCTATTGGTCTTAACCTTTTGTGGACTGACTTTAATTGTAAAATCACAAAATGCGAGTGTTGAACAATCTACTTTTGGAATCCAAGCAGGTTTTTTGGGAGTCTGGACCCATAGCGAAACTAAGTTGTCCAGTATGATGGTTTTACGAACAGAGTTAGGTTTTGATAGTCGAATTTGGGGTGGGGATTTTTATGATGGAACTGGGTTTTTATTAACGCCTGTAATAACTATCGAACCTCGATTGTATTATAATCTCAATAAAAGAGTACGTAAATTACGTAGAATTGATGGAAATAGTGGGAATTTCATATTGGTAAAGATTAGTTATCATCCAGATTGGTTTGTAATTTCAAATTATGACAATATTAATGTCATAAGTGATATGTCGATTGTTCCAACTTGGGGCATAAGAAGAAATATTGGTGATCATTTTACCTATGAAAGTGGAATTGGAATTGGATATAGATATGCTTTTGCGAAACAAGCAGGGTATTTAAAAAATGAGAGAGACGTTACACTGAATTTACATTTAAGAATTGGATATAGGTTTTAACGATTGTTAAGCCAAAATAATGTCGTGGGGTCATTCATTAAACTTTAAGTCAATATCGAATATTAGTAGTTTACCCTAAGTTCAATGTTAATCTTGGAGTTCAATATTAGTTTTAATAGATTTATGGAAACTTCAGAATGTAAGGTTGCAACTGAAAAAGTGAATGAGAAAATGAGTACATACCTAAGAAAGACTCCTGTAAAGAGTGATTGTTCCATGGAAAAGACATTGCATGTCATATCAGGCAAATGGAAACCGGCCATATTGAGTGAGCTTTTACGAACTGACATCGTACGTTTGAAGGACATTCAAAAAGGTCTTCCCGAAGCTTCAAAAAGGGCGTTGACTAAACAATTGAATGAAATGATTGAGGACAGACTCATTGAAAAGAAGGATTTCAATGAATTTCCCAAGAGAACCGAATATTCCTTAAGCCCTTTGGGAACCAGACTCTCTTCCGTGTTTTTAGCACTTACCAAATTTGGCGACTTATTATAATGTTTTCTTAAAATGATAGGGGGCGAATTTGCCTCTTATTGCAGCAAGGAGAAGTCCATTGTACCTTTGTTCTAAACAAAATAATATACTTATGGACAGACGTTTACTGGGGAATGTTTTGATTATTACCGTTCTAGTGCTTTCGGGATCTGGAATAATGATGTATTTGATGCCCTTCGAAAAAAACATTGCTTCTTTGCATACCGTTTTTGCATTGTTGTTTATTGTAGCAATGATACTTCACATTGTCAACAACAAACTACCATTAAAAAATTACATAACAGGAAAACGACAAAAAGGACTTAAGAAATGGCAAGCTCCTTTGGTATTTTCAATAGTTGTTTTGATGGCATTTGGTTTGTATCTGGACATCCCAGTTCTCAATACGATATATTCCACCGGAAATGAATTGAGAAACAAGCAAGTGGGGAAAACTGAAGAAACACGCGATTATCAGATAATATCGATAGAGAAACCTTTTGGCAACCATAAATTAAGTGTGGAATTAAAGAAGGGAGACGCTTTTCAATATCCACTGTTTGCAATATGGTTGGAAGATTCAATAGGCAACTATCTGGAGACCTTGTATGTGTCAAGGGTAATTTCTTCAAGTATATTTGATTATGGTAAAAAAACAGATGAGATATGGGAATCAGCTTTGGTGAGAAGACCAGAAGCATTGCCCTATTGGTCACATAAACGAGGAATAGAAGCAGCAGATGGCCTTTTTGTTCCTCTAAATGGAGCTCTGGATCTAGATGCTGTTTCTGGTGCCACACCTACGGGTAGTTTTGCTGTTAAATCTCAAGTCGATTTAGATGAAAATGCTAGGTACAGGGTGTTGATCGAGTTGAATCAATCCTATGATTGGAATGAATACTACACCAAGGATAGCTATCCTAATGATAAAGTATATTCTGGATCCGGACAGGTAGGGCAACCATCATTGATCTATGGAGCAGAAATAGAAAAGATTGGCAATACAAACACGATACATAAAATTATGAGCTTGATTGGACACGGTCATCATTCTGGTGAAAATGGAAACCTATATCCAGATGTGTCCAACATAACCAGTGCAAAAAAAATAGCGAATAGAATTATATTGACATTGGAATGATGCATTAACTCCACTTTTTATTAGAAATGTGCAAGATTTGTAAATATGGACTGACCTGTTGGTCAACAAAAAAATGACTTGAAATAAAAGTAGACATTTTTGTTGATTGGCATATGGCTATGTATCTATTCTATGCCCTTCTAATGATTTATGTCCAAAATTAGAAGGGAAGAATAAATTAAGTAGATCACTCATTGAGTGATTGGTCTACTTGTATTGAAACTTTAATAGATAGTCTTTTAAATCCGTATTTTCCGACAAGTTCATTTTTTTCTTTATTCTATATCTTGAAGCTTGCACAGATCTTGCATCGATGTGTAGGATGTTTGCAATTTCCTTGGTTTGCATATGTAATTTTATAAATATGCAATGTCTTAGTTCGACTTCGGACAAGGTTGGATGCAATTCGATGAGTTTATCATAAAAACCAGTATATACGGCATTGAAATGTTTTTTTAAGTTTTCCCAATCGTCATTGTGATCTAAATTATATTTTATATGACTGACAATGGACTTTATTTCTTTTTTCATTGATGTGGCATCTCCTCCTTTTACGCTTTTTTCTAAATCTTTTTTCAGCTCTTTTAAGTATTGTTTGTCATTGAGGGAGTTCATTGAAATGCTCATCATCTCTAAATCTTTGTTGTTGTTGATTTCCTTGAAGTTGGAGATATCCCTTTGTAATTTGTCTTCTTTGGCTTTGAAATTTTTGAATTGTTGGTATGCGTAAGCCATACCGATGACCAGTAAAACTATGAATATGAATAAAAATGTTTTGATATTGTTTTTTGAATGTTCTAATGCTTCTAATTTCGATTTGCTTTTATCTAATTCTTGTTTATGTTTAAGCTCTTTTATTTTAAAATCCAAACTTAAGTTTTTCATTGTGCGTTTTTTCATCAAAAGAGGAAGCATTTCATAATTGCTGTCTCCAATGAGCTCCAAACTAAAAATACAATCTTCAGAATTTGATGAGCCTTGATGTATGGATGCGGCTAAGGTGTTTAAACCTGCAATGAAATCATCGGGAGCCAATACGATTGTGTGTACATATTCTTCGGCTTCTCCAGAGATGATGAGACTGGTCGCCTTTGTATCGTTGGTGATTTCCTTGTCTGGCATGTCAATTCTAGTAATTTCCTTGCCGTTGAGATAGAGTACGATGCCATCATCTTTATGAATGTTGATCTTGTATACAATGTACTCGAAAGGTTTTTCTATTCTAAATGTCTTTTTAAAATATTTTACTATGTCCTTTTTTAGAGAGTCTTTGCCGAAGCTTATTGAGGTGGTGACAAAACTATCTCCATAACCCAATGGAGAAATGCCAGTTTTCCATTTGTTCGTGTTGTTATTGAGTTTTTCCCATCCAATGGGAGGTGCTTTCTGGTCATCATAATACTGCCATTCATCACCTTGGGAGATGATTTTGGTTTGAGCACGCAAAGTGTTGAAAATAGTTAGAGAAAATAATACTAACAGGACGACTGTTTTTGTTCTAGGAAGAGGGATCATTAAAAGGGGAAAAGGGTGTTAAATTAATTAATGTTTAAGTACTTTTTTTGATTAAAAATGTGGTCGTCGTTAGTGGGTGCAAATATAGTAGTTTTATATGTTAAAATAGTATATGGATAGTAGATAAATTGTAGCAGAAAATGCACTCAATAGTATCAGTCGATATAAATTTGCCCTTAATTAATTTAAAAATAAATCAATGAAAAATCAATTACATTTAATCACTTCTTTGTGTTTTATGTTTGTAGTACAACTATGTATGGCTCAAAAGGAAATTAGTGGAAGCGTTTCTGATGACTCTGGGCATTTGCCAGGTGTCAATGTCATTATAAAGGGCACATCCAATGGAACACAGACAGATTTTGATGGAAACTATTCTATTACCGGAAACATTGGAGATGTCATTTCATTTAGTTATGTCGGTAAAATAACACAAGAGCTTATTATAGGCTACTCATCCACAATCAATGTAATCTTTGAAGATGACAATCAATTGGAAGAAGTCATAGTCATTGCTTATGGTACATCCAAGAAAGGAGATTTTACTGGTTCTGCCACTCAAATAAAAGCGGAGGACATTTCAAAAAGACCTGTAACAAATGTTATTTCAGTATTGGACGGAGCTTCAGCGGGTGTAAAGCTTACCCCTGCAAATGGACAACCAGGATCCAGTCCAACGATTCGCATTAGAGGGATAGGGTCTGTCAATGCATCAAGCAATCCCTTGATTATAGTGGACGGAGTAGAATTCGTTGGTAGTTTTTCCAGTTTAAATCCAAACGACATAGAAGAACTAACGGTTTTGAAAGATGCAGCTTCCACATCGTTGTATGGAAGTAGAGCAGCCAATGGAGTAATTTTAATTACAACCAAAAAAGGGAAAAGTGGAGAGGAAGTGTTTACTTTGGATGTTAGCCAAGGTATAAATACCAGATCCATTCCTGAGTATGAAAGGGTAAATGCAGAAGAATACTATCCCCTAATGTGGGAAGCGTTGAGAAATGGACTGTCCATTTCTGGAACAACACCACAAAATGACGCCAACCAAATGGCAAGTGATCAGATATTTGGCAATCTATTGACGAACCCCTTCAATGTTCCCAATACAAATATTGTAACTACAGATGGGAGATTGAACACCTCTGCCGAACTATTGTATCCTGAAGATTTGAATTGGCAAACTCCATTGCTTAGAGGTGCAACTAGATCAAGCGTTAATTTCTCATATAGTGGAGGTAGCGATAAAACAAACTTCTATTCGTCTCTTAGTTACCTTAAAGATGAAGGCTATGTCATAAGATCAAATTTTGAAAGAATAACTGGAAGAATAAATGTGAATTCCAAGTTTAACGATTGGATGAAAACTGGGTTAAATGTAGCCTTGGCGACATCAACATCCAACAATGCATCCGATGGTAGTAGTACAGGGTTAGTGAACCCATTTAGAACGACAAGGTTGATCGCTCCAATATATCCTGTGTATATGCACAATCCCATTACAGGAGCTTATTTGTTGGATGATAGCGGAAACAGACAGTTTGACTTGGGAGAAAATAGAGTTGGAAGTACCAGTGGAAGACACGTAATACAAGAAACACTATTGAATAAGGACAAAAATAAAACAACATCTTTAAATGCTCGTACCTATGCGGAAGCTAAATTCTTAAAGGATTTTACCTTTACATTCAATGCAGCATTGGACAAGCGTTTTTTCAATAATACGGAATTTGACAACACTCTAGTTGGAGATGGAGCTCCAGATGGAAGAGCTGGAAGAGATGTTATAGTAAATACGTCCATCAATTACAATCAATTGTTAAAGTACAATAGAGATTTTGGAAATCACAGCTTAGGTGTTTTGTTGGGACACGAAAATTTTCATACTGAAAGGAATTTCTTAACGGGGTTTAGATCAGGTTTGATAGCAGATGGTAATGATGAATTCATTAATTTCACAACAACTTTGGATTTGGATTCCAATACACGAAACCTTACAAGAGAAGGGTATTTTAGTAATGTAACTTATGACTTTAACGATAAGTACTATTTGTCTGGGTCATATAGAAGAGATGGATCTTCTCGATTTGCCAAAGACTCCAGATGGGGGCAGTTCTATTCGGTAGGTGCTTCATGGAGAATGGAAAGAGAGGGTTTCATTCAAAGGATAAATTGGATCAATGGACTAAAGTTAAGAGGTTCTTACGGAGAAGTAGGGAATGATGATTTAGGAGACTTCTACATTAGTCAAGCTTTATTTGGGTTAGGATTCAACAATCAAGTCGAAGGAGGTATCTTGTTGTCGGCAGCAGGAAATCCAGATTTAACTTGGGAAACCAACATACAATCAGACGTTGCTTTGGAGTTCGGGCTTTTCAATGATAGGGTTTCGGGGACTGTGGAATACTACAATAGAAAATCTAAGGATTTATTGTTTGAAGTGCCTTTGCCTGTTTCTTCTGGTTTGGATGACTTTCCAGACAACATTGGAGATATGACCAATAAAGGATTGGAAGTAGATTTGAACATCAAGATTGTTGACAAAGAAGATTTCAAATGGAGGTTTAACGTCAATGCTGCTACCTTGAAGAATGAAATAACAAAGCTTCCTCAAGAGGAAATTATCAATGGCTCTAAAAAACTAGTGGTTGGAGGCGATATTTTTGCCTATTGGCTAAGAGATTGGCATGGGGTAGATCCGAGGGATGGTTCTGGTTTGTACATTTTAGATGTTGATAAAGGAGAAGTGGGTGATGCAGATGTAAGAACAACAAACGATGGAACTGTCGTTACAACAAATCAAAACAAGGCGAAATTTCATTTTGCAGGCACTGCCACACCAGATCTTTTCGGAGCATTCTCTAGTGACTTAACCTATAAGGGGATTGAGTTCGGCTTTACCTTTACCTATCAATTGGGAGGGGAAACCTACGACACCAATTATAGTGCTTTGATGCATTCAGGAGATTATGGTGTAGCTTTGAGTAGAGACATTTTGAACCGTTGGCAAAAACCAGGAGACATCACAGATGTGCCAAGAATGGACGATAACCAAGTGGCTGCCTTTGGAGCGGGATCAGATAGATGGTTGGTTAAATCAGACTACCTAGCATTGAGAACTTTCCGTTTGGGGTACAATTTACCATCTTTCATTACCAATAAGATGGGAGTAAGAGCAGCTAAATTTTACGTTACAGGAGAAAATCTTTTCGTAATAAACGCTAGAAAAGGATTGGAATCTGGACAAAATTTCAATGGAACGACTCAAAACAGATTTTCACCTTCAAGAAATATCTCACTTGGATTCAATTTAAAATTTTAAAAAATAAACCATGAAAACAATAAGCAAATTAATAGTATTGATGATAATGCTTACAAGTGCTGTTTTTAGCTCTTGTGATGAGGAATACCTAGACGAACTACCAACCGAAGACATATCGGCAACTTCGGCAACTGAGACTGTCGATAATCTATTTTTAATTGTAAATGGTATTCACCGTTCACTGTACTTGACTTATCAAGGTTCTCAAGGAAAAGGTGGTATTGGAGCTATGATGATCCAAAATGACGCATTGGGGGAAGATTATGTAATGACTGGAGCAGCAAATGGTTGGTTCAACAATGCATATAAATGGAATGATCATACAAATGCAAATGATAGTGATGATTTGTTTCCATACAGGACGTATTACCGTATCATAAGAAATGCGAACATAGTCATCAATGGAGCAGATGGGGCAACAGGAGATGTGTCACTTAAAAATGCAGCGAAGGGGCAAGCGCTGTTCTATAGAGCTTGGGCTCATTTTCAAATGGTGCAATTGTATGGAAAGCGTTACGAAGTTGGAGTAGAAAATACACAATTGGGTATACCTATTAGGTTGACAACTGGTTCAGATCCATTGGCAAGAAATACGGTAGAAGAAGTCTACACACAAGTAAATCAAGATTTGGATGATGCCATAGTGGCTTTGGGGGAATACTCAAGAATAAACAAATCTCACATAGATAAGAGTGTAGTACAAGGTCTTAAAGCTAGAGTGGCATTGGTTCAAGGAAATTATTTGGAAGCTGTAGAATATGCGGAAATGGCACAAGAAGGTTATGTGTTGATGAATGCAAACGATTACTTCAATAATTTTAGTGATTACGAAAGTGATGAATGGATGTGGGGTAGTCATATAGTAGAAGATCATACATTGTTCTTTGCAAATTATGGAGCATTCATTTCTAGAAACTACAGTTCATCCAACATAAGAGGTAATCCCAAAGCAATTAATAGTACTTTATACAATGCCATTCCTTCAACAGACGTTAGATCGACAATATTTGATCCGTCAGGAGATCATTTGAATTTGCCAACAGGAGTTTCACTTTTGCCTACACATGCATTGAAACCATACACGAGTCAAAAGTTTATAGCCATTGGCAATGGAGATAGTAGAATGGATGTTCCTTATATGAGAGTATCGGAGATGTATTTAATCGAAGCAGAAGCAAAAGCAAGATTGGGTAATGCAGATGCGGCAAGTGCACTATTGGATATGGCGATCGTAAGGGATCCATCATATACTTTATCTACAAATACTGGTACAGATTTGATAGATGAGATTTTATTGCAAAGACGTTGGGAATTGTGGGGTGAAGGTTTTAGGTTCTATGATTTAAAGCGTATGAATTTACCTTTAGATAGAAATGGAGCAAATCATACTCAAGCATTGACCATAGTATTCGATGTCCCTGCAGGAGACAATAGATGGCAATGGTTAATTCCTCAAGATGCTTTGGATGCAAATCCTTTGTTGATACAAAATCCATTATAATATGATTTCGCCTTTAAAATAAGTAAAGATGAAAAACTCAAATGGGGCCTGACCCTATTCTTTAAATCAAAGAAAGGTTTATGTCGTTATAGTAACAAATTATAAGGAAGAACATAATTACTTTATTTGAATTAGTCGGGAGAAGCAATGCTAAAACTAGCATTGCTTTTTTTATGGATAATTAAGAACCTTCTTTCATCTATATAAGAATAAATTATCTACCCATAACAACTTTTAATGGATTGCTTGTAAGTTTTGATGTAAAAATTCTACTTTTGCCTAACAAAAATGAATTAAAATGTCTGATACGATAGAAAAAATAAAATGCTTGATAATAGGGTCTGGACCAGCGGGGTATACTGCTGCCATTTATGCTGCCAGAGCTAATATGAAACCAGTTTTGTACCAAGGTACACAACCAGGGGGGCAGTTGACGACCACCAACGAGGTTGAAAATTTTCCTGGATATCCAGAAGGAATCACTGGCCCAGCAATGATGATGGAGTTGCAAGCACAGGCACAACGTTTTGAAACAGATGTACGAGACGGATGGGTGACCAAAGTAGATTTTTCTGGAGACATCCATAAAGTATGGGTAAATGATACCAAGGAAATTCATTGTGATACAGTAGTCATTTCCACTGGAGCTGCTGCCAAATATCTAGGCTTGGAATCCGAACAAAAATATTTGAAATTGGGTGGAGGAGTTTCTGCTTGTGCAGTTTGTGATGGGTTTTTCTATAGAAATCAAGAAGTCGTTATTGTTGGAGCAGGAGATAGTGCGTGTGAGGAAGCTCATTATCTATCTAAATTGTGCACCAAGGTAACGATGTTGGTAAGGCGTGATGAGTTTAGGGCATCGAAAATCATGGCAACTAGAGTAAAGAACACGGAGAACATAGAAATCCTATTCAATACGGAAACAGAGGAAGTCTTGGGAGATGGCCAAGTAGTCACGGGAGTAAAAGTAAAGAACAACCAGACACAAGCAATACAAGAAATCCCTGCAACTGGATTCTTTGTAGCCATAGGACACAAACCCAATACGGACATTTTCAAAGGTTACCTAGATTTGGACGAAACAGGTTACATCATCAATGAGCCGGGAACATCCAAGACCAATGTAAAAGGTGTATTTGTAAGTGGTGACGCAGCAGATCACGTATACAGACAAGCAGTAACAGCAGCTGGTACAGGGTGTATGGCAGCATTGGATGCCGAACGTTATTTAGCTGCAAAGGAAGCTGTGGTAGAAGCATAGAAAAACATAAAATACAATATATGGGGAAACCGAAGCTTTTGCTTCGGTTTTTTTTATGTAAAAAGTTAAATCATTGAGTATAAATTACTATTTTGCGAAAAATTAGTTATCGCCCTAAATGACTATCAGCACTTTAAATAACATAGATAGAGTTAATCTTCTTTTGGATGATGCTTATCTAAGACGTAATAGTAATTTACCTGAAAGCATAGAGATTGCTAAAGAGGCGCTTCAAATCAGCAAGCACATTGAAGACAAAGCATCAATTGGTCGAAGTTTAAACCAGTTGTCTTTGTATTATATGATCAACAGTGAATTTGAGAAATCCAAGGATCATTCAAGAGAAGCCATAGAATGTTTTACATTGTTAAAGGATGAAAGAGGGGTTGCAAATGCCAACTACAACATAGGGAGTGTTCATTATAAGACCAATAATTACCATATTGGGTTGACTTATCTCATAAAGGCACTCAAGGTCTACAGAAAACACAATGATTTGTACAATCAATCCAAGGTAGAGAAGGCGGTAGGTTCCATCTACGAATATATTGGAGATACATACAATGCATTCAAATCCTATAAAAGTTCCATACTGGCAGCTCGGAAGATTTCAAATTTGAATTTGGAATCCAACGTTTACAACAATCTCTCCGGACTATTGTTGAAAAAGAAGCTGAATAAATTCGCAATGCGTAGCATAGAGCATTCCATTGGCATAAAAAAGGAAACAAAAGACATAAGAGGGTATGGTTTTTCTATATATGGTAGGGGGAAAGTGTATTTTGCCGCAGGAGAATATGAAAAGTCTGAATCCGATTTTCTTGAGGCCATAGCCATTCATAAAGAAGTAGGGGAAAACATAGGAGTAGCTATGGGACTACGAAAGCTAGGGAAACTATATTTTTCGTTGGGACATTTGGAAAAAGCAGAAGAAGCCATAAAAGAAGGGTTGAATTTGAGCATCAGATTTCAGATGGCTATGATAAAAATAAAGAATTATCATCTTCTGTACTTGATAAACAAGAAGAAAAACGACACTGAAAAAGCATTAAAGTATCTAGAAATCTATTTAGAGGAAAAGGAAGCGGTCATCAACACCCAGACATTGAAAGTCATAGAGGATTATGACCTGATAAATAAAATGAATGCTTTGGAGAATGAAGCATTGCTTCAAAAAATAAAACAGAAAAGCATAGATAAGAAGAATAGGGCAGAGCAAAGGTCCATGAGGATAAAACAACAATTCCTGTCTATAATGAGTCATGAGATAAGGACTCCTCTCAATGCAATCACCACCATTATATCCATTCTTGATGACAAGGTGAAAGAAGAGAACAAGGAGTTGCTTCAAAGCCTTGAATTTGCTTCAAACAATTTGATAAACATAGTCAATGATATTTTGGATTTCACCAAATTGGATTCCAAAAAATCGAAATTGGAATTGTACAATTCCAATCTTGGAGAGTTATGTGGCAAGGTAATAAACCTACACTCGAATTTGGCCAAAGACAAAGGCTTGGACTTGGTTATGGAAAACAACATTCCCAAGGATAGAGGCTATTTGATAGATCAAACGAAAATATCACAAATATTAACCAATCTAATAGGTAATGCCATCAAGTTTACCGAGAAAGGAAGTGTTGGATTCAATGTGGAGCTATTGGATGAAGGAGAAAGTCATGATACGATAAAATTCACCGTATCCGACACGGGAGAAGGGATCTCGGAGCAAGATCTGGTAGAAATTTTTGAAAGCTTCACGCAAGTAAAGCCCATTTTAACCAGAAAACAAGGAGGTACAGGGCTTGGTCTAGCAATCGTGAAAAGGTTGGTGGAATTGCATAATAGTGAAATAAAGGTGAAAAGCAGGGAGCACGAAGGTTCCGAGTTTTACTTCATACTCAAATTGGAAAAAGGGGAAAAGATAGTCCTAACCAAGAAAAATAGTTACCTGGAATTAAAGGACAAGCATGTTTTACTTGCAGAAGACACTCCTATTAACTCAATGCTCCTTAAGAAGTTGCTGTCTAATTGGGGAATAATAACGGATCACGTGGTGAATGGGAAAGAAGCAGTCGAATTTGCCAAGAATAAAAAATACGATTTCATCTTGATGGACATCCATATGCCAGAAATGGACGGTCTAGATGCAACGCGTTTAATAAGAACTGTTGATAATTTCAATAGGGATACACCTGTTTTTGCCGTAACGGCAGATGTCATGGCAAGTGAGAACAAGTCTGATCTAAAATTGTTCAATGGGATTCTATGGAAACCGATAGAAATAGAAAAACTCTATTCTACCTTGGCAAAGACAATAAAAAACTAATGCCATTCAAAAGCGAGTAGTTCTTTCAAATGGCATCAGTTTAACAATTGTATGTCCAATTCTATTTTTTTCTTAAGATGGCATTATCTTCAAATTTTTTCAAATCGATCTTTGGATTACCATAAATGTATGTTTCAGTAGAACCTGAGGCTTCTATTGTTAGGGTTTTGGTTGCTTCAACTGATGCTTCAGCCCTAGTTTCAAGGGATAGAGCGCAATCTGCTGAAGTTAGCTTTTTACCTGTAAATCGAGAGTTGTTATCTAATCGCAATTCCAAATTGTCTGTATCTCCTTCAATTTTTGCCGTACTACGTTGGTACATGTCTATTTCAAGGTCGGTGGCATTTATCAAAGCTTCGGTTTTGCTATTCTCACTAAGTTCCAAAGTAACCTTGTCGGCAGTTACATTCAATCTGTTGCTACTCTTGTCTCCATTGACCAATTTGAATAGATCAGTTTTCAATGTCAAAAATGCTTTCGAAGAGCCTTTGGTTATCAACGTCAAATTGTCGGATTTTATAGCACTCAAATCACTAATTTCACCATCGTCTTTCAACTCTATGGTATTTAACGATTCTACGGCAGTAACTATTATTTCCAGTGTTTTGTTGGAAACGATACGTTTTGTCTTGTTGAATTTCAAACTACCGTCTTGTACGGAAAACTCGATGACATCGTGTAAATTGTCATCGGCATTGATTTCTACCGATGGTGTCAGACCTTGAGTCAACTTTATTTCAAAGTCATCTCCGATTACGATGCGTTGAAAGGGATCAATCTCCGTAATTACATTTGTAACATTTCTACTGCCTTTTATCTTTTGTTTTTTTTGTGAATGGCCACTAAGAATTGTTAGGTTTATAAGTAGTAGTAAGATGATTTTTTTGTTCATTTTTGGGAAATGTTTTAATGAAAACAAATATAAACAAAAACCATCCCAAACTTGATTAAAAGCTTAAAATGGTTCTGGTACTGTTGGTTTTTTGATTGATTAAACTAGTATTGCTACAATTATAGCAGCGATTAATTTTGCTAAAGCGATCATTTTAATTGGTTTTTATTGATGGTTATGAAATTATGCGTTTTTTACTTTTTGTAATGGATGTGATTGGCTATTCATCGTTTTTACTTTTCTTTTTGGAAGTGATTTCTATTCCATCATCATCTATCTTTACATCCACGTTTTTGCTGCCAGCTTCAACTCCATCATCATCTATCTTTACTTCTAGGTTGTTAGTTTTGGCTTCTATTCCATCATCATTGATTTGAAGTTTGGAGTTCTCGCCATTTAAATCGACCTTGACTTCAAAATCGTCTTCCTCATGGGTGTTATCGTCACAGTCCAAACATCTTGTACTGTTGTTTTCAATTCTCAGATAATGTTCTTCTGTACCATTTTCCAAAATATCATTGTAATAGCTGGAATTGCTATGGTAGTTATAAGTGTTATCATCTGCATAGAGGGTAGTTCCAATTGGAAGATACAATGTGACTTCTATCTCTTGATCTCTAAATCTTTCATTGCTAGGTATTATGAAGTGATTGTCCAAAGTCAATTCTTTATTCGACAAACTGTAATGGTAAGATATGTTTTCAGCTCTTTCCTTGGCTATTTTATGGGAGTTCCCTCTGGCGGTTTTCATCACCTTGACCTTTGCGACACTGTCTCTTGTGGATTTCACTATGAGTCTAACATCATGGGAATAGGTTACCTTTTCCCCATTTTCATTGAATCCAGTGTTAAACCCAGAACTTCTATAAAAACGATCGGCATAGTAATCGTTCCCTTTCATGGAAACAACCAAAGTGTCGTTGGCTGTGATACCTTCAAATTTTTCGGTATTTACCGTGGCACCTTTTTCTTTGTAGGACATACCTTGTTTTACAGCAAACACGATAAGTGTGATCAAGCATATTAACCAAACACCCAACAGTGCAGACTTGGCAAAAATGCCAATGGACTTGAGATTGTTTATCAATATCTTCAATCCTAGATAGAAAATGAAGAAGGCGATGATTCCAATGAAGAAAAACAAGACTATGGATATTACCCAAAGAGGTATTCCGTAAGAGTTCGCCACATCCAACCAGTCGATTCCTGGAAAGTGAATCGTGTCTACTACGCCAACAGACACCAAACCTATAACTAATCCAATCAAGGTACTTGCTCCAGTTATCATTAATATGATACCTACGAATTTGGCGAATAACTTCAAAAAGAACATCAAGATATCCGTAAAGGTGTCGAAAAAGGTCTTGGAACTTGATTTTATGCTATTTCCTTGTTTGCTCAAGTCGACACGTGAAATGCTATCGCTGGCATTGCCTAGACCTTCTTTTAACTTGTTGCCTGCCTTGCTTACATTGTCTGTTGCACTCTGTAAACCGTCACGAATTTTTTTTTCGATGTTACTTATGTTTACGGGTTCTCCTGTCATTGCAATTTTTTCCGAAGTCGATACTGCTTCAGGGATTAATATCCATAACAATATGTATAGAATCACTCCAGTACCAGCTCCAAAGACCAAAAGAATCCAAGCTAGACGAATCCAAATGGTATCTATGCCAAAATAATGGGCCAATCCAGAGGAAACACCTCCAACATACGAGTTTTCCGTATCCCTATATAGTTTTCTGGAATTTGAAGAGCTTCTCTTTGTATATGTATTTGGTTCGTCTTCAAAGATTTCATCATCCACAAGGTAGTCTTCAGGTTGCCCCATTATGGAAATGACTTCATCCACTTCTTTGCCACCTATTACTTGCTTGTCGTGTTTCATACGTTCCGCAAACAGTTCAGCAATTCTTGCCTCGATGTCTGAAATGATTTCGGATCGCCCTTGAGAATCTGTAAATGAACGTTTTATAGCCTCAAGATAGCGTTGCAATTTTAAGTACGCATCTTCATCTATGTGAAAAAATATACCTGCTAAATTTATGTTGACTGTCTTATTCATTTTTAGTTGTTTTTGAGCTTGTTACTATGTTAACTGCGTTTTGTAATTCGTCCCAAGTTGTTGTTAGTTCTTTTAAAAATAGTTTTCCTGTTTCTGTGAGCCCGTAATATTTCCTTGGAGGACCCGATGTTGATTCCTCCCAACGGTAATTGAGGAGTCCAGCATTTTTAAGTCTAGTAAGCAAAGGGTAGATTGTACCCTCCACTACTAGTAGTTTAGCGTCTTTTAGAGTGCCTAGGATTTCGGCTACGTATGCATCGTCATCTTTTAATACCGACAATATGCAATACTCCAAAACACCTTTTCGCATCTGTGCTTTTGTGTTTTCTATTTTCATATTTTAAATAGATTAATTTTTAAACTGTTCATTTTTTGATTGATTGATTGATTGATTGATTGATTGATTGATTGATTGATTGATTGATTGATTGATTGATTGATGAAATTATCTTTGATTCATTTTAAAAAATTAATTGTCAATGGATACTTGTATTGTATGCCGTCTCTAGCCTTCAAGCTTGCTGTTATTATTAAGACAAGCTCAAGAATAAACCCTAAAAATGCCAAAACTCCCAAAGAACCTCCTATGTATAGAAGAGGTGATGGTTTGCTTACATTTATGTGAATGCTATCGAAAAAGTTGATATCCAAAAAATCCAAGTTGTTGAATAAGCCAAATATGAAAAAAGGAACCGTGATCATACCAAGTACCATTGCATACAATAGTATGCTTATTTGAAAATTGATTGCTTGTTTGCCGTGATCATCTATGAATTTTGACTTTTCCTTGTTGGCTGTCCATAACACTATTGGCCCAATAAAATTCCCAAATGGAATGATGAACCTGGAAAAGGTAGATAGATGTATGAAGGTTGCTATATTCTTGTGATTGTTTTCAGTCATTTTAAAAGCATATAATAGTTTCTTATACAAATATATGTCTAAAAGAAGGTATTATGTTACGCATAGTACTAAAAATTAACAAAAAATTAACAATTTAGCATGTCGATTATTTTCGATAATTTTGATTCAAACAAAAAGAAGATATGAAGTTAACACCTAGAAAGATCAATGCTTTTAACCTATTTAAGTTGCCTGCAGTCTATTTTACAGGAGTGAGAGTGAAAACGATTACAAGAGAGTCTTGTTCTGTTAGGGTAAGACACAAATGGATTAATCAAAACCCTTTTAAATCGATGTTTTGGGCTGTTCAGGGTATGGCGGCCGAGTTGACGACCGGAGCATTGGTATTGATGAAGATAAGGGGAAGCGGAAAGAATATTTCAATGTTGGTCTCCAACAACAATGCTTCATTTACCAAAAAGGCAACTGGTAAGATTACATTTGAATGCAAAGATGGTAATTTGGTAGATGATGCAATAAATAAAACGATAGAGACTGGTGAAGGACAGACGCTATGGATGCAATCAATAGGTACCAATGAGAAAGGAGTAGTGGTATCCACCTTTAATTTCGAGTGGTCGGTGAAATTGAAAACAAAATAACAATATTTAGATTGTAACAAAATTTGAATATATTCAACTAACCAAGTAGTTAATCAAAAAAACAAAACAATGACAGCACACGAAATAGATTATAGAATTTACGGAGAAGAAATGCAATACGTCGAGATCGAGTTGGATCCTCAGGAAGGCGTGGTTGCAGAGTCAGGAAGTTTCATGATGATGGACGATGGCATCAAAATGGAAACCATATTTGGAGATGGGTCGCAAAAGGACACTGGGTTCCTAGGGAAGATACTGGGGGCAGGGAAACGTATTCTTACTGGTGAAAGCTTGTTTATGACTGCTTTTTACAATGATCTTACAGGAAAGCGAAACGTATCTTTCGCATCACCATACCCAGGAAAGATAATACCGATAGATCTAACAGAGTACAGAGGCAAGTTTATTTGTCAGAAAGATGCATTCCTATGTGCGGCAAAAGGAGTCAGCATAGGAGCGGAGTTTAGCAAGAAACTTGGAAGAGGATTGTTTGGAGGTGAAGGTTTCATAATGCAGAAATTGGAGGGAGATGGTATGGCTTTTGTACATGCAGGTGGAACAATGGCTAGAAAAGTCTTACAAGCAGGTGAGACGCTTCGTGTGGATACTGGTTGTATTGTTGGATTTACTCAAGACGTAGATTATGACATAGAGTTTGTAGGAGGCATTAAAAATACCATTTTTGGAGGAGAAGGTCTGTTTTTTGCAAAATTGCAAGGGCCAGGAGTTGTTTATGTACAATCTTTGCCATTTAGTAGATTGGCAGGGCGTGTTTTATCTAGTTTGCCAAGAGGAGGTAAGAGTAAAGGGGAAGGTAGCATCCTTGGTGGTTTAGGAGACCTTTTGGATGGAGATAATAAGTTCTAGCCTTAAAAATTATGTTTTTTTTAACTGTTAAAAGTGGGGTGAAATGTTTTTTGAATTCTTTTTTTTATTACTTTTAATCGGAATAATAAAACACTTTGCCTATAAAAAAAAGCTACTTTTTTAATTTTAACTAAACCCTTATTACTTAATTATGGCAAGAGCAATGTTCGAGTACACCAAGACTATACTCAATAAAGTAAGTTTTGATGTTAACTTGTTTTGCAGGGAAGTAGAAAAGGCCCTTGAAAGGTTGTTACCTTATGAAATACAAGAGCTTAAGATTTATATTGAATCTTTGATACAAAAAAACCCTGACCTAGACCAATGTTTAATTTATCTTAAAGCATAGAAAAAAGCGACTTACGAGTCGCTTTTTTTATTATTGTATGTTTTCAAGAAAAGATTTATCGTTCTAGAAAGTTGTTTGATGATGCTACTTTTGGTAAAAGGGCTATAACTAGTATCTTGCAAGAGTTTTATATTACCGTTATTCGTCAGCTCTAGTTTGCGCACAAGGGCAATTGCTAATTCCTTGAAGAAAGTCCAATCCTATCGTAATAGAG
>CANMCF010000021.1 GCA_947496215.1 uncultured Bizionia sp.
TGTTGGTAAAGGGGGACGGGGTGACTGCATTGACGTTGTTTAGGGCATCTGCCTGTGTCAAGTGATGCGTGTAGTTGGAACCTGTCGTGTCTCCATTGACCATGACGTTCTCGTTGGCTTCGTCAAGGTTGTACTGCGTGAATCCGTCTGGAGTACCATCCTCGTCGCATTGTACCAATGTGGCATTTTGAACTTCGGGCAATGGATTCACTACTATATTGAACGATGTTGTATTTATACAACTTGTAACCGTATTTTCCAACCGAACATAAATGATTTGAGTATTTGCAGTTGTGTTGGTATATGTAGTTGTGTTGGTTATGGAATTTGTATTTGCGAGTGCATCTGCTTGTGTTTCAAAATAAGAAATCACAGTATTGGCTTGTCCATTGAGGATTGTCGCGTCTTGGGTTGTCAAATCAAATGTAGCAAAACCGTTTGTGTCACTTCCATCTGATGCATCATCACAAACTTCATAATCTGGAATTGTTACAATTGTGGGTACTGTGTTGACTACCAGGTTGAATGATGTGATGTCAAAACAGTTGGTCAAAGTATTCTCCAAACGGATGTATATCGTTTGAGTGTTGACTTCTGTATTTACATAATTTATCAGGTTGGTTATTTCATTTGTATCGGAAATGGCATCATTGGATGTTTCATAGTAGGAAACAGTGGTGTTTGCTTGCCCATTTATTATGGAAGCATCCATTGTGGTTAAATCAAACTCGACAAAACCATTGTTGGCATCTCCATCATTGTCATTGTCACAAACTTCATAATTAGGAATGATTATTACTACGGGTAATTCATTTACAATCAAATTAAAGTTCGATGTCGTAAAGCAATTGTTCGTATTATTCTCTAGACGGATGTATATAACCTGAGAGTTAGCAACATTGTTGGTGTAATTGCTTGGATTTGCTATGCTGTTGGTGTTTGCGATAGCATCTGCCATTGTCTCAAAATAAGATACTACGAGACCTGTTTGGCCATTGATGATCGAGGAATCTACCGTTGTTAGATCAAATTCAACAAAGCCGTTGCTTGCATCACCATCATCATCATTATCGCAAATTTCATAATCAGAAATAGTAGGGATTATTGGTATTGCATTTACAATTAATTGAAAGGTAGCTGTAGAAAAACAAGCATTGTTTGATGCATTTTCGACTCTTACATATATGGTCTGAGGGGAAGATACATTGTTGTAAGGGCTTGTAAGGGCATTGGAGCCTGCCGTCGCATCTATGGTTGTTTCATGATATGTTACATTGAAATCCGTAGGGGTTTGAGTACCAAGAACAGTTGCGGTTTGAGAGTTCAAATCAAATGAAGCAAAACCATCATTGCTTACATCGTCGCAAACGATCATATCCGGTGCCTGATTGTTTTCAGGTTCGTTAATCACGTTTAATTGAAACTCGGTAATTGTAAAACAATTGGTCGTCGTATTTTTGATGTTTGCGAAAATTGATTGGGGATTGGAGGTATTTGTAAAAGGGCTAGTCAAAGCATTTATACCGATATTTGCATCACTTTCACTTGTATGGTAGGTAACTGCAACATCCGTTTGCGTACCAATTAGTGTTGTCGTATTGCTTTCCAAGTCAAAAGCTGTTGAATTGTCATCGAAAGGAGAAACGGCATCACACTCTTCCAAGTTTAATACAGTAGGGTCTCCATTTGTGGTATCTGCTGGTGTATCGGAAAATTGAGCAGTACCCGTCCAATCCAAACTGAAAGGGCTATTTCCTACAGGTCTGTCTATAACAACAAAATATGTTTCCCCTGCAAGAGCATCTATTTCAGTCACAAAGCTGTTTCCTGCAGGTCCAGGACCACCGGTAGGTTGGGACCCGGATGCAGCAGCTATGGTGTTGTCCATTCCCGTTAGGTTGTTTCCTTGTCCTGCTGCTGCTGGATTTGTAGTGCTACATCGTATGGCATTGCCTAAATTTCCACATGTTGCATTGGGACCAAATATGAAAAAATCGTAATCCTCGTTTATATTGGTACTATTTGGTGTCAAGGTGAAGGCTAATGTGCCATCGGTAACTAGTGTGACTTCCAACCATAGGCTATTGTTTTCTTGGCTGCCGCAAGCAGATCCAAAAGGTATTTCTGATATGCCAGCACCATTGACATCCAAAACAATGTCCGAGTCACCACACACGGTGATTGAGTTTGAACAATCATTGGGTTGTTGAGCAAATGAGATATTGGCACTAAATAATGTCATCACCAACAAAGTGAATTTAAAGAATAAGTTTTTCAAGAGTATAATTTTATTAATTATCGTTTTAAGGTAAAATGGTCTCTATAAACACGGCCATCTTCTAGAGTTACAGAAAACCAATAATCACTATTGGGTAGAAGTTTTCCATTTAGTGTACCATCCCAACCTCTACTTGAGGCTTTTATTTGGGTAATGAGTTTGCCGTAACGGTTGTATATGTATATTAGGGAATTGGGGTGGAAACGAGAAGACAAGCCTTTTACTTGCCATGTGTCATGAATATTGTCTCCATTGGGGGTGAAATATTTAGGAAATCCAATTACGGAAACAAGGTCATCGATACTTCCACAATCATTTTTTATATCTTGTACCGTAACAGTGTAGATGCCTGATGAAACATTGGTAAATACATTGCTTGTTTGATAAGGTGTCATTTCCTCTTCTTCATTTGTCAATGCGTATTCATATTCACCTTCTCCAGATGTTATAATAGTAATTACATTGTTGGAAATACTGCCTTCCATGACCTGAATGGATTCTACGGTTGCTATATTGGACGCCTCTAAAGTAATGTTTCGAGTTTTGGAGCAACCACTATTGTTCGTTGCCGTAAAGGTGTAGGAACCTATTTCATTGACTTCGATTTCGATTACATCATCTCCAGTAGACCAACTGTAATTATAATTGTCATTGGGGAAATCAATGACACCTCCGTTTATGGTTATCATATCAGGATAGTTATTTAAACAATAGTATAAAGTATCGTCATTTTCCAATTGAGGCAAGAGATTTACGGTAAGTAGTATTTCATTTATTCCATAACATATATTCCCATTTTCTATTCTGGAGAATATGGTTTGTGAGTAAGGGGTTGTATTGTTGTATGGAGATGTTAATTCATTTTGCTCCAACAAGGCGTCATTATAGGTTTCATAAAAATAAATGTCCAAACCAGGAGGCAAAGGGGCAAGGATATCTGCGGAATAATCATCAAGGGTAAAGGCGTTAATGCCATCTTCTGATTCCAATTCATCACAGACAGGTGGCGCGTTGTAGTTGTCGACTTGCGTGGTACTTACTCCAATGGTTAACTCACTATAATTGCTGCAATTCGTAATGTCGTTTGTAACTTTGACGTATATGATTTGTGGATTGGTGATATTATTGTAGGATAATCCATTTAATTCGTTGTTGTTATTTTCCGCATCGTTTTGTGATAGGAAAAATTGCGTGGATAGATCGGGAAGCGCTCCCGTTAGGTCTTCGTTGGCTTCCGTTAAGTTAAAACTTGTAGAGTTTCCAATTGCACATTGAATCAAACTTGCATCATTGGCATTGGGAATATTTGTAAAAGTCACATTCGCTTGTCCGTTCAAATTTGAGCAATTACCACTATTGATGTCTATGAAAACCTCATAGGTTCCTGCTTGACTCACTACCAGGTCGAAATCCGTTTCAGGTAGGATAAAACCGTTTTGAGTCCAGACATAGGTTGCTCCAGGAATTTCTTCTGCAGATAAGGTATAGGTGTCATCTGTACATAGCAATAAATTAAGGGTGTCTCCACTTCCATTTTGAATAATGTCTATTTGTTGCGTGAAGAAGGATTGTATGAATGGGGGAAGCCCTTGTCTGGAATCATTACCACCTAGATTAACAACCTTATGCTGATAGTCACATCCGAGTCCCAGAATGTTGGGGCTAACTATGGTACTTAAAAAAGGAATGCCTTCATCATAATTTTTGCTAAGTGACCTATATATTTGCCCATTGGGGCCTAATTGCAAGCTGCTTCTGTATAATTCTTCCTCATTAATCAAGACCTTGCTGTCAGAGATGTTGGTAGCAAATAGGTCATACTGTAATAAGTATCCAGTATTGATTGAAGGAGCATTAGGGTCGTTTGGGTCTGAAAACACAGTGGATGTTGTTGCGTACAACAATTGGCTGTTTGGAGAAAATTCCACACCGTAGGATGAGTCGTTCAACGTCTGTGTATCTAGAAATTGAGGATTGGCTACAATACCAGTACTTGCATCGAAATCTGCAATGAATAAACCAGAGGTACCATTGGCACAAGCCAATTTCGTTCCATTTGGAGAAAACTTAAGATTCCCACTTAAATCCGTGACATCCATGGAGAGAGTAGAGGTTGTTGCATTGGTGTTTATACCCGTGCTACTTACTTCAAAAGCATGAAAGGTATTTAAGTTGCTAATGTCATTTCCAGATGCGCTAGATAATGAGATAACCCATATGGAACCAGTGACGCAATCCTTTAATACTGCTGAAACTTTTTCAGAACAAGCAGGAAGCAGATTTATATTTTTATTGGTTACTTTACCTAGACCCCCATTGAAATTCAAATCAACTTCAGAATAATTGAACCCAGTCGGATTCGAGTTGGATCCTACGGTAAAAATGTAATAGATGTCAGGATCTTCCGGTTTGGGAATGGCTATGGCAGATTGCGTGCTGGATTCGTCTCCAAAAAGGTTTTCTCCATTTTCCATGATAACATGGTTCGCATTGTAAACTGTTGTACCGTCTGTATATAGTATAAGGTTGCCAAGGTCGTCAGAAATACTAGTGCTACCTTCTACGGTTAATAATTGTCCGTTATCTACAGAAGTGACATCCCCTGTAATCAAATCGAATGTAATTCCTGCGTTTTCTCCAAAATACCAATTAGATGCTTGCTCTTGGGAAAAGATGACATTCATACAAAGAAAAGCAGAAATCATCAGATATTTCAATTTTTTCTTTTTCATAAGAATTCTAACGTTTTAAAGTAAAATGGTTCTTATATACACGCCCATCTTGCAAAGTAACGGAAAACCAATAGTCATTGCTTGGAAGTGGATTACCATTCAAAGTACCATCCCAACCTCTACTGGATGCCTTTATTTGCGTGATTAACTTTCCATATCTATCAAAAATATGGATGACAGCACTTGCTTGAAAGGCAGATGAAACACCATAAACTTGCCACAAATCATTACTGTTGTCTCCATTTGGTGTAAAATATAAGGGGAAACCTATGACAGAGGCCATCGTATTCGTTATTCCACAATTATTTTTAATGTCTCTGATCATTATGGAATAAAAGCCTGGAGAGACGTTGGTAAAGACTGGACTGGATTGATAAGGCGTACTATCTCCATCTTGATCTACCAATGCGTATTCATATTCTCCTTCCCCAGATGCTATGATTGTAATTTGATTGTTGTTTAAACTACCGTCAATAACATCTATGCTCTCTATTGTGGCTATGTTGGAAGGTTCCAATGTTATGGTTCTGATTTTGGAACAACCAGATGAATTGTTTGTAACGGTTACTGTATATGTGTCTATTTCATTGACCATTATGGACTGGGTATTCGATCCATTGGACCAAATGTAGCTATAGTTGTTTGGAGAATCACTGATACCAGACTCCAATGTTATCATAGAGGGGTATTCATTCAAGCAATATAGTCTGGTTTCATCATTACCCAATTGAGGTAAAGGATTTACCGTTAATAGCACCTCGTTTATACCATAACAGGCATTGTCATTTTCTACCCTTACATAAATAGTTTGCGAATAAGGAACGGTATTTTCATAAGTAAGATCCAAGACATTTTGTTCCAAAAGGGCATCATCGTATGTTTCGTAATAATTTATATCCAAGCCATTTGGCAATCCATTTAGAATGTCTGATGAAAAATCATTCAAATTGAATGTGTAGATCCCATCTTCCGAGTTCAATTCATCACAAACCTCTGGAGCGACATAATCGTTTATTTGTGTGTCACTTACCTCCAATGTCAATTCGCTATAATTTACACAACCAGTCAAATCATTTGTAACCTTAACATAAAGAACTTGCGGGTTTGATGTGTTGTTGTATGAAGATTCATTAACAGGGTTCAAATCATCTTGCGCATCATTGAGCGATAAATAGAATTGAGTAGAACGGTCTGGTGTGTCCCCTGTTATGGTTTCATTGGCTTCTGTTAGGCTAAATGTTGTGAAACCATCCACGTTACCGTCTTCATCACATTGATAAAGGTCTACATCGAATGCTTGGGGAATCGGATTTATGTTTATAACCAACAAATCTGTCGCATAGCAATCTGTGTTCAAGTTGTTTTCAATTCGAACATATATGGTTTCCGCAAAAGGAGTCGGGTTGTTATAGGGGATTGGTAAAGGATTGATACCTGCATCCGCATCATTTTGAGAACTATGGTAGGTAACTGTGAATTGGGCAGGGTCCAACGTTCCCAATACTTCAGGGTCGAAGTTGGATAAATCAATGTCAGTATGGCCGTCCATTGCGTTTGCATCATTGTCACAAATACTTAGGCTGGAAGTGCTAGCTACGGTTGATGGTGTAAATACTTGGATGTTGAATGTCGTGATGTTATGACAGTTTGTATTGTCCATATTATGAATCCGAGCATAGATCAATTGCGGATTGCTTGTGTTTTGATAAGTTGCGGGCAACTCATTGATATTGGCATCAGCGTCAGTTAGGGTTGCGAAGTATTTTATTTCGAAAAGCATTGGGTCTTGTGCGCCTATAATGTCGCTGGTTTGAGAACTAAGATCGAAGTTGTAAATGCCATCGTCATCGTCGTCACAAACTAACATGTCACTTGGTTGGTTCACGCTAGGAACTTCAAAATAAGATACTATGGCGATTCCTTCTAGAATACCACAATCTCCTGTGTTATTGACAATGGATACTTTGTAAGTGCCACTTTCCGAGACAATCAAATCGAAATCCGTTTCAGGAAGAGGAACATCATCTTGTGTCCAAGAATATAGAGCTCCAGGAATGTCGTCAGCCATCAAAGTATAAGTGTCACCTTCGCATAGAGATAGCTCTTGGGTATCCACTCCATTTTGTATAATGTCTATTTGTTGGGTGAAAAAAGATTGAATAAAAGGGGGGAGCCCCTGCCTAGAAGCTCTTCCACTTAGACCTATGCCTAAATGTTGGTAGTCGCAACCAGTTCCAATGACATTGGGATTGTTGATGATTGCCAATGATGGGATACCTTGATCGTAAGTAGCACTCAAGGCACGATAAATCCTTCCATCCGGTCCCAATTGCAAACCTCCTCTATATAGTTGCCTTTCATCTATTGTTACCTGACTGTTTTCTATGTTGTTGGCATTTAAATCGAATTGAACCAATGAGGCGCTATGGTTTGCAGGGTCTGCGCTGCCATCTTGGAAAAAGTCGTTTGAAGAAGTAACATATAACAATTGACTGTTTGGTGAAAATTCAACACCATATGGTTTGTCATTTTGTGGCGTATCTATATCAAGGGCCTGTGGATTGCTGACCATACCTGTCTGCTTGTCAAAATCGGCTATGAACAATCCTCCTTGAGCATTTGCAGCTGCCAATCTCGTTGCATCAGGAGAAAACTTGAGGTTGCCTCTTGGGTCGTTGATGTTTATTGGTAAGGTGGATACCACTGGCGTGACATTGATGCCTACATTTGTTATTTCGAATGCATGGAATGAATTCATACCAGTATTAGAGCTGCCAGAAGCGTCTGACAATGTAATTACCCATATGGCACCAGAGACACAATCCTTTAAAACTGCAGATAGTTTTTCTGCACAACCCGAAAGCAAGGAGATGTTTTTATTTGCGGTAACAGCACCAGCTCCTCCATTCAGAGTGATGTCTACTTCTGAGTAATACATCCCAATTCCAAAGGGGTTTTGGTTTGATGCAACGGTAAAGATGTAATAAATGTTTGGATCACCTGGTTTTGGGACCACAATGGCAGATTGTGAACTCGATTCGTCTCCTTTCAATCCATTGCCATTTTGCATTACGTCATGGCTGGCATTGTAAACCGTTGTACCATCCGTATAGAGCAATAGATTTCCCGAAGTATCGGAAATGGTGGTGCAACCTTCAACTGTTCCCAGTTGTCCATCTAGATTAAAGGATACGGTTCCAGCTGCCATATCAAATGATATGCCAGCATTGTTACCAAAATACCAATTGGAAGCTTCTTGTTGTGAAAAAGCAACAAAGACACTTAAAAGGGTTAGTGTATATAATAGTTTTTTCATTATTTCATAGCAATAGCTATCAAATATATCATAAATTCTACACTTTTTTAATGTAAAAACGTTAAAAAGCGACTTTTAAGCCTTAAACGAAGAAGCTTTGGGTGAAAATTATAAGTCTCGCTTTTCCAATAACTTGTATGAGAAAAAGATAAAAATAGCGGTCCAACCCAATACAATGGCTATTTCATACCAATGAACAGCATAGTCAAAATTGAACTGTTCCCCTATTTGATTGGCTACTTCCTTTACAGCCCCCAATCTAGAACCTGGTTCATCTATTAAATTCCATAAGGACTTAAAAGGCATAAATTGGTAAATGTTGTCTACAGTATCCGTTCCTCTGTTGTAACCTTTGAAAATCCAATAGCTGATGAACTCGATAATGAATAGCACTGCAATTGCCCCTATTGCAAATGCAGATCGTTTTATAAGGATTCCAAAAAACAATCCCAAGGAGAAAAAACCAACCAGTTTGATGAAGAATGCCAATAAATATTCCAGATCCGAAAATACATGGTAGGTTTCGGTAATGCTAGAAAAAGTATATCCTAGAACCAAAGAAATTATAAAAACGAAAAAAGTGGAAACAAGTGCAAAGACAACGGTTGTGATGAATTTTGAAAGTATGAATTCTTTTTTGCTCAATCCATCGATCAAGTTTTGTTTTAATGTCTTGTTGCTATATTCATTGGCTGTCATAGAAACAATGACAATGAGTAAAAACACCTTCAACAAGGCTGCTACAAAGGTGTTGAAGTGCCATATGTATGGAAAGTTGAAAATGCCTTGTTCAGCCAAATGAAATTTGATGGGGCCAATGTCGAATTTAATTGAAGCGATAAGGGCAATGGATGTCAAAAGAATGAAATAAGCCAATATCAATACCTTGCTGGCTCTATTGTTCCAAAGTTTTATGAATTCTATATTTAAAAGTCGTAACATTATTTTAATTGGTTTTTGATTGATGATTTTTACTTGTGGTTGTCTGTAAGCTGAAGGAATTGCTCTTCCAAACTCTCTTTCCTCATTACCAGGTGGGATATGTAAATACCTTTTTCCACGAGTTGTCTATTAAATTCGGAGGCTGATGTTGGAGTGTTCAAAAAAGCCGTAATCAAGTTGTCTTCTGTTTTTACGTTTCCAATGGATTCATGAGCATCCAAAAATGACAATAGCTTTGTTTGGTCGTCACATTTCAATTCAAAAAAACCATTGCTGGAAATCATTTCATCCACACGGCCAGAATATAATTTTTCACCTTTTCTAAGGACTACGACATGCGAGCAGACCTTTTCGACTTCATCCAATAGGTGAGAAGCCAATAAAATGGTTGTCCCATTGCTGGCAATTTCCCTGATGATTTCCCTTATCTGATGTATCCCTTGGGGGTCCAAGCCATTTGTTGGCTCATCAAGAATTAATATCTCTGGGTCATTGAGTAGGGCAGATGCAATTGCCAAGCGTTGTTTCATACCTAGAGAAAAGGTACGGAACTTGCTGTCTTTTCGTTCCAACAAACCAACTACATCAAGCTTTTCATCTATTTTGGAATCATTGATGTCCTTGATCTTACAAACCAATTTCAAGTTTTGGTAAGCGGTCATATATGGATAGAAATTTGGGCGTTCAATTATGGCGCCAACCTTTTTCAAGGCATCGTGAGTCGTGGTGTTTCCTTCAAACCATTGAAAATCCCCAGATGTTTTGTTCACGACATTGAGTGCAATGCCCAAGGTTGTCGACTTACCACTTCCGTTAGGACCCAAAATGCCATAGACATTGCCTTTTTTTATTGTAAATGATAAGTCTTTTACAGCAGTGAGGTAGCCGTATTTTTTTGTTAGATTGTTAATCGTAAGAATGGTTTCCAAGATAAAAAGTGTTTTGATTGATTTAAAGTAAGACGACCAGAAAGAATATTTGTTACAAAATAGGAAGAAAATTAAAGAAGTAATCGTTTTTGTCATAATTATCTCATCCTTGAGAAATATATGATTTCAATTGAAAATTATTAGTCGATCTCAATTAGAATATTGATGTTATATGTGTAATTTCGTAAATACATTATAACCCCTTAATTGATTAAATATTCAACAAAAATGAACACGAAAAAATTACTATTTATTATTTGCCTTCTCTTTAGTGGCAAAGGATTCTTGCAAATGCAACAAACAATGGGTCAAACAAGTCAAGAGAACAAGGACTTGGTGAAAGGAACTTCTGGATTGGTTGCCTTTTGGGATTTTGAAAGCAAAAGTGTCATACTAGACAAGTATACTGCACATTCAACCTTGCCAGAATCAGCCATCGATGTTGCCAACAATGCCTTGTATCCCATCTCTTTAAAGAAATATGGAGATGCGCAAAGTTACACTGTGACCGATTGGGTGCAACAAAATGCTTCTACTCCAATACATGAAGATACTTCAGGTCCTTTCGGCAATGCGATTAAGTTGGATGCTGGTCGTTTGTTTGCAGAGGT
This sequence comes from uncultured Bizionia sp., assembly GCA_947496215.1. Classification (GTDB taxonomy): domain Bacteria; phylum Bacteroidota; class Bacteroidia; order Flavobacteriales; family Flavobacteriaceae; genus JAHDHI01. Next base: position 10,809 of record CANMCF010000021.1, read on the forward strand.
GCAAAGGTCATTGTTCGATGATAAACCATTGGCAGACATTCATGGCCATCAACCTTTCACACTTATAACTTGGGTTAAGTTTCATGGTCCAAACAATCATCACATTGTTGGTATTTGGGATGAAGGAGAAGCTGGTGTTGTAGAAAAGAAGTATAGTGGACAAAGACAGTTTGCCTTATTTACAATAAACAGATACCCTCATAAATTATTTGCTCATTTTTCTGCGACAGGAGCTGCTACTTATCCACAATCGTTGGCGTCAGGTAGTCAATATGCTCATTTGCGAGCTGTCAACGGGATTATTCTAGATCATGCCCCCGGAGAAGGATTGAGCAATGTCAGTGACAAGTGGTATCAATTTGCCATGACCTATGATGGTAATGTCGTATGTTCCTATGTAAATGGTGTACTGGAAAACTTTTCTTATATCAACCAAACGAATTCCACCAATTCGGATCCTGTAGTAATGGATGTATATGGTACCTCTGAAGAAACATTGATGACCAACCCCAATCCATTTGACTTTGGTATATATAGACCCAGAAAGTTCATTGTCAAATTCAATGGGAATTACCACAACAATTCCCTGGTTAAAGAACATTATATAGATTTGGACTTGGTGTCGACCAATAAAACGTTGACATATGGGCGCATTGGTACCAGCAATCTCAATTATTACATAGAATATGCCATAAAGCGTAACAACTCAACTGTAATTTCGGGTGATTTTACTGTAACTTCAGCAGAGCAAGTAGAAAACCTTCCAGTAGATTTGGTAATAGAAGAAGGTGATATCTTGGAATTAAGATTGAAAGAAAATGATGTGAATGGAACCCAAATAGGGAATTTGGTAAGGAGGGAGATTGGAGATGGAGCTTCTTTTTCTTTCGGGAAAATTCTTGGAGGATTAAACACAGGGGCGCAAGTTCATATGGATGGAGCTGCTATTTTCAATAGAGCATTCACTCCTGAGGAATTGAGTGTTTTAACTTTCGACTCAACACTTTCTGTAGCATCCAATACTTTGGAAGAAGAAATTATTTTCATATATCCGAATCCTAGCAAAGAAATGTTGACTATTCGTCTGGATACACCATTAAATGCGAGTACTGAGGATTTCATCATTACCATCTATGATGTTACAGGTAAAATCATCAAAGACTTACCTTTACAGAGAGAGGGAGTTTCGATAAAGTATGACATTAAAAACCTTGATGGAGGCGTCTATGTCGTAAGCGTAAGAAATGGCGACAAAGTCGTAAACAAGCTATTTATAAAAGAATAAATTTAAATTAAAAGAGCAAGGGAACCCTTGAAACAAAAGATTCCTTTGCTTTTTATTCATAACGCAAATGTTATTTTGATCTGGGAGTGGGTAAACCTAGTTTCTTGCTATTGATAGTTTGCACATTTCTTTATTTTGATTGGTTTGAATTAAAAGTTAAATTTGAGTAATCTTAAACTTGATATGAGCGATTTGAAAATTTCCAAGAAAAAACCATCTTATCCAATCAATGGCAAGTTGCATGGTTATCTTACAGAATACAACAGAAATACAAGAATCCCGATTTCCTATGATGATCTATTGCGCTTTCAAGGCTCCGTGACCGTCTATGATAAATTTGAGAAGGATACGCTATGGATTCGCGTCTATTACAATGAATTTGAAAGAGAAGAGATCGACTTGAGTTTGAAGAGAGTCTATACCAATTTGCATTCTGATGGAAATGAGAAAACCATTCCTTTTTTGAATGTGGATGCCATAGACTATTGCACCTTTGGCAACTCGAAACCTTTTCGAGTGAAAATTCGAAACATCCTAAATGACAACTATACCTATTTCTATGTGAAAAAGGCAGATGCCTCTCGTGTCTATGGCTTGGAGTTGGAGCATATGCTATCTCCCTACAACTTGAATTTCATGGTTTACAAGGATACATTGATAGAGGAGCATATCACTGGCATTCCTGGCGATGAATTTATATCCAATATGTTGGTGGATTGTACGGATTCTGAAAAATCCCAAATAGCAAAGGAGTTCGTGAAATTCAATGAGCGATGTATGATTCGTCTTTTGGGAGATATGAGATCTTATAATTATGTAATCGTACCAACGCATGATTTCGATCATGTCGTATTCAAGATAAGAGCTATAGATTTCGACCAACAATCCTATGAAGGCAAGTTCAATGTCTACAGACCTCAATTTTTCAAGGAAAATTTGACTATGGTCGAATTGGTCTCTGAAAAATTTCAAAGGGAATCCATAGATCAATATAAGATTGAAGAGCGCTCAATTGTTGCAAAGCGTATGATTAGTTACCATGATCGCATCAAAGCCTTGTTGAGTTGCATGATCAATGATTCTATTTCCAACAAAGCACACGTAGACTTGTTAAAAGCCAAAATATATGATTACACCTTGGATTTGAAATTCAAGCGAAGTAAGAATATGGGGGAAATTTTAAAAAATGCCTTGGAATATGTAAAACGCAATTATCAGGATATGAATACCAAGCAATTATAATAGCTAGTTCCAATTCTCATTGAAATCCAAATTGTCGTAATCATCAATGTTGAAATCACCATCAAGATCGTCATCGTCATTTTCGGCTTCAAATAATTTTTCAGGAGCATTCTCGGGAACTTGACCTTGTACAAACATCAAATTGGGATAATCGATACCTTCTGTTTCCTCGGCAATCTCAGCCAATTCAACATAAAAAGTCCACATGTTCAAAAAGTCGTAAACATAGATGAGTTTGGTTTGAGCTTCGTGAACCGTATCGTCCAAAGCCGTTTCATTCATCAAGCGAACTTCATTTCCTGTTTCACTCATGTCGAACAAAGAGATTTCCTCTCCTTGCCTCCATTCATCATCACTTATATAGAAAGATGCCATTTCAGAACCATCAAAACCAAACGATTGCGTGATGATGTTGTGTAAATCCTCAAGTGTATCGGTTTCTCTAATTTCTAAATCACGAAAAATGTCCTCCTCGGTATCATTGTCAAGAATGACTCTAAATCTGTAAATCATTGCGAATAGTTAAGGTTGCAAAGATAATGGTTTTTTCAATTACCTACTAAAGCGATGCAAGGTAAATGTCATAGCACTAAGCAAGAAAAAAGCACCAACTTGATGGGAAACTCCCAACCATACGGGAACAGCCAGAACCAATGTGAAAATGCCCAATAAAAACTGTATACTTACCAATATCAACAAACTGTTTATGCCTTTTTGTTGAAATGGAGTTAGAGGTTGCTTTTTTGCCTTGTACCAGATGAGACCAATTAAAAATACCACTACATATGCCAAGGTTCTATGTACGAATTGTACGCCACTCCTACCTTCTATGAAATTTCTATATAAAGGGGATTGTTCTATGTATACGGTTTCATGTATGAATTTGCCTTCACTCATCATCGGCCAGTGGTTATGAATGAACCCTGAATCCAAACCTGCTACAAAGGCACCATACACAATTTGTAGCAAAAGCACGATCAAGCCTATGCGAATGATGTTTCTAAGTCTTTTGTGAATTTCTTTTTTATTTGGAAACATGATATCCAAAGCGACCCAAAACGTATAGGCGAAGGTTATGAATGCCGTGGTCAAGTGAGCAGCCAACCTGTAATGACTTACATCTGGTCTATCCACCAATCCACTTTTTACCATATACCAACCCAAAAAACCTTGAAAAGCACCCAAGCATAGCAATATGATGGATTTTTTTATCGTAGCCTTCGAAAGTTGCTTGGTAATTAAAAAATATAGGAATGGTAGAAAGAACACCAATCCGATGAAACGTCCAATGACTCTGTGCAACCATTCCCAAAAATAGATGTCCTTGAAATCCTGAAGCGTGAATTGATTGTTCAGTTTTTGATATTCAGGGTATTGCTTGTATAGATCGAAGGCTGCATTCCATTCCACATCATTCATTGGGGGAATCGTGCCAGAAATCAACTTGTAGTTGGAAATGGACAAACCAGAATGCGTCAATCTTGTAATACCACCAACTACTACCATTATAAATATCAATAGACATCCAGTCAATAGCCAGTAGATAACTTTTTTATTGTCTTTTTTCATTGTCATTATTCTTTTCGAATAGTTAGTTGCTAATTTTCAAACCCAAAGCCTTTCCCTTTTCCAACATCAAATTATAAGCAGCGCCATGTTCGTTGGGTATCTCTCCCTCCAGAATGGCTTCTTTTATGGCTTCTTTGATCAATCCTATTTCACGAGAAGGTTTCAAATTGAACGTTTTCATTATCTCTTCACCAGAAACAGGCGGTTGGAAATTACGAACACTGTCCTTGGCTTCGACTTCTATTATCTTTTCGCGTACGATCTTGAAGTTGTTATGGTATTTGTTGAATTTTCTTGGATTTTTAGTTGTGATGTCTGCCTCACAAAGCGTCATTAGATCCTCAATGTAATCACCAGCATCGAAAACCAGACGCCTTACAGCAGAGTCCGTTACGATGTCTTGAGCTAAAACAATTGGGCGAGAGCTCATGAATACCAGTTTCTGGACATATTTCATTTTCTCATTCAATGGCATCTTCAAACGTTTGAATAGATGGTATACCATCTTGGAACCCTCAAACTCATGCGCGTGAAAGGTCCAACCTACCTTTTTGCTGAATTTTTTCGTAGGTGCCTTTCCGATGTCATGTAACAAGGCAGCCCAACGTAACCAAACATCGTTCGTATGTTTTGAAATGTTGTCGACTACTTCCAACGTGTGATAAAAGTTGTCTTTGTGCTTTTGTCCTTCAACTTCATCTATGCCTTTCAAAGCTGTCAATTCTGGTAGGATATGTTTCAGCAATCCTGTTTTTTCCAACAGCAAAAAGCCGACAGAAGGAATTTTGCTTCCTAAGATTTTATTTAGCTCGACAACGATTCTTTCCTTGGTGATTATCTTGATGCGGTCATTGTTTCGGGTAATGGCCTCAAGGGATTCCTTCTCTATCGCAAAGTCCAATTGAGATGCGAAACGAATGGCTCTCATCATCCTCAAAGGGTCATCACTATAGGTGATGTCTGGATTTAAAGGTGTGCGGATAGTTTTGGCATTTAAATCCCTCATACCATCAAAAGGGTCCAACAAGTCCCCAAAGTTATCCTTTGACAAGTCTAGAGCTAGTGCATTTATACTAAAGTCACGACGGTTTTGGTCGTCTTGCAATGTGCCGTTCTCCACGATTGGGTTTCGACTATTGGCGTTGTAGGATTCTTTTCTGGCGCCTACAAATTCAATTTCCACTTCATTGTATCGTAGCATTGCAGTGCCATAGGTTTTAAAAACCTGTACCTTTGGCTTGTTTGGTAAGTTCTTGGCAACTTGTCTGGCAAGTTCTATACCACTACCAACAGCAACTACATCTATGTCTTTTGTGTCACCACGTTTCAATAGATAATCCCTGACAAATCCACCAATGACATAGCTATCCAATGATAGTTCAGCGGCAGACTTGGAAATGATTTGGAAAATCTTGTTTTGTAGGGCGTCTTTATAATTCATTCATTGTTTTTTTATCGCGAATCCACCAAGATTTCATAAAATGGTTTTTATGGCTATTAAAAAGATTTCTGTAAAAATTGGTTTAAATGGACAATGTATCCAGGAATTAAGGGTGAACTTTATTCGCGAATTATTTTTATCCCACCATTGTTGCTTAATTTAATTATAGCAGAAGGATTTACATTGCCATTTTCGCTTTGCGAATTTACGACATAATCCACACCTTTTAAAATGGCTTCATCTATTTCTTCAAAGGATTTTGGTGTTGGTTTTCCTGCAATGTTCGCTGATGTCGACACCAATGGCTTTCCTAGTTTTCGTATGAGTCTTTGGCAAAAGTTGTTTTGTACTATCCTTATGCCTAGTGTATTGTCCTCGGCAATCAAGTTTTCTGCAACTCCGGCTGGGTTGTCATAGATTATGGTAGTGGGTTTTGCAGCCAACTCTATGATGTTGTATGCAACATTGGGAACATTGTCTACGTGTCTTTCCAACATTCCGAAGTTGTTTACCAAGCAAATCATGGTCTTTGATTCTGCTCTTTGCTTTAGTTTGTATATTTTTTGGATAGCCTCAGAGTTTGTTGCATCACAGCCAATACCCCAAACGGTGTCCGTAGGGTAAAGAATGATACCTCCTCTTTTAAGGATTTCGACGACCTTGTATATTTCTTCTTTCATCACATTTAATTATGTGACAAAATTAATTTATTTTGATGGATATGTGTATTTTTATCCTTCATTTAAGTTTATGAACATCAAGACAATCTTAGTTGCCAACAATCACCTTAAAAAAGTAGGAGGTTCGGAAACCTTTACCTATACCTTGATAGAAGCCTTGGTCAATAAGGGATTTGAAGTAGAATATTTTACCTTTTTCAAAGGTGATGTCTCCAATAGGATCGAGAGGGATCTAAACGTTGGATATATGTCAAGAAGAGAGTATGATTTGATTTTGGCAAACCACAACACATGTGTTGACTACCTCAGTAGAAGAGGTGTTGTCATACAAACATGCCATGGGATTTTTCCAAAGGAAGAACAACCTTCTCGGTATGCGGACGGACACATAGGGATTTCGAAAGAAGTCAAGGATCACCTTGCTACATTGGGTTTTAAATCTGAAATTATTGTAAATGGAATTGATTGCAAACGTTATGCCATTGAAAAACCAATCAATGAAACCTTGAAAAAGGTTATGAGTCTAAGTCAATCCGAAACGGCAAATACGAAGATTGAATCTGCGTGCAATGCTCTAGGCTTGGAGTTCACGAAATTCAACAAGAATGAAAACCCCGTTTGGAACGTTGAAAATATGATAAACGATGTTGATTTGGTACTCGGACTTGGACGTTCTGCCTATGAGGCGATGGCCTGTGGAAGAGCGGTGGTGATCTTTGATGAGCGTGATTATTTCAAATCATATTCCGATGGATATATGACACCAACCTTGGTAGAGAAATGTGTGGAAAACAACTGTTCTGGACGTTATTCGAAATTGGAATTCTCGACGGAGGATCTAGTTGGAGAGTTTAAGAAATATAGAAAAAAAGATGGAGAGGACTTACGGAAATTGGCTCTTAAATCCTTTAATATGGATTTACAAGTGGAAAAGTATTTACATTTTGCAGCTGGGTTGACCAAAAAAAACAATGGTTTGAGGTTGCTTTTGGCAAGTTGGTATCAAAAGCATAGAATGAACAAAAGAATACGGAAATTGAAAAAGAAGGGACAATGAGACCTAAAATCTGATTTTCTGCTTTTGTTTCAAAGACTCCGATAAGTGAGCGCCTTTTAAAATGGTAGGTAACAAAAACCATTTTTTTGGCTTTATCAAAAATGTAAGACAGTAATAGAATCTGATAAAGGCATATTTGGCATAAGAATAATTCTTTTTTATCACATAGATGTGAGATAGGAAGCCTTCTTTGCTAATTTGTTTGGACATACCGGTACTCACCCCTTGGTAGTGTAAAATTTTCGCGTCTGGAACCAAAACACTTGTAAACCCAAATTGCCTCATACGGAAACAAATGTCCATTTCTTCAAAATATAGAAAAATATTGGTGTCAAAGCCACCAACTTTGCAAAAGACGTCACTTCTAAAAAACATAAAGGCTCCGTTCACAAAATTAACAGTGATGGGTTCCGTATGTTTCTTTTTACGTTTTGGGTGCTTCTTGGAAAAGTTTTTTTCTAGGAAACTGCGTCCAAAAACAAGTTTTCGGATGCCTTTGTCATGATCGAAGGAAATGACATGCTCATTGAACTCATCATAGTTTTGAGCAGAGGACACACCTACATTTGAATGCATTTCCATGTAACGATGCAAGATACCCAAACAATCGTTTTTTAGCATGGCGTCGTTATTTAAGAACAAAAGGTATTTTGATTTTGCGAATTGGGCTCCAAACATATTCCCACCTCCAAAACCTGTATTTATGATGCTGCGGTGCAAGGAAATATTGTCCTGCTTTGGAAAGTGCGTTTTCAAATGCTTGAAGTCATCTGTTTCAGAGTTGTTGTCCACCACGATGATATCGAATGACAAATCGGTCGTAGTATGTTCCAATACAGATTGTATGCATTCCAAGGTGTATTTAGCAGTATTGTAATTAATGATAATTACCGAGATATCTTTCATAAGGGCAAAACTAAATAAAATTAGTTAGGATTTAATACATTTGTTGACAATGAATATTAAAACCCTACAAGGCCAATATCTAAAATCAGCAAATGCTATCTAGCTTAAAAGAGTATAAAGATTAAAATGAAGATAACAATAATAGCACCTTTCGCTTTTGGATATACGTCACATATTGAAAAAGCCTTGAATGATTATGATGGTATTGAAGCTTCCATCCTATATTTGGACAAACCAGGTTTCAAGTATAGAAACCTAGGGCATAAGATTCAGAATTTCGCATCCAAGCTATTTGGTCGAAATTTGAAGAAGACCTTTGTTTTCGACAGGATCAAAAAAGAAATGTTGACCATTGGACAACAAGATGCAATTTTTATAATACGTCCAGATGTGCTGGATGACAACACGCTACGACTCTTAAGGAAATGCACTTCAAACTTCATTGCCTATTATTATGACAGTACACGTCGGTTTCCTAGAAAATTGGATATCGTAAACCATTTCGATACTATATACAGTTACGATAAGCAAGACATAAAGGAGAATGGATTCAAGTTTTTGACGAATTACATCTTTTCAGAAAACAGTACAAAGGACTACGAATATCAGTTTTTCAACATTTCTACAAACGACCATAGGTTTCCATTGATTGAAAATTTGGCGAAGCATCTAAAAGAGAAACAATGGACTTATAACATAAAGGTGTTCAATGGCAGCCCTATGGAAGCTGACCATGTGGAGGTAATAACTACCCACCAGTCCATCGAGGAAGTCGAAAAGATGATCTTGAAATCCAAGATAATCGTTGAGATACAACGCAATGATCAAGTAGGGCTGTCTTTTAGGATATTCGAGGCCCTAGGTTACCGAAAAAAACTGATAACGACTAATACGGATGTGGTGAATTATGATTTTTACAATCCCCAAAACATATTGGTGATAGATGAGAACCATATCGAAATCCCTGAACATTTCGTAACTTCTCCCTATGTGGAGGTAGAAGATGCCATTCTGGACAAATATCGTATAGAGAATTGGGTGAAGCCTATTTTTGAATTATAGCAAGCTACGATAGACCTCTGTATACTCCAAGGCGGCATTGTCCCAATTGAAACTTAGGGCACGTTCGACATATGCTTTTTCATATTGGGCTCTATTTGTTTCGTAGGTGTGCATTCCCTTTTCGAAAACATCACGCATGTACTCAGGTTCGAAATGATCCCAATAGAAGGCATGCTCTCCTCCAATTTCAGGAAGGGATGTCAAATTGGACAAGAATATGGGTTTGCCAAAACGCATGGCCTCAATGGGAGGAATGCCAAAACCTTCCAACAAAGAAGGAAATACGAAAGCAGCACAATTCTTGAGATAATGTTGCTTCTCAATGGCATTTATGGTTCCCAATATATGTACACGGTCTTCTGTTTTTGTCTTTGCAATGGTTTTTGCCAATGTATCTTTAGCATAATTGCTTGTGTGATTTCCAGCAAGAATCAAATCGTAATCTGGCAACAATTCCAATAGTTCCACCAATGTATGCACATTCTTACGCTCGTTCAATGCGCCAATGAAAAACAAATAAGGTCTTTTGGTTTGAGTTTTTACGGGATAAGTTTCCGTGTCCAAAAGTACGCGGATGGGATTTCCGTTGTAAATGATGTGTTCCGGAACATCGGGAACGTCAAAATACTTGTGTGTAGAAGCTTTTGCATACTCGGAAATATAGGTGATAGCACTGCTTCTATTTAATTTTTCAATAAAACGGCGATTGGTAGGGTGGTTCAAGTCGCTGGAAACTTCATCTATGAAATTGACATCATGAACGGTCAAGACATAAGGGATGTCATGATGAGGTTCAATTTTAATGTTTTGATTCAAAGAATGCCAAACATCGTATTTTTTCCTGATTCGAAACAAAGGCTGTCTGGAAATGGATTTGTACGCTTTATAGTTGAAATAGTTTCCGAATTCTTTTTTCAATGGCATTATGTCTTTGGCATGCAACGTCATTTTATAATCGGAGACATTTGCTTTGTGTAGTCCTTTGATTAAATTATAATTGAATTGACCAAAGCCATTGTTTGGATTTTTTATGTTATGAGATTCAAGAAATACCTGTTTCATCTAGTCTATTTTTCTGTACATGGCCCAAAGCTGAATATATCTTTTGAAAACGGAAAAGGCATGTACGTATGATATGATAAAACCTTCTTTTCCATCCAAAATAGCCAATCGAAAAAAGTATTGGTGCATAAAACGATACCAAGGCCTAAATAGGAAATGGTATAGGTTTGGGCGAACGTTCTTCTTATACAAGGCTTCAGCCTGCAACTTGCTGTACAAGCTCAGTTTTTCGTTGTAATTGTCGAATGTCTTGTAAGTATGGTGGTCTACTGCGTGTTTCAACATACCAATCTTCTCACTGGTCTCTATGGCTTCGTGTACTGGTTTTCCGTTGTATTTGCAATAATTCTTGTTGAATAGGCGTACCGAAACATCGGTTTGGAAGCCACTGTACTTTATACGTTTTCCCATAAAATGAAAATTACGTTTCACTTTATATACCTTCAACGGGTTTTCGGAATTGACGGTAGAGATTATTTCTTCTGCCAAGTCGCTTGGAACGCTTTCATCCAAATCGAAAAAGACGACCCAATCATAAGACGCTTGAGAGATGGCAAAGTTTTTTTGTTTCGAAAAATTTTCGAAAGGATGTTGTATCACTTTTACATCGTGCTTTTTAGCCAAATCAACTGTCCTGTCCGTACTGAAAGAATCCACTATGATGATCTCGTCGGCAAATGTTAGGCTCTCGATGTAGCTTTCTATGTGTATTTCCTCGTTGTAGGTTATGGCTACGGCACTAATCATCTATAGAAATCGGTTTTAATTAAATATATTAAGCAGCACTTGTTATATTTGTGTCAAAAGTAATGAAACTCATTTAAAAAATGAGTAAATAATAAACATAGATGTCAGGTTTGACGTAGCTAAAAACCGACGTGCTAATGCATAACAAATTCGACAATGGCCAAGCTTCCAGTTTTAATGTATCATAACGTAAGTGAGAAAACGAGCAATAGCGAGGGACTTACCATTTCCGCCGAAAGGCTGGAAGAGCAATTTCGGTTTTTAAAGGATGATGGTTATACCTCATTGCACTTTAGTGATTTACATATCTTCAAGTCTTCACAAGATTTTCCAGACAAGGCGGTGATCATCACTTTTGATGATGTTTATGTCAATCAATTGCAATATGCTTACCCGTTGCTACAACAATATGGATTGAAAGCCAGTTTTTACATTCCATTTCAATATGTAGGAGGTACAGACGACTGGAATGATGGAAAGGAATCTATTATGGACATTCTTCAGTTGCAATCCTTGAACCCAGAAGTCATAGAGCTTGGTTTGCACTCTTTTGCGCATAATCGCTACAATGAAATGTCTGTAGAGGAGATGCAAGAAGATTTCGATAAGTGCAAATCGTTCATTGTGGAAAATGATTTGGAAATCCACAACACATTGGCATATCCCTATGGAAAATACCCTAGAAAAGGAAAGGAGCAATTTTCCTTTTTCAATGTGTTGAATGAGAACACGATAGCTTATGGTTTGCGAATAGGGAATAGAGTGAACAAATTCCCCTTTAAGAACAACTATGAAGTACAACGCATCGATGTAAAGGGAGAATACGACCTAGCTATTTTCAAGAAGAGGTTGAAACGAGGTAAGTCATTATTCTAATATTTCCAATTCCAATTTAAAATATCTATAAATTCCTCTAATGAAATACACAGAGTAGGTAAATCTATTTTTATTGAACCCTTGGAAAGGGCATGTATAATGATAAACCTTTCTGTGTTTTCGTGTCCTTTTATTTCTAGGATGTCATATATAAAAGATCATTCCAAAATATTTCCAAGCCATTTATGTTAAAACCTTTAATGTCTGTGGTTAATTTATTCACACCTATGCAATATACATATCTGAATGCGAATACTGGAATTGCAATAAGTAAAACAATGAATAATACTATATGTTCTATTTCCAAGGCAATTTGAGCAAAAGTATTGAATTTGAAAAAGAATAGAAGTAATGAAATCATACTTCTAGCAATCAAACCAATGATATTGGTGAAGCCTGAATCATTAAAAGAGATGTTGTGAGTATTTTTTACGGATTTGTATTTGTTTGATTTTTTCTCTGTCGACATAAGAATTTTTTCTCTGTGTAATGAAAGAATCGAACTTGCTCAATGGATAATTGTCATTAACATAAATACTTAAATCTGCCTTTTTCCTTGGAAACTTTTATTAGTGTCTTCACTGTAATTGTCACAACTGTTTTCAAAATCGACAACGTTATCTGTCAATTTTCAGATAATTCCCTCTTTTAATGAAGAGGTTCTGTTTTTACAGATCTTGCAATACGTTAAATGGTATGCTCTACTGGATTTAGCGTTATTCAAAGCTGTTATTTGATTTTTCATCTAGCAACGCCAAGAATTCTACCAGAGGAATATTCTTGCTGTTGATATGTATTTAAAATATGTTTTAAGTCACATACTCATTCCGAGAAAAATAAAAAAGTAACAATTGTTTTATCTCAGCAGCTACAACATCTGAGAAAACATGTTTTGAACATTTATGAAGGAAACGGTAAACTCAAAACTTAGAATATGACTGTTGAAAAGAAATTAAACCTTACAAAGAAGCTTAAGTTGTTAAAGAATAGATGAAATATGAAAATAAAACCATGCTAGTAGGTACTAGTAGTTTTATTATCTATATATTCAGGGGCTAATTCAAAAATTAACAATTTAATAACTAAATTATGAATGGTAGACACCCCTTTTTAACACTTGTTTTACTATGCTTTGCTTTTAGTCTCCATAGTCAAGAAACAGTTGGCTGTGGTACAAAGTTATCTGTAAAAGAAGAAGCTTCTTTTAGACAAGCAATGTCCAAGATGCAAACTCAAAAACAATTTACTGACAATGGAGTTTCCCCTCCGGCCTTTTACAAAATACCAGTGGTATTTCACATTCTTCACAATGGAGAACCAGAAGTTATCGAGGTTAGTAAAGAGGATATGAAATGTCGTATAGATGATGTGATGTTGGTCGTTAATGGAGATTTCAATGGAACATTTCCTGGATATAATACAACGGATCCAAGATTTGATGATATTAAAGACAAAATGAACATTGAATTCGTTTTGGCGACAGAAGATCCAGATGGTAATTTATTGGAAGTTCCAGGAATGGATTGGCAAGCAGATGATGATTTGATAGAGTTTGGATATGATGAACGAATCTATGATCATATGTGGTGGGGAAAGAATAACAAATACTATTTGGATATATCCATTGTTCACCATCCAAATGTCGTTGGACAATGGAATGGGTCAGGACATGCATTTTTACCTATTCAAGATGTTATACCCCATATCACTTTCAATTGGAGGTACATAGGAAGGACCTGTGGATCCTTATCTGCCAACAACCCTGGTTTTGAAAAGGTGATGACCCATGAGTTTGGTCATTATTTTGGGTTGAGACATACTTTTCAGGATGGATGTGATGCCGTTAACGACGGTATGGATGATACGCCTCAAACAAACGGAACGGAAGGATGTGTTCGCGATCAATTGAATGATTGTGGAGTATTCCCAAATCTGGAAAATCATATGGATTATAATACCAGTTGTCAGAATATGTATACCAGTGATCAGGTAGCAGCAATGACTTATTGGTTGGAAGATACTTCAGAGGCATTTTATCCAAGAAGCTTATTGTGGAGTCAACAGAATCTTGAAGATACAGGGGTTGTAGCTTCAGTCCCAGAAGCAAAGTTGAAAAATGATTTGAGTGCTATTTGTAGCGGAGAATCAGTGACGTTCAAGGATGTTTCCACAGGACTCCCAGATTCTAGAATATGGACTTTTGAAGGCGGTAACCCTTCCAGTTCAACAGATGCCAACCCAATTGTTCAATATGATATGCCTGGAAGATATAAAGTTACTTTGGAGGTAACAAATGCTCTAGGTGGGCATACCTTGGAGAAGATAGAATACATTCACGTGGATCAGCGTGAGTCAGTTTCAGTGTCTGAGGACTTTGAAGGAATCTTTCCTCCTCACGGCTGGGATGTCTTTAACCCAGATCAAGAAATAGCCTGGGCAAAGCGAAGTGACGCAGGACATGGAGATAGTTCAAGTATGGTAATGAATAATGCCAATAACAATGTACTTGGTGAAGAAGATTACATTAGGTTGCCTTATTATGATTTTTCTTTAGGAAGCAATAGTGAAATGTATTTTGATTTGGCTTATACCAAGTTTGATGACAATAGCCCAGATGCATTGAAAGTACAGGTTTCTACGGATTGTGGTGCAACTTGGAACGATGTATATTCCAAAACACATACACAGCTTGAAACCACAGAAGTCATCACTGGTCTATCCAATGATTGGATTCCTTCGGAAGATGAACATTGGAGAAAGGAAATAGTAGACCTAAGTGTTTATGATGGAGCTCCAAATGTATCCATACGTTTTTTCAATACTTCTGGATATGGTACGAGAATCTGGATAGATAATGTTAATATTGCCATAGAGAACAATATAGCTCCAGTTTCAGATTTTTATTCAGCACAGAGAACTACGGTATGTAACAGCCTTGATGTCACATTCGAGGATGTCTCAACGGGTAATCCAACTTCATGGTCATGGACTTTTGCTGGAGGAACACCTTCTACATCAACAGATCAAAACCCTCCAGTGGTTACGTATACTGCACAAGGTTCCTACGAAGTAACTTTGACGACTGGTAATGCCAATGGGACAGATATGGTGACAAAGAGCAATTACATTACCATAGTTACTCCAGATGGTACTTCTTTTTCAGAGGATTTCGTCGGAACATTTCCGCCATCTGGATGGGAAGTGTTCAACCCAGATGGTGGATTGGGATGGGAGCAAAGAACAGATGCTGGAAATGGAGATAGTTCATGTATGATCATGAACAATGCAGACAATGCAATAGTTGGAGAGGAAGATGAAATAATTTTACAACCATTGGATCTATCTGTTGGGGAAACTAATTTTTCTTTTGATGTCGCCTATACTAAGTTTGACAATGATAGCCCAGATGAGCTTAAGGTGTTGGCTTCCATTGATTGTGGTGTTACCTGGACGGAATTGTATTCTAAAACACATACGGAACTAGAGACCTTTGGTCCAGCAGCCAACCCTAATGATTGGATTCCTACTGAAGCATCACATTGGAGAACAGAACAAATATTACTGTCCGAGTTTATTGGAGAGTCCAATGTTTTGATGAAATTCGAGAATACATCTGGATACGGAACCAGAATCTGGATTGATAATATAAACTTCACTTTTGATAGTCAAGAAGCTCCATTGTCTAATTTTTCCATAGATGTAGGTAGGGTATGTAGTGATGTTCCGATAGCATTTACGGATCTTTCCACAGGAAGCCCAATTTCATGGATGTGGACATTTACTGGAGGAACTCCAAATACATCAACGGATCAGAATCCAATCATTGTTTATGATACTCCAGGAACATACGATGTACAGCTGATTGCGACAAACGCTTTTGGTACAGGAACTACCATAGTTAGAAATGATTTCATCACCATTGAAGAAAAAGCCACTTTACCATTAGTTGAAGATTTTGAAGGCGTTTTTCCTATTGAAGGATGGGAGATCATCAATCCAGATGGAGATGCAATCCAATGGGAGAAACGAGCTGATGTGGGGAATGGTGATAGTTCATGTTTGGTGATAAACAATGCCGACAATCCTGAGGACTTGGTTGATGAGCTTATTTTGCAACCATTGGACTTCAATTCTCCTGAATCTATGACATTCGACATAGCCTATACAAAATATGACAATGCTGAAGTGCCTGGTGTAGAGGAAAGTGAAGATCGATTGGAGATATTGATATCCACAGACTGTGGGTCTACTTGGACAAGTGTCTATGACAAGATTCATACCGATTTGGCTACGGTTCAGGTGTTGGATGATCCTACCACCATAGGAGTCAATGAAACCAACGACTGGATTCCAACAGAAGCATCAGATTGGAGGGAAGAGACCATAGGATTGGAGAGTTATGTGAATGAACAAAACGTATTGATTAAATTCAAGAATACTTCTGGATTTGGAACTAGAATTTGGATAGACAACATAAATATAACGGAAAGCACTCTTGGAGTCACAGAGAATGAAGCTGAAGATAATTTTATTGTAGCATATCCTGTGCCTTTTAAAGACGCATTTACTCTTGATTTGCGTAAAGTTGAAGGACAATCCATAACATTGAAATTATATGACATACAAGGAAAGCTTTTAATTGAAGAGCAGTATGCGGAAAGCCCTGACAGAATATCTTTAGGTGAAGAGTTCAAATCTAGTGGGTGTTATTTTGTTAAAGTAACAACCGCAGCAGCGACCAAAACATTGAGAGTCATAAAAATGTAGGTGTAGAGATATATGCATTTTAAGAATTCACTGAATGTCATTCTTGTCATTTAATTGAATTCCGATGAAAATTAGATGAAACATAAGGTCTTCCGAAAGGGAGACCTTATTCTTTTGGTTGGTACTTTAAAAAAAACAATGTTGAAAACAAGTGATTTCAAAATGAAAGCAATGTTTCTTTCCAACGGATTCGTGTTTTAAGTTCAATGAAAATAAAAAAAGGCTATTATTTTATCCCCCTCTGCAACAACATCAATTTCACATAACGGGAAAATACTCCATAGGCGTTTATGGTGGCTACTGTAAGTCCAGGAATGCCATCCAAAAATCCACGACGTAGGACATAGCTACTGAAAAAACGATAAAAAGGTTTGAAGGCCAAATGAAAATAAGTGGCTTTCTTTCCCTTCTTCAACAATTGCTCCGCTTGAAACCAAGCGTAACTATCTTTTTTGCTAACGTAATGCATCAAACCTTTGTAGGTATAATGCAGTACGGGGTTTTTTAATTTTCCTATGCTACCATCAACGATCAGTTTCTCGTGGACACTTCCTTCGAATCGACATTTTTCCCTAATCACCAATCGGGTGACATCATCACTATGATGGTATAGGAAGCGATTCATGTAAAAGTGGGGGAAATTGAGTTTGTAACCACTGTGTTTCCCAGAATTCATTGCATCTAGGATCTCATGCTTCAAGATATGGGGAATTCGTTCATCCCCATCTATGAACAATACCCATTCTCCAGTTGCATACTGCAACGCGTGATTTTTCTGATTGGAAAAATTGTCGAATTTTCGGGAAAGCACTTTGCAACCGAAGTTCTCGGCTATTTCAACAGTATTGTCTGTGCTCAAGGAATCGATAACGATGATTTCGTCAGCAAACTTGACAGAGTACAGTGCATCTCCAAGATAGAGCGCTTCGTTGTATGTCGGTATGATTACGGAGAGTCTTGTCATAATAATTGCAGCGACAAACTTACTAAAAAACTTTATCTTTGCTTGCTGTATGACAAAAATAGACACAACAGCAATACTTTCTGGCATAAACGGTTTTGAGCAGCTGGAAACTGTATTATATGGTTATAACAATCAGGCATATCGCTTGTTTGAAATTGTGATTGTCGTGGAACGTATTTCCGAAGACTTGAAACAATTGGTGGAAACAGTTGGAAGAGAAGTGTTTTACGATATGTATTTGGCAACAAATGAAAGCGTATTGAAGCAATGTCATACTGACTATCTTATTTTTTCCAATGCAAACACATTGCCTCGCAAGGACTTTGTGGAGCAGCACGTGAAATTGAGAGAAGAAGGTTACTTCATAAAGGGAAAATCAGTATTGTTTGACAAGCCGGAAAAAGTAACAAGAGGAGCCATTTACAACGATCTTTGTTTCGAAGTCAATTGGTTACGAGAAAACGGATTCGATCTAAGGGACAAAAAAGACCAAACCATTTGCAATGCCTCGGCCTGGAAAAGTGATGTGGAAAAGTTGGGAACAACCATTATGGAAGGATCTAGGAACAAGTTGGAATTGCGCCTGAAAAGCCTTTCCTTGAAAGGAAAAAAATTACAAAACAAATTTATATGCGTACATTTGCAAAGCAAATAAAAACAATATCCATATGACCGATTTACCTATTTCTGTAATTGTCAGCACTTATAATTCCGAAGACTATCTAAGCAAAGTATTGGAGAGTTATAAGAATCAGGATTATAGCAATTTTGAAGTCATAGTCGCAGATGATGGTTCTAAAGAATCCACCAAAGCATTGATCGAAAAATTCATGGAGGATTATCCTGTGAAATTACGCCATATTTGGCATGAGGACAAAGGATATCGTAGACAGGAGTTGTTGAACAAATGCATCGTGCAAACCGAATACGATTATATTTTAATGACGGATGGTGATTGCATTGCACGACCAGACTTCGTATCCACACACGCAAAATATGCAGAAAAGGGGTTTTTCCTTTCTGGAGGGTATTGCAAATTGGACAAGAAAACAAGTGATGCCATTACATTGCAGGATATAGACAATGGTGATTGTTTCAAGCCGAAATGGCTTAAAAAACAAGGCGTTTTAGGTAAAAAGCAACAGTTGAAATTGAGCGTAGGTGACAAACTAGCCAATTTTTTGGATGTGGTAACACCAACAGGAGCTACCTTCAACAACTGTAATTCCAGTGCTTGGAAAGAAGATTTGTTGACCATCAATGGTTATGATGAGCGTATGCAGTATGGTGGGCCAGATAGAGAATTGGGAGAGCGCCTGGTAAATTTAGGGATCAAGACCAAACAAATTCGTTACAAGGCAATCTGTTTGCACTTGGATCACCCTAGAGGATATAAAACCAAGGAATCCTTAGATAGGAATTTGGCCATAAGACGTAATACCAAATACAACAAGGTGATAAAAACACCTTATGGCATAGAGAAACTGGACCAATAAACTTTTAAAGAAGTTGCGATCGATCTACAGAATAGCCTTTCTGTGTAACTATTTCAAATGATGTTTTAAGAATGCATCCAGTTTTGGTAAAATCAAATCCGGAGTCAACTGCTTGTACATAAACGAAGGATCTTCTTCTATTTTTCGACGTTCGTCTCTGTCCGTAGAAAACAAATCGGGTTTTTCTTCCAGTAAATGAATGGAAGTATGCATCTTTCCATCTTCAAAACTAGCCCAATGCTCCTTTAGGACATAAGGAGAAAAAACAGTGAAGGTGGGTTTGTGCAATGCTTTTGAAATATGGATGGTTCCGCCTTCGTTTCCAACCAACAAAGTACATTTGTTCATCAATCTTATGAAGCCACGGATACTATCTTCATAAATGTCCATTACAATGTTTTCCTTGTTGTTGCATTGTTCATAAATTGTGGAGGCATCCTTTTTTTGATGAGGTGCATAATTGAAGAGAATGTTTACGTCGTAGGTTTTCGTGATATGGTTTACGATCTCGACGATATATTCATAGGGCATCGATTTTTGAGGAGTACTCCCTAGAATTCCCAACATGACAAAAGGCTTGTCGTATTGCTCCAACTTGTCGTATTGTTGCTCTTTCGTTGTTAAGGTAATCTTGGGTTCATAGTTGATCTCGAAATTGGAACAATCGAAAACGGAGGAAATCATATTGATGCGATCCTCTATGGCTTTCCCACAATTTTTGGATTTATGATCCAAAAAAGGGATGTTATGCGTGTAAAATGGCAAAGGAGGGTTCTTGTCCCTCTTTTTGAAGCCAATTCGCATTGGGGCTCTGGAGAACAAACAAATCAATCGACTTTGTAGCTTGGCGTATGGATCGAAGATGATGTCATATTTCCTCTTCTTTATTGTAGATATCAAAGCGGTGAGGTTTCCAAATTTCTTGAGTTCTGCATCGTTGATGGCAAGAATGTTGTCTATGTTCGGGTTATTCTCTAAGACACCAGTGGTGTAATCATAAACCAAATAATCTATGAGACTATCCGGATATATTGCTTTCATATTTTGGGCAATAACAGAAGCGATCAGTACATCACCGATACGCTTGTTTTGTATTACTAAAATTTTCTTCATATCTATTCCCTTGGAAATCAAGGAATCTAAGTTGGTTTGTTTGCAGGCGGTTGCAAAATATTGTTTTTTCGGCTTTTATTAAAATTTAGTTTCATATATCTTTGATAAATAATCATATTATATGAACCTTGTACACATCCATCCAAAATTTAAGCACTTAGAGACCGAACTGTTAGAATGCATTACTCATTTTGAAGAAAGAGGAACGTATGTAACCAAAGGGGAGCGCAATACTATTAAAAGCTTTACAATCGACAAAGAGGTTGTAAATGTGAAATCCTTTAAGACTCCAGCGGCATTCAATAGCTTTATTTATAAGAATGTCAGGAAATCCAAAGCAAGGCGCTCTTTCGAATATGCAGAGAGATTGACCAAAGTTGGCATTTTAACACCTCTTCCTATCGCTTATGTGGAAAACACATCGACAATGGGTTTGAAGACGAGTTATTATGTAAGCAAACAGATAGATTACGATCTCGATTTCAGGGTGTTGATACATAATCCCCTGTATGAGGATCGTGATGCGATCTTAAGACAATTCACGCAATTTACATACAAGTTACATGAAAACAATGTGAATTTTTTGGACCATTCTCCAGGAAATACATTGATAGTGAAAAATAAAACAGGGTACGATTTTTATCTTATTGACCTGAATCGAATGCGTTTTGAAGCTATGGGGTTACCAAAGCGAATGGAGAATTTAAAACGCTTATGGCTATCCAAAAAAATGATTAGGATAGTTGCAGAGGAATATGCAAGAATAAGCAATGAGCCTTTTGAAAAGGTCTATGGTCTTTTGTTGGAGTCGTCAAGAGGTTTCAAGTTGAAGATAAATAGAAAGAAACGCTTCAAACGAAAGTACATGAAGAGTAATAAGTAATTTCGATTTAGTTTCCAGTCACGGTTTTAGGTTTTTTAGAAACACACAAAACCGTGACTGGAAACATTTTTATACCGCTACATTATGCTCACGCAATGCATCGTTCAAAGAGGTTTTCTTGTTGGTGCTTTCCTTACGTTTTCCTATAATTAAAGCACAAGGCACATTGTAATCTCCAGCAGGAAAGGATTTTGTATAACTACCAGGTATAACTACAGAACGAGCAGGAACACGACCTTTCATCTCTACAGGTTCGTCACCAGTGATATCGATTATTTTAGTGGAAGCAGTCAAAACCACATTGGCACCCAATACAGCTTCGGTTTCAACGTGTACACCTTCTACGACGATGCATCGCGAGCCAATGAAAGCATTGTCTTCTATGATGACAGGAGCAGCTTGCAATGGTTCCAATACACCTCCAATGCCAACTCCGCCAGACAAGTGTACGTTCTTTCCAATTTGTGCACAGCTACCAACGGTTGCCCAGGTGTCCACCATGGTGCCTTCGTCTACATAAGCTCCGATGTTGACATAGCTAGGCATCAAGATGGTACCAGCCGAAATATATGCTCCGTGACGAGCAACCGCGTGAGGTACAACACGAATACCTTTTTCAGCATAACCACTCTTCAAAGGAATCTTGTCGTGGAATTCGAAGATGCCAACTTCGATGGTCTCCATTTTCTGAATTGGGAAGTATAGTACCACGGCCTTTTTCACCCACTCATTTACTTGCCATCCATCGGCTGTAGGTTCAGCCACACGAAGCGATCCTTCGTCTAGTAGATTCACTACTTTTCTTATGGCAGTAGTGGTAGTTTCATCATTTAATAAAGCTCTGTCATTCCAGGCGTTTTCAATAGTTTGTTGTAATTCTTTCATTGAAAAAGATGTTTTCATTCCCTCAAAGGAGGGGTTTTGTTTATTAGGTTAATTTTGAGCGAGCCTTAAATGCAGGTTTTCGCAACTTATTTTTGTTTAAAGGGATACAAACAAATTGCTTGATTCTTTATGCAAATATAGTTTCAATTTATAATTTGGCATAATATTTATGTATCTACTAATTAAACCTTAAATTTGCACAAAAAAATAATAATGGCTCAAATTCTAGCAATAGATTATGGTAAAGTGAGAACAGGATTGGCTGTAACGGACGATATGCAAATTATTGCCTCTGGATTGACCACCGTACCAACAAAAGAGCTGATAGATTTTTTAAAAGACTATACGAATAAAGAGCAAGTAGAGTTGTTTTTGGTTGGAGAACCCAAACAGATGAATAACGAGGCTAGTGAAAGTGAAGTGTTGATAGCGCCGTTTATCAGTCAGTTGCGTACCTTTTTTCCAAACATCCCCATAAAACGAGTGGATGAGCGCTTTACTTCGAAAATGGCAGTACAGACCATGATTGATAGTGGTTTGAAGAAAAAACAACGACAAAACAAAGCATTGATAGATGAAATCAGTGCTACGATAATTTTACAAAGTTACCTGTATAATACATAAAATTATAATTTAATGATATTACCAATTGTCGCTTATGGCGATCCTGTTTTAAAACAAAAGGCGAAAGAGATTACCGAAGACTATCCCAACTTGAAAGATTTGATAGCCAATATGCATGAAACAATGTATAAGGCCTTTGGATTGGGTATAGCGGCACCACAAATAGGATTGGCAATACGTATGTTCATAGTAGATACTTCTCCTTTTGCGGAGGATGAAGGATTGGGAGATGAGGAAAGAGTTTTTTTGGAAACATTCAAGTACGTTTTCATAAACCCTACGATTTTAGAGGAAAGTGGTGACGAGTGGGCTTTCAACGAAGGGTGTTTGAGCATTCCGGATGTAAGGGAGGATGTATTTAGAAAGCCGAAGATAAAAATAGAATTCTACGATGAGGATTTCAAAAAACATATGATGGAATTGGATGGTTTGGCTGCAAGAGTAGTTCAGCATGAATATGACCACATAGAAGGTGTGCTGTTTACAGATAAGTTGTCAGCATTGAAAAAGCGACTTATAAAAAGCAAATTGACAAATATTTCCAAAGGAAAAGTGAGCATAGACTATAGAATGCGTTTTCCAAATCAAAAAAAGAAACGATAAAATTTGTTTAAAAGGAGCGAACACTAGATATTTGCCATCCTTAAAAAAGAATAAATATGGGATTAGATAAAATATTGGCAATTGCAGGAAAGCCTGGATTATATAAATTAGTTACACAGACCAGAGGAGGTTTTGTAGCAGAATCTTTAATCGACAACCGTAAGATTTCGGTTGGAATACAGCAAAATGTTAGTGTTTTAAGCGAAATAGCCATTTATACTTTGACTGAGGAAGTCCCATTGCGTGAGGTACTTAAAAAGATTGAAACAAAAGAAGAAGGTAAACAAACAAGCATTAGCCATAAAGACGGTAAAGACAAATTGGAGGAATATTTCTTTGAAGTCTTGCCAGATTATGATGAAGATAGAGTATATGCCAGCGATATCAAGAAGGTGGTACAATGGTACAACATGCTACAGAAAAATGACTTGTTGAATTTAGAGGAAGTGGTAACATCTGACGAAGAAGAGTAGAAGTACACATTTAAGGAAATATAATGAAAATCCAGCTGACTAGCTGGATTTTTTGTTTCCGACTAGTTTTGTTTTTCAGGAGAGAATGGTCAAATGTATTAGTCTCGTCCAGAAAAGTCATCATAGAAAATACTATAGAACCTATTGAGATTATATTTTAATAGGTAGTTTTTTAGAGTGCCTACCATAAATTGTACTTTTGCCAAAACAACATTTGTATATGAATAGTAGAGCAGACCAATTAAAAGCCTTCGATCGTTTATTGACCATAATGGATGAATTGCGTGAACAATGTCCGTGGGATAAAAAACAAACGATGGAGACATTGCGTCATTTGACCATTGAAGAAACCTATGAACTTGGCGATGCCATCTTGGACAACGATCTGGAGGAGGTAAAAAAAGAAATTGGGGATTTGATGTTGCATCTGGTGTTCTATTCGAAAATAGGAAGCGAAACCAATAGTTTTGACATTGCTGATGTATGCAATGGCATTTGTGAAAAATTAATACATAGGCATCCACATATTTATGGGGATGTTGAAGTAGCGGATGAAGAAGAGGTGAAGCGCAATTGGGAAAAACTGAAATTGAAGGAAGGGAAATCCAGTGTGTTGGAAGGAGTGCCTAAAAGTCTACCAGCCTTGGTAAAGGCAAGTAGAATACAAGACAAGGTAGCTGGGGTAGGTTTTGATTGGGAAAAACCAGAACAAGTATGGGAAAAGGTAGAGGAGGAGTTGAAAGAGTTCAAGGCAGAAGTCAATAATGGCAATGTCAATGCTATGGAGGACGAATTTGGGGATGTATTGTTCTCAATGGTAAACTATGCTCGTTTTCTAAGTATAAATCCAGAGAATGCTTTGGAACGTACCAACAAGAAGTTTTCAAAGCGATTTCAATACTTGGAGGCGAAGGCCAAGAGTCTTAACAAGGATTTAAAGGAGATGACGCTAGTTGAAATGGACGTATTTTGGGAAGAGGCAAAAAAACTTTAATTTTTTTTTGAAAATTAATTTTGAGTAATTAATGTAAGATTTGGATGATGTTTGAAATTTGTTTTTTGACATATGTCCTTAGTTTGTAGTTTGTTGTCAAGTATTTGGAAATTGACTTGTTGAAAAGAATGTGGCTTAAGTGAACATAGATCTGTTTTTTTTTTCATACCAGTAATCCAAAATTAATTTAGCTCCGTATATATAACAAATGACATCAAATTTTCATATTGAATTGGTTAATAGCATAAACTTATTAAAGTGTCATTTTAAAAATAGAATTATTTCTTATAAGCGAAAAAGAAATAATCGGTTAGTTTAGTTAGGGGCCAAAATCCTACTTCCTCTTGGAAGTAGGATTTGGTTTTTTATAGAGTTTCCTAATTAAATTCTTTTCAAATAAAGTGATTGGTTTTATGTCATTTTTTAGAATGGAACCCCTTTTGGAAGGCCATTCTGCGTGTTGATGTTTGCTTGTACATATATAAGTCTAGAGATTCTAGGTTCATTTGTCCCCTTTGTTTTTTATTAATGCATCTTTCCCCATATCAATAGCTTTCAGGGGTTTTATCTTTTTACTACTATAATATGTGATTTGTGGAATTATCTCGTAATATTCGGGAGGTTGCTCATTTCAAAAATAATTTCACCTCCACTCATAATGTCTTGGTGTGACAATAAGTTATTTTTTATAGTATTGCCATTTATCGAAACTTTGGATACATATATGTTCTCTGGACTTTGATTGTTTGCTTTGATGGTTAAGGTCTTTCCATTTTCCAAATGAATTATTGCTTCTTTAACCAGAGGGCTTCCTATGGCATAGTATGGAGATCCTGGCGTTACAGGGTAAAAACCCAAACTACTAAAAATATACCACGCGCTCATTTGCCCAGCATCATCATTACCACATAAACCTTCAACAGTGGAGTCGTACATCGTATCCATGATCATACGTACACGCTCTTGGGTTTTTTCTGGATGCTTCGTCCAATTATAAAGATAGGGGATATGGTGACCTGGTTCATTGCCATGTACATAATTGCCAATAATGCCATCTCGAGTGATATCTTCATGTTTTTCAATGTATTTGTCATCTATTTTCATAGTGAACAATGAATCTAAATGCATGCTGAAACGTTCTTTTCCTCCCATCATATCAATCATTCCATTAATGTTTTGAGGTACATACAAGCCATAGTTCCAAGCATTGCCTTCTATGAAACCTTGTCCGTGAGTATCCATGGGGTCAAAGTTGTCTCTAAATGTTCCATTTGCCAATTTTGGACGCATATAGCCAATTGTTGGATCATAGACATTCTTGTAATATGTAGATCTTTTTATAAACTCTTCTTCTATTTGAAAATTTCCTGTTTGTTTAGCTATTTGTGCAATGCACCAATCGTTATAAGCATATTCCAAAGTTTTAGATACAGAAGAGTGATTTCTGTCATCAGGAACATATTCATAATCAATATAGTCACCTATTCCATCAAAGTATTTTACATTTGCAGTATTCACAGAAGCTTTTAATGCGCGTTTATAATCAAAGTCACCAGTGTTTTTCGACATCGCATCAGCTATAACAGAAGTTGCATGGTAACCAATCATGCACCAATTTTCATTTGCATAATGACTCCATATGGGAAGCATGTCATGAACACTCTCGTCATGATGGGCCAACATGGATTTTATCATATCGTTATTGCGTTTTGGTTGAGTAATGTTGAATAAAGGATGAAGGGCTCTATAGGTATCCCAAAGCGAGAAAATGGTATAGTTGGTAAACCCTTCTGATGTATGTATGTTTTGATCCAACCCTCTGTATTGTCCATCTACGTCTTCATAGAGGATAGGGGACAAGTTGGTATGGTATAGAGCCGAGTAAAACGTTTTCTTATTGTCCTCGGTTAAAGTGGATACTTGAATTTTAGAGAGTTCTTTATTCCATTTGTTTTTTGTGTTCTCACGAATTTCATTAAAATTCCAGTGAGGTATTTCCGTTTTTAAGTTTTTAAGAGCTCCTGTGGTACTAACAGAAGATAGAGCAAATTTTATGTTGATTTTTTCTCCTTCATCTGTATCAAAATTGAAATAGGCACGAATGTCTTTTCCTGCCATTTCTGGAAAGTTTTCTTCTTGATTGAAGCGTCTGTAAAATCCGTCGTACTTGACAGCTTCATATTTTTTATGACCATAGCTTTTGAAAGGTTTGGAAAACTGCATTGCGAAAAACACCTTTTTTGTTTTAGCCCAGCCTTTGGTTTGTCTGTAACCAGTTACCAATGAGTCGTTTTCTATGCGGATGAAAGTCCATATGTTTTTATTGTCATGATGGTATACATTGTAAACCATATCTAAAATAACATGGGCATCGTTTGATTTGGGAAAAGTATATTGATGAAAACCAACACGTTCACTTGCTGTGAGTTCAGCTTTAATGTCATAGCTATCCAAATCGACTTTGTAATAGCCAGGAGATGCTTTTTCATTATTATGAGAGAATGTGGAATAAAACCCTTTGTTTCCTTCTTTGGTTTGCAGTGGATCCAGTGTTAGGCTTCCTGTGGTTGGCATTACTAGGAAATCCCCTAAATCTGAATGACCAGTACCGCTGAAATTTGTGTGAGCAAAGCCAACAATGGTAGAATCTCGGTATTGGTAACCAGCACAATATTCATAAGTTTCGGAATTATACCGTCCATTTTCATCAAACATAACCTCAAAATTGGTTTGCGGACTTAATTGCACCATTCCAAATGGAGCAGTAGCTCCTGGAAAAACGTGTCCCATTTTACTAGTTCCAATAAAGGGGTTTACATATTGTGTGAAATCTTCTTTTGAGTTTTCAGAAATATCATTTTTCGGATCTTTAGGTTTACAGGTGTTTAATAGTAGTAATCCCAGTATTGCTGTTAGAAATGGTTTCATATGTCTTTTGCTAAAAAAAATTAATAGTAAAAGTATGACAAACGGTCTAAGAAAAGAAGGAGGGATTTATTTTTTCATTAAACTCATCTTTAGTTCAACAATGTTCCCAATACTGTATTAAAATTGAAAAATCATAATGGAATTGTTTGAATTTGAGTATATTGTGTAGAAGGTTGATATCCTGTAGATTGTTGAGATATAGATAAACCTCTTGTAAGAGCAATTTTTTTTACTATTTCATTATAATATATAGGTAAGGGCGAATTAACCAATGTTGCAGCAATAATGTACTTGACTTCAAAATCAGTCTCTGATTTGCATCAATTCATTTTCTAGTATGGTCTTGTATTCTAGTTGATCACTGTTTAAAGTGCCATTTAACAAGTTGTTGCTTTCATAGGGATCTGAGGACAAATCATACATTTCTTGACTCCCATTGGAGTTGACAAACAATTTGTATTTTCCATTGTTTATGGTCCAGAATTCATTAGTTTCTGCATATTGGAACTCACGATGCTCAGTTACTGAAGACAATAGAG
Organism: uncultured Bizionia sp.; assembly: GCA_947496215.1. GTDB lineage: Bacteria > Bacteroidota > Bacteroidia > Flavobacteriales > Flavobacteriaceae > JAHDHI01. The sequence continues at coordinate 39,005 of CANMCF010000021.1, forward strand.
TTTTAAAGCTTTTGCTATCGTTTATTCTTGAAACGGGAACACCTGCTATTTCAGATATGGTAGCATATAAATCGGTGCCATTAATTAAATTGTTGTCGATTTTTCCAACCCTGTTTACATTTACTCCCGATACATACAAAGGTGTATTTATGCCTCCTTGATACAAGGAGCCTTTTGCAGTACTGTTAGAGAATGGAGATTGGGCAACTTGATTAGGAGTACCATTGTCTCCAATAAATAGGATGACCGTGTTGTTTCGCTCGCTTTCTGACATATTTTCTAAAAGGCGTCCAATTTGATAGTCCATAGCCTCTATCGCTGCCATATAATAAGGCAATGGATTCATTCCTTGGCTATAATCAAGCAAGTTGCCCTGAGAATGCATTTCGGCTGGAGGTGTATGGAATGGAGTGTGGGGAGCATTGTAGGCCAACCATAAAAACCAAGGTTTTTCTTGTGCATTGACCCAATCTATCGATAAGTCCGTAATTTTTTCTGTTATGTAATCTGTTTCGTTTGCTTGTACTCCATTTTCTGTAAGTTGCCATTGATAATAACTTTGAACACCACCACCAATCAATCCTGCGAAATAATCCATTCCAAAAGCTTCAGGGGAACTTCCAGAAATTTCATTGCCGGACAGATGCCACTTCCCAATAAGAGCTGTGACGTATTCGTTGTTGGTTTGTTGTTTGATGTATTTTTGTAGAATGGTCTCCGAACTGCCAAGTATGTCACCAGCTTGTTTAACACCTGTACGGTAGCCATATTTACCAGTGATCATAGAAGCTCTTGTTGGTGAACAGGTAGGGTAAACCCAACAGTTGTTGAAGGTTATTCCTGAGTTCTTTATATTGTTTATATTTGGAGTGTCGGGTTTAACGTTACCTTCTGTAAAACCATAAGTAGCATCTTTTCCCATATCGTCAGCTATGATTAACAATATGTTGGGAGAAGTCGATACAAGGGATTCTTCGGAATTAGTTTCATTTTTATCACATCTAAAAAGTATGATTGAACAAATTATGAACAAAAAGCAAGTCTTCTTTATGTAATATTTCATTTATCTATAAATTTAGTTGGTGAATTAGTTAGACCGATTGTTATGCTAATGGTTTAATTGATAATGAAAGGTTTGCAATTTCATAGTTTTTATGATTGGATGAATAATAATGGGGGGAGATTTAAAAAAGAATATTACAAAATTTAAAATCCCACTCTAGAGTGGGATTTTAAATTTTGTAATACAATTGATTTTTGCTTATTCTGTTTCTGTTTCTGTTTCTGTTTTTTCAGACTTGACTTCAACCTTATACAATTCTTTGATCTTCCTTAATTTGGTATTCCAGATGACCAAGGATTCTTTATGCTTGTTTATGTTGTCGTATACATTTTTAACCAAAGGATTCTTTTCATCTGCATGTTTGAAAAATTGGAGGTTGTTTTCCAACTGATTTATTTCTCCTTTTATTTCATCCACTTTCTTTCTAATGAAGGAACGTTCGTTGTCCAATACTCTAGAATCGCTTGCTGTGGATAGATCTTGAAGTTTGTTTTCAAATTTGATCATTTCCACTTCTGTTTTGTTCATGTCAAGAGTTTTGAACAATGTATCCAAAGTATTGTTGAAATCACTTTCGATCTTACGTTTCTTGCCAGGAACGCGACCAATGGTTTTCCATTTGGAAATGTATTCCTTTATGGTTGCAAGATCTGTTTTTTGTTCACCTGCCAACTTTACTTCGGCAACTTCCTTTAATAGAGCTTCTTTTTCTGTATACGCTTTTTCCTCTTCTTCATTGGCCGCATTGCGTTGCGAGTGTATGCGATCGAAATAGGCATTGCAGGCAGCTTTGAATTGTTTCCAAATCTTATCGCTATCTTTTCTTGGTACGTGACCAATGCGTTTCCAGTCCCCTTGAATTTTTTTCATTAGGGGTGTTGTGGCATCAAAATCATCACTGTCTCTATTTTCTTCAGCTATTTTGATTAAAACTAACTTTTTTTCAAGGTTTTCAAATTGATCTTTCTTTAAGTCCTTGTAAAATGCATTCTTCTTTTTATTGAAATCCCTGACGGCATCTTTGAATTTTCCCCAAGTAGCTTCGTTTACTTTGATTGGGACCTTTCCTGCCTTGAAGAACTCTTCTCTAAGTGCTTCAATGTCTTTAATGGCATTTTGCCAACCACTATGTGATTTTACGACTTGATTTGCTCTTTCTTCGATTTTGGCAATAATACCGTGTTTTATTTCCAGATTCTTCTCGTATAACTTATCTAAATTGGAAAAGTATTCTTGACGTTTGTCATTAATGACCTTGGTTGCTTGTTTGAAACGCTCCCAAATGACTTCTCTATGTTCTTTGGCAACAGGTCCTAGGTCTTCTTTCCAAAGTTTGTGCAATACTTGCAACTCCCTAAAGGCGCGATTTGTATTGTCATCTTGTGCCAATTCTTCGGCACGCTCAATGATCTTCGTCTTTTTGTCCAAGTTATGAGCAAAATCCTTGTCTCTCAAATCTCTGTCCAAATGCAACAAGTCATAGAACTTTTCCACGTTGAAGTGGTAGCTATTCCAAGCATTGTTGTATTTGTCCCTAGGAATTGGTCCTGCATTTTTCCAACGTTCCTGTATCTCTTTGAACTGCTTGTATTTTGCATTCATGGTCTCATCAAGGTTTGTCAATGCCTTGATGTCTTCTATGATTTGCAATCTGTTGGACAAGTTGTCTTTGAGGTTTTTCTCTATGCCTTTGTAATGTGCAGATATCTTGGATCTGTATTCTTTGTATGTGTCGTTGAAGTTCCGTTTTAAAGGGGTGCTATAATGGAAATCGATAATGTTGCCACCTTGGTTTAAGAATTCTTCCTTTTTTTCTTCTAGCAAGGTGTTGAACTTTTGGGTGAATTCACTTTTTATGCCTTCAACGTGAGATTTTATGGCTTGAACCTTTTCGTTCTTTACTAATTTTTCAAATTCGATCACCAATTCATCCAAGGACATTGCATGATAGTCCTTCAGTTCTATGGTATGTCTTTCACTATTGCCTTCATCTTCCGCATCTTCTGCATTTGAGTCGTCGATTTCGTTGATCACATTGTCATCATCAGTCTTTGTGACGTTTTCTTCAACTGTGTCTTGCTCTACTGGAGAAGAGTCCTCTTCTTTGCTATCAGGTTCTTGAACAGGTTCTTGAGCGTTTGTTTCGCTGGTTGTTTGTTCTTCCGTAGAGGTATTGATTTCGTCTTTGATCTCTTTTTTTCCGTCTGCATTTTGCAGGTTATCTTGCTCTGACATTTTATTAAATGTTTAAGGGTTTTTCAAAAAATTAGATGTTAAAGATACTAAAAGTTGATTATTTATATGGGGTACAGGCATTATAAATACAGATGAGATACTCTTGCTGTGGATATCTTTAATTTGAAGCCTTAGACATTGTTCCAAATGCGCCATGCTTTTTCAGCTTGTAATTCCAACATATGGAGCCCATTTATTATTGTTGCTTCTCGTTTCTTGCCCATATTTAAAAACTTGGTTTGTTCAGGGTTGTAGATGAGATCGAAGAGTATGTGTTTTTTTGAAATGCCTTGATACGGGATGTTCGGACAATCCTCTATGTTCGGATGGGTTCCCAAAGGAGTGCAGTTTATCAATATCGAATGTGAAGCTATAATGTCCTCTGTGAGGGAGTCATAGGTGTATTTCACATTGGTGGAAGGAGTCCTTGAAACAAAACCATAATCTATGTTCAATTGTTTCAAGGCATAGGCAACGGCCTTACTCGCACCACCTGTACCCAAGATGAGAGCTTTCTTATGGTGTTTCTTCAAATGGGGTTTCAATGATTTCTTAAAACCATAATAATCTGTATTGTGCCCTATGAATTTACCTTTTTTAGATATTTTAATGGTGTTTACAGCTCCTATGTCCTTTGCCTTACCATTGAGTTTGTCCAAATAGGGAATGATGCTTTCCTTGTATGGGATGGTGACATTGAAACCAGCTATGTCTGCAAGTTTCTTTGTTTGCTCATGGAAATGGGAAATGTCTTCCAGATCAAAATTCACATACGTGGCATCGTTGATTTTTTCCTTGGTAAACTTGTTTTTGAAATAATTTCGAGAGAACGAATATGATATGTTTTTTCCTATTAGACCAAATTTACGCATCTATTTTTCGTGTTTTCTTTCCGTATAGCTCCAAAGCCAAAACAATTACGATTCCCAATACTATGAATAGTACTGCAATACAGGTCTCAGAGTTTAGCTCAGGAATGAAACGATTGTAGTTTTTAATGATTTTCTTTCCTGTGGAATCCAATATGAAATTGCCATTGGTTTCCGTTCTATAAATGGTTTTCTTCCAAGGCCAGACGACTCCCAACGAGCCTATGATGAATCCTATTATGGAAGACGTCGTAACGTTTTTATAATACTTTAGGATATAATTGAGAATGTGGGAAAAACTTACGAGACCAACTACCGAACCCAATGTGAAGACAAGTAATACCTTTAACATCCTAATGCGTTCCCCGTTGTCCATAAAACCAAAGTTACCACCCAAGATCTCATAGATCGTATCGTATAATGCGTTTACCGAATCCACCAAGAGCAATACGTAGTTACCCAATAGGATTAAAATAAAAGAGCCTGAGAAACCAGGTAATGTCATTCCCGAGACACTGATGATACCACATAGGAAAACAAACCAAAGGTTGTCATTTTCCATTGCTGGATCCAAAAAACTAATGCTTAATCCTATCGTTGTTCCTACCAGTAAAGCAAAGACCGTTGTGAGTTTCCAATCTTTGAAATCTTTACCCATATAATAGATGGAGCCAATTATCATCCCAAAGAAAGCACTCCAAACAAAGAGTTCATGGTATTTTATGAGATAATCCAATAGTTTGGAGATGCTAAAGTAACTTATTATCATTCCAAAAAACAACAGGCTTAGAAACCTGCCATTTATATAATAAAAGAAGGATTTGAATCTGCCATTCACAAGTAATTTGAAAGCTGTTCCATTGACTTGTTTCAGAGAATGAATGAACTCTTCATAGAACCCTGCTACAAATGCGACAACTCCTCCAGACACCCCAGGAACCTTGTTTGCGGCTCCCATTACTAGCCCTTTCAAGACTAGAAAAAGTTTGTCTGTAAATGTTCTAGTGTTTTGCATTATTGCTTTCTAGTGCCTATTTTTTCTAATATGAAAATGGTTAGAAACCCAGCAATCATCAATAGGATTGCAATGGTTAGTTGATGGTTCTCTATATTCAATTCTGAAAAGACAAAAGGAGAAATACTTTCTTCCGTAACTGTCTTGTAAGATTCGAAATTGTTTATTTGTTTTTGAAAGACCGACAATGTACTTAAATCCGATATGGTAGAAAATGGAATTACTTCCCCAGTTTCATCATTCATTACGGAAATTGTTTTTTTCCATGGCCAAACCTTGTTTAATGAACCAAGAATAAAACCAGTTAGTATGGCCAATGTGGTGTTGTGATAGTTCTTGAACAACCATTTCAAGATGCGACTGAAACTAAGAAGGCCAATGATGGCTCCTATGGCAAAAAGCGCTATCTTCTTCAAATCGAAATTATGAAAAGCATCACTCAAGGTCTTGTATGCTCCCAAAATGACCAATATGAAAGACCCGGAAATACCAGGTAAAATCATGGCACATATGGCAATGGCTCCAGAAAACAACAAATAATATGGATTGGAATTTGCAGCCAAAGTAGGAAGACTGGTAATGTAAAAGGCAGTAATAGCTCCAATTATGAGAGCTGTAATGGTAACGACATTCCACTTGGTAATTTGTTTTCCAACAAAATAGATGCTAACTACTATTAGCCCAAAAAAGAATGACCAAATCAATATGGGATGATGCTCTATCAGGTATTTTGCTAGTCTCATAAAGGAAACAAAACTTATGATGATACCAGTTAATAAAGCCAAGACGAAGTTACCATTCACTTGTGTCCAGAATGCTTTTATTCCTTTTTTCCTCAAGGTCTTCAGCAACGATAGATTTACATTGCTGATGGTTGTGATGAGTTCTTCGTAAATTCCGGAAATGAAGGCTATTGTTCCTCCAGATACTCCAGGTACAGCATCTGCTGCTCCCATTGCTACTCCTTTTAACGTGATGATGAAATAGTCTAATAAACGTCTTTGCATATTTGGTTTCAACTAAGAAAAATCAAAATTTGTTCTATGCCAAAGGTATGCAAATTTACTTATCCACTGAGGCTATTATTCGTTTTTTAGCAAGTTTTTAACCGTTGCGGAATGATATACTTCTGGGAACAATTCTTCTAAAATCATAACATGATCTGCATTGAAGCACATTGCATTCTTTAAATGATAGGACGCCTTTTCAGTTTCATGTAACATAAAGTACAATCCTGCCAAACGAAATTCTATTTCTGCATTTTCAGGATAGAATTCTGCAGCTTGAATTAAATTGAAGGTTGCTGCTTCCGGTTCTCCCAATTCGGTTAGGAGATCCCCACGAATAAGCCATGTGTCCAATTCGTAGTTTCCCAACTCGATAGCTCTTTTATGACCACGCTCTGCTTCTTCCAAAAAATTCAATTTGTGATTTATTTGAGCGTATAGCTTCCAATAGGCCACATTTTCACTATCGATGTTTATGGCTTTGTTTATGTAGTACAATGCCTTCTGGTAATTGCGCTTCTTTGTGTGAAATTTGGTGATAGCTATCCAACCTTTGTCTAATAATGGATCTTCATGGACCGTTTTATAATAGTATTGTACAGCTAGATCTTCTTTGTTCAGTTTTTCGTAACAACCACCTATTCGCAACAAGGCAAATGAGGTCGGGTCGTCCAATTTCAAGGTGATGGTATAGTTTTCTATGGCCTCCTCGTAATCTTTCAACTTTTCCAATACCTTTCCTTTTTCTAGATAGGCTCCAACGAAGGTGTCATCGGAGATTATAGCAAAATCAAAGGCGTTGAGAGCTTTCTTGTAGTCCTTTAACGTATAGTATTGTTTACCTAGTTGGTGCCATGCCACCTCACAATAAGGATTCTTATCCAGATACTTGTTCAGGTATTCGATGGCTTGTTCGTTTTGATCCAAAAAATCAAAACAATAGATGATGTTGTATAACGCGGAATAGTCCTCGGAATCTTCATTCAAGCATTTTATGAAATAATCCCTTGCGTTTTCGAATTGATCTAAAAATAGATATTCCATTCCTATGAGAGAATACAAGTCAGCAGTTTCATCTGCTAGCTTTAGAGCATATTTAAGCACCTCTATTGCTTTTGGATGGTCATCTTCCTTTGATAGAATGTTTGCTTTTTGAATGTAGATTTCCTCATTCGTTGGTTCCAAGTTATGGAGTTCGTCCAGCATGTTGTTGGCTTCCTTCAATTTGTTTTCGAAAACAAATATTTCAACTTTGAAAAGTTTTAAGTTTACAGAGGTTGGATGTTGTTCCAAGCCTAGTTTTATGGCTTTTTTTGCTAGAGCCACCTTACCTTGATTAAGGTAGTGATGTATTATGTTTTCAAACTCGTTTGAATCGAAAAACAAAACATTGTTTGTTTTTAGCATCGATTCAAATTTTGTCAACGATAAGTTATTGTTGTCTTCTTGGCTAAATTCCATAGGCACATTTTCTAGAATTTTACTATAATAAATGTAACGTTCTAATCGATTTCATTAGTGTCATTACGCACAATGTTTTTAACAAAGTAATGAACAACCTAGGTCGTAATTACTGTTTTTAGCCTTTTAGTATCTGATTATTAAATAGTTAAAGGGGCTTGTTTACACTGTATGTCATTTAAAATAGCAATAATAATGCCACAGCCTTCAATTAATTCTTTATTTGAGATGGTCAAAGGAGGCGTTATTCTAATCGCTTTATCTTCAAAAAGCAACCAAAAAAGGATCAACCCCTTCTCTTGAGCCCTTAAAATCAATTGATTGGTTATCTCGGCAGAAGGTGTCAAGGCAGCTAACATTAAGCCCCTTCCTCTTATTTCCGTAATTAAGGGGTGTCGCAATCGTTGTCTGATCAATTGTTCCTTTTCCAAGGTTTGTGACATTAAGTCACTTTCTGTTATTTCCTTTAAGGTAGCCAAGGCAGATGCAGCAATTACTGGATTGCCTCCAAATGTGGTGATGTGTCCCAATTTTGGATTGTCCTGCAATGTATCCATCAAACTCGCTGAAGCTGTGAATGCACCTATGGGGAGGCCACCACCCAAACCTTTTCCCGTTACTAGAATGTCTGGTGTACAATCGTAGTTCTCAAAACCAAATAATTTCCCCGTTCTTCCAATACCTGGCTGTATCTCATCCAAGATCAATAATGCGCCTACTTCATTGCATCGTGTTTGTACTTTGTTCAGATAGTCCTCTTTTGGTTCTACGAAACCAGCTCCTCCTTGTATGGTTTCCAATACGACGCATGCCGTTTTGGAGGTGATGTGCTTTAAATGTGAGGCGGAATTAAAAGGAATATGACTGATGTCTGGAAGCAAAGGCCTAAAGGGGGCTTTACGCTCTTCGTAGTCCATTAAACTCAGAGATCCCATTGTGTTGCCATGATATGCGTTATGTGCGGAAATGATTTGACTACGTCCCGTGGCTCGTCTGGCTAGTTTGATGGCACCTTCTATGGCTTCTGTACCAGAGTTCACCAAATAGGTTTTTTCCAATGTGCTTGGTAAGTGTTTGGCTAGGAGTCTGCAAAGTGCCACGGCTGGTTCTTGTATGTACTCGCCATAAACCATGACGTGTAGATACTTGTCCAATTGTTCTTTTATTGCCGATGTTACTTTTGGGTGCCCATGTCCCAAGCTACAAGCAGAGACTCCAGCAACAAAGTCCAAGTATGCTTTGCCATCGGCATCGTATATGTATGATCCTTTGGCGTGAGACACTTGCATTGCCAAAGGGTGAGGCGTTGTTTGTGCTTGGTATTTGTAGAAGTCACTGTCCATTAATCCTCAGGATCAATTGTTGGTTTTTTTTCTTTTTTTTCTTCGTTCACTGCTGGTTTTAGAACTGGATCGATAAACTCTTTGGGTATTTGTCTTGATGCTTTTGATGGTTTTGCTTTTTGTCCTTTAACCCTGATCTTGGGCTTGCTTTGTTCGTCGGCCTCTTCAACACGTTTCAACAAGGCTTCGTCAAAAAACTCCTCTTCAGGAACAAAAGGGTCCAGTCCTCTTATCTTGGGGAGTTCCAATGGAGGGTCTTCACTAAACAGGTCTTCGACGTTTTTCGGTCGTTCTTCCGGTCTCCAATCGAAACCTTTCAATTTCCTGGCATTCACGGGGATGTCCGTTTCCGGATAGGTCTTGGCTTGTGGTTGGAACAATCTTTTGTAGAGAATGATGTCTCCATCTTCAAAAAACATTTCAATATTGGCAGATGTGGCCTTGTCTATGCCTATTAATTCGTTTTTTTCATTCCTTAGATAAAAAATGGATTCGGCATTCTTGAAGATGTTAACTTGCTTCAATTGGTTCTCACCATCGAATAGTCCGACCAATCTCTTGCCTTTTATTTGGCTGTAACCATCATCACTCAATGTATCCTTGCTAATCATGAAGGCATTGTTGAACACGATCAAGGAGTCTAGTTTCTCTGTCTCTGGATTGGATTTCAAATGTATGGTATCTCCAGTTATTTGGTTGTCTATGCTCCAAAGTACAGGTTTTCTTGCAGCAGCGAAAAGGTCTTTCGAAGCAAATTTTGATAGATTGATGAATTTGGTCAATCCTGTTTGATGATTCACATGTACCGAATCAGCCTTCCCACTTAGGTCGGATTTGTAGATTTTGGCATTTCTATAGGCTCTCGTGATACGATTGTTTTCCTTACCAGTGACCATCAAGGTATCTGCATGCATATATATGGAATCTTTTTCCTGTACGGATATGGCCAATGCACGTTTAGTTATGAATGTAGAGTCCTTGGATTTGTACACTTCTGCATAATGCCCCTTAATGATACTGTTGTTTATGGTGTCTGTAATTTTTATGTTGTTGGAAGCGGAGGCAAAGTCACGATTGCGATCAAAGTACATGCTATCTCCCTTTACTTCACGATTGTCGTAATCTATCTTGGAATTCTTGATGAAATAACCAGTATCTGCATTGGTGTCATAAAAGCCACGCTCACAGTATATCGTACTGGTTTCTCCCACTATTTTGGAAGGGCCGTACATATATGCGTGACCAGATTCCGAATAGAAGTCCAACTGATTTGTCGTCAATACATATTCAGGGTTTACCAGCTTTACGGTATTGAGGAAACGGTATTTCTTTTCATTCATATAATAGCGTCCAACTGTACTCGTTATGGTGCCGGAAGAATCTCTTACCACTTGACCGAAATCATTGTAAAAGGCTTGTTGCTTGGCTCTATCGAAGTAAAGTTTTTCGGTTGTCAATGTGGAACTGGGTTCGGTTAAAACAACTTCTCCCTTTACAAAAGCGAGTTTTGTCTTGCCGCTATATTCAGCGTATTTGGCAACCAATTGTATGGTGTCTCCTTGTTTCATCAGGACGTTACCATAGGCTTCCACAAAGTTTTCCTTTCCATAGAGCACGGCTTGGTCACACCACATGTCTATGCCATCATGGAATACGTGCACTTGACCAGCATCACTTCTAGTCAAAATACTGGCTCCAGGAAATTTTTCTTCATCTTTGGAGCCGAAAGCCCCCGAGTCTTTAATCTCTATGTTCTTACGTTGCTGTGCAATACCACTTGCTGAAACAATGGCAAAAATGAATAGAAATAGGTATGTATGGTTATTAATTTTCAAAATTTCGAATTTGAGCAAAAATAATGATTATAATAACGCTACATTGTGTATTAAGATATTTTTAATATGGTCTGTATGTTGTGTTTACTCCAGATAAGTTTTTATGGGAGGATCTGAAAACACAAGTAAATTAAAAAGAAAAACCTGCCTAGACAATCTCTAGGCAGGTTTTTAAAATTATAATTCTTCAGGTGTTATCTGAAAATAGTTTGTTTTCTATCTGGTCCCACAGAAACGATGGTAATAGGAATTTCTAGTTCTTTTTCCAAAAAGGCAATGTATTCGTTCAGAGTGGCAGGTAATTGAGATGCTTCACTCATACCAGTCAAATCTTCGTTCCAACCTTTGAATTCCGTGTAAACAGGTTCTACGTTTTCTGGTTCTATGTTGAATGGTAAGTGTGTGATCGTCTCACCTTTGTATTTGTATGCAGTAGCTACCTTTATGGTTTCAAAACCAGAGAGCACGTCACTCTTCATCATCATTAATTGAGTCACACCATTTACTTGGCAAGTATATTTCAATGCAACCAAATCCAGCCAACCACAACGTCTAGCTCTACCGGTTACAGCACCAAATTCTTGACCTACTTTGGCCATTTCCTCACCGACCTCATCAAACAATTCGGTAGGGAAGGGGCCAGAACCTACACGTGTCGTGTAAGCTTTGAAGATGCCAAAGACGTCTTTTATCTTGTTCGGAGCAATGCCCAAACCTGTACAAGCACCAGCAGCTGTCGTATTGGATGATGTCACGAAAGGATAAGTTCCAAAATCGATATCCAGAAGCGACCCCTGTGCTCCTTCTGCCAAAATGGTCTTGCCATCTCTTAGAGATTGATGTAAGTACGCTTCACTATCTATGAATTGCAATTCCTTTAGTCTTTCCACGGATTCAAAAAATTCGACTTCCATCTCTTCCAAATCGTATTGGATGTCTACATCGTAGAAGGCAATCATCGCTTCATGCTTATTGGCCAAAGCTCTATACTTTTCTTTCCAATCCACCAGTTCCAAATCACCGACACGAATACCGTTTCTTCCAGTTTTGTCCATATATGTCGGGCCAATACCTTTTAATGTCGATCCAATTTTTGCTTTCCCTTTCGAGGCTTCGCTAGCAGCATCCAACAAACGGTGTGTTGGTAAGATCAAGTGTGCTTTTCTAGATAATATCAATTTCGATTTGTAATCGATGTCAAATTGATCCAGCCCCTCTAATTCCTTGATGAAAACGACAGGATCAACAACGACCCCGTTTCCTATGATGTTCATGGAATCCTTGTGGAAAATACCAGAAGGGATCGTTCTTAGAACATGTTTTATGCCGTCGAATTTAAGTGTGTGTCCAGCATTTGGCCCACCTTGAAATCGTGCAATAATATTGTATTTGGAAGTTAGTACATCGACAATTTTTCCTTTGCCTTCGTCTCCCCATTGTAAACCTAGTAGTAAATCTACCGCCATTGTAGTTAGTTGTTTTTTGTTGTTTTTCGGTTTCCGTAAAAGTAGAGTGAGTGGTTGGTGATTTCAATATCAAAAACCTCTTCTATTGTTTTTTTTATAGATTGAATCCTTGGGTCGCAGAACTCTATGACTTCCCCGGTATCTCCAAGAATGATATGATCATGTTGTTTGTTGAAGTACGATTTCTCGTAATGTGCTTGATTTTGCCCAAACTGATGTTTTCTGACCAAACCACAGTCCAAAAGCAATTCTATGGTATTGTAAAGTGTGGCACGACTAACACGGTACTTCTTGTTCTTCATATTGAGATACAAGGATTCTATGTCAAAGTGTTCAACGTTGTTATAGATTTCTTGAAGGATAGCATAACGCTCTGGTGTTTTTCTATGACCATTGTCTTCCAAGAAGCTAGTGAAGACGTTTTTTACAATTTCTTGATTCTTTGTGTTTATGTTTGCGCTCATAATTTCACCGCAAATTTACATATTTTTTCGAGGTAGTCTCTATAAATTTCTTAGTTTCAATAAAGTGTTATCATATTTTATTAACAAACTTGTCTATGTACGGTGCACCTTGTCTATTCCATTGATCTTTTTTAGGTTGTCGATCAGTTTTTTCAAAAGGGCTTTGTTTTTTACGATAACGTTGATTTTTCCTGAGAAGATGCCATCGTCACTTTGAAAGCTTATGCTGTTCATATTGACATGCATATTGGACGATATTACCTTCGTAATGTCGTTTACCAATCCTAGGTTGTCTATCCCTGACAACATTATTTGTGCTGCAAACTCTTGTTGAGAGGAGTCTATCCATTTGGCCTGCATTATGCGGTAGGCATAGTTGGATTGCATGCTCAATGCATTAGGGCAGTTCTTTTTATGTACTTTGATGCCTTCGTTTATCGTCAAGAAACCAAATACGTTGTCACCGGAAATGGGGTTACAGCAGGTTGCAAGCTTATAATCCAACTTTTCTTCTTCTTTACCAAAGACAAGCAAATCGTATTTGTTTGTGATTTCATCCTTGTCGAGATCTTCCTTGGTAATGCTTGCTTTCCGATTTATCTTGTTTTTTATGAAACTAACCAAGGCATTGCTTCTAGAAGCAGCATAATCCTTCAGCATGGGATTGCTTATGGTTCCTATGCCTATGCGATAAAACAAATCGAGACTCGTCTTCAACTTGAAATGATTCACCATTTCATTGATCGATTTCTCATTAAGCGTTATCTTGAGTTGTTTCAGCTTTCTGCGTAAGATTTCCTTGCCATCTTCTGCTATTTGTTTCTTTTCTTCTCTAAGGAGTGATTTAATTTTGCTTCTCGCTCTGGATGTTGTCGCATAATCCAACCAGTTTGGGTTGGGTTTTGCATTTTCGGAAGTCAAGATATCCACTTGATCTCCACTTCTGAGTTCATGACTCAAAGGAACGAGCTTACCGTTTACCTTGGCTCCTCTCGTCTTCATACCAACTTGAGTGTGTATGTTGAAAGCGAAGTCCAATGGTGTAGCTCCTTTTGGCAATGACTTTAGATCTCCTTTTGGAGTAAAGACGAATATTTCTTTGGAATAGAGGTTGAGTTTGAATTGTTCTACGAAATCCACTGCATTGGTTTCTGGGTTTTCCAATGCCTCCTGCAAACGGTTTATCCAAACATCTAGATTGTCCTCCTTGTCGTCGTTTTTGTATTTGTAGTGTGCGGCATAACCCTTTTCTGCAATCTCGTTCATTCTGTCACTACGTATTTGAACCTCCACCCAACGCCCCTTAGGTCCCATCACTGTTATGTGCAAGGCTTCGTATCCTGTCGACTTGGGAGAGGAGATCCAATCTCTCAAACGTATCGGATTTGGTCTGAAATGGTCTGTGACTACCGAATATATCTTCCATGCCAAGAATTTCTCGTTTTCAGTATCTGTCTTATATATGATTCTAACGGCGAACTTGTCGTATACCTCATCAAAGGAAACACCTTGCTTGGCCATTTTTCGTTTGATCGAAAAAATGGATTTTGGCCGCCCTTTTATTTCGTAGTTCAGATTCTCCTTGTCCAAGGAGTTTTTTATGACATTGTTGAATTCCCTGATGTAAGCATCTTGTTCTTGCTTACTCTCCTTCATCTTGAGCAAAATGTCATTGTATATTTCTGGCTCTGTATATTTTAGACTTAGATCCTCGAGTTCGGTCTTTATGTTGTAAAGCCCTATTCTGTGTGCCAATGGGGCATAGATGTATAGGGTTTCACTTGCAATCTTCACTTGCTTGTCCGATCGCATGGAGTCCATTGTCTGCATATTGTGGAGGCGATCTGCAATCTTGATGATGATGACACGAACATCGTCATTGAGTGTAAGTAACATTTTACGGAAGTTCTCTGCTTGCAATGAGACATCAGTATCCTTTTTCAAAGATGATATCTTTGTCAAACCATCTACGATTCGTGCAACGGTTTCTCCAAAAAGACGTTCGATGTCCTTAATTGAGTAGTCCTCGTTGTCTTCTACTACATCGTGCAACAATGCTGCGGCGATGGATGTGGCATCCAAACCTATTTCCGAAGCGACGATGGTTGCAACTGCAATAGGGTGAAAAATGTATGCTTCACCACTTTTTCTACGTTGTTCCTTGTGAGCATCCACAGCAACGTCGAAAGCCTTGCGTATCAGTTTTTTGTCTTCTTTGGTTAGTGTTGTGTAACTTACCTTTAAAAGCTGTTTGTAGGCTTTGGCAATTGCAGCATTTTCATTTTCAATTTCAACTTCGGTCATAGTATTAAAAATAGTGTAAAATTTTTAACTCTCAAATGTAATGTAATTTTATTTAAGGCAAATATTGCATTTTTTTAATGCAATAATGAAGCCTTTTCCAAAGCGTTTTTGTTTTAAGGGGGTGTAAATAGGTCTTGATTGGAATGTTTATGGTCTGTAAGTGGCTCTGGGGTAGTCTAATATGTTTATTTTCTCACCTTGCAACTCTTTCAAGGCATCTTTGGAAATCCATTGTGAAGCCTTGTTTTCGTATGTGGAAATCCGTTTTGCAGAAGCTATGGCTAGTTTGTTTAAATCCTCATTGCGTTTGCCAATGCTACGCAATGCCCAATTCACTGCTTTTTTTACGTATGTCCTATTGTCGCTTGCATTGGCTTCGATGATTGGAATGAAATTTTCATAAACCGAATTGTCAGCAAACTTGTCAGCCATGCAATATGCTGCCATTGTCGCAAAACCTGCTCTTTTCTCGAACTCGGGCTCTCTTTTCGTCCAATCTGAAATCTTGGCAATGGCAAAATCACTTTTAGCTACTAGTCCCATAGCAAAGGAATCTGTTATTTCCCAATTCTCGAAAGTAGAAACCCATTTTTCAAGCAATTCACTTGTAAGGGCTTTAGGTGTGTAGAGCTTACTGCACAAAAGTCTTCCTTCATAGATGTTGGTGTCAAACAAGGCTATGGCCAAATCGTTGTCTCGACCAATTTCCTTGGCTAGGATTTTCAGATCTTTATGATAGATGCCTAATGAATTGTTAGCTGTGACTCCAAATTTTTCTTGTTTGAAGATTACTTTTTCTGGTTGAGCAAGCTTGTGTAATTTTTCTAAAACAACTTGTAAAGTCATACTAGTTGTTTTTGTATACTTCCATTTTCAAACCTATTCCATAGTTGTTCAAACCGGCTTGAAGAAGGTTGGATCGTTGTATGTTTTTCTTGTCATACAATACCCATTTGTTACCATTCAGGAATATACGTTTTACATAGGTTCTCTTTACTGGGATTTGATCTGTAAAAGGTAACAATGGTCTGAATGTGGTTGATACTTTGACGATACCTCGTTTTGTTTTTACTTCCTGATATTTTTTGTTAGGTAGCAATTTACCATTTTTGTCTGCATATCCCAATATTTGAAGGGAGACGAAGATGCCGGATTTCGGAATGTATATGTCGTATTTGGAAACATCCAATTCATAGGCTTTTTCATTGGCTTCCGTAGCAACGAAAACTATCTTGTCGTAAGTTAATACATCACCTGGGAAACCATCGTTGTTTTCATAGAAGTTGACTCTGAACAATGTGGAGAATGATTTCTTCTTTGTTTTTGCCTGTTTGCGTTTTCTCCAAGCTTTTGCTTCCACCTTTATGGGGAGGTACACAGTTGTAAGCCTTTTTGTCTTTGCATTTTCATTGGGAAAGAATACGGCGATTTCAGATTCTATGGTCGGTAACCAGCATTTATAGTAATCTTCATGAATGGTAGGTTTAACCTTTTCGATCTTGAACTTCCCTTTGGGTTTCGTCTTTACGATAACCTCTTGTAACATATCTACTTCAGATTTTAGATGAATGGTCTTTGGAAGGTTTTCAGTTGCTATTTTCAAATCCTTGAATCCCAATGAGGATATATATAATGTATCGATGTCTCTATATAGTTTTTTAGAGAAGATGAATTTGCCGGCATCGTCTGCAAAAATACCATTGCCATTGCCAAATGAGATGGTGGCATACGATACGGGGTGGTTAGTTTCAGCATCCAAAATGCTTGTTTGTGCTTTGACAACGAAAGTCAATGCTGCAAGCATATAGAATATTATTTGTCTTTTAATCATTGTTGGAAATCTTTGATGGCAATTATAAAACGAAACTATTTCTTTTTCAGTGTAAAGTTAACAAATAAAAAACGCCTCTTGTCATCAAGAGGCGTTTTTGAGTTTGGTTGTGGATCGTTTGCCATTTATTCAATGATGAATCGTTTGGTTGTTGATTCTGATTTCCTGTTTTTAACATTGATGAGGTAAACACCGCTTTGCAAACCTTTCAGCCTTATAAGGGCATTGTCTCTCAATTTGCCCTTTTTTACGATACTACCTTTCATATCCATTATATCGTAAGTGAGGTTTTTTACATTGCCATTTGTAACGGATACCTTGATACCATTGTTTGATCTTGTGGGATTTGGATTTATTCTTATGTCAAAATTGTTGCCCTCAATTGGATCTGTAGATAAAGTTTGCTCGGTAAAAGTAATAATCAGTTTTGCTGCTTTATTAGGATTTCCATCATAGGAATGAGCAACCCTTTTTGCATCATTGTCGGTACTGCTTATGCCAGTTCCCCTAATAATGAAACTAACGTTGTTACCCAATACCCAATCGTTTCTATTAACTAGGCTTTGTACCATGTCTTTTAAATCCGGTGTTCTTTGCGCAATGGTGTTTTGATTGCTTGACCACTCCGATGGGACCCATGTTACTTTATTGGATAATGTGATTCTGTCTGAAACATTGTCTGAAGAAGAAAAAATTGGAGAATTAGCGCTGTCATGAAGTGCTATTTCCAACTCTGAATCATTGCTATTGTCTTCATCTGCGTTGAATTGTATGTATGCTTTGTCAATGATTGCATTTTGGGGCAACTCTATTGTTTTGAATCGCAACCCTATCACTTGCAAGGTAGAATAATCGAAAGCTAATTCGAGATCACTACTGTCATAATTGATATTGCCGTTTTCATCTTCTTCAACATCATCATCACCATCATTGATGGAAACACTTATGGTCGTAAAGGTTGGGTCTGGGTCAGGATCGGTAATTGTCTCTCCTTTTATAATGGAGAAATAATCTATGACATTTCCATCACCATCCAATTGTTTGTAATCCAATCTTTCTCCATCTATGTCCAATACTCCAGATCCTATTTCTCCATAAGTAACCTTATGAACAGGTTTGGCTCCATCGTCTCCCAGACCTTTACCAGCATTGCCGGTTGTTACATATACCGTGCCGTTGGAGGATGTGCCTTTGTCATAAACACCACCATTGTCCTCCTGTCCCAATCCATCGTCAATAGCCATTGTGGAAGGGTTCCAAGTGTTTGAAAACCCAAAATGACCTTTTATCAATCCCGTTCTCTCATATCTGTGACTATGACCGTATACTACCAAATCCGCTCCATATTGTTCTATTATTGGAGCAAAGTTTTCACGTAATGTTATTAAGTCACTTTCTTCATCTGTATCATGCCCTCCACTGTAAATTGGATGGTGAAAGTATACGACGGTCCAGTGTTGAATATTGTTTGACAGGTCATTAACAAGCCAATTGGCCATATCTCCACCGACACTCAAATCTTCATCGGAAGTTTCTATGGTAACAAAATGGACATTGCCATAGTTGAAAGAGTAGTAACCTTCCGAATTAGATGGTACACCTCCCAATTCCCCATTGGTAGGCTGAGAGAAGATGCCATAGAAAACGTCTTCATTCCCGTAAAGAAGGTCATGATTTCCTGTACTGGACCAAAGATGAGTATTGATTAAAATGTCCTCATACATATTTTCAAACAAAGCAGCTTGATACTCTTCGTCCGTACCATAGGTGTAGGCATTGTCACCAAGCAATAACATTAAATCAGGAGAAGTTGAGTTTGAGAAATTTAGAAATCCATCTCGTACTTGTCTTTGTCTAAAGTCTTGAGTACCTGCATCTCCCAAGATCCAAGTCCTAAATGCTTTTTCTTCCCCGAAATTTGGGGCAGTGTTGAAGAATTGACTTTCTTGATTGTTGTTTGGTTCGTATAAAAATGTTTGAGAACCAACACGGTAATAATATTTGGTGTTTGCATCCAATCCCGTGATTTGCACTTCGTGATCTCGTGTTACATAGTCATCGCTAGTTGTTAGAGATAGGTTTTCTGTAGTCAACCCAAAAGCTACACGAGAGTTTTCTAGGTTCGAAGTTCTCCATTTTACGATAATGCCATTTGGCCCTCCTTGCTGAAGGTAAGGTCCACGATTTATATCTTGTCCGTAAGTGCTAGAAGGTTGGCATACCAATGCTAAGAGCATCAGTATGTAAAGAATACGTTTTTTTTTCATGATACAGTCTGAATTTGTTGGTTAAGGGGTATTGTTAAAAATGGACGCAAAAATATGGATAATATTCGAATTTAAAAGGAGTGTATTGTGTTAGTTTTATGTTTTTTGGATAATTATTGAATAATTAGTAATTGTTTATGTTCTTTTATTATTTGTTGAGCATAAAAAAAGACACTTTGTACAAAGTGTCTTTTTCTATATTAAGTAATCTGAGTTTTTACTGATCCAACTTCTTTGTCATGGTAAAACCAGCAAACAAACCTACACCAGCCATTAGGAAAATGGTTCCAGGGAAGGCTACTTCTTCTTCAACTCCTAGATTGTAATGTAAAATGGAGGCAATGAAAATACCTATGCCAATTCCCATTAGCAACAAAGCAAGGTTTAATATTAGTACTTTCCATATTGGTGCAGTATGAGCTTTTCCTTTTATGAAAATACTGGCATCTGCCCCTTTTTCTATAAGAGCCAAACGTTCTTTGTTCCTAGTTGAAAAGTATAGATAAAATACTCCGAAGATTGCACCAAATATTATTGGTATGATAATTAATTCTGATCCCATAATTTGTTCGTTTTAATTGATTATTTTTAATGTGTTCTTAGCTTAAGACGATTACTTTTAAATCATGGTTACAAGTTTTTCAAAATATTTTTTCAGCAGGGTTGTAACCAAAACTATGATGGTGTCGTCAAAAGAGCAAATGACCATCAAAGACGACCAATATTATATAACCAAAGTATTAGAAGGAGACACTAGCGCATTTGCCGTTTTGGTGGATCGTTATAAGGATTTGATCTTTACTTTGGCATTGAGAATGATCAAAAACAAAGAAGAAGCCGAAGAGGTTTCTCAAGATACATTTATAAAGGTGTATAAGAAATTATCCAAGTTCAAGGGGGATTCCAAGTTTTCGACTTGGATTTACAAAGTAACCTACAATACGTGTTTGGATAGATTGAAGAAATTGAAACGTACCCAAAACACGGTTGCCATAGATGAGTTTACGGGACATCAAGTTAAAACAATGGACAATGCCTTGGATGCTTTGGAAGCTTCGGAAAAAAAACAAACTATTCAAGATTGTATGAACTTGTTGCCTAATGAAGATGGTTTTTTGTTGACTTTGTATTATTTTGAAGAACAATCTGTGGAGGAAATAGCCAAAGTGGTAAATTTGAAGCCCAACAATGTAAAGGTGAAATTGTTTAGGAGCAGAAAAAAATTAACGAACATCCTAAGGGAGAGGTTAGATCCCGAGATTATTGAAAGTTATGAAGTTGCTCATAAAAAATAAATGCATTATTTAGAAATGCAAAAGTAAATATTAGGAACCGATGAAAGAGAATGTAGATAAAAACATAGAAGAATTAACGAAGAAAATGCTTAAGAATACTGCTTTGCAGTCCCCTTCTTTTGATTTTACATCACAGGTAATGTCACAAATAAATGCTATTTCTTCCAGCGAAGCCACAAAATATAAGACATTGATACCGAAAAGGTTTTGGGTTGTCATTCTGATGTCGGTCGTAGGACTTGTTGGTTTTTCCGTATTTGGAGGAACTGGGGAAACAACAAGCTGGTTTGAAAAATTAAATCTAGGAACCTTGTTTGATGGTAGGTTAACAGATGTGCTATCTAGTGTTGAGATACCCAAGACGGTAGTCTACACGGTAGCATTGTTGGGGCTCATAATGTCCATTCAGATTCCACTGCTCAAACATTACTTCAACAATCGGTTGGAAAACTAAAAATATAATTTTTAAAAAAACATCGGTTGCGATGTTTTTTTTTTGCTTCTTTTGAAACCCTTTCACGAATATTTCGTTTTTACCAATAGAGATGCTAACCAAAACTGGATGTTTAAAAAAGACAGAACAATTATAGATAGGTGTATTAAAGGGGATCAAAAAGCGATGATGCATTTGTATGATACCTATTGCAAGGCTATGTTTGTCATAGCGAGCAGGTATTTAAAAAAAGAAGAGGATGCAAAAGATGCCATGCAAGAAGGCTTTTTAAAGGCATTCATAAATATTGAAAACTATACAAACGATTATAGTTTTGGTACTTGGCTAAAGCGTATCGTCATCAATCAATGTTTGGATGCTTTGCGAAAAAGACAATTGAATCTGGTTGAGGTAGATGCTGGCCATTTGGAATCAATATGCGATGATGTCAATGAGGATTGGAGCGTTGATGGTGCAATTTCAAAAGAAACCATCTTAAATGCCATAGAAAAGCTGACTGACAAATACAAGTTAGTAGTACAACTATACCTCATTGAAGGGTATGACCACATTGAAATCTCCCAAATCCTAGGAATACCCATAAAAACATCTCGAACACACTTGAGAAGGGGACGTATGCATCTCAAAGAATATTTAAAACAAGAATATCATGAAAAAAGACATTAGGGATCTGTTTGATGGCAATGAAGGTTCCGACTTAGAGCTCCCAAAGGGACATAGGCAAGAATTTTTGGAAAAATTGAAGAAATCTAAATCAAGGAAGAGTAAAAGACAGGGATATGTTAAAATTTACAGGGTGGCGGCTGTTCTTATTGTATTCTTATCAATAGGGATGGTAGTTTTTAACCCATTTTACAAAGATGAGAGTGAAGTGGTATCTAAGTCACCGATAGAACTTCAAATAAAAAATATAGAAAAGGGGTATTTGATAAGCATAGGCAATGAATGGAAGAGTTTTTTAAAACTCACAAAAGATGAAAAACTCATTGAAAGATACGAGAGAAAACTAGAAAGCCTAGATGCTGAATATAGAGAGATATTGAAAGTTTTTAAAAATGATAGCAATAATATTTCAGTTATTGAGTCACTCATCGAAAATTTGAAAACACGATTGAAGCTTCTAAAGAACATTCAGGCTCACATCAAATTGTTAAATGAAAAAAGAGAAGAAAATGAGACGATTACAATTTAAAATAATAGTAACGCTAATACTTTTGATATCATGTGATTTGTATTCGCAAAAGCTAAAAGTGCACAATGAAGAGTTGGAAATAAATAATTCGGTAGAGACCAAGGTGTTTTTGAATGTGGACAATCTGGCTTTTGTAGTAGAGAAGTCCATAGATGACAAATTGCATATCGATTGTGAATTGGAGTTTACAAACTACACCAAGGCCGAAATAGATGAGACTATGAAAGCATTGACCATAAATACAGGATTAAAGGGCAATGAGGTTTCCATCGCAGCGTTGAGTAGTAGAAGCATAGCGCCTGTCTGTTATGTGCTTAGTGAAGACATTGTCATCAAGGAGGTCTTGTCAAAGGATGAAGAGTCTAAAGAGAAATCGATTCATAAATCGAAAAGTTCCATGTTGGAAGAAGTCAACAAGGAGTCCATAAAGACTTTGGAGTTTTTAAATGAAACCTTCAAGTTTGAAGATCAAAAGGGGAATGAGAAAAAAGTGAGTATAGACAATGTACAAGTTTTAAAGAGTCGCTTTGTCCTAAGAATACCATCAAAAGTCAAGCTTTTCATAAAAGGGAATGACACAAAAATCAAAATGAACGGAAGAATGTCAAATGAAATGGACATAGATATGAAAGGAGGAAGTCTCAAGGCCAAAATTATGGAAAACAAGCATAACAAGGTGAAAATGGATGATGTGGATTTCAAAGTAGAGGCAATAGAGGGAGGGGAATATGCTATAGCAAATGTTTCAAATGTGTTGATGGGGAGCATTGAAAATGCCAAAATCACATCGGAGCTTTCTGAAATGGAAATTGGAGAAATTAAAAAAAATGTTTCCATCGTAGATTTCAATAGTGTATTGTGGTTGTACAACTTCTCAAATGATTTTGAGCATTTCGATTTGTCTTCAGAATATTCTAAGGTTCATTTCTTCTATCCTAAGACAGATTATGGTCTAAAGGTTTTTGGGCACAACACGGTTAATTATGTTGGTGACATGACAGTAAAGATGAACCCTTCGAAAAAAGAAGAAAAAGGACTCATGATGGATAGGAAACCCCAAGGAGAAGGACGCTTCTCCGGTCAAATACAATTTGACATGAAACATAGCATAATTCACTCTTATAGCAATTTGAAACTAGAAATAAACAAACACCAAAAACAATGAAACAAATTATATTACCAATTATAGCAGGCTTTTTTATAAACCAAACGATATCCCAAAACAAAGGGATTACATTGGAAACCGACTATGGTTCCGACAATATTGAAATTAGAGACCTTTTGAGAGCGGAAGGTATCGAGACAGATGTTTTTAAATTTAAAGGTAATGACTTGAAGGGGAAGAATTATAAAATATTGGTCAAAGAATTTACAAATGGATCCTTGTCCAATATCGACACCATAATCGATAGTAAAAGCAACGATTATATAAAACCATTGGATCAAGCATTTTTCAATGTCAAGTTATATGTCAAGACACAGATTGACAATACGGTGAAAATGTCCTTTACCTTCGATCGATTCTTCTCTTCTAAAACTTATGACATCAAACATGTATCGGACAACTATGCATTGCATGATTTTACAGGAGGCACGAAAGATATGGTAGTCCCAGTAGGAAAACCTACATACATAGGTACTTATTTCTTACCATATCATGATGAAGAAACAGGATATAAGATGTATTGTCAAGTATCCAATAGCAAATACAAACCTGAGGAATGGGGGAGAGTCTTCAATGTGTCGAATTATTTTTTGATAGAGGCACAGTTTGAATAATCAAAAACTATGAATGAATTATTTAAAAGGAATAAAATGGTCATAAGAGTCGAATGGCGAAAAATCATAGTCTTATTTGGCTATGATTTTCCTGCATTCCTTGGTGTTTCCTTTCTCGAGCATCAAAAAATACAAGGCAGGCTTTAAATTCAATTGTACTTCATTAGCATTGAAGTCGTCTTGTTCAAATAATATTCGCCCATTGATGTCCAATACTCTAATCGCATCCAATTCCTGATTACCATTGAATGAGATGAGGCCTCCTTCGACAGGGTTGGTTACTATCAGATTCGTGAAGTCAAATGTTTCAATGCCCAAAGCATTCATGATGCATAGGTCTGAAACTGCATTTTCATTTTCAATTATGGTTTGAGGAGTTAAGTCTTTTCCAGTGAAACCAATGTAGTCGCTTGGGTATTTTTCTGCCCTGAAAAAGGAATTGTCCGTTCCTGGGGTTTCAAACTGATCATAAACGTTGGTACCTGTCCCTGTCGGGTTTTTATAGGTCCATAGAACAGTTCCTCCTTTATTGACCTCCGTGACTTGGCCAATATGGTTCTCAGCAATTATGAAATTTCCATTAGGAAGCCCATGCGCCCCGGATTTTTTACCTTCGAACATGGTTGCTCCAAGAATAGAACCGCTCCAAGTCCATTCGTAATCCATGGGTTTGAACATATTGTTCTCCTTGGTGTATGTGCCATTCACGATTTCTGGTGTTATCATATGGGCTGAGCTGGAAGTAAATGCACCATCGACACCACCATTGTTGAAGACAGAAATTTTATCACCATCCAAATATTCGGACTCTATCCATTTGGAATCGTGCTGTAAAAACAACTTCTGATTTGTATCGTCACCTTGCCCGTATACCTGTGGATTTCCCCAGCGCCATAAGAAATCACCTCCAAAATTGGAATTTCCTCCAGCATGGTTAGCTGCTTCGCTAGTTGTGGTACTATGATCTATGATGTAAATTTCATTCAAATGCCTTACGGATATTATAATTTGGTCCAATGCCGCATTGTAATCAAGGCCATTGGCATGTGTGTAGTCTGTGTCTTGGTTTGGGGCATTGGCATCTACAAAATTGAGATCCAAGAGTTCTGGGTGATCTGCTACAATTCCAAAATTGGGTTTCGTGTTGTCGAAATCTTGAATGAAGTGATCAACGAATTTCCACTCCCAAACGACATTTGCACCATTTGTTCCCATTGGTTGTATTTCGATGATTTTATCTAAACGCATCTCCGTACCCACTGTGGCTGGGTTTCTGCCCATTGCTATCATTTCGGCATCCGAATACCGGTCCCAAAGTAGGCAAAGTATGTTGCCGTTGGGAAGAGGTTCGATATCATGGTGTTGATCTACCACTGCGTACGACCAAATGACATTGTCATCCCAATCCCTAATCTCTACCACAGATTTTCCTGCACGTAAAATATTGCCATTTTCCAATATGTATGCCGTCAAACTCGGCCGATCCGTAAAGTTCCATTCATTGACCTTTTCACCACAGTCATTTATCAAATAAGCATTTGTGTTTTTTTCTGGAGTGAAAAGTGTGTAACCCTCAGTAACCAAATCATCGTGAAAACGTAAGCCTACAGTTGGAGTTTGTCCGAAACTGTTAAAGACAATTGAGGAAAATGTGATTACATATAAAAAACCCAGTAGTAGCTTTTTCATCTTTTATTTCAAAAATAGGGATATTATTTAAAATGAAAATGAAGTCCTGTTTGATTTTTATTTGTTAAACTTTTTGAAATATAGGTGTTTAGGTTATTTTCTTAGTTCGCTGCATTAGATTAATACCAGCGTTTCTTTTTCTTTTTGGAAGCCTCGCTTTTGCGTCCTTTCTTATGTTTGCTTCCCTTTTTCTTGGAAGTATGCACTTCTTTTTTTGCTTTTGGGTCCAATGGGTATGGATGATCTTCGATAACATCCAGTTGCAAGTGAATCAATTTTTGGATGTTGGAAACATAATCTCTTTCGTCAGCAGAACACAAGGAATATGCAGAGCCTGTATTGCCTGCTCTTGCTGTTCTTCCTATTCTGTGCACGTAGGTTTCTGGCGCACTTGGTAAGTCGAAATTTATCACGGCATCCAAACTGTCTATGTCAATCCCTCTTGCAGCCACATCCGTGGCAACTAGGATGTTGATTTCTTTTTTCTTGAAGCTGTTCAATGCCAATTGCCTGTCGGTTTGGCTTTTGTCTCCATGTATGCTTCCTGCCTTGTATCCATTTTTAAGCAATGACTTTTCCAATTTGTCCACACCATACTTTGTGCGTCTAAAGATGATGATGTGTCCATTGACGGTATTACGTAGCAAGTGTAAGCACAATTCTATTTTTTGCGGTTTGGGTACGAAGTACAACAGTTGGTTCACGTTCTTTGAGGTCGAAGAATTTTGAGCGACTTCAATACGTTGAGGTGATTTCAAGATGGTATTCGCCAATTGTTCTACCTTGTATGGTATCGTTGCGGAAAACAACAAGGTTTGTTTCTCCTTGGGGCACAAGCGCTCTATTTTTTTAACGTCGTCTATGAACCCCATGTCCAACATCAGGTCGGCTTCATCGAGAACCAGTGTTTCCACATAATCCAAGTTAACGACATCTTGTTTGTGCAAATCGAGCAAACGTCCAGGTGTGGCTATCATGATGTCAACCCCATTCTTCAAAGCCTCTTTTTGAGGTTCGATGGAAGCTCCTCCAAATATAACGGTAGTTATCAATTTCGTATGCGTGCTGTAGCTTTGAAAGTTGTTCTCTATTTGTATGGCCAACTCCCGTGTCGGACTTACTATCAATGCACGAATTTTTTTGCCTTTTTTTGGGGCTTCTTGCTTGTCGTACAGCGATTGTAGGATCGGCAATGCGAAAGCAGCCGTCTTTCCTGTTCCTGTCTGTGCGGAAACGATAACGTCTTTCTTGTTTAAAACCAACGGAATCGTTTTTTCTTGCACCAAAGTAGGGGAGTCATATCCTTTTTCTGCGATGGCTCTTAAAATAGGTCTGTTTAGTTTTAAATCTTTAAATGACATATGTTTCTGATTTGTGGCAAAGATAGCTGAAAATGCATTGCCTTTTGTTTCCCAATGCCGGATTGTACATTGGGAATTGTTCAAAGCATGTTTATCTATGCTTTCAATTGGATTTTTTGAAATGTAGATGGGGTATATCCACAATTGTTTTTAAATACTCTCGAAAAATAGGCGTAGTCCTTATAACCCAGTGACCAAGCAATTTCCGAGAAATTGCTTTTGGAATAAATCAATAGGCGCTTTGCTTCAAGAATCAGACGCTCGGTAATCAAGGAAGAGGTTGTTTTGTCCAATGTTTCCTTGCAGATGCGATTAAGGTGCTTTGGAGACATGTTCATCATTTCCGCATAGGCTTTTGGTGATTTCTCGGTGATGTAATTTGCTTCGATCAATTGTTCCAATTCGTGAATCTTGATGGCATAGTTTTTAGATTTTACCATCGTGTTCTTGTTTTGTTCCGTAGTCAATTGAGTGAGTTCAATGTAAATCAAGTCTATCAGGCTACACAGTTTTTGCTGTTTCATGAGCTTGTTGGAAGAGAAATCGTTGAAAACGGTTTTAAACAAGTTTTCGAAAAACATACTTGCTTTGGTTTCCAAATAATAGCAAGGTGAATTTTGACTGGAATAGAAAAATGGAAAATGGTTTAAAGTTCGATTGGTATAGGTTGTTTCGTAAAACGATTGGCTATGGAAAAACACATATCCTTCTGGAGCTTCGGTAAATTCCCAATGATGGGTTTGTCCAGGCTTAAGTAAAAAGATGCTGTTTGGTTTGATGACGTATGTGGTGAAATCTATCTCATGAAACCCGCTCCCTTTTGTGAATAGGACAGTAACATAAAAATTATGTTTGTGCGGTATGGTAATGGAGTGATGATTCTTTTTTAAATGCTCGGCAAATGTATTGGCATAAAATGATTCTGTCTCATATGCTGGTTGAAACTGATCTAAATTTAAAATTGGAAGCTTTTTCATCGTTGGAAATTTGAAAATGTCCTAATTGTACAAATTTATGCAATTATTGGATAATACATATTCATATGCTTTGGTTTAAATTTGCATAAACGATAAGAAGTAAGAAATGGCACGTATAATTAGCTTGTTGAACTGTAAATGTCCAAAATGTGAAAAAGGAAAGGTGTTTCATTCCAAAGGTTTTGTGCTTTTGGGACGAATGCCGGTCATGAATGAAAATTGCCCAAACTGTCAGCATAAATTCGAGATGGAGACTGGTTTCTTCTTTGGAGCCATGTTTGTAAGTTATGCAATGGCAGTTGCAGAAGCCATTGTCGTATTTTTAATTGCATTCAACTTTGTAAAGTCTTCCATTCTGCTGGTTTTGATTGTCGCGATGGTAATTCTGTTGATGGGGTTTGTGAATTTAAGATATTCCAGAATGATTTGGATGTATCTGTTTACAAAGAAGAGTCGTTGAGTTTAACGGTGTTTCTTCCAATAGCGTTTACCGTAACCACAAAAGATTTCTGACCCAGCTTTTATTTTACGAGTGGCAATGATGCATACTTCGTCATCTTCGTTTAAAGTTATTTGAGCATTGTTTTTTAATAGAGAGTTGCTAAAGCCCTTGGCGTCATTGGCATATTTTGCAAAACAGTCAACGTGCTTGGAATCCATAATGCTGCCATTCAACAAATTGATGAAGTATTGATCTTCTCCTTTTTCTGCCCTTGTCTTGGCTTCTGCATCCGATAGGATTTCACCTTTGAACAGAGAGATTATTTCACCTTTGTATATGTCTATGGCTGTAAACAAACCGTTACCCGCATTGGGTAATTGGGAAATCTCGATATACAAGTAATCGGATTCGGGAGTGTCGATGGTGTTATTGTTTAATTCTTGCATGTTATTAATCTTTAATCGCAGCCTCCACAACCACTGCAACTACTACATCCGCTATCAAAGGATGAGCATCCGGAGGAGTCCGAATCGAATGAATCTATCGTGTCATTGAAATCATCAAAGTAAGAATAATACCTATGGTCTTCATTGTCAAAAAGATAAAGCCAAGAGTCGTCATCATAATCACCAGATGTATCTGAATAATTCTTTTTTTGTTGGTTGGAAAGCTCTGTGTCTATTTTTTTCAAAAGCTCGAAATCCAAATTTTTCAACAAGAAGATATTACCTTTTAGGTTTTGCAACAATTCCAATGCCTTTTCCTTGTCATTGTTCATTATGTTTGTGATATCGAGATCTAGATCAGTCAAATAATTGGTTAGTTCCTTCTTTAGTTTGTTACCTTCTGTGGTTAATTTGAGCCTTCTAAAGAGATTGTGGAAAAACGTGGATTTGAAATAAACTTTTAGCTCTGATGTGTTTCTGACGCTTTTTTTGTAATTCCAGCTCCCTTTGGATTCATCATATACCGTTTTTATGAAAGATTTGAATAGAATTTGTATGTCTGGGCTTTTTAAAAATGGAGACAAAAAAACTAGTTCATGTTTTTTAGGCGAGTATTTGTCGAAGTTCTTACCTGAGACAACATAAGTGTACTCCCTTGTATATGCATCTCTTGGATGTGATTTTCGTTGAACTACTTCTATTTCAATGACTTTTTTCAATAGCAAATCCATGAAGGTCAATTTCATTAAACCTTTTAAATCAACAAGATTTGAATGTATGATGAGTTTGGTTTCGGCAGGAGTGATTTGGGATAGTATTATCATTTGAAAGTTAGCTTTGGGAAAATCCAGAATTTATGTCTGTTGATTCGTGTAAAATGTATTTCTTTAAATCGTTTGTCGACATTTGGCCAGATGTCATCGGGAGGAGTGTTTTCAAATGTCGTTTTGTAAAAAGCCAATGTTTTTGAATATTGTTCTTTAAATAGTGGCCTTTCTTCGGAACCTTTCGTAGGACCATGATGTATTTCTCTTCCAATTGTATTTCGACAGAAATCAATCCAATAGGATTGTGTATATAACAAATGCAAATGCCAAACTTGATCTATTTGATCTGAAGGAGTCATTGGTTTTTCGAATATTGTAATTAAA
Organism: uncultured Bizionia sp.; assembly: GCA_947496215.1. Classification (GTDB taxonomy): domain Bacteria; phylum Bacteroidota; class Bacteroidia; order Flavobacteriales; family Flavobacteriaceae; genus JAHDHI01. The sequence continues at coordinate 68,951 of CANMCF010000021.1, forward strand.
AACATGAACTTTTTATATTCGAATACGGCTCTCAGTGCATATTGTAGTGACCAATTGTTTTCTCTAGCCAATCTATCGGTGAATGTAAAAGAGGAGGCTGTTTCATCCATTTCAAAATGGAGAATTTTTAGCCATATTTCCTTTTGCTCATTTGTCATACTTTCTTTTCATAATTCTTTTGATTTCATTTATAGATGAAGAGAAACCGTCTATCTGACTATATAAAACTGCTTTTGTTACATTATCAATCTACAAAACCAACAATCCGTAATCGCGAAGCGTCAAAATGGGTTTCGAAAACCAAAACAGTTCAAAATCTTTGAAATGCGTTTCGAAATCTACTTTTAATTGGAAAAAGGAAAGTTGTTTTTCGTTATTGGGAGAGAGCAATTTCAGAGTATCCAAAAACCATTCTCCCTTTTCTTTTTCGGTGGTAATTTGAAACGTTTCAATTTTATCGTGAAATGTCATTTCCAGAAAGTTCTTGGTTTCACCTCTTTTTGTTTTTGAAAATTCAGCGACTAGAGGCAAGCGACCCAACCATGTTATTTTTGCAGTGGGTTTTATGTTGAAACTGATTTCTGTTTCCAAACTGTCGTATATGAAATTGGGGTGTATCGTCGTTTGGGGGATTTTAAAGTCGAACCATTCATCCAAAGGTAGGTCGAACCCAATGCCATGCATGAAATTGAACAAGGATTTTTTCAAACCGAAACTGAATTTGCCATGATCTATTCCCGTACTGTCAGTGAAATCAACATCGTTGTTGGCAAATGTGATGATCTTGTAATTTGGCAGAACACCATAGTCCGATGGATTTTGTCCTACTGGACTATGCGTCGTCAATGCGAATTGGTGCCAAAAACCAGATTGCAAGATGCCAACTTCAAACAGTTGCCTTACCATTTCCAAGCTGTCTACGGTTTCTTGTATTGTTTGCGTTGGGTAGCCATACATCAAGTAGGAATGTACCATGATGTTGGCTTCGGTAAAGTTTCGGGTTACCTGTGCTACCTGTTCTACGGTAACTCCTTTGTCTATTAACTTCAACAAACGATCCGAAGCGACTTCCAAACCTCCTGAAACAGCAATGCATCCAGATGCTTTCAACAACAAACAAAGGTCTTTTGTAAAGTTCTTTTCGAATCTGATGTTGGTCCACCATGTAACGGTCAATCTTCGCTTTAAAATTTCCAAGGCGAGTGCTTTCATCAATGCTGGCGGAGCAGCTTCGTCAACAAAATGAAATCCTGTTTCATTGGTTTGCTCGACCAATTCCTCCATTCTGTCCACCAATAATTTGGCAGCGATGGGTTCATATATTTTTATGTAATCCAAGGAGATGTCACAAAAGGTACATTTCCCCCAATAGCAACCATGTGCCATTGTAAGTTTGTTCCAACGGCCATCACTCCATAGACTATGCATGGGGTTGGCAATTTCTATGACCGAAATGTAATCCTCCAACAACAAGTCGGAATAATCGGGAGTACCGACAGCGTGTTGCTTGTAATCGGGTTTGGAGGCATCGTTCTTATAGGTTACCGTCTCATTTTCCAGTAAGAAGGTACGCTTGTAAGTCAGTTCACTTTGGTTTGCATCAGAATCACAGACGGCTTTGCAAAGTAGTTCGATGGGCAATTCGCCATCATCCAAGGTGATGTAGTCGAAAAATTCAAAGACGCGGGTATCTGTGACCGATCTCAATTCCGTATTTGGAAACCCTCCGCCCATGGATATCGAAATGGTTGGATGGTTTGCCTTTATATGTTGTGCACATCGAAAGGCAGAATATAGATTACCAGGAAAAGGAACGGAGATGCAAACCAATTTTGGTTGTACTGTCTTTAAGCGATCCTCAAGAATTCGTAGGGTTATGTCGTCAATGAACGTGGTGTTTTCTTGTAAGTGACCATACAGCTCGTCGAAAGAGTTGGCGCTTTGCCCCAAACGTTCTGCGTAGCGGCTAAAACCAAAATTTGGATCGATGCATTCGATGATGAAGTCCGATAGATCTTCGAGATACAAGGTTGCAAAGTGTTTGGCCTTGTCTTGCATTCCCATTTCACCAAAGGCCCAATTCATGTCATCCAATTGTTCGAATCTGGAAGCTTTGGGTAGAAAGTTGTCGGTACAGATTTGTCTGGCCAAAGTTTGGTTTTTGCCTTGTAGAAAACGAATTACTGCATCCAGAGGTTGCAAGTAATCATCTTTCAAGGCATAGATGCGCTGGCAATTTTCTGAAACTATGGAATCGTTTTCAATGGCCAAGTCGAATAGCTTCTCAAATGTCTTTTTGCTGAAAAGCTCCAAAATGACCTCAATGCCCAAATCCATTTGAAATGCTGAAATGCCTTTCGTGTTCAAAAAGCCTTTAATGTATGCGGTTGCAGGATAAGGCGTATTCAACTGTGTGAATGGCGGCGTAATGAGTAAAAGATCTTTCAATGCTGACGTGATGATTTTGAGGCAAAGATAGTTGAAAAGTTATACCTTCTGTCCAACTCAAACGGGAATGACATAACTATCTTTCCCCTTTTAGTATCTCAGCTACTGCTTGTTGATATTTTTGTGGATTCGTTGCCTTTTTGATTTTCTTATAGGTCTTATGAGGGTTGGAAAAGGATTGCGAAAAGTATTCCCAAAAACCCAACATTTTCATCTTTATCGGTGTGGGCCCAGATAGGGCAGCATCATATTGTTGGTATATTTCCTCATGAAATGCAGCAAATGTTTCGAATCTGTCTTTTGGGTAGTCCAACGTATCACTTTTTATCATACTTGGTAAAAAAGGATTAGCTATCAAACCGCGACCTATCATAAAATGGTCTATGCTTGGAAAACGTTCTTGAATGGCTTTGAATTGCGTTACCGTTTTAATGTCCCCATTGTAATACAACTTGTGTTTGGTGTTGTCCACGCAACGTTGAAATGCGTCCAAATCCACACCACCTTTATAGAGTTGTTTGCCTATGCGAGCATGAATGGCTATGTTCTTCAAAGGATATTGATCCAAAACGGGGAAAGCATCTAAAATCTCAGCACTGTTTTCATAGCCCATTCGCATTTTCATGGACACGATGATGTCAGTTTCCGTGTGAGCACGTTTCAATACGTGGTCAATCTTTGCGGGATCTGCAATCAAACCAGAACCCATACCTCGTTTGGTAACCATTGGGTAGGGACAGCCAAGGTTCCAATTGAGTTCTTTGTATCCAAACTGTCGTACATATTTTGCTACGAATAAAAACTCTTCCACATCGTTGGTGATTACTTGTGGGATGACCTCCAATGTCGTGTTGTTTTCCGGTAGGATGTCACGTTCATAAGATCCTTTTACGATCAATTTCCCATTGAGTCTTATATATGGAGAATAAAATGTGTCTATGCCTCCAAAGTATTTGTGAAACGCATTGCGAAAACGAAAATCGGTAAAGCCTTGCAAAGGTGAAGACAGTAGTGTAAACGACATAGGTTAATTTATAAAGCTGCAAATATAGTTTAATTGCCGATTGTGTGAAAGTAAATGAAAATAGGAGAGCACCCCCATTGTGAAGGTGCTGATAGTTGTATTTGTTGGCATGTGACTATCTCAATGGCTTTGAGCATTGCCAGCGCCACTTGGAATTCGGATGTTTTCTACTATTTCTTGGACTTTTTGTGGCGGATTGGGAGTGAATTTGGAAATCACGATGGCTATCGTGAAATTTACAATCATGGCAACGGTTCCAAATCCTTCAGGAGATATTCCAAACCACCAATCGTCCTTTGTGCCTCCTCCGAAAAAATCAAACTTGAACTTGGTCATATAAAAGAGCATCAACAGCATTCCTGCCACCATTCCCGAGATAGCCCCTTGTTTATTCATTTTCTTGGAAAAGATCCCCATGACAATTGCTGGGAAAAAAGAAGCAGCCGCCAACCCGAAAGCGAGAGCTACGGTGGCAGCAACGAAATCCGGTGGGTTGATACCAAAATAACCAGCCACACAAACTGCAACAACAGCGGATAACCGTGCAGCAATTAGTTCTCCTTTTTCAGATATGTCGGGTTTGATCATCTTTTTGATTAAATCGTGAGAAACAGAGGAGGAGATTACCAATAACAATCCTGCTGCCGTAGATAGTGCAGCTGCCAAGCCTCCAGCTGCAACCAAAGCAATCACCCAATTTGGCAACCCTGCGATTTCTGGATTGGCAAGTACCATAATGTCTTTGTCTATGGTTAATTCGTTCTTTTCAACGTCACCGCGGTATTGTATTTTTCCATCGTTGTTCTTGTCATCAAAGGAAACAAGTCCAGTTTCTTCCCATGTGGTATACCATTGTGGCATTTCATCATATTCTTTGTCATTTACCGTCTCTATCATGTTTGTTCTGGCAAAGACTGCTATGGCAGGAGCCGTAGTGTATAGAATGGCAATGAATAGCAATGCCCAACCTGCAGATTTTCGAGCATCAGAAACTTTTTTCACTGTGAAGAATCTTACGATCACATGAGGTAGACCTGCTGTCCCAACCATCAATGCCGCTGTGATGAAGAAAACGTCCAATTTGGATTTGCTACCTGAAGTGTATTCCGAAAAACCAAGTTCTCGATGAAGACCATCCAATTTATCCAAGAGATATACGCCTTGATCATCTGTTCCTCCAAAACCTAATTGGGGAATGGCATTTCCTGTCATCTGGATGGAGATGAAAATGGCAGGTACCATAAAGGCAAAAATCAAAACACAATATTGAGCCACTTGCGTATATGTTATGCCTTTCATCCCTCCCAAGACAGCATAGAAAAGAACGATTATCATTCCTATGATTACTCCAGTATTGATGTCTACTTCCAAAAATCGTGAAAAAACCAATCCTACTCCCCGCATCTGACCTGCGACATAGGTAAATGACACCAGCAAAGCACAAAATACAGCCACACTTCTTGCAGTATTTGAATAATAGCGGTCGCCGATGAAGTCTGGAACGGTGAATTTTCCGAATTTACGCAAGTAGGGTGCAAGCAACAGTGCCAATAGGACATATCCTCCTGTCCAACCCATCAAGAATACGGAACCATCATAACCATTGAAAGAAATTAATCCGGCCATTGAGATAAATGATGCGGCTGACATCCAATCTGCTGCGGTAGCCAGCCCATTCGCCAATGGGGAAACGCCGCCTCCAGCAACATAAAATTCTTTTGTGGAACCAGCTCTTGACCAAATGGCTATCCCTATGTACAATGTGAATGTGATTCCGACAAGAATCCATGTCCAAGTTTGAAGTTCCATGTCTAGTCGTTTAAATTGTATTTTTTATCTAGTTTATTCATCAGTCTGATATACACATATATCAGTATTACAAAAACATAGATGGATCCTTGTTGTGCAAACCAAAATCCAAGTTTGAATCCTCCCATTTTAATTGTGTTCAACTCTTCAACCAAAAGAATTCCGAATACGAAAGACACCAAAAACCAAATGGACAACAAGATGGCTAGGTATTTGAGATTGGTTTTCCAATAAGACTTGTGAGCTTTGTTTTCCATAAGTAGATAGAAGTTTAAAATGCAAGCAGGAAGATAAAGCTTGATCTTTTATTTTCCTAATATAATGCCATATGGATTGGGAAAAAAGAGAAAAACATCTTTTATCTGAGGGGAAAGAGTTACGCTTGGTAATGACGTTGATGTCATAAAAATGTTTTGTGTTGTCTTTTTGTATGAGTTGTTCGTTTAACAGTATAGTGTATGAAACGTAGCGTGTAAATAGTCGCTAACTTTTCGGATTTAGCACGAGCCGAATTTATTAGCACAAGAACTAATGTCCATTCAGTAAAGTCCAAAAGAATCATTAATTATTTTCTTTATATTATTTGGACAAGACTTTGGAATTTCAATAATTTTTGGTGGTGGAATAAATGACATTGCGGTTATAGTTCTTTGTATTCCGGCATCTTTATCGAATGGATAATTTTCTTCACTTTTAATAGTTGAAGCAACTACAATCTCTCCACAATTATTACATTTTAAATGCATTGAAAAGATATAATCTGAATGGTAATGACCACCATAAGAATTCAGTTCAATTGATTCGGCCGTTTCACTTTGTAAAATTTTGTCCTTTTTAGGTATATCTAGAATTCCAATATCACAGGTTGGACAAGGTTTTCTAACTTTCCAGCTTAACCAAATTTTTCTATTGAATCTCATATTTTTAAATGTTCGTTAAGGATATGGTTTACACAAGTTAAAGATTAGAGTTTACAAAAACGCCCTATGTTTTTTATACATCTTAACTTAGCCTTTCATTAAATTAGATAAATTAATCATAAAGAACCAAAGAG
>CANMCF010000022.1 GCA_947496215.1 uncultured Bizionia sp.
TAACAGGGTTGAGTTCTCCTGGAGGGCTTTTTCTTAACGGGAATGATTTGTATATCGCAGAATATGGTGGCGATAAAATTTCAAAAATAGACATTACCGCTGCTAGTCCAGTCGTAACAGATGTAGTAACAGGATTGAGTGCTCCTACTGGACTTCTTCTTAATGGGAATGATTTGTATATTTCTGAACATAATGGCTGGAGAATTTCAAAAATAGACATTGCTGCAGCTAGTCCAATTGCAATAGATGTAGTAATAGGTCTAGGTTTGCCTACTGAGATTCTTCTTAACGGAAATGATTTGTATATCTCTGAATTTTATGTCGGGAAAATTTCTAGATTTAATTTAAGTGCATTATCCGTAGATGGTATTTCTGCAATAAATTCATTTAAAGTTTACCCTAATCCAACTTCAGATTTTATTGAGATTTCTGGATTAACTAAAAAAGAAAGTTATAAAATCCATACTATTTTAGGAGCAGAAGTAAAAAATGGAATTACATCTAATAAAGAAAATATTGAAGTTAAAAACTTAACAAATGGATTGTATTTCTTGAAATTTGAAAATGGAGATGTAATTAAATTTATAAAAGAATAAAGCATTTTTAATACGGTATATAAAAAATAGTGAGCAAGTATAGAAACAAAATATATGGTCAGTTAAAATTCGTTACTTTTTATATGCTAGATCGCTACCCTCTCAAATTACGAATCCGTTCCAACAAGGTGGGATGGGAATAATGCATGAATACATACGCCTTGTGAGGTGTCAAATTGCTCAAGCTGTTCTTGGAAAGCTTTTTTAGAGAAGTGACGAGAGGTTCGGCCTTGTAGGTGTTCTTTGCATAGTCATCAGCTTGATACTCGAACTTTCTGGAAAACCAATTCATTGCCAATCCAGTGATTTCAGACAAAGGGCTATATAAGATGGCAAAGGCAATCAATCCAATATGGAAACTTGGTATTGAAACGCCCAAAGCTTCGGAAAGCAACGGATTGCCAATTAACAGTGATAGTACATAAAGTGTGAGTCCTGTCAAGAATACTGATGCAAATAAGTTGAAAATGATGTGCTTGCGTTTGTAATGCCCAACCTCGTGGGCCAAGACAGCGACGATTTCTTCTTCTTCCAGATCGTTGATCAACGTGTCATACAAGGTAACCCGTTTTTCACTTCCAAATCCAGAAAAATAGGCGTTGGCTTTTGTGCTTCGTTTGGAACCATCTATCACGAAGATCTTTTCGAGACTAAAACCTACGGTTTGTGCATAATTGGAAATGGCCGTTCTTAGATTACCTTCTTCCAAAGGTGTTTGCTTGTTGAACAAGGGAACTATGAGTCTGGAGTAGAAGATATTCATAAACAGTGTGAATACAGTGATTAAGCCCCAAGCATAGAGCCAGAAATATTGTCCAGTTGTTTGATGGAACCAAGTCAATAGCGCCAAAATGCTGCCGCCAACGACTATGGTCATCAGCCAACCTTTTATCTTGTCCAGAACAAAGGTTCGCTTTGTGGTTTTGTTGAATCCAAAGCGTTCTTCTATGACAAAGGTCTTGTAATAGGAAAAGGGAGTCGTTAAAATGTCGCTTCCAATCATTATAATTCCAAAAAAAAGTAAAGTGACGAGAATGGAATTGGTAGATAGATCTCTTGCCAATCCATCCACGAAAGCAAAACCATCGAAAAGGAAAAAAAACAAAGTCAGACCCAATGAGAAGGTGGAGGTCAAAACCCCAAACTTGTAATTTGTGGCTTTGTAATCTTGGGATTTTTCATATTCTGTTGCATCATAGACATCGTTTAATTCTTGAGGAACAATGTCATTGTAGTGTTTTGCATTTATGGCATCCAAGATTTTATCGACGATGAAACTGATGATTAAGATGGAGATTAAAATGTAGAATAATGTTTGCGATGTCATTTTTATTTGAAATTTCGTTGTCTCTTTGCTTCAAAAATAAGTATTCCTGCTGCAACCGATACATTCATGGAGTCTATGGCTCCTTGCATTGGGATGATGATGTTTTGCGTAGCATGGTCTCGCCATTCTTGACTTAAACCCGTAGCTTCGGTTCCAACTACGATGGCTGTGGCTTTTGTGAAATCCTGAGTGTGGTATGCCACGGATTCTTGTAAGATGGCAGCATAGATGTTTATGTCGTTGTCTTCTAGGAAATCAATGATCTGTTGGGTGGAACCTGTTGCAATTTGGTTGGTAAATACACATCCAACGCTTGAACGAATAATGTTCGGATTGTATAGATCGGTCTTTGGATTTGCAATTATAACGGCATCGACGTTTGCTGCATCGGCTGTACGTAAGATAGCGCCGATGTTTCCTGGCTTTTCAGGAGCTTCTGCAATTAGAATCAAAGGGTTTTCGTTTCTGAAGACCAAATTTTCAATGGAATTGGTTTTGTTTCTTGCAATCGCAACGACGCCTTCGGTGGTTTCCCTGTATGCTATTTTTTGATAGACGTCTTTGTTGATCTCTATCAAGTTGACTGTTTCTTGGACTACTTCCCGTACTTGGGTTTCTGAGAAGAGTTCTGGGTAGAACAAGATGGTCTCTATTTGGTAATTGCCCGCTATGGCCAATTCCATTTCCCGTATTCCTTCAATTATGAATAGTCCAGATTTTTTGCGTTCACGTGATTTTTCCTTTAATAGGACAATCTGCTTTATCAAGGCATTTTGTGTGCTGGTAATCTGCTTGTTGGTCATTGTGGATCTTAGAAATGTTCGAGTTTAGGTTGTAGGGCAAATCTACGGTATTTCTAGAGGTTATTTTCCAAAGAAAACCAATTTGTCTAAAAATCCAAGGGTAGGAGTTTTAAAAGAAGAGTTGTTTTACTAGTAATTAATCGAAAATTTGAAAAACCCTAGAACTAAGCTATTATGAAAAAAACACTACTATTGCTTTTTGTTTCCCTACTTATGATCTCTGGATATTCCCAAGTCGCGAATACTCCATCTCCCTATTTGATTTGTGATGATAACACACCGGATGGCATGACGCAATTTGATTTGACTATCAAGGATGTTGAAGTTTTGGGGACACAAAGCCCGAATGATTTTGATGTAACCTATCATTTGACACAAGTTGATGCTGATACAGGTGCCAATGTCTTGCCAATTCCATATACGAATGTAACAAACCCGCAAACCATATTTGTCAGAATAGATGAGCTCGGTACAGGTAACTACGATGTCACAACTTTGGATTTGGAGGTTGACCCATTGCCAGTGGTAAATACTCCGTCTCCATTGTTGTATTGCGATGATGACAATGATGGTTTTGGATATTTTACATTGACAGATTCAGAATTGGAAATTACAGGAGGAGCAACAGGAATACTAGTCACTTATCATGAGACTATTTCCGATGCAGTAGCCAATGTCAATCCCCTTATAGATCCTTATGGCAATGTTGTTGCTCATAATCAACTAGTGTATGTAAGGGTGGAAGATATTTCAAATGGAATTGGTTGCGTCAATATGACGGAGTTGGAACTGATTGTAAACCCTTCTCCTCAAGCATATGCCAGTGACACCATTGTTTGTGATGAAACAGGAACTGGTTTTGCAACATTCGACTTGGGGCTTTATGATAATGATTTCACAAACGGAAATCCCAACTATACGGTAACCTACCACGAGGTTTTGTTAGATGCGGAAATGGGGGTGAACTCTTTGGCTAGCCCATACACCAACACTGTTCCTTATAGTCAAGCCTTGTATGTAAGTGTTGTGGACAACACTTCTGGGTGTCGAACATCTGGATCGGACTCCATATTGTATTTGAACATAGATGGTGTTTCAAGCACGGCTCCAACACCATTGGTGGTGATAGATACGGATAACGATGGTTTTGCAGATTTCAATTTAACAGATAAAGATGCAGAAATAACAGGAGGAAATACGAGTTTGACTGTTTCTTACCACGAGACATTGACCGATGCGGAAAATAATATGAATGCACTTAATTCTCCATATGTGAACATAGTGGCCAATACGCAAACCATCTATGCAAGAGTGGGAAATCAATTTCAGGATTGTCATTCAATTGAAGAATTGGTGTTGCAAACAGAATATGCATCATTTGTTGTTAATGAAGCCATATTGGAGCTTTGCCATGAAGGAACAGAAGGAGTGGCAACTTTCGATTTAACATATTCAGAACCTACAATTTTAGATGGATTGAATGCTTCGGATTACGAAGTGGTATATTTTAGTAGCCCATCTAATGTTATTCTGGATCCTACAGTTTATGTCAATACCAGTAATCCTCAAGAAATTATTGTTGAAGTAACAGAGACAGCAACTAACGATTTTGTTGCAACCACATTGACATTAATTGTTAATGAACGCCCTTATGCAAGTTTCGATCAAGAATTAACCATATGTAATGGAGAAACTTTAGAGTTAAACCCAAATGGAAACCCTAATTATGATTATATATGGAATACCAATGAAACAACACCTACAATATTTATAGCAACTGAGGGTTTTTATTCGGTTACGATAACAAACCCTGTAACAGGTTGTGAAAGTAGTCAGTTTGTAACTATTGAAGCAGGAGATGCCCCAATGATAGAGACTCCTCAAGATTTGGTCTCTTGCAATGCAAATGGACTCTTTAACTTGGAAACAGTAACTCCTGAGATGTTGAACGGTTTGGATCCCAGTACGGTTACAATAAGTTTTTATGAGACTTTGGCAGATGCGGAAGCCGGTATGAATCCAATAGCAAACCCTGATAACTATACGGCATATGCCAGTCCACAGACAATATACGTGAAAGTATATTCGACATCTAGCTATTGTTATTCCTTAGTGGATTTTAGTTTGATTTCGGAAAATTGCCCAACAACGATAACTTGCGGGACTACTCAAAACACGACGTTTTGTTATGGGAACAACGAAACGCAACAATATGTTTTTACAAGTAGTGATGGCTCTCCCTTGTTGGTCGTATTCAATTCTGGAATGGTTGAGGATAACTGGGATGAATTGATTGTTTTGGATTCCGATGGAGTGACAAACCTTAATGCAGCTACGCCTTATGGAAATGATGGAGATGTCTCTAACATGACATTTCAATCTACTGGAGGGTCAATTACTATTTTCGTACAATCCGACTTTTCCATAATCGGTTGTGAGGAGAACCCGATAGATTTCGATGTGTTCTGCCTTGATGATGTCGTGGGAGTCATAGAAGTAAATGCCTTTTTGGATGAAAATGGAGATGGAGTCTTCAATGGAAACGATACGCCATTTACGAACGGATTCTTTACATATGAGGTCAATGACGATGGCAATGTGGTCACGGTAAGCTCTACGACAGGAAGTTTCAACATCTATAATCAAGACGAAGCCAATAGCTACGACGTCACATTCTCAGCCAATGCAGGCTATGAGAATTGCTATGCGATTCCAACTTCACTTTTCGAGGATGTAATGGTAACTGGAGGCAATACCGTAACTCTGGACTTTCCAATAACGGAACAGATGCAATGTGAGGATTTGGCGGTATACTTGATACCATCGATACCACCACGTCCTGGGTTTGATTATTATAATTATCTGATAATAGAGAATAAGGGGTATTCAACTATAAATTCAGGTAGCGTGGCATTTATAAACGATCCTTTGGTAACTTACCTTGGAGTGGGCAACGTGCCTTCTGGTTGCACGGTCACACCAAATGCAACCGGGTTTTCCTTGGATTTCACCAACTTGTTGCCAGGAGAAATCAAGGGCTTGTGGATAGAAATGAATGTGCCAACTTCTGTGAATTTAGGAGAGTTTGTGACAAATACAGCGGCTTATACAACTGCTGCCAACGATATTGTCTTGGATAACAACACTTCAGTTTTAAGCGAAGAAGTTGTTGGATCCTATGATCCGAATGACATAACTGAATCACATGGACCGGAAATTGTCTACGAGGATTTCATAACGACAAACGAATATCTGTACTACACCGTCAGGTTTCAAAACGTAGGGACTGCGGAAGCAATCAACGTGAGAATTGAAAACACCTTGAATTCGTTGTTGGATGCTGGCACATTTCAATTGCTGAATTTCAGCCATGATGTGGTGATGAAAAGAGAAGGAAGTCAATTGACATGGTTTTTCAATGACATTGATCTCCCTGCGGAATCCCAAGATGCAGAAGGAAGCAATGGATATGTGTATTATAGGATAAAACCGAATGCGGGTTATGACATAGGTACGACAATACCGAATACGGCAGAGATTTATTTCGATTTCAATGCTCCAGTGGTAACCAATACATTCAATACGGAATTTGTTGAACCCAACTTGTCCGTAGATGAATTTGAAACGATGGTTTTTACATTATATCCGAACCCAACAAGCGATTTGGTGAATATTGAAATAAGCCCAATATCAGATGAAGGAACCTCTGTCTCTGTTTATGATCTTCAAGGGAAACTAATAATGACCGAGATGATTGAGCCTAGTGAAATGGACTTGCAAATCAATGTGAGGCATTTGCAAAGTGGAATGTATTTCGTAAAATTGAAAAACAATACAAAAGAAACTATTAAGAGGTTAGTAGTTAAATGATTAATTGCCAATAATCATTTGAAAGAAAGCTTCAGTTAACTACTGAAGCTTTTTTGTTGAACTGCAATCCAGATGAAATGTCTCGACATAGTAAAAGCAATGGTTTACGATTGTTGTAAAAGAAAGAAACTGCTTGAAGATTTCTCCTCAAGCAGTTTCTAAATTAACTAACCAACCAAATTTTTAATGAAACTTCACCAGATGGTGAAATCCGTTCATTGCATTTTTATTTTTCACGAGTGTTTTCTCGTGGATTGTCTTTTTTAGGGCTGCGTTGTTTACGTTTTTTCTGTGCAGACGACTTAGACTTGTCTATGGTCGTTCCAGTCTTTAAATACTGAATGTAGCCTCTGCCCTTAAATTCGTATACAGTTCCAGATGAAGGGTGGTATAGTTCCACCGTTTCGTCATTTATAACGCTCAGTTCGAAAAATTCATTGCTGAAGAAGTCATAATCTAATGTTAAAGTTTTCAGGTACATATTTCCTGGAACATCGCTGACACCGTAAATTCCTGTGTAGTCCCAAATTAAATCATCAGGATCAGTATCGACGAGATCTTGAGAACTTCTGAATGTGGAATCATTTCCACCAGATAGGAACTGTAGGTAGTTCTCATTGTCAAACTCATTTATTGAACCATAGATACTTGTATATGTCTTTTCCCAAGCTTCATATTCCTGCATGAAATAATGAATGTTGTCATAGAATACGAAATCGTAATCAAAGTTGGAGCGTTGATAGCCGTTCAAAAAATAAGAGGTATCATTGAATGGGTTGTAAAGCTCAATGGTGTTGTTGTCTATTTGGTATACATCAAAACTCTCGTAGCCATCGACATCATGATTTATGTCCAGAATTCTATTGTAGGCATTGTATGTTCCTACGGAAATCCCATACCCTCCACCTTGACTACCAATGCCAACCAGATTGTTGTTGGCGTACAAGATGCCATTTCTAAAGGAAATTGTGAACGCTATTTGTAGAAAAGGAGTTTCTCCGGAACCAACAGTTTGATTTATGTCCACATACCATAGTTCATAAGAATCCAAAAGTTGATCTAAGCTTATACCTGGGGCATCCACTATCGCATCTTCTACGATTACTTCTGTATAGCATGATGTAAACAATGTTGCTGCCAAAGCGAATATGGAAAGTAATTTTATCGTTTTCATGATCTTGCGTTTTAAGGATTGATATTTGTTGTATTTCAAAACGTGTGCCAAAAATTAAAGCACATTCATTTTTAACAAACTATGGTTAACTAATATTTTATGTATTTTTGGTGCTTCTATACATAGAAGGTACTTATGAGCAAAGAGTTAAAATATGCTGTTTTTGGTTCGGGAAGTTGGGCTACTGCGATAGTAAAGATGTTATGCGAAAATCAAACAGAGGTTGGTTGGTACATGCGTAGCATCTATACAAAAGAACATTTGTTGAAGGAAAAGCACAACCCAAGTTATTTGAGTTCGGTTGAATTTCACTTGGAACAATTGAAACTAAGCAATGACATCGATGAAATTGCCGGTTATGCTGATGTGCTCATATTTGTCGTGCCTTCAGCTTTCATTTATTCCGAATTGCAAAAATTGACGGTGGACATTACAGATAAGATCATCGTTTCTGCCGTAAAGGGAATTATTCCTGAAACCGGATTGCTTGTAGGAGAACACTTTCATGATCATTATAACATTCCTTTTGAGAACATAGGAGTCATTGCTGGCCCATGCCACGCAGAAGAGGTCGCATTGGAACGGTTGTCTTACCTTACCATTTCATGTTCAGATGCAACAAAGGCGCAAGCCATTGCGAATGCATTGTCCAGCAGATACATCAAAACCAAGATAAGTGACGATATCATTGGAACCGAATATGCGGTAATGTTGAAAAACATCTACGCCATAGCTGCAGGCATAGCCCATGGACTTGGGTATGGGGATAATTTTCAAAGTGTACTAATGAGCAATGCAATCCGTGAAATGAAACGTTTCATAAAGAAAGTGCACAAGATGAAGCGCAACATCAACAATTCGGCCTACTTGGGAGATTTGTTGGTAACGGGGTATTCCGTGTTTTCAAGGAATAGGATGTTTGGTAACATGATAGGAAAAGGATATACCGTAAAATCTGCACAAATGGAAATGAATATGGTTGCAGAAGGATATTATGCCACGAAAAGTGCCTTTTTGATTAATCAAAAAAATAAGAAGAAAACACAAATGCCCATTATAAAAGCGGTTTATGGGATTTTGTATGAAGGGAAAGATGCCAAAAAGGTATTTGCCAAATTGACTGAGAAGCTGGATTAGATTAAATTCAGGGAACACAAAGCAGAACATATTTACAAGAAGGTTTTTTTGAAAACCTGATTTCCATACCTTTTCCCTTCAATTCCAGTCTCTTTTTTCTCAAAATTCCGTAATTTTGCATTTCTTATAATAAATCAGAAAAAATGAGTGCAGGATTCCCTGAATACAAAGGACTTAACTTACCAAACGTAGCAAGTGAAATACTAGACTATTGGAAAGACAACAATATCTTCGAAAAGAGTGTAACCACTAGAGAAGGAGCAGCACCGTATGTGTTTTTCGAAGGGCCACCATCTGCAAACGGATTGCCTGGAGTACACCACGTATTGGCACGTGCCATAAAAGATATTTTTCCGCGCTACAAAACCATGAAGGGATTTCAAGTAAAGCGCAAGGCTGGTTGGGATACGCATGGTCTGCCAATAGAACTTGGAGTTGAAAAAGAGTTGGGAATCACGAAAGAGGACATAGGAAAGACCATTTCCGTGGAGGATTACAATGCAGCATGTCGAAAAGCAGTGATGCGTTATACCGACATTTGGAATAACTTGACTCAAAAGATGGGGTATTGGGTAGATATGGATGATCCATACATTACCTACGAGCCAAAATACATGGAAAGCGTATGGTGGTTGTTAAAAGAGATTTATAATAAGAATTTGTTGTATAAAGGGTATACGATCCAACCCTATTCGCCAAAGGCAGGAACAGGATTGAGTTCACATGAGCTAAATCAACCAGGGACCTATCAAGATGTCACGGATACTACTGTGGTAGCACAATTCATGGCCGTAGAAGATACGTTGCCAGAATTTTTGCAAAACGAAGGGACCATCTATTTCTTGGCTTGGACAACGACGCCTTGGACCTTGCCAAGTAACACAGCATTGACGGTTGGACCAAAGATCGACTACGTTTTGGTGGAAACCTACAATCAATACACATTCAAACCGATGAATGTTGTTTTGGCAAAACCATTGGTAGCCAAGCAATTTTCAGGGAAATTTAATCAAGTAGAAGAGAAGTCGGCATTGTTGGAGTATGAGTCTGGAGACAAGAAGATTCCGTTTTATGTCGTGAAGGAATTTAAAGGAAAAGACCTGGTGGGTATAAAATATGAGCAATTGTTGCAATATGCCTTGCCAAATGACAATCCGGAAAATGCCTTTAGAGTTATTTCTGGGGATTTTGTGACTACCGAAGATGGAACGGGAATAGTACATACAGCACCAACTTTTGGAGCAGATGATGCCTTGGTGGCAAAACAAGCAACTCCAGAAGTGCCACCAATGTTGGTTAAGGACGAAAATGACAATTTGGTGCCGCTTGTGGATTTGCAAGGTCGTTTCAGACCAGAAATGAAAGAGTTTGGTGGGAAATATGTCAAGAACGAATATTACAAGGAAGGAGAAGAGCCAGAAC
Source organism: uncultured Bizionia sp. (assembly GCA_947496215.1). Taxonomy (GTDB): domain Bacteria; phylum Bacteroidota; class Bacteroidia; order Flavobacteriales; family Flavobacteriaceae; genus JAHDHI01. Next base: position 10,330 of record CANMCF010000022.1, read on the forward strand.
GTTCTATAGATGTCGAATTGGCCATAAAACTGAAAGAGGAAAACAAGGCCTTCAAGGTTGAAAAATACAAGCACAGCTACCCAAATTGTTGGAGAACAGACAAACCGATATTGTACTATCCATTGGATTCTTGGTTCATAAAGGTGACGGATGTCAAGGATAGAATGCACGAACTCAACAAAACAATCAACTGGAAGCCAAAGAGCACCGGAGAAGGACGTTTTGGGAATTGGTTGGCTAATGCAAACGATTGGAATCTATCACGATCTCGTTATTGGGGAATTCCGTTGCCAATATGGAGAACCGAAGATGGTAAAGAAGAAATCTGCATAGGGTCTGTCGAGGAATTGAAGGCAGAGATGACAAAAGCAGTTTCGGCAGGTGTTTTGGAAAAAGACATCTTCGAAGAGTTCGAAGTAGGAAACAATTCCGAGGAGAACTATGCAAAATTGGATTTGCATAAAAACATAGTGGACCAAATAACATTGGTGTCTCCATCTGGACAACCAATGAAACGAGAAAGCGACTTGATAGATGTGTGGTTCGATTCTGGGTCCATGCCTTATGCACAATGGCACTACCCGTTTGAAAACAAGGCATTGATAGACGAAAACAAATCCTTTCCTGCCGATTTCATCGCAGAGGGAGTAGATCAAACAAGAGGTTGGTTCTATACGCTTCACGCCATCGGAACCATGGTTTTCGATTCCGTAGCTTATAAAAATGTCGTATCCAATGGATTGGTCTTGGACAAGAATGGGCAGAAGATGTCCAAGCGTTTGGGTAATGCCACAGATCCTTTTGAGACTTTGGACACCTATGGTGCAGATGCAACGCGTTGGTATATGATTGCAAATGCAAACCCATGGGATAACTTGAAGTTTGACTTGGATGGCATCGAAGAAGTAAAACGTAAGTTCTTTGGAACCTTGTACAATACTTATTCATTTTTTCAGCTATACACCAATTTAGATGGATTTACCTATGCCGAAGCAGATATTGCTTTGGCAGAAAGACCCGAAATAGACCGTTGGATCTTATCGGAGTTGCATACGTTGATTCAGAAAGTAGACGAATATTATGCGGAATATGAGCCAACAAAGGCTGCCCGTGCCATTTCCAACTTTACACAAGACTATCTGAGTAATTGGTATGTGCGTTTAAGTAGAAGACGATTCTGGAAGGGAGATTATCAGCAAGATAAAATCTCTGCGTACCAAACATTGTACACGTGCATGGTAACAATTGCGAAACTTGGGGCTCCAATAGCACCATTTTTCATGGATAAACTTTACTTAGACTTAACAAAGGCCACACAAACAGAAACGTTTGAAAGCGTACATTTGGCGGAGTTTCCAAAAGCAGATGGAAGCTTCATAGATAAATCGTTGGAAAGAAAAATGGAGAATGCGCAAACAATATCATCGTTAGTTTTGTCGTTAAGAGCGAAAGAAAAGATAAAAGTACGTCAGCCTCTGCAAAAAATCATGATTCCTGTGGACAATGCACAACAAAAGGAAGAGATTTCAGCAGTGTCAGATTTGATAAAGCATGAGGTGAATGTAAAGGAAATTGAACTTTTAGGAGATGCTTCAAATATCTTGGTAAAGCAAATTAAGCCAAATTTCAAGGCTTTGGGGCCACGTTTTGGTAAAGATATGAAAGCTATAGCTGCTGAAATTCAAAAGCTTACGTCTGAGGACATAAAAAATATTGAACAAAAAGGACTACTTGATGTCGAATGTAACGGAAAAAATATTATTTTAGAACTCGGTGATGTAGAAATCACCTCTCAAGATATCGAGGGATGGCTTGTTGCCAACGAAGGTGCTTTGACAGTTGCATTAGATGTCACAATAACAGAAGATTTGCGAGAAGAAGGAATTGCTCGAGAGCTCGTGAATCGCATTCAAAATTTACGTAAGGATTCTGGATTTGAAGTGACGGATAGAATAGATGTGAAACTGAGAAAAGACGATCAGATTGCACAAGCGGTTAAAAGGAATTTAGAGTATATCAAGACGGAAACATTAACAGAAAATCTTGAAATTATTGACCAAATAGACAATGGTGTAGATATTGCTTTCGATACAATAAATACAAAGTTGTTTATTCAAAAACACTAATACTATGGCAGTAGAAAATACAGCAAGATATTCAGATGAGCATCTAGGAGAGTTTAAAGTTCTTATACTGGATAAGATAGAAAAGGCACAACACGATTTAGAATTGATAAAGAGTGCGTATATGAATGACCACAACAATGGTACGGATGATACCTCTCCTACTTTCAAGGCTTTTGATGAAGGGAGTGCTGTTATGAGCAAGGAATCCAATTCCCAGTTGGCAATTAGGCAAGAGAAATTTATCAGGGATCTTAAAAATGCATTGATTAGAATTGAAAACAAGACCTATGGTGTTTGTCGTGTAACGGGAAAGCTAATTAATAGCAAACGATTGCAATTGGTGCCACACGCCACTTTGAGCATCGAAGCGAAAAACATGCAGAAATAACGGATTTCCTATAAAAGGAAATTCTTTTCAACCAATCAAATTGCCGATGGGCAATTGATTGTAACAATAGACTATACAAAAGCACATCAGTAATTATTGAGGTGCTTTTTTTATAATTTAAAAACTCGTTTGTTCGCAATACCATTAGCTGCTTTATGAAGCCTTCTTTTTGCATAGTCATATTGTTTCTTTCCATTCAATTACATTCTCAAAAAACGATTGAGAAGACGATAGATGCGCAAAACATATCCTTTATAATGGTGGAAGGAAATGAGATGTTCAAGATAAAATTGAATACATCAAGGACTGAAAAGATAATTCTAAAGACAAAAATAGAAGGAGAATATAGTGAAGATATGGTGGTTTTAGCTAATATTGAAGGTGATTCGGTAATTGTTTCCAGCGCCTTTCAGCCACTATTTGTTAACCATAATGACAAACTGAGTGCGCATAAGGTGATCTCCATAGAAATAGAATTGATTGTTCCTGAAAACAGAAAGGTATATATTGAGAGTAACACTGCTTCTGCCGAAATAGATGGGGATTATGATTTTTTGACTGCGGAATTGTCACAAGGTAATTGTGATTTGAATATCTATGATAGCAATGCGATTGTCAATACCGTAAATGGAGAGATAGAGCTGAATACCAATTTTGCGGATGTAGAGGCGTTTAGCAAAACCGGAACGGTTGCCAGGGAGCAATTGACATTGGGAAGCAATCAAATATCCTTAAATTCTGTTAATGGGAATATAAGTATTATCAAAACTAAAAAATAAAACTATTTTAGCAGTATTAATCTAAACATCATCTCGGATATGACCGAGAGGTATTAAATATGTCTTTGAAAAAAGCTTCAATTCTTATCATCATACTTTTACTTGCGGATCAAATAAGCAAGATCTATGTGAAAACACATTTCCAATTGGGTGAGGATCTCACGATTTTCAATTGGTTTAAAATATACTTCATAGAAAATGATGGTATGGCGTGGGGAACCAAATTAAGCGATATACTTCCTTTCATGAGTGACCGTACAGCAAAAGTGAGTCTTACCGTTTTTAGGATTTTTGCCATAATAGGAATAGGGTATTGGTTATATGATACCATTAGAAAACACCGCTCGAAAATATTGGCACTTGCTTTGGTTTTTATATTTGCTGGTGCGTTGGGCAATATCATAGATTCTGTCTTCTATGGGGTTGCATTCAATGATAGTGAAGGGCAAATAGCTACATTTCTTCCACATGAAGGCGGCTATGAAGCATTTTTGCATGGGAAAGTCGTAGATATGATATATCTACCTATGTGGCAAGGGTACTTACCTGATTGGTTGCCTGTTTATGGAGGTAAGAGATTTAACTTCTTCGAGCCAGTGTTCAATATTGCCGATGTTGCAATAAGCATGGGATTCTGTATTTTGATTTTTTTCAATAAAAAGGCATTTCCAAAAAAAGAAGAAAATGCCTAAGGCCATTTGATGTTGGCTGTCTAGGCATTCTTTTCAAGATGGTTTAGTGTCTATATTGATGTTGCATAATAATGTAATAAGCACAGTACTATTGCTGCACTTTTCAAATACTAAAAGTGTATTTTGAAGGTGGTTCCTTTTCCTACTTCGCTTTCTGCAAAGATTTCTCCGTTTAGGGATTCTATCTGGTTTTTTGTTATGAACAAACCTATGCCAACAGCATCGGAATTGTAATGAAAGGTATTGTACATGCCAAAGAGTTTGTTTCCAAATTTTTCCATATCGATGCCACGACCATTGTCCTTAACTGCCAAAACAACTTTTTTGTCATATATGTCGGTCTTTATTTCAATGACGGCATCTCTTTCTTCATGCTTGTATTTTATGGCATTTGTAATCAAATTCAATAGGATGCTTTCCATATAGGCTGGAATGTAATCGATATGCTCCACTCTTGAAAAATCAGATCGTATGGTGACATTTCCTTCAGCTATGATATGTCCAATGGATTTCAAAACGTCATTTAAGACCTTTTCAAAGGACACGGTTACTTTGTTTTGATCTGTTTTGGTTTGGATGGTAACAACATCGTTCAGGTGTTCTATAGTTGTATTCAAGCTATCGGAGATGTCTTTTATGCTATCTATCAATTCCAATTTCTCATCAATGGATTTTACATCTTCAATGAGTTGCACGATGAGTGATAAGTTGCTTGTATGGGATCTTAGGTTATGTGAGACGATATGCGCAAAGTTAAAGAGTCTGGAATTTTGAGATGCGATGATGTCCGATGTTTTTTGAAGGCTCAATGTTTTGTTTTTTTCATTATCGATGTCCTGAAAAACGCCTCTTACACCAATAATTTCCTTTTTGTTGTTGTACACGGGTTTGCCAATGGCTTTTGCCCAAAAAGTCCTTTTATAGGCTGTTATCATTTTAAACTCAGTATTGAATGGAATGCCAGTCCTTGCGCAATTCAAAAAACAATCTTTGGCGCTTTCGTAGTATTCTTCTAAAAAATAATTCGATGCGGTTTTCAAAGAAGGAATGTAATCTTCCGGGTATTCGAGAATGCGTCGGGTTTCCTTGTCCCAATAGCTTTTCCGTTCTATTAGATCTATATACCAACTACCGGTGGACATCATTTCAGCACTTTCACGATAATAGAAGTTGTTGACTTTGAATTCGTTACTTGTCTTTATTTTGTTTTCGAAAAAGAAAATGACCTTGGAGCCATCGGAAGCATCGACATTGGATTCCGAATTTGTCTTACAAGTGAATTCCTTGAAAGAACCGTTCTGCTTTTTTACTTGAATGTTTTGTATAAAGTCGATGTTGTTGTCGACCAAGCTGTAAAAGTTATCCCTGAAAAGGTCTTTGTCCCTTGGGTGTATGAGTTTTTCCAAAAAGAAATTCAATCTTATGGAGACATCATCTTTAGCATAGCCTAGTCCATTGATGAATGCTGAGGACCAGTAGCTGGTATTGTCTTTCAATTCCCAGTAACTTACTTCGAAGTCATTGATAATATTGTCGTATGGTTCATTTTCTACCATAGTTTGTTTTGAAAATTTAGGGGTTCTCAAAACAAATATAATAACTTTGAGTAATTAATCGATAAAAAAGGGCTTTAGTCGATGCTAGAGTTTTGAAAGATATAAATCTTATTGGGAGTCACACAGTAATCCAGAGAGACGTCTTTTTCAAAAACATCTTTGATTTCGGTTTCTGCCTCAAAAAAAGACAATCCTATCTTAATAGTCTTTGGTTTGCATTTTGAAAGAAATCCATCATAAAACCCTTTGCCATAACCTACACGATTTCCATTGACATCGAATGCCAAGAGCGGAACAAAGACGACATCGATCTTACCATCATCGATTTCAATGCCGTCAATTGGTTCTGGGATGTTGTAATCGTTTAAATGAATTGCAGTGGAATCTGTTAGCAAGTAATTCGTGAGCTCAAGGGTTTCGAAATTACTTTTGGAAATCACTATGTTTTTATCTTTTCCTGAAAGAATATTTAGGATATGGTCGGTATTGATTTCTTTTTGGGTTTCTATGGATAGAAAAATGTGATAAAAATCAAATTCCCATATTTTTAGAGTTAGTAATCTGTTTGCTATTGCTATGCTCAAATCATCCACGGAATCTTTGGTTAGTTGCTTACGAAGTGATTTGTATTTTTTTCGTAATTCGGTCTTTGTCATGGGTAATATGAATTAATGTGTAAGTTTGGTGGAAATATGAAATAGAGCATCTCCTTGGTAGACGATCGGGGATTCGTTTACATTTATGATGTAACCGGAGTTGGCGGCTTTTACAAAATGGTTGAATTTTCCGTAAGGATCTGTGATGTTACCGATGACTTGTTCTTTGCTGACGTAGGTGCCAATAGAGGTGGAAGGTTTAAACATTCCTGAATATTTTGCGCGAATCCATTTACTCTCATCTATGAAAATTGGTTCTTTTTTTGGTTTGGAAACAGTAAATTTCCTCCTTAACATCCCATAATGATTTAAAATGCGTTTGGCCCCATTAACCCCTGTATTTGTAACGTTTGTATCCAGATGAAACGATTTTCCGCCTTCAAACAATAAAATCGGGATCCCCATTTTGCTACAGATGTTTCTAAATGTCTTGTTTGTGTTTTTGGAATATAAGACAAAGGGAGCTCCAAAAATTTCTGCAGCAATATCGAAGTCTTTGTTTCCTTTTTGAATTCTAATTTGCGGAGCATTGAAACGCAGAGCTCCACCTGTATGAAAATCCAAGACGAAATCTGCATTAGGTACGATTTCGGTAATTAATTGGTTTGCTACCCTACTGGCCAGAGCGCCGGATTTGCTGCCAGGAAACATCCGATTTAAATCGCGTCCATCAGGAAATTCTCGTTCCATGTTTATGAATCCGAAAATATTGAGCACTGGGATGCATATGGTTGTTCCTATTTTGGGTTTGTTGATTCCTTTTGCTATGATTTGTCTAACTATTTCTACACCATTGACTTCATCACCATGAATGCCAGCTGTAAACAAAATGGTCGGCCCAGGTTTTTTTGAGCGTTCAATAATCACTGGGACATCCACTGGAGTACGTGTATGTAGCTTGGCTAAATTGAAGCTTAGTTCTTTGCCTTCTCCAGGCTTGATGTCTTCCCCTAAAATATGTAAAACGGATTCATTTTTTGGAGCCATCTTTTCTTATGTTTTTTTCTATGAAGGCAATAATGCTTTTTGCGACATTTCTACCAGTTGCGTTTTCTATGCCTTCTAAACCAGGAGTGGAGTTTACTTCAAGTAACAAAGGACCTCTAGCAGATTGTAACATGTCTACGCCACAAACAGGTAATTTTAATGCCTTGGAAGCATGTATGGCAAGCTTTAGTTCATCATGGTTCAATTTAATGATGCTTGCGGTACCACCACGGTGTAAGTTGGAACGAAATTCACCTTCTTTTCCTTGTCGTTTCATAGCCCCAACCACTTGTCCATCTACAACGAGTGCTCGTAAATCTGCGCCATTGGCTTCTTTTATGAATTCTTGGACGATTACTCTAGCTTGTAAACCGTTGAAAGCTTCCAAAACAGATTCCGCCGCACTTCTTGTTTCAGCCAAAACGACTCCCAAGCCTTGGGTACCTTCCAATAATTTAATGATGACAGGAGCTCCCCCAACATAGTCCACAACCTCTTTTGCATCACGAGAATAGTTTGTGAATACCGTCTTCGGCATTCCTATTCCAGCTTTGCTTAGGCGTTGTAGGCTTTTCAATTTGTCTCGTGATCGCAATATGGCATCGGATGTAACTGTGGTAAAGACATTCATCATTTCAAACTGTCGTACCACTGCACAACCGTAAAATGTGACAGAAGCTCCAATTCTTGGAATGATGGCATCGACATAATCCAAGTAGCGGTCTTTGTAATAAATCGTGGGCTTCTCTTTTTCTATGATAATGTCACATTTCAAAGGATCTATGACTTCAATTTCATGACCTCGTTTTTCTCCTTCTTCAGCTAATCGATCTGTGGAATAAAGATGCGCATTTCTGGAGAGTATAACTATGTTCATTTATGATGTCGTGTTATATGATAGGTTATGTAAATCCACATCTACCATGAATTTATGTTTTAAAAATTGTCTTCCAATCAAAACTGGGAAACGCATTTCTTCTCTGGTGCTTAAAGTTAAGTTAATCTTGTATACTTTACCAAAAATTATGACTTCCGATTTTACTTTATATCTGTTTTCCACAAAACCATTGCTGCTTTTTACATTGGTAAGTGTGTAATTTTCAAATGCGATTTGTTTTCCATTGAAGTTGGGATGCCCCATACTGTAGAAGGTGCACTTGAGAGTGTTGTTTTCCTCGATGATTTCCGAGCAATGTATTGCAGAGGTATATGCCCCCGTATCTATCTTGGCTTCTATGTTGTGCAAGTTCAGTTTCGGAAAGTCTATTCTGTCTGTCCGACCAATGATTTTCTTAGTCATCTATCTTTTTTAAAAGGTGGCGCAATGTAATGAATAAAACCATTTGTTTTTATTAAAAAATTAACGTTTAAAATGCAATCAATTTTTCTATGGAAGATTTAAATAATTACCTTTGAATAAATGAGCATACCGTCTTTAGACATACAACTTAAAACCTTGCCGAATTCACCAGGAGTATATCAATATTTTGATGCTGAAGGCACCATCATATATGTTGGTAAGGCCAAGAATTTAAAAAAAAGGGTAAGTTCCTATTTCACCAAGACACACGATAATGGAAAGACTAGGGTCTTGGTGAGGAAAATAGTGAACATCAAGCACATTGTCGTTGAAACGGAGACAGATGCATTGCTACTTGAAAACAACTTGATCAAAAAACACAAGCCAAAGTACAATGTATTGCTTAAAGATGATAAGACGTATCCTTGGATTTGCATAAAAAAGGAAAGGTTTTCGAGGATTTTTCCTACGCGCCAAGTCATAAAGGATGGAAGCGAGTATTTTGGACCATATACGAGTATGAAAACCGTCAAGACGCTTTTGGATTTGATAAAAGGGCTTTATAAGCTGCGTACTTGCAACTATCATCTATCTCAAGAAAAAATTGAAAACGGAAAATACAAAGTATGTCTAGAGTATCATTTGGGTAATTGCAAAGGAGCCTGTGAAGGGTTGGAGACGGAGATGAGTTATCATGAGAACATAACGGCAATCAGAGAAATTCTAAAAGGAAACTTTAAAGACTCTTTGGATCAGTTCAAGCAACAAATGAAATCCTATGCTGAGGAGATGCTCTTTGAAGACGCTCAAAAGATAAAGGAAAAAATAGAGGTCTTGGAAAATTACCAAGCCAAATCAACCATTATCAACCCCAAGATTAGCAATGTGGATGTGTTCTCCATTGTTAGCGATGAGAGTTATGGGTACATTAACTTTCTCCAAATTTCCTATGGATCGATAATACGATCACATACGTTGGAAATCAAGAAGAAATTGGATGAAACCGATAAGGAATTGTTGGAGCTTGCCATTATTGAGATTAGAGCAAGATTTAATTCTAATTCCAAAGAAATTTATGTACCTTTTAAGGTGGATATTGGGGAAGAGTTAAAAGTGTCGTTGCCGCAGTTGGGGGATAAAAAGCATATTTTGGATCTATCCATTCGGAATGCCAAGTACTATAGGATGGAGCGTTTCAAACAAGTCAAGATAACAGATCCGGATCGTCACGTCAAACGTATAATGGCGCAAATGAAAAGTGACTTGCGCCTAGGTGAAGAACCAAGACACATAGAATGTTTCGACAACTCAAACATCCAAGGGACCAACCCAGTTGCAGCTTGCGTTGTATTTAAAAATGGTAAACCCAGTAAAAAGGACTATCGTCACTTCAACATAAAAACAGTGGTAGGTCCAGATGATTTTGCTTCAATGGAAGAAGTCGTGTATAGACGATACAAAAGGTTGGTGGAGGAAGAACAATCATTGCCTCAACTCATTATCATAGATGGAGGAAAAGGTCAATTGTCCTCTGCTTTGAAAAGCTTGGAAGCTTTGAATTTGAGAGGTAAGATTGCGATTATCGGAATAGCGAAGCGTTTGGAAGAATTATTTTATCCAGACGATCCAATTCCCTTATATTTAGATAAAAAAAGCGAAACACTGAAGATAATTCAACAATTAAGAAACGAAGCACATCGTTTTGGTATTGAACATCACAGAAACAGACGAAGCAAACAAGCATTGAATACGGAGTTGGAAACCATACCAGGAGTGGGTGAAAAGACCATAGTGGATTTGCTGAAGCAATTTAAATCAGTAAAGCGAATTGCAAATGCCAAGTTAGATGAATTGGAAGCTATTGTGGGAGTGTCCAGAGCAGAAAAAATTTATAACTATTACCATAAAAATGAGATTAATTAAATGAGGCTAACAATTGTCGTTATTATGCTTGTCTTGGGATTAAACACAATTGTTTGTGCTCAAAATGAAAACACGAAGGAGCCAAAGGTAGGTTTGGTGTTAAGTGGAGGGGGAGCAAAAGGTTTGGCGCATGTTGGTGCGCTAAAGGTAATAGATAGCCTGGGAGTGCGTATCGACTATGTAGCAGGGACTAGTATGGGAGCCATTGTAGGGTCACTATATGCTTCAGGGTATTCTGGAAAACAGATAGATTCCATTTTCAAACGGGTGGATTTCGATGAGATATTAAGCGATTATACTCCTAGAGCGTCAAAAACACTTTATGAAAGAGTGAATACCGAAAGATATGCGGTGTCTTTACCCTTTGATGAATTTAAAGTAAAATTGCCATCGGCATTGTCGAGAGGTCAAAATACATTTAATCTGTTGTCAAAGTTGACATTGCATATTAATGACATAGAGCATTTCAGTGACTTGCCAATTCCGTTTTTTTGTATGGCTACCAATATAGAAACAGGACAACCAGTATTGTTGGACAAGGGGAGTTTGGCTCAAGCTGTAAAAGCGAGTGGAGCCTTTCCTTCGCTTTTTCAACCCGTGGTAATAGGCAATCAATTGCTCATAGATGGTGGTGTAACGAATAACTACCCTATTGATGAACTCAAAGAAAGAGGTGTAGACATTGTTATTGGTGTAGATGTACAAGATGGGTTGTCCAATAGAATCGATTTGTCCTCTGCTCCCGAAATATTGTTTCAGATCAATAATTTTAGGACTATCAATGATATGAAAAACAAATCGAAGATAACAGACATATATATAAAGCCGGATATCTCCGAATACAATGTGGTGTCTTTCGATTATGGAAATCAAATTGTGAAAAATGGAGAAATAGCTGCAAAACTCAAAGTAGACAAACTAAAGGAATTGGCTTCAAGACAAAAAGGGAAAGCTAGGGTAGAACAAGTGATGAGAACACCAGATAGCTTGCAGATAAATCAAGTGTATTTCGATGGGTTGAAAAACTATACTGTTTCATATGTTCTTGGAAAGCTAAAATTGAGACCCTTTCAGAAAATAAGCTATGACCGATTCATAAGTGGAACAAATAATTTGATTGCGACCAACAATTTCGACAGTTTTTTATACAAGTTAATGCCTTCCATGCACAATGGGATTGAAGGTTATGACCTATATACCGAACTAAGGGAAACCAAAAAAACTACAACTTTGAAATTCGGGTTACATTATGATGGTCTATATAAGAGTGCCTTGCTTGCCAACATAACAAAAAAGCGATTGTTGTTTAAAAATGATGTAGCGTCACTGGACTTGATAGTGGGAGACAATGTCAGGTATAACTTTGATTATTACATAGACAAAGGGTTCTATTGGAGTGTGGGGTTGCGTTCACGTTACAATGAATTTGACAAGAACATATCTGCTTCGGCATTGTTAAGTCCAGAACAGCTTCTAACTGTAGGGGTGAATAAAATAGACACCAAGGTAACAGACATAACCAACCAAATATTCGTGCAAACCCAATTTAGAAATGACGTGGCACTAACCTTAGGAGCAGAACATAAGCTATTTAAGGTAACCACGGAAACTGTATTGTCCTCTGTCAATCAAAACAAGACGACATTCGACAATAGTGACTATGTAAGTGTGTTTTCAGATTTGATTTTCGATTCATACGACAATAAATACTTCCCAAAGGAAGGAGTTTACTTCAATGGGGATTTTAAAATTTACCTATACTCTTCGGACTTCAACAAAGATTTCGAGCAATTTTCTACAATCAAGGCGGATTTGGGTTATGCCTATAGCTTTACTTCGAAATTGAGTGCTAATGTATTGGGGGAAACGGGTATGAAGATCAATGCTCAAAACAATTCGCATTTTGACTATGTGTTGGGAGGTTATGCCAATAACTTCATTAACAACTATAGGACATTTTATGGGTATGATTACCTTTCATTGCCAGCTAATAGTTTCTTGAAGGGAACCATAAACATCGATTATGAAGTAGTTAAAAAGAATCATATAATGCTATCTGCGAATTTTGCAAATATAGAAGATGACTTGTTTCAAAGCACAGATTGGTTTTCTTTGCCGGATTACTCAGGATATGCGATAGGTTATGGTATGGAGACCTTTTTGGGGCCTTTGGAGGCAAAATATACATGGTCTCCAGAGACAAAGGAAAACTATTGGTTTTTTAATTTGGGATTTTGGTTTTAAAACAAGATTATCACTCTTAACAAGGTTACATTTTATAAAATCCAAAAAAATGACGATATTTGTCTAACAATGAATTACTACTGGCAAGACATATTAACCTTTTTAAAATTTCTCATCAAGAGGAACCCTGAATGATTTTTGATGTAATTACAATAAAACCATTGTTTAATTAGTAATACAAATCATTATGCCATTTTATCATAAACTCGGGAAGATCCCACATAAAAGACACACACAATTTAGAAAGCAAGACGGTTCTCTATATTATGAGCAACTGTTTGGCACCATTGGTTTTGATGGTATGTCCACGAATTCATACCACGAACAAAGACCAACGCAAGTAAAGGAAATAAGAAGGCAATACAGTGTTGCACCAAAGATTGCGAAAAAAAATCATATTCAATCCTATCGTTTCAGGGGATTTCAAGTGAAGCCCGAAAACGATTATCTGGAAAGTAGAAAAGCAGTGCTTACCAATAGTGATTGTACTATTATCTTGGCAGCACCAAAGCAATCGACTACAGATTATTTTTATAAGAATTCTGATGCAGACGAGCTTATCTTCGTTCATAGAGGCTCAGGGAAACTAAGAACACATCTTGGCAATTTGGATTTTAAATATGGAGATTATTTGGTAGTGCCGAGAGGAATCATTTACAAGATTGATTTTGATACGGAAGACAATCGTTTGTTCATAGTAGAGTCCAGAAGGCCAATCTATACGCCAAAGCGCTATAGGAATTGGTTTGGGCAATTGCTGGAGCATTCCCCATTTTGCGAAAGAGATTTAAGACAACCTTACGAATTGGAGACAAATAATGAGTCCGGAGATTTTTTAATGAAGGTGAAGAAGCAAGATGACATCTTTGAAATGGTTTATTCCTCTCACCCATTCGATGTTGTTGGTTATGATGGCTACAACTATCCCTATGCTTTTTCAATTCATGATTTCGAACCCATAACAGGACGAATACATCAACCGCCTCCAGTGCATCAAACATTTGAGACAGATGCATTTGTGGTGTGTAGCTTCGTGCCACGTTTATATGATTATCACCCACTAAGCATTCCAGCACCATACAATCATAGTAATATAGATAGTGACGAGGTGTTGTATTACGTAGATGGAGACTTCATGAGTAGGAATGATATAGATGCTGGACATATCTCCTTGCATCCAGCAGGAATACCACATGGTCCGCACCCAGGAGCAACCGAAAGAAGCATTGGTCATACGGGGACCGAGGAATTGGCTGTAATGGTGGATACCTTCAAGCCATTGATGGTCACGGAGGAAGCAATGAAAATAGCAGACGAAGATTATTACAAATCTTGGTTGGAATAAGGACGAAGAATAAATGAATCAGAATAATTTGCCAGCAGATCCCATTGCAATGGTTTTTGGAATCATTTCAATACTAATTGGCTTGGCAGGATGTTGTTGTTATGGCATTGTTGCCATCGTACCATTGATTCTAAGTATAGTAGGACTTCATTTGGCCAATAAGAGCATTAGGGAGTTCAATGCGAATCCTGAGGCTTTTTCAGGACAAAGTAGAAGTAATGTGGGAACTGCCAAAGTGATAAACATAATAGCGATAGTTCTAAATGGTTTGGTTTTTTTGCTCTTCATTGGTTTTTTAATTGCCTATGGGACAATTTTTTCTGCTGCAATATTGGAAGGGATGAAAAACTCAAATAATGAAGACTCCTACAAATGGGAAAACGATTCAATTTATTTTGAAGAAGATAATATGGAAACAATTGAAACAGATTCGATTTATATTGACTCTGTCCAATTAAAAGGAAATTAAAAACAATTAACTCAGAAAATTAAAAGTCATGAGTAAAAAAGAAGTGAAATCGGTAAACTACGGTTTAGAGAAAATATTTGAAGATGCGCAAGATTTCTTGCCTCTTTTAGGAACGGATTACGTAGAGTTTTACGTAGGGAATGCAAAACAGGCCGCACATTTTTATAAAACGGCATTTGGATTTCAATCACACGCCTACAAAGGGTTGGAGACCGGGTCAAGGGATTCTGTGAGCTATGTGTTGAAACAAGACAAGATTAGGTTGGTATTAACAACGCCATTAAATAGCAAATCACAAATAAACAACCACATCGTAAAACACGGAGATGGAGTGAAAGTGGTGGCGCTTTGGGTTGACGATGCCCGAAAGTCTTACGAGGAAACAACTAAAAGAGGAGCGAAGTCGTATATGGAGCCAATCGTTGAAAAAGATGAATTTGGTGAAGTGGTAAGATCAGGAATCTATACTTATGGAGAGACTGTGCATATGTTTGTGGAACGCAAAAATTACAATGGGATATTCATGCCAGGATTTAAAGAGTGGAAATCGGACTACAATCCAGAACCGGTTGGTTTAAAATACATAGATCATATGGTAGGTAACGTAGGTTGGGGACAAATGAATACTTGGGTGAAGTGGTATGAGGATGTCATGGGCTTTGTGAATTTTCTATCCTTTGACGACAAGCAGATACATACCGAATATTCGGCACTTATGAGTAAGGTGATGAGCAATGGCAACGGAAGAATAAAGTTTCCGATCAACGAACCGGCAAAGGCGGCAAAGAAATCACAAATAGAGGAGTATTTGGACTTTTACGAAGATTCGGGAGTGCAACACATAGCTGTGGCTACCGACGACATAATAAATACCGTGGCACAATTGAAAGCTAGGGGAGTCGAGTTCTTGCCCCCACCACCGCAAGCATACTATGATGACATTCCTAGACGTTTGGGGGTGCATAAGGATATGATGAAGGAAGACATAAATGAACTGCAAAAATTATCTATTCTTGTTGATGCGGACGAAGAAGGGTATCTACTCCAAATTTTTACGAAACCGGTAGAAGATAGACCGACCTTGTTCTTTGAGATTATTCAAAGAATGGGAGCCAAAGGTTTTGGAGCAGGTAATTTCAAGGCACTTTTCGAGTCCATTGAAAGGGAACAAGCGAAAAGAGGAACGTTATAACATAAAATACCCGAAAAATGCCATCACTATTAGCGATGGCATTTTCTTGTTTCATACTTTTGGAATAGTAATTGTAATCTATCAATCAAACAACAATAAAATAACTTTGAAACGGTTATTTTCAATTACATTACACCTATGAAAAAGATACTACTTATACTACTGGCGTTTTTTGCAATAAATATGACTTTTGCCCAAGAAGGTTCATTCAAAGATGGTGAATGGTTTCGATTTAGAATGAGTTATAGCGGGTTTTTTAAAGCCGGTAATGCGACACTTTCCGTAAAGGAAACTACTTTGGATGGAAAACCTGTATTCCATGTCGTGGGAAAAGGCTGGACAACAGGAGCCATAAAATGGTTTTTTAAAGTGAAGGACAGGTATGAGAGCTATTTTGACAAGGAATCCAACCTTCCTTATAGATTTATTAGAAATATAAACGAAGGAGGGCACAAAAAGGATATCGAAATTGATTTCGATCAAGAAAACAGGACAGCTCTCGTATTTAACAAGAAATACAATAGGAAAAGGACAATAGAAACCAAGCCCAACGTTCAGGATATGATGTCTACCTTCTATTATCTTAGAAATAAGTTGGATGTGTCGAAGTTGAGCCCAGGAGATGAAATCTTTTTGGATATGTTCTTTGATGAGGAAAACTATGGTTTCAAATTAAAATATCTAGGAAAGGAAACCATTAAATTGGGGAATAACATAGGTAAGGTGGAAGCGTTGAAATTTAGACCATATGTAATGGCAGGTCGTGTTTTCAAAGAGGAAGAAAGTTTGACCTTATGGGTGTCTAACGATAAAAATAAAGTACCTTTGCGTATCAAAGCCGATTTGGCAGTAGGATCTTTAAGAGCAGATTTGGATGCTTTTAAAGGATTGAAACATTCTTTTAAAACAGTAGTTGAAAACTAATGGATTTAGATTCTAAAACAACCAACGAACTAACAAGGAAATATGAAGCGATAGACCAAAATGTAAATGTGCATTTGGATGGATTATTGCATTCAAAACCAATAACTTATTGGGATTACATTCAGACCGATGCCCTTTTGAATCTTCAGATACAGCGTACCACGTTGCCTGACGAGATGGTGTTTTTGATGTATCATCAAGTTAACGAGTTGTTGTTTAAGATGATACTTTGGGAGATCGATCAAGTCGCAAATGAAAAAAACATCACAGCTGCTTTTTTCGAAACGAAGCTAATGCGAATAAGCCGCTATTTCGATGTGCTGACCTCTTCTTTCACCGTTATGAAAGACGGAATGGATGTCGAGCAGTATAATAAATTCCGTAATACCTTGACACCAGCAAGCGGGTTCCAAAGCGCACAGTATCGAAAAATTGAATTTGCATCAACGGAGTTGATCAATCTAATAGATAACAGATTCAGGGAAACAATTGATAGAAACACTTCTTTCGAGCATGCTTTTGAGCATTTGTATTGGCAAGCAGCGGGAAAAGACTACAAAACTGGTAAAAAAAGTTATTTATTAACAACTTTTGAAGAGAAATACAAAGACGAATTTATTAGATTTGCTGAGTTCTACAATACGCATAACTTGTGGACTATTTTTAAATCATTGCCTGAAGAGGTAAAGGCTGACGATGATTTAATCAAAGCCATGCGTCATTATGATCATACGGTAAACATAACATGGGTGATGGCGCATTACAATACTGCGAATCATTATTTGAATATTGGTGGTAAGACGGTAGAAGCAACAGGAGGAAGTGAATGGGTGAAATACATGCATCCAAAATATCAAAAACGAATATTTTTTCCAGATTTATGGAGCGAAGAAGAATTAACAAATTGGGGGAAAGATGTATAACACTAGCATTGTTACTGGTATTAATAATTACAAGTAGTTGTAAAAAAGACCCTGAGCCTGAAAAAATCATAGAAACAGTTTCTGTTGTGGAGCCAGAAGAAATCTACGAATTTGGCTTCAATCTCAATGAGTTCATAGTAAAAAGAGACACCATAAAGTCGGGAGATAGCTTTGGGGCGATATTGGAACGCAATCAAATAGACTACTCCCAGATTTATAAGATAGCAGAACGAACCAAGGATAGTTTTGACATAAGAAGGCTACAAGTAGGAAAGCCATATACCTTGTTGTGTTCAACAGATTCCTTGCAAAGGCCAAAGTGTTTTATCTATCAACCAAATAAAGAAGACTACGTTGTCATAAACTTTCAAGATTCCATTCATGCATATACAAGCTCCAAGCCAATAAAGTATGTCGAAAAAGAAGTCTCTGGAATTATTAGGACGAGTATTTCCGAAGCATTGGACGAACAAGGAAGAAGCTTTAACATAGCATTGAAGATGTCCGACATCTATGCTTGGACGATAGACTTTACCAGACTTCAAAAAAACGATAAATTCAAAGTAATATATACCGAAAAATATATTGACGATACGATATATGCAGGTGTGGACAACATCAAGGCGGCATATTTTGAACACAACAAGGAACCTCTGTATGCTTTTGAGTTTCAGACGGATTCTATAACAGGGATAACTGACTATTTTAGTGAAGATGCAAAAAATCTACGTCGAGCCTTTTTGAAGGCACCGGTGAGCTTCAGTCGTATTTCATCACGTTACAATTTAAAGAGACGCATAGCCTTGTATGGCAATAGGGTAAGGCCTCATAAAGGAACAGATTTCGCAGCAAAGAGAGGTACGCCGATCATGGCTACAGCAAATGGAACGGTAATAGAATCGGCCAAGCGAGGAGGAAATGGAAATTATGTGAAGATAAGACATAATGCGACTTACACGACACAGTATTTGCATATGCGAAAGCGTAAAGCAAAAGTTGGAGACTTCGTAAAGCAAGGTGATGTTATCGGTTGGGTTGGAATGACTGGAAATACTTCGGGACCACATGTGTGTTACCGTTTTTGGAAAAATGGAAGACAAGTAGACCCATTCAAGCAAAAGTTGCCAGAAGCAGAACCTATTTCAGATAGCTTGAAAGCAAAGTATTTGGATTTCATAAAACCTTTGAAGTTACAATTGGATACTATCGAATTGAAAGAAGAAGTGGAAGAGTCTCAAGATGAAGATCTGAAAATAGAATTAAAAGAAGAACAATTAATTACTTCTAATTAATGAGTTTACCCAATATCAATCCTACTACAACGAAATCTTGGAAAGCATTGCAATCCCATTTTGAATCGATAAAAGATTTGAAAATGAAAGATATGTTTGCTCAAGATCCAAATAGGGCAAATGCTTTCACGATCAAATGGGAGGATTTCTATGTTGACTTTTCCAAAAATAGGATAACAGAAGAAACCTTTGAATTGCTATTGGATTTGGCAGAGGATGTCAAGTTGAAAGAAGCCATTAATAGTTACTATGCAGGCGAAACCATAAATCAAACAGAGAATAGGGCTGTCTTACATACGGCATTGCGCTCAAAAGAGACCGATAAGGTCTTTGTGGATGGTAAGAATGTAATACCGGAAATCTATGAGGTAAAAGCCAAAATTAAGGCTTTCACGAACCAAGTCGTAAATGGAGTAAGAAAAGGGTATACGGGAAAACCTTTTACCGATGTTGTTAACATAGGTATTGGAGGTTCGGATTTGGGGCCAGCCATGGTGGTGGATTCCCTTCAGTATTATAAAAATCATCTAACGACTCATTTTGTAAGTAACGTAGATGGAGATCACGTTAATGAGATTATAGGAAGACTAGATCCGGAAACAACATTATTCGTCATTGTTTCCAAGACTTTCACAACCATAGAAACGCTATCCAATGCCAATACCATACGATCTTGGTTTTTGGAAAGTGCAACTAAGGAAGATATAGCAAAGCATTTCGTGGCAGTATCTACAAATGTTGAAAAAGTAAAGGGGTTCGGTATAGATGAAGCCAATGTTTTTCCAATGTGGAATTGGGTTGGAGGGCGATTTTCATTGTGGAGTGCCGTAGGGTTGACCATTAGCTTGGGTATGGGCTATTCAAACTTTGAAGAGCTTTTGAATGGTGCCAACAAGATGGATGAACACTTTAAGCACGAACCTTTGGAGAAAAACATTCCAGTGGTTTTGGCATTGATGGGCATTTGGTACAACAACTTCTTCAAATCGGAAAGTGAAGCCGTCATAGCATACTCGCAATACTTGAATCAATTTGCAACCTATCTTCAACAAGGTTCAATGGAGAGCAATGGGAAAAGTGTAGATAGAAATGGAGATGCCGTAAACTATGAAACGGGAACTCTCATTTGGGGAGAGCCAGGAACCAATGCGCAACACGCTTTTTTTCAATTGATTCATCAAGGAACAAAGTTGATACCAGCAGATTTCATAGGATTTGCAACGAGTTTGTATGGGAATCAAGATCATCATGATAAATTGATTTCCAATTATCTGGCTCAAACGGAAGCCTTGTTAAATGGAAAGACGCAAGCTGAAGTATATGATGAGCTAAAGCAAGAAAACCTTTCTGAAAAAGAGATTCTAGCCCTTTTGCCTTTCAAAACATTTGCAGGCAACAAACCAACAAACTCCATATTTATTAATAAATTGACACCAGAAAGCCTTGGAAAGCTAATCGCTATGTATGAACATAAGATATTCGTACAAGGCATTGTTTGGAACATTTTCAGCTATGACCAATTCGGAGTCGAATTGGGAAAGCAATTGGCAACTACAATTTTGGGAGAATTAGAGATTAACACAATTGTGAATCATGACCCTTCTACTCAAAATCTTTTGGAATTCTACAAGCAATTAAGATAATTGTTGTTAAAAACTTGTTTATAGTTTTGGTTTTTTAAATCATTGTAAAACAGCTATTTGTGGTATATTAAAGCATCGCAAAATTTGTTAACCTTTAGTTAATGCTAAACATACGTTTATACGTATTTTTGCACAAAATTTAAAAAAATTAATCAACTTTAACCAAGCAAAATGAAGAACACATTCAAATTTTTGTTTTTTGCAGCTACAATTATGTTTTCTGCGACTACAATGGCTCAAAGTACAGTGACTGGAACTGTTTTGGACCCTGAAACCAATGGGCCTTTACCAGGCGTAAATGTAATTGAAGTAGGGACGTCCAATGGGATGTCCAGTGATTTTGAAGGAACTTTTTCTTTAACCACAACAACCAATGACGCTACGATAACATTGTCTTACGTAGGGTATCTAACCAAAGAATTTACAATATCTGGAGACACCGATCTAGGTGAAATCGTACTTGAACCAAGTGAATTTGGTTTGCAGGAAGTAGCAATTATTGCTTCTGTGGCCGTAGATAGAAAAACTCCAGTTGCCGTGTCTACGATTAGATCGGCTGACATTGAACTGAAATTGGGGACTCAAGAATTTCCGGAAGTCTTGAAATCTACTCCAGGAGTGTATGCCACAAAAGCAGGAGGAGGTTATGGAGATGGACGTATTAACTTGCGTGGATTCAATTCTGAGAACGTAGCTGTCATGATTAACGGTGTGCCGGTAAACGATATGGAGAACGGCCGTGTGTTTTGGAGCAATTGGGCTGGATTGGGAGATGTGACGAGTTCTATGCAAGTGCAAAGAGGTCTTGGTGCATCCAAAGTGGCAGTGCCTTCTGTAGGAGGAACAATCAATATTATTACCAAGACTACAGACATTGAAGCTGGAGGAAGTTTTTATACGACTTTGGCAAATGATGGTTACAAGAAATTTGGATTTACTTACTCAACAGGTTTGATGGAGAATGGTTTTGCAGCTACTGTTTCTGCTGCCAAAACAGATGGAGAAGGATATGTAGATGGGACGCAATTTAATGCTGTATCCTATTTTGTAAACTTATCCAAAGAATTAAATGAAAATCACAAATTGTCCTTTACTGCCTTTGGAGCAAAACAACGTCACGGACAAAGACAAAATAGACAATTGATTTCTACATATAGAGAAAGTGAGAGAGGAAGAAAATTTAATGCTGATTGGGGATATAAAAATGGACAAATAACCCATATAGAAGACAACTTTTACCATAAGCCACAAATTTCCTTAAATCATTATTGGTCGGTTAGTGATAGAACAACCATATCTACAGCTGCCTATGCATCATTTGGTTCAGGTGGTGGAGGTGGTACTATTGGGAGTGACTCTGATGTAACAGGTTTTGTAGCAGATGGTCGATTTAAGTTTTCAAGTGATGACTATAAGATAGGAAATTTAGGCCCTGTAGATTTAGATAGAATAGTAGACGAAAACATAGCTAATGGAGCTCTTGGATCGTCAGCTGCTCTTAGAGCGTCTCGTAATGATCATAATTGGTATGGTGTATTGTCTACCTTAAAAACAGATCTGTCTGATAACTTGGTGTTTTTAGGAGGGCTGGACTTTAGGAATTACAAAGGAATTCATTTTAGAGAAATCACGGATTTACTTGGGGGGCAATTTATCATCAATGATGATAATGAAAATAATGCTTTAGGAGTTGCAAGAGTTGGAGATAAAGTTTCATATTTCAATGATGGATTAGTGGGATGGCTTGGAGCTTTTGGACAATTAGAATATTCTAAAGATAAATTGGCCGCTTTTATATCTCTTTCTGCATCCAATACATCTTATAAAAGAAAAGATTACTTTAATTATCTGGATAGTGATCCATTACAAGAAACAGATCGTTATAATTTCTTTGGATTTGGTATTAAAGGGGGGGCAAATTATAATATAGATGAGAACCATAATGTATTTGCTAATATTGGATACTTTGAAAAAGCAGCAAATTTTGATGCGGTATTTGTAAACTTCAACAATGAAGATATCAATGAAAATGCTGAGAACCAGAAAATATTCAGTGCTGAGCTAGGTTATGGTTATAGGAGTGAAAAATTCTCTGCAAATGTAAATGTTTATAGAACCGCTTGGAATGATAGAACCTTCACAGATAATTTTGCTGAAGAAGTTGAACCAGATGTGTTTGTCGATTATTTTGCCAACATAACTGGGGTCAATGCATTGCACCAAGGGGTTGAGGTTGATTTCCTTTATAGGGCTACAGATAAATTGAAATTCACGGGAATGTTATCTTTAGGAGATTGGGAATGGCAAGACAATGTTGAAAACGTTCAAATTTTTGATGACAACCAAGAAACTGTAGGAGATCCGTATAATTTACATATAAAGGGATTAAAGGTTGCTGATGCAGCTCAAACAACTGCAGCTATAGGATTAAATTATGAATTACTTGAAAAAACTAGATTGGCCATAGATTATAATTATTTTGGGGACATATATGCTGATTTTGATCCTAATGACAGATCAGTAATATCAACTTTGACTGATCCTGAAGCTGCAGCTGAAGAAGTCGCTACCATATTGGAAACTGAAGCAATACAGCCATGGAAAATGCCTGACTATGGAACTTTTGACATAAGCCTTAGGCATGGATTCAAATTTGGTGATTTTGACGCTTCTCTAACTGCTAGAATGAACAATGTCTTTGATACGGAGTACATTTCCGATGCTAGAGATGGTTCTGGTAACAATGCAGAGACTGCATTAGTATATTTTGGTTATGGAAGAACATTTAGCGTTGGAGCAAAACTTAAATTTTAAAAAAATCAGAAAATGAAAAAAATACTTTATTTATTAATCGTTTTAGGTGTAATCTTTACAGGTTGTAACCCTAATGAAGACATCAATAATGACATTGATGCAGAGGCTAATTCTATAATTGGAACAGATGCTTTTACCATGACTACGGAAGATTACACTAATTTGGTAGTTCAAGGAAGTGATGATCCGGTAGATTACTATGAGATGTTTGAAAGCTTTAACAATCTTGATGACGCTAAAGTTATACTACCACCATTTTTAGCAGAAAGGTACCCGTATTGGGGAGAAGGATCGTCAGTAACGGTCTCTTTCAATATTTACGATGGAAATCCTGGTGATGATGTAAGTGCATATGCTAATGCCTCAGTTTACCAATTAAGCTTGGCGGATTATCCAACCACTGGAGGCGGGGCATTTTTTCCAAATGAAGACCCACAAACAACTTTAGAAACGGTATTGTCTAACGAATTTCCAACACCAATGGAAGGAGATGTCGTAAGATTGGAATATAAGCAATTCGATGCTGAACCAACAGCTGGTTTTGTTATTGTTTATGATGGGTTGTTTCCAGATGTATATTCTAACTTTGAAAATGTAGATGAATCTGGAGCCCAAGGTTGGTCTGAAGGATCTTCTTATGCAAATGCATCAGGATTTGCAAGTGGGTCTGCTAATGCTAACGAGGATTGGTTAATCTCACCTTCAATAGATTTATCAGGTCAAAGTGACGTATTATTTCAAATCAATCAAAGAATAAGCTTTTTGGGAGGAGCTACTTTATCAGATCACATTAACATTTTAGTGTCTACAAATTATACTGGTGACCCAGCAACTACAACTTGGGATACAATTACTTTAACAACGGTTCCTGATGGAACAAATTCAGATTTTATATTGTCTGAAGATTATGATTTTTCATCTTACGATGGCCAAACAGTTAATATAGCATTCAAATATGAATCAACAGATAGTGTAGCCCCGCTTTGGAGGATTGATTTTTTTCAACTTAAAACAGCTGGATTTAGTGGTGATTCCACAACGAACTCAAAATACTATAATTTTGTTGATGGCTTATGGGATACTGTTGACAATGTTTATTATTTGACACCTGCAGATTATGACTCTATGGGGGAGTCATCTGGACAGCCAGGTCAATTTAATAACTTTAGCGAATCTGTTGCTCCTGCTAACTATTTACCAACATTCTTAAATATTAAATATCCATTTGCTCAAGAAGGAGATGAGTTGTTTATGGTCTACAGATTCTATGGAGGTAGTGGAGTCGGTACTGTTATTAGAGGCAATCTATATACAGTAGAAAATGGTGTTTGGATTCCAAGTATCACATCTCTTCAATTTGGCTATGAAAGTGGAGAATGGGTTCCAGACAATACTATTCGTTATTCTCTCGTAGGTTCTGATTACGGTGATGTGGCAACGGCTTTGCTAGCAGAATCAGGGT
The DNA here is from genome assembly GCA_947496215.1 of uncultured Bizionia sp. GTDB lineage: Bacteria > Bacteroidota > Bacteroidia > Flavobacteriales > Flavobacteriaceae > JAHDHI01. Next base: position 35,045 of record CANMCF010000022.1, read on the forward strand.
TTGAAGCTGCAGCTGAAAACTTGGATAACTTTGGGAATTTTAATAGAACAGGAGGGAGTACGAGTTGGAGCGATACTATGATGGTTAGAGCATTGGGGATTGTTTTAAATAATCTGGATCCAAATGCATTAGATGGACAAAAATACATTGTAACTTTCGATATGTACAATGGATCTTCAGGGACCGAGGATTTTAAAATGATAAAAGAAGCTGGAGAATGGCAGGCAAATCAGCCATTAGACTAGAATACTATTATTGACATAGATTTATATTTAAAAACCGCTTCTTTATTTTGAAGCGGTTTTTTTATGCTTAATAATTACTACATTTGTTTTTATACTAAACCCATAAAATTTAAACTATGTACTCAACGGTAAAAATGCTACATTCATACTGGGCATATTTGGTTCTTCTGATGATTGTTATAGCAACATTCAATGCATTGATAAAACACTTTGGCAAAAAAGAATACGAAGCCAAGGATTTTAGAATAGCCTTGTTTGCTTTGATCGTAACTCATATTCAATTGTTGATAGGACTGGTTCTATACTTTACATCTCCAAATGGTTTCAACAATGTAAAGGCCAATGGAATGGGTGGTTTGGACAAAGCTGCAAGATTGCTGGCCGTGGAGCATCCTTTTGTAGGAATATTGGCTGTTGTCTTCATAACTATAGGATATTCCAAGCATAAGAAGAAATTGACATCGGCAGGAAAGCTTAAGCCTCTTGCTATTTTCTATACCATCGGATTGTTATTGATTCTATCTAGAATCCCTTGGAGCAGCTGGTTTTAATCCTAATAGTTTCTCGACGCATACTTGCCTAGTTTGTTAATGGGGGAGTTTGAAGAATTTGTTTTTTCAAGTTATAGATACATTCTCCATTTTAAAGTATCTTGGGCTTCTATGGTATAATATCAAAAGAAAAAGCGACCACACGGTCGCTTTTTCTTTTGATATTATACCATGCTGCTTATCCGTTGTTCTGTGTCTACATTAGTTACAGTTGTTACCATTCAGTACAATAGCTGTCAAATAATGTTGAAGTTTCTACTCTTCAAGATGTCTCGCATCTTCTTTTTGTTTTATCAACTCAAACAAACCATTCATTCGTTGAATCACATCATATGTTAATTAGTAGCCCAGGAGGAGCATTTTTTATTCTACTTTTAGATAAGTGTTGCATTAGAATAGAATTCTAGATATGCTTCTAAGCAGCAAGATTTATTAACCATTAACAAAATTTAAAATAATGAAAATAATAAGTGAATTAAAAAATGTTGCAATACTTATGTTATGCATTGTTTGTATGACCTCTTGTGAAAAATCAGAAGAAGATTTAGAATTGTCAAATGCCGATCTTGACGAAGCTTACATTAGCAATACGGGAAATAGTGATATAAGTGAACCAATAAAAGAATCTGAAAATGTAAAGGTGGTACTTCATATGACTTTTGATGATAGTACAAATGAAGAAGAAGCCTTGGAAGCTTTTGAAAAGGCTACTGCTAAATATTTGAGAGAAACCTCAAACGATAAAGCAGCAAGTAAGTTTAGGTACAGGGTGAAAACACGAACAAGCAGTACAAACCATTATGGTACGGATGCTCCCGTATATGCAAGGATTAAATTTTTTACAGACAAAGGGCATAGAGTATATACAAAGCGATTGGATAATCCTAACAAGAACGATTTTGAAGAGGGGAAGACAGATTATTTTCTACTTAGTGTTACGCCAAGTTCATCATTATGCTGGGCTACTGTAAATCCTATTGGATCTTCATTGCGATTAAAGGGGACTGATGGTTGGGGAGTATTGCAATTTACTGTGGATATGACAGCTCAAATGCAATATTCTAATTCAGCTACGGGGTATTCAAGCTTTAATACATACCCTAATGTACTTTTAGACAACATATCAGAAAATTATTGGGATGAATATGTTATTGACGATTATAATGATTATACAGGAGCAGTAGGCTTTAATTGTAATTAAACCAATGCATATCTTACAAATCCGTAGTGTTTCGATACCACACCACGGATTTGATAGTGTTTTAAACTCATAAAGGTGGTTTCTATGAAGAGCTGAATAAATCCCATTCAAAATTCTATTTCTTGTGTTTCATGTTTCGTCTCTAGATGTTTGAACCTATACTTAGGAAGCATGATAATCTTTAAAATATCAAAGATTTGATACGATGACAGCGGTTTTTGAAGGCCTTTTCTTCAACTAAAGATGTTATGGCATGAAAAAAGCGATTCAATATGAATCGCTTTTTTTATGTTTAATCTTCCTTGGGTTTTTCGATGACGAAATCCTCCATGAACTTGGTGGTATAGTTACCGGTCAAGTAGTCTGGGTGATCCATCAACTGTCTGTGAAAAGGTATTGTTGTTTTGATACCTTCAATTACGAACTCGTCCAAAGCACGTTTCATTTTGTTTATGGCCTCTTCTCTTGTTTGCGCAGTTGTAATCAATTTGGCAATCATGGAGTCATAATTTGGAGGTATGGAGTAACCAGCATAGACGTGGGTATCCAAGCGAACACCGTGGCCTCCTGGAGCGTGTAATGTTGTGATTTTTCCTGGAGAAGGTCTAAAGTCGTTAAAAGGATCTTCTGCGTTGATTCTACACTCTATGGAATGTAGGTTGGGTATATAGTTCTTGCCAGAGATCGGTACACCTGCTGCTACCAATATTTGCTCACGAATCAAATCGAAATCAATCACCTGTTCAGTAATTGGGTGCTCTACTTGAATACGTGTATTCATTTCCATGAAATAGAAATTTCTATGTTTGTCAACCAAGAATTCCACGGTACCTGCACCTTCGTATTTAATGTATTCTGCTGCCTTTACAGCTGCTTCACCCATTTTTTTACGCAATGCAGTGGTCATAAATGGAGAAGGAACTTCTTCTGTTAGTTTTTGATGACGTCTCTGTACAGAGCAATCTCTTTCCGACAAGTGACATGCTTTACCGTTAGAGTCCCCTACGATTTGAATTTCGATATGTCTAGGTTCTTCAATGAGTTTTTCCATATACATGTCATCATTCCCAAAAGCAGCTTTGGATTCATATCTGGCAGAATCCCAAGCATCTTGTAGATCTTCAGGCTTCCATACGGCACGCATACCTTTACCACCACCACCAGCAGAAGCTTTAAGCATCACTGGATAACCGGTTTCTACTGCTATTTTCTTGCATTCTTCGAAGGTTTCGATGATACCTTCGCTTCCAGGTACACAAGGCACACCAGCTGCGATCATTGTAGACTTTGCATTGGCTTTATCTCCCATTCTATCAATCATTTCGGCTGAAGCTCCAATGAATTTGATGTCGTGTTCGTCACAAATTTGTGAAAATTTGGCGTTTTCAGATAAAAAACCATATCCAGGATGTATAGCATCAGCATTGGTGATTTCAGCTGCAGCTATTATGTTGGACATTTTCAAATAAGATTCACTACTGGGAGGCGGCCCTATGCAGACGGCCTCATCGGCAAATTTCACGTGAAGACTTTCTGCATCGGCAGTAGAATATACTGCTACCGTCTTTATGCCCATTTCTTTACAGGTTCTGATAACACGTAATGCTATTTCCCCTCTATTTGCAATAAGTATTTTTTTAAACATAACTTCTTATTTTAAAAATTTCAAATTCCAAGTGCCAAATATTCCTAATGATATCGGATTTTGAGATTTGTATGTTGGAATTTTTAAATGGTTATGATGGATCTACTAAAAACAATGGCTGATCAAACTCTACGGGAGAAGCATCATCCACCAATATTTTAACAACTTTACCTGATACTTCAGACTCTATTTCGTTGAATAATTTCATAGCCTCTATGATACATAGTACATCTCCTTCTGCAATGGTTTGTCCTACTTCGACAAATAATGGTTTGTCTGGAGATGGCTTTCTGTAAAAAGTTCCAATTATAGGAGATTTTACAGTGATGTATTTAGAGTCTTCTTTAACAGCAGCAGGAGTTGCCTCTGCAGGTGTTGTTGCTACAGGTTGGGCCGGTGGCATAGCCATTTGTGGCATTTGAGGAGCCATTGGCATCTGTTGTACAATGGTAGTTTCTGTGTCTGAACCTGTTTTTATAGTAATTTTAACGTCTTCTGTTTCTAATTTAACCTCACTTGCCCCTGATTTGGCAACAAATTTGATTAAGTTTTGAATGTCTTTTAAATCCATAATTAAAATGTATTAAATTTTAGTTTGTTAGTTTGTTAAGAGTTATAGGCCCATTTCAAGTAAATGGAGCCCCATGTGAACCCTCCTCCAAAAGCAGCAAATATTAAATTATCTCCTTTTTTTAATTTTGACTCATAATCACTTAAAAGCAAAGGCAATGTTGCAGATGTGGTATTGCCATACCTTTGAATGTTCATCATTACTTTGTCATGATCTAATTCTATACGGTTTGCGGTAGCATCTATAATACGTTTGTTGGCTTGGTGTGCTACCAACCAAGCAATGTCGTCTTTGCTCAAGTTGTTTCTTTCCAATATTTTAACGGCAACATCTGCCATGTTGGAAACAGCATTTTTAAACACCGTCTTTCCATCTTGAAAAACAAATTGTTCATTGTTTTCCAAAGCTTCAGCTGTTATTGGATAAGAAGAACCTCCAGCCTTGGCTTGCAAGAACTCCCTTCCTATGCCATCGCTCCTCAGGTACTCATCTTGTAGCCCCAATTGTTCGTCATTGGGTTCAAACAAGACGGCTCCAGCTCCATCACCAAAAATAATGCAGGTAGCCCTGTCCTTGGGATTGATCATTGAGGAGTTTTTATCAGCCCCTATTAAAAGTACTTTTTTGTATTTTCCAGACTCTATGTATCTGGCTGCTGTAGACATTCCAAACAAGAAACTTGAACAAGCAGCCTCCAAATCGAAGGAAAAAGCATTGACTGCTCCTATTTGGCTTGCTGTATATGCAGCGGTAGAAGCTGCTTTCATATCTGGAGTTGCAGTGGCAACAATGACTAATTCTATGTCTTCTGGATTTATTCCTTTTTTCTTTATCAGGTCCTTTCCTGCCTTGATGGCCATATAAGAAGTTCCTAGACCTTCACCTTTAAGGATTCTTCGTTCCTTTATTCCGGTTCTTGTAGTAATCCATTCATCATTGGTATCAACAATCGTTTCAAGAATCTGATTTGTCAATACATATTCTGGTACATAAGCACCTACAGCTGTAATTGCCGCTGAAATTTTACTCATACTTTTTAAGTTAAATTGACCGAAAAAGGTTTAAAAATCGTCTAAAAAAGGCGAAATTTCGCTAAAATTAATGATTTCCAATCAATATTACGCAAATTAAGTTGTTTTTAACTCAAAGAAAAAATTATAACAAAAAAAACGCTCACAAGTGAGCGTTTTTCTATATGCATGCATAGTACCTATGCGATGTTTTCTTCAGTTGTAGAGTTGTCAATCAATACTTGACCTCTGTAGTATAACTTCCCTTCGAACCAATGTGCTCTATGATAAAGGTGAGCCTCTCCAGTTGTAGGACAAGTTGCAATTTGTGGCGCTACTGCTTTGTAGTGAGTTCTTCTCTTATCTCTTCTTGTTTTAGAGATTTTTCTTTTAGGATGTGCCATTTTATAATTTATTTATCCGTTAATAGTTTTTTTAATGTATTCCAACGAGGATCTGTTTCCTCTTTGTCTTCTTTCGTGTTTTTTTCTTTAGGGCTTAATTCTTCTAATCTTTCAAGTATTTCCGAATCCAACGTGCCATCTTCAACTCCAGGGTGAACACGTTTTACAGGCATGGCCAATACGATTAGCTCATAAATGTATTGTTGAATGTTGATTTCATATTCCCCGTGAGGGATGATGAGAATGTCAATGTTTTCATCATTGTATTCCTCTCCAAATTTAACAACCAGATCAAATGCGTTTTCTACACTTTGATCATATGCTTCATTTGTTAAATCACAATTTACATTTATTGAACCTGAAATTTGGAAGTGCAATTCCAGCAATGTCGATTTTTTTTCTAAATCAACATTTACTTTTACAGCACTACTATTAAACTCTTCATACTCAAAATGCTCAAAGAACTTTTGCTCTATTTCATACTCAAAACGATGCTTCCCTACTTTTAACCCTACAAAAGGAATCGTAAACTCTTTCAAACGCTTCATTATCACATCTATTTTGAGCCTGCAAATATACAAATTTTTATTAACTAGATGGTTTTATAAACATTTTTTTGTTTATATCTTCTGGTTGTAAAAAAGCAGGCAAGAATTATACACTTTATTTTGTTAGTCGTAACGTTTGCGTTTGGAGAATGCCAAAGGGTTTTTGCTAAGCAATTGATACTCTTTTCTATGCTTGTAAATTTGTATGGCTGTAAATACTGCTTCTTTGAAAGAGCTGATGTCAGCAATGCCTTTTCCTGCAATTTCATAAGCTGTGCCATGGTCTGGTGATGTCCTTACGCGATTTAGTCCTGCGGTATAGTTAACACCTTGTCCAAAGGAAAGGGTTTTAAAAGGGATTAAGCCTTGGTCATGATAAGATGCGATTACGGCATCGAAATTCTTGTAATTGTTGGAGCCAAAGAAGCTGTCTGCAGAGTAAGGACCAAAGACAAGCTTTCCGTTTTCTTTTATTTTTTTTAGAGTAGGACGCATAATTTCGTCATCTTCATTGCCAATTACTCCATTGTCTCCAGTATGTGGGTTTATTCCCAAGACTGCAACTCTAGGTTTGTTTATCCTAAAATCCTGTTTTAGGGATTTGTATATGGTTTCTATTTTTTCTTCAATCAATGTTGAGGTTATATGACTGGATATGTCTTTTACTGGTACATGATCAGTCAATAAGCCTATTCTCAACGTATCGGTTACCATAAACATTAGACTATTTCCATCCAGTTCCTTTGCCAAGTAATCGGTATGTCCCGGGAACTTGAAATCTTCAGATTGAATGTTGTGCTTGTTTATAGGGGCAGTGACCAAGACGTCTATTTTTTCCTCTTTTAGGGCTTTAGTGGCCTCGCTAAGGGATTTAATGGAGTAGCCACCAATTTTAGAATCTTCTTTTCCAAAATCTATCGTCACATTTTCCTTCCAGCAATTCAAGACGTTTACTTTTCCGTGAACGATTTGATCCGCATTATGTATGCTATTCAATCCTATGTTTAATTTAAAATGATTTTTTACAAAGCTCATCGTTTTAATTGAAGCAAAAAGAACTGGAGTGCAAAAATCCAACATCCTGTTATCTTCAAATATTTTCAATATAACTTCAGGACCAATTCCATTTAAGTCACCTACGGATATTCCTACTATGATATTTTCTTCTTTCCTCATTAATTATGATAACTTTTGTTTGTAATTTTACAATGACAAATTTAACTAAATAATACATTTGAGACTATGTTTACAGGAATTATTGAAACGGTGGGTGTTGTAAAAGATTTGAAAGAAGAGTTGGGGAACCTTCACATTACTATAAACAGTGCTATTGCATCGGAGTTGAAAATAGATCAAAGTGTCGCTCACAATGGTGTTTGTTTGACAGTTGTTAATATTTTAGATTCAGATTCAAATTACACAGTTACCGCCATCAAGGAGACTTTGGAAAAAACAGCTATAGGAACTCTAAGCATGAATGATAGGGTTAATTTGGAGAGAGCTATGAAGCTAGGAGACAGATTAGATGGACACATCGTGCAAGGTCACGTAGATCAAGTAGCTACCTGTACAAAGGTAGAGGAAACCTCGGGAAGTTGGTTGTTCACCTTCAATTATGATAGTGGTCTCAATAACATTACCATAGAAAAAGGGTCGATTACTGTTAATGGGGTGAGTCTGACTGTGGTAAACTCAAAAAGGAATGAATTCAGTGTGGCAATTATACCATACACCTATGAACACACTAATTTTAATACCTTCAAAGAGGGAAGCGTGGTGAATTTGGAGTTTGACGTTATTGGTAAGTACGTGTCGAGATTAAGTACATTGCACATATAGATTATACACGAGATTTTTTAAAGTTGTAAACTTTATATATACCGTAAGTTAATCCTAAAATAATAAGGACGAAAAGATTGCCATCGATAGGTAGCCCAACAGGGTTAGGTGGGGGTTGTGGCGGTGGCGGATTTTGGGCGGAGCATACAAAACTTATTAATACAAATAAGATTGAGGCAAATGTTGTTTTATTTTGTATCATAATTAGGTGGTAAATGTATAAAAAAAAGTGTCTTTACAAAACTTTTTAAATCTTTTTTTTTGTAAAATCATCTATTAAATGCATAAAATCCCGATTAAGTGTTGATTTACGGGCTCCCAACGTCAGTTTATTTTTACGAAAAAAACGTAAAAACATTAGGGGAATCTTTGTTTTTTAACAAATTCAATGTCAATTATATGTGTAAATGTGTTCAATTTTTGTGAATAAATCGGATTTGTTGGCCGGTAGTAGAGGAAACTGAATGTTTTTGTTTATGGGTTTTCGCTTGCATACCATTCTGCATATGAAGTAGCAGTTTCTTGGAGTTTTAAAGAGTGTAGTTTAATGTTTTCAGGTAAACGATTCTTAATTTTAGCAGCAAAATCTATGACCATCATCTCACTAGTAGGTTGATAATCTACTAACAAAACATTGTGTCCTCTATCCTGAAGTTCTTTTGCTAGTTCAACATGGGGTGTGTTTTTGTTGAAAACCGTTGCATGGTCAAATACATTTACAATTTCTTCTTTCACAATTTTTTTAAGGTCGCTAAAGTCTATGACCATTCCAAATTTAACATTGGAAGTGTCTGTTATGGGTTGACCAATGACCGTTACCGAAAGTTTATAGCTATGTCCATGTACATTCTTGCATTTGCCATCATAGCCATAAAGAGCATGGCCGGTTTCAAAAGAAAATTGCTTGGTGATACGAATGTTTCCCATTATCTGCGTTTATTTCTGTTTATGATGTATATGACTATGAGCACTAAACCCAAGACTAGGAAAAGTCCATTGCCGCCTAAAAAATTTAAAATATCCATTTTGTAAAAATTATTATGATGACAAAGTTAGTTGTTTTGGGATAGGGGTAAAAATTCTTTTCTAAATTTTATAATTAAAGGTATGCCTCTAGCAATAATCCACAGGGTCAATGCTATGAAAACTGCGTAGAGCTTACAATTGAAATAATCCAATATGAATAGCATAGGCAAAAAGACCAGAGCTGTAGAAATTAAAAGGAGATTGCGTAAGTCTCTCATTTTGCCAAGACCTTTAAACATCCCATCAAATATAAATGCCAAAGCACAAAGTGGCTGCATGGCCAAAACTATCCAGAAGATGGTGTGGAATTCAGAGAGCACGTCTTTGTCTTTTGTGAAAATGGCTCCTATTGGGTAGTAAAATATGGAACCGACTGCAGCTATTATCATACCAACCACAATACCATACTTTATGAGTTTGTTGCTTAGTTGTATTAGTTTTGTATATTCTTTTGCTCCTAGCAATTTACCGGATATAATGTTTCCAGCACTTGCATAACCATCTATAACAAAGGCTCCCAAGAACCATAGATTTATGGCTATCGTATAGGCAGCGATATATTTTGGCCCATAATCTGTAGCATATCTCGTGGCAAAATACAAAGTGGTATTTAATGCCAAGGTCCTTATTATCAGGTTTCCAATCATAGTCAAGAAGCGTCCAATTTCCTTGTTGAAGGGAAAGCTGACAAGCAACGGTATGTCCGTTTTCTTTATCAAGAAATAAGCAGCGCACAATGCCATCGTAAATTGAGCAATGAGACTTGCATAAGCAGCACCTTGTATGTGCATTGCAGGTATTATGTCTTGAAATCCATAAACTAGAATAAAATCCAAGAGAATGTTTATAAGTGCTCCAATAATTGCGATCACCATAGGGTAATAGGTGTTCTGCAACCCTCTAAAGGTACCAAAGACTGCTATGACGAACAAAGAGAATGGGAATCCCAATACTCTAATGTCATAGTATTCTATGCAGTAATCCAAAATAAGACCGGACGCATTGTATAATTTGAATATGCCTCCAGAAAATGGATAGGAACAAAGAATTATCAATATGCTTAAAGAAGTGATTATGAATATGGCCTGAGCAGGTAGGTTCTTTACTTGATCTATCTTACCAGCTCCAACATATTGCGAAACAATGGAAGAGATCGCACTACGTGTTTGACCGAGAACCCAAATTAACATGGATATGAAGGCGGAAACAATACCCACAGCTGCAAGTGATTCTGTTGCATTCGTATCAACGTTTCCAATGATGGCTGCATCGGTCAATGATAGAATGGGTTCTGATACTCCAGATATCAATGCAGGAATGGCTAACTTGTTTATATGCTTTAAACTAATGTTGTTGCTCAATGGATTATGAAAATAGTCTTGCAAAGATCGGGAAATTTTAGTGTAAAAAACTGTATTTTTGTGACCTAAATAGATTAGGTTATTATGAAGAATATTTTAGTTCCAGTGGGTTCATCAAAAAATGCAAAGAGCCATTTGCAATATGCTGTAGATTTTTCAAGAGCTACGGGGGCAAGGTTGTTCGTCGTACAGATATTCAATGTATACACCAAAGCTGGTACAATGATTAAGATCGATCATATTTTAGAGCGTGAAAGCAAAGCATTTTTGGATAATCACGTATCACAAATTGATACTACTGGAGTCGATTTGATCACAAAAACCTTCAAAGGGAAGTTGGTTGATACGTTGGACCTCATAAGTAAGTCTTTGGATTTGGATCTGATTCTATTGGAACCAAGAACCAACTCCATAAAGGATGAAGTGTTTTTAGGGAAAACATCTGGGAAGATAATAAAACAAACAAGTATTCCTGCTTTGATCGTGCCAGAAGGGTATGTTTTCAAGCCAATCGACAATATTCTCATGGCCATAAAATCGGCAGTAATCAAAAAAGAAGGGGCCATAAGACCATTAAGGGCTATTAAAGAAGATTTTAAATCCACCGTAAATTTACTCTTGGTGAAAACACCATATTACAATAAAGGAGATTTTGATGTACACAATGGTTTGAAAACATTGGTTTCCAATATAACGGAAACAGAAAATGCAACGACTTTTCAAGGTGTTTTGGAGCATTACAAGGATTATGAGCCGAATATGTTGTGCGTTGTTAGACGAAATAGAGGATTCTTTGGGAAATTATGGGAAAATAACGTAATATTGAAAAAACATTTTTATGTTTCATCAATGCCGGTTTTAGTACTTAGTGGACTAAAATAAAATCAAGGGGGATTAGCTCAGTTGGCTAGAGCGTTTGGCTGGCAGCCAAAAGGTCATCGGTTCGAATCCGATATTCTCCACTTTTCTCCTTTTTTTGATTTTTAAAATCAAAAAAAGGATTTTTTTATACAAGTGGATTCATCAACTAAAAATGCATCTGTTAATGCGATTTGCATTTTGGTGAATGATATTGATGAGTCTTTTTCCTTAATAAAAATCAAGTATGAACATAGCAACTGTCTAATAAAACCAGTGATGGTGTTAATTGGTCTTGGATAAGAAAATTGAATTATGACAATGTTGGTTTGAGTTTTTTGGATGTCAAATAAAAGATATGCTGGCTTCTATGACTTGCCTTAGTGCTTTTGGAGGCATTTTTTCACCCCAAGGATGAGTAGCTCCAAAGACATGGTCGCTATGTTCTATTGTAAACAATACGCTTTTTGAATTCCAACGATGCAAGGATTCTGCTTCACTGTATTTCACAGAAGGATCGTCCTTTGAGTGAATAATCAAATGGGGGATCGTCAGCTTCTTTTCTGATGATTCAATATTCAAGCGAGACTCATTGGCTTTGAAATCTTCGTAAAATTGATAATTATGAGGCATTTTTTGCTTTGTTCTTCCATTAAAAATATATTTTACTCCATTTCTTTTCCATTCTTCCAACTCACCGATGGTTGCCGTGCGTTTTCCAAAGTTGCAAACACTGGCCCAAGTAATGAGATTTGTGATTCGGGAATCTTCATTGGCTTTTATAATGGCGATTCCACCACCACGAGAATGCCCAATTAAAGTTATGTTATCGATGTCTATTTCTTCTATGAAAGTATTTTCATTAGATAGTAAAAAGTTTAAAATGGAATCCAAATCCTCCAATTCTTTGGTGTAATTGTTTTCGCTGAAAGCCTTGAGATCAGTAAAATCCATTGGATTCTCCACAGTCCCTCCATTATGAGAGAAATTGAACTTAACGAGGAACAAACCAGATTTTTTAAATGCTTCTGCCATTAAGTTCCATGCGCCCCAATCCTTGAAACCTTTATAACCATGACAAAAGATAACTAGAGGCTTTTGTTTTTTTTTGTTTTCATAAATGGCGTCCCATACAATTGGTTTTTGATCTTTTCTTTGTAAAACGATATTCCTATGTGTCATTTTAAACTTCTTTTTCTATGAAATCAATATTTGGATTGCAGATTTCCATGATTACCTTCTTGAGCTCTATGTAAAAGGAATCCAACGTGTCTTGGGTTATCAAAGAGTCCTTTTTCCCACCTCGAACTTGTTCTTTCTTCATAAACTTCAAAAAACCAGAGTTTAAGTTCTTAAATGAAACAACTCCTGCTTCCATTGGTGAATTCAAAGGCTTTGTGTTATTTAGCATATAGGCATAGGTCAATACTTGAAAACTTTTGCTATATTTCTTGTAATCAGTTGTAATGTCTTTCCAATCAACAATTTCAACTTGGTTTTGAGTGACCTTTCCTGTTTTGTAGTCTATGATCCTTGTAATGCCATTGTATTCATCAATACGATCTACCGTTCCTTTAATTGAGACTTCGAAATCCAATTCGGGAATTGGAAGTGTCATTTTGTTTTCTGCTTCCAATGCAATGATTTTTATGGTATTCCCTTTTTTCAAATCTTCTATTTCCAGGTTCAAAAAAATTAAAATATAGCGTTTGGCTATTTCAAAGACAATTAGGTTTTTACCTTTGGACATATCACCATCTTTGTATTCCTTGCTAAAAAAACAAGTGGTAGTTGCGTCAATTTTTGGTTTCATTGCCTTAATGTCTTCTATGCTCAAGAAAGAACCTATGTATGGTGTATATAGTTCTTCTAGGGCATTATGGACGACGGTCCCCATCGTATTGGCAGCTACTGTTTCTTCAACATCTTCAATGTCTTTTATTTTCAATAGCTTTTGGTAGTAGAAATCCATTGGGTTTCTCATATAATTGGTAATGGATGATGGGGAGAATCCTTTCTTTGCTATTTCCTTTAATTGTTCTAATACGCCTTCTGTCTTTTGTATGTATTTTAATTCTGTTTTGAGGCTTGGAACCCTAGGGGTGATTATCTTGTGATCTATGTCATGTATGTCCTCCAATTCCAACTGGTTTATGAAACGACTCTTTTCTCCCCCAGTGAGTGTATCTGCTTCTGTGTTGTACAAGATGTAGACATTTTTTGCACGTTGTAGCAATCTGTAGAAATGATATGTGTAAACGGCATCTTTTTCTTTATATGTCGGTAAATTGTTTTCAATTTTAACATCGAACGGTATAAATGAATTATTGCTCTTGCCAGAGGGCAGGATACCTTCATTTACAGATGAGATTATGACAGTTTCGAAATCCAGAACACGAGATTCCAGCATTCCCATTATTTGTAAACCGAGCAATGGTTCTCCTTTGAAATCCAATGTTTCCGAGCTTAGAAGTTCTTTGTATATTCCATATAGAGCAGAGATGTCATTTATGTGAGCAAAACCTTCATTTAGCCTGAAAAGTTCATTGAACAAGGTGTTGAAGCGAAATAGGTACTCCAGAGACAAGGTATTGGAGTCTTTTTCTTCTAAAAGATTGTCTTTTAACTTTGAAATGAGTTTGAAACAATTGGCAATTGCCTTTTGTGCGTTATCATTCCAATTGGAAAACAACAAATCTATTAGTTCATGATGTATTTCGGCATACTTCTTTATGTCTGTAATGGATAGGTAGACCAGATTGTTTTTCTGAATATTCTCTATAATGGTCGAAGCTGTGTCTATATCCTCGAAGAGGAAAAGGGGTTTGACGAATTGATGAGAAAGAATACTAATGACTTCTTTATGATAATAATTGCCTGTTGCTTTCTTTTGTAAGGTAAACAAGAGTTCGAACAACGAGGCCAACGGTATTGAGTTTAAAGGAAACCCCATTGTTATGTTCAAGGAATCGATGTTTTTTGGAATCGAATTCAACACAGGTATAAGCAAATCTTCGTCTCCCAAAACGACAGCAGTACTTTTTAGCGAAGGGTTTTGTTTCGATATGGATTTTAAAAGTGAGCCAATGGTCTTTGCTTGTCCAATGTTTTTTGGAATGCCAAGGACTGTGATTTTCTTTGGGAGGGTATAATTGTCAGTGACCCAGTTAAATGGGTTATCTCTAAAGTGTTTCCAGTTTTTTTTATGTTGCCGGGTAAATAGTGCTGCATCATGAATGGGGTTGTTTAAAAATGCTTGGTCTACATCCCAAAATATTTCAGCCATCTCATTTTGAAGCAACTCTTGTATAATTGTTTCTTCAGCGGTATTCAATGCATTGAATCCAAGAAAGACGTGATCCTTGTTTTGCTTGTTGTTGATGTATGACTGGATGTTTTCTACTGCTTCTCTATAAACAAGGCCTTGATAGCCGACTTTTTTGCGTAATAAAGCTTCAGTGTAGTGTTTATAGTAGATTTTTAGTTTATCCCAAAATTTAAGGTAATCTTTGATCACTTTGGTCTTAGGTTCTTCGAGTGACCAGTGTTCCAACTCTTTTATTGCACTTAGATATTCGAAAATGTTACTTTGCGGGATAAGATAGCGATCGATTTCATTAAAGTCTTGTAGTAGTATTTGTGCCCATTTGGAAAAACCTTCGAATGTATCTCTTTCTTCTTTTTTTGTTAACTCGGCGTAACTATTATAAAATTCGAAAAGTAATTCTGTGTTGGAGATTGTTTTAAGTTGTGCCAGTTCTTCCACAAACTCTTCTATGCTAATGATAATTGGAGAGAATATGGTTTTATTTACAACGTTGGATAGTTCTTGCTTTAAAAAGACACCAGCTCGTTTGCTAGGAAGTATAAAGGTTAGTTCGGATAGATTCTTCCCTTTATTGTTCAAGTCGTTTAAAACATCAAAAATAAAACTCTTCATCGTATAAAAATAAAAAACGCTTCGGTATACCGAAGCGTTTTTATAAACTTATTTAGAGTGTTTGTTGTAATTCTTATTTCTTAAGTTTTACATCTACACGTCTGTTGTTCTTTCTACCAGCTTTAGTTTTGTTAGAATCGATTGGGTAATCTTCTCCAAAACCTTGAGCAGTCAATCTATCAGCAGCAATACCATTCTCTACCAAGTAAGTTCTAACAGCGTTAGCTCTAGAATCTGATAATCTTTGGTTAGTTGTTTTGCTACCAACGCTATCAGTGTGACCTTCTATTGTAAATTTAGAATCTGGGTATTCTTTCAATATAGCAGTAATGGCTTGTAATACTGAGAAAGTTTCTTTTTTGAAAGAAGATCTTCCTGTGTCAAACAAGATAGTCTTAGCATAGTCAGTTAATTGAGCAAGAACAACTGCATCTGGAACAGTTGGTTCTGGACAACCATTGTTTGCTACAGTACCAGCTTCATTAGGACATTTGTCGTCTTTGTCTAAAACTGTATCTCCATCTGAATCTGGCCAAGGGCAACCATTGTTAGCTGCAGGACCTGCTTCGTTAACACATTTGTCATCACCATCGGCAACACCGTCACCATCAGCATCAGGACATCCAGCTAAAGCTTTAAGACCTTTTACAGTAGGACATTTGTCGCTATTGTCTACGATACCATCACCATCAGTATCAGGACATCCGTTATATTCAACTAAACCTGCTACGTTAGGACAGCTATCTTTACTATCTTCAATACCATCACCATCAGTATCAGGACATCCGTTGAAAGCTTCTAGGCCAAATACGTCTACACAAGCATCGTTTTTGTCATATATACCATCACCGTCGGTATCTTTTCCTCCAAATCTTACAGTAAGACCTGCAGAGTGTTGGAAGTGTTTTGTCAAGTCATCAGAAAATGAATGCTTGTATTTAGATTCAACTGATAAACCAATGTTATCTGTAAACCAGTATGTCAATCCTAAAGAACCGTTTAAAGTTCCAGCACCAATGTTTCTTCTATTTCCTGCATTGTTATTGTTGTAAGTTCCTTCTTCAATCCAAGTGTAACCTCCACCAACTCCAATAGCTGGTTCCAATCTCTTAGATTTGATCAAGTTAGCCAAGCTGTATTTAACACCAGCATCTAAAGCATAATAATTCAAATCATTTACAGATAGATCAACATCTCCTGTTGGAGTGGATAATTGACCCCACTTTTCGATTTTATTGATGGATCCACCAACCGAAACAATGAAATTGTCTCCTACATATTTCGATACATTCAGCATAGACAAAGAAGGAAGGATGTTCCAGTGATCTTCTACATTAAGGAATTCATCAAAGTAATCCCCTTGAGGTGCATCTTCACCAACAGGGTAAACGTCTACTGCGTTCATTCCAAAGTTAACAGCCCAAGGATTAGTATCGTCTTGTGCATTCGCATTGTTAAAACTTACTATAAGTACTAGTGCGAATAATAATCTGCTAAGATTTTTCATATTCAAAAATTTAATTTTTAAGTGTTAATTAGAGCAAAAATAAGTTGTTAAACATTATTAACAAAGACAAATATATAAAAATATTGGTTACTGCTACTATTTGTTGCTTATAATGGAATGGTTTTAAATAACGTTCAATACTTTACCAACCTTTGTGAAAGCTTCAATTGCTTGGTCCAAGTGTTGTCTTTCATGAGCTGCAGAGAGTTGTACTCTTATTCTGGCTTTTTCTTTTGGTACTACAGGATAAAAGAAACCAATAACATAAATTCCCTCATCCAATAGCATATTAGCCATGTTTTGAGATAGTTTCGCATCATATAGCATAACTGGTACTATTGCAGAATCACCATCAACGATGTCAAAGCCAGCAGATTTCATTCCTTTTTTGAAGTAATTCGTATTCCACTCCAATTTATCCCTCAATGCGTTATCGCTGGCCAACATGTCAAATACCTTAATAGACGCTCCTACTATCGCAGGTGCCAGAGAATTTGAAAACAAGTATGGTCTTGAACGTTGACGTAAGATTTCTATGACTTCTTTTTTTGCTGTTGTATAACCACCCATTGCACCACCCATCGCTTTTCCCAATGTGCCGGTAATGATGTCTATTCTTCCCAAAACACCTTTTTCCTCCAGGGTACCACGTCCAGTCTTACCTATGAAACCAGTTGCATGACATTCATCTATCATGACCAAGGCATCATACTTGTCTGCCAAATCACAGATCTTATCCAATGAGGCAACTATGCCATCCATGGAAAATACACCATCAGTCACTATGATCTTGAAACGCGCTCCTTTTTCATTGGCTTCGATCAATCTCGCTTCCAATTCTTCCATATTGTTGTTGGCATAACGGTATCGTGCGGCTTTGCACAAACGAACACCATCTATTATGGAAGCATGGTTTAATGAATCTGATATGATGGCATCTTCTTTTCCTAACAAAGGTTCAAAAACGCCCCCATTTGCATCAAAGGCTGCAGCGTATAATATGGTGTCTTCCGTACCATAGAAATCTGCTATTTTTTGTTCTAATTCCTTATGTATGTCCTGTGTCCCACAAATAAAGCGTACAGAAGACATCCCGAAACCATGGGTGTCCATTGCATCTTTTGCTGCTTGAATGACTTCAGGGTGAGAAGATAGCCCTAGGTAATTGTTTGCACAAAAGTTTAAAACCGTCTTACCTGTATTCAATGTGATTTCCGCGCCTTGAGGAGAAGTGATGATACGTTCTTCTTTAAATAAGCCGTTATCTTTAATATCTTGAATTTCATTTTTTAAATGATCTTTTATATTACCGTACATATTGTGTTTGTTTTAATGCAAATTTAAAATGTTTTTTGCGTTGGAGGTGTAAAGCAACAGCTTTTTTTACAATGCTGTTTTGTAGAAGTTTGATTAGTAGGGGCTAACATCTATATAGCCTAAGAGAAGTAGCAATCTTCTAATAATGGATAATTTTAATGATATCGTTTACATAGATTAGGATTTTATGGGTAACTTCGATTCCCATATCTTCCAACACATCTTGATAGTCTTGTAGCTGGTGTTGATATTTTGGGTTGTGCAATCCCGTCTTGTAATCAATTATTACTCCTTGGCTCTTTTTGTTTATGACCAAGCGATCGGGTCTTAGGATTTTTCCAGCCTTTGTAATGATGTCTCGCTCATTGTATATGGTCTGAGCTTGATCGAAGTAATTTTCTAGTTCTGGATGTTCTACGATTTGGTGTATCGTGATCAATAAGCTATTGGCTTGCTCTTTATTTATGGTGCCAGAAGACATGAATTCGTTAATGACGAAAGCGATATCTTCTTTCGTGTTGATGTGTGCCATTATATCATGGATAAGATTTCCTTTCTCGATGGCATTTTGCTGTTCTGTGTCCCAAAGATAACCTGAATTGGATATGACTTTTATGTCGTGTTCTTTTTTTGCTGTTGAGATAAATTCAGATTGTTCAATGGTATCGTTGCTATTGTCCTGTTTTGTACTTTTCTTTTTAGGATTCCCATAGCTATAACTCAATTGGGAATCATTCCATTCTCCAGTTTGCATGAGATAATTCATGAGTAAACCGGAATAGGTTCTTGAATTTACATCTCCTTTTTTGTTTATGTCCTTCTTGCCAATGACATACAGTTGTTCTATGGGCCTTGTCAATGCTACATAAAGTAGATTTAGATTGTCCAATTCCAAAGCAGCTTGATGCCTCTTATGAATCTCAAGACCTATATTGTCATAAAGTTCGAAATCTTTGGTGTAATTAAGTAAGGTATGAGAAAAGCCATTATACTCTTCCTTGTCTATTGCGTACCATTCCTTTGGCTCAATTTCGTTGTAGACATCCAATTGGGCATAGGGAAATATAACTATGGGAAACTCCAGCCCCTTGGATTTGTGAATAGTCATTATTTGTACTGCATTTTGGTTTTGTGGAGAGACAATACTCAAACTATCTTTCTTTTTGTTGAAATACTCCAGAAAACCCAAAGCATCTGAAATGTGTTTTTGCGAATATTCCAGAACTACATCCAAGTAAAATTGAATGTATGCATTGGATGTTTTTACTAATTTGAAATCTCTAACGATGCTTTCGGCAATGTCATATAAGGGTTCTTGAACAAGTGTTTTGGGGCTAATGTCTATATCAAACATTTTAAAGCTTTCAAAAAACGCACTCAAATCCAAATGGATGTGTCTTTTGAAGTAATCATGCTTGTCCTTGATGTCATAGGCGTCAGCCAAGTAGTCCAAAACATAAACCTTGGAGTCGCTGTCTTTTGGGTTCAACAACAAACTAAGAATGCTATTGGCGAAACGAACCTCGGAGGAGTTGTTGATTAGCATTGTTTCCGAGGATGTGATTTTTAAACCAACATTGCTCAAATATTCGGCAATTGCTATCCCTTCTTTTTTCTTTCTGACGAGAATACAAATGTCCTTTAGTTCATAGCCCGAATCAATGCAGGAATTGATGGTTTCCAATACATGTTGAGAATACATTTCGTCCGTGTCATCGCTTTTTTCAAAATCTATGAAACTTAAGTTGACATGTCCTTTGTCCTCTATGAATAGTCGCTGTGTTGCATTTTTGTATAGGAGGGCATAGTCCATATTGCTAAAGGCAATGGAGGATAGATATTCAAAAAAATGATTGTTGAACGTCACTATGTTTTCAAAGCTCCTATAATTGCTTTCCAAACGTACATTGGTTTGTTCGACTTGAAATGGCCTATCCCCTTTGTTGAGACCTATGAATTGTTCTGCCTTTCCCCCACGCCATCTATAGATGGCTTGTTTTGCGTCTCCAACCAGCATTGCAGTTCCTCGTTCTCCTTTCAAGTTTTCCCCGGTAAGCGTATTGTCTATTAGAGGAATTAGATTCTCCCATTGTAGTTGTGAGGTATCTTGAAATTCATCAATGAAATAATGTCGAAACTTTTCACCCATGCGTTCATATATGAAAGGAGTGGGCTGAT
Source organism: uncultured Bizionia sp. (assembly GCA_947496215.1). Classification (GTDB taxonomy): domain Bacteria; phylum Bacteroidota; class Bacteroidia; order Flavobacteriales; family Flavobacteriaceae; genus JAHDHI01. Next base: position 55,246 of record CANMCF010000022.1, read on the forward strand.
CTTTTATTTCGTTGCTTATAATACCATTGAATTCGGAAATCAACATTTTGTTTTGTTCGACCTTAATGATGTTCAACTCATTGTTGATTGCATTTAAAACAGATAAAGGAGTTATGTTCTTATAGAATGCTTTCAAAAATTTAAGGCGGAATACAGCAGATTTTGTGCTTTGGTAATACTCCCCAATTTGAGGTAAAATGGAATCTATCGTACTTGCCTTAATCAAATCCAAGGACTTACTGTAGATTTTTACGCCTTCTGCAATATTGTTTTCCAGTTGATTTGAGTACAATCCCAAAAAGTTGAATTCACGAGCTTTTTTAAAATGATTGGGTAAAGTCCCTCGTGAAAAATCAGAAAAATCCAAATCATTGTTCTCTATCAGGTTTAAAGCTCCTTCCGCAGAATCCATAACAGCTTTTTCTTCTGCTTTTATTTTAATGAGAATGAGTTGTTTTAAATCGTTGAAGTCATCGAGAGTCTTCTCCTCAAGTGTCTTCACGTATTTTAAATCGTTCTCATTGATTAAAAGTGATGCAATGGCATTGAAATCTCTAGCTACATCCCAACTTTTGTCATCGTCTGCCTTTTCCAATGCGAAATCTATCAATACCTTGGTTAAGGTTTTCTCACTTCCAGCTTTGGCAATCAAACTATCCACTGCTTCATTCAATAGAGCCTTTACATCTAATTCTACTTCAAAATTCAAAGGTAGTTTCAAATCATGGGCAAAGGTTCTTATCAATCTATGGTTAAATCCATCGATGGTTGAAATGTCGAATGCCGCATAATTGTGCATTATCGTATTCAATATGGTTTTGGATCTATTGTGAAGTTTTGTAGCATCAATGGGCAATTCTTCGCATATGGCCTTGAACATGCTATTTGGTGTTCCTAAAATAGCCGTGTTCGAGAACATTTCAAGCATTTCCAGAATACGTGCTTTCATTTCTCCAACTGCCTTGTTGGTAAATGTGATGGCCAATACCTGTTTGAATTTTTCGTTGTTGTTTGAGGAAAATAGTATTTTAAGGTATTCTTTTACGAGTGTAAATGTCTTCCCGCTTCCAGCAGAAGCGTCATAAACACTAAAAGAATGGCCTTTTGACATATTGGGATGAATTTTGAGACAAGATAAAAACTATCAATGATTTCATAGCTATTTATTATTTTTTATTGAACGCTTTTATCCGTAAATTTGGTCGAATTTATTTAACAACATAAAATTTAAAATTATGGCTTTTGAATTACCAAAATTAAAATATGCGTACGATGCCTTAGAACCTAATATCGATGCTCGTACAATGGAAATACATCACTCAAAGCATCATAACGGGTATACAACCAAATTAAATGCTGCCATTGAAGGTACGGATTTAGAGGGACAATCCATTGAAGCTATCCTTGCCAATTTAGACATGGACAACAAAGCGGTTAGAAACAATGGAGGAGGATTTTACAACCACTCATTGTTTTGGGAAGTTATGAATCCAGAAGGAAAAGGGCGCTTGTCTGGAGAATTGAAAGATGCCATCGAAGCTGCTTATGGTTCAGTAGATGCTTTCAAAGATGCATTTAGCAAAGCTGCAGCGACACAATTTGGGTCTGGATGGGCTTGGTTATGTGTACATAAAGGAGGGAAAGTGGAAGTGTGTTCTACTCCAAATCAAGACAACCCTTTAATGCCAGGTGTAACTTGTGGAGGAACACCAATTTTGGGATTGGATGTTTGGGAGCATGCCTATTACTTGAATTACCAAAACAGAAGACCAGATTATATCAATGCGTTTTTTAATGTCATCAATTGGAATGAGGTTGAAAGACGATATGCAGAAGCTAAGTAAAACATAGTACTACTTCGAAAACGAAAAAAGCAAGCTCATATGAGCTTGCTTTTTTCGTTTTATGGCAAATAAAAAAGGTGAACGAGAGTTCACCTTTTTTGCCCCAAATCTACCATGAACTTAACCTACTTATGTTATGGTAAGTTCAAATATAATCAAGTGATAGGTGAGTTGTATCTTTTTTTAGATTAAAAGTGTGAAAATCCGATAAAATGTATTTTTGTATCAGATAATGAATGATTTACAAAATGATTTAAATAAAAAAGGTGAACTCTCGTTCACCTTTTTTGTCCCAAATTTACCATGACTTAACCTACTTATGTTATGGTATGTACTATAACTAACAAATAATTGATTTATTGTCTCTATTGTAAAAAAACATTGAAATTGAAATGTCGCCTTGTAGAAAAGTCGTTTTTGCATATTGAAAAAGCCAAACTTAAGTTTGGCTTTTTGTGAATCTATTATTTAGATTGATATATAATTTTCAATGTGCTGCATTTAAATAGTGAATCTTGATAAGAACATTGTTAATAGGCCCTTTCTTTGTTTCCTTCATAAAAATTGATAAAGGCTCTATTTACCACTCTATTTCCTCCAACAGTTGGGTAGTTTCCTGTAAAATACCAATCTCCTAGATTTTTAGGGCAAGCTTTATGCAAGTTGCTTACTGGTTGAAATATGATTTCCACTTTGGCTTTAACGGATTCGTCACTTAAAAGCACGGCTATCTTATCAGATATCTCTTCTGGGGAGAATTGGTTGTAAATTTCTTTGACAAAGTTCTTTACATCCTTGTCTTCGAGGTTAACTTGAGCCTTACACTTTTTGTATACCTCTTCTACCAAGTGGTATTTGTCATTGTCTTTCAATAGCTCCAATGCAGCATTAAACGCAACTAGAGACTCCAAGTTGGCCATATCAATACCATAACAATCCGGGTAACGGATTTGAGGAGCAGAGGAAACGACCACGATCTTTTTAGGGTGTAACCTATCCATCATTTTTATGATACTCTTTTTAAGCGTGGTTCCTCTAACGATGCTATCGTCTATAATCACCAAGTTATCACTTGATTTGATAACGCCATAAGTCACATCGTATACGTGAGCCACCAAATCATCACGACTGCTATCTTCCGTGATGAAGGTTCTGAGTTTGGCATCTTTTATGGCAATTTTTTCTATACGAGGTCTTTCGGAGAGAATGTCTATCACCGTTTCGGCACTTAAACCACCTTTACCATCCAAGATTGCTTGTGTTTTTTTCTCGTTCAAGTGTTCTTCTACGGTTTCAATCATACCAAAGAAAGAAGTTTCTGCAGTATTGGGTATGTATGAGAATACGGTATTTTTTGTGTCGTTGTCAATGGATTTTAGAACTTGTGGCATTAATAACTTACCAAGCTCTTTCCGTTCTTGATATATTTCTGCATCGCTGCCACGCGAAAAATAGATGCGTTCAAAGGAACATGCTTTACGTTCAAGAGGTTCCAATATTTGTTTAATGGATACTTCCCCAGATTTTTTAGTGATTATGGCGTGACCAGGATCTAATTCCTTGACATCGTCGAATTCCACATTGAAAGCAGTTTGTATGACTGGGCGCTCAGACGCGACAACTACTACTTCATCATCTTGATAGTAATAAGCTGGACGAATACCAGCAGGGTCACGAAGGACAAAAGAATCCCCATGACCCAACAAACCAGCCATGGCATAACCCCCATCCCAGTTTTTTGCGGCGCGTCTCAATATTTTTGCTACATTCAAGCGTTCAGCGATCAAAGGAGAACACTCATTTTTGTTATAGCCTTCCTTTTTTAGTTTTTTATAGATCTTACTAACCGAATCGTCTAAAAAGTGGCCGATCTTTTCCATTATGGTAATGGTGTCCGTATACTCTTTTGGATGCTGTCCCAAATCTATCAAGTTCTTGAAAAGCTCTTTGACATTGGTCATGTTAAAGTTTCCCGCCATGATGAGGTTCCTGTGCATCCAGTTGTTTTGCCTTAGGAAGGGATGTACGCTTTCTACACTATTCTTACCAAAGGTTCCATAACGTACGTGCCCTAAAAAGACTTCTCCTATGTAGGGAATGTTCTTTTTCTGTAGAGCAACATCATCATTGTATTCTGGATTTTGGGTAAGCTCCTTGTTTATTCGCTCGTTTATTTGGGCAAAAATATCTTGAATGGGCTGCTGTTGTATGGAGCGGACTCTACTAATATAGCGTTCCCCGGGTTTGGTATCTAATTTTATACTGGCAAAACCAGCACCATCTTGACCGCGATTGTGCTGTTTTTCCATTAATAGATACATTTTATTTACTCCATAAAATGCGCTTCCGTACTTTTCTTTATAGAATTCTAAGGGTTTCAATAGCCTAACCATTGCAATACCACACTCATGTTTTAAAATGTCACTCATTGTTTAGTTGTTGTAGCAGTTGTATTTTATAATTCTGTTTTTTACAGAAACGACAAATATATATTTAATAAAAAACGCGCTCAAATTTTGAGCGCGTTAGTTTATGTTAATTTGATTTCAAATTGTGTTAAATCTTTGAATTGCTGTAAGCGTTTATAGACTTCTTCATTCGTCAGGTTTTCCATTCGTTCAGTGCCGAATTTTTCGACACAAAAGGAAGCTAAGGTGGAGCCATAGATGACAGCATTTTTCATATTCTCAAAAGATGAGTCTCCAGTTTTGGCTATGAAACCTGCAAATCCTCCTGCAAATGTATCACCAGCCCCTGTTGGATCAAATACTTCTTCCAATGGCAATGCTGGTGCATAGAACACATCGTTGTCGTGAAACAACAAGGCGCCGTGTTCTCCTTTCTTTATCACTACATATTTAGGCCCCATCTCATGAATTTTACGTGCGGCTACCACCAACGAATACTCACCTGTCAATTGTCTGGCTTCTTCATCGTTTATGGTAATTACATCTACATTTTTAATGACACTCAACAAGTCGTCCAATGCAATGTCCATCCAGAAATTCATAGTATCCAAAATAGCCAACTTCGGCTTTTTGTTCATTTGATCCAACACACCTTGTTGTACCAATGGGTGCAAGTTCCCCAACATCACAATCTCTGCATCCCTATAATCATCAGGAACTACAGGACTGAAATGTTCCAACACATTGAGCTCCGTGGCCAAAGTGTCTCGGGAATTCATATCATTATGATATCTACCACTCCAAAAGAAAGTCTTTCCTTCTTTTACGATCTCTATTCCGGAAATATTCAAGTTCTTGCTCGTTAAAAGATCCAAATGCTCTTGCGGGAAATCTCCTCCAACAACAGATACCAAGGCTGCATCGACATTAAAGTTCGATGCAGACAAACCAATATAGGTAGCTGCACCACCAAGTATTTTATCTGTTTTTCCAAAAGGGGTTTCGATAGCATCAAAAGCTACGGTACCTACGACTACTAATTTGCTCATAAAATGAATTCTAAATTCTGTGCAAATATAGGTTTTTTTAATATTTTGTTATTATTAATATAACAATTGGATGTGTTTTTATTTTTTAATGTCGTTTGCAAGCCCAACTAGGGTTTTTATACATAAAATCTTGACGGTTTTGGCTTTTCTGATTATTTTCGAATTGTTATTATGACATTTTTAAAGAAACATACCTCACAGATCTTGGTACACATCCTTTTTTGGATGTTGTTCGTAATGGTCTCTTTGTTTATTTTCTCTAAGTACTATTGGAGAGAAAACCCTTTTTTGCAATATGTTTCCATTCTAGTCATCATTGTTTATGTAAACAATTTGGTATTGCTTCCATTCTTTGTAAGGAAACGGCTTTACATACTTTATGTATTCGTATTTGCAATCATTTCATTTTTTGCAACTCAATTGTATTGCAATGTATTTGCACAATGTGGTTGCTCGATAATGAAATGCTTGAGCGACTACCTATGGCAAACGTTGGTACCTCTCATCTTCTTTTCCTTTGTTTGGGTTTTGTATCGTTTCATAGATAAGCAGGAAGAGATGGAAAAAGTGAAGAAGGAACATACGGAAATGGAATTGAAGTTTTTGAAATCCCAAATAAATCCGCATGTGTTATTCAACAACCTGAATACGATCTATTCGTATTCCATAGAAAAACCAAACGAGGTACCTGATCTTATCTTAATGTTGTCGGACAATTTGAAGCACGTATTGTATGAAAGCAATGCGAAGACCATTTCGTTGGAGAAGGAACTTCAATTCTTGGACAACTACATAAGGTTTCAACGGATAAGGACAGAAGGTGTAAAGCAAATTTTTTATGTGACGAAAATTGAATCCATGACCAATGTGATTGCGCCATTGTTACTTATCACGATTATTGAAAACGCATTTAAACACAGTACATTGAATAGTGATATCTCTATCTCGATAACAGAAAAGGGGGGTGTTTTGCATTGTATTTGTTCCAATGACTATAATAAAGAAGGCGTGTCATCGACCGACTTTAAAATAGGGCTGCAGAATTTGGAAAAAAGATTGCAGCTGATTTATGAGGACGAATATGAATTCAATATTTCCAAGGCAGAGCAATTTACAGTGAGTTTGAAACTGAACTTAAAGAATAACAAAGAATAATAATTAATAGCTATGACTTGCATTATTGTTGAAGATGAGATACCAGCTCAAAACATTTTGAGGAATTTTTTGGGAAAGCTTCCTGACATTGAAATAAAGGGGGTTTTTAAAGCTGCAATCGGGGCCAATTCTTTTTTGAATTCGGAAATTGTTGACGTCGTGTTCTTGGATATCAATTTACCGGATATTTCGGGGCTGGATTTCATAAAAACCATAAAGAATCCTCCAGCAGTAATAATGACAACAGCTTATCCCGATTATGCAGTATCTAGTTTCGAGTTGGATACAATAGTGGATTACTTGGTTAAACCATTTTCTTTTGATCGTTTTCTGAAGGCAATCAACAAAGCGAAGGATAGAGTAGGTAGACCTCCAAATGGTTTTGAAGAACAAAAAGGAGAAACCCTTTTTTTAAATGTGGACAAGACGCTTCATAAGATTGTCTTGGGAGATATCCTCTACTTGGAGTCCGATAGAAATTATATTACTGTAGTTACCAAAACGCAAAAGTTATCCTATATAGATTCGTTGAAAAGTTGGAGAGGGAAATTACCAGAACAACAATTCATCCAAATACATAAATCCTATATAATAAATAGCGGATATGTCGATAAAATCTCTGGGAATGAATTGTATATAAACACCAACAGATTGCCAATAGGTCGTACTTATAAGCAGGAATTGTTGAAGCGATTAAAAATAATGTAAATTGAATTTTAAGATAATGGAACATTTTTTGATTCCATTATCGTATGAAAAATGTCAGCTTTGTAAATATAGGGTCTATTATCTTAATTGTTTTTTTAGTGGTCTTCACGACTTCCATACAAGAATCTCAAGAAAAAATGTTTTATAAATCAATCCCTAGAGTAAATAATCTCTTAACAGTCAAAGAACTTCCGAATATGGAAAATGTCTTGGAGAGAGTTGCTTATAGAATATATTATATAGGGTCTCATAAATCTCAAATTAAAATTGATGGGGGTGTTTTTTCAGACTTGGATATTGAATATGTCCCATTAGACTTAAAAGAGAAGAAGCGCTTTGAAATTGTTGTAGATACTACTCAATTTATTTTTAAGTCATTATACAGCAATGGTGTGAAAATAGGTTCGGCTCATCCAGTATTTATGTATAACTTAACAAAGAAAAAGCAGAATATTGGATTTGGAGACCTCCTATATATGGTTTTGGAAGCTAAAAATGACAAAGGGAAATGGAAACCAATAGAGAAACAAGACTATTATTTTTGTGGCACGGGTATAAATACATCTATTTTGGGAGAAAATCAAGTTTGCGTATCTTCTGTCTATAAGTATTCTGGAGGTTTTAAAACAAAACTAAGGTTAAGGCATTTGGGGAATTACTCCAACGAATTTGAAGGTTATGTGAATCTTGATGAGTTCGGAGAATATGATATAGAAGAAGAAAACAGCTTGAGAGTCATAAAAAAATAAACTTACAAACTGTTTTAGTTATTTGTGATGAGAAAATCTTCTATTTCTTCTTTGGATGCACCAATGTCATTTCATCTATCAAATGTGTGGCACCAGCATATTTGTCTACGATGAACAATATGTAGCGCAAGTCCACCATAATGTTTCTACAAATCTCAGGATCGTAGTTCATATCACTCATGGTTCCTTCCCATACACGGTCGAAGTTGAGCCCTATCAAGTTGCCTTGTGCGTCGATTGCTGGACTGCCGGAGTTTCCCCCTGTAGTATGATTTGTTCCTAAAAAACAAACAGGAACCTTTCCATTGGAATCGGCATATTGTCCATAATCTTTGGATGCGTGTAGATCTCGTAATTTTTTAGGGACATCAAATTCATAATCCCCAGCAATGTATTTTTCCATGATGCCATCCAAATAACTTACAGGTTGATAATAGACAGCATCTCTTGGAGAGTAACCTCTAACTTGTCCATAGGTTACACGAAGAGTGCTATTGGCATCAGGGAAATAACGTGCATTTGGCAATGCTTCCATCAATGCTTTCATATATTGCTTTTGAAGCGCAGAAATGGATGTGTTTTTTTTCTGGAATTCAGCATCGATTGTATTTATGAATTCCTCAATTAATGGCTTTGCATATTTATAGGCAACATCTTTATTTAATTTCTTGAAAACCTCTTTTGGGGAACCTTCCAATAGTTGCAATGCAGATTTTAGATCGGTGAAGGCCGTCTTATCGTAAATCGAGATGTCGACATTGTTGGAATATAGAGGCATTACAGCTTTGTAGACATCTTTGTCCACTTGCACATCGTAGTTTTTATGAATGCCTTTCAGCCTTGAAACCAATGCAGCTTTGGCGTTCTCAAAACTGTTGGGATTGGTTTTTGCTGCTGTTTCCATTTGGTAGGCTCTAAAGGTCATTTGCATTAATTCGTTGGTGACCAAGAAGACTTCGATGAAGTTTCGTCGTTTAATGTTTATTTTGGAAAAATCACCATATAGACGATCGAATTCAGGTAATATGTGACCATATTTTTTATCCAACTTTTTTGTTTTCAAAGCTTTTGCATAGTTGTTTTCAAAAGTTTTCCTATTAACTACGGCATTGCTTTTTTCAATGCCAAGGTTCTCTCCAATCCATTTTTTCCATGCATTGGCTATTCTTGCTTGCTTTGATGCATATTTTATTCTGGTGGCATCGCTGCTTTTCATTTTGGCATCTATTACTTTCAAGGCTGCTTCACGAATTGCAATGTTGCTAGGGTTGTATTCTTGCGTAATGTGCTCAATGGCAACTGAAGGCAAATATTCGTTGGTGCGTCCAGGAAACCCAAACACCAATGTGAAATCACCTTCTTCTATCCCATCCAAAGAGACTGGTAAATGGTGTTTTGGCTTATATGGTTTGTTGGTTTTGGAGTATTTTGCAGGGTGATTGTTTTCGTCTGCATATATTCTAAACAATGAAAAATCCCCAGTATGCCTTGGGAAAACCCAATTGTCCGTGTCACTACCGAATTTTCCTATGCTTGAAGGTGGAGCGCCGACCAGACGAATGTCCTCGAAGCGTTCGGTGACAAATAGAAAATATTGATTACCTTGGTAAAATGACTTTACCTTGGTTGCTTGCCAAGCTTCTGTTTTGGTCTGTTTTTGTATTGCATTGCTGTTTTTATCTATGGAAGACTGCTTTTCTTTCTCTGTCATTGTATCAGTTATTCCAGAAAGCACTTGGGTTGTAACATCTTCGATACTGACGATAAATTCTACGAACAAACCTTCATTTGGAAGCTCTTCTTCCAAATTCATAGCCCAAAAACCATCTTTCAAATAATCATTTTCCAATGATGAGTGTGATTGTATTTGACTGAACCCACAATGATGATTCGTTAATATCAAGCCTTTGCCGGAAATGATTTCAGTGGTACATCCCCCATTGAAATGGCCTATGGCATCTTTTAAGCTGGAGTTGTTTACATCGTAAATGTCCTTGGCTGTAAGTTTACTTCCAAGGTTGGTCATTTCTTGTTCATTCATCCCTTCCAACAATGAAGGAATCCACATACCACCTTGTTGTGCGGATACTTGAATGGTAATGAAAAGAATCAGTAATTTTAAAAGTCTCATATGTTAACGTTGTTTGTTTGGGGGCTTGAAATGTTACTATCCGTTTAGCAAAATAACATTTCAAATATAGAAAACAACATTTTAAATAACTTCTTTTTTTGTTACTTTATGGCAATATTCGATATAATTATATGAATCATATTTCAAAATTACCAGAGATCGAAACCAACATTTTTACGAAGATGAGTGTTTTGGCCAATACCCACAATGCTATAAACCTATCACAAGGATTTCCAAACTTCAAGAGCGATGACAAGTTGATAGATTTGGTGAGCAATGCAATGGCGTCTGGCCATAATCAATATGCACCTATGGCTGGAAGCATGGAGTTGAGGGAAGCCATTGCCAATAAATTCGATGTCATGTATGGAACAAGCTATCACCCGGAAAGTGAAATCACAGTGACTGCTGGAGCCACTCAAGCCATATATACCATCATTTCAGCATTTATAAGGCCAGACGATGAGGTTCTCGTCTTTAAACCTGCCTATGATTGTTATGAGCCAGCAATTGCCATAAATGGAGGGAAAACGATTTCTATGCAATTGAAAACTCCAGATTATGCCATAGATTGGGAGAATGTGAAGGAAAAGCTATCATCGAAAACAAAAATGATCATTGTAAATACACCACATAATCCAAGTGGTACGATTCTTTCTGAAGAAGACTTGCTGCAACTTCAAGAAATAACAGATGGGACGAATATCATAGTGCTTAGCGATGAGGTTTATGAGCATATCGTATTTGATGGTGAAAAACACAAGAGTGTGTGTTTATATGAAGGGTTGAAGAGTAGAAGTTTCATAACGGCTTCTTTTGGAAAGACATTTCACAACACAGGATGGAAAGTCGGTTATTGTTGTGCGCCAAGAGAGTTGATGGAGGAATTTAAAAAAGTACATCAATTTAATGTGTTTTGTGTAAATCATCCTATGCAAAAGGGGCTAGCGGAGTATTTGAAAAAAACAGAACATTATCTTGAATTGTCAGGATTCTATCAAGAGAAACGTGATTTGTTTTTGAGTTTGATTAAAAATTCCAGGTTTTGTTTCAAGCCATCGAAAGGGACTTATTTTCAAGTGTTGGATTATTCGAAAATAACAGATGAGTATGATGTGGATTTTGCAAGACGCTTGACAATTGAAAATAAAATAGCATCCATTCCATTATCGGTTTTTAACGATGAGGATATTGATTATAGTGTTTTAAGATTTTGTTTTGCCAAGACGGATGATACTTTGAAACGCGCAGCGGACATCTTAAATGAAATTTAACCTCATTAACAAATCTGTTTGCTTGTCCTTACCTATGTAATAAGGGTGCAAACCAAATTTATTGAATCCATGACGCTCATAAAACCTGATTGCGGCTTTGTTTTCTTCCCAAACCCCCAACCATAAAAATGAAACATTCATAGTTTTCACGATAGATATGATCTGATTTAAAAGTTGTTTTCCAAAGTGTTTGTTTTGATGTTCCTTTGTAATGTAAATACGTTCTAATTCTACTGAATTTGTTTCAAATTGTTCATTTTGCGCATCGTCGACATTCAGTTTGAAATAGCCAACCAATTCGTGTGCTTCATATGCGAAATAAAACAAGCAGTTTGAATTCAATAATTCTTTTTCTAATTGAGCTTTGCTAAAGGCGTTATCTATGTAGTTTTTGAAATCTTCCGGATTATTGTCTTTTTCGAAGGTATCGATAAAAGTTTCTTTCGATATCTTTACAAGGCCATCTATGTCCTTTAAGTTACATTTGTGATAGGTTAAACTCATAGAATCAAATTTGAAAACAAGTAAAATCAATTACTTTTAAAATATGGAAGATATATTAAAAATAGCAGTTGTTCAATCTAACTTGGTTTGGGAAAATCCAATTCAAAATAGAATCGATTTCACAAAGAAGATAGAGGATATCTCCGATACTGTAGATCTTGTTATTCTTCCTGAGATGTTTTCTTCAGGATTTACGATGAATGTAGAAGCCGTAGCTGAAACGATGGAGGGAGAAAGTGTACAAATGATGAAGCAATTGGCTGTAAAAAAACAAATGGCAATTGTTGGAAGTTTAATTATTTCCGAGAATGACAACTTTTATAACAGGTTGTTATTTGTAAGACCAGATGGAGGTATGGATGTCTACGACAAAAGGCATGGCTTCAGTCTAGCTGGTGAAGACAAGGTATTTACGCCTGGGACCAAAAAACAAGTCGTGGATTACAAAGGGTGGCGTATTTGCCCTTTAATTTGTTATGATTTGAGGTTTCCCGTATGGGCTAGAAACATAGAGAATTATGATGTTTTGCTTTATGTTGCCAATTGGCCCAAACCCAGAATCTCCGCATGGGATGCCTTGTTAAAGGCCAGGGCCATTGAGAATATGAGCTATTGCATTGGTGTAAACAGGGTAGGGCTGGATGCTAAGAATTATGAATATCCTGGACATTCTGCGGTGTATGATGTCTTGGGGAAACAACTGTCTGCCATAAAAGCCAATAGTGAACAAACAGAAATTTTGACCTTGACAAAATCTCATATTGAAAAAAACAGAAGGCATTTAGGTTTTCTAAACGATAAGGATGCTTTTAGTCTAACAACGTAAACGGGATGATTTCATCGAATCCAGATTTGGATTCGTAGGGTTCGCTTGCATAGCTAACTCGCTCTGGTTGTATGCCTTTTAAATAATTTCCTGAATCGTAAACACCATTTTTATTGGTGTCGTAAATAGCTCTGATGTAATACTTTCCTGGGTCTATGAACTCGAAGTCTATGGGTCTTAGCTCTGTTACATAATCTTCGAATTTTACCTCCCCTTTGTCATCAGTCAATTGGACGATAACCGGGTAAACCGCATTTTTCAAGATGATACGGGCGTTACCAAAACTATTTTTTGATTGAGTTCGCACGCTATAGTTCAAAGTGTCGTTTTTGTTTTCAAAGAAATCGGTTAGAGCTTCTGGAAGCAATTGTATCTTGTAGTTGTTATTTTCCGTTTTCTCAAAACTTAGGTAATACTTGTTGTTAATGCTGTCGTAAGTGGTTGCATATGGAATCAACAATGAGTCTTTGTCCCTGATCGTGATCTTGCTTTCATCGATTTTTTCTAGGGGAATGTTGGCACTTATGCTAAAGGCTTCATTGAATTTAATGCCTCCTTTCGGATGTTGTTTAACAATAAGTGAGTCTCTCAGGTTATCCTTTATTCTAACTTTGAATGTATCTATTGCGGTTTTGTTTGTGACTTTGAACAAAAGCGAATCCACTTCCAATTTTGGCGCATAGAAATAATTTAATGTATCTGCTTTTTCGTCTTTGAAATAGCGTGATTTATAATCATTTGGGACATTGGAAATAACGTCGATTTCCATAGTTTCATAGCTTCCTTGGTAACCAAAGGCAATTTTCTCACCAGAAACCAATTGTGGTTTTGAGGCCTTGTAATCCAAGGCTTCTTTAAATAGTTTTATGTTATAGTTAGTGAGCGTCGAGTCGTTTTTGACTTCGATTACCTTTTCGTAGAACCCGATTTTATCGGAACGTTGTTGAAACTTATTGTCCCCATTTACATCTTTTATGGCACGAAGGAAGTATTTTCCAGCCTTGATGTTCTCTATGGTGAAGTTTGTTGTACTATCTAAAGTGTTAGTAATGTATTTTGGCGTTTTCTTATAGATTGTGGAATCAGTGTAAGTAGAGTCAGCTTCATATAAAACGACAGAAACAAAGTCATCGGTTTTAAAATCCAAAGCGTCTTTTACGCTTCCTTTCACGGTTAGGGAATCTATGAAATCTCCAGTAGAAAATACATATCTGTAATATTTGAAAGGGTTTTCTTCATTGTTGTCTACGATGCTGTTCCCAAAATTGAATGCGTAAGTGGTATTTGGACGCAGCGTATCGTGAATTTTAATCTTTATGTATTTGTTTGCGGTCCCCAAAGGAGTGATTTCTGGAGCAGTAGACATAGGAGGAGAAACAATGAGTTGTTTCGTTAGGTCTTTCAACTTCACATACTCATCAAAATGTATTACGATTTCATTTCCAGTGAAATTCGTAGAATAATTTTCTGGAATCGACTTTGTTATTTTGGGAGGAGTAATGTCTTTGTCACCTCCACTAGGTGTACCTCTATTGGCACAATTGGCCATTGTCAAGGCAATGACAACTATAAAAATAAAATTAAAAAACCAATTTTTCATACTTAAAACGAATGTTAGGCAAATTAACAATTTATTTGTTTACCAGCGAAAAACAAAAGAGCATTCATGATCAGGTTTATAAAGAATTTAACGTTAACTAGGCCATTGCCATTGCTGCTATGCTGATTTTTACGTTATCGGCCTTGTTTAGTTCCAACATGCAAGCTTCAAGTGTTGCTCCTGTGGTTATGATGTCGTCAACCAAAAGAATATGCTTGTTTGCAATCTTCTCCACATTGTTTATGGAAAAGAGTTCGTAACTGTTGTTCCATCTCGCAAAACGTTTTTTGTTGACTTGTGAGGTGGTATTGGTAACTTTTATTAATACATCGTCCATATATTCCTTGTTCAAGGATTTTGTGATTTCCCTTCCAAACTTTTCAACCTGATTATAGCCACGGGATCTTAGCTTCTTCCTATGTAATGGGACCGGGATTATTACATCGATGTCTCTGTAGGCACTGATCTCCTTGAGTTCACTACCTAGCCACGCTCCCAAAAAAACACCAATGTCTTCTTGTCCTTTGTATTTGAGTTGGTGTAATAGGCGTTGTACGATTCCCTTTTTTTCAAATCTAAGCAAAGCAGTGGCTTGTTCTATTTTAGCTCTCCCGTAAAAAGCGTTTTTTACTATGTCATCATTTGTTTTATGGAAATTCGTAATGGGAAGGGAGTGTCTACAGTCTGTACAAATATACTTTTCATTGTCTCCCAAATAGTTTAAACAAGCGTTGCAAACTTTAGGAAAGAACAAATCGGTAAGGGATGAAATCATTGAGAACTTGTTAAAGTTATAAGTGCATAAAAGCAAAAAGAGGATTCAATTTTATACAAAAAAGTATTAAAGATAAGGGTTTTAACAATTATTTCTCCCCTTTGTCGATTAAAATTAGAATTACAAACTTATATCTCTAGTTTAGGCACCCTTAATAATATAATTAGAATGATAGTTAACCCTCAATTATTTAACTATAGATTAATTATTGGTTCATTGGTAGTTGTAGTTGTGGTCATAACCACAATTAGTTACTCGAGTTATAGTACGTTAATAGCAAATAAGACGTTCATTGAACAAGAAAGCAAACTTGTTGAAAATGAATTGTCTGAAATGATTTCCAGTTACGAATTGATGGAATTTGAAAACAAGAACATCAGTTTCCAACTTGAGAAGACAAAGACAAGAATTAGCAGAATATTGGATTCTGTCAAGAACTTGAAACCAAATGCATCTTTAATATCTAGGTACAAAAAACAGCTACAAGAGCTGAAAGAAGAAAACGTGAGAGTTTTAGCAAGGTTGGATGGACTTGAATCCAAAAACGATATGCTTAGACTAGACGCAAAAGGAGCAAAAAGCAAAGAAGAAAGAACAACAAGCATAATTAAGTCACTTCAGGTTGAAAATTCTAGACTTTCTGAAACAAACTCAAATTTAACCAAAGAAATAGAAGAAGCCAAAATGTTGAATTTAGCCGATTTTAAAGCCGTTGGTGTTAAGAGAGTTACTCGAAAAAGGATTGTAGACACCAGGTATGCCAGTCGTGCCAAACAATTGCATATTAGTTTTACATTGGCTGCGAACAAGTTTGTAGACAAAGGAACGAAAGAGCTATACATTCAAATCTTGGATCCCAAAAGCAATATTGTTGCAGACAAGGGGTCTGTGAAATTTGATAAGCATCTATTGATCTATACAGAAAAAGTAAGTGTGGACTACAACAATGAGGACATAAAAGTGAGCTCATTGATAAAGACAGATGATAATGAAATTTTGGTTAGAGGCACTTATTTTGTAAGTGTTTATCATAATGCTGTCCGTCTAGGAGATACTACCATTGAATTAAAGTAAATTATACCTCAATTTTTTATGAAACCGCTCCATTAGTTTGAAGCGGTTTTATATTTTTGCAGTATGGCAAATCAAGACGATAAATTTAAAAAAGTAATCTCTCACGCCAAGGAATATGGTTATGTGTTTCAAAGCAGTGAGATATACGACGGACTAAGTGCTGTCTACGATTACGCACAGAATGGTGTAGAGTTAAAGAAAAACATACGAGACTATTGGTGGAGAGCGATGGTACAAATGAACGATAACATCGTTGGTTTGGATGCTGCAATATTTATGCATCCCACCACATGGAAGGCATCTGGGCATGTAGATGCGTTCAATGACCCATTAATTGACAACAAGGACTCCAAAAAAAGATATAGAGCAGACGTTTTAGTTGAAGATTATTGTCTTAAGATTGAAGCAAAAATTGAAAAAGAAGTAAAAAAAGCTCAGAAACGATTTGGAGAGACTTTCGACAAGGCCGAGTTTATTTCAACTAACCCCCGTGTTCTTGGATACCAGGAAAAGATTGATTCCATTTTATCGCGTTTGGGGAAGTCTTTGGAATCAGAAGACTTGGCGGATGTAAAATCGTTGATTGAAGAATTGCAGATTGTAGACCCACTTACAGGAAGTAAAAACTGGACGGATGTCAAACAATTCAATTTGATGTTTGGAACTAAGTTAGGAGCTTCTGCAGAGAGTGCAATGGATTTACATTTACGTCCAGAAACAGCACAAGGTATTTTTGTGAATTTCTTGAACGTACAGAAAACAGGAAGAATGAAGCTTCCTTTTGGTATTGCTCAAACAGGAAAGGCATTTAGAAATGAGATAGTTGCTAGACAATTCATTTTTAGAATGCGGGAGTTCGAGCAAATGGAGATGCAATTTTTCATTAAACCAGGAACTCAAGGTGAATGGTTCAAGCATTGGAAGGATGCTAGAATGAAATGGCATCTTTCGTTAGGCTTGGGAAATGAGAACTATCGTTTTCACGATCATGAAAAATTGGCACATTATGCAGATGCTGCCACAGACATAGAGTTTAGATTTCCTTTCGGGTTCAAGGAGTTGGAAGGAATACATTCTCGTACGGATTTTGATTTGAAGGCCCACGAAGAACATTCTGGAAAGAAATTACAATACTTTGACCACGCAGAAAACAAAAGTTATACACCTTACGTCTTGGAAACGTCCATAGGTTTGGATCGTATGTTCTTGGCTGTATTTTCAAATTCGTTTGTAGAAGAAGAGCTGGAGAACAATACAACACGTACGGTATTGAGGTTGCCAGCTGTTTTGGCTCCTTTTAAAGCTGCGGTATTGCCTTTGGTCAAAAAAGATGGTTTGCCGGAAATTGCAAAACAAATTGTTGACGATTTGAAATGGGATTTCAATGTGGCTTACGATGAAAAAGATGCCGTAGGAAGACGCTATCGTCGTCAAGATGCGAATGGAACACCTTTTTGCATCACCGTAGATCATGATACATTGGAAGATAATGCGGTGACGATTCGTCATAGGGATACGATGGAGCAAAAACGAGTAAAGATTGAAGACCTAAGGGAAATCATCAAGAAGGAGGTAGATGTACGTTCTTGGCTGATGAAGATGTAGCGATCAGAAAATAATTTATATAAAAAAAACCAGTTTCATTTTTTTTGAAACTGGTTTTTTGTTGGTATGTCGGTTTGAATTCTGTCTATTGATTTTCTTCTGGCCCTCCACTCACGATTATAAATTCAGAGCGGCGGTTCAATTGATGTTGCTCTTCGCTACAATTGTCACCACAATCTGAGAGTGGTTCACTTTCTCCCATTCCCGCACCAGATATCCTTGAGGCATCTATGCCTTTTGAAATTACATACTCTACTGTGGACTTAGCTCTTCTGCTGGATAAATTCATATTGTATTTGTCCTTACCACGACTGTCAGTATGTGATTTTGCACTAATTATCATATTTGGATAGTTGTTCATTATTTGCACCAATTTATCGAGTTCGAATGCGCCTTGTTCTGTTATTGCAGATTTGTCGTAATCGAAGTAAATGGGTTCCAAAACAATGCGATCAGCCACTATGATCTTTTTTACAGGATCCAATTTCACTTCTACTTCAACCTGCTCTTCTTTTGTTCCGGAGACGTCCGTAGCATTATCTTCAAATTCTTCTGCTCTAACAGTCAAATTGGTGTTTTTGTCACATTCTATACTAAATACAGCGAGACCTTCAGCGTTGGTGGGGTCTGACGATATCAAACTGCCGTTTTTATCAAACAATGTCACGGTAGCACCAACTATGGATTCACCAGTTTCTGAGTTTTCAACATAAACAATCATTTCAACATCGCATATAGGCTGTATCTTCTTGACGGCATATATGTCATCACTACCTTTTCCTCCAGTCCTATTGGAGGATACAAAGCCGTTACCAGATTCACCTATGTTAAAGGAAAAGTCATCACTATTGCTGTTCACTGGAGCTCCAATGTTACGCAATGGAGACATTTGTCCATTGTTTTCACTTATGAAAAAGACATCTAGTCCCCCAAGTCCCAAATGACCATTTGAAGAAAAGTACAATGTATTGTCGTGACTTGAGTATGGGAACATTTCTTGTTCTCTAGTGTTTACTTCTTTTCCCAAGTTAATAGGCTCTCCCACTTGCCCATTTTTGTCTATTTCAGCTTTGTAAATGTCGAAACCTCCTTGACCTCCTGGCATATCCGATGCAAAGTACAACGTCTTCCCATCCTTGCTCACCGATGGGTTCTTAATGGAATAGCTCTCATTGTTTATCGGTAAGGCTTCCACTTTCGTCCACTCATCACCGTCCTTTGTGGCTTGATACATATGTAAGACACTGAATTTCGTGTTGGTAAGGGAATCTTTCTCATAGATGTTCTCATGGAAGCTTTCCCTTGAGAAGTACATAGTCTTTCCATCAGGAGAAAAAGAAACGACACCTTCGTGATGTTTCGTATTGATATCTTTGCTCAATAGGGTTTCTTCTTGGTATGTCCCATCTGAGTTTACTGTGTACTCATAGATGTCCAAAAAGGGTTCTTCGTTCCAACCATAATCTTTTCTAGAATCATTTCTAGCAGATGTTAAATACAATTTGCCATCTTGGATCGTTGCTCCAAAATCTGCAGCAGTTGAATTGACATCCAAGTTCTCGATTGTAAGCTTATTGCTCTTTTCCAAAATTCTTTTTATGTAATCAGGGTTGGCGTTGAATGCAATCGCCCTGCTATCTTCAGGAAGCATAGATGCGAACTTTTGCATCTGTGTGTTGGAAGCTTCGTATTTTCCATTGGCCTTCAACATCTGTGAATATCTATAGATCATATTTGCATCATTCGAGTTCTTTAAAGCTTTAGCATACCAATGCTCCGCTTCTACAGTGTTGAATATGTTGTAGTTGGATTCCGCCAAACGCCCATAGACGTAGGCATCTCCATCACCTTTTTCTACCAATTTGTTATAAGCCTCCACCGCTTCCACGAACTCGAACTTCGCAAAGTGCTTGTCGGCCTTTTTGGT
>CANMCF010000023.1 GCA_947496215.1 uncultured Bizionia sp.
GCTGTTGTTTTCATTTTTCTATCTAAGTTAAATTAATATTCTAATTCATCTTAGACAGAGTTCAGTTTACACCCTCTACCGATACGTTATTTATAGTAATATTATGTATTATATTTTTAAGGGAGTTTTTATAATTCCCATTTTCTGAATTAATCTCTATCCATATGTGATTGTCATTTTTCCTAACATTCCTAGGTTTTTTTATATTATGATATACTCTTGTAATTTCATTAAAAAAATAAGGTTTTATAGCTTCTGCTTGATTTCTATATTCTTCTGTACTTAGTTTCCTTTGCTTTTTTATTGTATCTTTTTTTATAGTAGGATTAATTGTATCCGTTTCCAATGTATTGGCATATCTTGCTATAGAATCTGAAACCTTTATATTTCTTTTGATAAGACTTGAGTCTACTTTCGTTTCTTCAACAAGTTTTTCTTTTTTAAGTGTTTTTGTGTTAATTGAAGACTTATGTATAGATTTTTTTAAGGTATTGTTGGTTTTTATAAGAGTAGAATCCAAATATAGCTCCAAGGTTTGGTAAGATTCTCTAACACTTTTTATTTGATTAATCTTAGTGTCATTAATAGAAATCATAGTATTTAAATCGTCAATGCGTTTTATTTTCCTATTAATTAGATTCTTGAAATGAAAATATTGAGTTAACGACACTATTATGTAAATAAAGAGCAAACTATATAAAAGTATATGTAGTTTTTTGTTGTACATATTACTTTAAGCTTTTCATGTAATATTCCATTTTAACTTGCATTTCTGTATTACTTTTTTGAATTTGTTTAATTTCCTTGTTAAACTCTGAAGTTTGCTTGTCGAGTTTATCATAGATTTTAGATTCAAGACTATTCATTGTATTAGACAAACTAGTTAGCTGTTCTTTCATATTTTCAAATGAATTCATATTTATTCCAATAGTGATTCCAAATCCAACAAGAATACCAATTAAACTTAATACAGAAACGATTTTTATTTTACTTAGATCTATAGATTTATCTTCTATAGACTCCTCTTTTTTACCCATGATTTTAGGTTTTGATTAATAGTATGAAAAATAAAACAGCACTCATTTGTTTACAAATGAGTATGTTGTGTAGGGAAGTTTTCCAAATATAATAAAAAATAAAAACCGTACTACAACATAGTACGGTTTTATATTTCAAAGTTATTACCTACTAAAATAACGCTACTTAGAAATATATCTTATTAAAAGTTCTACACGTTTGTCTTCATTGTTATTCCCTCCTAAATTGTATTGCCCTTTCAAACCTTGGTATCTCACTCGCTTTGGATTTACACCATTTTTAACCAAATAATCTCGGATGAATTTTGCCCTTACCTCGGATAGATTGAGTTTTCCTGTTTCTTTGTCTTTGGATTCCCTTCCTCCTTTCGTACAACAGACATGACCATTTATTGTGAAGAAAATGTTTTTTCTTTTTACCAAGAAAGCAGTCAATTCTTTTAATGAACTCAAGGATTCAGGAGTTAAATAGCGCAAGCCTTTTTTAAATTTTAATCCATTTAATTTGATTAAATCTCCTTTCTTTACATCTTCTCCATAAAAAGAACCAGCAATTAGTTTTTTAGGTGCTATTACAATGGTCACCTTTCTATTTAAAGATCTCAGTTCTTTGAACAAGGTTTTTTCCGTAGTTGTCAGTTGTACCTCTCCCTTACCTTTGGTTTTAACTATTTTAGGCTTTTTATCACTATTTCTATATTTTGCAATGATGTTCCTTATTACATTTGCTCTCTTGTCGGATAGTTGTTTGTTGTATGCAAGACTACCTCTGTCGTCACAAAAACCAACAATGGACATTCTTTCTATATCTATGTTTTCTGTAGCTTTAATGAAATCCAAAAGTTTTTGAAATTCTTCAGTAGAAATATCATAGGCATCTGTATTGAAAAATACATTGTGACTTAATATGCTCACAGGTTTTTCTTTGGCAGAAACACTACTTGCAAATAATAATAAAACGAATATAAATACTACTCTTTTCACCTCTAATTGTTTTTGGCGGCGCAAAAGTAGTAACGGATATTAGATTTGGAAACATTTTTAGATAACTATCAAAAATATTGGGTTCAAATGTAAAACTGATGTTAAGAGGTGAATTTTTACAGATGAAATACACGCTTTTAAAGGTTTATAAGCTTTTTGTTTTATGAATAGTTTAATGAAATAAGAATAAAAGAGGTTTAAAATATTGAAAAAACGCTAAAATTAGGTTTTTGCTGAAAATACTTCAAAAAAAAGAACTACTTGCTTTTACCTACGTAAGTTATTAAAATCTCTACGCGACGATCGTGTTTTGCTTCTCCTCCTAGAGGGAATTTACGTCGCAAACCAACATATTTCATTCGCTTTTTGTTTATTCCTTTTTTGGCTAGGTAATCATAGATGTATTTTGCACGTGCAACGGACAAATTACGTTTTCTTGTTTTTTTGTCTACTGCATCTCTACTCATTTGTGTACAACAAACATGACCTTGTATGGTAAAATAGATGTTATCGTGTTCTAACAGAAGCTTAGCTATTTTCTCTAGGGTTTTCTTGGATTCTGAAGTAACGTAGCTATAACTCGTTTTAAAGTATATTTTTTCCAGGCGTATCTTATCCCCTTTCTTTATGTTTCCTTTTTTAATGTCCTCTGTCGTCTTTGGTCCATCATCGAGGACTATATTTTCATCTGTTGTGGCAGTTTCTTCAATCTCCGGTTGTTTTTTGGAAATGATGATCTCCACCTTTCTGTTTAAACCTCTAATCTTATGAACTTCGGTTTCATTCAATATTTTCAATAGAATCTCTCCTTTTCCATTAACATTGGTAATTAAATTAGGGTCGATGCCATAACCGGAAAAAACCTCCTTTATTTTGTCTGCCCTATTTTGGGATAACTCTAAATTATACTTGTCGGTACCTCGATCATCACAAAAGCCATAGATGGAAATTCTTTCTATTTCGATGTCGTCCAAAGATGAGATGAATAGGAGCAATCTGTTTTCCTCTGTTAAAGGAACATCATATTTATCCGTATCAAAGTACACATCGTGTGTGATTTCATCTTGAGATGATGCAAGGTTCGAAATTAAGAATAATATTATAAATAGTCTTTTCATGATTATAAGTACATCATTAAATATACCAAAATTTTATATGGCTGATGTTTTTTGTTTTCTCTATTTTAAATATTTGTTGTATTTGGATGGGTTTGCGAGTATTTCCGTTGCTTTTTTTATTTCTTCATTATGTACTTTGTAATAGTCATACAAACCTTCTCTATATACATATCGTTTTACGATTTCATCCGTCAACAATCCAACCAACTGTACTTTGTTTTCATCGATGGCCTTTAATTTTGAGTTGTTTAAATTGGATATTAGCCTATTGTAATCTTTTTGTATGTCGTCATCCAACTTTTCAGTTTTGGCAACTTTTAAAACTTTCGACAATGATTTTTCTGTTTTTGTTTCAAAGGAGAAATTGGTTGTCTTGAGATAGTTTTTAAAATCGGAAAAATCGGAATCATTGAATTTAAATGTATTTATGTCTTCTATCTTATGGCTATAATGATACTTTGTGGCATAATCGAATATGCTTTGGTTGTTCAATATTGCTTTTGTTATTGCTGAATTCTTTGAATAAGCCAAAACCTCATCAGGAAAAACACCACCACCATCAAATACTTTGCGACCATTTTTTGTTTTGAACTCGTTGTAGTCTTTTTGTTCCACGCGAATGGCATTTCCCTTGTCATCCTTGTTCCAATAGTCCAAAGCTTGTATACAGCGTCCAGAAGGCGTATAATAGCGGGAAATGGTAACCTTTAGTTGTGTGCCATACGTTAGTTTCTTTGGGCGTTGAACCAAACCTTTTCCAAAACTCCTTGAGCCGACCACTACGGCACGATCCAAATCTTGTAGTGTTCCGGATACTATTTCACTAGCAGAGGCACTACCTCCATTTATCAATACTACAACCGGTATTTCGGTATCTATGGGATCTTTTTTTGTGTAATAGGTCCTGTTGTATTTTTTAACCTTGGATTTTGTGGTTACCACCAACTGTCCTTTGGGAACAAATAGGTTTACTACATTTACGGCTTCACGAAGCAAACCTCCAGGATTTCCTCTTAAGTCCAGAATAATTCTTTCTGCCCCTTGCGCCTTTAAATCTTTCAAGGCATAGCCAGTTTGTGAGGATGCTTTGGTGTTGAACTTTCTAAGAACGATATAACCAGTTTTTTCATCTACCATCGAAAAATGAGGTACGGCATCAATTTCTATTTCAGAACGTTTTACAGTGGCTGTGTTTTCTTTTCCTTGTCTTAGGTAGGTTACCTGAAAAGAGGAGTTGGGAGCGCCTTTCAAAAGGTTTGAGGCATCATCTTTGTATGTGGATATCAATATGTCCCCTACTTTTATGATTTCGTCTCCGGCTTTTAAACCCGCCTTGTCTGCTGGATAATCCTTGTATGGCTCTATGACTACGAGCTTGTCTTTCAATGTTCTTATTCTTGCTCCTACACCAGTATAGTCGCCAGTTCGTTTTATACGTTCGGCTTCAACGTCCTGTTCATTGTAAAAACGTGTATATGGATCCAATTCATTAAGCATATTCTTAATGGCGTTGTCCATTAAATCACCAGGGTTTGTCTCATCGACATAGTTCATGTTCAACTCTTTGAACAATGTGGTGAAAATTTCTATTTGCTTGGCAATTTCAAAGAAATCGTTGTTATAGGCCTTGAATGCGGTTCCGGTTAATAAGATAGAGAGCGCTAGGGTCGGAATGATTAGTTTGCGTTTCAGAATTGTTTTCATCTGTTCTTTTTTATTGTTTTTAATAGTCAGATGGAATTTGCCAAAATTATGATCTCGGCTCATTTCATAGCTTGGTATTTCCGAATATTAGGATAATTTCTAAATATTGGAAATATGGACCTTAAATTTACTAAATAAAGCTTTCATTTTGGTGTTTAATAGCTTAAAATCTGGCTTTTCTTTGCCAATGTATAAAATCATAAACGAATAACCATAAATGTTGTTGTCTATTAACATATTTTTATTAAGTCTGTAATTTTCACGCAATAAGCGCTTTATCATAATACGATCCACAGCTTTTTTAAAATTTCGCTTACTTACGGAAACTCCTACCTTCAAGCCAATGGTTTCGTTCTTTAGATAAACCAATCGCAAAGGATATGCCGAAATGCTCTGACCTTCGGTAAACAATTTACCGATGGCTTTCTCGTTTTTAAGTTTTTCGGTCTTGTTATAGGTAAACTTCATAGGTTTTAGAGATGTGCTAGGGTCTAATTTCTCAAAGCTTTGTTACTAATGGATTCCTTTAGTTCCAACAACTGGCTTTCCAATTCATGAAGCCTATCATAGACATCCACAGGTTCTGGCATTTGTTTTGAGGCAAACATCGTGACGTACCACACTTCCATGATGTCCTCGATGTCTATGGTGTAGGTTGGATAGTTACCATCCTTGTTGTCACTCTTTAGAATTAACTTTCCTCGTTTGTCTATTCTGTTTATTACACGTTTTAGGACAATCCCATCATTCTTGCTTACAATGACGTAGACACGTCCGTCTTTTACTTCATTCAAGTCCTCTACATATTTTCCAAAAACCAAATCACCATCGAAAAAAGTACGCACCATGGAGTTACCTTGTACCTCGAAGCACCTGAAGGTCCCATTGGTAAGTTGTGGCATATGGAAAGATGGCAATGTTTCTATGTATTCCGTGTCTCCATACCCATCCAAGTATCCCGCACGAGCTTTAATTGGAACATAAACGACGTTTTCTTCGTTGTCTTGGTTGACGGCTATAACTTGAGGTACTCCAGAATATGTTTGAATTTGAGGCACTTCATCTTTTAACATTATAGTACTTCTTCCAAAAAGGTAATCCGGATTTATATCGAATTCTTCAATTATTGCAGATAGGACATCATATCCAGGTTTTGTTTTTTTTCGAGAACCATCAGATTGAGGTCTTCCATTGACTATGCTATCTATGGTAGTTCCCGTAACTCCTATGCGTTTTGAAAAAGAAAAGTTGTTTAGTTGGAAGTGATTAATAATCGCTTTTATTTTATCATCTATGGTCTCCATAAGCTATTTCAAATTAAATTAAACTTTTTACAGAATACACTGTAAAATGTTTGTTTTTATTTGTAAAATGTTTTATATTTGTACTGCAATAATGTTGCTAATATACAAAATTATCTATAAATCAAACATTTGTATAAAAACAGAGCAACAATTTCTTGATTTTACATAAAAGACGTCTTGAAAAATCAAAACGACGGATAACTATTCAAACATTTTTTTGAATAGGGTGGAGAGTTATGCCTTTCATTATTAAGGCTTTGTATTGAGGTTTACCTGTTGGAAAAGCGAAATGAAGACAGTTCTTGATAACAAGAACCCAATAATGATTATAAATTTTAAAACAATTAGAATGAGAAAAGAGATTAAACAAAACCTATTTAGATTCGTAACCTTACGTAATCCACAATTAATAGACAAAAAGGAAAGCCATCCGGGATTTGTGTATCATCCAGACGATAATTATGAAAGAAGTGTTTATTCTGAGGTGCTTTCAGAGACAGATGAAGCAAGTAAAATGGCCTTGTCAAAAGCAGTGTCAGATGAATTTGTTCCTTTGAAGGGAAGAAAAGGCGTAAAAGACTATAGGCAAACCATATATGACTTTTCATTATGGTTGATGCGTAACAAAAACCATTTGTCGTACAAAAGCATAAAATCAAATGCACAAGGAGTAGATAATTTGACGACAGAAGCACTTTTGGTTATCTGGGACAATTTGATATATCAAACGATAAACAAGAAATCCGTCTATGTGAGGGAAGCTTTGATACAAGTCTTGATAGCAGATCAATTCTTTAAGGCGTTCAAAGATTTCTCTGCTGGTTTATCTGGAGATATCTTGTTCACGGAAGATCAAGAAAAGGAGTTTGTTCGTAGAGCCAATGCGAGTGTTGTAATTTCGAAGGCATTATTGGCTGCAACGACGATAAAACCAACAACAAAGGAAAAAAGGGTAAGCATATCTAAAATCAAAGAGCTTGAAAATGCTACTGATGTTGCGTTGGCAAAAGAGCGAGTACAAAGATACCAAACCTTGGTTGAAGAGTTGAAAAGTGTCGAGACCAAGTATAAAAATGAGAATCAAGTCAAGTATGAAAAAGCTTTGACTGACTATAACCAGACGATTGAAAACCTTTTGAAAAAGGTGGAACCGGTAATTGTAGAGGAAACCAATACCAAAGGAGAGGTTTCAAAAATAGAAACATATCCAAATTTGGATTTGCCAAAATTTGTTTACAACAAGGAAGCGGCAATCAACAAGGAATATTTGACGAACAAGATTTCCAAAGACTCATTGGCTATTTTGGAGGAACAAGGATTGGATGTCCATAAGGATTTTTCAGAAGTGTTTGATGCAGTAAAAACAAAAGTCAAAGATGAAAATGAAATTATTCTTGGCAAGGCGCCTAAACAAATAAAAACGCTCAAAGTAGGAGGGGCAAGCGTTACCGTCAATCCGAGTTTGGAATCCGAACCATATGACTATAACATTAGTCCATTGCATTCTATAAATCCAGGAGGGTTGAGAAATATCAACATGTTGATATTCAATTACGTTCAAGATTCTCAAATAACGGATGTATCCTATAAGATAACTTTTAACAATGGTACGGAAAAAACAAGTACGGATTTCACCATATTCAATTCAGGAACAACGCAAATTTTAAGATTGTTTCCAAACTTGATTGCTTTTCCATTTGGGACGCTGTCATACACATTAGAAGGGGAGATCACATTGGAAGATCAAACAAAGCTTAGCTTTAGTAAGCTTGTAAAAATGAAAAGCAGACACAACTTTGGAATGTTTGATTTGCAAAATGATGATTCTGGTGACAACCCTGTGGATTCTCAGGTATTTGGAGTTACCAACCTGGGAATAGCCGACTTTAGACGTGTGGAACAAGAAGTATGCTGTTATGTGCCTGGGGAAGTGTCCCATATAGAAAACATCATGGCGCGAGAATACAAAGAACGTGCAACGAGAAGTTTGAACAGCATAGAGACCACCAGTGAAGAAACCTCGGAGCGTGAAACGGAAAAACTTACAGATACCACAACAACGGAGCGTAATGAAATGCAAAGTGAAGTATCTTCTGTAATCAATGAAGACAAATCCAAGAACTATGGGGCAAACGCAAGTGTAAGTGGCAAGTTTGGTACCACAAGTTTCAATGCAGGAGCACATTTCGATGCATCATCATCCAGTTCCACATCAAACTCCAACAGCCAAGCACAGACGTATGCACAGGAAGTCACGGAAAGAGCCATGGAGCGTATTGTGCAAAAGGTGAGCAGCAAGCGTACATCCCGTATATTGAAGGAGTTTGAAGAAAACAACAAGCATGGTTTCGATAACACGAAGGGAGACAAACATATTACAGGAGTATATCGTTGGGTGGATAAAATCTACAAGAATAAATTGATAAACTATGGTAAACGTCTAATGTATGAATTTGCTATTCCAGAACCTGCAAGATTCTTAAAAGATGCATTGATTAAAAAAGCAGACGATGGGCAATTGGATTCAGGTATCATTTTACCGGTAGAGCCAGTAAAACCAAGTACGATAGGGTTGAATTCAGCGACCAACATAAATGAAAGCAGCTACCAAGGATTTGCATCCAAATATGCTGCCGAAGTTAGTGCTCCAGTAGATCAATACTTGAAAATTGGTCGCGCTTTCTCCAAAGACGATCAGAGTTATGATGCCAAAGGATATGCATTTAACGACATTGATGTTCCAGAAGGATATTATGCAACGTCGGGAACAGTTAATTGGGCTGTGATCCAGAAGAACAATTCGCATAAGTTCATGTCCATTGGGTTGGGAGATTCAAGACATTCTGTAATTGGAGGATCTGGAAGTACGTCTTTTTATAATTTTTCTGACATCTATAAAAAGAATATCCCATTCTCATTCAACACTTGGTACATTCACTCAGGGCATTTCAATGTTACGATAAACTGTACAAGAAGCAATGAAGAGTACAAGCAATGGCAAAATGAAACATATACTGCCATCATGGATGCCTACAACGATCGTTTGCGTGAGTATAACGAAGCTATGGCCGCAAACAACATTGTTCCAGACAACGATGAGAAAGTTTCTTTCAATCCGGCCTTCAATAGAAGTCTTGAGAAAAAAGAGTTGAAACGCATTGCCATCGAGTTGTTGATAGATCAAGACAGAGTATCCAAAAACGATTATGTGGACGATTCTTTGGTCAAGGTTAAAAACGATGAAGCCTTCCATGCACATGCGGCTACGGTGAAGTTCTTTGAGCAAGCCTTCGATTGGGACATCATGGCTTATGTCTTATATCCGTATTTCTATGCGAAGCAATCGGATTGGAAGACATTGTTCCAAGAAACAGACGTTGCAGATCCTATTTTCCAAGCCTTTTTACAGTCGGGTATGGCAAGAACGGTTGTTCCTGTGCGTCCAGGGTTCGAAGATGCGGTAAACTGGTACATGTCCACGGGCGAAATCTGGAATGGGGAAGGATTGATCACAGATCAAGACGATGATCTTTACGTGTCCATCTCAGAAGAAATGGAAACTGTGGAAGGAGTAGTGGAAGAGACTTGGGAAACACGTTTGCCTACGAGTTTGACGGTGATACAAGCTGGGTCCATAGGTTTGAATGTGGAAGGCCTACCATGCAATGTGGATTGTGATGACTTTGCGTTGTTCGATTCTGATGGAAACCCAGTATTGGATTCAAACGGAAACCCATTGACAAACAACCCTATAGAGCAAACCGATGTTTTGATTGGAGGAGCCTCTGGGGTAGGAGGAACTGGTACAGAGGAACTTAAAATGGTCGAGTTTACCTTTGTGGACAACACGGGAAGCAATTTTGCCAATATAGGGGAGTATGATGCAGAAGGAGCCTTTCCTTTGGTTTTCAAATGCATGGATCAAAAAATAGAGATTCAAAGAGAAGCCCAATGGCATGCCTCAAACAGCGTTGGTGTAATCTATCAGAAATTGGCGGAACAAGTGTCTTTGATTTCAGGGATTCAGGCAAATCAAGTCTTTAGTAAGAAAGGAGATCCATTGGGAATTAGATTCAAGGTAGAGATAGCCAAAATTCCAACATTCACATTTGAGAAATTCGTTGAAAAAGGAGCGTTCTCCGAACCAAACCACGATTTATTGAAGCTAATCATCAATGATACTGCTGTAAAGGTGATATCTCCTACCGTGTATTTGGATAGAATCTTCGATAAAGCAAATACAGGGCTCAAGGAAGCAGAATTAAACATCAATTTACCTATCGATAGGTTTTTGGTATGAGTCAAGTAAAATTGGAAATGATATGGCAACACGAGAAAGTGTTGCCATACATTCTCAATGATCTAAAAAAGCAAGTAGAGACCATCACAACAGTACATGGTATTGTGTTGTATGGTAGTCGTGCAAAAACGAACATTGAGAATTGGGACACTTTAAAAGGCAAGGATTGGGATGTTGTGGTGGTAACAGATTTTCCAATAGTCAATACTCAAATATGGACTCAGGATGAAAACTACCATATAGACTTGAGGGTCATTGATAAAAAAAGAGCGGATGAAATACTGGGGTTTTTGAAACAGACCATAGAATTATATCCTGTGAATCAATTGAAACAGCCTTTTTAACTCAAAAATTTCAAGTGTAATTTAAAAAAAAGAAAGAATGAACAATACAATATACAATGAAACGATTAGAGATATGACACATGTGAGCAAGTTGGCGTCTCAAAAGTTTTATAATAGGACGGCTCCGGAAATCTCACAAATCTACTTCCCACAATCTGACCAAAAAAAAATCAAGAACATCGTGGTTGAAACAGATGTGGATACAAGTGGCAAGCTGTTGGAATATGTGACGAAACGGGTGTATTTCTATGACAAGAACAACAACAACAAGCTGGATGATGATGAACAGTTGGCCTACAATGCTTACATATACACGTCAACAGATGCCATAAAGTTGAAAGAGACATATGAAGTGGCCGAAGCAGGGGAAGACGATGTCTTGATTTTTGTAGAAGACAACCAAGGAGACGTAAGTTCCCAGTTTTGTAGAGCTAGAGTTGGAAAAAATGTTTTGAGCAATTTAAAGAATGCAGGCCATTTATACAACAACAGGAAACTTTTGGCAAGAATAAACGAACATGCCCCTATCGATGAAGCCGTTTTAAATGAATTGTTGAAAAAGGGAAAGATAGAGAATACCACGTTGAAGGTGTTGGAATTCTTGTTTGCAGTTCCGGATTATCTAGGCCCTTTCAGTCCAAATACTTTTGTAATGAAAGGCTTGGGAACTATATGTGAGGAGATTGCAAAGTTTATAAACAAGGCAAAAGTAGACGATTACAGGTGGAACCCCCAAGCTAAAAAACGCAATGAGGATGGGACAGAAGATGAAACACATGAGTTTGCTCCTTTCCTGTTTCCCTTTGTGACAGAAGCATTGGATAGCATTGATGATTCCAAGGTAAATGGATATATGCAAAAATCCATTGCAGAATTGAAAAGTTTATACGCTTCTCAAGATCAAGCCATTCAAAATTACGTTAAGAATGTGGATGTCGGCCGCTTGGGCAATGTGCCAATTTATTTTCCCTATGGAGGTTACGTGAACGTGGAAGTGGATTTGGTTCCGGATTCCATAGAACTGTTTTTGTTTAACAAGTACTTGCAAGTGAAAAAAGTGATAGATGCGGTATTCGAGAAATTGGAAGGGTTTGATTTCACGGACCTCATCAAAAAAGGGATTACCACGGCCAATGCATTCCTATGTGGTGTTTGGAATGGTTTGGTAGATGCCATTTCCGGTATTTTCGTGCTTTTGGAAATGGTGTTCAAAGCCGCCGCTGCAATGAATGATTTCAGGCAAAACTTCAGTACGGAATTTCCAATATTGTTGGAGTATATCGATAACTTTACGGAAGCATTGAGCAGTATAGATTTCAAAGAGCTCTATACACATCTAAAAACAAAGTTGTCAGATGCATCCATAGGAAGCATATCTTTGGAAACGATTGCTTATTTTAGTGGAGCGTTCATTGGGTTTGTAATAAGTTTGGTTATTGAAATAGTCGTAGGGATTCTATTTACAGGTGGTACGTTGAGTGTGGCAGCTGTAATAGAAAAGCTAGCGGCCATATTTTCAGGATTGCTCAGAGCAGGAGCCAAGGTTTTGAAAAAGACTTTTGATTTTTCAAAAAAATTGGTGGTCAACACCTTCAAGGGGTTCAAAAAGTTGTTGCAAGGAATGATAACTCTTTTGCGTAAGGGAACAGCTGGTTTCAAAGTAATGATAGATGACATATTCAAGGCATTCGGAATTTATGCCAAGGAAGCATTGAGTAATGCAAATTCAGGATTGATACCGTTGTTGACAAAAGCAGAATTAAACCTCTACAAGAATTTGGCAAAAGCTTTTTTCAAGCCATTCAAAAAGTTGCTTTTAAGATATGCGGATAATGCAAGGGTGTTAAGGAGGTGGAGAAAGTTGAACCCTATGGATAGTCTATTAAAAGTTGATATAGACGAACTTTTAAGACTTAGGTCTTTAAATAAAAGAGGTTACAACAAAAATACTGCAACTATGAAAGCTCAAGTAGAGGTAAATGGAGAAGTTCTTGAGTTGGAATATAAAGCTTTGGCTGGTAATAAGACTAGTGGAGAAGGATTGCTTGGTAATGTGAATAAAGACTATATAGCTAAGCAATTAGGTATTAGTATAGAAGATTTAATGAAACATTTTGATGATATTGCTGATGATGATTTGATAAGAAGGTTTCATGATAGTGAGCATAAGATCTTTAGTGCTTTCGATGATGATGTGTTGAAGCTTCAAACCCGTTATGGTAAAGAAAGTGTAAATGTTAAGAGTGTAAACTTTAAAACACTTTACGAACCATGTATATCTTGTAAACGTCAAATGATCATTCGTCAAGAAATGCACGAATTTTCACTTAAAGTTCAGGCAATATTAATAAAAGGTAAGAATTACGCAAAAAATAATTCAGACTTACAAAGTTTAATGTTAAAATAATAAAAAATGGAAATACAATTTTTACAAAAATTAAAACAGAATCCTAAGATTGGTGTAAGAGAAATAAAAGGAGTTTTGGAATCAGAGATCTTTGAGGTAGAGAATAAACTTAATATTAGTTTTCCAAAATCGTATAAAGAGTTTTTATTTTTAGCAGGAGAGTCTTGTGGAGCATTACAAATATTGGATACTACAGATTTGAAAACTATTTCTTCAGATTGGCATAAAGAAATACAAAAAGAAGAATTAGAATCTACAAGGACTGAATTTGATGGACCTTTTTGGTTGTTTGCTGAAAGCAATGGATGTGAGGTTTTTCATTTCTTTTATTTGGAAGATGGTATTGATGATCCAGTGGTATTTTCTGTAGACTATGATATATATGATGATAATAAACGTATAATTAAGACCAGTGATAAAAAATTCAGCGTATTTATTGAAAATAAGATAAAATCGGCTATAAGAATAGATAAACAAGGATATTAATTAGTAAAGTATTCAAAACAAAAAGCCGAACTCTAGCCAGGTTTAAGAATAAAATGATTATGAAAAAAACATTTATTTGTACTGGATATATTGAAACGAGTTTGGATAGTATCATCTCAATTTTAAAAACTTTTTTAGATGCATCCAATATTACAGATAGATATGCTGTAGATATAGAAAGAGAAGTTAAATATAGAGATGAAAAAATAGACATTTACTCATACAAGTACTCAGAAAAAGGGAGTTTATTTCAAGTAGAACTCAACGGAACGAAGAAGCTCAAAGCTTTATTGATACAATAACTGAAAAATTAAGAGAGGATTCAATAGTTCATCAATTCGAATGGAATGAGGTTGATGAAAATGAGGATCAAGTAGGAGAAGAGTTTGAAATTCGATTTCCAGAAGATTAATTTCCAGGTTATTAAGTAATAGTTATGCTTTGCTAATAAAACATAAAGCCTAAAAAAGCTCTTACATCTTATAGTAAGAGCTTTTTTAAATATTTTGTAGACTTTTAAAAAGATGACCTTAACAGAAGAAAAAGCAATACAATTAGGAAAGAAGATAATGTCTGACATTAATTTCGATTATGATAAAGAGGCGGAAATAACAGCTAAGTTTGTTGAAGAAAGTGATGAAGCTTTAGTTATTCCAAATAAATCTTGGTTGGTTAGTTTTCCATATGGATATGAGGATTTTGGAAGATATGTTAGAGGACATTTAATAATTTTGGATGAAAATATGATTGGTGTAGATGTTTCAATAAGAAATGGTAGTATTAAATTGGAATATAATTCAGGTGAAGACAGGTATTATGTTAAAGAGTAATTGTAATGTCAATTTATTTTTTCAGAGATAAAATCATATAGAATCTGTAATATGGTTAAGCGTTATCGTATGATGACTTGTTGGATACAATGAATATAGAATATTTAAATAGTTTAAAAGAAAACTCAGAAATTGGAAATAGAAAAATTAAAGGAGTTTCCGAATCAGAGATAACAAGTGTAGAACAAAAACTAAATATTGCTTTCCCAAAATCATATAGGGAGTTTTTGTTTTTGGCTGGGGAATCTTGTGGGGCTTTGCCTTTATTGGAATCTGCAGATTTAAAGACATTGTCATCAGATTTTTACAAGGAGGTTTTGGAAGAAGACATGAAAGACACCAACACTGTTATAGAGCGACCATTTTGGGTTTTTGCAGACAGTATTGGGGACCAAGGATTTTGGTTTTTCTATCTTGATGAAGAATCAGAAGATCCGCAAACCTATTATTATGCATATAAAGAAACTGAGCCTTATGAAGCGGTCATTGGTTCTCATGAATTGATCTTTAGTGAGTTTATTGATGGAAGAATAGACTTTGGTAATCAAATAGAAAAAGAAGGTATTTGGTAACTTAAAATCATTTAATATATCAATAAAAAAAGCCGAACTCTAATCTGAGTTCGGCTT
This sequence comes from uncultured Bizionia sp., assembly GCA_947496215.1. GTDB lineage: Bacteria > Bacteroidota > Bacteroidia > Flavobacteriales > Flavobacteriaceae > JAHDHI01. The sequence goes on from CANMCF010000023.1 coordinate 15,144, forward strand.
TTTTATTTTGAATGTATATGTATATATCATATGTTTGATTGTGTTAAAACCATTATAAACATTTTACAAAACAAATAGTGTTGTAGTTGCTTTTGTTTGTAAAATGTTGTATATTTGTAATGTAATAAGGCTGCTAATGTGCTGAAAAACTATAAATCAAACATTTGTATAAAAACAAAGCAGCAATTTCTTGATTTTACATAAAAGACGTCTTGAAAAATCAAAAACGACGGATAACTATTCAAACATTTTTTTGAATAGGGTGAAGAGTTATGCCTTTTATTATTAAGGCTTTGTATTAAGTTAAACCTGTTGGAAAAGCGAAACGATGACAGTTCTTAAAGACAAGAACCTAATAATAATTATAAATTTTAAAACAATTAGAATGAGCAAAGAGATTAAACAAAACCTATTTAGGTTTGTAACCCTACGTAATCCACAATTAATAGAAGACAAAAAAGAACATCCAGGTTTTGTATATCATCCAAGTGAAGATTATGACGGGAGTGCATACAGAACCATGCTTACAGAAACAGATGTTGCAAGTAAAAAAGCATTGTCTAAAGTCGTTTCGGATGAATTCACCCCTTTAAAAGGTCGTAAAGGTGTAAAGGACTATTCACAAGCAATGTATGACTTTTCGTTGTGGTTGATGCGCAATAAGAACCATTTGTCTTATCAAAGCATAAAATCCAATGCAGAAGGAGTTGGCAATTTGACAACAGAGGCACTTTTGGTTGTTTGGGACAATTTAATATATCAAACAATAAACAAAGAATCCGTTTATGCGCGAGAAGCTTTGATACAAGTTTTAATTGCAAATCAATTTTTAAAGGCATTTAAAGGTCTTTCAATAGGAATGGAAGAATTTACAGATGACACTGAAAAGGAGTTTGTGCGAAGAGCAAATGCAAGCGTTGTAATTTCGAAATCCTTATTTGTTGAGAATGGAGAGAAAAGTCAATCTAAAAAAAGATTGACAGAATCTCAAGAAAAAGCAATGCTTAAAGTGATTGAAACAGAAGAAGCCAAGGAGAATTTGGCAGCTTATAAAAAATTGAATGCTGAGCTTAAAGGAATAGAGATAGGTTACAACAAGGAATCTCAAAGATCATACGATAATACTTTAAAAACGCACAAAGCATCTATAGCTAAAATATTGGCGTCAACAGAACCTGTAGTAGTTAGTGAGACAGACCCAAGAACAGGAGTTGTTAAAAAAGTTAAAACATATCCAAACTTGGAACTGCCATCGTTTAACTTTGAAAACACAAAAGCAATAGATTCCAAATACTTGAAAGAGCGATTGTCTCCAGAATCTATGCAGGTTTTCGATGCAGTAGAGTTAGGGGTTTACGATGATTTTTCTGAAGTGAACAACGCTATTAATAATCAAATTCAGCTTGTAAATCAAACGATTCTAAATAACGATTCTTCAACATCAGGAACGGTATTGGTTGGGGGAACCACAACTACCGTAAGTGAAAACATGGCAACTTTAGACCCTTATTGCTTTTTTGTTTCTAGGTTGAGTTCAATAGGAAACCCCGGATTGACCATGTTTTTAGGAACTGGGTACTTGGGAGCTTTAGCATCGAATGCGTCTTACACTTTGGAAAACTTGGATTCTAACATAAAGTATGAAGGAACAGTAATACAAACAAATTCTAGTTTCAACAATACAAGTACGCGTTTGTTTTTTCCAATAGCTCATCCTATAGACAATAATGGGAGTTATCGTTTTTCGGGAAAATTCACATTGGATAATGGCGTGACATTAAGTTTCGATGTTACAAACGACGTATCTAAACGAGGTGTGAGATTTAATGGTTGTTGTGATGCCGTAAAAGGAGATGATACTACAGATCCAGCAGGAGGAGAGGTTAAGCCACAAGTGTTTGGAGTCACCAATTTAGGTATTGCGGATTTCAGACGTGTAGAACAAGAGGTGTGCTGCTATGTGCCTGGAGAAGTGTCACACATAGAAAATATCATGGCACGTGAATACAAAGAACGTGCAACAAGAAGTTTGAACAGTGTAGAAACTACCAGTGAGGAAACGACAGAACATGAAACAGAAAACTTAACAGATACAACTACAACCGAGCGCAATGAAATGCAGAGTGAAGTTGCTTCCGTTATTAATGAGGATAAATCTCAAAACTATGGAGCAAATGCAAGTGTGAGCTATAGTCCTACAAAAGCATTGTCCATAAATGCAGGAGGTTATGCGGATTTTTCATCATCAAGCTCTACGTCAAACTCCAATAGTCAAGCTCAAACCTATGCACAAGAAGTGACTGAGAGAGCAATGGAGCGTATTGTTCAAAAAGTAAGCAATAAACGTACTTCTCGTATTTTAAGAGAGTTCGAAGAGAATAACAAGCATGGTTTTGACAATACCAAAGGCGATAAGCATATTACAGGTGTGTACCGTTGGGTTGATAAGATTTACAAGAATAAATTAATCAATTATGGTAAGCGTTTAATGTATGAATTTGCGATACCGGAACCAGCTAAATTTTTTAAGGAGGCATTATGGAAAAAGTTCAAAAACGATGAATTGGGGGCTGAGGTTGTATTGCCTATAAAACCAGCTCATCCAAGAGACATTGGTGTGACTTCTCCAACGAGTATTATAGAGTCGACTTACCAATTAAAGGCGGCTGAATACAATGCAGAGGTTATTGCAGCTCCAGAAAAATACGATTATGTCGGTACGTCGTTTACTAAATCGCAACAAGGTGGAGACGGCGGAGATAACACCAATAAATCTGCCAAAGATGTCATTAAAATCCCAAAAGGATATAAAAGCATTGCAGCAAAAACAACAGGAAGACAAAAAAATGGTGCAGTTTTAATTTCTGTTGCCGGTGAAGACTTTCCTGTTAATAGTTCGTACTATTCTACAATAACTCCTCATTTGGACGAATTACCTGTTTCTGTTTCTTTTGAATGGAACTGGGTGACGAATGTAAATATAGATGTAAAGTGTGAGAGAACGGATGGAGCCTACAAACAATGGCAAAATGAGACGTTCAATGCTATCATGGAAGCTTATAATGACCGTTTGCGAGAGTATAACGAATCGATTATTGCAAATGAGATCAACCAGAATGCCAGTGGTGAAAAATTAAAATTCAATCCATTGTTCAATAGAAGTATAGAAAAGAAAGAGTTAAAACGTATTGCGATTGAATTGATCATTGATCAAGACAGGATTTCCAAAAACAATTATAATGCAATCAATGATGCTACAGGTTTGTCAAAAGTGATGAAAACACAAGGTTTGCAAGATCATGCAGCTACCGTTAAATTCTTTGAGCAAGCATTCGATTGGGATATCATGTCATACATCTTTTATCCATATTTTTATGCTAATGAAGAGAATTGGAAAGACTTGTTTCAGTCTCAAGATGCAGCAGATCCGTTATTTCAAGGTTTCTTGCAATCCGGTATGGCTAGAACAATTGTTCCTGTTCGCCCAGGGTTTGAAGACGCAATGAACTGGTATATGTCTACTGGAGAAATCTGGAATGGTCAAGGATTGATCACGGATCAAGATGATGACCTTTATGTGTCCATTGCAGAAGAAATGCAAACCGTGGAAGGAGAAGTGGAAGATACGTGGGAAACACGTTTGCCAACCAATTTAACTGTAATACAAGCAGGTTCAATAGGTTTAAATGTGGAAGGGTTGCCATGTAACATTGATTGCGACGATTTTGCGTTGTTTGATTCTGATGGCAAGCCAATTTTGGATGACAATGGAAAGCAGGTGACTGAAAACCCGATAGAGCAAACCAATACAATGGTTGGGGGCGAGCTTGATCCAACCGAGTTGGAAAAGGTACAAAGCCGCTTGATCGAAAATGTAGACATAGACAATGGTTACCTTAAACTGACCACAGAAGGAAGCAACAGGCAGACAGTTGCACAAATTTCCGTGGAAGCAATCAAACGAGCCATAGATGAGTCGGTAGCTACTACGACGACCAGAACGTCTACCCTTGAAAAAGGCTCTGAAACAACTACGGCTTCAAGATAACGTTTGGCACATTTCCTAATGCTGGGAAAATAAATGTTTAATCCATCTTACTTGTCATTTTAGGTAACCTCAAACTTAATCAGCAGGTTCCAAAATAAGATTCCTCATTCTTTTTTTCAAAGGAGAATGAGGAAACAGGTAAGGTGTGTTTAAATGTTGCCAGACAAATGTTTAACAATTGAAAAAAGAATAAATAATGAGTAATATAAATGAGAACAATCCATTGGAGGGAATCGATTTCCCGGATGGTGTTTCAAATGCCTCTAACCTCTTTGCTGCAAATGCACCGATTTCGAATTCCATATTTCAAACTTGTACTACAGATAATTTTTTGAATTACTTCTTTCAAGGAGCAGAGCGTAAGGATGTCGTGGAAAAAATGGGAGCTTTTGGAGGCAAGATAGTAGAAGAAACTTATGTTGGAGGAGGAATCGAAAAAGTATATAGGACAAACCGATATGTCAAAAAAGATGGAATTAGGCAAGAAGCGGGAACAGTGGTTTTGATTATTGGTACAGATGGAGCAGAAATACTGAAGACCCATAATGGCTTGGTGCCAAAAAAAGGGGAACAAATTATCCTTCTGGAAAAAAATGACAATGATTTCTCTGGAGCCATAATGCGTTTTAAACAGGATACAAGTATAAACATCAACAAATCCGCAGTTTCATTGACCAGTTTCATCAATAAACGCTATGAGATCACATTGGATCAATTTAAAGACATTGTCAATAGGGTAGACAACACCTCTGCTCTGGAAAGTTTGGTGATCTCGATACTTGACAATACCAAAACAGTTAGAACCGTGGCAACGGTAGGTTTGGCATTGGCAGGTAAAATGATAGACTCAGCCATAAAGGGGTTTGATGAATTTGTGGATGGTTCGCTAAAGATCGATCCTAGTTTTTGGAACCCGGACCATAAGGATTTCAAACAGAAGGTAAATGTAACATCAGAACAAATAAAGGAGTTAACAGCCTCTTTGGATGTTATTGGTGGAAAAGTGGATGGATTGAGTTTTAAAAGCGTGGTTGCTGCCGGAGGAGCTGCATCTGTGGCAGCAGGACCGTTTGCACTTGCATTTCTGGCTCCCGGAGCAGTGGCATACAAATTATATTCCGAAGAAATAGAATTGGTGTTCGATAAGATGAAGGCTCAAATAAAAAGCGCCCTAAAGACTCTTAAGGAATTTTTGAACAATACGTTGGAAAGCCTGATAAAAGGCATAAATACGACAATAAATGTCGTATTGGCTTTTATTTCCGGAGTTTGGTCAGGTTTGGTGGACTTTGTTGCAGACATCATAAGGCTCTTCCTGTTCTTGGTGAAATTGGCTGTGGCCGGTGCAGGAAAAGTAAATGAGGTGATTGGTGTTAAAGAAGGGGATTCCAAAGCATTTGTAAAGAACTTTGGGTTGTACTATAACCTCATCTTGGAAAACATAGATAATACGTTGCAAGGTTTGGGAGCAGTAAACTGGTTGGAATTCTTCAAGGAATCCTTTTTAAAGTTCGAACTGTTGAAAATACGTATCCTAGCCAAGATCTTCGATAAGGCCGGGAAGACTCTGGACGGATTGAATTATGCTGAGTGGGCCTATTACATAGCCTATGCCATACTATTGATTGCAGATATCATATTGTCCTTCTTCTTTCCTGGTCTGTTGGCAACCAAAATAGCCAAATTAGGCAAGGCAGGAAAGGTGTTGGCGAAAATCATTGTAGCTGTGCAGGATGCTATGGCACTTGTATTTAAAATAGGGTTTAAGACAGTTGCCTTTGGTGTGAAAAGCATTATAGGTGTTTGGTCCAGCATTGTAGGTATTTTAAGAAAGGGAACTAAAAAACTCTTGGAGTTTTTGGATGTAGTGTTCGCTAATCTGGCAAAGGTGTTCGATGAGGTTATTACTGGGGTGTCTAAAGCGGCAGAAAAGGCTTACAAGTCTTTGTTTAATGTAACTGAACGAAGTTTGATAGATAAGTTGGGCTTAAAGGTAAGTAAATACGAGGATGACATATTAACACTTTGTCCGATAGGCAAATAAAACCGATACATGTATGAAACAGACAATAAAAAAACTGTGCTTGTATTGGCAAGCCAAAAAAGTAGAAGCCAAAGCAATTAAAAAAATTGTTGATTTACCAATGTTAAAAGTGGTATATAAAAAAGATACTAGTATAACATTGGGTTGTTTAACGACAGGAATGTCCAATAGCAAACCGACTTTGTCATGGAATAGTGTGGAACTATTGGTCAAAAACAAAACTGGAGATGTCAGGGATTTTTTTAAAAAGGTTTATAAGGAATCCAAGGCCAAAAATATCTCTCCACAAAAGTATTTGGATGAGTTGGCTGAATTAACTGAAAAAGCTAATTTACGTAGGATAGCTTTAGGGAAATGGGCTAATAAGTTTGATTCTAGTTTTTTCAATCATCTGAGCGGAGATGTTGGGACTGAGAAAATAACAATTTTTTTTAAAGAATTAGTTTATGTTGCCCCTAAAGGGCAAGGAGGACATTGGCTTAATAAATTTTTAAAAGTAGATCAGGTTACTTTTCCTCCAGGAATTAGCAAGGTTAGTCAAATAGCAGATGATGTTCCTTTTAAAGCAAAAGTTACCATTAAATCTGCAAAAGGTAAAGTATTTCCAAAAACAGCAGAGTCTTCTATGTTTCCTAAAAATTGGAGTAAAACAAGAATACAGGAAGAAATTGCTTGGGTTTATGAAAATACTGTAGTTAAAAATATTAATAGAAAAATAAAAGGACCAAACGATTTATTTAATAAGTTTGAAGGAGATACAACAACTGGGTTTAAAGTATTGTTAGAGGTTGATGACTTAGGAAAAATTGTTAATGCATATCCAATTATTATTTAAAAAAACAAAAATGAATTATAAGTTTTATAAAGAAGAAATAGACGGAATTATTACTTTAGGCGTAATGCCTGAAAAAAAAGAGTATAATATATTGTTTAGGTTTGGTAACTATGGTTGGACATCATTAAAGGCGCAGGAAATAATAGATGGAGTTCAAGAAAGCAAAGAAAAACCTAAAGGAGAAGAATATGTTTGGGCAAACGAGGATGTTACATTGTATTCTAATGAAAATGGAATATTGTTGATTGATGACATCTCTCAAAGAGCAGGAGAAAAGAATCCTGAAAAATTGAATTTTGGCATTGGTACTGACGAGTTTATTGTATTTATGCAAGAGTTTAAGTTGTTCATTGAGGAGAATAGTTAAATATCGTTGGGTTACCATTTAAGTAAACCAAATGATTAAATAAAAAGAGCGCCAACATTGGCGCTCTTTTTATTTATGTTCTAAAACTTTTAGTTTCCGGCGATGTTGTTTGTGTCTTTCCTTGACGTTGCATGTCTGAAATCCGGAGCGTCTTTCAAATTTGGGTTTATGAAAAAGCGGGTTATTGAATCATCTGTTATATTGATGCCTTCATTGCTGTTGGCTACAAAGTGATTTTCACAATGACTTATTTTTAAATCTTTCAATTTCAGAAACTCCTTAAGCTCTTTTTTTGGTAGTTGCCTAGCTATGATCAAGAAATCTCTAAAGCCGTAAGCGATGCTGTTTTCAAAAGTCAAATGACTATTTTCACCTAGATGGATGGCTTCCTTGATCAAGCCTTGATCGTTATCCTCGACATTTACCAAAGTGATGTTGGTTGCTTTTACATTTGTCTTGTCTCCATTCGGGTTGAAATCTTCAAATTTTTTGTAGGTGTCTATCTCAAAAGCCCTGGATTTTCTATTGTCCGAAGAATAAGGATGTCTTATGGCAATGCTATTGCTTATGATCGATTGAGCACCTTTTGTGAAATCGAAGTCGTCATCGGTTGCCCTATACGAAATCAAGTTTTTCATTTTTACGTCACCTCCATAGAATTCGAAAGAGTCGTCGTTGGAGAAGCTTATCTGAATGTTTTCTATTGTCGTCTTGTTTCCCACACCGGCAAACGAAATTCCATTCAACTCTTTTTTCAAGCTTAGCTTTCTTCCACAATACTCCACTCTCACGTATTTTAAGGTTCCAGACGAACTCTCGGGGTTATTTCCCCCATAGACTTTGAATTCTGGTTTTAAATCAAATCCTAGGACTCCCAGTCCGCCGTAGGCATTTACAGGAGCGTCACCCATGATTATGATTCCTCCCCAATCCCCTGGCCTTCTGGAATAGGTGTTTTTATTGGATGTAAATACAATGGGGCTTACATCTGTGCCTTCGGCAATTATTTCGGATCCTTTCGTCACGACCAAGGTTCCACAGGACTTGTAGTCACCTCTAATGATCGTGCCTGGTTCTATTGTCAAAGTGGCATTGTTTGTGACATAGACAACGCCTTGCAATAAGTATGTGTGTCTACTGGATAGAGTAGTGTCTTCGGTTATGATGCCCGCCAAGGTCTTGTTTGTTTTTCTGTATTCTTGCTTCATGGGATTGAAATTGGTCCAATTTTCAAACCAATTCTCTTCACCAAAAATACCTGGGTTTACTTGTGAATGACTTAATACACAGCTTAAAACTACGCTAAATGCTAAAATGATCTTCTTCATGGTACTTGCTTGTTATTTGGAATGTAAAGCTATTGCTTATCCATTATGCTAGTATTTGGATAGGTTTATGCTTACGTTACCATAGATTGCTCAATGCGAAATAATTGTTAAATCTAGGCATGTGTAAATGAAAAAGGTATTGAGAATATGTTTTCAAAATACAAGTTTGTCCATGGCTATTGCATAAGTTTGCATACACCATAAAACCAGATTCAGATGTTATTGGCTCTAGATGTCCATTATAAAGAGAATTATGCGAAAAGCGTTGGAGTGATTTTCAATGCCACAGAGGGCACTTTGCAAGCTAGCCTCATAGAGATCATAGATGAGGTTGAGGATTATGTGTCTGGACAATTCTACAAACGCGAACTGCCATGTTTGTTGAAGGTTGTGGATAAGGTAAATTTGACGACTATTGATGCAATTGTCGTAGATGGTCATGTATATGTGGACAATGATTGCAATCTGGGGTTGGGCGGACACTTGTACAAGGCATTGGATGAACAAATACCAATTATTGGGGTTGCCAAACGCTCTTTTCATGACACTGAGGCTGTTTCAAAGGAGGTCTTCAAAGGGAAAAGTAAGAATCCGCTTTATGTTTCTGCGATTGGCATGGATTTACAGGATGCCATAAGCATTATCTCTCAGCTTCATGGGGAGCATAGAATACCAACGATTCTCAAGGCGTTGGACGATATTACAAAAGAAGCATGATTGCAAGATTCTGTCTTAAAACAAATTACAAAAAACAATAAATTAATCTGTAAAATGTTTGTTTATTTTCTGCAAAATGATTATATTTGTATTCGCTTTTCTAACAACGGTTTACCGAAGTTAAAATTAATTCGTGTTAAGTAGAAACCCAAAAACCTAGGCTTAATCTATATCTGATTAAGAAAAAACAAGCAATGGAAGTCTTTGGTCAGTGGTTTGGTCTACTTGAAGTTAAAAAATCAAACATATGTATGAGTATAATTAATAAAGCGCTATCCGAGTATGGCGTTAAGGAAATTGTAGGCTCCAAAGACAACCTTAGAATCTTGAAGTATTTTGATGAAATAGGTTTCAATGGCTCAAAATTACATGACGAGACAGCTTGGTGTAGTGCTTTTGCAAATTGGGTTGCAAAAACCTCAGGTCATGAGTATTCCAAGAAGTTGAATGCTAGAAGTTGGCTGGCTGTTGGAGACTCCACTAACAGACCCAAGGTGGGAGATGTAGTGGTACTTTGGCGAGAAAGCCCAAACAGCTGGAAAGGGCATGTTGGGTTCTTTGTCAAGGAGACCAAGAATTTCGTGTATGTCTTGGGAGGCAACCAACGTAATATGGTATGTATCAAGGCTTACCCAAAAAGTCGTGTGTTAGACTATAAAAAACTCAAAAAAAATAACAAATTAAAATAGATGAGATATGGACAGAGTAATCAAATTAATGTTTTGGTTGCTTACGCTCTTGTCTCCTGTTAATGGTGTTATGGTAACTATGGTTTTTTTAATTGTAGTCGATTTTATAACAGGATCGTATGCAGCTATCAAAAATCACATCCCTATTAGAAGTTCACGAATTGGACATACCATTTCTAAATTTTTTATTTATAACCTGGTTATTCTGGCTGCATTCTTTTTAGAGAAGCACATCGTGGACGAAGTGCCTTTTTTAAAGATAATAGCAGGCTTTATAGCGATAACCGAAATAAAATCGGTTTTGGAGAACTTTAATAAAATTTATGGAGTAAATCCTTTTAAAGCTTTGGTCAACTTGATAAAGATGACACCTTTGAAGGATACGATAGAAACACTTACAGAAGATGAAGACGCTTCGAAAGAAGCTTCCAAGAAGGCGTAAAAAACTAAAACCAAACCTTTCAAAAGCAAGAAATCCTTCCTAAGAAGCTTAGGAAGGAGGCTTTTGATTGTTTAAACAATGAGATTCCTCTGAGATGGGGATTGAATAAAAAACTTTTTTCGATGATACAATTTTCAATAAAAACAGAAAGATTGCTCTTGTTGATCATACTGGCATTGGTAATCTGCAATTTACTTTTAAAACAGTGTCGTGGTGGGGAACCCATTGAAAAACCTGTGGTGACCATTAAAAGAGATACGGTTTGGCAAACTAAGGTAGACACGTTCAAGTTGCAAACGGTGAAATATGAAACAGTTTATGTAAAAAAGGATGATGTCTCGGACATCGTTGAAGATGCAACCAAAATAGTTGACCTGTCCCTTTATGATAAAGCAAGGATTTACAAAGACACTCTGAGTAACGATGACATAGATATATATAGTTATAATTTACTCGATGGAAATTTACTGGATGGCCAATTGTCCTATAAATTGAAAGTGCCTCGGGAAATAACCGTTACAAAGACGATAGAGCACCCAAAGAGCTTCAGGAGTGGATTATATGTGTTTAGTGAGGTTGGTGGCAACGTGAGTACTTTAGACAACCTTAGTTTGGGTTTGCAATACAATAGAAAAGGGAATTGGTTTGCGAGCTATAGATTGAATTTTAATAGCTTGAGACAGCCAACACACAATGTAGGCATAGGTGTACGGTTGTTCAAGTAGGTCTTCTTTGGAAGAATCCCGTGAACATTTCATAGTTAATAATAAAAAGCCTCATCTTGAAGATGAGGCTTTTTATTCTATGAAAAAGAAATATTAATTCTTGTTGTTTTCCCGATTTATATCGGCCATCAACCCTTTTGAGTCTATTTCAACGGATTTCACGGCTTTTTTTGCCTCAAAGGAATAGGTGGGGTGTGCCCAAGCCCAATCTGCTATTCTGGTCGCAGAGCTTGGTTTTTCCCCACGCATCATTTGTAGAGGGATGTAGATGTCCTCCTTGGAGCCATCTTCGTAGCTCACGGTCAAGTCCAAAGGCATTGGCATTGTACCAATACGTTCCAAGGTAACCGTCTTGTTGTCCACGCTTTTTACGGCGTAGTCAATGGTGTTGGTCGTTTGTGTCCAATCCGTCAAGTACCAATCCAATTCCAGTCCAGATACTTTTTCTGCACAACGAATGAAATCGTTTGGAGTAGGGTGTTTAAACGCCCAGTCGTCAAAGTATTTCTTTATGGTCTTCTTTAGGTTGTCTTGGCCAATCACATAGCCCAATTGGGAAAGGAATACAGAGCCTTTGTTATAGGCTGCAATGCCGTAGGCCATGTTGGAGTCAAAACGATCGGCGTGAGTTGTCTGTGGTCTTTCTTTTCCAGATTTCGCCAAATAGTCATAACCACGATATGCTCCCAAGTTTGGGACATCCTTGTTGGAGCCCATGATTTCATTCATGGCGTGGTCGCTTATGTAACTTGTAAAGCCTTCATCCATCCATTCGTGTTTACCTTCATGTGTAGCCAATAAGAATTGAAACCAAGTATGTGCCAACTCATGTGCAGTTACACCTACCAAGCTTCCAAACTTGCGTTTACCAGTGATCAAAGTACACATGGCATATTCCATTCCTCCATCACCTCCTTGAATGACGGAATATTGCTTGTATGGATATTTACCGATGTTGGCGCTGAAGTATTCCATTAATTGAACTGTTTTTGGTTGAAGGTCTTTCCAGAACTTCAAGTTTTCCGTTGGCAATGTTTTCTTGTAATAGAAATGAAGCATTGGGCCATTTGGAACTTGCATCGTATCATGAACATATTCAGGATCTGCAGCCCAAGTGAAATCATGCACATTTGGAGCAATGAAATGCAGTGTTTTTTTGTTGCCTTTGATTTCCGTATCGTTTTGAAGATATCCAGAACCTCCAACGACGTAGTCTTTGTCTATGGTCAACTTCAAGTCGAAATCCCCCCAAACACCGTGGAATTCCCTTCCTATGTATGGGTCTGCATGCCATCCTTGAAAGTCGTACTCAGCCAATTTCGGGTACCATTGTGTCATGGACAAGGCAACACCTTCTTTGTTGTTCCTTCCCGAACGACGAATTTGTACAGGTACCTGTGCATTGAAAACCATGTCGAAGGTTACGCGTTCACCAGGTTGAATGGGTTTAGCCAACTCTACCTCCAATACAGTTCCCGCTGTTTCGTGTTTTACCACGGCACCGTTTTGCTTTAACGAGGTGACTTTTATGTAACCAATCTCATTGGGTTTCAATGTGCTTATTCTGCTTCCTACCCTTGGGTCGGCATCTTCGATGGTTCTCGAACGCACATCCATTTCGCTTCCAGGTTGGAAGGCATTGAAATGCAAGTGATAAAAGACCTTGTTTAAGACATCCGGTGAATTGTTGGTGTAAATTAATTTTTGTGTGCCTTGATATTGGAAATTGTTTACATCCATATCAATTTCCATCTTGTAATCTGCATGTTGTTGCCAATATGTGGATTTTGAGATGGTGTTTGTGCTAGGGGCTTTTACAGGATTGTTGTTGGATGCAGTGTCTGTTGTACTTTTGGAAGCATCGCAAGAACTTAGCAACAAAGAGGCGGAAAAGCCATACAATAAAATCTTTTTCATGATAAATATATTAAAAACAAAAAAGCCTCAACGTTAAATATTGAGGCTCTTTAGATATGTTTAAGTTATTTGGATAATTGTGCTGCCATTATCAAGGCATTGTAAGCATTTACCATCTTTGTGGATTTGCTTAATTCTGCAAAAGGTCTTACATCGTCGGCATTGCCTCCAACTACTACTTTCGAGGAAACCGGCAAACCGGAATCCATGATGATTTGTTTTACCTGGGCAGCCGTCAATTTTGGATATTGAGACCAAACCAAAGCAGCAACACCGGCTACGGCTGGTGCAGCCATCGAAGTACCACCTTTAGTGTCATATTCGTTTTTTGGAGTAGTGGAATATACTTGAGCTCCTGGAGCAAATACATCAACATTCTTTTTACCGTAGTTGGAGAAGCCAGCTACCATTTCACTACCATATTTTGGAGCCAATGCACCTACTCTTATGTAAGTGTTGGAAACTTCCACATAGTCAACGTTGTCATCTGGGAAATTAGGTTCGGTATCCACATCCTTGCTGTCGTTTCCAGCAGCATGAACAAAAATGACATTGTTGTCACTTGCATATTTGATTGCATCTCGTACCCAATCGGCATGAGGAGAAAAGCTCTTTCCAAAACTTCCATTGATTACCTTTGCACCATTGTCAACCGCATAACGGATTGCCTTTGCTACGTCCTTATCGTATTCGTCACCGTTAGGTACTGCACGAATGCTCATGATCTCAACGTTGTTTGCAACACCATTGGCACCCAAACCGTTATTGCGTTCTGCAGCAATAATACCGGTAACGTGTGTACCATGGCTTTCGGATTTCTTTACAGGGATGACATTTCCGTTTCCGTAACCTGGTTTATCTCCAAAAATATCTGGGTTGTCTCCAGTCTTACGACCTTTGAATTCTTTATTGTAATTATAGTTCAAGCCATCTGTAACTTGTTCGATACCACCTTTTATTTCTTTTTTTGCTTGTGTAACGCTTTCTAATCCAAAACCATAGATTTGTTTAATGACAGCAACGTGTTTCAATAATTCCTCATCCGTAGTTTCAATGGCATTTACCTCATCTTTGGAATAGGTTTCCTTTTTCAAATGTTTTGAAACAGCTTCATCTGCTGCTAAAAGAGCACTATAAATTTGCTCATACTGTCCTTTGATTTGTGTATAGCGTTGTGTGGTCTTGTCAAATTGTGCTTGAGCCTCTTCATAACGAGGATTGCTAGTGTCTCCGCTAGCCAATAAACGTGTTAATTCCAATTGCTCGTCGTAGCCATCTCCAAGGAAGTTCCAACCGTGGATGTCATCGACATATCCATTGTTGTCATCATCTTTTCCGTTACCCGCTATCTCCTTTTTGTTAGTCCAAAGAACACCATCCAAATCCTCATGTTCTATGTCGATCCCAGAATCGATGACAGCAACGATTATCGTCTTTCCTTTTTTTCCTTTGATTATTTCTGCATAGGCCTTGTCTACGCTCATTCCTGGAATGGTGTCTTTCACCAAGTCCAAATGACCCCAGTTGTGCTTTTCAGCTTCGGTTAATTCCGACTCTTTCAAAGGTGTGGTGTCAATGTTTTCAATTGGAGTTGATAGAATGGGAGCTCCACCACCACAACTGGAGAGCATTACAGCCGAAATAGCTGAAAATAGCACTGTTTTATTAATTAGCTTCATATAATTAGAGTTTAATGTAAAATATCTTTACAAGTGAATGTTTCTTTTAATCGTACGCCTTTGTCAGTATGTTTCACGGTGATGATTTCGTTATGGGCATCGTGTTCCAAAAATAAGTAATAATTATTGTCTGCTGCCAAGTTTAGAAATTTTTCTTTTTCTCCAATGGTCAGTAAAGGCCTTGTGTCGTAACCCATTACAAACGGAATTGGCAAATGTCCAGCGGTTGGCAATAGATCTGCCATGAAACAAATTGTCTTTCCCTTGTAGTTGATCATGGGAATCATTTGTTTTTCAGTATGCCCATTGGCAAAGAAAATGTCAAAACCAAGTTCGGAGTTTTTTAATATGTCGTCTTTGGGAAGGGAGGTAAAGTTCAAATGACCACTTTCTTCCATTGGCAAGATGTTCTCTTTTAGAAAAGAGGCAACTTCACGACGATTTGGCTGTATTGCCCATTGCCAATGTTTTTTGTTGCTCCAAAGCTTGGCGTTTTTAAAGGCAGGTTCCAACAATGTTCTGTCTTTGTTGTATTTTATGGTTCCGCCACAGTGATCAAAGTGGAGATGCGTCATAAACACATCAGTGATGTCATCGCGATTAAAACCATGTAGAGCCAATGATTTGTCTAGGGTGTGATCTCCCCAAAGGTGATAATAACCATAGAATTTGTCGCTTTGCTTGTCTCCCATTCCTGTGTCTATCAAAATAAGTCTGTTTCCATCTTCGATTAATAGGCATCGTGCAGCAATGTCAATCATGTTGTTGCCATCTGCGGGGTTCGTTCTGGTCCATAAGGATTTTGGGACGACGCCAAACATTGCGCCTCCATCCAATTTAAAATTACCAGCAAGTATTGGATATAAGTTCATATTGCTCCGCAAAGTACTAAAATACCTTGTAAAATTGGAAAACGTTAAGAATTTATTAAGAGACGAGTAGCATGATGAAAAGCAAATAGGTTAAATTTGCGGCCATATTTAATTTATTGTTCAATTGAAAATTTATTTTACATACATTTTATTTCTTGCCTTTTCATTGAGGCCTGCATATAATTTGGGGTATGTTGCTTATTTCGAGTTGAATATAGATTATATCATTGAGACGTACTGCGTCAACAAGGAAAAACCAGAACTTGAATGCAATGGAAAATGCCATTTGGCCGATCAATTGTCAATAACGGTTGATGGTCCGGATGACAATACATCACATTCAGCCACTTTTTTCGAAGCCTTTTTCCCTGTTTATTTTCAACAATGCAATTACAATTATAGATTGGGGACCAATGTAACATCCAATTGTAGCAATTGGAATTACAGCGCTCAATTCACTTCTTTGTTCAAACAATGTTTGGATCCACCTCCAAGAGTATGTTTTACATAAATGATTAGGATTTTTTCAATGCAGACTGTTTCAAGGTTGTCATTGAGAACACCTATTTCGTATGCATACCAAATAAAATTTCAATTTTAAAATAGATGAACCATAATCTTAGATCGTAAAGATCGAAGAGATTGCTGGTCAATTCTTGTAATAAACAAAATACATAAAGAACGAATGAAAAACATATTACTGCTAGTTATGGCTCTTGTGAGCTCATACCTACATGCGCAGAATAATTACAATGGAAAAATAGTGGACGAAAACAACAACCCCTTGGGAGGGGCTACAATACATTCCAAGACGAACTTGAACAATATGGTTGTTTCGGATTGGGAGGGAAACTTTTCCATAAGCCTTCAAGGTAGTCAGGATGTCATTGTCAGATTCGTTGGTTTCACAACGGTTGAAAAAACACTTCTGTCATCCAATAACACAATCATATTGACAGAAAATGACGAACTTTTGGACGAGGTGGTTATTTCTGCCAGCAGAGAATCACAGCAAAGAAAAGAAGTGCCGGCTTCTATTTCTGTAATCTCAGCCAAGGAAATAGATGCATCGAAGGCCTTTGGAATAGATCAGTTGGTAAATGACGTGCCTGGGGTTGTAATGTCTACTTCCAGAGCAGCAAGCAACGAGCAACATTTTATGTCAGTGCGTTCACCGATATCTACAAAATCCTTGTTTTTGTATGTGGAAGATGGCTTGCCAATTCGTCCAACGGCAGTGTTCAACCATAATGCATTGTTGGAAATGAATGACCTTTCGTACAACCGCGTTGAGGTTTTAAAGGGGCCAGCATCCAGCATTTATGGAAGTGAAGCCATTGGAGGAAGTTTCAACTTCATAACAAAGAATCCGACTAGAGACTTTTCAGGTAGTGCGGGTTTTCAAATCAATGATCTTGGATTGACGCGTTATGATTTCGAGTTGTCCAAATATGCAGGGGAAAACGTTGGTTTTTATTTGGGAACACAATATGTGCAGAGAGAAGATGGCCCAGTACAACATAGTGATTACGAAAAATTCGCGTTGACATTCAAGAATGTGAACCACTTGTCTCCAAAATTGGATTGGACAAATGTGTTCAACTTGATAGATTATAGATCGGATATGTCTGGTTCTCTAAGTGAAGACGATTATACAGGAGGGAATTTTGAGAGCGATCAAACATTTACTGAGCGTGAAGCTTTGGCGTTTAGAATAAGAAGTACCGTAAACAAAAGATGGAACAACAAAAACAAGACGACTTTCAATTTCGTTTTCAGAAACAATGAAATGGGGCAAAATCCATCTTACCGCATCCGCCAATTTAGGGATCAAGGACAATTGACAGGTTTTGGAAGTGGAGAAATCAACAACAACGCATTTAAAAGTTATGTTGGATTGATACAACATAAAGTAGATTTTGACTATGCAAAGTCCTCATTGATCGTAGGATCTTCGTTGGATTATTCTCCGCAAGACTATGTAGCAGAAACATTGTCTGTAATTGTAAATCCCGAAACAGGGCAGAATATTGATTTTACCATCAATTCAGGGGATTATATATTAAACTATGATGCCAGCATTTTAAATTATGCAGGGTATTTGCAATATGAAATAAATCCAACTGAAGCCTTAAAGCTGACAGCAGCATTGAGGTATGATGGCTTTGAATATGATTACAACAATTTGGTGGACGGCATAGCTGGGCCAAAAGACTCCAAAAACAGCTACGATAACATATCACCTAAATTAGGATTGAATTACAATGTTAACAAAGATCTTGGCCTATATGCCAATTATTCCAATGGATTCACACCACCACAAACATCAACGTTGTATCGAAATAGTTTTGTTGGAGTGGGAGGAGATGTTTTCGATTTGAAACCTAGCAGTTATGATAATTTTGAATTGGGAACCTATTTCAAGATTCCGAACACCTTGCAAGCCGATGTGGCGGTATATCTTTTGGAAGGTAAGAACACATTGATAACATTGAGAGATGAGAATGATGAGTTTTTTAATGCAAATGCTGGAAAAACAAGGTCTTTTGGTATAGAATATGGGATAAGATACAACCCAATCGAAGCACTGACCATTAGCCATAATGGAAGTTTCGCGAGGCATGGATACGTAGATTTCTTCGAGAGGGGAGTCGACTATTCTGATACCGACAGGGCAACTGCACCAAAACTTTTGGGAACATCGAAAATAACTTATAGACCCGATGCAATAAAGAACCTTACAGTAAGTATGACACACGAATTGGTTGGTAAGTACAACACCAGTTTTGAAGGGCAAGTAGCTAATGATGATGGTTCCTTTGGTACGGCAATCTACAATGGGCACAACATATTCAATGTCTTGGCTTCCTATGAGATCAAAGGAGTGAATGTTTGGGTTCACGCATTGAACATTTTCGATGAGCTGTATTCGGCAAGAGCATCGTATAATAGATTTAGAAGTGCCAACACATATACTATCGGGAACCCGAGAGCTTTTCATTTTGGAGTAAAATACAAGTTTTAATCATAAAGCAAGGGAGTAAATAACTCCCTTGCTAAATTTTTTCAAAGATGTTTAAAAAGAACAATAAATTGAATCAATGGCTGTGGAAATGGCACTTTGTTGCAGGATTGGTATCGTTGCCATTTGTGCTGGTATTGGCCATTACTGGTGGAATCTATCTCTTCAAGGACAATTACGAAGCGTCGAAGCAACAACATATAAAAACCGTAAAAAAAGAAGGGGATCCCATTTCATTTCAAAAACAATGGAAGCTAGCAAAGGCAGCCATGCACAAGGAACCAAACATCATGGTTATTCCTGAAGGTGAAAACCTAGCGACAGAATTTGTCTCTGGGAGGTTTAGTCACAAGAACAGCACATATGTGAACCCATACAATTCAGAGATCACTGGTACGATCAATCCAAAGGATTCCAACATGCATACCGTTAGAAAGTTGCACGGGGAGTTGCTTTTGGGGAAATTTGGAACCAAGATAGTCGAACTCATAGCAAGTTGGATGATCGTATTGATCATTACGGGAATATATGTGTTTTGGCCAAGTAAAAAACAGGGTTTCAAAGCTTTTTTCACCATACGATTAAAACAGGGTAAACGTATTCTATTTCGCGATTTACATACTGTTTTCGGGTTTTGGACCTCGGTTTTGCTATTAATCACATTGGCTGGAGGCTTGCCTTGGACCGATGTTTTTGGAGATGGCTTCAAATGGGTGCAGAAGGTAACCGATACAGGTTACCCGAAGACTTGGGATGCTCGAGGATTGCAATCTAAAGTTACAGGAGAAGCTATTGCTTTAGATGATATGGTTATCCTTGCAAAATCAATGAACTTGGCAGGAGAGTTAAGCATAGGATTG
The DNA here is from genome assembly GCA_947496215.1 of uncultured Bizionia sp. Lineage (GTDB taxonomy): Bacteria > Bacteroidota > Bacteroidia > Flavobacteriales > Flavobacteriaceae > JAHDHI01. The sequence continues at coordinate 34,689 of CANMCF010000023.1, forward strand.
CCAAAGGGAGAGAAAGGAGTGTACAGCATTTTTAATACCACTTTGGATTTTGGTGCCCAAAAGCGTTTTCATTTCGATCAATACTCTGGTGAACAATTGGTGGAGCACGACTGGGGGGATGTTGGAGCTTTGATGAAAGGTAGATTGTGGTTGATGGCTTTTCATCAAGGAGAATTTGGAAGATGGAATTGGTTTTTAATGCTAGGTGTCGCCATCTTGTTGTTGTTTATTGGCATAGCAGGATTGTTGTCTTATTCAAAACGTAAGAAAAAGGGGAATTGGGGTACGCCAAAAGTGCCAGAAACGCTTAAAATAGGTTATGGTATCGTCATTTGCATTTTTGTCTTGGGTATTGTATTTCCTTTGTTTGGAATAAGTGTGATACTAATTGCTTTGGTAGAATACATGAAAACCAAAAAGAAACAAAAGTCAGTTTAGGAAAGCACGGCCCTTAGACGTTTGCCAAAATCGAAAAGGGCTTTTATTTCCTTGATGCTCGCTTGGCGTTCACGTCCAAAAATCAGTAGACAGCTTCCGTTGGACTCAATGTGGTAATAAGGATTGCTTTCGAAGAAATGAGTCAGGTCATCATTAAAAAGCGCTTTTATCCTATCCTCGTCTTCTCCCAATAGATAAAAACGTTTCGAGAAGTCGTTGTGATTTTGGATGGGAATGTCACTGAAGCCGGCAAAGGCATATATCTTTTCCAAGAAACCTTCCCTATCCAATGTGAATTCTGGAATGTCTTTGTTCAAATTAATGTAGAACATTGTGGAACGCACTACTTCTTTGGCAATGAACTCACCTTCGGAAAACTCAATGTCAAAAAGGTTCAATGCACCATTGTCTGCGGTCAGTTGATTGTAGATATGATTTATTTTCTTGGTTCTGAAGAACAGGAAGTTATTTAAGAACCCTATTTCCTTTTGTTTTTCGTGTGTATAATTTAGTTTGTAATCAACAGCCAATTCCTCGATCGACGTTTGTCTTCTTGTTAAATTGTTTTTGATGATGTTGGGTACTGGAAGTAAACGCCTCAAGGCAAAAGGGTGTTTGGAATCTGTATCATGCATGTCCAAACCTACGACTTCGAATGACCCTCCTCTTTTTTTGAACAACTCTTGATAGTTGTTGAGGTTTTCCATTACAGTATGGTCTACGAACGCACAAAGCGAGAAATCGATGATCACATTTTCATCTTCGGGAATGGCGTCTATTTTTTCCTTTAACTTGTAATAATTCAGAAAACTACAAAAGTGCTTTACACTCAAATAATAGTTGTTTTCCCCTTTATCTTCCTTAAACATCAGTACATTCGGCTTTAGCACATTTTTTGCAAACAATGAGAAATCACGATTAATCACGATGTGAATGATAAACGTAACCAACACACCAGAGGTAATACCGGTGATTAATCCAATTTTCAATGTCACGAAGAGGGTTACAAAGAAGATAATGAGTTGTTCCCTACCAATGGAAAAAATATTGCGAATGGTGCTTGGCGAAGCCAACTTGTAACCCGTATAAACCAATATGGCCATCAACGCGGGCAATGGAATTCTCGTTAATTGTGAGCTGAACAATACTATGAATACGACCAAAAAGGTGGCGTGGAAAAAGTTGGAAGAACGGTTGCTACCACCATTGTTGACATTTACAGAACTTCTGGCAATAACGGTTACTACATTCAACCCTCCTAGAAAACCACTTCCGACAGTTGCCAATCCCAAAGCTTTCAAATCCCTATTAACATTGGATCGACGTTTTTCCGGATCGAGCTTGTCTACGGCTTTAATACTCAACAAGGACTCAATGCTTGCAATTAGCGTCAAAGCCAAAACACTTGTCCAAAAGGGTAGGCTTCCTATTTTACCAAAGTCTATCGTTGGTAGTTGTGCTATGATTTCAGAGAATTGAGGTATACCGGAAATCATATAATTAGGATCTATGGGATTGCTTTCATGTGCTACTAATTCAAAATAATAACTAAAGGTAATAGACAAAATAACAATCCACATTGGAGCGGGAATAAGCTGTAAATACTTATTCCTGATTTTTGAATAGAATATCATGATTGCAAAACTTAAAACACCTGCAATTGCTGCATAGATAAGCCCTGTATTATCATAGTGAATGGCATCGTTTATAGTATATGGAATCTCTAAAAGATAATCGATGGTGTCTTCTCGTTTTATTTTATGCGCTAGCATGATATGAAATTGCTTTCCTAGAATAATTAAGCCAATGGCAGCTAACATACCTTGAATTGCAGAAGAAGGGAAAAAATCCGCCAACTTGCCTAGACGAAGGAAACCCAGTATCAAAAGAAGAACACCGGAGCAAATGATTGCCGCATAGGCACTCTCTATGCCCAATGTCGTAATGGCAATTAAAAGGACGCCAACCAAACCGTTTCCGGGACCAGCGATGGTAACGTTGCTTCCACCCAGCAAGGAGACGACAAAACCACCTATCACAGCTGCAATTATACCGGATATTGGAGGGGCTTCACTGGCCATGGCCAATCCCAACCCTAGAGGTAATGCTATTAGACTAACAACAAAGCCTGAAAATATGTTTTTTGGCAATGCTTTGAAAAAATGGACTATGTTATCCTTCTTTGGGCTCATTGAATAATTAAGACGTCGGTTGGTAATTCAGTTAGGATATGTTCAATATCATGTGGAAACAAACGATCCCAAAAAGTCATCTTCGAAGGAGCGTTCATCACCAATAGATCGGCACGCGAGATTTGTGCATAATGACCAATGGAATAACCTTGCTTCCCAAAGATCGGTTGTGATTTTATGGCTATGTCATTGGTATACTTCTCGGGAATGTGTTCAATTATTTCTTTGACCCGAGATTCTTCTCTAAGTTTTATGCGCTCTTTGAAAATAGCAGCTTTTCTCAGCGATTTGTCATCATTTACTTTTATGGAAACTTCGTTTTGTTTGATTTCCTCAACGATGGTGATGCGATCTGCTCGTAATTGTTTGGCAATATAAAAGGCCGTAGATATGGTTTGTTCCGTTTTTGGATCTTTCAATCCGTTCACTACGATATGTTCACAAGGAATCCGTTCTATGGAAGGTTTTATCAACAAAAGAATGGAGCATTTTGCTTTTCTGGTGATTTTTCGAGCAATTGAACCCACATAGTACTTTAGAAAGTTTTCACGCTGGAGTGCTCCTAGAACCAACAAGTCTATTTTTTTCTCGTCGGAAATCGATAGAATGACATCGACAGGGTCTCCAGTTTTGAATACGACTTCGTAATCTAGGAGATCTCTTTTGAAAGCACTTAATATGAGGGCCAAAGCCTCTGTTTTTTCTTTGGAGGCATCGCCAACATGAATCAAAATCAATTTTGATTTTAAAAATAAGGACAATCGTGCCGCCTCATAGAGGTTGGCTTTCAGGTTTGGTGAAAATGCGACACCAATACCAATGGTTTTGAAGGGTTTTAAGTTCACGAATTTAATTAATTTCTCAAAAATTGAAAGATAACGTTTTTTTCAATCTAAAAAAATGTTGAGGGGAGACGCTTTTGATTAATTTAAATCTATTTTTCAATTAATTTCATTTTCATTGTCCTTGTAAATTGCTAATTTCACGAAAAAAACAATAATAAATGTTAGCATTAGGAGGAATAATCATTTTAGGTATATTGGCACAATGGGTGGCTTGGAAGTTTAAGATTCCGGCTATTTTACCCTTGATATTGATAGGGCTTTTGGTAGGGCCGATCGCTGCCGAATTTTTAAGCAATGATGGTACGAAATGGATTGAACCGATTTGGAATGGTAAGGAAGGCTTGTTTCCAGGGGAAAGCTTATTTTACTTTGTCTCATTGGCAATAAGCATTATATTGTTCGAAGGAGGTTTGACTTTAAAGATGGGAGAGATAAAGAATGTTGGACCTGTAATTACAAAACTAATATCCATAGGTTCTTTGGTTACTTTCATTGGGGCGGCGGTTGCAGCTCACTTTATTTTTAGTCTGAGTTGGGAGATTTCATTTTTATTTTCAGGTTTGATCATTGTTACTGGGCCAACGGTTATTACGCCCATTCTAAGAAACATACCTCTAAAGAAAGATGTGTCGGCAGTATTGAAATGGGAAGGTATCTTGATAGATCCCATAGGAGCTTTGGTTGCAGTTTTGGTTTTCGAATTCATAAGTGTTGATGCTGGTGGGGAGTTTACCAAGACGGCCTTTATAGAATTCGGTAAGATCGTGCTGTTTGGTACAACTTTTGGTTTTACGTTTGCACATGCCATGAATTTCATTATAAATAGGAAATGGGTGCCTCATTATTTACTGAACGTCTTTGCATTGGCTGCTGTCCTTGGTGTATTCATCTTGTCCGATAGTTTTGCTCATGAATCCGGATTGTTGGCGGTAGTTGTGATGGGTATGGTTTTGGGTAATTCCAATTCCCCATATTTGAAAGAGCTGTTGTATTTTAAAGAATCGTTGAGTGTCTTGTTGATCTCCATTCTATTCATCTTGCTTGCAGCAAATATAAATATGGAGGACCTATATCTTATCTATACATGGAAGACTGCACTTTTATTCGTAGTCGTAATTCTTTTGGTAAGGCCTTTGGGAGTGTTTTTAAGTACATCGGGATCTAGCCTTAAACTAAAGGAGAAAGTATTCATAAGCTGGGTTGGGCCTAGAGGTATCGTGGCAGCTGGAATAGCATCTCTTTTTGGATTGAAGTTGGCTAAAAATGGTGTCGTAGATGCAGAATACATTACCCCTTTGGTATTTATGATCGTATTGGGTACTGTATTGCTTAATGCAACGACTGCAAGATTTTTTGCCAAGTTGATTGGTGTGTTCTTGACTAAATCCGATGGTATCCTAATAGTAGGAGCTTCAAAAGTATCCCGTTTGTTGGGACACTACCTTGAGTCCAATGGGAGACATGTCGTATTGATTGACAGCAATCAATCAAATGTTTCAAAAGCAAAGGAATTGGGTTTGGAGGCCATCAATACAGATATCTATTCTGATAATCTGTTAGATAACATAGAACTAAATCACATGGGGTATTTAATGGCGTTGACGGGCAATGCGGACATCAATAAATATGCGATCAATAAATTCAGCAAGCAATTTGGTGAAAACGGGTCTTTTCGATTGGTTTCGGTAGATGAGATGAAGGACGAAAACAACAACCCAAAAGAAGGATTGTTTTCCCATACGGACGATTTTACGACTTTGACGAATACCACGCGAAAATACCCAAGTATCCAAGAGATTGTAATAAGAAACAAGGAGCATTATGAAACCTTGATTGACATCACTAACAAGGACAAGGACATAATTCCACTTTTCATAAAAGATGTGGAGGGGGAATTAATCATCATTTCCTCTTACAATACGGCTATTGAAAATGTTGGAGAGGATTGGAGTTTGGTGTATTTGGGGAAACCCTTTGATGTGGAAGTCGGGACAAGTTGATCAGCAGTTAAGTTACGTATAAAAAAAATGCCTCCATAATTGGAGGCGTTTTTTTTATATTAGTCATTCAACTTCAATACGGCCATAAATGCCTCTTGAGGTATTTCAACGTTACCTACTTGACGCATACGTTTCTTTCCTTTTTTCTGTTTTTCCAGCAACTTACGCTTACGGGAAATATCACCACCGTAACACTTGGCTGTTACATCTTTACGAAGAGCCTTTGTGGTTTCACGAGAAATTATCTTTGCTCCAATTGCAGCCTGGATTGGGATGTCGAACTGTTGTCTTGGAATCAATTCCTTTAATTTTTCACACATCTTTTTTCCAATCGTATGTGCGTTGTCAGCATGAATCAATGCAGAAAGGGCATCCACGGGTTGTGCATTCAATAAGATGTCGACACGCACCAATTTTGATTTACGCATTCCTATAGGAGAATAGTCGAACGAGGCATAACCCTTGGAAACGGTTTTCAAACGATCATAAAAGTCGAAGACTATTTCTGCCAGAGGCATATCGAAAGTCAATTCGACGCGCTCGGTCGTCAAATAGGTTTGATTTGTTATTAGTCCACGTTTTTCGATACACAATGACATGACATTACCAACAAAATCAGATTTTGTGATGATGGTAGCTTTTATGTATGGCTCTTCCACACGGTCCAAGCTCGAAGGATCTGGTAGATCCGTTGGATTGTTTACGATGATGACCTCTTCTGTGTTCTTTCTGGTGAAGGCATGGTAGCTTACATTGGGAACCGTCGTTATTACAGTCATGTTGAACTCACGCTCTAAACGTTCTTGGATAATTTCCATATGCAACATTCCCAAGAATCCACAACGGAAACCAAAGCCTAAGGCTGCAGAGCTTTCGGGAGCAAAAATCAATGAAGCATCATTTAATTGTAGCTTCTCCATAGAGTTGCGAAGCTCTTCATATTCATCTGTGTCCACAGGATAGATACCTGCAAAAACCATTGGTTTTACATCTTCAAAACCATCAATGGCGTTGGTTGTAGGAGTTTTTGCATCGGTAATGGTATCACCTACCTTTACTTCCTTGGCTTCTTTTATACCTGTGATCAAGTAGCCAACATCACCAGCCTTGATTTCTTTTTTTGGTTCTTGCGTAAGTTTTAGAGTTCCAACTTCATCTGCGCCATAGGTCTTGCCAGTGGCTATGAATTTTATTTCTTGATTTTTTTTGATCGAACCGTTTATGACTCTAAAATAAGTTTCGACTCCTCTAAACGGGTTGTAGACAGAATCGAATATCAAAGCTTGTAGAGGCTCATCTATGTTTCCTTTTGGAGCAGGAACTCGTTCTATGATGGCAGTCAAGATATCCTCGATACCCAAGCCGGTTTTAGCACTGGCCGGTATGACTTCTTCAGGGTCGCAGCCCAAAAGATCGACGATGTCATCAGTTACCTCCTCAGGGTTAGCACTCGGTAAATCCACTTTGTTGAGTACTGGTATGATTTCCAAATCGTTTTCCAATGCCAAATAAAGGTTGGAGATTGTTTGTGCTTGTATGCTTTGTGCTGCATCCACGATAAGCAATGCGCCTTCACAGGCAGCAATGGATCGTGATACCTCATAGGAGAAGTCCACGTGACCAGGAGTATCAATGAGGTTTAGAACATACTGTTCCCCTTTGTGAGTGTACTCCATTTGTATGGCGTGGGACTTTATGGTAATACCACGTTCGCGTTCCAAGTCCATACTATCTAAAAGTTGATCTTGTTTTTCACGATCTGTTACGGAACCTGTAAAATCAAGCAATCTATCTGCAAGTGTACTTTTTCCGTGATCTATATGTGCAATGATGCAAAAATTTCTAATGTTCTTCATAGTCTAAAATCTTCCCAAAAGTAAGATGGTGCAAATATAAAGTATTTATTAAGCTTTTTTCGAATTTTATTTTCCATAGTAAAGCCTTGAAATTTACGGTTTTTACCGTAATGGAAAGTAATAAACAAGTAGTATCTTGCAATGGAATTTAATATTGTCATTTTTGAAGCTCTCTCTCCACATATTTTTATTCTTTTACTTTCCCTTGGCTTTTTCTCAAAATTTCACTGTTTCCGGCACCTTGGTTAACGAATCCAATGAGCCGATAGCTTATGCAAATGTCTTGCTTTTCAAATCGGTAGTAGAAGATTTGAACATTAGTTCGGGCTTTGACAAGCCAATAGGAACGACGACAGATGAAAAGGGTTATTTTAAGTTCGATGACTTGGGAGGATGGGGATATGCATTGGAAACCAGTTTTATAGGGTATAAGACAACAAGGCAACAATTTCAATTATCGAACGACATAGAACTAAACTTAACCTTGAAGGAAACAATGGAAAACATAGGGGAAGTGGTAATTACCTCCAAAAGGCCGACCTTGAAGAAGGAGGTAGATAGGTTGATTTTCAACGTTGCAGATACAGCTTTGAGTGAAGGGACGATTTTAGATGTGTTGAGAAGTACACCAGGTGTTCTGATATTGGACAATAAGATTTCAATCAAGAATACGATGCCAACCGTCTATATAAATGATAGAAAGGTCAATCTATCATTTGGAGAGCTAACACAGTTGTTGGAAAGTTCATCGGCCAATAGCATTCAAAAAGTTGAGGTTATAACAAACCCTCCTGCAAAATACGATGCAGAAAGTGGAGCTGTCCTAAATATCGTTATGCTTAAAAACTTGGTTACGGGCTATAGGGGGAATGTCTTCACCAATTATACTCAAGGTATTTTTCCTAGATACAACGCAGGAATAAATCAGTTTTACAAAACCAAGAAGATCAATGTCAATGTCAATTATGGTTTTACCAGAAACAAAATTGACAGAAATAGTGAAGACCAAATAAACTATATGGACGACAATGGGGTTTATGAACGCTGGAATACCAAGTTGGATCGGAATACATGGTCTAAAACCCATAATTTAAACTTTAATTTCGATTTTTTCATAAATGACAAAAACACGTTGAGTTTGTCATCCAATTTATTGTTTTTGCCATATTTCAAGTATTTGACAAGAGGAAAATCAATGGTTTTCGATGAGATGAATGACTTGGGGTATCATTTCGATTCTCACAACTTGTCTCGGGACAAAAAGCATAACCTAGGTTTTGATTTGGATTTCGTGCACCATTTCAATGACAAATCGAAGTTGTCCTTTAATAGTCATGTCACGGAATACGACTATAATAGGAATCAAGATGTGAATAGCAATTATTTTGACGAGAATGACGCTTTCGACTTCAGTACGGCATTCAATACCAAAAACAACCAGAGCACGACAATATTCACATCCCAATTGGATTACGAATTACCAATGGGAGAGGGTGCTTCTTTCAGTGTGGGAGTGAAATCGTCCCATATTGAAGTGATAAGTGACATCATACAATTCGATGTCGATACAAATACGAACGAGCAATCGTTAAACATTGAAAATACCAACAACTATCATTATGATGAGTCTATTTTTGCAGGTTATGTAAGTTTTTCGAAACGCTGGGAAAAATGGAATGCCTCTGCAGGTGTTCGAGTAGAACAGACTAGTATTAAAGGCATATCCATAACGACTAATGATAAAAACACACAGGATTACCTTGAGTTGTTTCCAACATTCAATCTAAGCTATCGGCTTTCTGAAAAAACGGATGTCTATGCAAATTACAAACGAAGCATAGGAAGGCCAGGTTACAAGAACCTTAATCCGTTTAATTTTTTCTTGAATGACAATACCATAGTTTCTGGAAACCCGAAGCTGCAACCTGCCTTTACAGGTCATATGACAATTGGGACTTCCATATCCAAATTCACCTTCGAAGTGTATCATAAGGAGATTAAATCCAATATCCTCGAACTCCCATTGCAGAACAACGAAGAAAACGTTATCGTATATTCTCCTGCGAACCTGAAAAAGACAAAGGAGTTTGGGGTTGATTTCATCACCTCTTTCGACATGCTTAAGAACTGGTCTGTCTATTTTCTCACATCATTTTACAATGTCCAAGATGAGTCTATTATCGATGAAATTCCGTTGAAGAGAAGTCAATGGTCCAACTACTCTACTTTGAGCAATAGTTTTTCCTTTTTGAAGGACAAGAGTTTGAGTGCTAACCTATCATTGATATACAGCAGTAAGAATCAATATGGATTTAGAATTACTGAAAGAAGGTTGACCTCCAACCTGTCCATAAAAAAGAAAGTACTCAAAACAAAGGGAGTGATCTCCTTGTCCGTAGCGGATTTGTTTGATACCCAGGATTATGAAATCACTTCCAAATATGCTAATCAAGACAATTTCAATCTAACGGATTTGGATACACGCCGAATAAGGTTGGGATTCAATTACAAATTTGGCAATACCAATTTGAAAACCAACGCACGCACAAAATCCACAAATGAGCGAGATAGGTTGAACAACTAGTCACCTAGTCTTGCCACTCTGCAATAAATAGATTGGTATCACGCCCACCACCGTTGTTTCTATTGGAGGAAAAAGCCAGCTTTTTTCCATCGTTGGAAAAGACTGGGAAGGCATCGAAGGTTTCACCATGAGTAATACGTTTCAGGTTTTTTCCATCGATGTCTATAAGGTATAGATTAAAAGGAAAACCACGTTCGGATTCAAAGTTTGAGGAAAACAATATCTTCTTTCCGGAAGGGTGGAAGAATGGGCTCCAATTGGCATTTCCCAAATCCGTCAATTGTTGTAATTCGCTGCCATCCGCATTGCATATGTAAAGCTCCATTTCAGTAGGTTCCACCAAGCCTTCTGCCAACAAACCTTTGTAATCTTTGACTTCTTCATCTGTTTTCGGGCGAGAAGAACGAAAAATCAATTTAGTCCCGTCTGGAGAGAAAAACGCTCCACCATCGTACCCTAGTTCATTTGTGATCTGTTTGACATCGCTACCATCGATGTTCATCGTGTATAATTCTAAATCACCACTTCTGGTTGAGGTAAAGACTATTTTATCTCCTTTTGGAGAAACCGTAGGTTCTGCATCATAACCAATTTCATTTGTTAATTGCTTGACTATGTTTCCTTCCAGATCTGCCACAAAAATATCGTAGGAGTCGTAGATTGGCCAAATGTATTTCCCGTTCTTACGTAAGGGGGTATCTGGGCATTCTTCAGCTCCTAAATGTGTCGAGGCATATATGATATGCTTGTTGTCTGGCAAAAAATAAGCACAGGTAGTACGTCCTTTTCCCGTACTTATCATTGGAGGTATTTTGTCTTTGAATGTTTCATTTGCATTCATCAAAAACATTTGATCACAACCAACGTTCCATTTTGCATTGTTGGATTGAAACACCAATTGTTTGTCATCGAAACTCCAATAGGCTTCTGCGTTGTCGCCTCCATAGGTTATTTGGCGTATGTTCTTGAAATGAGTTTCCTCTGGGTAGATCAACGGATTTGTAATTTTCGAAGTTTCAATGGAAGATTTTGATTCTTCTGGTTTTTCTTTCGTTTTGCAAGAAACAAACAACAAAGAAAGTAGTAAAAAGTGAGTAAATCGCATAATGGGTGAAAATGATAATTAATGCCTAATTTTGTATAAAATTAATACTTCTAGAAATGAAATATGGCATTGCTTTCCTTTTTTTAATGTTTTTAATGAGTTGTAAAACAGAGGTAAAGTCTGTTTTGAGCATGAAAGACGATGTCACCTTTTTGGCTTCGGATGCTTTGGAAGGGCGTCAGACTGGAAGCAATGGAGAACAGAAAGCGGCCGAATACATAGCGAAGCGTTTTGAAGACTTGGGATTGGAAGCCAAAGGGACGAATGCCTATTTCCAGACTTTTTCCTTCAAGCCAAAGACGGATCCACACCAAGAAATAAACTATGTCGTAAAGGATGGAGATAGCACGATTACTGGGACAAATGTTGTTGGTTACATTGATAACAAGGCTAAGAATACCATAATCATAGGGGCACATTATGACCATTTGGGACTAGGAGCGGAGGGGTCTTTACATAGAGGCGAGAAGGCCATTCACAATGGTGCCGATGACAATGCAAGTGGTGTGGCTGTAATGTTGGATTTGGTAAACAGGTTAAAAGCAACAAACACAGGGAGCAATTATTTGTTCATAGCTTTTTCTGGAGAGGAAATGGGGTTGTTGGGATCCAATTATTTTGTGAAAAACCCGACAATAGAGATCAAGCAAGCTAATTACATGATTAATATGGATATGGTTGGACGTTTGAAAAAGGACAGTACCTTGGCGGTTTATGGTGTAGGAACTTCTCCAATATTGAAACAAACGCTCAAAGCCCACAACAAGGGTTTTAAATTGATTCAAAGAGAATCTGGGGTAGGGCCAAGCGATCATACTTCTTTCTATAATGTGAATATCCCTGTTTTGCATTTCTTCACAGGACAACACGGAGACTATCATAAGCCAGGGGATGACATTGAAAAACTGAATTATCAGGGAATGCAAAAAATCTCCGATTATATATTTGAGATCATTTCAGATTTGGATGACAATGGCAAACTGTCCTTCAGGAAAACCAAGAATGAGAGCGACTTGGTGCCTCGTTTTGAAGTTGGATTGGGCGTTACACCAGATTATTTGTTTGATGGCAAAGGGATGCGCATAGATGGCACGAGAGACGAAACTCCAGCTGTAAATGCAGGATTGCAAAAAGGAGACGTCGTGATAAAGTTGGGTGCATTTGAAATCACGGACATGACGACTTATATGCAAGCATTGTCCACTTTCAAGAAAGGCGACACGACGAATATAACTGTAAATAGGAATGGTGAGCAAATTAATGCTGAGGTGACATTTTAAATATATGATTCAATTTCAGTACTTTTGCAGCCTTATATAATAGATTTGGTAAAGATAGACAACATAGAACTTCCTGATTTTCCATTGCTTTTGGCTCCAATGGAGGATGTTAGCGATCCGCCTTTTCGTGCATTGTGCAAGGAGCAAGGGGCAGATGTCGTGTATACGGAATTTATTTCCAGTGAAGGATTGATACGAGATGCAGCCAAAAGTGTCATGAAACTCGATATCTACGAAAAGGAAAGACCAGTAGGGATTCAAATTTTTGGAGCCAATTTGGATAGTATGCTTCAAACAGTGGATATCGTTGAGAGATCCAAACCAGACATCATAGACATCAATTTTGGATGCCCGGTAAAAAAAGTGGTATCCAAAGGAGCTGGAGCGGGTATTTTAAAAGACATAGATCTAATGGTATCCCTGACGGAGGCGATGGTGAAGAGAACGCATTTACCAATTACCGTGAAGACACGGTTGGGTTGGGATCATGATTCCATAAAAATAGTCGAGGTTGCAGAGCGATTGCAGGATGTTGGTTGCAAAGCTATTTCGATTCATGGACGAACGCGAGCACAAATGTATAAAGGTGATGCAGATTGGAAACCAATTGCAGCGGTTAAAAACAACCCTAGAATGCATATTCCCGTATTTGGCAATGGAGACATCACCAGTCCAGAACGAGCTATGGAAATGCGTGATGACTACGGGTTGGATGGAGCTATGATTGGTAGGGCTACCATTGGTAACCCTTGGTTTTTCAAACAGGTAAAGCATTTTTTCGAAACAGGTGAGCACTTGGCTCCGATTTCTATCAAGGAACGTGTAGAGGCTGCTCGCAGGCACTTGCAGATGTCCATAGATTGGAAAGGGCCGGTTTTAGGTGTTTTGGAAACGAGAAGGCACTATACCAATTATTTCAAAGGAATTCCGCATTTCAAGGAGTACAGAACAAAGATGGTGACCAGTGATGATGCAAAAGATGTTTTTAATGCCTTGGATGAGGTATTGGAAAAATTCGCAGAATATCAATTTGAGAGATAAAGTTACCCTTTAATCAGATTTCTTGTAATTCTTGCCGAAGCCATTTTTGAGGCAATGATTCCCAAAACGGATATCGTGATGAAAACAATAAGAAAGTTCTCCAAGTTCAAGGACATTGGGTAAGGAAGTTTTTGTGTTATCATTACCAGGGAAAACTGTTGTTGCATGATCACTACGATGAATCCTATAAATAGACCAATTGCAGTGCCAACCACTGTCATTGTCACACCTTGATAAAAGAAGATGCGACGAATGTTCTTTAAAGTCGTACCAAGGCTAAAAAGTGTATTCAAAGTTTTCTTCTTGTCCAGAATCATCATGATGAGTGAACCAATGACATTGAATATCAGTATTATGGATACCAATGTGAGTATCAAATAGACTGCAAGGTTTTCGGTGTTCAACATCTTGTACAGCGCATCGTTCAGCTGTACCCTGTTCCTAATACGAATCTTGTCACCTAAAATGATTTGTATTCGAGATCTTACGAGATCCTCGTCTGCACCTTCATCCAATTTGAATTCTATGCCAGTTACTTGATTTTGAGAATAATTCAACAACTCCCTAGCCAAACCGATGGACGAATAGATATAAGTATCGTTTAATTTTTCATTGACATCGAAAATACCGACGTTTACGGAACTTAATTGTTTAAAGGCTTGCTTGGTCGAGGTTATTTGTCCTTTTCCAGGTCTGGGCACATAAAGGTGTACGCGCCTGCCGTAATCCAACACTCCAACGGATAAACTGTTGGAAACCCCTAATCCGACGACTATTTGATTGGTGTTTTGGATGAGCCAACTACCATATTTAACTATGGAATCCACGGTGTTTACCTTATTGTAATTTTCGTCTACGCCTTTAATGAAGGCAGGGTGCTTGTTGTCGTCAAAAGAAGCCAAGACACGTTCCTTGACAATTTTAGAGTATGATACAATGCCGTCTACTTCAAGTAGTTCATTCTCATTGTCTTGAGTTAGTACGAAAGATTTTCCAACTGTTGCTTCCACTTTTAGATCTGGATCAATAATGGTAGAGAATTCCAAGGTGAACACCTTTAAACCTGCAAATCCGGACAATACCACAAATAGCGAAGCAGAACCAAGAATGATACCGACAATGGCTATGTAAGTGATGAAATTAATGGCATTGTTGCTGCTTTTTGAGCGTAGATACCGTTTTGCAATGTAATAGGAGACATTCATAGTTTATAATATTATAAAAAAATAATGATATTATGAATGTAAAGGTGAATCATTAAGAGCAATGAAGTTGATATGTGAGATTAGGATTTTTTTCGTTTTCCCAAAAGATCTGGATCATTTATAGGGTCGTCTTTTCCTTTTAGGGATTGTTCAATCTTATCAATGTACTCCAAGGAATCATCGATGAAGAATTGCAATTGGGGCATACGTCTCAATTGGTTTTTCGTGCGTTGTGCCAATTCGTGCTTAATAAACGGCTGATTGGATCTAATGCCAACTATGAGCTCTTGCGCCTTGTCGTTTGGGAAAATGCTTAAATATACTTTTGCCATGGACAGGTCCACGGTAACCGACACTTTGGAAACAGATATGATTACGCCTCTCATACCTCCTTGAGTAGCAGCTCCTTGTAGGATGTCTACTAAATCACGTTGCAATACCGAAGCTATTTTCTTTTGTCTTTGACTTTCTTCCATCTTCATTAAAATTTAAAATCCCATTGCTTTGTAATTGTCTATATTTTAGTACAATGGCTTTGGTAAATACCAGTTATTGGGTTTCTACGATGCAAAAATAGATGTTATTTAAAGATTATCTTACTTTTGGAGCAAAATTCGTACCTTAAAAGGTAATATATAAGTATAATAAAAGGGATTTTCACTAAAGTGAGAATGAAAAATATTTTTTTGATGAACAAAATTGAACACATAGGCATAGCTGTAAAGAACTTGAAAAACTCCAACGAATTGTTCGCTAAACTTTTTGGAGAGCCACATTATAAGGTTGAAGAAGTAAAAAGTGAAGGGGTAAACACCTCTTTTTTCAGAGTAGGAGAAAATAAAATAGAATTGTTGGAAGCTACGAAAGAAGATAGTCCCATTGCAAAGTTCATAGATAAAAAAGGAGAAGGAATACACCATATCGCTTTTGATGTGGATGACATAGAAGCTGAAATAAAGCGACTTAAGTCGGAAGGGTTCATCGTGTTGAACGAGATACCAAAAAAAGGTGCTGACAATAAGTTGGTGGCCTTTTTACATCCAAAATCATCAAACGGAGTATTAATTGAGCTTTGTCAAGAGATAAAGGAATAAAAAATCTTGTAAGGTTATAAAAATAATATTAGATTTGCACCCGATTTCGGTCCCATAGCTCAGTTGGTTAGAGCACCTGACTCATAATCAGGTGGTCCTTGGTTCGAGCCCAAGTGGGACCACGCTTAAAACCCTTCTTTTAAAGAAGGGTTTTTTGTTTTTGTAATCTTACACAAGAGGAAGTGTTCTTTTAACTAGGGAGTAGTGGCATCAATGAATTACTTGAAATGCGCATCACCTAAAAGAAAAAGCAAGGCATCATGCCAAACGAAAACACACACTAAAGTGTTTTTGCAATGTGGCTCAATAATTTTATTTGACTTACTCAATGCGGCACTCTCGTCAAATACAAAGCCCTAGAATACCATACTAGAACTTGTAAGGACTTCAAAGCTCAAGATGAGATGTTGGAAATAACTTATAACTGATTTGAGTTATAGCTTCTTTCGGCTCGAAATCCATTTTTTTACTGAAATATCATTAAAGCTTAGACAATATGTCTTGACATCACCTAATTTACCATACTACGATTTGAAGAAGCCTTATTTTAAAACCTCTAACAAACTTTTGTTCAAAGAACGTTAAAAAGGTAATTGTTTTCTAATCCAAATGCTGGTTCTCAGTATTCAGACGATGCCCTTTTTTAGTTACGATACTCGTGTGATTAATTTAGGGTTATTTCATAATTGCCTGTTTTATAAATAGATGGATGCTGAGAAATGTTGCGATTACAGAAATTGGTTTAACTCTAAATATAAAATTATGAAACAAACAACTACATTATTAAGAAAGGGTATTTGCATGATATTCGCATTAGTCTTGAGTAGCTTTGCCTATGCACAACACAAGAAGACCGATTGGATTGAGCAAGATTTAAAAGATCAAAAAAATACCGAAGAAACCATTATGAATCAACTTCCAACGCATTATGCGGTTTGGAAAATATTTACAGAAAAATTCACCAATGACATGCGTAAAGTTGGTACGCAGGAAATCATTTTTCCAACACCAAATGGTGAGTTTGAAACATATGTTATTTCCCCATCTAAGGTGGTGGCAGATGAAGTGGCTCACTTATATACGATCCAAACATTTACAGGTTATAAAAAAGATGATCCTACAACTCTTGTTTCTTGCGATATAAGTAATGCTGGTTTTCATGCAGCTGTCTATAATGCTCAGGAAACATTTTTTATAGAGCCAATGTATAGGAATGCATCAGAAACGGTTATCGCCTATTATAAAAAGGACAATGTTTCCGATAAACTAAAATGTAACACTGCAAGTTCGTATGCAAGGAATCAAATTGAAAATATTACAAATTTTAGAACGCCAACCTCCAAAAAAACATTTAGATTGGCAATAGCCGCAGCTGGGGAATATTCACAACAGTTTGGTGGAAGTCCAGTTAATACTACGGATGTATTGAATGCTTTGGCATCTGGTGTAAATATGATAAACCCTGTTTTTTTAAGAGATTTGGGAGTAGAATTCACCCTTGTCAGCAATGCCGCTTTGGTTTATCCAGATCCAAACACAGACCCATTTAATGTCGGGGATGACGTTTCGGCAGCCAACACGGCTTGTTTAAATGCTTTAGGTGCTTCGGGTTTCGATGTCGGGCATATGGTTATTTGGGCCAATACCGGAGGTGCTGCAGCCTTTGAGGTTGTATGCAATGATGCTCAAAAAGGGTTGGGTTTTTCGGGTATAAATACTAGTATTACTACGTTATGGATAGATTATGTGGCTCACGAAATAGGACATCAATTTGGCTCCGAACACAATTTTGTAGCTCAAGAGTGTGGGACATCTGTAGGTGGTTTCAGATACGAGCCGGGAGAAGGGTCTTCAATTATGTCCTATGCCAATGTATGTGGTCCACAATCTCAATATGCGCCAGGCTCCGATCCATTTTTTCATTATGCATCCATTCTTCAAATGCAAACATTTATCAACACTACAAGTTGTGCTGTAACTGATGCTTCTGGCAATACGGCATCTCCAGAAGCCAATGCCAATGCAGATTTGACCATACCAAAACAAACACCGTTTATTTTGGTCGGCACTGGTACTGATGCAAATGATGCAGTTAACAATTTAACCTACGATTGGGTTCAGTACGATGGTTCAAGTCCAGCTGTAACAGGTTCTCCCAATTGCAATTCTACAAATGCGCCAATGTTTAGATATCGTCCTGCAGTAAGTGACAATTATCGTAGCTTTCCACAATATGATGATATTTTAGCAGGTAATAATGACCAGCAATGGGAAAAGTTGCCTTGCGCAGCTAGAACAATGAATTTTTCTTTGACCGTGAGAGATAACAATACCTCTTTTGGTAGAATTGGAGAAGACAAAACTGTAGTTACCGTGGCTAACACGGGACCATTTGATGTTACAAGTCCAAATGGAGGTGAAACATTGACAGGGAATACTTCCCATACAGTGACATGGACGGTAAATGGTACCGATTCGCATTGCAATAACGTAGATGTCTTGGTTTCTACAGATGGCGGCGCAAGTTACACGGTAGTGGCAGATGCGACGACCAACGATGGAACAGAAAGCATTACCATACCTAATGTTGCAACCACCACAGCAAGAGTTTTGGTTAGATGTGATGTTGCCGGAGGCTTTAGGGCAGCATCTACTTTTTATGATGTATCCAACGCTAATTTTACCATAGATGAAAACTTAAGTGTGGATGATGTTGAGGCTTTAGGCATTTCGATTTATCCTAACCCAGCATCTAGTGAAGTGTTTATCAATTTGGCAAACCCTGAAAATTATTCGTATAGTTTGGTCGATATTAGAGGAAGAAGTGTCCTAAAAGGACAATTTGACAATTCTACACGTATTCAAACAAGTTACTTGCATGCAGGAGTCTATTTTTTGGAATTGCATAAAGAACGCTCTAGAAGAACTGTTGTCAAGAAACTTGTCATTCAGAATTAATTATATTTTGATAAATTGTTCAGATATGTTAAATGTGAGTTTACATAAAGTAGTTTTTATAATGACAATGTCTTTGTTGTTATTCTACGGTTGTTCTTCTTTAAATGTCAAAAAGTCGAATTTTCAAGTCTCTTATGTAAAATCCAAGGGGAGGCTCTTAACAAAACCACATTTTACAATTAAGCTAGAAGGCGATTCCGTTTATTATAATGGAATCGCTAATATGCTTGTTTTAGGTGAGCGAAATTTCACGATTTCAAAAGTAGAGTTAGAGGAAATTGAAGAAGCCTTTGAACAAAGCGATTTTTCTGATTTCGATGAACTTTATCAAGGAAACATAAGGGATTTGCCATTGACCTCAATGATTTACAACAATCATGAGGTAAGGTTTCAAGACAAACAAGCACCTGAAAAACTAAAGAGGCTAGAGCACTTGTTAGAAGGCTTGATAACACGTATTGAAGAATAGACCACATCATAATTAAGTATATAATATGGTCTTTGTTTTTTTATTTGATCGTTCTTACCGCCACAAGAAAAATTCTAGTGGTAGCCATACTGGGGAGAGTTGAGGCTCTTATTAGTCAAATAACGTTAAACTCTAGGTAGATCATCATCGGACTTCAATGGTAATATTGAGTTTCCCATCAAATACCTGTCAACGTGGTGCGCAACATGTCGACCTTCGGAAATGGCCCAGACAATTAATGATTGCCCTCTTCTCATATCGCCAGCCGCAAAGATTCCCGTAATGTTTGTCTTGTAGTTTTTGGTCGTAGCTCTTATGTTGTTTCTAAAATCCAATTCCAAATCAAATTGCTCAGCCAAGGTCTTTTCAGAGCCAGTAAAGCCCAGTGCCAATAGGGCTAGGTCACAATCCCAGATTTTTTCGGTATTGGGAACTTCTTTTAACTCAGGTCGTTCACCTTCTTTGAAGATCCATTCGACTTCAACAGTTTTCAAAGCTTTTAAGTGGCCATTCTCGTCACCAATGAATTCCTTTGTGGAAATGCTGAAGAAACGCTCCACGCCTTCTTGGTGAGACGAGCTGGATCTTAACCTCATAGGCCAATAGGGCCAAGGTTGATGTGCTGGACGCCCTTCTGTGGGTTTGCTCAATATTTCAAAATTCACAATGGATCTTGCGCCTTGACGATTGGAGGTTCCAATGCAATCCGATCCTGTGTCGCCTCCTCCAATCACAATTACGTTTTTGTCGGTTGCCAGAATTACATTTTTAAAATCATTGATGCCGTCTACACGTTGGTTGTTCTGTTTCAAGAAGTCCATGGCCTGGACGACTCCTTTCAAGTGTGTTCCCTTTATGGGGATACTTCTTCTAACGGTTGCTCCACCACATAGTACCACCGCATCATAATTGTCTTTCAATCTTTTCACACTTACGTTTTTTCCGACGTGTGCATTGGTTTCAAATAGGATGCCTTCTTCCTTTAAAATGTCCAATCGCCTGTCTATGACATTTTTTTGGAGTTTGAAATCGGGGATGCCATAACGTAACAATCCACCAACTTTAGCATCACGTTCGAAAACCGTTACCAAATGGCCTACTCGATTCAGTTGTTGCGCTGCTGCCAAACCAGAAGGGCCAGAACCTACGATTGCTACTTTTTTTCCTGTGCGTTCCTTTGGTGGTCGTGCGGTGATCCATCCTTCTGAAAAGGCGGTTTCCACTATGTTTTTCTCAATGTTTTCAATGGAAACGGGATCTTCGTTGATACCTAAAACGCAGGCCTCCTCGCAAGGAGCTGGACACAGGCGCCCCGTAAATTCCGGGAAGTTGTTTGTTGTATGTAGTATTTGCGCTGCTTGTTTCCAATGCCCCTTGTAGACGAGGTCGTTGAAATCTGGAATCAAATTACCCAGTGGACAACCGCTGTGACAAAATGGGACACCACAATCCATACAACGTGCTCCTTGGTCTTTCAACTCCTTTTCTTGCATCGGAATTGTGAATTCCTTATAGTTCTTGAGTCTATTCTCTACGGTGTCCAGAGCATCTACTTGTCTATTGATTTCTAAAAATCCTGTTGTCTTTCCCATCTTGCTATGCGCTTGCTTTTTGTTCTTTTTTTAATCTAATCAATGCTTGTTTGTATTCTTCTGGCAATACTTTGATGAATTTTGTTCGCTCTTTTTTCCAATTTTCAAGAATACGCTGTGCCAATGGACTCAGGGTTGCATTGTAATGGTTTTCTATGAGTCGTTTTAACGAAGTCACATCTTCGGAAAGATCGACAGGAATCAAATTCAACCCTTTTTGGTTGCATCGTGCTTCGAAGGTTTTGTTCTTGTCGTAGACATAGGCTATTCCTCCACTCATTCCCGCTCCGAAGTTTCGTCCGACTTCACCAAGGATAACTGCTGTTCCTCCAGTCATGTATTCGCAACCATGATCCCCGATACCTTCAACAACGGCAATTGCACCCGAGTTTCTAACACAAAAGCGCTCTCCTGCCTTTCCGTTTACATATACTTCTCCAGATGTAGCACCATATAGGGCAACATTGCCAATGATGATGTTCTCTTCAGGAATGATCGTTGCTTCCTCTGGTACCTTTACAATCACTTTTGCACCAGATAGTCCTTTGCCCAAGTAATCGTTGGAACTTCCGTTGAGAATCAAAGTCAAGCCTTTGGTCGCAAATGCGGCAAAGCTTTGTCCAGCGGAACCGGTAAAGTTGATTTTCAATGTGTTTTCAGGTAAGCCCTGTGCGCCATGGATCTTGGAAATCTCGTTGCTTAAAATCGCCCCAAAGGCTCGATCCATATTTGTGATTTTGGAATCTATGACTGTTTTTTCCTTTCTGAATAATGCTGGGTGTGCTTGATGGATGATTTTGAAATCCAATGCTTTTTCAAGATTGTGATCTTGTAATTCCGTATTGTATAGTTTTGTGCCTTCCGAAACTTCTACCTTATGTAGAATGGGAGATAGGTCCAAACCATTGGACTTGTAGAAATCAATGGTTTGATTCCTGTCTAATTTTTGTACTTGCCCAACCATTTCATCAATTGTCCTGAAACCAAGTTTAGCCATTATTTCACGCAATTCTTGAGCAACGAAATACATGAAATTTACTACGTGTTCTGGTTTTCCTTTGAACTTTTTACGTAATTCAGGATTTTGAGTTGCTATGCCGACCGGGCATGTGTTTAGATGGCACACACGCATCATCACGCAACCGGAAGCAACCAATGGGGCTGTAGCAAAACCAAACTCCTCGGCTCCTAGAAGACATGCTATTGCTACGTCTCGTCCTGTTTTTAATTGTCCGTCGCACTCTAAGGTTACGCGATTTCTCAAGTTGTTCATCACCAGGGTTTGTTGCGCTTCTGCCAGACCCAACTCCCATGGGAGGCCAGCGTGTTTCAATGATGTTAGTGGAGAGGCGCCAGTTCCTCCATCGTGGCCAGAAATGAGAATGACATCCCCTTTGGCTTTGGCAACTCCTGCTGCTACTGTGCCTATGCCGACTTCGGAAACTAATTTCACATTGATTCTTGCTTCTCTGTTGGCAGATTTTAAATCGTAGATTAATTGAGAAAGGTCTTCAATGGAGTAGATGTCGTGATGAGGTGGTGGTGAAATCAACCCAACATAAGGTGTGGAATTTCTTGTTTTGGCGATCTCCGGATTCACTTTTGAGCCTGGCAATTGTCCTCCTTCTCCAGGTTTTGCTCCTTGAGCCATCTTTATTTGGATTTCTGAAGCGTTCGTCAAATAATTTGAGGTAACTCCAAAACGACCGGAAGCGACTTGTTTGATTGCTGAGTTTTTCCAGTCTCCATTGGAACCTTTGTAGAAACGATCTTCATCCTCTCCTCCCTCTCCAGAGTTGCTTTTCCCTCCAATTCGATTCATAGCTATCGCTAGATTCTCATGGGCTTCCTTGCTAATGGAGCCATAGGACATGGCTCCCGTTTTAAAGCGTTTTACTATTTCTGTCCATGGCTCTACATCATCCAAGGGGATAGGATCGAAATTGGTAAATTCGAACAAACCTCTAATGGTCATCAATTGTTTGGTTTGCTCATTTACCAGTTTGGAGTATTCCTTGTAACTGCTATGTTTGTTACTGCGAACCGATTCTTGTAGTTTTGCTATGGTCAGTGGGTTGAACAAGTGTTTTTCCCCATTGCGTCTCCATTTGTATTGTCCACCGAATTCTACGCCAAGAGTCGTCTTATACGCTTTTTTATGACGTTTGTAAATCTCTTTTTCAATTTCCCTGAGGCCGATACCTTGAATCCTTGTAATGGTATTTGGGAAATAATCGTTTACCACTTTGGAGCTTAAACCAATGCATTCGAAGAGTTGTGAGCCGCGATAGGAGTTTAAAGTGGAAATTCCAATCTTGTTCATTACCTTCAAGATTCCCATTCCGATTGCCTTGTTGTAGTTTTTAATTGCTGTTAGATAGTCCAAACCTTCAATGTCATTGCCCTCAACTTGATCGTAGACGATTTCGTTTACTATATAAGGATTGACTGCGCTTGCACCATAACCGAACAACAAGGCAAAATGATGTACTTCACGAGGTTCGGCAGATTCTATGATCAAGCTTGCCTTTGCGCGTTTTCCTAATTTGTGCAATTCATGATTTACATATGAACAAGCCAACAAGGCTGGGATTGGGGCGTGTTTTTCGTCTACGCCCCTATCTGATAGGATAATGATGTTTCCTCCTTTGTCTATGGCCTTGCTTGCTTGTTCTACCAGCTTTTCCAAAGCGTGTTCCAATTCATTTAAGCCGTTTCCAATCTTGTATAGCATTGGAATGGTAGTGACTACAAAATTTGGATTATGGGTGTAGTTCTTGATCTTGTCCAGATCGTGTTTTGAAATTACGGGGTTTTGAATTTTAAGTTTGCGACACTGATCTTCGTTTATTTTGAAAAGGTTGGTGTCGCTACCCAGTGTAAGACTAATGTCCGTGATGAGTTTTTCACGGATGCCATCCAATGGAGGGTTTGTTACTTGAGCGAACAATTGTTTGAAGTAATTGTAGATTAACTGGGGTCTTTCAGATAAAATGGCGATTGGCGTATCGTTTCCCATGGATCCAATGGGTTCCTTTGCCAATTGTGCCATTGGCTTAATAATGGTGTTCAAGTCTTCTTCTGTATAACCGAAAACGATTTTTCGTTTATTCAAGCTATCTTCATTGTGTCGTATAACCCCTTTCTTTGCTGGAATGTCTGCCAAGTGAATCAAGTTTTCATCTAACCATTTCTCATAGGGATGTTTGGAAACGATATCTTCCTTTATTTCTTCATCTTTGATGATTCGACCTTTGTTCATGTCTACCAGAAACATCTTTCCAGGTTCCAATCTACCGTGGTGTTCTATGTTTTTTGGATCGATGTCTATTACGCCTGTTTCAGAAGACATGATGACATAGCCATCTTTTGTTACCGAATAACGAGATGGACGTAAACCATTTCTATCCAAGACAGCTCCAATGTAGTTTCCGTCGGTAAATGGTATCGATGCAGGGCCATCCCAAGGCTCCATAATGCATGAGTTATATTCGTAAAAGGCTTTTTTTGATGCAGACATATGTGGGTTTTTCTCCCAAGCTTCAGGAACCAACATCATCATTGTTTCTGGTAGTGAACGCCCTGTCATCAATAACAACTCCACGACCATGTCCATTGATGCCGAATCTGATTTTCCAGGGAGTATTATTGGGAACAGGCTTTTTATGTTGCCATCGAACCATTTGCTTTCCATTAATTCCTGGCGAGACAAGGTACGTGTTACATTTCCACGAAGTGTATTGATTTCACCATTGTGACACATATAACGAAATGGTTGTGCCAAATCCCAAGTTGGAAACGTATTCGTCGAAAAACGTTGGTGTACCAATGCCAATCGTGTCACTAGTGAGGGGTCTTGTAATTCCTTGTAAAACAACTTGATGTCCTCGGGTATTAATAGACCTTTGTATATTATGGTTTTTGATGATAGGCTAGGTAGATAAAAACGAGCGCTTTCCGACAGTTTTGAATTGGATATGTGATGCTCTACTTGTTTTCTGGCGGAGAATAACTTTAAGTTGAACTGAAAATCTTCTTGATTCTTTTCTGCCTTGCCTATGAATACTTGTTTTATGAAAGGAACGGTTTTAGCTGCCACACTTCCAATGACTGATTCATCCACTGGTACATTTCTCCAGCCTAAAACTTCCAACCCTTGTTCTTTGACATGGAATTCAAATTGACGAATGCAATAATCTCTTTGGTTTTCTTTCTGTGGAAGGAATACGTTGCTTACTGCATAATCTCCTGCTTTAGGTAAATCGAAGTTGCAATTTTTCACAAAGAAATCATGGGGAATGTCTATTAGGATACCAGCTCCATCACCCGTTTTTCCATCACTGCTAACTGCTCCTCGATGTTCAAGCTTTTCTAAAATTTCAAGAGCTTTGTGGATGATGTCATTGGAGGTGTTGCCTTTTAAACTACAAATAAAACCTGCGCCACAATTTTCGTGTTCAAATTCTGGTAGATAAAGTCCTTGTTTTTTCAGCATGATTGTCCGTTTTTAGGGGTTCGTTTTGTCTCTTGACTGACACTAATGTATAATGAAGAATTCGCAATATGAAATTTGGTATCAATTATTCCGAAATTGAAGAAATAAGCCTTTTAAAACATTGATTTGCTATTTTTAGGTATCAAATTTTATCAAATGAGTATCATATATCTTGAGAAAACAATTGAGTTCATTTTTAAATATTATTTATTTTTGTGTTCAAATTGATGTGTATTTTTTGTTAAAATGCTGGAATTTTTAGCAATAGTGCAAAGTGGGTTGTTTGAAGGATTATGATCAAAAGTAGTTTGTTCTTGCAGAATGAATAAAAGGATGGGTGTTAATTTCGATATTGCATAATTGGATCAATTCTCCTTAAATTGAGACTAGTGAACCACTAAATAAACCAAAATGGCCATTCTGTCCAGATCTTAAAGTCTCTATGATGGACGCAAATTTATTGTTACATTGATTTTTTAACAGACCACGATCTCTTCCAGAAAGAGAAACTCAAATAGAATTTTTATAATTATGCTTTTCATAATTAGTCCTCTAACGTAAATGGTTGTTCCTTCAAAATCCAAATTTAAGAAGCCTCTTGTTTTAACAATTTTTTCATCATATTTATCAGGGTGATCAATAAGTTCTTTAATTGAAACAAACATTATTTCCTCTGAAGAATTCTCTTTATTCTCTTGAATAAATTTTTTTAAAGCATTTTTTCTTGACTTGAAGAAAAAGAGACAATGGATAAAAGGATGATCAGCAACAATGACTTTTTCATAAGGAGTTTGTCGGCTTTGTTCAGAATAAACAAACGGAAACGAGAGCAAAATATTTCAATTTAGCGTAAAAAAAGAAACAACTGGACTATAAGTATTAGGTCTTAAAATAAACTTATGCCGAATTCCGGCTGGCATTTATGTTTCCAAACAATGAGCGGGTAACCAATTTCTCAAAGATGGCGATACGTTCTGTATCTTTTACTTCTGCTTTTTCAAGTTCTTGAATTTGTTTCAAGGCAAATTGCTGTATGGTCAACAATGGCAATACGATGGATTCTCGAATGTTGATTGATGCTTTGCCAGCTGGTTCTTCCTGCATTAGATCAGTATATCCCGTCAGTTTCAAAATGAGACGTTTCGTGGTTTTGTATTCTGTGAAGATGATAGTCCAGAATTCACCATACTCAGCATCTTCACTCATATATTTCGTTAAATCGAAAAACGACTTGGATAGGGACATCATGCTGTTTTCAATCAATGTCTTGAAGAAACTCGAGGTTTTGAATAGTTTTTGCACTTTTTCAAATTCACCAGAATTTTCATAATGCTTCAAAGCTGTACCTACACCAAAAAAGCCAGGTACGTTTTGTTTCAATTGACTCCATGATCCAACAAATGGGATTGCCCTTAAATCTTCAAACACCAAACCGTCAGCCTTGCCTCTTTTGGAAGGGCGGCTACCAATGTTGGTTTTTGCATAGTACTTTAAAGTACTCATATGTTCCAGATATGAAATGAATTTTGGATGTTGCTTGAAATCGACATAAGCCTTGTAGCTGAGCTTTGCCAAGTTGTCCATTACGGTTCTGTTTTCTGGTAGCATCCTCAAATCTGAATCACTCAAACTATTGTGTATGCCTGAGCTGATGAGTTGTTCCAAGTTGTATTGGGAGGAATCCAAAGTTCCGAAATTAGAACTTATTGTTTGTCCTTGAATGGTCAGTTGTACTTCTTTGTCCTCAATCGTAGGGCCTAATGAGGCATAAAAATTATGTGTTTTCCCACCTCCTCTGGCTGGCGGTCCACCACGACCATCAAAAAATATTACAGTAATGCCATATTGCCTTGAAATTGTAGTTAATCGTTCTTTGGCTTTGTATATAGCCCAATTAGCCATCAAATATCCTCCATCTTTGGTTCCATCGCTAAAACCAAGCATTATGGTTTGCTTGTTTCCTCGTTTTGCCAAATGTGCACTGTATTCTGGGTTGGTATATAGTTCCTCCATTACCAAATGTGCGTTTTCCAAGTCGGTAATGGTTTCAAAAAGGGGACCGATGTCTACGGTTAATTCATCCTGAAAGGCAACCAATTTCAACATGGCAAACAATTGCATTACGTTTAGTGTGGTTTGGTTGTTGCTAATGATATAGCGGTTTGCCGCACGTTCTCCGTTGGTTTCTTGAATGGTCTTTATGGCTTTCATCGTGTTCAATGCCTTCAATGTGTCTTCGTCTTCTATCAACGACAAATCCACTGTTCCCTTTATTTTGGATAGAACTTGTACTTGCTCGCTTTCAGGAAGATCGTAATAGTTTTCAGGAAAGATGTCGTTTCCATTCTTGGCCAAGGCACTTACCATGTTGTTGAAGGTTTTGTCATGTGCTCGACTATCTTGCCTAATGTCCAATGTCGAGAAATGAAAGCCAAACAAATGGATTTTGTTGAGTAGACTTGTGATTTCTGAAACGTAAAGCGATTGATGTTTGTCTATAACCAATTGCTTGATGTCTTTCAATTCTGAAACGAATTGCTCTAAGGTTAGCTCGGATTCCTTGTGAAGCAAAGTAGAATACAATCCTCTTTCTAGTTTGGCAATGCGGTTTTCAACACCTTCAAATGTTAGTTTTCTCTTTAATTTTCGAATATCCCTATAATAGTTTTTGATTATGGTTTCATGGAGGCGAGCTGCGACTTTCAATGTCGTTTCTGGAGTCACGAATGGGTTGCCATCTCTATCGCCTCCGGGCCAAAAGCCAATGTTTACAATGTCGTTGTCTATTTGTTCTCCGTTGAATATGTTTTGTTGAATGTAATCGTAAATCTTTCCGAAGGACTGATAGAATACATTTTCCAAATACCAAATCAAACTCACAGCCTCGTCATAAGGCGTTGGTTTCTCATGTTTGAAAAATGGTGTTTTCCCCAATTGCGCCAAAAGGTCGTTTATCATGAGTAGATCATTGTCTTTTATGGCTTCCGTCAAATCGGTAATGATACCCAAAACCGAACCTGGATAAAATTGTGTAGGATGGGCAGTCAATACGATACGAACCTTAAACTCTTCCAAATAGCTGCGTAAGGTATCCAACTTGTTTTCGGCAGAGGCAGTTTCTTTCAAACTGCGCAAGGTGCCAATGCCATCCATGTTGTTTATTACTGGAAAGGCTGCATCTTCGATGGCATCAAACAATACTACCTGACGTTCTATGTATTGTATGAAGCGAAAGAGCAGATTTATTTGGCTTTCTGGTGTACGTCTAGCTTGGTATTTTTCAAAAAAATCATTGACAATCGACGTTGGGTCGTCTCCTTTGGAAAATCCTTTTGTACATGTTTCGTGAAATAGTGGTAGCAATACACCTGTTTTTGTAATGGTATCAAAGGGTAAAGTCATAAATATGCTGTTGTATATTTGATATTTCGACAATACATTTTGATTGAAACGAGTTAATTTTGGTTGAGTTGCCATAAAAAGGAATTTACATTAAAAGTACTAAAGATTAACTAGGTAGTCTGGTCGATTGACCATTTTTACGAATATTCGTATAATCGTTTGAAGAAATAAGGAAATGGTAAAAAAGCACTACGAATAATTCCATATTTTCATTTTGGGTTTGCGCCCTTGTTGTTTCAAAAAACCATTCGTCGACACTTAAACGTCATTCACCGATACTAAAAACGGATTAAACGAAACCTAAAAGCAATTCAATCTTATTTATGTTATTTTCCATGGATTAATCCAATAATAAACTCCTTAATGAATAAGATTTTAAATGTTCTTTTAATAGAAGACGACACAATAGAAATAATGAAATTGAATAGAACGATTTCATCATTGAAACTCAATCATAACGTTATTGAAGCAAACAATGGGGAAGATGCATTGAAAATTCTAGAAAAAAAAGATACGCTTCCCGACATTATTTTATTAGATTTAAACATGCCTAAGATAAATGGCGTAGAATTTTTGTCTATTTTGAAGAATGACAGCCTATTAAAACACATCCCTACCATAGTGTTGACAACCTCCAACAACCAAAAAGATTTGTTGGAGTGCTATAAAATAGGCATTGCAGGTTATGTATTGAAACCATTGCGTTATGAAGATTATGTTTCCAAGATGGAAATACTATTGTCATATTGGGCCATTAACGAGTTAACAAAAGAAATATAAATGAAAGGTATAGTTTTTACAGAGTTCTTGGATTTGGTGGAAAAAAAATTTGGGTTGGAAATGGTGGATAGCATCATCAGTGGATCTCAATTGGAGTCTGAAGGCGTTTATACAGCAGTTGGAACGTACAAGTTTTCAGAAATGCTACAATTGCTTAAGAATTTAAGCGAAAACACTGGACTCTCCATCGATGATTTGTTACTTGTCTATGCCGAGCATTTTTTCAGTGTCCTAAAAATTAGTTACCCAGGATTGTTGGCTACATACAAGGATCCAATAGAAATGCTGGCATCCATAGAAAATCACATACATGTGGAGGTGAGAAAAATATATCCAGATGCAGAGTTGCCAACCTTTGTAGTAGAGGAAAAAACGAAAAATTCCCTAATAATGATCTATAAGTCAAGTCGGGCAATGCATCATTTTGGTTTGGGATTAATGAACAAAACCTTTGAACACTTCAACGAAACAGCCACAATTACCCTAGAAAAAATAAAAGAAGACGGAACAGAGGTGAAATTCATTGTCAATAAAAATTAATGAGTCAAAACCAGATTGACATATTGCAGCGGGCATTGAATCGTGAAAAATTAGCCAGGAAGCAAGCTGAAAAAATTCTTGAGGATAAATCGTTGCAACTATACAATATTGCTCAAGAACTAAAGCTGGCCAATGAAAAATTAGGCGAACTCCTAGATGAGAAGACGTCACAATTGCAAGGGATATTCGAAAATATAAATGATGCTTATCTGGTTATGGACTTTAGAGGGAATGTTCTAAAAATGAATGATGCAGCAATAGATCTCTTTGGCTACGACATAGATGAAGAAGACCTTAATGTGATTAATCTCATTTACAAGGAAGACTATACCTATGCAATGGAATCCTTCATGCAGTTAAGGGAGGAAGGTTTTTTTACAGATTATACAGCCCGTGTCTTTACCAGGCGAAAGGAAGTGAAGTGGGTACATATTAATGCCAGCGTTGTTTACGACAAACAAAATAAGCCAATAGCAGCCCAAGGTGTAGTAAGAGACATTACTGAAACAAAATATACTACAGAGTTAATTGAAGAGCAAAAAAAGCAATTGGATGTCATAGTCGAAAATGCACCATTTGGCATAGCGTTGACACAATTTGGAAAGATGTTAAAAACCAATAGGGCATTTCAAAACCTATTGGGATATACGGAAGAAGAGCTTAAAGTTACCACGGTAAAAGATATTTCTGTAGTTGAAGACTATCCAGAATCTAGAATTCAAATGGAAAAAATGAACTCGGGAGTCATCGACAATTTCGTCATAAACAAAAGATACAAAAAGAAGGATGGTTCTATAATATGGGCAAAAACCAATGTGAATGCTGTTAGAGATCAATTGGGAAATACAAAATATCAAGTAGCCTTAATAGAGGACATTACCTCAGAAAGAGAAAAGACATTGATCATAGACATGATCAATGAAGTTGCCAAATCCATTTTGGGAAAGGTAGACATCTATGAGATAGCTTGGGAAATAACCAACAGCATAGCCAAGTTTTTGGGAACTGAAGATTGTGTTATTTATTTGGTAAACAACAAGGAAAAGACGATAGAGCAAATTGCAACTTATGGTGAAAAGTTAAATGAGAAGAACCAAATTGCCAATAAGATGACATTGCATCTTGGGCAAGGCATAGTGGGAATGGTAGCGCAAACTGGAAAGGCGCAAATTGTAAACGACACCTCAAAGGATGACAGGTATGTTGTGGATGGAAAAAGGAGGTTATCGGAAATAACGGTGCCAATTTTAAGAGACGGGGAGGTTATCGGAATAATAGATGCAGAGCACAACGATAAAAACTATTATACGAAAGAACACCTAAGAACGATACAGAACATTGCAAATTTGGTGGCAATGCAACTGAAGAGTGCCATCAATTTGAGAGAACGTGAAAAAGCCGAATCACAAAATGTAGAGTTGCTGAAGGCATTGGAGAAGAGGAATAATGAACTGCAAGAGTATGCACATGTTGTTTCACATGATTTAAAGTCTCCATTGCGTAGTATCAATGCTTTGACAGCCTGGATCAAAGAAGACAACAAAGGGAAGCTGGATGCAGTTAGTCTTCAGAATTTCGGATTGATAGAAACGACCTTGGAAAAAATGGAGCAACTCATTATCGATATCTTGGAGTATTCCAGCATAGGTACAGATGCCAATGTCACCAAAAGGGTGAATTTGCATAACATTGTCAACGATCTAAAACAAGTATTGTACGTGCCTAAGCATATTTCCATAGAGGTGTTGAAGGTGTTGCCAACCGTTAAAGGAGATAAAGTCAAGTTTCAACAGGTATTTCAGAATTTAATTGGCAATGCCATAAAGTTTAACGATAAAGAAAAAGGATTGATTGAAATAGATTATTTTGAGCATAAAACGCATTATCAATTCTTGGTAAAAGACAACGGGGTGGGAATAGAGAAAAAATATCATGACAAGATCTTTAAAATCTTTCATTCTTTGGACAATAGCAAGGCATCCTCGGGTATTGGTTTGTCCATAGTCAAGAAGGTGATAGATTTATATCAAGGTGAAGTTTGGGTGGAATCGAAATTGAACAAAGGCGCGACATTTCATTTTACAATAAAAAAATAAACAATAATGGAGCAACCCAATCTATCCTACATTAGAAGCTTGTCCGGTGGGGACAAGGTCTTCGAAGCAAAATTAATTGAGGTGATACAATCTGAGTTTCCCGTTGAAAAAGCGGTTTACATTGAAAATGTTGAAGCCGAAAAATATGAAGAAACAGCAGAAAATGTACACAAACTTAAACATAAAATTAGTATTTTAGGACTAGAGAAGAGCTATGAAGTCGCTGCCAAATTTGAAAACAACTTAAAAGAAGGAAGCAGTATTTTGAAAGAAGAGTTTGAAAACATCTTAAAAAACATAACGAACTATTTGACCACACTATAATTACCATTTATGAATTGTATTATTATTGATGATGAAACTACAGCAAGACTTATTATAAATCAATTGTGCTCCCAAATAGAAAGTCTAAACGTATTGGCAGAGTTTCCCAACGCCATTCAAGCCATTAAGTTCTTGAACCAGAATGAAGTCGATTTGATCTTCTTGGATATTCATATGCCTGATTTTACTGGGTTTGACTTCATTCAAACATTGAAGAATCCACCAAAAATAGTATTGACTACTTCCGATTCCAATTTTGCAATCGAAGCTTTCGAATACGATTGCATTGTGGATTACTTGGTGAAGCCAATATTATTTCCTCGGTTTCAAAAAGCCGTCCAAAAGGCAACTGTGAAAACTGTTGCAAATGCCTCTCTTGGAACAGGTGAGGTAGAAACAACCTCAGGAAACGATCTTTATATAAACATAGACAGGCGTCTCATAAAGATAGACATTTCGAGCATTTATCTCATAGAAGCCAAAGGCGACTACATTAATGTAAAAACAGAAAACAAAAATTACACGGTACATTCCACTTTAAAGAAGATCGAAGAGAAATTGCCATCCGATTTGTTTTTGAAAGTACACCGTTCATATATAATCAACGTTAAAAAGATAATTGACATCGAAGATAACAGTGTACTCATTAAAAAAGACGTTATTCCGGTAAGTCGTTCGAATAGACCTGAATTGATGCAACGCCTTAATCTATTATAATACATTTCGTCGATACTTTTATGTGTTTCATCCCGTCAAAAGCCCCTTCAAACGAAAATAGAACCTATTCTCTGTTTTGAATACTTAACTTTATATCAATAGTTCATTCTAGAATTATAGATTAATAGCGTATGTCAAGGCAAAAGGTTTCTTTTGCCTTTTCTTCATTATATGCTTAAATCCGATATTTCACAATTTGCTCTCAATGCAATTTTTCAAATGACTTCGTAATTGGATGCAAATGGCATTGGGGTAGTGCGAGGATTCTGTAATCACTCATAATAAGGTGTTTGTCTCTGAAAGGGGGCGTTTTTTTAATATCAAAAGCAATGAAATATAAGTATTGCTGGTTGTTAAATGAACTTTTTGATTATAGAGCTGTTCAATATCTTTCAACGATATTTTTCTGCACTTCACCTTGTCAAATCACCCATCAAGCGAAAATAATCCATAGCCTT
This sequence comes from uncultured Bizionia sp., assembly GCA_947496215.1. Classification (GTDB taxonomy): domain Bacteria; phylum Bacteroidota; class Bacteroidia; order Flavobacteriales; family Flavobacteriaceae; genus JAHDHI01. The sequence goes on from CANMCF010000023.1 coordinate 68,160, forward strand.
TCCTCTATAGGTTAAATTTGAATCAAAGATGCTTCGATTTTTGAAGCGTTATAGAATGATAGCAAGGTAAAAGGCAAAAGAATGGGAGCTCTTTTGCCTTTTTTGTGTCATATTGTTAAGTTAGATCTTAAACTTCACACTTCACAATCTTTCTCTCAATGCAATTTTTCAAAAGACTTCGTTATTGGGTACAAGTGACGCTTTATGGTGA
>CANMCF010000024.1 GCA_947496215.1 uncultured Bizionia sp.
TATGGATCCAATCGATGTTTTTTTGCAAAGATCACAATCTTATCTCAATCCTCCCACAACTTTTGAGAATGATCCATCAAGACTTCTATTTATGAAATAGTTTAGAATATATTTATAGTTTAGTGTTATCGTATTTGCGATTGCATTGAAGGCTTTGAAGCCTATTTGTTCTACATTTCATTAGTTGTTTTTACACTTTTGAAATCTAAATTAATTCTTTTATTACATCCATATTTTTGAGCAGTATTAAAAACTAAATTTTTGTTCTTATTGAAATATGAGGCTAAATAATCCTTTCTTTGACTTTTAATTAATGGAGCTAGTCTCTTATTTTAAATAAAAAGATAACTTTACCTTATGGGAATATTTGATTTTAGAAATCCAGATAAAAGAAAGCAAAAGCCAGTCAACATTCTCATAGAATGCAACCACAATGAGATCCGCATAAACAATTCCGCCATTAGCTTCCCAACTAGTTATAATGTCTTGAAAGAAATTTTTGGAGAAGCAACGAGAATCGAACCTATAAAACAGACAAAGAACAATGTATTCCTATGGGATGAATTAGGTATTTATTGTTCAACTCCAGACCCTGAGAAAATGTTGATGCTCTTATTGGTGGAGGACAATAGATACGGTCTGGGGCATCAGCCTAAAAAAAACTTCACAGGCAGTGTGCTCATCGATGGTTCCTCCATTGAAGAATCGATAAATGACGTAGGTACAGAGCGTCCATACATCATAAGATCCATTAGCAAAGAAAACAAACAAGTAGCTATCGCCCTAGGGTGGAATCCAAGGATTTGATTTCCCTTTAAAACTACATGTATTTATTTTTTCAAGATGATAAAAATCATCTTTATTGAAAGTTAAATAGCCAATATTTGTGTATTGATATCTTAAAAATCATTTATTATGGCTAATCAAAAAATTTTAAAGGCACTGTGCCTTTTGTTTTCTTTAATCTCTATCCCTGCAACTGCTCAAACACTAGATATTGATGCAGATGTAAGAGCTCGTTTTGAATACAGGCATGGTTTTAACAATCTATTTCCAGATGATGTGGATCCAGCCGCCTTCATACAACAACGTACACGCTTGAACATAGGTTACAAAGCAGAAAAGTTACAACTATTCATAGCCTTGCAAGATGTGAGCACTTGGGGAGATACGCGTCAAATATTAGCAATGGATGGCAATGATTCATTTTCGGTGTTTCAAGCCTATCTCCAGCTTGATCTCAATGAAAACTGGTCTACCAAACTAGGGCGACAAATTATTTCTTATGATGACCAACGCATCTTTGGTGGATTGGATTGGGCGATGCAAGGTCGTTTTCACGATGCTGCCATCGTAAAGTACAAAAAAGATGATTTTGTGTTTGACATTGGTGGAGCATTCAGTCAAGAACAACCAAAAAACGAAGGAACAGCCTTCAATGTCAAAGGCTTTTTCACCTATAAATCGATGCAGTACGCATACCTAAAGAAAACTTGGGGCAAAAGTGCTGCAAGCTTCCTTTTCTTGAACACAGGATTTCAAGATTTCACAGGTGTGGACAATGATGTTGCAGATGGTGTTTCGTACAGACAAACTGTCGGTTCTTACTTTAAATTCCCAGTACAAAACGTAAATATGGCTGGTAGTGCCTATTACCAATTTGGTGAAGCAAACGCCACAACGGATTTGGCAGCTTATCAGCTTTCACTTGAAGCTACATACAAGCCCAACAAAATACTCTACGCCATAGGTGTTGAATTATTGAGTGGTACAGACCAAGATGGCGATAGCAAGAATAAATCGTTCTTCCCATTATATGGAACAAATCATAAATTCAATGGTTTCATGGACTATTTCTACGTAGGCAACCACGCCAATAATGTAGGTCTCAACGATGTGTATGCAAAAGCAGTTTTTTCTACAGGGGAAAAGTCCAGCCTTCTAGTAAAAGGGCATTATTTTCTTTCAAATGCAGATCTAAGCAATGACCAAGACAAATATTTAGGCACAGAAGTAGATATTGTGTACACACAAAAACTAATGCCTTTTGTAAAAATGAATGTTGGTTATTCTCATATGTTCGCTTCAGACAGCATGAGTTCAATAAAAGGTGGAAGACCTAGTGATAACACCAATAACTGGGGTTGGGTACAGTTAATTGTCAAACCTAGTCTTTTTAAAACCGATTTAAATAAAAAACAATAGTCATCAGGCTTTTAAATTATAAAAACATGACAGAATTAAAAGAACAGGAAATTGGGCAATTTGTAGCTCAAGATTTTAGAACTGCTGCAGTATTTTCAGAATATGGCATCGATTTTTGCTGCAAAGGCAATAGGCCTCTTGCTGCTGTTTGCGAGAAAAACGGAATTGCAATAGACGAAATTTTAGAGAAACTAGACATAGCAACTAACAAGAAAAATAGCGCATCCATGGATTACAGGTCTTGGCCATTAGACCTACTAACAGTTTACATAAAAAAGACACACCATAAATACGTACAGAGCAAAATTCCTGTACTGTACCAGTTTTTAGCTAAACTGTGTAAAGTACATGGAGAACGCCATCCTCAACTTCTTGAGCTGAACAACACCTTTTTAAATGTATCTCAAGAGTTGCTCCAGCACATGCAAAAAGAAGAGCAAGTATTATTTCCTCTAATTGAACGTATGGTTAAACACGCTGAAGAGAACACCAATCTAGATCGTTCCAATTTTGGTACTGTAAAAAATCCAATAGCCATGATGGAGCACGAACACGACAATGCTGGAGAAGCATTTAGAAGCATATCCAGGCTAACAAACAATTATACGCCCCCAGCCGATGCTTGCAACACTCATAAAGTAACTTTTTCCATGCTTGACGAATTTGAAAAAGACTTGCACTTGCATATTCATTTGGAAAATAACATATTGTTTCCAAAAGCCATCCAATTGGAAAAAGAATTGGCTTAATACCAATTTAACGTTTAAATGTCGCAAATAATTCAAATCAGCATTACGATATTTGAAAACTAAATTGGTATGGCTCAAAAAAGATCCATTGCTATTTTTGAACAATTGCAATGGATCTTCTTGTTTTAGTAGCACTTGCCATTAAAACTAAAAAAACAAAGGCCAAAAGACGTTATTGATTTTTTAATGTCCCCTTATTACCCTCCAATGGCTATCATACTGCGGTTTTTACCATGTGCATCGCTATTTTTAAACTTTTCAATAGTATCCATCCCGTTTCTAATTTTTTGTTTGGAGCCTACTGTTTTCTCAATGATTGAGGCGATAGATTTCCCATTTCTAAGCGGTGTGAGCAAATCGGACTCTGAAGTCGAAAACAAGCAGTTTTTAAGTTGTCCATTGGCTGTTAATCGTATTCTATTGCAACTATCACAAAAAGGATTGGTAACAGAACCAATCACGGCAAAAGTCCCTTTATAGCCTTTTATGCCATAGTTCTTGGCTGTATCATTTGGTTTGCCATCAAGCCTTACAAAGCTAGACGCATCATAATGCGCATAGACTTGTTTAAGGATGTCTTCGAGAGAAACCAACTTATCCATATTCCATTTATTGCCATCAAAAGGCATGAATTCTATAAATCTAATTTGTAAAGGTCGTTCTTTTGTCAATTCAATAAAATCAATGATTTCATCATCATTGAAACCTTTAATTAAAACACAATTGACTTTTATCTGAAAGCCTTCTTTTGCCAACATCTCAATATTGTCATACACTTTTGTGAAATAATCACGTCGGGTAATGGTTTTATTCTTAATTGCATCTAACGAATCCAGACTAATGTTTATAGCCTTAATTCCGCATTTCTTGAAGGTTTCCATAAATTTATCTACAATTACACCATTGGTGGTAATAGCCAACTCTACGGGAAGCGTTGCCAATTTTTCCATAATTGAGGCGGCATCTTTTCTCACCAATGGTTCGCCTCCTGTAAGTCTAATCTTCGTAACGCCTTTGGCAACAAATTCTTTGGCTATGGCATAGATCTCCTCATAAGTCATAATATGAGATTTTGGAGATAGGGCAATCCCATCTGCTGGCATGCAATAGGTGCAACGTAAATTACAACGCTCGGTAAGCGAAATACGCAAATAGTTATGCTCTCTACCAAAAGAATCTGTTAGTATGCTGTTTTCTTTTTTCATATTAATCGTGTCTTGCTCCTTTTAAAATTCTAAAAACGTGTAAAAGCGACGGAAAGATGGCATCCATAGATTCACGTGCACCATTTGTAGAACCTGGCAATGCTAAAACGAGCGTGTTCTTCATGGTTCCCGCTAGGCTTCTGGAAAGCATTGCATAAGGCATTCTATCTTGCCCGTATTTTCGTATTGCTTCTTCAATTCCAGGGATTGAACGGTCTAATAATGGCTTCAAGGCTTCTGGCGTTACATCTCGCTGAGACAACCCTGTTCCACCGGTATAAATAATTAAGTCTGCTCCGTTAGATTGATAATGCTTCGCTTTTTCTTGTATGATGGTTTCCTCATCTGGAATGATGACATAATCTTGAATGGAGACTTTGCATTCTTCTAATTTTGAAATAATTGCCTTACCTGCCTTGTCTTCTTTTTTACCTTCGGAAATTGAATCCGAACACACGATGACAACAGCATTTAAATCACGTCTAAATTTATCTTTAAAACTAGACTTCCCTCCCTTTTTCTCCAATAATTTTATGTGATGAATTTCGATTCCTTTATCTATGGGCTTCAACATATCGTACATATTCAAGGCTACTACACTTGCACCATGCATTGCCTCTACCTCCACACCTGTTTTATATATTGTTTTTACAGTTACCAACACTTGAATTTCAAGGCCATTGACCTTATATTCAATACCTGTGTATTCAATGGGTAACGGATGGCAATCTGGCAGCAATTCCGGTGTTTTTTTAACTCCTAGCAATCCAGCTGCTTTGCTCATGGAAAAAACATCGCCCTTAGGCACCGTTTTATTCTCTATTGCTGCAATGGTATCTTGTCTACTAACTTTTACAATGGCTTGTGCTGTTGCCGTACGTAACGTATTGCTTTTATGTGTGATGTCTACCATATGATCAACTATTTACTTTCCATTGGTGTGATTCATCTTCAAAGATTTCTTTGCCAAAGACGGGCACCTCGGATTTGATTTTTTCTACGACATACTCTAGTGCTTCAAACACCTCTTTTCGCCTTGGGGAAGACACAAATACAAACAAACAGATTTCGCCTGTTTCAACTGTTCCAAGACTATGATAGACATGCATGCAACTTAGGTTGTATTTCTCAAAGGTAGCTTCCCGTACTTCGTGAAACTTTTGATTTGCCATTTCTTCGTAAGCAGTATATTCAATGGCCGAAACTATTTTTCCATCGACTTCATCTGCTCGCACTTGTCCTAAAAAAATATTATGGGCACCAATGTCTTTTTTAGATTGATGTTTGGCAATGGCATTTGCTATGAATTCTGAAGGGATAGCCCCTTGTTTGAATGTGTTTTTATATTTTTTCTCCATACCTTACTTATATTGTTTTTGAAATCTTTTTTTAAAAGCTGAAATACCTTCTTTTAAACTGAAACAATTAGAAATGTCGTATTGTTTCAATAGTGATACTGCTTGTTTACTACGTATCCCAGATTTGCAGAATACGACTATTTTTTTATCTTTTGAGATAGTATCCATTTGATTGGACAATTCGCCTAGCGGAATCTCCAATACATTGTTTAAAGCTATTCGCGGTTGCTCGTGCAATTCACGAACATCTATATATTGAATGTCCTCGGCAATGGCGTTTTCCATATTTATTTCTGAAACTGATGACGTGCAAAAGAAGGAATCATCCAAGGTTTCAAAATCATAACCACGATTTTTCACTTTCTCAATTTGCTCTTCATTTCTAGCAATGCCAATAGTGTTTGACTGGTTTGTAAGCGCATTGAAACAGTATAGCTTACCCGCAAGTGACTCTCCAATGTCAAGAATGATCTTTAGGACTTCATTGGCTTGCATTGTTCCAATAATACCTGGCAACACACCTAAAACACCAACTTCCGAACAATTAGCCATCGTCCCCTTTTGTGGAAGGTTTGGAAACACACAACGATAACTTGGTCCGTTATTATAGTTAAAAACAGTTACTTGACCTTCAAACTTATAAATTGCGCCATAAACCAATGGTTTTCCCAATACTACAGTGGCATCGTTAATAAGGTAACGTGATGCAAAATTATCGGTTGCATCTACCACAATATCATATTGTTCTATAATGGAAATACTATTTTCTGGAGTAAGTTTTTCGTTATAGGCCTTGATGTTAATCGTAGGGTTAAGATGCAATAGCACCTCTTTGGCCATTTTGGCCTTATTCTTCCCCATAGAAGATGTGCCAAATAGTATTTGACGCTGCAAGTTAGATTCTTCTACTACATCAAAATCTACAATGCCAATGTTACCAACACCAGCCCCAACTAGGTACTGAAGCACAGGACACCCCAAACCACCAGCACCAACAACCAACACTTTGGACGCGTTAATTTTGTTCTGGCCAATAATGCCAATTTCTTTTAAACTTATATGTCTGCCATATCTACTCATTTTAATATTCAACCTCCCGCAAAAGGTGGTAACACTGCAATTTCTTTACCCGTTAAAAGTGTTGTATCCGTTACTAATTCTTTATTTTGAGCCATTCTAAAATCTGTATTTGCAAAATCGGGGTATTTCTTTAAAAGCTCTTTTTTCAATCCTGCCATTTTTAGATCAACTACTGTAAATCTTTCAGTACTACAGCCAGTGATTTCTGCTAGCATTCCAAAATATTTTATTTCAACCTTCATCTTTAATATCGTTTAAATCTTTAGTACTATTTATATTTTTAACCTGCTGTGTTTGGGTTCTATTCAAAGCTAAATAGGTTATGTTGTCCAATGTTTCCAAAAGACGCATCATTCTACGTTCATCATTCTCCAAAAGCTTCTTGCAAACAGCAATACAGTTTTTGTTGTATAATCCCACTAGAGGCATTATTCTTGCATCTGCCTTGCATACTACTGCATTGACTTCTTTAGTGTAAGCATTTAACAATTTCTTTAATATTTCAGAAGTAATAAGTGGAACATCACAACTCAATACAAAATTTAAATCGCTACCACTTTGTAATAAACCGCTATATAACCCCGATAATGGCCCCGCTTCTGGAAACACATCCTCAACTCGCTTATAACCAAGGCTATCATATTGAGAATGATCGCTTACTATCATTATGTTTTTTACCAATGGTTTTAAGGCATCAACAATATGATTGACAAATGGTTTTTCTTTAAAAGAAACAAAACCTTTATCAGTTCTCATTCTAGAACTTTTTCCTCCTGCCAATATTATTCCTGTTATGCTTTGATCCTTTGACATTACACAAAAATCAATTTTATAGATGCCGCAACCAATACAATGACCAACATATAACGAACGCCAAGACTACTCATTTTCCTACTACCATAATAGCTTCCCAAAAAACCACCAAAAACAGCTAAACCGACCATTAAAAATGACTGGCTATTCAATACAATGCCATTACTGAATTGCCCCGCTAAGCCAGCGGCAGAGTTAACCCAAATAAATAGCGCCGAAACGGCAGCGGCTTCTTTCATCTTACCCCAATGCAATAGTAGAATCACAGGGCTTAATATAATTCCTCCACCTATTCCCACAAGGCCGGAAAAGAAACCAATCAAACCTCCAACCAACGCTCCTTGCCATATTTTAATTTCACGTATTTGAGCTTTTTCTTTCCCAAAAACATTTAGCATTTTTAGTATTGCAAATATTAATAGTACACCAAGTATTACTTTATAGATACTGGAATCAATGTCTATTGCACCTCCTAAATACGCCATTGGGATGGATGCGACCGCAAAATATAGAAACAGCTTTCCATTAAAAAAACCACTACGATAATAATAACAAAACGAAGTCCCAGCTACAAATAGATTCAAAAGCAAAGCTGTAGGTTTCATTGTCTCCGGAGCAAAAGAGAATAGAGACATTAATGCCAAATACCCACTAGCACCACCGTGACCTACTCCTGCATATAGAAATGCAATTACAGGCAAGATGCACAGGAAAACCCAGAAATGTGGTACGTCTGAAATCATATGCCATTTAACTCTTTAAGTTGCTGGTCCAAAAAAATCCAGCAATTTTTATTTATAGTTTCAAAAGCTTCGATAAGTCTTTTACCATAAGGCGTAATGACCGTTCCTCCTCCTTTTTGACCTCCAACAGTTTTAGTTACTACAGCTTCTTTTGCAGTTTTGTTTACTGTATCTACAAGTGTCCAAGCTTTTTTATAGGACATACCTATAACCTTTGCCGCTTTTGACAATGAGCCTTCAGCTTCAATGGCCTTTAACAATTTCACTCTTCCTTCCCCCACTAAGACATTATCCCCCAATTCAATCCAAATTCTACTTTTTATTTTATAATTACTCATTTTAAGTTTATTTAGTGGGTAACAGTATGGTTTTAACTTTATCTCCCTTATTGACTTCTGTACTGTTTTCGGGTAAAAACACCAACGCATTTGCATCTCCAAAAGCTCTAATCATTGCAGAACTTTGTCCTCCCAAAATTTCGACACCTTCTTCTTGAATTCTTGCTTTCAAAAATTGAGCACGATTTCCTTTTGCAGTATAGCTTACAAGCAAAGGCATAAAAACATTTGGTAATTGTGTCTTTACTCCTCCTTCACTCTTTTTTAAAAGTGGATACACATAGATATAGAAACAACTTAATGCTGCAGCGGGATTCCCAGGTAACCCAAATACAGGCACGTCATCCCTTTTACCAAAAAACAAAGGTTTTCCCGGTTTTTGCTTCACTCCATAAAAAACCTCTTTTACATTGATATCTTTCAATGCTTTGCCAACAAAATCGTAATCTCCAACCGAGACACCTCCTGTTACAATTACAACATCGTAATTTTGAATGGCTTCTTCTAGGGTATTTTTTGTGTTTTTGTAATCATCGGCAACAGTAACGATTGACCTTTTTGTGTATCCCAATTCGCTTAATACTGCGGAGAGCATTGCTCCATTAGACTCATATATTTCTCCATAGTTCAAAAGGTCCCCAGGAGTTTTAAGCTCGTTACCCGTAACCACGATAGCTATTGAAGGCTTATTGTAAACACTAACTTTTGTAACGCCCAAACTGGCTAAAAAACCAATATGAGCTCCTTTAACTTTAGTCCCTTTTTGCAAAGCAATCGTTCCTATTTTTATCTGCTCTCCTTGAGGCCTTATGTTCATTAACTCAGCTAAGGGCATTTGTGTAGTGATTCCTGTTCCTTGAAGCTCTACCTTTTCTTGCATTACTACAGCATTTGCATTATCCGGCACTGGCGCACCAGTAAATATTCTAACGGCTTCTCCTTTTTTTAAAACTGGATTTTGATTATCTCCTGCCTTTACTTCACCTATTACATTGTAATTTGTGGCATCACCAATGTGAAGCGCATAACCATCCATGGCAGATTGTCTAAAAGGAGGCATATCAATTTTTGAAACAACATCTTCCGCCAAAACAAAGTCTAGAGCATCTTCTAAGTTAACTTCTAGAATTTTAGAAGAATTCTGGCTATGCTCCAAAATTAATTTTTCAGCTGTCTTTATATCTATCATATATTAAAAAGGGTTATTAATCTTATCACATAACGTAGAACAACCATAGTCGCTAATTTCTTTTACCAAAAAAGTAAAACCATTCTCAAAACACCTAATATGCATCTGCTAATCAAACCGTTATTCCTAGACAAACATAACGCTAACTTTTTTTGATTTCGATGACATATATCATCTTTTTTAATCTTTTGTTAAACGAAATTTGATATCTCATTAAGAGCATGTCAAAATTATTTAAATCTTAACAGCAATAAAAACAGTTATACAAAATGCCAATAAAAAGTTACCTAGTTCACGCAATACAAGGGAAAAAAGAAGATCTAATGTCTGCATTGGAAAGCTTTGAGCATTGTGAGGTTGTTCCTGCCCAGAATGAAGATATTTTGGCATTGGTAACCGATACACCGAACGAAAAAGAAGAAGAAATTCTAAAAGAAAGAATTGAAGCGATTAGCAGCCTTAAATTTTTGTCTTTAGTCTCTGGTTTTAACACACCTCAAAAAAAATAATATATCTATGTACAAATCTGTAACCAATAGAAGGAGTTTTATAAAAAAGATGGCAATGCTATCTGCAATGACAGCAGCTGCATCTATGTTTCCTGGTATTTTATTTGCCAGTGAGCAAGAAAAAGGCATCCCAAAGGGAGCCAATTTAGACTGGAAAAAAGGACCTTGCAGATTTTGTGGTGTAGGATGCGGAATATTAGTAGGTACAGAAAATGGAAAAGCGGTAGCAGTTAAAGGAGACCCAAACTGTTCTGTAAACAAAGGATTACTTTGCGTAAAAGGATATCATCAAACTATGTGCATACAGTCTAAAGACAGACTTACACATGCACTAGTGAAAAAAAATGGCAAATATGTACAAACCCCAATAAGTGAGGCTCTGGATATAGTTGCCAATAAAATGAAAGAAACCATTGCATCTCACGGAAAAGATGCTGTGGCAATGTACACCTCAGGTCAATCTACAATACCTGAAGGCTATGTTGCTTCCAAATTAATGAAAGGGGCAATTGGTACAAACAATCTTGATTGTAATGCACGTTTATGCATGGCAAGTGCCGTTGCTGGTTTTTTAACCACTTTCGGTGCAGATGAACCAATGGGATGCTACGAAGACATTGACCATGCAGATTATTTTATTACTTGGGGCAATAACATGGCAGAAATGCATCCTGTATTATTCTCTAGAATGTTAGAACAAAAATCGAGACGTGGTGCAAAAATTATCGATTTTGCTACCAGAACGACACGTTCAAGCACAGCATCAAATAGATCTATACTATTTGAGCCCCAAACCGATCTTGCCGTTGCAAATGCCATTTGCCATGAAATCGTAAAGAATGGATGGGTAAACAAATCTTTTGTTGAAAAGCATTGCAATTTCAGTAAGGGACTTACCAATATGGGTTATGGTCTTGAAGACAACTACAAGTTTAAAGATAAACCAGAAAAAATAGATTTCAAAGCCTATAAGGAGTTTTTAAAAGATTACACTCCAGAAAAGGTTTCAAAATATTCCAAAGTATCAGTAAAGGACATTAAGTACTTGGCCTCTATCTATGGGGATCCAAATAAAAAGGTAGTGTCTTATTGGTGCATGGGAATGAACCAACATACCAGAGGGACTTGGATGAACAATCTAGTATACAACATACATTTGCTTACTGGAAAAATTTCACAACCTGGAAATGGTCCATTTTCATTAACAGGACAACCTTCTGCTTGTGGTACCGCTCGTGAAGTTGGTACGTTTACACACAAACTCCCAAAAGGAGTCGTAATGAATGAAAAGCATAGAAAACTTGCTGCAAAAATTTGGAAAGTGCCTTATGAGCGTATTCCAGCAAAGCCAACCTATCATGCAACAGAAATGTTTAGGGCGGTAGACCGTGGAGAGATCAAATTTATATGGACACAAGCTACAAACCCATTGGTATCACTACCTAAAACAAGTCGTTACCGTCCAGCAATGGAGAAAGAATCTTGTTTTGTTGTGGTTTCAGATGTGTTTCCAACGCCAACTTCAGATGTAGCAGATGTAATCTTGCCAGCAGCTTGGCATATTGAAAAGAGTGGACTATATGGTAACTCTGAACGTAGAACACAACATTGGAATCAAATGGTAGAAGCTCCAGGAGAAGCAACTGCAGATGCTTGGATGTTCATTGAGGTGGCAAAGCGAATGGGGTACGGTGATTTATTCCCTTATAGTGAAGAAAATCATGTGGAAGAAATATATAACGAATACAGACAATTTCACGAAGGTGCAAAACACGGTATGGCTCCGCTTGAAGTGCTAAAGAAAGAATCTGGAGCCATCTGGCCTTATGTAGATGGCAAGTCAACACAATGGCGTTTCAATGCTAAATATGACCCTGCTTGCTCCAATGGTGAAGATTTTCATTTTTATGGAAAACCAGATGGAAAAGCTGTAATATGGCAACGTCCTTTTGAAGAAGCTCCAGAAAAACCAGATAGTGAATACCCATTCTGGCTAAATACAGGACGTGTAATAGAACACTGGCATACAGGTTCAATGACGCGTAGAATACCAGTGCTACATCAAGCTGTACCAAATGCTTATGTAGAGTTTCACCCAGATGACGCAAAAAAATTAGGAATTAGAAATGGAGAAAGAATAAAAATCACATCACGAAGGGGTGCTTGCACGCTACCTGCTTCAATTAATGAAAGAGGCTTACCAACCAAAGGACAGGTATTTGTGCCTTTCTTTGATGAGAACATGTTAATTAATGATGTGACATTAGATGCCTTCTGCCCTATTTCCAAAGAACCCGATTATAAGAAATGCGCTGTTAAAGTAGAAAAAGCATAGACCATGAGAAAAAGACTTGTAATCATATCATTTTTTGTAATCATCTTTATCGCTTTTATAACTATTTGGAATTTTAGTTACAGGGAGGGCTTAGAAGAAGCATACATACCAGTTGTTGATGAGACTCATACTGGAAATTTCATACCTTCAGAAAGTGGTGTTTTTAAACGTTTTGATGGTGAAACAATCGATTATTCGAAGATGCCAATAGATGAGAACCATCAACGTACTCTTAAAGACTATTATAAGAATAGAGCATACCTTGGTGCGCCACCAAGCATTCCGCATTCTGTTGCAAAGGAGCGAAGTTTAGGAGGTAACACTTGCGTTCAATGCCATCAAAGTGGAGGTTTTGTTGAAAAATTCAATGCATATGCTCCAATAACTCCACATCCGGAGATGATCAATTGTCGCCAATGTCACGTAACAAAAAACACAAACAACACTTTTAAAGGTTTTGCCTTTAGAAAAAAGCTATCACCAAAAGTGGGTCAAGGTGCAAACAATGCATTGCTTGGAAGCCCACCAATGATTCCTCATAAATTACAAATGAGAGAGAATTGCATTTCTTGTCATGCAGGACCAAGTGCTCCTAAGGAAATTAGAGTGTCACACCCAGAACGTGTTAACTGTAGACAATGTCATCTACCAAAAATAAATGAACAACCACAAATAGACACAAGTACTTTTAAAAGACAATTCAATAATTCCAATGAAGACTAAAAATATAACATCCTACTTATTAACTCTACTCATTATAGTAGTTCTATGCTCTTGCAAACAAGAGGGAGAATATCATCCCATAACTGATAGGATAGAAGCAGAAGGAAAAAACTATCATGGCAATCTCACATCTGATGAATTACTAGCAGGTACCGAATTAATAAAAATTACTGAAGGTGATCATACATTTTTAATCCCAGAAAGAAAAGGGCAAATTAAATTATTTGCCTGCATTGAATGTCATAGCAAACCTGTTTCCCAAATGAATGGTTTAAATGAAAAAAAAGCACATTGGGATATAAAATTGAATCACGCCAATGGTGAAACCATGAATTGTACTACTTGTCATAATGGCAACAATATGAACAACCTCAATACAATAACTGGAAAGAATGTAGATTTCAACTTGAGTTTTAAGGTATGTGCACAATGTCATTCTAGTCAGTTTGAAGATTGGAAAGGTGGTGCCCATGGGAAAAAAGTAGCAGGATGGCCCCCTCCGAGGGCTTCAATGACTTGCGTTAATTGTCATGACCCTCATAAACCAAACTTTGAAACTAGATGGCCATCTATATACAACACTGAAAAGGCTAAAGAACGAAAAGAGGATTTAGAACATTAGAATAAAATGGTATGAGTGAAAATAAAAAATGGTACTCACTAGACTTAGGGCTAAGTAAGAATAAAAAAACATCGAGTTCTTGTGGTTGCGGCAAAACCTCTGGCGGTTGCAATAACCACGGTACAAAAAACACACAACCAACAGAAATGAGCAGTGAAGATTTTTTTGAAGCCGCTATCGATGCATCTATAGGCGATGAGCGCCATAGAGACGGTTTTGAACAAGTTTTTGATGTTAAAATGGATAGAAGAACCGCTTTTAAGAAGTTAACAGCTAGTTTGCTTATTGGGGCTGGAGCTGTTAGTACATCTTGTAGCAGTTTTGCAGGAGATGACACTAAAGAAAAGGCACAAATTGATTGGGAGGAACAATTTAAAGGAAACTATAAATTGATGACCAATGAAGAGAAACAAGGCACTATAAACAGACTTATGCGCTCGTACGAGCTTCGTACAGGTAAAAACATAAGCATGACTGCAGAAAATGCAGAAGAAGACGTTCTTTTTGGATATGCCTTTAACATTTCAAAATGCCAAGGTTATATGGATTGTGTAAGTGCCTGTGTTGAAGAAAACAATCAAGATAGAAACTCTCAAATGCAATATATCCGCATTCATGAAATGAAAGATGGAGAAGGTTTCAAATTTGACAATGCTGATGATAATTACTATCATGAAGTTCCAGCAGAAGGGCATTTTTATATGGGCACACAATGTTTCCATTGTGACAATCCACCATGTGTGGAAGTATGCCCGGTACAAGCCACATGGAAAGAGGATGATGGCCTTGTTGTAATAGATTACGATTGGTGTGTAGGCTGTCGTTATTGTATGGCTGCTTGTCCTTATGACGGTAGAAGGTTTAACTGGAGCAAACCTCAAGTACCCGAAAATGAAGTAAACAAAAACCAGCATTATCTAGGGAATAGAATGCGTAAAAAAGGAGTCATGGAAAAATGTACTTTCTGTGTACAGCGTTCTCGAAAAGGAAAAAATCCAGCTTGTGTAGATGCTTGCCCAACTGGAGCTAGAATTTTCGGAAATCTATTAGACCCCAATAGCACTATCAGATGGGTATTAGAAAACAAAAAAGTCTTTAGACTCAAAGAAGATTTAGGTACCGAACCTAAGTTCTGGTATTTCATGGATTAGCCTAAAAATCATATTAATAAAACACATACAAATCAAAGTGATAAGAATGTAAAGCGAGCATCTTGCAACTAGATTGAAAAATATATAGAATGAGACGATTTAAAGTATTTAAAGTATTTAAAAGTTTAGCAATCGATAGTTTAGATACTATTACCAAAGGGTCTAAAAAATATCATATTTGGATGGGGTTCTTGACCCTTGTAATGCTCATAGGAATGTACTGTTATTCCATTCAGCTAGATAAAGGGCTTAGTGTTACAGGAATGTCAGACCGTGTAAGTTGGGGGCTTTATATTTCAAATTTCACTTTTTTAGTAGGAGTTGCTGCAGCTGCCGTCATGCTGGTTATGCCTACGTATATTCTTAAAGACATAGATTTCAAACAAGCTGTTCTCATAGGTGAAGGATTGGCTGTTTCCGCCTTAATCATGTGTTTGGCATTTGTTGTGGCCGATATGGGTGGGCCATCGGTATTATGGCATATGTTGCCAGGCATAGGTGTTTTTAATTTTCCTAACTCTATGCTCACCTGGGATGTTATTGTACTTAATGGCTATTTGCTTTTAAACATTTCAATACCATTTTATATTTTATTTAGACGTTACCAAGGCAAAATTCCTAACCCCAAAATATATGTACCAGGAGCCATTTTATCTGTTTTTTGGGCAGTAGCCATTCATTTAGTAACCGCTTTTTTATATCAAGGGTTGCAAGCGCGTCCATTCTGGAATAATGCTTTATTGGGACCTAGATTCCTTGCTTCAGCATTTGCTGCAGGACCAGCTTTAATTATTCTAGTTTTAGCTATCATAAGGTCTTTTACTTCTTTTAAAATTCCAGACAAGACAATTAAGAAAATCGCATTGATTGTGACAGTTGCAGCTCAAATAAATTTGATAATGCTGATATCTGAATTATTCAAAGAGTTCTACGCACCTACACACCATAGCGAAAGTGCTTATTATCTGTTCTTTGGACTCCACGGGAAAGACGCTTTGCTACCTTGGATTTGGACAGCAATCCCACTTAATGTCATTGCAACCATTATGCTAACTTTTGGAAAACTAAGAAACAATCTCAAAGTGCTTTACTTCTGTTGTTTTATTCTATTTGTTGCCATTTGGATTGAAAAAGGCTTTGGTCTTATTGTCCCAGGCTTCATTCCTGGGCCTTATGGAAAAATAGTTGAATATCTACCTACAGGCATAGAAATTGGTGTTACCATAGGTATATGGGCTATGGGAGCATTTATCTTTACAATATTAGCAAAAACAGCTATTGGAATTGAAACAGGAGTACTTAAATACAAGGCAAAACATACTTGAATACAGCATTTACACTTAAGATCAATCATAGTCAATCTAAATGAGATTTAATTAATATCCAACTGCATCCCAACTTAGCATCCAATACAATTTGATAGGTTAGTCGTTTAGATAAACAAGAGATTTGATGCCAAGTTACTAAAACTCTAGTCAAGACCAAGCGTGAAACAAGTTCGCCATTGTGATTGAATCTTTCAGTAAAAGAAATGTATGACATACATAATGTTTCTCAAAATTTCGTTACATCCGTACGATATCAAATCCTTAAAAAATTGATGCTATCCAAAGACAAACAACTCAAACATTTTATTCAGAATATTAGTTGAAATTTATGTAGATAATCAAATATTGATTAATAAAGCTTGACTAGCAATCATAATTACTTAATCATGACCATCCCATAGCCTTTGTTTTTCAATTCCTCTCGTAAGCCCTCCAACGCATTATGCGTCGTATAGGCGAATGTTGCATTTATTTGCATCGCATCGATCATCACATCCGAGATCCCACTCAAGCATTCCATACAATGAGACAATTCTTTTTTGCTTATTCTTTCATTCTTGGTCACAAGAGTGATTTTTGCTTTCATATCAAGAAGATTAGAATGTAAACATAAGCAAATGAAAAAAAGCACAAGATGACTTTTATCACCCAAAAAAGAAAACATACTGCTTAACTTTGGACCATATTAACAACTAAAAAGCAATTGAGATGAAAAAAATATTAGTACCTGTGGACTTTTCAAAACATTCTGAGAACGCCTTGAAAGTGGCTTCTAAAATGGCAAAGAAACAAGATTTGGAAATCGTAGTGGTACATATGATGGGACTCAGTGATGCCGTAATCACCAAAGAAAATGACTCCATGGAAGGAATGTTCTTCCTGCAACTCACGCAGAAGCGTTTTACAGAGTTCTTGGACAAAGACTACTTGGAGGGCATCACCGTTCATCAAACCGTGAAGAACTACAAGGTTTTTAGTGAGATAGACGACGTAGCCAAAGAATTTGATGTAGACTTGATTGTAATGGGTTCCCATGGCAGCAGTGGCATAAGTGAAGTATTTGTTGGTTCCAATACAGAAAAGGTCGTCCGTACCTCTTCCGTTCCTGTACTGGTTGTAAAAGACGATAATGAATTCTCTGCATCAAAAGCTGTATTTGCTTGCGATTACAAATTGGAGAGTCTGGACGTATTCAAAAGGATTACCGCCCTATTCAAAATCTTGGATGTCAAAGTACAGTTGTTGTATGTAAATCTTCCTGGTGAAAACTATGAAAGTACACATCAAATAGAACAGCGTATCGCTAATTTCTTGATACATCTAGGTGGGGATTACAACATAATGCCTGAAGACATTTCGATATATTCGGATTATTCTGTGGAAAAAGGAGTTTTCAACTATGCAAAAAAAATAAAAGCAGATATCATTGGTATTCCAACACACGGAAGAAGAGGATTGGCTCATTTTTTCTCTGGGAGCATCAGTGAAGATATCGTTAATCACTCCAAACTTCCTGTATTGACAGTGAAAATTTAATTTTCAAAAAACAATGTCAAAAGCCTTCTACCAACCTATAGAGGGCTTTTTCATCTTCTATCCTTATACGTTTGCCGTCTGAAGAAATCCAACCTTCCTTTTTAAATGAGGACAGTGTTCTTATGCAAGCTTCTTTGGCCGTGCCAACCACACTGGCTATGTCTTCGCGCGTAAGTGTCATGGAAATATAACCTTCCTCGTCTACACCAAAGCTTTCCTCAAGGTACATTACCGTTTCTGCTATGCGTTGTTTGACAGTTTTTTGAGCCATGTTAACAATCACATTGTCTGCAAACTTCAAATCGTTTGCCATATGTACAAGGATAGCTTTAGTAAACTCAACATTGCCGTCTATACTCTCCTTTAAATGCTTTTTTGGAACATAGCAAACCTCCATATCATTGACTGCCACGGCACTGAGGTTGGTTTTTTCTTCTGAGATGACGGAACGTTGTCCCAACAACTCTCCCTTGGTCGCAATCTTTACGATTTGATCCTTGCCATTGTCACTCATCTTTGACAATTTAGAAACGCCAGATCGTACGCAAAAGACGCCATTGAGCTTCTCTCCTTCATCGAAGATAGCCTCCCCCTTCTTGACGATTTTGGTAACCTTGCTATCAGATATACGTTTTAGTTCCTTTTTGTTCAATGCTTTAAGTGAGTTCAACTGTCTAATGATGCAATTCTCACAACGGCTATGTATTTCACTCTCTTTTGTCATCATTGCAAAGGTAACCAAATCCGTATTCCTGACCTAGGAAACGCAATGATTAAGCTATCTCAAATATGACAAAAGTCATCGTTTAGCAACTTGATTTTCATCAATTTTGCCATAGGTATAACGAGCAAATAAAACAATTCATGGAAAACTGCTTCCATTGTGGTGACGAGTGCAGGGCAACTCCAATCATTCATTATTACAAGCACTTTTGTTGCAACGGCTGCAAGACCGTCTTCGACATCATCAACGAAAATGAGCTTTCCTATTACTACGAATTGGAAGGAACACCTGGCTCTACTCCATATATACAGGAAGGTAAATTCGATTTTCTTGGAAACAAACAAATCGCTTCACAATTCTTGGAATTTGACGAGCTCGACACACAAATAGTCTCTTTACAAATTCCCACCATTCATTGTAGTTCCTGCATTTGGGTGTTGGAAAACCTCGACAAGCTAAATCCAGCAATTAGAGCTTCTCAGGTCAATTTTCCTGAAAAAACCGTTAGAATCACCTTCAGCTCAAAAGAAACCACACTACAAAAGCTTGTCATCCTTCTAGCCAAAATAGGTTACGAACCATATATGTCACTGGACGATGCTTCAATCAAAAAGAAACCGAACATAAACAAAGGGCTCATCTATAAATTGGGAGTTGCCGGTTTTGCTTTTGGTAACATCATGTTCCTCTCCTTCCCAGAATATTTCGAAGTGAATGAGTTTTGGTTGGAAAGATTCAAACACACCTTTCGTTGGCTGGCATTTGTTTTCGCCATTCCCGTAGTTGTCTACTCAGCTCGAGATTATTTCTTATCGGCATACAAAGGTTTGCGTTCAGGAATCTTGAATATGGATGTTCCAATCGCCATTGGTATTTCCGTATTGTTTGTTCGCTCCACCGTTGAAATAGCAATGGGATTGGGAACTGGATTTTTAGACAGTATGGCTGGGCTCGTATTCTTCTTGCTTCTTGGTAAGTTCTTTCAACAAAAAACCTATGCCTTCCTGTCATTCGAACGCGATTACAGATCATATTTCCCGATTGCGGTAACTCGACTGGTCAAAAAGGGCATTGCTACAACAGAAGAACAGACACAAGTCTATGAACTTGAAAAAGGGGATCGAATACTAATAAGAAATTCTGAATTGTTGCCAGTAGATGCCACTCTCATCAATGGGAAAGCGTTAATAGACTATAGCTTTGTAACCGGGGAAGCAGAACCCATTACAAAAAAATCAGGTGACCAATTGTTTGCAGGTGGACGGCAGCAAGCTGGGGCAATCGAAGTGGAGGTTTTGAAACCTGTCAAGCAAAGTTACCTAACCCAATTATGGTCCAACGAAATATTCGACAAAAACAACCAAAGTCTGTTCGAATCTTTAACAGATCGCATTAGCAAACGATTCACTTTAAGCATTCTATCCATTGCGATGATAGCGACTACGATATGGTTGTTCATAGATTCATCCAAAGCCTTGAATGTCTTTACTGCCGTATTGATAGTTGCATGTCCATGTGCAATCGCACTTGCTGCACCATTTACCTTGGGTAACCTACTACGCATCTTTGGATATCATAAACTCTATATGAAAGACAGTGTGTCCATAGAGCGACTGGCACGTGTTGATACCGTTGTCTTCGATAAGACAGGAACACTTACCACAAGTACAAAAAATACCATTGCCTATGAAGGTGTCATTCTAACAAAAGAAGAAAAGTCTATGCTGACAAATACCTTGAGAGCCTCCAACCATCCCTTGAGTAGATCTTTGTATGCCACTTTGGACAACAACGACATAAAAACCCTAGATGACTTCAAGGAAGACGTCGGGCAAGGAATTACTGGAACAATCAACAACCATAAAATCAAGATAGGCTCTTATGGGTATACAGATAGTAACCAAAAAAGAAGAGAACGACAAACACGAAACAAAACGGCAATCCACATTAGTACAGATGATGAATACAAGGGGTATTACATATTTTTCAATGATTATCGCAATGGCGTGAAAGAGGTATTCGACAAGCTTGGTAAAAATCACAAGATAATCATCCTATCTGGAGACAACGATGGAGAGAAAGACTATCTAAAAACCTTGCTTCCAGAAAATGCGACTCTATTGTTCAATCAAAGACCAGAAGACAAACTCAACTACATCAAAGAACAGCAAGAACAAGGGAAAAACGTATTGATGATAGGAGATGGCCTAAATGACGCAGGGGCATTGGCACAAAGCAATGTGGGCATCTCCATATCTGAAAACGTAAACGTCTTCTCCCCTGCATGCGATGGCATATTGGATGCTTCTAGGTTCAAAGACATTACTCGCTTTCTTTCACTTTCAAAAAAAGGAATCAAAGTCATTGAACATGCATTCGTCTTTTCGTTGTTTTACAATATGGTTGGCCTTCTATTTGCAATCACAGGGAATTTAGAACCGGTTGTGGCTGCAATCCTGATGCCTTTGAGTTCCATAAGTATTGTGGTGTTTACGACAATGGCAACCTTCTTTCTTGGTAGAGAATTAAAAAATGAAACAGCACCATCGTGAAACAAACCCAATGCAATGAGCAAATTTAACAAAGCTGACAAAAGTCATCTTTTTTGAAAACGACGAACAGTAGTTTTACAATCTAATTCAGATAGGTATGAATATCATATATATGCTTTTGGCAATAAGCGTCTTTGTTGCGCTCATCTTTTTTGCAGCTTTCATCTTGTCTGTGAAAAAAGGGCAATATGATGATACCTATACCCCATCCGTACGAATGCTATTCGAAGATGAGATAGTAAAGGAAAAAGACACGAAATCAATTCATAAAGCAACAAAAGAACCAATCATACCAAAATAAAGTTTGAAAACCATTCAAACTTTATTTTACATCACATCAAAATCAAAATGAACAATTCAAATAAATATGGAAGTACAAAAGTTCTATTACGACAATAAGATCGTACGCAAATTCATCGTCGCCACAATGTTTTGGGGCATCATAGGGATGAGTATCGGCTTACTGCTCGCCTTTATGTTTTTATTCCCCAACCTCACAGATGGCATCTCCTGGTTGAGCTTTGGTCGTTTACGACCACTACATACCAATGCAGTAATATTTGCCTTTGTGGGCAATGCTATTTTCGCAGGAGTGTATTACTCCACGCAAAGATTGCTCAAAGCACGAATGTGGAAAGATTGGTTAAGCAACCTTAACTTTTGGGGATGGCAAGTCATTATTGTGGGAGCGGCAATAACATTGCCTCTAGGCTATACCACATCAAAAGAATACGCAGAGTTGGAATGGCCCTTTGATATTGCCATTGCCTTAATTTGGGTTGCCTTTGGAGCAAATTTGATCGGTACGATTTTCAAAAGAAGACAACGTCACCTATATGTTGCCATCTGGTTCTACCTAGGAACATTTGTTACGGTAGCTGTACTTCATATCGTCAACAGCATCGAAATACCGGTAAGCGCATTAAAGAGCTACTCTGTCTATGCAGGCGTACAAGATGCGTTGGTACAATGGTGGTACGGGCACAATGCCGTAGCCTTTTTCCTTACGACTCCATTTCTAGGATTAATGTATTATTTCGTACCAAAGGCTGCAAACAGGCCCGTATATTCCTATAGACTGTCCATCGTTCACTTTTGGTCGCTCATATTCATCTACATCTGGGCAGGACCTCATCATCTATTATATTCCACACTACCGGATTGGGCACAGAATTTGGGAGTGGCCTTTTCCATCATGCTCATCGCCCCTTCCTGGGGAGGAATGATAAACGGCCTCTTGACCTTGCGTGGAGCATGGGACAAGGTACGTACCGACCCTGTTCTCAAATTTATGGTCGTAGCCATTACGGGTTATGGTATGGCAACATTTGAAGGCCCCATGCTATCCCTTAAAAACATAAATGCCATAGCTCATTTTAGCGACTGGATCATAGCCCACGTGCACGTAGGCGCCTTGGCCTGGAACGGTTTCTTTACCTTTGGTATGGTGTATTGGATGGTTCCCAGACTGTTTAAAACGAAACTTTGGTCCATCAAATTGGCCAATGTACACTTTTGGGTAGGAACATTGGGCATCATACTCTATGCCTTGCCAATGTATGTTGCTGGATTTGTTCAAGCTTCCATGTGGAAGCAATTCAATCCCGATGGTACACTTACCTATGGCAACTTCCTAGAGACCATAAGTGAAATTATCCCAATGTATTGGATGCGTGCCATTGGAGGAACAATGTTTATCGTAGGTGCATTGATCGGGGTTTACAACATTATCATGACTGCTCGTTCAGGCAGCAAGGTTACAGATGAGTTGGCTGAATCCGTTCCACTTCACAGGGTAACAAAAAAACGTACTAAGAAAGAAGGCTATCATACATGGTTGGAAAGACGTCCTGTAAAACTAACCATATTTGCTACCATTGCCATTTTAATTGGTGGTATGGTACAAATCATTCCATCTCTGATGGTAGACGACTATGTTCCAGTCATATCAAGTGTAAAACCATATACTCCATTAGAATTGGAAGGTCGAGACATATACATTAGGGAGAGTTGCGTATCATGCCACTCCCAAATGATTCGCCCGTTCCGAAGTGAAGTCGAACGCTATGGTGAATACTCCAAGGCTGGAGAATATGTTTACGACCACCCTTTCCTTTGGGGGAGTAAGCGTACAGGACCAGATTTGATGCGCATTGGAGGCAAGTACAGTGACAATTGGCATTTAAATCATTTCTACGACCCTCAAAGTACCTCATCCGGCTCCATAATGCCTTCATACAAATGGCTCATCCAAAATGAATTGGACAAAGGCCTGACAGAAACGAAGATGAAGGCCATGGTTACACTAGGAGTACCATACACGGATGAAGACATTGCTCGTGCACAGCAATGGATGGATGAACAAGGCACCCAGATCGAGAAAAACCTCTATAGCGATCCCGACTTTGTCAAAACCTATGAGGCTGACAAGAAACACGCCAAGGAAAATGGAGAAGAATTCATTGAAATGCGCAATCGAGAAATTACAGCCATAATCGCATACTTACAACGATTGGGAACCGACATAAAGATTAAAAACGCAGGAGACACTGCACTTAACAAAAACAAATAGTCATGTTGAAATATGTAAAAGGCAACTTGGAAAACATAGATGGTGTAGAAATCTACCCCATGATATCTCTATTGATATTCTTCATCTTCTTCACAATCCTTTTTTGGTGGGTATTCACTGCAAAAAAGGCACATATATCAGAGGTTAGCAATATCCCTCTGGAGGATGACACCATTAACACTAACAATGAGCAATTATGAAAACAACAGCATCATTTATAAGACTCTCGTTCTTTTTTACAACAGCCATAATACTCATAGAATGGGTTTACGAAACTGGAGAAGAATGGGCAATGTTCACGCAACCCATATTTTGGGCCATCATTGGTACGACAATGTTATTTGCCTTTGCATTCGAAATCTGCATAGAAGCACTGAAATCCATTCTTTTCAAAACATTGACAACTAAGCAACAAACACGTTATTTAGCTAAAGAAGCGATAAGAAAGAACAATGAATTTAAATGGATACGTGAAACCTACAAAAAACTACTAGGAAGCAAAGCCATTGAGGAGGAAGGAGAAATCATACTTGATCATGACTATGATGGCATAAAAGAGCTTGATAACAACCTTCCTCCTTGGTGGGTATACATGTTCTATGCGACCATCATTTTTGGTATTGCCTATTTGATACGTTATGAAGTGTTGAATGGCAACAATCAAGTTGAAGAATATGAAATTGCAGTGGCTGAAGCCAAAATAGAAATTGAAGAATGGAAAAAAACAGCAAAGGATTTGGTTGATGTCAATACAGTGACATTGTTAACCGATGCTTCAGATCTAAAAGCAGGAAAAAAGATTTTCAACATCAATTGCATTGCTTGTCACAAAGCAGATGGCGGTGGCGGAATTGGCCCGAACCTTACCGATGAAAACTGGATTTTAGGAGGAGGCATCAAAAATGTGTTCAATACAATTTCCGAAGGTGGTAGGGATGGAAAAGGAATGATTTCATGGAAATCGGACCTGAAACCTGCCGAAATGGCTCAAGTAGCAAGCTATGTGCTCTCCTTTCAAGGAACCACTCCAGCAGAACCTAAAGAAGCCGAAGGAGATATATGGGTAAATCCAGATACTCCAACAGAAACAAAAGAAACACCTCAGGTTATTACAACAGATTCAATTACAGCCAAAGTAATGCTTAAATAATTGAATCCGCATTTCGCTGAAACAAACAGATACAATCTAAATGGCAGAACAAGGTCAAGATAACTTTAGAGATACCATAGGTACGCTTAACGAAGAAGGAAAGCGCGCTTGGGTGTATCCTAAAAAACCAAAAGGCAAATGGTATGAATATCGTAAATACGTAAGCTATGCGCTCCTCATTTTTTTGTTCTCTGCTCCCTTTATAAAAATCAATGGCAATCAATTTTTAATGTTCAATGTGTTGGAGCGCCGTTTCAACATCTTCGGATTTCCTTTCTGGCCACAAGATTTTCATTTGTTTGTCATCATTATGATTATAGGTGTGGTATTTGTCATTCTATTTACAGTTGCTTTTGGAAGATTGTTCTGTGGTTGGATCTGTCCGCAAACCATTTTTATGGAAATGGTTTTCAGACGTATCGAATATTGGATAGATGGTGATCGCGGAAAACAGATACGCCTCAAAAAAATGCCTTGGAATGTCGAAAAGATAAGAAAAAGAGTATTCAAATGGCTTGTATTCTTTATCATCTCATTCCTTATTGCCAATGTTTTTCTAGCTTACTTGATTGGTAGTGATCAGCTAATGCGCTATGTCATAGATGGTCCTTCAAGACACGTGAATACCCTCATTTCTCTATTGATCTTCACTGGTGTATTCTATTTTGTATTTGTATGGTTCAGAGAACAAGTATGTATAATTGCTTGTCCATATGGTAGGCTACAAGGCGTATTGCTGGACAACAAATCCATTGTAGTCGCATACGACCACAAACGCGGAGAAAAGGAAGCTGGCCGAGCAAAATTCAAAAAAAATGAAGATAGGCCAACCACTGGCAAAGGAGATTGCATAGATTGCTTTCAGTGTGTCCACGTATGCCCTACCGGCATAGACATTAGGAATGGAACCCAATTGGAATGTATTAATTGTACCGCCTGCATTGATGCTTGCGATCATATGATGGAAAGCGTAAATCTACAAAAAGGCCTTATCCGCTATGCCAGCGAAGACAATATAAGAAAAGAAGAAAAATCCAAATTCTCACCTCGTTTGAAAGGCTATACAGTCGTATTGGCAATTCTGATGGCCATATTGACAGGCATGCTTTTTTTGCGTAACGACATTGAAGCAAACATCTTGCGTCTACCAGGTCAACTATACGAACGCAAAGCCGATAATGTGATTAGCAATGTATATACCTTCAAACTGATAAACAAAACGGTGGATGACATAGACAATGTTCATTTCAAACTCCTATCACACAAAGGTGACATCAAACTGGTATCCCATGACAACTTCAAAGTAGATGGTCAAGGACTTGCTGAAGGTACATTGTTCATAGAGGTAAACGCACATGAACTTGAAGGAGACAAGGATCGCGTAGAAATAGGCATTTACAGTGGAGAAGATTTGATAGAGACCACGACAACTGCTTTTTTAGGGCCAAGAAGTTATAAATAAACACATAAAATCGAATAATCATGAAATGGAATTGGGGAAAAGGAATCATAGTAGGAATGCTCGCTTTCATAAGCTTTATAATGTATTTCGTCATCACTATGAGTATCGATGAGAAATATAGTCACGATCTGGTCACCGAAGAGTATTATGCAAAGGAAATGATGTACCAAACGGAAATCGACGCAGAAACAAACACCTATGCCCTTAAAGAAAGAATTATGGGCAAAAGAACAAATGAGGGTTGGTTGTTGGTTTTCCCAAAGGAACTGGAGCCATCGAAAATCAAAGGAAAAGTGTTCCTATATAGGCCGTCCAATGAAAAGCTGGATTTTGACCTTCCGTTAAATCCAACCTCTTCTAATTTGCTCATACCAGACAACAAGATGTTGGATGGCCGTTGGAACATTACCATGGAATGGGTATACGAAGGCACTTCCTACCTATATAAGAAACAAATAACATATTGATGCTTTACTCTGCTCTCATTTTTGGCTTGTTAGGCAGTTTTCACTGTGTGGGAATGTGCGGCCCCATCGCATTTCTATTGCCTCTGGATCGTAAAGACAAAACCAAGAGCACCTTACAATTGTTGAGTTATCATCTAGGTCGCATAACTATGTATGGCTTCCTTGGCTTATTATTTGGCATTGTAGGGAAGAGTCTCAATCTATTTGGCTTTCAACAACAGCTATCGATTGGCATTGGTGTATTGATGATCCTTACCATATCGATTCCCCAAAAACTATTTAACCGTTACAATTTTTCCAAACCCATCTACAGACTTGTTTCCAAGGTAAAGCATAAAATGGGCAATGAATTGAAAAAGAAAGATCCAGGTACGTTTTTCACCATTGGCTATCTTAATGCATTGCTACCTTGTGGTCTCGTATACATGGCCATTTTTGGTGCAATGGCTACAGGTGAAACATGGGAAGGAAGTTTGTATATGATAATATTTGGACTAGGTACGATCCCACTTATGACCACAGCAATACATCTTGGAAACTTTCTTACCAAAACGGCGAAGCAACGTGTCTTGAAAGCAATACCCATCTTTGTCATCATAGTTGGCTTGCTATTTATTCTAAGAGGTTTGGGATTGGGGATTCCTTACCTTTCTCCTTCAGAAATGATAACAGTCGAGAAAGTCGATTCGAAACATAACTGCCATTGAGATACCATAATTTGAATCCCATTGAGGTATGACTAATATAAAAGCTGAACAACATAACATTGCTCAGCTTCTTGAGAAAGTAACGAATCCATATAGATCACTTAAATACAGCTACATTACCTAAAGTGTCAAATGGTCATTGAAAATAGTTTTGTTTCTGGCTTTTCTCGTTGCAACCTAAGATCGAATGGTAGACATATGTTCCTTACAAATGGTCTTCCCTTTAGTGTGACTTCCAAACATCTGTCACCTAACTCCACCAAACCATCGTTTTCCAATTCTCTCAATTTGGCCAAAACCTCAGGAAGTTCACTAAAAACCAAAGCATTGTCTTTCCAAGACGTTTTGAAATGACACATTATATTGAGAATGTGTCGTCTTATGATCAAGTCTTCTTCATTTGAAATATGACCTCTGAAGACTGGTATTATTTTTTTGCCGACTAGTTCTTGATACTCTTCTACATGCTTGGTATTTTGAGCGAAACCATACCAACTATCACTAATTGCGGAAGCCCCCAATCCAATCATCACTTTGGTTTTAGATGCTGTATACCCCATGAAGTTCCTATGGAGTTCTTGTTTTAATTGTGCTCTGTACAATGCATCTGTCGGTAACGAAAAATGATCCATACCTATTTCCATGTAGCCAGCTTCCAACAACATCTTCTTCCCTAATTCGTATTGCAAACTCTTTTGTGAGGGTGTCGGCAAATCTTCCTCATCAAAACCACGTTGACCATTTCCTTTCATCCATGGTACATGGGCATAACTATAGAAAGCAATGCGATCTGGTTTCAACTCCATTGTCTTGAGAATGGTATTTTCGACATCTTCAGCCGTTTGAAAAGGTAAACCAAAAACAATGTCGTGTCCTACCGAAGTAAAACCAATTGCTCTTGATGCTTCCGTGACTCCTTTCACATTTTCAAAAGGCTGTACCCTGTGTATTGCCACCTGAACCTTATGGTTGTAATCTTGAACACCATAACTGACACGTTTGAAACCGTAGTCTGCAAACATTTCCAGATGCTCGTTCGTGGTATTGTTCGGGTGCCCTTCAAAGCTCAATTCACAGTCTTCCATAAATCTTCCTACCCTACCAATCAATCGAAGTAGGTTCCCAATGTGCCTTGGCTTGAAAAAAGTGGGTGTACCACCACCAATATGCAACTCTCCTATATTTGGTTTCTCTCCGAGCAATTCCCTGTAGAGACTGAATTCGTCTATTAACGATTGTATGTATGGAAGTTCAACAGAATGATTTTTGGTAATGCGCTTGTGACAACCGCAAAATGTACACATGCTCTCACAAAAAGGAAGATGTATGTAAAGACTTATCCCTTTGGATTCATTGCTTTCATCAAAACTCTTTTTAAGAGTGTCTTTCCATAAGCGCAAAGAGAAAGAACCTCCATCCCAATATGGAACCGTAGGATAACTTGTATATCTAGGTCCAGGCACGTTGTATTTTGATATTAAAGATTCTGTCATTTTTCTCATACCCTTAAAACAACAATGTGCCAATTATGATTAGTACGTTTATCACCGTACTAATTTCCAACCATCTAAAGATTACTATGGGTCTTTGCACCGTTAAAATGGTAGCGTTGTGCCCACTACATAGAATTACCGTTATCATTACCAATAGCATTTGAAAAAAGCCATTGCCATGAGCCAATGTACTCATAATTGCTATGGACCCCAAACAGGTACTCAAGATCATTCCCATAGCGGAATAACCCAATATGTTTCTTGTATATTCTTGTTGAAATTTAGATAATATAGTCATGATCATTCTATTTTTGTTTGTTTATGACAAAGTTAGAATGAGAAGCAAACATAAAAGATGACAAATGTCACCTTCAAGAAAAATAACAAGCAACTTCACAAGAAGAAACTGTTAATCTAAATTATAGAGGGTTTATCCATATAAGTTGCGTTTCCCAATGCATCAATTTTCAAAACATAATATTCCTTAATCGAAGAAGAAGATTCTACGGCTACCAATATGCGTTCACCATCTGTTCTTACTCTCACCGAGCCATAAACCAATCTGTTAAAAGCGGGAAACCCCTTTTTCAACTTCACCTTCTTGCCATCGTCCTTTACCACTTCCATTGGCCCCAATACCACTCCCATATATGCAAAGAAGGCAGCCAATTCCGTACAAAAGATCAGTGGCAAATCATTTCTAGAGGCTCTGCCCAATGCTCCCAACAAGTTGGCACGAGGATGTACGTAGTCCTTCCCTACGTTTTCGTCACCAGAAGACACTATGGAGATCACGGGGCTTATTGTTTTGAAAAAATTCAAATGGTATTCATGGGATCCATGATGTGGGACCTTCATTATTTCCGACCTGATGTTCACGGCAGCATCTTGTTGAGCATAAGAATGCATCAAATGCTCCGATGCATCAATGTTCAAATCTCCACCAAAAAAGAAGTTTACATTGTTATAGCTCAACCTTATCGTTACCGAATGCCCATTGACCGTATGCGAAGCCGATTTTGATCCTCTCTCATTTCTGTAGTATCTCAATGCATCCTTTCCGTCCAAGGTTTCATTTATTGGTCCCAAAACTTTTATTTTCACCCCATTGTTCTCATGTCTATCAAACTCTTCATCATCTCCAAACTTCAATCGTCTGACCTTCCCATCTGTGGTCAATAGCTTGTTTATGGCATCGTCCCATTTTTTGAAGGTATTGCTCTTATGTACTGCATCCCTGGAATCGTTCCAAATTTCCGTAGCATACAATAGTTTTCCTTTGGGCTTCGATGTTCCAAAGGCATTTTTGTATCCTTTCAGTCCTGATTTGACTAGTCCATTGTGATATATATTCCTTGCTTTGAAGAAAATACGTTTCCTTTCAGTAGGATGAGTCTCTGTTTCCGGTATTTTAAAAAGTCCCGAAAAATGATCTGCATCTCCGTGCGTAACGATTATGGAATCAAAGACCACGGGATTAGTCTTTGTAGTTTTAGGATATAGCGCAGCTAGAATCCTTGAGATGAACTTCCCTTCTCCTCCATCTATCAGTATTCTTTCTCCAGATGGCAAGCTCACAATGGATGCGTCCCCTTGTTGAACATCCAAAAACAGGACTTGCAATAAATTACCCTCCCTAAAGCACAAAGGCAAATAACCAATGTTCTTTTTGAATTTCTTGTTAATGTACCCTTCTTCGAATTCTCCAGTACCGTAATTGTAAAATTTGACGTCTAGTTTTTTACGAGTAGCATCCTCGTTTTGGATATCATCGATCAATTCTACTTCATCCCCCCAAAATAACATTCTCACCGTTTTGTTCTTTTCGGATTTTTGATGTACTCTATTCCATCTGGTTCCTCTTAACCTTACAATGTACTCGTCCAATATTTTCTTTCCCATCTTGAAATCATTAAAAATCCTTATCTATATTATTTGGGAGCAATCATAATTTCTTTTTAGTAGATTCTTTGTACAAATAGAGACAACAGAATTTACAATGACACGATCCAATCGTCAGTATCGTCCAAATTCTTCTCGGACAATCCCGTAGTCTCCAAAAAATCATTGGAAAACAGTTTCGCCATGTCTTCGGAAAGCAAACCATTCCGATAGTTTTTCCATTCATTAACCGTATCGTCACCAAACATATGCGCTACCAAACCTGGAAATGTCCAATTGCCTGTTTTTCCCCAATGCATCGTAAAAGGAATGTTGTTTTGCTGCAAAGTCTCTATCATACGCTTGGAAAACTCGGTAACACTCATGATTCGCCTTGTTTTCTTCCATAACACACCATCGATCTCTATCATGCAAGTAATCGGAAACTTTGTAAAGGCCAATGTTGCTTCAGATTTTTTGACGAAACGCATGGCAAAAATCCCAGGGATGGGGCCTTCTTTTTTTGTAAGATCCCCTAGAAGTTTCATCGTCCTTGGAGCATCTTTATGATCTACTCCGAAGGAACAAGCAAAAGCTGGGCCTTGATATGGTGCATCCCAGAATATTTCAGGAACCGTACCAATAAGTTCCTCATTTACCGTTGGCAAAATGGTTTTTCGCAAACGTCTTACCAACCATGGAATACTCTTTGGGAAGTTTTCAGCCATTTTCACGAACAAATGAATCAGATCCCGATATAGGGATTCCTTTATTACTGGAAAGGGGTCTTCATAGGGAACTACATAAGGTTTCTTATACATCAACTCCACCACATACTCCAAATCATCATTGTATTGGTTTATGAATATTTTATAGTGATATGGTCTGTTCGCATTTCCTTGCTCATCGGTTTCCTCTGGAATTTTAAACGATGAATTTTTAAAATCCATAGTTTCAGCCAACTTCAAGGCTATGTTCTTGTCTATTTTCTTGACATATCGATTCAACAAAAAACGTGGCTCTGCCTCTATGACCACACCATGAATAAACCCAAAGGCTCCCAAGCCCACCAATGCAGCATTGAAAAGGCCATCA
The DNA here is from genome assembly GCA_947496215.1 of uncultured Bizionia sp. Taxonomy (GTDB): domain Bacteria; phylum Bacteroidota; class Bacteroidia; order Flavobacteriales; family Flavobacteriaceae; genus JAHDHI01. The sequence continues at coordinate 31,988 of CANMCF010000024.1, forward strand.
TTACGAATGACCCTGGCTTTCAGCTTGGATGCAAAAACATCGTTCAAGGCGGGTTTTGTATGACGTTCCAAATAAACGACATCTTCTGGATTTGGGCCAATTATGAGATTCAAACCGACAACGTAATCTTGCACAGAACCTACATCCAATGCAGAACCGTGTACTCCCGTGGAGATGCAGCCTGCAATGGTTTGCCCATTGCTAGCTCCAGTCGTTTTCAATGACTTCCCATGTGCAGACAATTGTTTGGATACTTCCTTTATGGTATTTCCACACTCAAATAAAAAGAGATTGGAAGCATCATAGGTTGTATCATCATGACAATCTGCTTCTGCTATCGGCAAATGTATGTTCATGAATCCATTGTAATGCATCCTATCCTTGTGATGTGCAATGTTGTTCATGGACCAACGTGATCCGTAAGCCCTGAAACCCTCATTGTCATCAGCTGTTTCCTTTATCAACCGCTGAATTTCCTCAGCCACATCATTGTAGCGGTCAATTTTTGCAGGAATATTCCCATCTCCTGCTAACTCTGTGACATATAATGTCTTTAATGGAAAAGGGCCATTGTTGTGCAATGTATCCCATTTTGTCTTTGGATGTGCTATAGTAGTTGCCATAATGTTTTAATTTGATGGTTTGACACATACGTATTTAACCTTCATTTTTCGTTTTCTTCCCAAGGTCACAGCACTGAGCAAAACACTACCAAGAGTATTTCTGTACTCTACCGTATGTAATTGTCCGGATTTGCACAAGGCATTTTTCTTTACAAGGAATGTTGGAATGCTTGTAGTTGCCTTTATCGTGAGAACGGTATCTATCTCCATCACGGTCATGTTTCTATAATCGTCCGTTCTTTCACTTACGGGGTCTGGTTGTTCACTCCCATTTATGCTCTTCAGCCTAACAGAGTAGCAGGATTGCAATAAAAAAAGAAGACAAACCAACAATAGTCCTCTTGATGTCTTTGAATTTGATTTTTTCATCTCTATGATTTTAGTTAGTTACCCATGAATCTTCATATCATCCTAAACGCCTCTATGGCGTAAAACACTCATAAACAAAAACATAACTTATACATCATGTTTTTATTCAACTGAAAATTAAATATTTAAAAAAAGGAATTCAAGAGGCAAAACACCCTTTATTCAAACATCTAGCCAAAACAAACACAAACAACTAAAAACAAGACAATTAACTCACTATACACTCACTTTGTCTTTATCAATTGTCACAATGAATTGAGACTACAACTTTTCATTTCCTCGATTTATTAAAATGCAATTCCTCATATACTTTTCTTTTTCATATATTAGCCGTCATTAAAATATAAATCTAATCATTAACACAAACCTACCCTTATGAAAAACCCTACATTATTTAAATTAGTAATGTCAATAACTCTTTTGTCATTTCTTTCAGGATTCTCACAAGACAAACCAGTGACTCAGCTTTTAAAGTCCTATATAAAAGCATCTAATGAATTGGGTGCGAATGAAGATGCAGAAAACATATTGAACTTGTTCGATAAGAATTACCAAAACAACACTGCATATATTGGATTGACAGGCGTATTGCATAGAACGTCCACAACCTATGGTCAATTTGCAGATAAATTGGCTGAGGACATCAAAAACAAAAACTACAATTTCACCATGTCCTTGGGGGAAACAGTATACGAATCTCAAAAAGACAGAGCTGGAACGATATCTGCTCTTATTAACTTTCAATCCAAGATTGATGGGAAAGTAGCAGAGAAAGGGACAATTTTAATGAACATCGTAGCTTCTAAAATTCAAGGAGAATGGAAGATTACGCATAACAACACCGTAAGGGTGTCTGAAGAGAGTGAAATAGGAAACTGTGTATGTTATCTATTTTCAAAGGGAAAATCTTTCTTCAATGCTGAAACATATTACCCAGCTGGTGTAAAATACGATAGAGAATACAAATCATACAGAATGAGCATTAAAGATGGTAAACGTACCATCGTCAATAGAGGGAACAACGACAAGACATTCAATTGGGCAGAGAATGGAGATGTAATGGACGGAGGTCGTAAAATTGGAACTGCACAAACTCCAGACGAAGCAATACAAGCCGTATTGTCCTTTGTATATGGAAAAACGTGTACAAAGATCAATTTCAGCTAATTGCTAGATCATCAAAAACTAAAAAAAACCGCCAATAGCTAGCTATTGGCGGTTTTTTTATGTCAAATGAACAAAGTGGAATACCCTTTTTTACTAGTAAACATAAAAAAGTCTTCTCTCTATGCGGAAATAAAATCTGCTTTCAATAATTTTGACCAACATGCAATACTTCGGCATAATTAATGTTTGTATTCTTATCTTTGAAACATTAAAACCAAATTATGAAATCCTATTTATCTATATTATTATTCAGTTTTGCATTTATTCTAAGTGCTCAAAACAATGCTTTCAAGGCTGGCGAAAAACTAAGCTTCACAGCTTCGTACAACATGTCAGGTCTAATGACGGACATTGCGCAAATAAAGATGGAAACCAGCGAGGTAAAAACGAAATCCTCCACCCTATTGCGTCTTAAGTGTTCTGCCACCACCTACAAGAAATGGGATAACTTCTTCAAAGTAAGAGATTTGTATGAAAGCTATGTCAACCCAAAAACAGTAATTCCTTATTTATACAAGAGGGACATAAGCGAAGGTGGTTATTACAAATATGTAAAGTATAATTTCAATCAAAAAACAAAAAATGTAAAAAGTTTGATTCGAAAGAAAACAAAGAATTCCGCTTCTGGTTTTTGGGATCAAAACAATAACATAAAAATCAAATCTGGAACTAGGGACATCGTTTCTACAATATACTATCTAAGAAGCTTGGACATAAAGAAAGCCCCAGTTGGAGCAAGTGACACATTTGTTGTCTTGTTCGACAACAAGGAAACGAAATTTTCCTTTACCTATGTAAAAAAGGAAACCATAGATACCGCCATTGGCAGAAAGGAATGTTATAAGCTCAAGATAAGCGTAGCCAACGATGTGCTGAAAGGCAGCAATAGCAATTTCCTATGGCTTACGGCAGATGAAAACAAAATACCTGTCTTTGCAAAATTCAAGGTAGCAGTGGGCAATGGTGAATTGAAGATAAAATCGGCTACAGGGCTTAAAAACTAAATCATCATGAGAAAACTATTTGTAATTTTAGCATTGACAGCATCGATAATAGCAGTCGTTTTGGCTGTACTACCTTTATCCAATCTAGCATTCATTCCAGCCACCCTAGCTTTCATATTTGGTCTTATTGCCTTTTTGAAATCTAGAAAAGAGGGCACTTCCAAACATACCATCCAACTTGCTTTTCTATTCACCATAATCGCCTTGTCCCTAGCTACCTACAAGTCCATTTTCAATACTACGGAAGTTGGAGATACTGAGCAATTGGAACAAAGGGTCGAAGAATCTTTGGAAGACTCGATCGAAGAATTGGAAGACGTCGAAATTACTGAATAAAGAAAAGTTAACACCTATCTCAATACAAGGATTTATCTATATATTTGAATAACAAATCATAGTTCGATGAAGTCCTTTTTAATAATTTCAGCATTTACGTTAGTAGGCTCCTGTGCTACAACCAAATACAGTACAAAGATCGAAAACCTAAAGAATAGCGTACATGTTACGGATAGTACGTTAATTGCTACCTATGCCGAAACGATTACTGCGAAAGAGTTAGAAAAAAACCTCCATGACTTCGCCTCTTCATCGTTCGAAGGGCGAAAAACTGGTCAGGAAGGTCAAAAGAAAGCTGTTAAATTTCTCAAGGAGTATTATGAAAACGAAGGCATAACTCCAGCAATAGACTCCTCTTACTACCAAGCCATTCCGGAATCCTTCCTTCCTGAAGGAATAGGTGCCTCAGAAAACGTATTGGCATACATAGAAGGTTATGAATACCCAGAGGAACTACTAATTGTTTCCGGTCACCTGGATCACTTGGGAATCGAAGATGAGACCATTCACTTCGGGGCTGATGACAATGGTTCTGGTTCCATGGCCATATTGGAAATCGCACAAGCCTTCAAGATTGCCGAAAAAGCTGGCTGTTCTCCAAAACGTAGCATATTGTTCATACATTTGACCGCTGAAGAAATCGGCCTATATGGCTCTCGATACTATGTACAAAACCCAGTTTTCAAATTGGAGAACACCATTGCCAACCTGAATATAGATATGATAGGACGTGTGGACAACAAACACGAAGACAACTCCAATTACATATATGTCATCGGTGCAGATCGCATAAGCAAGGAATTACACTATGTTTCGGAACAAGTAAACGAGACCTTCTATAATCTGGAATTGGATTACACCTACAATGAGGAAGATGATCCCAATCATTACTATTATAGATCCGATCATTACAATTTTGCAAAACAAAACATTCCTGTCATCTTTTATTTCAATGGAGAACACGAAGATTATCACAAACCTACGGATACAGCAGACAAGATAGACTATAATCTACTAGAGGTCAGGGCCAAATTAATTTTCGCCACTGCTTGGCATCTTGCAAATCAAAACAATAGATTGCTTCACAATGACGACATCTAAGTTGTTAAAAAGTGTTAAACAGAACTCTTAAACAGTTTATTTTCTTGTATTTTTACGCATTACCATTATTACTAATTATACTTTGTTTTCATGATAAGTGCCCATAAAAATATACTACTGACCAAGTATACGATTTAAGTGCTCCATAATGGCAACGAATTAAAAACAAAAAATTTATGAAAAAACTACTATCACTTTTAGCTTTGTCAATACTCATTGCTGCTTGTGGCTCTTCCAACAATGGCAATGGTTCAACTGTAAAAAGTAAAAAAAAGGTTGCTGACCCTACGGATTATGCAAACACAATTACTTCCGAAGATCTAAAGACAGCTCTTTACAAATATGCATCGGATGAGTTTGAAGGAAGAGAGACAGGTAAACCAGGTCAGAAATTGGCTGTGAACTTCTTAAAGGATCATTATGTCAAGTATGGTATTCCTGCTGCTAAAAAGGATGGTGACTACTTTCAAAACGTACCATTGGAGGTTATGTCCCCTCCCGACATAAATGTAACCGTAAATGGCAAGGCATTCAAATCCATAGACCATTTGGTTTCCGTTGGATCTGGTGAGTCCAGTACAATCAATGTCAATGACATCGTTTATGCTGGTTTTGGCATCGAAGATGAAAAGTACTCTAGTTATACCAACATAGATGTAAAAGGAAAAATCGTTGTCATAAAATCTGGTGAACCAAAGAACGCAGATGGAACCTATGTGATATCTGGAAGCGAAGACGAATCCAAATGGTCTGGTTTCAGAGAGCAATTTGCTTCGAAGAGAGATGCAGCCAAAGAAAGAGGTGCTGTAGCCATAATGTTTCATTATCCAGAGGTTTTCGCAATGGCAAAAATGCGTTTTGGAGCTTCCAGTGGAAGAATGTCTTTGGCTGGCAAGAATGATGAGATGTACTATTTCATGATAAATGAAGATTTGGCGAAAAGCTTGGTAAGCGACATAGATACAAATGATGAATCCAAAGTCATAAAAGCAAATGTTGCTTTGGACTTCAAAAAGAAATCTGAAGCAATCTCTTCCGAAAACGTTGCTGCTTACATAAAAGGTTCGGAAAAACCAGATGAAGTCATCGTAATCTCCGCGCACCTCGATCACGAAGGTGTCAAAGATGGAAAAGTATACAATGGTGCCGACGATGACGGTTCTGGTACCGTGGCAATTTTGGAAATGGCTGAAGCTTTTGCCAAAGCCGTGAAAGATGGTAACGGACCAAAAAGATCCATCTTGTTCCTAAATGTGACAGGGGAAGAAAAAGGACTTTTGGGGTCTCGACACTATACGGACAACGATCCAATATTTCCATTGGCAAATACAGTCGCCAATTTAAACATAGACATGATTGGGCGTACAGATCCAAAACGCAAGGAAGGAGATCGCAATTACATATACCTGATTGGTAGTGACAAGTTAAGTACTGATTTACATAACATTTCTGAAGAAGTCAATACGAAGTATATGAATGTGGAATTGGATTATACTTTCAATGATGACAATGATCCTAATCGCTTTTACTACCGTTCGGACCATTACAACTTTGCAAAGAACAATATTCCTGTAATTTTCTATTTCAATGGTACACACGATGATTATCACCAACCAAGTGATACACCGGATAAAATTGAATATGACTTATTGGAAAATCGTACCCGTTTGGTTTTTTATACTGCTTGGGAAGTAGCCAATCGTGAAAACCGCGTCGTAGTGGATAAAGCTATTGAGTAAATAAATTATCATTATATTGAATGCCGTTCCTTTTTGAATCAAAAAAGAACGGCATTTTTTATTGAAGCCCAAGATCTACATCTATCCGAATTTGTTTTTTGTCTTACCACAAGATTACCAAAGAGACATTGTAAATGACGTTAAGTATAGAACCTAGGATAAAAACGAACATTCATTAATTTCATAAATAAAATTCCATATGCAAGAAAAGAAACGTTTATCGATAGGAGAAGGCAAAATAAGTGGCTATCTCTCCATTTTCCTTGCCATAGTATCTCTGGGGTTTGTTGTTTGCGCCTATTTCCCAGATTTGTTCACGACAAAGGACTTTAGGAACATCTATGACCCTCAAGTCGTGAAATGGGCCATTTTAGGGGTTTTGATTTTATCATTTGCCTTTGCATTCACTAGTTTCATCCTCAGCAAGAAAAAACGCTATGGTTTCATATCTACCATAATAATAGCAGCGACCATCTTCATAGGCTCTGCTCTACCAGAAACTTCTGGTATTCAAGATAAATCTGTTACCATTGGTTTGGACTGGTTGTTAATAGACATATTGGTTTCTGCCATAGTTTTCATTCCAATTGAGTTATTCTTGCCCAAGCGACTCGATCAATCGAAGTTTCATAGTGAGTGGCGTACGGATTTGGTCTATTTCATAATAAGCCATCTATTGATACAGGTAACTGGTGTCATCATACAAATGCCTGCCGTCTTTGCCTTCAAAGGCATTGGATTGGAAGGCTTTCAAGATACCATACAATCCATTCCTTTCATTCCACAATTGTTCGTAGCCTTGTTGGTGTCCGATCTATTTCAATACACTGCACATTACTTTTTTCACAAGGTTCCATATTTGTGGCGTTTTCATGCCGTACACCACTCTACCAAGCATTTGGATTGGCTAGCAGGTTCCAGAACCCACTTCTTGGATTTGATTGTCGTAAGAGCCGTATCCTTTATTCCCATCTATGTTTGCGGATTCAGTAGTTCGGTATTTCTCACCTACATTGTCATCGTCTCCTTTCAAGCAGTACTTGCGCACTCCAATACGCGCATTAATTTCGGGTTCCTCAAATATATATTCGTAACACCTCAATATCATCATTGGCATCATTCGGATGATCCAAAGGCCTATGACAAGAATTTTGCCATCCATTTCCCATTCATAGATATGATCTTCGGCACATACTACCCCATGGGCAATACTTGGCCTGAAGGGACAGGTTTGGGGAATGTGAAGTTTCCAAAAGGATTTATTAGACAATTTGTATACTCGTTTACCACTGACCCATCCAAAGAGCAGAATTTGAAAAACCCCAGTGAGCGTTAAAAATACCCTCGTAAGATTGCTTGTAACATTTTTGATGAAACGATGTCTAATATTATAAACAAATGGGTTTATGACAGGAGGAGCAGGACATATTATGGACATGAATAATAGAATGAAACAAAACCGTTCTATGAAAACATCCAAAAGACAAAAATTCAAGTCAAACAATCGAGAAACGATTTTTAACAACAACCCAAAAGAGACGAAGGTGTTCATAAACATTCCAAAAAATGATCTTGAAAAGCTAAAAAATGAAATAAAGCAGAAAATAAAACAACAACAAAGAAAAGAGTTGTTTCTCATTCTAACGATATTAGCTTTTGGTTTGCTTACCACCATTTTACTGTATCTAAAGCTCTATTGAATCATTTGTTCTAGAAAGTCATTGATGACGTCATTACGAAGTTTAACAATTTGAATTACCACAAAATATAATGAGCTATTTGATTTTACTTTTCATGGTCATTGTTTTCGCCATCGCAATCGGTCTCCTAAAATCGTTTTTTCCTCATCATTTCAAAGAAGATAACAATGATTATGATCCATGGGATGACATGACATTGATGATTTTAACTAATCAATTCGTTAAGTGAATTTTATCCTGCTTGTTTCAATTTAGTAAAAAGTCATATTCATCATTAACCAATGATATAAAACCTTACAATCAAATTGTAGAGTTCACTAGCCTTTAGCCATAAAATAAATAAACCTCGTAAAGACGAGGTTTATTTATTTTATGGCATCCTTTCTTTAGTCTCTTGAAGTCCCTATCTCACTATGTAGGAACTACAAAAAGCACATATGGATGTGATGAGATTGTTTAATTATTTGCGATGCAAGTTCCAATCATATTCCATATAGAATAGATTTGTTGTCATGTTTACCTTTCCGCTTCCAGAATATTTGTTAATGAAATGCTTAATGGCCTCTTCATCTCCAAAATCATCTTTGTACCACTCAAATATCTTGGATATCTTAGAAGCATTCATATCTATCTTGTTCTTTGTTGGGTCGTTTATAAAATTAATGGCTGCAGCTTCCAACTCTTGTTCTACAGTTTCTGGCTTATATGCTACCCTATTCAACATAGGAGATGATATCGTTGTGGCATAAAGTGCAAAGTTAACTCTAGGGTCTCCCAATGGTCTTAGAAGTTCATGTTGGATGAAGTCCAATGATATCTTTCCTCCATCATAGTCCACAACCTCTATTTTAAAGGCATCAACTATATAATTGATACTTTTTATAGGATAGTTCTCTGCCAATAATTTTATGATGTTGGCATTGTAGAAATTAATCCAGAAAGTCTTATACTCACTTTTGCTCCATCCTTTGTTTGGAGAAATTTTAGAGAAGTTTTCTGTAATGCTGTTCAACTCATCTATATTTTTCAAGACCTTGTCAAAATTCACAACTCCTTTGGCTGAGACATGTTTTTTCAGAAATTCATCATATTTGGTTAGATCAATTGTCTGAGTATATCCACTCAGGCAAATAAACAATAGTAGTAGGGGCAAAATGCGTTTCATAATATGATTTTATTATAATTTATTTAATTAGTCAATTTATTTATTAGTCAATATTTTTAACGTCACCTAACGTGCTTATCGATATCTTATTTATTTTTTTGGTTTAACCCTTGGCTATAAAAGAGATGTCATTTAAAATCAACATTTTGGGATAAAGCCATTTCGGGTGTAAAAGTACATTTTTATGGTGTAAAAATATATTATTTATATTTATTATACAATTATATCTCATTCAGTTCCATCAGTTGTATTGATTAACAAAATTGTTCTGCTCATTTCCCTTACTTCAAAATTGATGCCAATTTGGAAATATGCCATCGTGAAAGAAGTGCATTCCATCGTAGTAGTTGAAATCACCGCTGATTGATTATTTATGGTAGTGATGCCCCGAGAAAAGGTTTGGGAATAGACGCAAGCATCTTTTTAATCAGCCAAATTCTCTAATGATTCTAATTACAATCCATTAAAAATCAAATAGAAATATAGGAAAAAACTATATTTTCATTTATATTGATACCAGTAGACAACTCATTAACAACGATTAGCAATTATATTTACAACGCAATACAATGAGTTATTTGGCTTTAATAGTCTTGGTCATTGTTTTTGCTATAACAATCAATGTACCCAGATCATTTTTCCTGTCATTTCAAAGATGACAACAATGACTACGATCTATGGGATGGCATTGATGATTTTGACAATTGATGCATTTTTGCTCCTCGCGTTAGAATTCAAATAAAAATCCGTGTTCAATCATAGTACTGCTCTTAGAAGTTCTTAGGGTTTTCTCTTGAGTTTTTAAAATTAAAGACCACATAAATGACAGTGACTATCAGGCTCATTATAATTTTCATAACCATAACTCCAAATGTAAACATTAAAAAAACAAACATCGTTTGTCTCGCAAACAGTTATGAAATATACGTAGGACTACGTATTGCATACATCATCAATGTTACATAGTTTTGTCCCGATGAGTAATAATTCAATACCCAAGAAGAAATCTTTTCTTAGAAATATCGAAAAATGGGAATCAATCCTATTATGTTTCATAGTAGTTTGTTTGATAGTTTGCCTAGCATCTTGTTGAATTGAGAAAATCATATCATTTTAACCTTATAGTTTAATGATGCATATATGACCATATTATGTGGCTTTTCTTGTTTCCTTATACAAATCATTACTTCTATTCACTTTATTTACGAGTATAAATAGGTGTTTTACCCTATGTAGAATTAGGATTATCCCCATTGACATATTTGCCATTATATCGGAAATTTGTGTCATTATTAGTTTATAATTTAGCTTCATTATTCTTTTAAGGAAGCATTTAGTCGTAAAAAGCGTTTTTTGAATGAAACATAAATTAAGTACCTCTTTTGGTCACCTCTAAAAAGAAACATTCAAAAAACACTTTTTAATTACATCGTAATACTCTTACTCTTTCCTAAAGCACTCATTACCTGTATTATATATTCCATCTTCGATAGTTTTTTATCATTAGTTAGTTCTACAAACATTCCAAAAACAAATAACCAACTAAATTACAGTCACTTAGAATCTCATCTCCTTGAATCAAACTAGTAGGGACTGGTTTGCTTCTATCTTTTTTTATTTATACTTTGAAAACCAAACATTTACAAAAAAAGAACTACTCCTATGTTAAGTTATCCATAACATAACATAGTTTAATTGTTAATCAACTAAAAACCCTCATGAAAAACAACATTACATTACCCACAATCAAAACATTGATGGCTTATTTAAGCATCTTATGTTTATCGTTCTTTCCTCCCCTTACGTTGAATGCCCAGACAATTGAAGGCAACAAATGCGGTACGGACGAACAAATGCAAAATCTATACAATGAGAATCCAAGTTCATTGAATGAAGCCATGGCTTTGAGGCAAAACCTATCCTCTCAATCCACGAACTTCGGTATGCCCCCACCTTATGTCATTCCCGTCGTGTTTCATGTATTTGGAACGGAATATAACAACGGAACAACAGTGAACTTGTCTATAATTCAAGATGCCCTAGACAAAACAAATGAGGATTTCAAAGGCCTCAATGCAGATTATTCAGGTATCGATGCTCCTTTTGATGTCATAAAACAACCTTTGGACATTACATTCAAACTGGCACAATTGGATCCCGAAGGAAACCCCACAACCGGTGTCATATTCTATGATGAAGCTTCTGGTATGGGAAATTATGGTAATCCAAAAGTTCCTCAGGTAGCTTGGGACAATTATAAATATTGCAATGTATACATAACTAGAGATCTATATGGCAATGGGGTTTACAACGAATCTGGTGTTGCTTGGTATCCAGACACCAACATGTCGGACAACAACCTAGCTAGGGTCACCTACAACGGTAGTTACCTAGGTAGCAATACCGATGAAAATTTCAGATCCGTTTTAACCCACGAATTTGGGCATTGGCTGGATCTACCACATACATTCGCAAATTCCATATGTAGCAGCAATCCCGAAGATGGTGATGGCGTTGCCGATACCCCTTCCCTAGCAAACAACTCTTCTGGAGCCAATTGCTCTGTAATACAGAATTGCCTTGGTGAAGAGATAAACAATGAGAATTTCATGGATTATGACTGCTATAAGATGTTTACCCAAGGGCAAGTAGCCAAAATGATCAATGCTCTGGACAATTCACCAGCTAGAAATACGCTTTGGACACCTACCAACCTGACTTGCACCGGTTTGGATACGGATTTGGGAACAAGGATCATTGCTTCGTCCAATACCTATGAAGAACGGTATGAAAACGACGGCATCATAGAATCTACCATTGATTTGACTTGTAGTGGTTGTACATTCAATGCTAGTTCTGGGGATTTGACATTGAATACGGATTATACCGTAACCAACTTACCAAATGGATTGACCTCTAGAATCACGCTAACCAGCAATACAACTGCCCAAATTCATTTGGATGGTACGGCAACGGCCCACGAATTGGCAGATTCGATCACCAATTTGAACTTTGCATTTCTTGATCCCATGGTTGCTGGTGGTGTTTCTCAACTATACAATTCTGGATTGAATCAATTGGGCATTGACTTCTTGGATGTCTATACAGAATATTGCGATGTTACCATTGGTTATGCAGTCTACACTCACATTACCGAGGTCAGTTTCAACGGAACTGCCAATACAAGTGGCTATGATGGAATTACCAATTACACCGAGTCTTTGGCTTTTCCAGCAAGACAAGGAGACACCTACCCCATAAGCATTACAACAAACAAGGGCAATGGTGGCGAAGCAGAGAATGAACGTATACAAGTATGGGCAGATTGGAACAAAAACTTCATCTATGAAGATACCGAATTGGTAATGTCACACCCTTATAATTCTTCGGCAGCCGATGCCGAGGGAAACTACACGTATGCATCCAACATTACCATTCCAGTCGCTACGGATCTCGGCACCACTTCCTTCAGGGTCATGGCCCATTATGTTCAAGGCACAAGTGGAGACACTCCTTGTACATACATCGATAGCGGTGAAACAGAAGATTATGGCTTGTTGGTCTATGATGAGAATGCCACTTTCGAGATGGAATTCAGTGCCAATAGAACTGTCGTCAATTTCTCCGAACCTGTAAATTTTCTCGACTTGACCATTACGGACTCTGGAGACTCCGTTACCTCTTGGCTATGGACCTTCGAAAATGGGACACCAAGCACATCAACCGATCAAAACCCGACCAACATTCTCTTTCCCGACGCTGGAGCTTACGACGTCACACTCAATGTAGTTACCAACAATGGTACGGATCAAACAATAACCAAAGTGGATTACATTACTTCGGAATTGGATTACTGTGATAGTTCTCCAAACTTTGGGAGTTATTTTAGTGTAAACCATGTGATTTTTGAAGCCATTGACCATTCTCCGGGCCTTAGCAATTCATATGATTACTTCGATACGGTCTTCACCTCCGTAAGCACAGGTGAGACATATCCAATCACCATCACTACCGAAAAAGGGAATGGTGGAGCTGGCGACACAAACAGAGTGAGAGTATGGGCGGACTGGAATTACGATAGTGTTTTTTCGGACGATGAATTGGTCATCAGTCAAAATGTGACTTTCGACGATTACGATGCAAGTGGAGAGTATAGCTTTACATCAAACATCACGGTTCCTTACAGTGCTTCTGTCGGAGACAAAGTTGGGCTAAGGGTGATTGGTCACTACTTGGATGGATCTGGCGGAGAAACTTCTTGTGGTCAATACGACAGTGGAAATACTGCTGACTATGGATTGAACATTGCCGCTGGCGCTCCAGGAATCTCTGCAAATGCAATAACTTCCAGTAATTCCTTTCCTGTAACAGATACCGTAACCTTTCAAGATGCATCTTCAAGTTCCGACACCTTGAATAGTTGGGTTTGGAGTTTTCCAGAAGGTACTCCTTCTTCACATATCGGACAAGTACCACCTGCCATTTCCTATGAAAATCCTGGCGTTTACAACTATAGCTTGACTGTTGAAGATTCTGCCAATAGAACAGACACATACAATGGCACAGTTGAGGCCGTCTATCAATTATGCGATGTCACACAATCCTTTGCAACCTATGGTCACATTACCAATGTTATGATGGATGTCATAGACAACACCACAGGATATGATGGTACAACGAGTTACTTTGACGCATATGACCCTACAGCAGAGACAAACGATGTCGTTCCCTTTTCGGTGACACTCAATACAGGAAACAGTGGAAATTCGGATGATATCCGTTTGCGTATGTGGATTGACTGGAATTACAACTCTACGTTTGATCCATCGGAATTGGTCTATACGGAAACTGTAAATGTAGCCACGGCTGGAGGTGCAAACTCAGATCATGTGATATCATCTACATTCACGGTTCCCAACGATGCCCATTTGGATGACAAGATAGCTATCAGAACCCTTGTACATTACGTCGACTCCTCTTCTGCAGGTGATACGGCTTGTGGCGAGTTGGACAGCGGAGAGGTGGAAGATTATGGAATAACCATATCCAGTTCCCTTTCTACTGGAGATCATACTACATCTCAATTTTCAATCTATCCTAATCCAACCGAGGGAGACCTTTACATAAAGACTGTTCAGGATGGCGACGTTCAAATTGAGTTGTACAACATGTTGGGGCAATCTGTACTTTCAAAAGAATTGCAACCTTCCAATGGAAGCTCGAAAATTCCCCTAAGCAACTTTCAAAATGGCATTTACATCTTGTCTATAAATCAAGGTGAAGCATCATTCACTGTAAAAATCATCGTATCCAAATAACTGGAAACAATAGGATCAAGTTCATCATAACAAAAAAAAGCTTCTCTGAAATAGAGAAGCTTTTTCCTTTGGGTGGAAGATCGGTTTCATACCGTCACCCATAAATAGCACAAGAGGATATTTTAAACAACCATATTGGTACTAGCACATTTACAAACAGTTATTCTTCTTTTTTCTATTTCATTAATTGTCCAGATTTTTCACAAAGGCCTTCAAATTGCTTACTTTACCACTACTCAATTGTCCTTGGGCTGCTTCCAAGGCTTCTTCATAGGTTTGGTATAGGTCTGGCGAAGGTACTGGTTTACCAGCCCCTTCATCCAAGAGGAAACTGAAGTCCGTTCCAAAACTCAATTGTGCCTGTCCATGACAACCTTGACAACCTCCCATATTGTAGCTTCTCTTGTTGCAAGCCACATTTTGGATGGTATCGTTGAATGGATCTCCAAACGAACCATGGAAATTGGTCAATTTCAAATCGGATTCTATCACATAGTTGGCCATAAAATAATTATTGTCACTCGTACGATCTTTATAATCCAAAGGCGTGGCCTGTACTCCAATGAGTTCGTAATACTGCCACTTGGATACAGAATTCTCCTTTTTTATCTCATTTTGAACATAGTCGTTAATTCCTTGAAGAGTTTCCGGTATGACACGTTCTATCACTGGGTTCAAACGATGCGGGTCCACATCGGTGTAAGAGTTGCCATCAACAAGCACTGCATCCAATCCAATGGTTTGCATGTCGTTGTTTCTAGCATCGACTTGCTCCCAAGAAGCAAACACGAATGTAGGATAGTTTTTCGTCTTGTGTATGATGTGCATCCCTATCAATCCAAAAGTATCAACTATGGCATCTATATCCTCTGTTATGCTATCTTTTTTGAATACAACGACTTCCTTGGTGATGAATCTACTGCTGTCATCCCCTTTGGAAGCATCCAATTTTCTGAAAGCCAATTTTATCTCTATGACTCCTTCATTGCCAGCCTCATCCCCACAAGGCAAACAGATCAGTCCACTATTGCTAATGCTATCACTTGCGCACATTTGTTCCTTGCTAAGACTTGTAAAGTATGAAAGTCCCTTATTGCTTCCTTTTCTCGAAGCTGTATCCAACAAGGTATCCGTTGGAAAATACTTCTTAACATAGTCATATTCCACCAAATTCGTCTTGGCAGCATAAAGCACCTCATATTCATCTTTATGGGCAAATAAGTATGCCGAACCAATCTCATTGTCTTCATCCAAAACATTCCAATAGTCATCCAAGTCAATTGCATTTGGTCCTACGTTTACAGTGGTAGAATCTATAAAGGTATAATATGGGAGTCCCTTGCTCAAGTCTTTTGTTCTCTTGCCATTGGCTGGTCTCAATTCAGTACGATGGATATAAGTTTCCCAAACAGCCAAATCGGGTTGTGCTCCACCAGTGGCAAAGTTCCAAGTGGAATCCGCTATGGTTCTCAAGCTATCTTTGGTCCAACTGGATTGCCAGTTGAGGGCAAAGAACTCTTTCCAAGCAAAAAGAGCCAATTCCCTTTGTGTGGCATCCGCATTTAAATCTCCAGGCAAGTAATAAGAAATATTCAAAGTAGTGTTCAATGAATCATCATAGCCTACATCTGTATTTTTTTTGTTCTTGCAAGCGTATGTCATACTAAATATCATAGTCAATAAAACTATGTTCTGAAATACTTTTTTTGTTTTCATGGTTGGTTGGTTATTGTTAATAATCGATGTCTACCCAAAGCTAATCATTGTCGGCTATAAAAAAACGAGGGTATCTACGTGATTTTCAACAAACAAACAAACAAACAAAAAAAAAAAAAAATCAACTTTTAAGGTTCTGATTGATATGATTTGGTTTATTTCCAATTATATCTGCGGGACAAACTCACAAGTAAATAGCAATGCGTATTGAAATTACCTTCGTAATTGAGGTAACATTTCCTTAAAGCTTGTATTTAATTATGTAGGCATAAATGAAACATAAAGTAAATCCTCGAAAGAAAGAGTTGCAGGGTCACTAAAAAGAAACATTGATTGTCATGAAGAGATTTATTGAAAGCCATTGCTTCAACAATTTCAATGGAATGAATTAAAGCATGGAATTTATGATTCCATACATTCTCTATTGGCAGTAGACCATTACTTTTGTAGGATAGAGAACAATTGTAAGCTTTCCTAAAAACAGAACTGTTTAAAAGTAGAATAATTAGTTTTAACTTTAAACACCAAAAAATGAAGAAGAGCAAATTTGAATTAGCCGGCCACATCGACACACGGCAAATAATCCAAATAAAAACAGAATCTTCGTGTGTTCAAAATCCAAAGCCAAGCTTAATGCGTACATATGACATTGAGGCTATTAATTTAGTCGCTATTTAATTAATCCCTTAGGCTTTTAAATCCTACTTCTTCAATCTCTGAAGTAGGATTTGCTTTTACAATGTTTAAACTTCTTCGACAGCAACTGTCACCAATTATTTTTCTCATAAATCTATTATTGAGATTAAAAAAGAGTTGACTACTCCATTGTTTTAGTACTACCAACTGCAGTGACATTTCAATCGATAGCCTAGACTGCCCCAACACCCTGATATCATATTGATTATGATTTACACAATGTATCGATAATCACCGCAATCGCCTTTATTGGTTATCGTTTTCCATTATATCTCATAGCGATTATTATCTTAATCATTTCACCTCCCTCCTTAGAAAGAGTAATGAAAAGCCTTGTTCTTTTTATCTATTTAAATCATTAATTTGTAGTGAATAACTGTAGGGGGTTGTTCAAATACTTAATTAATTAGTTACATTAAAAACACCTGAAATATAGTAGGGTGTTTTTTTTATTGTTATTTTTTGTTTCTCATTGTTTTCCATAACTATTATTAGATAAATTCTTTCGTCTCTCTCCTTAGAAAGAGTAATGAAAAGCCTTGTTCTTTTTATTTATTTAAGTCATTTATTTGTGGTAGATAATGTAATGTTTTCTTCAACGTAAGAAATACCAGTACTAAAAAGCACCTGAAGCACAGTAAGGTGCTTTTTTATTAGCTACTGGTCTTTATGATCCTATCTGGGTTTGTTTATTTTTTTAATACTTACCGATTATCGATTAAAATCAATATTTAATCTAAATCAGCTAGAGAAGCAACAACTTTTTTTGTTTTTATCTAAATAGATGCTTACCTTAAAATTGTAAATGCGTGTAAAACAGAGTGTTAATTATCATTTTTTTGATCGGTTAATTTAGTTGATTAGAACTCAATTTGCACACAATTCATAATTAATATTAAAAGACTGCTCGCTCTCCCTAGAAGGCAGTCTTTTTTTTATCTAAAGTTTTGGTGCAAGGCACTTTTGCAGCATTGTAAATGTCAAACACAGCCTTGCAGATGTCTATACCATAAATTTTTCTATCTTTATTCATAAGAACTGATATTGGGAAAGAACAGAAGCTACGCACATTTCAACAACTTGAAATCGAGATCTAGGTCTCACATAACTGAACGAAGCTTAAGTAGTAAAAGAGAGAGGATCATCAATATTGACGAAGTTCATACTTCAACGGATAACATAACCTTATTTCTCTCTTTTGTTCTTTCTTGTTTATTATCTTAAAATTAAGAGTTGATAGTGCATAGCACCAATCAATTCAAAATGAAATAAAAATGAAATAAAAATGAAAGTTACGACCGAAAAAAATGAAAAGGTTGCCAATATGATATTTGCATCCATATATCCACTTTACCTGAATAGGTTGGAGAAAAATGGTAGAACAAAAGAAGAGCTCAACCAAGTAATTAAATGGTTTACTGGTTTTGACCAAGATGCCCTACAAACACTTATTGATGAAAAAGCAACTTTTAGAACATTTTTTCAAAAAGCTAAAATAAATCCAAACGCACACTTGATCAAAGGAGTCGTTTGTGGTTATCGAATTGAAGAAATAGAGGATGAATTTGAATTGTATAAACAATGTAGACGTATGGAAAAACTGATTGATGAATTGGCAAGAGGTCGTAAAATGGAGAAAATTTTGCGTAAGGAAAAAAAGTGAAACTAACCTAAACCGCATAGAAATATGGGGATTTTTGACATTTTTAAGACAAAGCCAAAATCTGCCGAATTTAAATGTTCTACTTGTGGAGAGGTGCACGATGAATTGCCAGCTCTCGGATTTTCATCACCAATCTATTATGATACTTTAAATGAAAAAGACAAAAAAGAGATTGCTGAGTTATCAAGTGATTTTTGTATTATAACTCACGAAGACCAAACGGATAGATTTATAAGAACAACTTTGACTTTACCAATTAACGCAGTTTGTGAAGATCTGGATTACGGAATTTGGGTTTCTTTGAGTGAAAAGAATTTTAACGAATACAAGTCTGAATTTAAAGATAACATTGAAGGAAAAACATATTTCGGAATGATTAGCAATGAAATTCCAGACTATAAAGAAAGTACTTTAGGACTTCACGTAAATGTTAATACTCGAAGTGACGGAATGAGACCAGAAGTATCTGTTCATAGAATTGAACACGATTTAATTTCGGATTTAGAGAATGGAATTTCAATTGGGGAAGCCGAAAAAAGAGTAGAACGAATGAAAAAAACGTTGCAAAACAATGTATAACCGCAATTCCTCTAAACCGAAAACAAACACGCACTAACCCGTAACTAACAGTTACACAATACTATTACTCAAAATTATGAGAAAAATACTGCTGACATTAACAATTTGCCTTTTGAGTTTATTTAATTATGCTCAAGTTAGCCTTACTTCTGAATTAGAAAAGGCTTACGGAGAGGAGAAATATGACTTGATTATTTCGGAGCATTCGGAAAAGGCTAGTAAATATACGGCAAAAGCAATATAAAGATTATACCTGATTTGGTTTCTCTTTTTGATTTTATCTGATTTCACGATTTCTACTGTTTTATTAGTTCGTAACGTTATTCATCTATTTCATACTAATAGGTATGAGAGATTCAAAATTATTTTGGTTTGTTATAGCTCCTCTAATTATCGGAATAATTACTGGTCTAATTTTTATAATATTTGCTGAATTAATAACCTCTCTTTTCAATAGAGAGACTTTTGCTATTCTTATTTTTGCTATTGCTCTATGTCTTTTCATTGTTGACATAATTAGAAAAAGGCGTTAACTACTGTTTTTATGTTTTGTAACTTTTTCTTTTTTTATAGACAAATAGTTAAATAAGTTTTATTTTATGTCTTTACCTTGGGATTACATAATATTCATATCAATCATTGTGATTATCATAGTTTTGATTTTGATTGATAAAAAAAATCAAATGATATTGATCAGGATATAGATACTCATCTTTATGATGATGAGGATTTTCTAGACTTTGATTAACTACAGTAAAAAAAAATGAACATAAACAAGATCGACTTTTATAATTTATGCCTCGATGAAAGTCCAAATTTATATAGTGAGGTATTTAATCTAGACAAAGATGAATTTAACAAATGGATTAGGGGTAGCTTGAAAGAAATAATAACATTAAGCTCTTATGAAGAAGTTGTACCTGACGCTATCGTTCTAAATGAAATTACAAAACTTGGATACGAACATATTTATTATCAATGCCATTATTCGGCAAAAGCTACAACTATATTGGACTCAAATTATAAATATTATACAGGTTTTGTTTTTGGTAACTCTTATAACTTTCCAATTTTTACTCACAGCTTCAATATGAAAGATGGAAATGTTATTGATTTTTCTAAGATTGAAGATACTAAAGATCCATTTACTGAATCAAATAAAAATAATTTTCCTCTAACCTATTATGGAATTGAAATTTCAAGAGATTTTATACTAGACTACAAAAATGAAACTTTAGGTAGCGAAAAATCAATGAAACCATTATTATATGAGTGGTTTTGTTCAAAAAATGCAATAATTTAGAATGGAAGAGTTTATAAAAAATATTGAAATCAATAAGTATCGTGAAATAACAGGCTGGTTAAAATCTTCCCATGAAGAACTCAAAAAATTTTATGAACTTCTTGAACTTTCTATGAATGGATTAATTATTGCTGAGATATTGCCTCAAACTATTGATACATTAGATATCTCAAAAGACAAATCAGCTTTTTCAGAATTGTTTATGAAAACCGTTGGAGGCATCTCAATAAAAGCAAAAAAGGAAATAAAAAACGGTTTCCCTTTTTTAATGAAACAATCAATAGTAATGTTGTATTCTCAATTGGAAACTTCAATAAAACACCTTATAATCCAAATATTTACTATAGAAGGCAGTCTTCAACATTTAAAAGAAATTAATAAAATTAAAATCAGTTTTTCTGAATACCATAATCTTAATGAAGTTGAGAAGATTGAATATTTTTATAAAAAATTTGAAGAAAATATATCTACAGGTATGAAATATGGTGTTAAAAGGTTTGAAGCTTTATTAAAACCATTAGCATTATCAGGTGATATACCAGAAAAATTAAAAAATAACATTTCTGAATTAAGTCAAGTGCGTAATGTTATTGTGCATAGAAATGGAGTTGCAGATAAGCGATTTGTAGATTTTTTTTCTAGTATGCAATACAATACTAGTATGCAATACAATATTGGAGATAAAATAATATTAAATAAAGAACAATTTTATAAATATAATAAGTCAATATATTGCTATCTTATTATTATAAGCTGTAGGATAGGGAAAATTAGAGGTATAGATATGAGTCCTATGGAAAAAGAGCTTAAACCTTTAATAGCAAAAATATAGAATGAATAAAAGCAAACCATAGCTGGTATTTTGTTTGTTGTTTAAAAGAAGTGTGATATTTTGAGGATGAAGCTTAACAGGTGTAAGGTTATAGCTACCTTATTAACTATAGTTTATATTACATTTCTTATTCTCATAAATATATTTTATAGTATTTTTGGATACAATAGATTTTGTGCTATTGCACATATAAGGAAAATAAGTGCAATACACTTATATAATAGTTGTGCTTCATTATGAGTAAAATCGATAAAATATTTTATGAATGGGATAATCAGTTCTTTAATTTGGAATATGAACTTGGAGCTGATATTTCAATCTTACGCAAAAATGAAAACTTAAGAGAAGTTCTTAATGAAGAAACTGGAGAAATTGAATTTGAAGGTCTTAATGGGATTCCCAATAAAATATCATTGAGGAATAATAAAATAGTTTCAATTTGGCTATCAGGTAGATTAGAACTTCCGAATAACGACTCTCTTTTTGAACTTCCAATGGAGGATTTATTACCAAAACTGGATAAAAAACTCAAGCCGTTGAAGACAAAAATTAGAAATATAGAAAATTTAAAAAATTATTATGAATCTGATGTCCTATACTTTGTTTTTAGAGGAGGTTTTATCACCTTAATTGGAATTTTAAAAAGGAAAAAATAAATAACGAAAGCACAACAATGGTTATAAGTAATTGCTAGTTCTCGCTTACTTCTGAAAATCCTTGCGGATTTTCAGCTCGGTGTATACTTGTAACGTTAACCACAAAACCACGCAACTACTCATAGCCGAGACCGTTACCTGCAAGCTGAAAAAAAAATATGACCGAAAAAGAAAACGACACAAAAGATTTAAAATTTTATTCTCAAAAAGCTATCGGAATTGCGACCTTCATTGGCGGACCATTAGCAGCTGGATATTTAGTTAGAGAAAACTATCTGAGTTTAAATAAACCTGATGAAGGAAAGAAATCATTATTAATTGGAATTATCTCTACTATTCTTCTATTCGCTGGGATTTTTATGATTCCTGAGTCAATTATGGACAAAGTTCCAAATCAAATATTACCAGCTATATATACAGGGATTATCTACTTTATAGTTGAAAAAATTCACGGTAAAATATTAAATCAGCATAAAGAAAATGGAAATCAATTTTACTCTGGATGGAAAGCAGCTGGAATTGGATTTATCTCATTAATTATATTATTAATTGGAATTTTCGGATACGCCTTTCTTTCGCCAGACGGAGAAGAATATGAAAAATACAATACTGAAATAGTAGAATTCACTAAAAACGAAACTGAATCTTTAGTTTTTTATGAACATATCGATACGGAAACCAGTAATTCACTTATTCAAGAATTAGACAACAAAGCAATTCCTAAATGGAAAGAGAACATTGGAATAATTAAAAAATCAAATAATATTGAGAATTTACCAACTGAATTGTTAGAGCAAAATAAAGTTTTACTTAAGTATTCTGAATTGAGATTAAAAGCCTTTGAATTGTTCAGAAAGGCGATTAGTGAAGATACCGAAAAGTACTCTCAAGAATTAGAACAAGTACATAAAGAGATTGACGAACAACTAACAAAACTGAATTAAAAGCCAGCAGGTAACAATGGCTATAATTAATACGGGTTTTGGTGCTTACCCCAAATTTTGGGTATATTAATGAAGACCGCCAAATCTTTTGATTTGGCTTTAAAATGAAAAAGATAAAACAAAATAAAAAGATTTGGCTCAGTGCTTAACCGGAAATTAATTTCTATTAATTTCCGTACTAACCATAGCCGAGACGTTACCACCAATTAGGAAGAATGAAAATTATAACAATCATATTCGCAACTTTCTTTTTATTGAGTTGCAATGGAGTAGATAAAAACAATAATAAAATGGGAATATTTGACAAACTTTTCGGAAAGAATAGTCCGAGCAAAAAAGAAGAGCCTAAAACATTCAATCAAGAAATTGAGAAAACCAGTGAAATGTTAGACGAATCGATATTTTGGCAAATTGTAGATAAGTCGATTAAAAACAGTAATGATGAATCTGGGCAAATGTCATTTCTGGTTAAAGAAATTGAAAAACTAACTCCAAAAGAAATAATTGGATTCAGATTAAGAACAGATAAACTTCTTTATGATACTTATAACTCCGAAATGTGGTGTGCTGGATATATAATGAATGGTGGATGCTCAGATGATGGTTTCGAATATTTTAGAAACTGGGTTATTTCCCGTGGCAAAGAAGTTTATTATAGTGCAAAGGAAAACCCTGACAATTTGATTTCTGAATATGTAGAAGATAAAGAATACTACGACTTGGAAGATTTTTGGTATGTAGCGCTAACTTCGTTTAATAACAAAACTGGAAAAGACTTATACGATTATATATCTGATGACTTTAAAACAAACGAAGGGAATTATCCGCAGTTTGAGTTCACTTGGGAAGAAGAAAAGCCAGAAACGATGAAAGCGATTTGTCCAAGACTTTTCGAAAAAATGTGGAATTAAAAAAGAAAAAAAAGGTGGTAACAATGTATAAGAAATCATAGCCGCCTAGCGGCAGGCTACGCTTCTTATACAAAACGTTAGCCATAATTTAAGAAATGACCGTACTCACCGCAAATCAAGTAAATGAACTTTGTATTTTTATAGAAAATCAAATTGAAAAAAATGGATGCGACCATTCTTTAAAAAACACATTTGAATGGGCTGAACAAAACGGAATCCATAAAGCTGACTTAATCGATGTTTTAGAATTGAATGGTGGATTTTGTGACTGCGAAGTGACATTCAATTTACCTGAAGATTGTGATTTGGAACTTGAATCTGACAATAAAGAAATAGATTTTAAAAATCCGTTCAAAATACCTGTGAATTTTCAAAAAGCAGAAAACAAGATTTACACAAAAGCAATATTTTCAAATTCAGAATACGGAAATAACAATTACACAAAAAATGGTGAATTACTAATTCCAGCACCTTTTGGATTTAAACCAAAAAAGAGAGTTAGGAAAAGTATGCACTTTTTTAACGGAACTGAATCTGAATTGCCATCAGAAATCGGAATCGTTAAGGAAATTGAACCGATAATTGGAAAGGAATTTGCCAAAAAAATCCGTGATTTAAAACTGGAATCTTTTACGAGATTTTCAGAAAGAGATGCTGAATATTATTTTTCGAGAATAGAAAAAATTGACATTGGAAAACCAATGGGAACACACTTTATGGAACGGACAGGAATTGGCGGAACGAAAATTGAATTGAAAATACATAAAGTGATATTTAGAAAATAAAAACTATAGTAAAAAAAAATGAACATAAACAAGATCGACTTTTATAATTTATGCCTCGATGAAAGTCCAAATTTATATAGTGAGGTATTTAATCTAGACAAAGATGAATTTAACAAATGGATTAGGGGTAGCTTGAAAGAAATAATAACATTAAGCTCTTATGAAGAAGTTGTACCTGACGCTATCGTTCTAAATGAAATTACAAAACTTGGATACGAACATATTTATTATCAATGCCATTATTCGGCAAAAGCTACTGTTTTTTTATTGATTTGTAACTTTTATTTAATTTCAAAGACATATAGTTAAACCTAAATACTTTTTATATGTCTACACCTTCAATTGCTTTAATCATTAGTTTGGTTTCAATTATTATTTCCTTGAGTATGGTCTTTTATACTCTGTATTTGAATAAGAAAAGAAAGAAATAACTACTGTTTTATTATTATTTTTTGTTTGTATGTAACGTTTTTTAGTTTCTTCACACATATAAGCATTATTAATCTAAATCTTTATTATTATGTCAAAACCAAGCCAAAAACCAAACCCTAATTACCCTTCAAAAAACTGATAATCCTTCTGGAGGAAACAGAGGTAACACTCCATAATCAAAAACTAAGTAATAATCAAGATCCATATTGGAGCTTTTTTTATTTACAATTTTGTGTAACATTTGCATCTGGTACGACACATATATTTAACATTACAAACAATTAAAACAAAAATTACATATGAAAATTAAATTACTATTGGCTTTACAATTAATCATTCTTAATTCAGTTTATTCACAAATTGGAGTTTTAGATTCAACTTTTGGGACTAATGGCATTACCGTTACCGATGTCTCCAATAATGAAATGAACGATGGAGGCCAATCTGTTTTGACTAAAGACAATGGTTCAATTATCGTCACTGGATATACAACAAACACAAATGGAGATAAAGATTTTGCATTGGTTCAATATGATTCCAATGGCATGTTAGATAATTCTTTTGGAACCAACGGAATTGCATCTTTAGATCTTAATGGTTTTGATAACATAGCTTCTTCTTCCGTTATGCAATCCGATGGTAAAATCATTACCGTGGGATATACAAGCAACACAAATAAAGACATCATTGTTACCAGGTTTAATTCAAATGGTTCTTTAGACACTTCATATGCCACAAATGGAATTTACACTTATGACAGTGGAGCAGATGATTATGCTGAAACCGTAGCAATCTTATCTAATGACACAATTCTTGTTGGCTGTAGTCTTTCTTCTGATTACGGAGTGATAAAAATATCTAGCCTAGGAACGAATGATACTACTTTTGGTTCGAATGGAATTGTAACAACTGATCTTGGAAGTGGTGATACTATTGAAGATATCAAACTACAATCTGATGGTAAAATATTAATTACAGGAACTAGCGGTAAAAGTGTTGCTGGTGGAGATGGGGATGTTTACGACAAAGCTTTAATAAGGTATAATACTAATGGAACTTTAGATACTAATTTTAATTCTACAGGGATAATATTCAACTCATTTGAAAACGGAGGAGATGATGGAGGCTATTCTATTATAGTTCAACCTGATGGTAAAATAATTGTTTGTGGTTCATCTTACATAGGTTTAAATGATGATAATTTTGCTTTGACAAGATATAACAACGACGGAAGTATAGACATTACGTTTGGAACGAATGGCACTACGATAACAGATTTTGGCTCAAGTTATGATTACTGCCTTTCTTCATTACTTCAAAATGATGGGAAAATTATTCTTGGAGGCATGAAAGTCAATGGCACGACTTATAATCGTGATTTTTGTTTAGCAAGATATGATAGTAACGGAATTTTAGATACCAATTTTGGTACAAACGGAATTTTAGCAACAGATATAAATAACGACTCAAGAGATCATGGAATTTCTTTGGCTTTCCATCAAGATAATAAATTATTATTAGCCGGTTATTCAAGAAATGTTGGAGAAACTTTTGATTTTGCAATAGCTAGATATACAATCGAAGAGAACCTTGGAATTGATAATTTCATAAATAATTCAAAAAATTATTTGATTTACCCAAATCCTGTAGGTGAAAGCATATCCATCATAAATAAAACCTTAAATAATGAAAAAGTAGATATTGAAATCTACTCTGTTGATGGCAAAAGAATAAAAACCATTACAGATCATAATTTTAGCTACAATCAAAATATTCCTTTGGCTTATTTAACTAAAGGGGTTTATATCATAAGAATATCGAACAATAAGACATCGGAAAATCTGAAGATAGTAAAGAAATAATTGTTTTCAACCTAGCTTATCCACGGTATGGATTACCACTAAGTACAGTTTAGTGATAAGAGCAAGAAAGAAGTAAAACATAAAAGCAACATATAACCTATGTGACTTTTATGTTTTTTTGTATTTCCCTCCCAACTCCTTTAACCTCCAAAAAGAACCATCATTAGTTTCAATTTTCTCATTTGGATTTACTCTTGCTTTGTTTAAAAATTCTTCTATAGACATAATGTTTGTGTTATTGATTAATATTCGTTTTACTACAGGTTTAAAAGTTTTTGATTTGATAGTTTTACCATATTTTGAGCATGCATTAATTTTATGTCTTTTGCAAAATCTCCACATTTTACGGTGTAATACCCTTTAGATTCTTTTGAATAAACAACACCTTTGTCGCCCTGGTAACATCTGTGTTTTATATGGTCACCAATTTCAAATTTTTGTTTTGCAGCTTTTGTTGCTTCATCGTGTGTTTTAAATGGGTGACAATAACACCCCCATAATCCTATTGGCATAACTACAATTTAATTGATATGCGATCCACTTCTCCAAGCTTCAAAACGTAATATTTAGTTCCTTTTACAGCTCCCCACTTAGGGTTACCTTCTCTAATTTCCGCTCCTTCAAATTTCACTTTAAAGTTGGGTAATCTCTCACTTAAATATGGACCATTGAAGAAATGTATGTTTTCAACAATAGGATAATATGTTTCACCCCTAATCGTAGAAGAAAAACATTTGGCCAACCTTTCATCCCAATATTTTTTCACTTCTCGATATTCCTCTGGTTTTTCTCCTGAAAGGATCATATCAAACCATTTTCGGCTTATAGTCAACTTTATATCCATACTTGTATAATTATTTTTTATAGTCTTATTTGGGATCTGCTATAACAGAAAACAACCATTTATCGATTAAATCAATCATTTCATCTATTTTATAGAATGAATAAATCTGATTTTCGCATAAAATCTCAACAAAAACTTAAATTAGACATTGTAAATGTGTGTAAAACAGAGTGTTAATCTTTTAGTGTTAGTTTTTTCATTTGTTTTATTGGTTAGTTGATAAAAACTCATCTTACACACAGCTTTTGAATCCCAATTTAAGACTGCTTGCTCCCTATAAAAGCAGTCTTTTTTTTATTTAACTACTGTTTTAAAGGTTTGTGTTAATTGATTTGTAACATTCTTTACTTTTTTCCTACTAACTATTTAACAAGTAATTACGATATGAAAAAAAATAAGCCAAATTTAATATCATCTCTTTTTGACTCATTCGCTTCGTTTGCCAGTGATTATAAGCGTTTTCAAATATTAGTAGTTTTAGCTGTTTTAGTTTTAATGATTTTGTTCATAATCTTAAAAACACTACTGTATTAATGATTTAGTTGATGGCATTATGATATAGTGCGTAGGAGCTGTATCGTAACGTGCAAACCAATCATCTTGTGAATTATTCCATCTTAATGAACACCACCCTAAATCACCGCCATCTGTTTTAAAACATAATCTGGTACCATTTGGATTAAAGTCTGGACAAATCCACTCTTCATTAAATCCTATTACTTCTTCGTGGTGTTCTCCTAATTCTTCTATTTTTTTAAATTCTATGATTTCTACTGTTTTAATAACTATTGGTAGGGTATTATACTATAGACGTGTTACTAATGACATCATTAACCCTTAAATAAATAAAAATGAGTAAATTATTAACTTTCAGAAACATTAAACAAGTCTCATTACTTAGTCTTGTATTATCATTTGTAAACATTCAAACTACCCAAGCACAATGGGAAGGAGGAGGATTTAGTAACCCATTCGGTCATTACCTCTATGTAAATTTGGATCAAATCTATCTTAATAATGATAATGCGACTAATAGTCATAACCATACCAGCATATGGTTTGCTAATTACGAACAAGGAAGGAGGTTGTTTTATAGTACAAATGATAATAGCTTTAACTTTACACACAGGCTTTTTGCTCCTGGTCTTGAAATATCAGGAAAATCTAATTTCACAGAAGCTGTTAACTTCAAAGATGGTTTAAAATCTGCCACAATTGAAGTAACTAGTTCAAATTGGGCTGATTATGTATTCGAAGACACTTATAACTTACAACCATTGGAGGATGTAGAAAATTATATAAAAGAGAATCATCATTTACCTAATATTCCATCAAAAGAAACAATTATAAAAGAAGGATATATTGTTCAAGAGATGAATGTTAAGATGATGGCAAAAATTGAAGAATTATTTTTGCATACCATCGAACAACAGAAACAACTTAAAGAGCAAGCTGCTTTAATAAAAGAGTTACAAGATAAACTAAATCAATAAACGATATGATTTTTTTTATAAGAAAACAAACGGATAAGCTAGTAATTGTTTTACTCACTTTCCTATGTTTAAACTCTTGCTATACTGATAAAGAATTAGTAATAGAAGACCAAAATACGGATGCTCCTCTACAAGAAGAAAACTATGTAATCGCCAATGTCAAGGGGATATTTTATACACTTGCAAAAGATGAAGGAGATGGATATTATTCATATAATGACGATATGCTTGTGCATCAAGATAATATTGTGAGTATGGAAGCCACTACAGATATGTCTTTTGAAGATATTACAAAAGAGATCGACAGCTTAAATGTAGGCATTAAAAAATTTGGAGGAACCAATAAGGCTGATACTAGGTATAACAGCGTTATTGAACAAGGTGCTGTTTTATGGGGCCTTGACAGTGCTACAAAAAAAAACACAGTTGATTTTTCAATAGATCCCAGCTTTAGCAATTCCCAACAAGCAAATATTTATACTGCGCTTTCAAATTGGGCCCAAAATACCAATATTAGTTTTCGAGTTTTCCCATATAATCAGAATACTTCTTTGATAAATATTGTTAAAGCTAGTACGGGGTGTAGTTGTACTGTTGGTTATCCGGGATACAACAAATTGGGTACAATGAAATTAAGTACCACCTGCGATGTACAATCAATAACACATGAAATAGGTCATGCAGTGGGGTTAATCCATGAACATCAACGGCCAAAAAGAGACCAGTACCTAACGATCCCTTCCAATTTATATTCGAAAATAAAAGCCCAATTTGGTTCTAGTTTGGCAAATACTGTGAAAGCTAATTTAGCGAAAGATCTAGTATATAGTGATCAATTACCATACGACTATACATCTGTAATGCATTATGGATCCTGGCCTAGAAATCACCAACCCCTAAGAGATTATCTCATGGGCATTAATTTACCACTTTTCACAAAAAAAACTGGAGTAGAGGTTACAAGACCAACATACGGCTTGACATTTGATGATATTAAGAAAGTAAATCTTGCATACCCAGACTAATGATGGACTAATACAGTGTATATTCTTAAAATAGATCCTACCTAAACGGGAGTTATTCATTATGCAAATCATTTACACTAAAAAACACCTGAATCATATTTGGGTGTTTTTTATTTAACTATAGTTTATTTTACTTCAAGTTCTTCGTGCCTATCATAAAGGCCTCCATTGTCAAATACGTTTCCTTTCAGAAATTTTTTTAAAAACTCTTCAAGTGATGAAGTCATTGCTTTTTTTGGGTAACTACCATTGAATATTTCATACTTTCCAGCTTCCGTAATTCTAATTCCCCACATATCCGAATAAATCATATATTCTGAAAAATAAATCCAACTTTGTTTTCAAATTCAGTTATGTCAAAGTTAGAAGCGGAAGGATTTATTTTTATTCCATCTATTCTGTGTTTTTCAGCTATTAACTCTTTCATTACATTTTTTTATTAGTGACCAAATATTCCACCAAGAATGAATAAAACAGGAGTTATTATCAAAAAAGAATATCCTATTTTCCTTATTAAAATTTTCTTTTTCAATTTTTCAATAATCTCATTATCTGAACTTAATGAAATAGCTTTTCTCATATGTTTTAAACCATAAAAAGGTTTATTTGTGTTTGTTTCAAAATTTTTAACCTTTGATATAATTCGACTAGGATTAGATATTAAGATTATAATTATTCCTAAAATCCAAGATGACATCATCAGCGTGGAGAATATTGCGTTCATTTTTTAATTATAGCTAACTATTATATAAGTGTATTGCACTTATTTTCCTTATATGTGCAATAGCACAAAATCTGTAGTTATTTCTTTCTTTTCTTATTCAAATACAGAGTATAAAAGACCATACTCAAGGAAATAATAATTGAAACCAAACTAATGATTAAAGCAATTGAAGGTGTAGACATATAAAAAGTATTTAGGTTTAACTATATGTCTTTGAAATTAAATAAAAGTTACAAATCAATAAAAAAACAGTAGCTTTTGCCGAATAATGGCATTGATAATAAATATGTTCGTATCCAAGTTTTGTAATTTCATTTAGAACGATAGCGTCAGGTACAACTTCTTCATAAGAGCTTAATGTTATTATTTCTTTCAAGCTACCCCTAATCCATTTGTTAAATTCATCTTTGTCTAGATTAAATACCTCACTATATAAATTTGGACTTTCATCGAGGCATAAATTATAAAAGTCGATCTTGTTTATGTTCATTTTTTTTTACTATACTAATAAAATTCAATAAAATTATTCAGACACATAATCTAGGTGATATTATCTATCCAGATTTTGAAAGATTAAGTAGGATTTACGGAGAATTAGGTAATGTTCTTCATGTTGGAGAAAGTGAAAAGTTGATTTACGAAACTGATGAAGATTTAGATAGAATAGAAAACCTTGTTTTAGAGAGTTATAAGTATTTGCAGAAATATAGGAATTACTCGTTGGTTTGGAAAATATTATAGAAACCACCTTGCTCGGTCATAGTTTGTCGCTACCGCTAAGCTTTGCTTAGTGTCGATAAGAATAAGAAATCACGTTACTAAACTAAGAGCTAGTTTCCAACAAGTACAGGTAAGATTTACTGCTATAGACTATATCTAACAAAAGCGGAATACAACGGAATTTGTTTGGTGTTTGGGAGAAGTGTAACTTCCTGATTAAGAAGTTACATAAATAATTAAACTGATAAAAAACACGTAGTTCTACGTGTTTTTTTGTTTGTTTAAAAGACTAGCTTTGAAAGCCTTTAAAATAAACGGATAAAGGTTATAGTTACCCCTATTAACTACTATTAATTATTTATTTTTACTAGATGGATGATATAACAAATTGGAAAAAAAGTTTCTTAGCCTCAAATTCTAAAAAACAAAAAGATTTACTAAAAGAATTGTCAACTGATGGAAAACCATTAATATCTGAACACCTAAATTCTAATGATAACGGTATTGTTTATTTAGGAAATCATAGGCATAATAGTGTAACATTTACAATTGTTGGAAAAAAAAACGGAGATGGATTTGTTAAGGAAATCACAACAAACCTTCCTACATTTTATCAAGGGTTAGATTTCGGAAATAACGAAACATTAGTTATCTTTTTAAACGGAGTGAAATATGTAGCATCACCATTTTACGGTCTTTCTTCAATTGTATACTGGTAATAACAATCTTCCCATTGTGAGATCTATTTTATCTACTGTTTTATTAGTTTATATTTAATTTTCTATCTTTGAATATGGATCAAAATTTCAATACTATAAATCTCAAATATGTAGAAACTAAAAAGGTTTCTTTTAGTATGAAAATCGTAGCTTTCATTCTTGTTTTTATATTTCTGTTTGTTCCTATGTATGAGTTTTTAACTCAATTCTTTCCAAATGAACTAATTCGATGTGGTTGTTTTGGTTGTTACCATTTGCTTTATGGAGAATTCATTATCTAAATTTATTTTTACTACTGTTTTATTGATTTTTTCTATATTTGATTTATGATTAAAAAAATAATTCTTGGCATAGGTTCTTTTATTGTTTCACTTATTTTAGTTGGGTTAATTCCTTTTGAAAGTTTTATTAAAAACCAAACTGCAAGTGATGCTGTAATAGTAGTTTGTTCAATTTTATTAGCTTTAACCATATATCGCTTGCTAAAACCTCGAATTATTAAGTAACTACAGGTTCAAAAGTTTTTGATTTGATAGTTTTACCATATTTTGAGCATGCATTAATTTTATGTCTTTTGCAAAATCTCCACATTTTACGGTGTAATACCCTCTAGATTCTTTTGAATAAACAACACCTTTGTCGCCCTGGTAACATCTGTGTTTTATATGGTCACCAATTTCAAATTTTTGCTTTGCAGCTTTTGTTGCTTCATCATGTGTTTTAAATGGGTGACAATAACACCCCCATAATCCTATTGGCATAACTACTGTTTTAATAAGTTGTAACTTTTTACTTATTTCATAGACTTATATCGTAATCACTTATTAAAAATATTTACTATGGGGTATTCGTATGCTGCAGACATGATTAATAGAATGAAACGTGACCGTTCAAGAACTATTCATAATAAAAAAAGATCTAAATCTACAAATAGTGTATTAACGCTAAATAATGAATATTCCAAAAAGTTAAAATTTAAAACAGTTACTCCTGAAAAAATGAAAGCTATTAAAGCTGAAATACATATTAAGAAAAAACAAGAATTTAAAAAGACCTTTTTAGTTACTCTTATTTCTTTAATAATCGCATTATATATCACTTTTAAAGTTTTTAAATTTATCTTCTTCTAACTACAACAACATTACTTAACAGTCATTAATACTAATTAAACTACAGGTTTAATAATCTATCTATTATAAAGTCTTTAGTAAGGTGCTTTGTTTGACCTTGATATTTCTTACAATATTCAATAGCACTTTCAGCTACTTTTTTTCTATCTTCTAACAACCATTTCAAAACGGTTTTATAATCTTCTGTTTGATATACTTGTTCTAATAAATCTTCAAATTCTTCTTGATTTAATATTTTCTCATTTTCTGACATATCTACTATTTTAATAAATGTTTCACGCCTTACACTTTGTAAGGAGAAACCATATCTTTTTTTATTATTAAGTGATTTCTTTGCATTATTAGATTAAGCTGAAAATGAGCTTTGCATTGGAATTAAAGTTAATAGCGTAACATATGACAGCAAAACACATTTTCCATAAGACTTCTTCTTCTTCTTGAAAGACCGCTGGGATTAGCGGTCTTTCTATTATTTAACTACTGTTTTAGTTTTCTTTTTTACCTCTAACTTTTTCACCATTGGCTACTACTATTCATTTGTCTTTTGACAAATGAATAGATAGTTTTTCGGCAGCTGCTTTGAGTTCCTCTGGAGTTGGTTTAAATAATTTTGGTGATGGATATTTCATAATTTCTTCAGATTTTAACATTTAATAATTAGGGTGTTTATATGCTTCATTCGTCTTTCATATAATTAGTTAATTAATCCAAGTTTCCCTCGTGTCTTT
This sequence comes from uncultured Bizionia sp., assembly GCA_947496215.1. Lineage (GTDB taxonomy): Bacteria > Bacteroidota > Bacteroidia > Flavobacteriales > Flavobacteriaceae > JAHDHI01. The sequence continues at coordinate 66,272 of CANMCF010000024.1, forward strand.
TCGGTGAGAGGTTTAGACACATTATTTTTACAACTTGGTTTTTATGTTTAGAAAGGCTGCTTTCGAGGGCAGCCTTTTATATAACTACTGTTTTAAATTATTACGATTTTCTCTTTGCTCTCTGTCAAATTTAACTTTTAGCCTTTTTGTCGTTTGTAACTTTAACCTTTCAAGTCTTAGTCTTTTTAGTTGTCGTGTTGTCATTTAATACTTGTTTTTGTTTTGGGTATTTTGAAAGGGTTTTATGAATTTTAAACCGTTTGAGGATCCAAAACCAATATTAAACCAAGAGCTACATTCTTTTTGTAGTCGTCTGAAATGCTATTGATATAAAATGAAAGGGCTTTGTTTACAAGTTTTGCTTCATACCACTTCAGTTTGAAACTGAATTTGACTTGCTTGTAGGTCCTATTGGATGCATCAAAGAATTTACTGAACAAATTTTGTAAGATGCTTTGGCGTATCTTTATCTCCTCGCTTTGGTTTTCTTGGACCAACAAACCTTCTTAGTAGGATTGTATGGCTTGCTTCAATGTAAGTCGTCAGCATAAGTTGGACTGAAGTTGTTATTATATTAAATACCTATAAATACTCTGACCAATCAATATGCAAAGATGTACTTATACCTCTTAAATACTGCTTTGTTTGTTCGCGAGACTTATGGTTTGTCAACGGCATTATAAAATCTATAGCCCTGTTTTTATAATCTGGTATACCCTCATTTTCCAACTCCTTGCACTTGTTGTCAAAAAGGTTGCCAATGGCACTATGACGCAAAGAGTACAAATCATGATCTTTATCCAATTTCAATTCTGTCTTATAGGGCTTGAAACGTTTGGTGAAGGCTCCTCTCCTATTCTCGTCGTTGGATTCCCAATTGGCCATAAAGTCGTTGCGGCCAAATATAAAATGCTCGGGATCTGCATTTTTAAGATCCAGCTTGGAATAACACTCATCTATTAGCGGCTTTACTATGGTCTTTAAAAAATCACCGGTCTTGGTATCTGTCTTAAAAAGCCCATTTACCAAATCTATGTGCTTAACTTTTAGCCTTACAATGGTTTGAGGCCTCATAAGCCCATAATATATGTGCAAGCAGTAGGCATACATTAAAAAGTCCTTTTCCTTAAGGTGTTTGAAGATTTCCAAACGTTGTTCGTTGGTATAGGGTTTATGTACCTTTGGTTTAGATTTTAAGTTGCGCAAGCCCTCTATGTGGTTTACTTGGATGACATCTTGCTCCTTCATTTTGGCTAGCAAGGCAGAAAGCATGGATTTTACATTGTTCCTGGTTTGGTTGGACTTCCCTATGGATGCAGTGTCTATGAAACCAACCAACATTTTCTTGTTAAGTAAATTCACGGTATCTCCCTTATGTTTGCCTATATGCTTCAAGAATTTATTCTTTACGGACTTTAGTCCCAGATAGTGGGTGTTGGAAACATTTGCCTTTTTAGCTTCCAAGGCATCATCGAATGCCTTTTCTATCGATAGATCATATTGCACTTTCTCTTCCTCAATGAGGTAGACGCTTGGATAGAGCTCCTTTGCCTTCTCGATGCCATATAATAGTTTCAAGATGAATTTAGGCTCGGTTCTAAGCAAATGAGCAATGTAATCTCTCAAATCTTCCACAGCCTCCACCTTTAAACTATGATCCTTGAACCTGTTTATCTGAATGGTTTGGCGATTGTCCACGTGAGAAGCTGCCTCGAAACGCTTTTGCTTCCCATTCAAATTATAGTAGAAATACACACGCCATCGTTTCTCCAAATTGCTCTTTAGCTTGTAGTCCTTGGGGAAAATAAGCAATGATCCTATTGCCTTATTGATGTTTTTTGAGTATTTTCGAAGGACATAATCGCTCATAAAAGTATTGGCAGTATAATGGATCATTCTCAAAAGTTGTGGGAGGATTGAGATAAGATTGTGATCTTTGCAAAAAAACATCGATTGGATCCATA
>CANMCF010000025.1 GCA_947496215.1 uncultured Bizionia sp.
TCGTCGTTCAATTCTACCAATGAACTCTTGTTGAAGGCCAATTTGTTGTTTTGCGTTTTCATAAAATTTGTGTTTTGAAAGTTTAAATAAATTAATGTTTTGAAATCTTTTGAAATCAAGATTTCCTTGTTGGTGTCAGTAGTAATTTGATAAAATTGTCAATGATTGTTTTTTCGAAAAAGTCGAAGGCTTAGTACAATTTATTTGTCAAATTAATATTAACGGAAAAAGGCATTTTCAATAATTCTTACTTTCCTATTTCTTTAGATATAGTAAGTAGAATCAAACTAGTGGTTCCAACCGTCGTTGTACTAGTTCCACCATTTACTTTTGCCAATTGGTTTTTGTTCAACTCTGCAACCGAGTGCTTGTTGAAAGCTAATTTGCTGTTTTGTTTTTTCATAATAAATCCTGTTTTTAGATTATCTTGCTCCTCCAGTTAAAATTGTCAGAACATTGTCACCAGAAACGATTCCACCTCCTGTTCCTCCATTAAGAGCCAGTAATTCATCTTTCTTAAGCTCTACGATAGCATTTGTATTGAAGGCTAACTTGTTTGCTTTTGTTTGTGTTTTCATAATTGTTTGTTTAATGATTGATGTTATAGTACCGTAAGCCAAGTACCGTAAGTGGCTATTTCTATGGTTAACCTTATGGTATCGGTAGAGCCTCCTTTTACCTGGTTTAAATCTTGATCGTTCAACTCTACCAAAGAGTTTTTGTGAAAGCCCAATTTGTTTTGTTCTCGTGTCTTCATAATTTCTGTTTTAGTTATTGTTCAATGCAATCAACTACATTGGTTCTTACCCTCCGGAATCATCACATCCAAAACAAACAAGGCACTACTCGACTTGTAGACAAAAACATAATACCTTGATTATGTGGCGTCTAACACATTAAACTGTTACGTTAAAGATTTTTAGAGATTGGAGAGCCCTTTACTACTGCTTGCTACGTAGTAAGCAATACAGCTTCTTTTTAGTATTCTAAAGAGATAATTATGGCTGATTATGGCTGCTGCGTAATGGCTGTTAACTTGTCGTTTATGTAATCTACCAATACGGTCCAACTTCCTCCATTGATGTTTTTTAATTTATCATCATTAAGTTCTACTACTGAACGCTTTCCGAACATTAATTCTTTTTTTTGTGTTTTCATGATTTATATAATAATTGTTAATATTCAATTGTTGTTATTTTATATCAGACGTACATAAAGTATTCTTTGAAAAATCCGTAATCGTTGTAATGATGGAGAACGTTGTCCCTCCTCCTCTTACAGATTTCAAGTTCGTATTGTTCAATTCGATGATATTTCTCTTTCCAAAGTCCAACTTGGTCTTTTTTTGATTGGTTTTCATGATGTTTTTATTTGTGGGATTAATGATTATTGAGCCATTGTAAAGGTCACTCTTGTTACACAATCTCCACAAGCAAAAGTCGTTTGTCCTTCTCCTGTCCCCCCTTTTACTTCATTCAACTCTCTAGTCGTCAATTCTACCAAACTCATTTTACCAAATGCTAAACTGTTTTTTTGTGTTTTCATGATATTTTATTTTTAAGGTTATAAGTATTATTTGAATTGCCATTTCCCTATTGACAAAGTCATTAGATTCTATGAAGCACATTATTCTCCTTTGCTGACTTTGGGCACAATTCTGGATGCGTATTCTTAATTTTCTTTTATCAAGGAAATATTTACAGTGTGAGTAACACAGTTGCTACAAACATATCCTGTTCCTCCAATAACTTGGAATACATCTTTGTCTGTAAGCTCTGTAATTGATTTTTTATCGAAAATCAATTGGCTTGTCTTCTTTTGTGTTTTCATAATATTTGAGTTTTATAAGTTTTTTTATAGTTTGAAATCATTTAAGTGATCATTCCCAGGACCATTGCTACTGTTGATGCAAAGAGTACACCCTAGTACAGATCCTGTTCCTCCTTTTACACTTAACAATTCTTTTTGATTCAATTCCAATAGATCATTTTTACTAAATGTCAACTTGCTTGTTTTGTTCAATGTTTTCATCGTTTAAGTTTTTATTTGTTAAATAATTTGTTCTTTATAGAGTTCAAGTAAGCTAACCAACTTCTTCTTTTACGGGGTTTCAATTCCACAAAATTGTATTTGCCTAACTTTTTTTTATTTGGGGTATTTTTGGGTTCCATAGTTAAAATAGCGCATTTGTCAACTTGAATTGTCAAGCATCATTTTGCAGTCATACATACTAAAGCGCAAATAGCCTCAGATATGATTATTTTTTATGTGATTTTAATGTTATCAATACTTTACGATGGCATCGTCATCATTTAAAAAAATGGTATTGAATTCCTGTTGTAGCTCATTGGAAATGAAATCCAGTTCATTACCCAACGATTCCGGATCAAGTTTTTGTGTTCTCATAAATTAAAAATTTAATAGTTATTGAAATTGTTTTTCAATTTTTTGTAAAGAGCTGACTACTAACCAAAACATTGGCTTTCATCAACTCTTCAACTCAAGCATCATTAAGCCTAAGCTATATTTTTAATTTCTTGCATTCCGAGAAAAAAGTGAAGTACTCTTGTTATGTTTTCACTTATTGGATAAAAGTGATAAAAAACATATATTTGCAGAGTACAACATGTTGACGGACATGGAATACATGAAAATTTGTGTTTTCAAAATTAACAGGGCTTTACAGAGCTCTGTTTTTTTGTTCTAATAACTAATAAAATGCTTGAGTGAAATTATTAGAACCGTTTTATTTCTTGTCCAAAGTAATCCCAAAAAAAAGTAGTTTCCAAATGAAGTTGCCTTCATTTTATAAAAAAACATTCAGTTTTAAACAATTAAAAAACTGAATGTCAGATTGTTATATATAAAATACGCTTTTTATATTTCTTGTATCTTTTTAATGTAAACAGATGGAGAAATACCTGTTGCCGCCCTAAAATATCTTGAAAAGGCATCAGCGTTTTTATAACCCATCTCTTGTGCAATTCCCTTAACCGAATAAGATCTCAATTTCTTGTTGTTCTTCAATTCTATGATGGCATAGTTAATTCTCAACTCATTGATATACGTACTAAACGACTTGTCCAAATGCGTATTGATTATCTTGGAGAGGTATGATGTATTGGTCTTAAGTCGCTTTGCCATGTTGTGCAAGGTGCAATCTTGACGTAAAAAATACAATTTGTCTTCCAAGTTTTGAAGCTTCACAAGTATCTCTTCTACTTTCTTATCATCAATTACGTAGGAAGTATCCACGTTGTCATCGAGATTCGTGGTAGGCAATTGAGGAGCTAACTCTTCTTTTTCTTCTTCTTTTGCATCAGCTTCAAAATTTTCCCGTAAATTCACCGTCTCTTTTTTGGACACGAGTTCTTTTATATCTCCGTTATCTTTTTTGACTTGTTTATTTTCAGCCTTTCTTTCTTCGAAATCTTTGATTTTCAACATTAAATCGTCAAAACGCTTTTGGTTTACTTTGGATTTGTTCTTGAAAAGTAAAATCAATGTGACTATGAAAAGTAACAACGTAACACTAATCCCTGTCCATAGCCATTTTGTTTTCTTTTGTTTCTCTTTCTCAGAAATCTCTTCTTGCAATTCCACCTCATAGCTATCCTTGACATCTATGACTTGTTCCCTGACATTAATTGTATGAATACTTTTTAAAGCTTCTAAATATTCTTTGGAAGCCTTTTCTTTCTCCTCTACATATTTATTATAATAATTATTGGAAAGTCTTATACTATCCAATTTAGTATAGGTATCTGCCCTTAACTTGAAATCTCTGGACAACTGCAATGACGTTTTATTGTTTTTGTTGTATCGTATGTTATTTAAATATGACAACGTTTGTTCATATTCACCTAAATTGTATGCAGCTTGTCCCAAACAAAAGTTTGCCTGGTTGATAAATAGTTGATTCTTTAAGTCTGTAGCATACTTTAACGCCTTTTCACAATCATTGATTGAAGAAGGAGCGTTTTTATTTAATCCATTGACCTCCGATTTTAAAAGATATATGTAAAACAAGAATTCTTTGTTATTTTCCGCCAAAGCCTGTTTTAAACCTTCATCAATTAACTTGTTGGCTCTCTCTAGCTGATTATCTTTTATATATACTTCAATGAGCTTTTTTCTTGTATACCTCAAAGACTTGGCCTGTCCCTTATTTAAGTCTTCCTTATATTCATTTTCCAAAAAAGTAAGTGATTCTTTTGGAAAGCCGGATTTATATATGTCTACTTTACTTTTTACCAACTCGATTGAAAGATTGATATCATCAATAATATCTTTTCTGTTTTCCTTTCTCGCTAATTTTAAAATTTGGTTATATAATCTTAATGCTTCATTGTAATTATAATTTATATCGTAAACCCTAGCTATATAATATTTCCTAACTATCAGACCAACAGGGTCTTCAACCAAGCTTAGACTTTTGTAATAATAATGTAGCGTACTATCTGGTTCGTTTATTACTCCATAAGCTGTAGCCAACGCAGAATAACCTAAAATCATCTCCTTTGTACTATTGTCTTTTTTACTAAGTCTTATATATTCATTGCAATAGGCAATTGCTTTTTGGGGCTTATTGTAAATATACTTGCTTATCGAATCTCCTACAGAATAAGCAACATTCTGACAAGACAGAGAACCAAAAAAAATCACACTAAAAATAGTGCTTAATACTTGTATTTTATACTTCATTAATCGAGTTATGGTAGTCATATGATGCTGTAAAATTAAGGCTTTTTTTTATAATTAAAAACTTCTATCAAAACCTTGATTTACAGCGACTTAAATCAATAAAACAAAAGCTTTTTTTTATAAAAAATCGTATTTTATATTTTCGTTTACCTTATTTATTCACAATATTTGTCTCATCAATCATATAAAATACACAATAAAAATCTTAATTAATTAAACATTTATGAAAACTCAAGCACAAAACAAAAAATTAGACTTTAAAAAGAATGGAGTTGTTGAATTAAACAATTCGCAAATGCAAAATGTTTGCGGAGGAACATTTTTTGGCATAACAGATTGGCTAACAGGAGATCCTAATGGATCCAGCAATATCTGTCAAACGGTATAACGCTTATTTACCTCGATTTTACATAACCGACCTACTTATGCTACTATTTTAAAAACTCACATTATGAAAACTCAAGCACAAAACAAATTAGATTTCACCAAGAACTCGGTAGTAGAATTGAACAACTCTCAAATGAAGGAAATAAATGGAGGAACTGGAAGTACAAAAGAAGTAACCATAACGAGTGATGATCCAAATGGAACAAGTGGATTATGCAACAATGTTCTTAATTAAAAAATAAACCATTTTAAAATTTACATCGTTATGAAAACTCAAGCACAAAACAAACTAGACTTTGCAAAGAACTCGATAGTGGAGTTAAACAACTCACAACTATTAAATATAAATGGCGGAACTGCGAGTACAGATGGAATAACCATAACTACTGATGATCCAAACGGGACAAGTGGATTATGCAAAAATGCATTTGGAAATACTTTTAATTGAAGAATAAACCATTTAAAATTTACATCGTTATGAAAACTCAAGCACAAAACAAACTAGACTTTACAAAAAAATCAATTACAGAGCTCAACAACTCACAACTACGAAACATAAATGGTGGTACCATGGTAGGAGTTATAACAACTGATCCCAATGGGTCCAGTAATATCTGTCAAACCGTATAATGATTAATATGACCAAATAATAAAATATGATAAATAATTATCATATTTCCAAAGTAAGAAAAAGCCCAATATCTTCATATTGGGCTTTTTATAGTCTATAGCTCAAAAAACATACTCTATCAATTAATTGAGATATTCACTGTTCGCTTGATTGATGAATCATTTTAAACTTATCCTAAAAACCAATAAGAGTATGTATGCAATTGTGTTCTTTCTGGAATTTACACATGCTCAACATTAACGAATGTCAAACACCTGTATATAATACTTAATCTGTAGTGATTGCCACAATGGCAACGATACTTAAAACAACTAGGCATCCTGTAGTAGATGCTGCCGCTGTAGTCGTTCCTGGGGTTGACCCTCCATTCACATCCTGCATTTGAGAGTTGTTGAGTTCTGTTACAGAGGATTTTCTGAATGCCAATTTGTTTTCTGCTAGTGTTTTCATAATTTGTGTTTTTAAAGTTATTGTTTGATGTCTCGTCGGTTTATAGTGATGCGAGACTACTACACTTCAAGCAAATGCTAAAAACCGTAGGCTGTTTCTATTTTGATGTCTCGATAAAGTCGATGGCTATTAACACCCTGGGGTTATGCTGTGATCCACTTGTTTTCTTAATCGGTCAAAGTTATGGTTGCCACCACGGAAACCGCGATCATCGTCAATACTCCTGTTGCTATGCACCCTCCTGAAGATGCAGCTGCTGTTGCACACGCAACACTCGACCCTCCTTCGACCTCCAACAATTGATCTCGATTCAATTCTATTATTCCATTCTTATTGAATGCCAATCTGTGCTTCTCTTGTGTTTTCATAGATTTGTGTTTTTTGTAATGTTATATCAGCTATTCTACTAGCTTTCTTTTTATGACTTACAAGGTTTTCATATTTAATCCATCCTTATATAGTGGCAGTAACAACTATTCCAACTGTCATAACCGCAAGGCATGATGCAGAGGTGAAAGTCATAGTGGAAACCGAAGAACCTCCGTTTATCTCTTTGATTTGAGAATCATTCAATTCTATTATTTCGTGCTTGTCAAATACTAACTTGTGTTTTGCTTGTGTTTTCATAATGTGTGTTTTTAATTGTTCGGAATTTAAACGACCAAATTTCCAATTGTCGTCTTTTGCTTTTTAAGTTATGGTAGTTGCTGTATAAATATGATTAATAAAGGTAGGTGTAAGCGTTGCCGTTGTAGATCCTCCTTTTATATTCTGCAATTGATCCTCATTTAGTTCCAATAACGTACTCTTGTTAAATCCCAATTTGTTAGTTTGTGTTTTCATAGGTGTTCATTGTCTTTTATACTATTGAAGATGTTATACCTCTGGTCATGATTACAATGATGTCTATTGTGTCCAATGTAAAGCCTCCTCCATTTATTTCCTGCATTTGAGAGTTGTTCAATTCTACTACCGAGTTCTTGGTGAAATCTAATTTGTTTTGTTTTTGTGTTTTCATAATTTGTGTTATAATTGTTTGTTATAATCTCTTATTCAATAAATTCTAATTTGTTGTTAATACTTCCAACACGTCTATCATATCACACAAGAATCCACTTTCGGAATTCGTGCTGAATGTACCGCCTTTGATAGACATCGATTCTAGGTTGTTTAACTCCACAACGACCTCTCTGTTGAAATCCAGTTTGCTTTTCAATTTTTGTGTTTTCATAATGTATTTGGTTTGAAATGATGAATTACGCTTCTTCTTAACCTATGGAATTGAATCTTTGTAATGTGATCACTATCTCTTATAAAAAGCATCACATAAAACCAAAGACAATTAGTTTTCAGTTATTTACAATCAAAAATCAATGTTATGATATTACAATGTGATTCTCTTGAAAATAGACAAAGAGCCATAGTTTCGATACCTCAAAGAAATTTCAAAAAAAAGAAGCAAACAAGTGAAGTCCTGCCCTTTTTATAAAAAGGACGAATAGAAAAAACATTGTAACCAACTAAAAAACAACAAGTTACATTGAGTCAATTAAGACAGATTGTTTATCTCTTTTATGTACACCGAAGGGGTGATTCCTGTGGCTTCCTTAAAGTATTTGGAAAAAGAGCCTGCTTTTTTATAACCCAACTCTTGGGCAATGGCTTTCGTAGAATATGCCCTTAATTGCTTGTTTTGCTTTAATTCTATTACGGCATAGTTAATTCGTAATTCATTTATATACACACTAAAGGTCTTATTTAAATGTGTATTTACAATCTTGGACAAATAAGTCGTATTTGTTTTTAATCGCTTTGCCATATTATGAAGTGTACAATCTTGCCTTAAAAAGTACTTTTGTTCTTCCAATTTTTGGAGCCTTGTTAAAATCTCGTTTACTTTTTCATCATCAATGACATAATTGGAATCTTCATTTGACTTAGCAGCATATTCAGAATCTACCTCACTTTCCGCATTTGTCGACGATTGCTCCTTGATTATTTTACCGTCTTCAAAATCCTTTATTTTAATCATTAAGTCATTGAACGATTCCTTGTTCTTTTTTTGAATTCTCTTATTCCTATAAAAGACCAACATCAAAAATCCAAACAACAACATAAAAGCTACAATCCAATGTTCTTTTTTTCGTTCTTGCTCCTCAGTTTTCAAAGCTGTATTGTTTTCAGCCAAAATATGGGTGGTTCCAAGAGATACGATTTTGTTTTCTTCTACTTTTTTATTCTCCACATCATATTTTTCATAATAGAGTATGGACAATTCATTGTTTCCTAGATTTTTATATCCACTTGCCAATAATTTATAATATTTGGCAAGTTGCTCTGGTGTGTGCTTGCTGTTCCTATTCAATATCTCTTCCAACAACAATACTTGATCATCGTATCTTCCATTTTTTTCATTTATTACAGCCAGAATGTAATCAACCTCATCTATATATTCTCTATTCTCCAACGCAATGGCCTTTTCTTGTGCCTTTTCAATTGCTTCATTGGCCAAGGGAATCTCCTCTTGTAGTAAATGAGCTTCGGCTTTCATTTTATAAAACTCGTATAGAAATTTGAAATTGTTCCTAGCCTTTGCATCTACCAAACCTTCACTTATAAACTTTAGAGCTTCTTTTGGACTTTCGTTGTCCAAGTAAGCTTGTATTAGATACAGCCTAGTATACCTTATGTTTTTCTTGTCCTTGTCTCTTTTTGCATTTTTATAGTCTTCCACCCGTAGCTTAAGATCTTTTGCAGGGTTAAAAATCTTATACCTCAAAAAATCTATGGACTCGGCAATAATTTGCTCCTTGTCTTTAAGTTTGTTTTCCTTGGCCAAGTCAAAACATTCTTCCAACAACTCCAAAGCCTTCTTGTTGTCCTGTCCATTTTCATAAACTTCACAAAGGTCCAATTTAAACCTAATGACATCCCTTGGGCTCTTGCAATAATTCAAGGCCTCATAACTATAATGCACAACACTGTCTATTTCATTTTTCATGTCATAGGCCAACGTTAAACAACCATAGGAAAGAATAATTTTGTCTGTAAGCTTTTTCTTCTTGCTATACTCCAAATAGTCCTTGCTAAATGCAATGGTCTTATCCGGGTTGTTAAAAATGTATTTCTTTATTGAATCTTCATATTTGTTACTTTGAACTTGAGCTTGTCCTAACTTGAAAAACAACAAAAAAGCAATTAAAGAGCAAATAACATTTCTGACCATACTTGTAAGGGATTTTTATTCATGTATCATTTTACCAACAAAAATAAGACTTGCGAAGGCCCTATCTTATTAATCTGACAAAGAAATTAAAATAGTCCAATTTATAAATTGGACCAAATGTATTTATGTTTTTTTGATTATAAAAAATATATTTGACTCACAAAATCAGTGCCATAGACACTTACTACAGGGAGAAGTAAAGAAATACAATAACACTCTTATTAAATTTAAAATGCCATGAAAAAGCAAATAAACAAAATATTGCAATTAAAAAAACAAACAATAATAGAACTCAATGATTCTCAATTACACAATGTAAATGGAGGAACCTCCACCACTAGAGAGAACAATACGAAAAAAACCTCATCTGGACTTTGTACCACCCTGTCTTCAGATGTTTGCAATACTTTAGACCCATCAAGCGTGATGTGTGGTTCCTTATGATTGAACTTGAAAAGATTAAATTAAATATTTTATGGAAAAGCAAAATAACCCAGCATTGCGATTAAAGAAACGAACTGTCACAGAACTTAATGACTCCGAACTATTAGGCATAATAAGTGGCACCATAGTAAGACCATTTACAAAGGATACATCCTCATTGATATGTGAAACCTTTGAAACATCTACTAAAATTTGTACACAATCCTAACAATATCTCATCATTATGAAGGAACAGACGAAGACTTTTTTGCAATTGAAAAAACAAACTGTAATGGAACTCAACGAAAGTCAATTGATTGAAATCAATGGAGGAAGTATTTTAAACGACTCCAGCAACCTAATTGTACTTCAGTCCACAAGACCAGTTACCAATGACACCTCATCCAACATTTGTAGTACAAGGTAATGTCGATGCAATTTAATCGAGTAAAATAAACCTGGCATATTAACCTTAATTCTTTTTTAACTCGCATTCTAAACTTTAATTCTTAACTTTGCACTTTAAAATTAAAGTTATGATAGCAACGAACATTTTTTTAGCAATTCCAGGACCAACATCTATTATTTTAATTGTTGTAGCCATACTACTTTTATTTGGAGGTAAAAAAATACCGGAATTAATGAAAGGATTGGGTAGCGGAATCAAAGAATTCAAGGACGCAAGCAAAGAGGAAGAGGATACTAAAAACATAAAAGAAGACTAAATTTCTTTTGAAGAACATATTGAAAAACCCAACGCAATGCGTTGGGTTTTTTGTTGGAATATGAAGTCAATTGCTCTACTCGAAATCATTTTCGAAAATAGAATCTTCAAGGCTACTTCCAGCTGGAGGAGGGCTAAGTAAAGATACTACGACAATTATTGAACAGATCCATGAACTACCTCCATTCACACCTTTCAACTGTGAATCATTAAGTTCTACTACAGAGTTCTTTTTGAAGTCTAATCTTTTATTTTGTGTTTTCATAATTTGTGTTTTTAAATTATTGGATTTATGCATTTTAAGTGATACAAAACATCTCACTCTTGACTGTCTTTATTAAAATTCGAATACGTTTATATGGTATTATATCGAAAAAGTCGATTTCCTTGTTGTCATGAATCGTAATAGTCTTGTCTTGTTAATTCAGATTAAGCAAATACTGTTCTTATTTATTTGCATTAATGGTAGTGGTCACTATGATGCTTACCACTATGGAGATTGGTATAGACACCAATGTTGATCCCCCGTTAACTTCTTTTAACTGAAAATCATTCAATTCCAATACTGAGCTCTTTGTAAAGTCTAATTTGTGTTTTGCTTGTGTTTTCATAATTTGTATTTTTAAATATTAGTTTTGCACGTTTTAAGTGATGCAAAACATCTCACTCTTGGCTACCTCTATTAAAATTCGAATACATTCATGATGGTATTATATCGAAAAAGTCGATTTCCTTGTTGTCATGAATTGCAATAGTCTTGCCTTGTTAATTCCAATAGACAATGGTGTTGTTTGCCTATTTGGAATTAAATGATAATTGTTACAATGGAATAACTGTAGTATGACTGTTCACCTATAAACTTCTAAAGGTTGAGAAGCATTAAATTCTGCCACGACATTTTTATAGTCTAATTTGTCTTGTACTTTATAAGGTAATATATGCAGCCAAACACATGATTGTCGATTGCTCTGAACAAATCATTGTCGACCCGCCTTGTATTTCCTTTAACTTGGAATCATTCAATTCCAATACGTCATTTTTAATAAATCCCAGCTTGTCGTTGTTTTGTATTTTCATAATTTGTGTTTTTAATCTTAATTATTCTTTTTTCTCTCTTATACTCTTTTTGAGCATCCGACGTACATATTGTATCTCTCGAAAAATTGGTCAACGTGGTTAGGTTTGATAGAAATGTCGTTGTCCAGCCTCCCTTTATTTCTGTCAAAGACCTTTTATTCAATCCCATTACATTCTTTTTCTCAAAACTCGATTCGTTGTTTTCTTTCCGTGTTTTCACAATATTTATTTGTTGTGGTGTTTTCATAAAACTGTAGTTAGACCTCCACTACTGGTTACTTGGAAAGTACATCGTATGTCACTGGGAAGTGTTGTATGCGTACCTCCTTTCACTTCATACAAATCTTCCCCATTGATTTCCAATACAGATGCCCTGTTGAAGTGTAGTTGTTTTGATTTTTGTGTTTTCATAAAGTATTTGTTTTAAAAGTTAATGGACCGACTTTCTTTGTAAAGGTTGCCTAAGTGTTACATTTAACTGATGCAACACACTGAAAGTCAATACCAATTAAAGATTTCGTTGTCTCAAAGAAATTTTAAAAAAGAACCAAATACAAATGAAGAGCCTCGAATTTTATAAAATTCGGGGCTCTTCAAAAAAATATAAAAAACTAAAAAACAACTAGTTATAAGCCAGACACTTTCTTAATGTAGACTGCTGGCGTAATACCTGTTGCTTTTTTAAAGTATTTGGTAAAGGAATCCGTACTCTTATAACCTATCTCTTCCGAGATTGCTTTTACGGAATAGGATCTAAGTCTCTTGTTGTTTTTTAATTCTATGAGTACGTAGTTTATTCTCAATCCGTTTATGTATACGCTAAACGACTTGTTGAAGTGGGCATTAATTATCTTCGAAAGATAGGACGTATTGGTTTTTAATCGCTTTGCCATATTGTGCATTGTGCAATCTTGACGTAAAAAATAATGTTGTTCTTCCAACTTATTGATTTTCATTAAAATCTCATTTACTTTTTCGTCATCGATTACGTAAGATGAATCCTCCCGCTCTTCTTGGCTCTCCTTAGGTTTTACATTAGGCAAATTTGTGGTTTCATTACTATGTGAATCTATTTCTTTCTGTTTGAGTGCTTTTTCTAAATCAATCTTATTCTTTTCATTATCTTTTATCCGCAACATGAGAACTTCAAACAATTCTTGATTTTCTTTTTCCTTGGCCCTATCCATATAAAAGAAAATCAACAAGACAATAAGCAATATGGCGAACGCTGCAATCCAAACCAGCTTTTTTTGCTCTTGCTCCTCTTTTTCAAAGTCCAGTTCCTTTAAGTTTATGATGTGTGTCTTATTGAGGGTTGAAATCCTCTTTTCAGTAAGTTTTTTTTCTTCGCGGGTGTGCTTTTCGTAATAGTGGGATGACATTTCACTATCTCCTAACCCATCATAGCTTTCCGCAAGTAACTTATAGTATTTCGAAAGCATTTCTGGGGCTTTCAAGTTATTCTCTTTCAAGGAACTTTCCAATACTTTTACAGAAACCTCATAGTTGTTTTGCCTTTTATTTATATGTGATAGAATGTAATTGGCTTTGGCCATAAACTTGTCGTTTTCCATCAATTTGGCATTAGACAGAGCATTCACAATAGCCTTCTCCGCAAGATCTAGTTTCCCTTTTTGCAAGTAAACCTCAGATTCGTATTTGCATAGGTAGAATTGAAGTTCTTTGTTATTTATTTCTTTTGCATCCAACAAACCGACCTCTATCATTTTCAATGCATTACCAATGGTTTTACTCGTCACATACACCTCTATCAAATCCCTTCTTGTTATCCTTATCCTTTTGGGGTCTTTGCTCTTTTTTGCTTTTTCATACCTATCTTCCAAAATTTCAATGGCTCTTTCCGGTGCTCCGACCTTATTGTCTATAAAAGCCATGGCGCGTTCTATTTTATCGTATTTATCAAGAATGTTCTCTTTTTTGATTAAAAGATGACATTCTTGATAAAACTCAAGTGCCTTTTTGTAGTTAAATCTTTTTTCATAGACTTTCCCTATGTCGTATTTGGCTGTTATTATGCAATCTGAGGTTTCACATAGACTCAAAGCCTTGTGATAGTAATAAAGACAACGATCGAAATCATCTTTGATATCATAAGCTATCGCTAGGGAAGCATAGCCCATGACAACCTTTTCATTGTGTCCTTTTTCCTTGCTTGACTTCAAAAAGGATTTAATGTAAGGTATGGCTCTGTCCGGTTTGCTATAGAGATTGCTTCTTATGGAATCGACCAGTACTCTTTCTTCCTTTGTTAATGTCTTTTCATCTTGATTTTTAAATTTGTCGGAGTCTTTGCAAGCCAACACAACTATGGTTAAAAGCAAACTTATCAGTAAATTGTTTTTTGAAACCATTTATTATTTCTTTTATGAAATCTATTAGTCTAAATTTATAAATTACGCCAATAGCCATTTCTCTTTCAGCGTTAAATAAAATAAATTGAACCCATTAATTTAAATTGCACATCAATGAAAAATTCAAAAAAAACACTCAGTCTGAAAAAACAAACTGTTACGGAGCTAAATGAAAACACGTTGTTAAAAATTGTTGGCGGAACCATAACGGGAACCTCCTTTATTGGTAGCGAGAGATCTCTTTCTTCTTGGATATGTACTTCCAACCAAACGTTCAATAATCCTGATTAATTAAATCAGTCTACAAAACACCTTTTAGGGTTGCGGCATTATTTTAAATATACAAAACAAAAAACCATACAAGACATTTGCTTTGTATGGTTTTCAGATATTATCATAATATTTTTTCCTTCTAATCTATGGTAATGGACTTTATCATCGCTTCCAATTCGAAAACGTGCTCCCGTTTGTTTATGGATGGCGCATCAACAAAACCTTCTGCTACGATAATCCTATTGTTTATCTTGTCTTCTATGCAATAGTTAACGAATGGTCCGGATTTCCATGCGCCTTTCACATCCCAAATCCCTTTGGCCTCCAATGTTGGTTTGTTGTCTATTATGGTTTCGAACAAATAAGGAGCATAGGCTTCTTCGGTTATCATATGGCTACCATCAATTGGGCCAGGAATGTATTTAGCACCTATGGAGTCCCTGATTTTAATAATTTGAGCTACTGTATCCTTTGTCTTGTCTATCGCGCTTAGAGGCAACTCATATAGCATTAGATTAAGTGTTCCAGTAGGTATGTCCTTTCTAATCCAAAAGAACTTGTCTTCGGCTTTGGCTATTCTATAGGCTTTGGAAAAACGAATGTCCATACCTAGTTTTTCCTTGATCTCGTCCGTATTATGCAATGATATTGCTATGCGACGTTGGTATTCTTTGGTTTCTTCAACTTTGAAAGCACTAACTATGCGTTCTGCATTTTCCCTAATCTGTTTTTTTATCTCTGCTATGCTGGTTCCACTCACTACGATAAACTTCTGTGGTCTCGCATATCTGTCGTCCGTGATTTTCACACCTGCTTCCTTTCCTTTTTCAATTTTGATTATGGATCTGCTGTTTCTTACGAAATCCGTAAATACTTGTGGTGGAATTTGATTCATGGAGAACAAGGGTTCTCCCTGGGGCAAACCATCTACAGGAGCAGCAAGTACATCTCTCAAGGTTTCCCCAACGGTGTTCTTCCATAGTTCATTGTCAATGACTACGGATAAGGTGTTTATCTTACCTGATGATTCTGGAAGAATTCTTCTTTTCTTCTTATTGTCTTTTCCACAAGACACAATAAATAACATTGTAAGTGCTACCAAAAGTAGTTTTCGCATAATAATTATGTTTTTTTAAGACTGTTTAACCTTTGGAGACCCTCAAGGTCATTCCTGGTTTTAGTTTATTACCGCTAATATCGTTCCAATCTCTAATATTCTTAACAGAAACTCCTGGGAATTTTTGTGCAATGCTCCATAAGGAGTCTCCTGATTTCACTTTATAGGTTTTCCCTTTGTGGTTTCCTACACTTCTTTTTTGCTTGCTTGTCGTTTTTTTCGTAGTTGAGGAAGGGTTCCTAGGAAAAATGGTCAAGCGCTGTCCTATTTTTAGATTGTTGCTCCGTAAACCATTCCATCTTTTTATTTGACTCACCCTAACTCCGAATTTCCTTGCAATCTTCCCAAGGTAATCACCACTTTTCACCCTATACCTCGTTTTGGTATCAGCTTTTAGCAACTGAGGCAATGGTTTTTCCCGTTTATCGAACTCTGCTTTCGCAAATGCATACATTTCATCTTCGTTGTTTACAAATGCCCCTATGACGTTTCGTGGCAACCTCAACGTATAATTCTCTCCTTCTATCACAGGAATGATATCTAATTTGTAGGATGGGTTCAAAAATTGAAGGGTTTCCATTTTAACGCCGGTGAATTCGGAAACCTGATCCAAAGTTATCATATGCTTAACCCTGATGGTATCCGTTTCCACATAGTTGAATCGTGGCTTATGTTGAATGAAGCCATGCTCCTTTGCATATTCGAAAATATACATCGTTGCCAAGAAGGCTGGAACATACCCTGCTGTTTCACGTGGAAGGTTTGGACGAATATTCCAGTAGTTTTTATATCCTCCCGAACGTCTAATCGCCTTACTTACATTTCCTGGTCCAGAATTATAGGCTGCCAACGCCAAATCCCAATCACCAAATATCTGATATAGCTTTGCCAAGTACCTCGAAGCAGATTCTGTCGATTTTATAGGGTCACTACGTTCGTCAACATAGCTACTCACATCCAATCCATATTGTTTTCCAGTGGCAAACATGAATTGCCACAAACCAGTAGCTCCCACTCTTGATTTTGCCCTTGGCTTAAGTGCTGATTCCACTATTGCAAGATACTTCATCTCCAATGGTATGTTGTAATTGTCAAGCTCGCGCTCGAACATCGGAAAATAATATTTACTCAACCCCATCAAGCGTTCAAAGGACTGGTGCCTATTCTTCAAAAAAGATTTTATCACATTTTCCAAGCCTGGATTGTATTCTACGTTAAAAGGTGTTTTTGCATTTAGTCTTTCCAGTCTAGCTTTAAGAGTGTCTGTTGACAATTCCGGATAGTAGACGGCCTCATATTTTAAACCTTTCACATCTCTATATATGGTATCGAAAAGTGAGGTGCTGTAGAGTTCCTCCATCCATTTTTGATCTATCTCGGCAGCTAATTCATGATCTTGCAGTTCTTTTATCGTATCCAATGGCTTTATGGCCGCTTCGGACTTCTTGAAGGTAGTCTTGCCGTCTATTATCGTATCTATGACATATTGTTCCCCTGCCTGCAGTTCGGATTCTGAAAGCCTGTTGCTCTTTTTCTGCAAAGAATCTTGAGAGTAAGCTCCTAAAGAAAAAAAGAATATGATTGTTAAAAAAAGATTATTCATTTATTACATTATTTTAAATACAACGCAAAATATTTGATCATTGTATTTTTTTCTAAAAATACTTATTTTTTTAGAAAATTTATCTCTTTGGTACCGCTAATCAAAAAAGCACCAATATTGGTGCTTTTTTGATTTAAAATAAATATTTAATATCTTATTTTATAATAAGCTTTTTGGTTGTTCTACTTTTAGCATTGGAAACCGTCACAAAATATAGTCCTGTATTCAAAGACTCCAATTGCACCTTTCTTTCTAAATCATTAGAAGTGAATTTTATTTCTTTCACCAATTTTCCAGAAACATCAGTAATTGAAGCTTTTTCTATCGTCACATTTCCTGAATAATTTATCAAAAACGAACCCGAATTTGGATTAGGTACAATTGACAACTCATCAATGCTCAATTCATTTTCATGAACTCCTAATGTATCTGACTCGAACAACTGAACCTCTGCTACTTGAATGCTATTGTCTGCCCCACATTGAGTTGTAAAGTTAACTCTATAATGAGAATAAGCAGTAGTATTGGAAAATGTAAAGCTACTTGTGGAAAACCTTGTTGCTATACAAGGAATTGTTCCTGTTGCTATAGATGTATATGTCGTTCCATTGTTAGAACCTAAGACTTCATAGTTTTGAGGGTCTCTATTTGGAGAATCATTGGCTGTCGTTATTGAAATAGATTCAGCTACTTTAGATGCTCCTCCTAAATCAACATCAAACCCTGTACCATCTGCATGGTTAAAATCCAAAAATTTGGTACTAGTTGAACCGTCTATAATTTTAGACACTTCTTCTCCTACTGGAGAATTGACATCTCCATATCCTGTAACAGTCATTGAAGGTGTGAAAATTGGGGTTTGCGCACTTAATCCCAATGTAGGAATTAGAGCTAGAAAAAGTAATGTTTTCTTCATTTATATATGTTTTAAAAAAAAATTAAATGCAAAATTACTTTTATATTTTAACATATATATGCTTGAATTCTCTTTTTTGACAGCTTGTTTTCCTATCGATTAAAAATCAAAAGGTTACAACATGGCTGCTATTCCTGGTAACTTTTTTCCTTCCAGGCTTTCCAACATTGCCCCGCCTCCTGTACTAACATAACTCACCTTTTTCTCAAAACCAAACTGTTTTACAGCAGCTACGGAATCTCCTCCTCCAACTAAAGAAAATGCTCCATTTTTAGTAGCTTCAGCTATGGAATTCCCCAGCTCTATGGTTCCTTTGGCAAAGTGTTCCATTTCGAAAACCCCCAATGGCCCATTCCATAGTATCGTTTTGCATTGCATTGCCACTTCATGAAACCTAGTTATGGATTTTGGACCGACATCCAATCCTTGCCATCCATCCGATATTGACATGACATCCATAATTTGCGTATTGGCATCATTGCTAAAGGCATCTGCAGCCACAACATCCAATGGCAAATGTATTTGCACGTTTTTTTCCTTGGCCAGTTTTAAAATATCCAAAGCCAATTCCATTTTGTCATCCTCACAAATCGAATTGCCTATTTTACCTCCTTGTGCCTTTATGAATGTGAAGGTCATTCCTCCTCCAACGATAAGATGGTCTACCTTATCCAAGATGTTTTCTATGATGGTAATCTTGGAAGATACCTTTGCTCCTCCCAAAACAGCCAAAATTGGCTTTTCCCCTGTTTTCATTACTTTGTCTATACTTGCTATCTCTTGTTCCAACAGATAACCAAAGCATTTGTTTTCCGGAAAAAAATCTGCAACGATTGTAGTCGATGCATGTGCTCTGTGAGCTGTTCCAAAGGCATCGTTCACATAAATGTCCCCCAACTTGGACAGTTTTTCGGCAAAGTTCCTATCTCCTTTTTTCTCTTCTTTGTGAAAACGTAGGTTTTCAAGAATCAATATCTCCCCTGGTTTCAAACTTTCTGCAGCCTCTTCTGCTTCTGTTCCTACACAATTGGATACAAATTTGGCTTCTACTCCCACAACGTTTTCAACCGTGGCTATTATATGTTTTAGGGAAAACTCATTTTGGACACCATCTGGACGCCCCAAATGAGACATTAGAATGCAACTCCCCCCATCTTCCAATATTTTGATGATCGTTGGTTTTGCAGATGTTATTCTTGTTGAATCCGTTACAGTAAATTCCTCATTTAACGGGACATTGAAGTCTACACGAATTAATGCTTTTTTGTTTTTAAAGTTGAAATCGTTTAAGGTTTTCATTATTGGTTGTTATGTATTCTGTTTTATTAATCTAAATTTACTTTTAAAATCCAAGTGTCTTTATACAATCTATCCCTAATTAAATCCTGTTGTTTTGTGAATGCTTCTTTTGCACTTTCGGTTTGTAAGGCGTAAACATAACGTTTATTCGTCTTTGCATCTATGAAAGTTTTAGGGTTATGTCCTTTTGTTATCAATGTTGTTTCCCATTTACCTGCACTCATGGCGTCTGTGAATACATTTGTGATGACGTAATATCCACTTTTCAAATCCGGAATCAATGTGGATTTCCTATTTGCCAATTTCTTGAACTCATCGGAATCGAAACCTTTTCTCTTTTCTTTTTTTCCAACAGAGGTTCTTCTTCCTTCCTTTTGCCTTTCAACAACCTTTTCCTGTTTTTGTTTTATTGGGGTTTTGGATTTTCTTTCAATTATTTCAGGTTTAAGGAGTATTGGGTTTTCTTCTGTCTTAAAAGCAGTAAAAAACAAATAATATCGATCGGATTTTGTTTTGAACCTAAGTGTCGTCTCTGTGATATTGTTGTCTATTATGTCATTTTTAAAGTTCGGCACGGTAATGTTTGCTATGTCGAAACCTAGTGTGTTTTTACTATTTGGAATTCGCTTTGAATCGTAGGTGTCCTTTTCCATTATTCTACTATTGAAAAAATTGTATTGAGATCTGGTCGTACCATTGCTTAATGGATAAAAGGTCTTGTCTTTTCTCATAATGGCACATTCATCTTGATATAAGGTTAAATCACCTTCCAGTGCAGGTAGTGTTATTTCTGTTTTCACATAACCCTGATTAAGTCCTTTGAAGTCTTCATACTTGATGTCCACTGGTTCTTTATTGACCAAAGCAAAACCATTGAAAGTGGTTATATGCTTGGCCCTTTCCGTAGGCAACTGATAAATCACATAAAGCATCCACCCTCCTGCGCTTCCTCCGGAAATATACCCATTGGTGGCCCTCATGTTAGCCACTGCATATTCACCATTGATTTCGCCTGCATCGTTTAATAGCTCAGTAACCTCTGCATAGCATACATACGGTGAATTTATGGCATGTGTTGGGTTTTCTATCCCATTATAGATTATGGTGCCTGTTATGTCTTGATATTCGGCGTTGGGTGTCTTAAATTTTATTTTCTCGATGGAAGCTTCTCTTTTTCCATTTCCTTTGTAGATGTAGTCATTGAATTCCTTGCGCCTTGTGCTTTTTTCCGAGTTATAGGTTGCACTCCAATACAACCCGGCATAAGAAATGTTTTTATGGTTTTTTGGTAAGTTTAATTCCGCAATGCTGGAACTGAAGGTTTCCTCATCGCCATCTACATCCACATACCGCATTTCCACATCATCATTATTGACTTCCATGTCATTAAATGATTTTGTTGGATGCACACTTAAAATGGTATTGCCTATAGCTTTGGAATCTCCATAAACATAGAATTCGTTTACCAGTTTGAAATCCCTGCCATCAACAATCGAATTGTCTCTCAAGTCTGTGTTTTCCTGTGCAAAAAAGAAACTATATGCAAATAAAAAAAATATGATCAGAATACCGTTTTTCATTTTATATATTTACTGTTGAGTAAATTAGCCATTAATTATTACAGACTCTCAAATATATGGAAATAAGCCGATACTCCTTGGGGTTTTTGGCTACAAAATGTGTATTGTAACTTATACGATACAAAAAATAGTTTTTATTTGTTTTGTAGGTTATATTTGCCTTATGCTATTCAGTGACATCATAGGTCAGAATCATATAAAAAACCATCTCACAAAAAGCGTGGATAACGGTAGGGTTCCTCATGCCCAACTATTTGTCGGCCCCGAAGGTTCAGGTACCTTACCTATGGCCATAGCCTATGCCAGATATCTTTTATGCTCAGACTCAGCCGGCGAAAACACTCAAGGAAACGAGGCTTGCAATTTGAAGTTTAAAAACCTTTCGCACCCCGATTTGCATTTTGCCTTCCCCGTAACCACCAACAACAAAATAAAGAGACATCCGGTTTCCAATCATTTTTTGGAGGAATGGCGAGAACTTTTGACCAAGCAGCCCTATGGTAACTTGTTCGATTGGTATAAACTTCTTGGTGTTGACAACAAACAGGGGCAAATAGGTGTGGATGAGTCTTTGGACATCGTAAAGGCCCTATCATTGAAATCCTATGAGGGAGGCTACAAGATAATGCTTATATGGATGGCTGAAAAAATGAACATTGCAGCAGCCAACAAGCTTTTGAAACTCATCGAAGAGCCACCCAAAAAAACTGTTTTCATTCTTATTGCCGAAGATGAAGAACAAATAATAAATACCATACGGTCACGCTGTCAAGTATTGCATTTCCCTCCTTTGGCCGAAAACGACATCAAGACTGCCTTGACAAAGAATTACAGCTTGAATGAAGATACTGCCACCAAGATAGCACATCAAGCCAATGGCAATTACAACAAAGCTTGTGATTTGATATATCAAGACAGTGAAGACATACAGTTTGAAACATGGTTTATCTCTTGGGTTCGATCTGCATTCAAAGCCAAGGGAAACAAGGCTGCCATATTGGATTTGATCAAATGGAGCGAAGACATCTCCAAGACTGGCAGGGAAACGCAAAAACAATTCTTGAGCTTTTGTCTGGACTTCTTCAGACAAGCCCTGTTGATGAACTATAACGCAAGTGAACTTGTTTATATGGACATTAAGTCTGAAAAGTTCAAATTGGAAAACTTTGCCCCTTTTGTACATAACAACAATATTCTGGACATTTCCAACGAATTGCAAGACGCCATATATCACATTGAACGTAACGGAAATTCCAAGATAATACTTACTGATTTATCCATAAAGCTAACACGGTTGCTTCATAAGAAATCGGTTTAATTGAAATCGTCCTTTATTTTTCTCTTCTTTCTCCCCATATTGAATATTCCTATCTTGAGGCCAGCTCCTATCGAAAAACCATTGAGGTTGCCTTCCTTGTAAGGCAAGAGATTGTATTTGCTCGTCAATCTATATTTTATTCCTGTCTCCAATTGCGTAAACCTAGAGAAGTTGTAAAGAATGTTTACTCCTGGTTCTACTATGAAGAAATCATCGAAATCGTCTTTTTTGAGATGATCGTATTCATCGTTGTTTTCATTTCCAGAATAACCGACCAACCCTCCTCCGACCAATAAAGGAAAGGAAACGCTTATAAATTTTTTACCGAATAGGATTGGTTCCACGTGTAATCCCGCATAACCTCCCAGCATGGCTATTTTATCTCCATTGAAAAGTAAGGGATTGTCATTGGGTCGTTCATTGAAAAAACCGGTAATGGCAAAACCAATTTCTATTTGTTGGTTGGCAACATAGGCCAACTTGATATTTCCGAAAGCAGTATCTTGATTGTCGATTTTTCCATAATGTGCATTGAATCCAAAATACACTCCATGCACTATGTTCTTACGGTCGTCGAACTCGACATAGTCACTGGTTTCCCTTGTTTGAGCCAACACAACGTTAAGAGTCGTAAAAACTAATAACATAGTACTTGTAAAACGTTTCATTGGTTGGTTTTTATTTATAGTTCCTTTAAAATGATAACTCCCTTAACACCAGTAAAAGCAATATTTCCTATTCTAACTCCACCATAACTGGCACTGATCTCCCTAAGCTTTCTCCTTTTGTCCAAAACATCACTTTCTATGTTTTTCATCGTTTTTGGAATACGTAAAACACCTTGCTCCAATTTCGCATTGAATGCAAAGTTGGTCTCAGAGATGTTAAGGTATACTTCAGATTCTGTTTGACTGATGTTTATTGTTGGTATCTTGTTCAATTTCAAAACTTTCAATTCGGCAGAATTCAAATCCAAGTTTATTCTGTTTTCGATATTTCTAAACAAGACTGTTGAGTATTCAATGGATCCAAAAATTCCATTGACCGTATTGATTTCAATTTTATCCTTGTTGGACGTCAAATCCAATCCTTCCATTGTACCTATGTTGATTTCAGACCCGTTGGAGTTTATTTTTAAATCTTTTCCGAATGTTATGGACAACAAGGCCTCCTTTGCCTTGATGGTTGAGTTTATTATTGTTTCTAGATTAACATCTCCATGTCTTATGTTTATTTTAGAGTTGCTAAGGGTTTCTTTGGAATTGATGCTACCGTATTCTACTTCCGCTTTCAACTTTCCTTTCCAATTGGATATAAATATGTCTCCATACTTGTTGTAAACATCTATCTCTGCATGTTTAGGAAGATGTATTTTATAACTTATGATTGCATTTGCCTTCTTGAAAGGGTCTATTTTATTAATGTATCTATTTATGAAACTTGTTTCTTTTTTTACTATTTCGGATTTTATGATAATTTGCCTATTGGTTGCTATGATACTAGGGTTTAACCTGTCCAAAAGTTCTTTTGCCTTGGACTCGTTTTTTCCTTTGGCCTCAATGTTCACCTCTATCTGAATGGCATCCTTTTCCCATCCGCTTATATGGACATCCCCATATTTGTTCTCCAAATACAAAGCACCACCATTGGACAAATCGAACGTTTTTTTGATCTCTTTCCTCAACTCACTTTGTCCAAACATTAGGTTTGTGACCAAGGCCAGGATTAGAAATAATACAGATTTATAATATGATTTCACTATTGTCAAAGTTGTTTTTTGAAGAGTTGGATCGTTCCAAAAGACTCTCCATTAATTCAATTTTCTTCTTGTAATTATTAATTATCGCCTCTATTATCTTTTGATTGTTTATACCTTCTTTCAATTCATTTTTAAGTTCCTCATACTCCACATCCAAATCGTCTGCAAGCACCAGGAATGCTTTTTTCTCTTGCTCGTTGAGATTGGAATTCATTTTGATCATTCGTATTTGATTATCTACAAGTGATTGGTAGTGAGAATTTATCTGGCGCAATTCTTGGTTAACCATCTGATCTTTATAACCATAGGTATTCATTTTAGAAAACACAAATGCACATGCGATTAACAGTACAATGCTTGCAGCAACCTTGAAAGAAGTTCTTTTCCATAGGGGAATCACTTTCACTTCCGGTTCCGACAATCCCGTATCGATCTTGCTCCACAATTTGTTCTTGTCCTCTTCATCTAAATTGAAATCATCAAATGTAGATATATTGTCTTCAATATATTTTTCTAGTTCATCTTTCATTTTTTCAATTTATTAATTGTATTAATTTCTTTTTGGCTCTATGATATTGCGATTTGGAAGTAGATACGCTGATTTCCAGAATCTCTCCTATTTCCACATGATCATAACCTTCTATCAAGTAGAGGTTGATTATTGTTTGGTACCCATCAGGAAGGGCTTTTATACCTTTTTTTATCTTGCTTATGTCTAATTGGTTTTCTTTTATTTCAACTGGTTCCGCCATAAAGTGATCATACTCCTCCATGGCTACCAACGGTATTCTCTTTACCTTCAGATAGTTTATGCTTTTATTGATTACTATACGTTTTAACCAGGATCCAAAGGTGCTTTCGTATTTGAACGTGTCTAGATTCTTGAAGGCATCTATGAAACTATCTTGTACGACATCTTCAGCATCTTCTTTTACTTTTACGATACGCACGCTTACATTAAACATAGCGTCTACATATAATGAATACAGTTTGTATTGCACTTTACGGTCTCCTAACTTGCTCTTCTCTATTAAATCCTTATGTGTAAATAATATGGAGTTATTCACTTATTTCATAATGTAATTACTATTCCAAAATCATTGTTTGTTACCTTAACAGACAACGAAAAAACCAAAAGGTTGCATTAATTTGTAAAATTATATGTTTTTAATTATTCGAAAGTATAATTGATCGTTTGTATTTCTGACAATCTAAAAAAACCAAAGGCATAGTTATCTGTGTTCGTTTCATTTATACAATTGCCCTTTATTTCAGCGGGAGTCGTACTGAAGGGATCCCCTCCGCTATCATATTGTTCTATCAACAAATCACTATAATTGTAAAAACGTTCAGAAATCCCCACTAGGGTGATCATAACATTGTCTCCAGGATTAAACTCTTCTTGATCATCTTCTTCGTCTCTATCCTTCTCGAAAAAGATGTCTATTTCATTCCCATTGACAAACTCATCAGATAGGGTTTCCAAAATTAAACGAGAATCTCCTTCTTCAAGAAATCTAACCAAATAATAGTTTTCTTCATCTGCGGGATCATCAAAAAAAATGGTCACATCCAAAACATCATCGTCAAAACCACCTTCAAGAGATTGTTCCACCATATTTATTTCCGGAACGGACTTCAATGTTTCGGTTGCAGTATATGTTTCTCCATTGTAAACAACTTCCAAGGCATAAATATCGTCAATTACTGGTACAAAATTCGTTATTGAGTAGATTCCGTTATTTTGATTTGTAAAAACATATTCCGTATTGGTACTCACATTGGTCACTTTTACGGTAGCCGATGTCACTGCATTCTCTATGGTCGTATCAAAATATGGCGTAGAGGTACTTAATTTTATGGTTTGATTGTTTCCTGTTGTTCCTTTTTCCCAATTTATGGAAGCTTCAACAACCAATCTAGGTGAAGCAGTTGGTACTTCCACATCTATGACATCTTCACAAGATACAAGCATTGCGATAAGGATGAACATTAGTGCTATTGAGTATTTTTTCATTGTCTTAAAATTTAAAGTTATACGATATGGATGGTATTACACCAAAGATGGAAGTCCTACTGGCTTCATTAAGACCAGTGTCTTCATTCTGACGAAACGAAATCGAGGCGGCATTCTTTCGATTGTAAACATTGTACAAGCCGAAAACCCATTCCCCCTTCCATCGTTTATCAGAGTTTTGGTTGGGTTTGTATATTGCAGAAACATCCAGCCTATGATATGCAGGCAGACGATCTTCATTTCTCCCCGAATAACTGGCGATTGACAATCCTTCATATTCATACTGGCCATTTGGGTATGTTACTGGGCGTCCTGTTTGGTAGACCAAATTTGTACTAAAACTCCATTTTTCGTTCCATTTGTATATACCTGTTATGGAAATATCATGTGTTCTGTCATACGATGTATTATACCAATTACCCTTGTTTATACCCAAGCCTCCTGCATGACCTCCTAATGTTCTCTGCTCCGATTTGGACAATGTGTAGGCCAACCAACCCGTGAACTTTCCTTTGTTCTTCCTTAACAACACCTCCAACCCGTAAGCCCTGGCTTCTCCATTCAATATTTCGGTCTCAATTGTATTGGTTCCTATTAAGTCCGAACCATCAACATAATCTATCCTATTGTCTATGGTTTTATAATAGGTTTCCAGCTCCAATGTATACTTGCTGCCATTGAAGTTCTTGTAATAACCAAGTGCATATTGGTTCGAGAGTTGTGGTTTCACGTACTTCCCACTTGGTGTCCATACATCCAATGGTGTCACCGAGGAAGTATTGGATAGCAAATGTAAATATTGTGAGGATTTGGTGTAGCTTGCCTTTATTGAAGCCGATGAATTCAATTGGTATGCAAGCCCTAGTCTTGGCTCGAAATTACCAAAGCTCTTGATTTTTTCATCCTTTTTGTAAAAGGTGCTTCCGACTTCTTCTCCTTCCTCATAAATCCCTAATTCACTATTGTAAACCACAGGTTGACCATTTAGATAGTTAACCACATTCTGACCTCCCAATCTTGTAAAAGCACTATAACGTATTCCATACTGGGCAGTCAACTTCTCTGTTAACTTGTGTTCTGCACTCACATACACACCACTTTCGAAAGCCCTTTTTTGTTCCAATTTCAAATAATTGATAGGAGAACTTGCACTTGATGGTTTTACTTCTCCTGGGTTTAGTCGGTACGAAATTCCACTAACTCCAAAATCCAGCTTTAATTTGTCGTTTGCATAATATTTGAAATCATATTTCAGGTTGTAATTTTTAATGTCGGCAATCCAATCCAACTTGACGAAGTCCAATACAATTTGGTAATCGTACTTGCTATATATCAATGATAGATTTGAAAACAACTTGTCATTGAAAATATGGTTCCATCTCAAGTTTCCTGAAACATTTCCATAATCGTTCTTGATAATCTTTGATAGATTGAAAACATCCCTTCCAAAGTACCCTGAAAGATATACTTTGTTCTTTTTGTTTATTTCGTAATTGGTTTTCAGGTTAAGATCGTAAAATGAAATTTTATCGTCTTTCAATTCCTTGGATGTCTTCATGAACAAATGCGCGTAAGATGTTCTCCCCGCTACTAGAAAAGAACCTTTACCCTTATTTATCGGTGCTTCTACTGCCAGCCTGCTTGAAATCAGACCTACTCCTCCTGCAAGGCTAAAATCCTTGTTGTTACCGTCTTTTTGACGAACGTCTAATACAGATGAGACTCTACCTCCATATTTGGCAGGAATGTCTCCCTTGTATAGTTTTACTCCTTTTATGGCATCTGCATTGAAAACAGAAAAGAAACCAAAGAAGTGAGAGGTATTGTATATGATGGCTTCATCCAATAAAACGAGATTTTGATCTGCCGCACCACCTCTAACGTTAAATCCTGCTGAACCTTCACCGTTGTTAGTTACACCAGGTAACATTTGGATGGATTTTATGACA
This sequence comes from uncultured Bizionia sp., assembly GCA_947496215.1. GTDB lineage: Bacteria > Bacteroidota > Bacteroidia > Flavobacteriales > Flavobacteriaceae > JAHDHI01. Next base: position 27,826 of record CANMCF010000025.1, read on the forward strand.
TCTACTTCTCCCAAAACCGCTGGCATTTGCTTTATGGTCGATGCATTGAGCTTTGAAACCCCCATTTGAGGCTTTCTAATACTTATTCTCTCCGATTCTTCTGCAACGACGACGACTTCATCTAGTGCCGTCGAAGATTCTTTTACTTCGAAATCAATAGTTTGATTGCTATCCAAAGTCACTGGTCTGGAAACATCCTCATAACCTACATATGATACTATCAATGTGTAACTTCCCTTAGGTACCGTCAGCGAATAGAACCCATACTCATTGGTAGTGGCTCCATAGTTTGTTCCTTTGAGATATACACTGGTCCCTAGTAGTGTTTCTCCATTTTTAATATCTTTTATGACTCCGTTTATGGTAAATTTTTCTTGTGCACTTAGCAAGGTTGCAAACAAAATCAACACGATTGATGCGATGTTCTTCATTTTTTCATTTTAAGATTGATGTATGTAGCTTTATAGACAAACCATTAATCTAAAGGTTGCATCCAAAAAGCATTATTTACAAAACAACAATCTCAATTCATCTTATGTTTGTTGAATTCAAAATGAAATTTTTAAGGGAAATTTATTGAGAAATCGGCTTATTGCCAGCAAAGAAATTTAAGTGAAGAGTTTTCATAATATGTTCTTTCTGAGTTTAGAACTCTACTCTAAACACAAGATTTGGAGTTATACCCAAAGACCTTTTCTCTATTTCCCTAAGCACATTTTCATCTTCGGTGAAGCCCAACTCATAAGTTCTACTCAAAATATTTTTCTTGTCGTAGATGTTAAAGATGGAAAGACCTATTTTCCCTTTCCATTTTTCATTTTCGGAAAAGTTGAACTTGTAGGTTGAAGAAAAATCCAAGCGATGGTAGTTTGGTAGTCGCTCTCCATTAATCTTATTGTAGTTTATGGTCACGTCATCAGGCAACAGCCCCAATGCTCTGGTATAAGGTATTCCCGTCCTGTAATTCCATCCTAGGGAAAAACTCAACTGGTTCCAATTGTAGGAATGTGACCAGTTGATCTGATTTGTTATATGGAAATTGGCTGGAAATCGCTCTTCTCCATTAATTTCATTGAATGTATATTTATTCCTTATTAGAGAATAGCCGAGCCAAGTTCTATAATTGTCTATTTTTTTCTTCAACAAGAAGTCCAACCCCAAAATTTCGCTTTCTCCTGAAGAAAAATCCATAACAGTTGAAAAGCCTCTTGAAAAAGAAGTTAAGCCTTCAACTTTCTTAGCATAGACATCAAGATCCAAATTCCAGCCATCCTTCTTAAAGTTTATACCAGCCGAAATCTGCTCGCTCTTCAACAAAGGGGCTATGTTGCCTTTGGCCAAGACCCATAACTCCGTTTCCAATCCAAAATTATTGGAAACCAACTCCTCTATCTGCACTATTGTTTGATGCAAGTGCTCTCCGGATAGTTTAAGCTTGATTTTCGAACTTACTTTGGCTTCTATATGAAACCTAGGTTCTATATAGAATTCGTCCAACAGAGACGTTTTATTGGCACGAAGACCAATATTGAAAAACCATCGGTCTTCATTTTTATATTGGTACTCCACATAAGCAGCATGAATGTTGTTTATGCCCGAATCCGAAGCATCGAAATCTCCAAAATCAAAGGCATCCGTGGTATAGGAAAAGTCATATGACACGTTATTTGAAGAAAAGTCATATCCAAAGTTCAAGCTACTTATCTCATTCAACTGCCATTCATTGTTCAACATAACACCATAGTCATCTATATCATTCTTTTTCACATACTTGTCATGAAATCCCTCCGAGTAATGGTTGTGGCCTTCATATTCCAAATTATAATAGGATTTGTATCCTTTTATGGATTGTGAAAAATTAGAATTGTACTTATGGTTCCACTTAATGCTCATCCCTTTGTTTTCCACATCCAGTTGATCTGTTGAAGTGTCTTGAAAACTCTCATTGAAAAAACCATAATCCAATTTGTTCGTCGTAAACAAAGAACTAAAGACTACTTTGTCATTTGCCGTTGGTTCATAAATGACTTTTGCCGTTAAATCTGAAAATTTGAAAAAGTCATTTGTTATGGTTATGGGATCATTATCCAAAAACGTATTGCCTTCGGATATTTTTGTGTTTTGGAATACTCTTTTCGATAGTTTTTGAAAGGTAAACGTGTTTATTAGATCCGTATAGGAACGTCTTGTGGAAATTACCAATCCTAGTTTGTCAGACACTGGGGTCTTGACATAAAGATCGGCATGTGTCATGTTAAAACCAAAGCCTCCTTCTGTTTTTTCAGGAATGTTGCTATGGGAACTAATGTCTATTACACTGGATATTCTATTCCCATATTTTGCCTTGGTTCCACTGGTATATAATTTTACATCTTTTATTATATATGGATTAAATGCAGATATGGTTCCAAAAAAATGGCCGGAATTGTATATTTTGATATCGTCCCACAAAACAAGGTTTTGATCTGGAGTGCCTCCTCTCACGTATAATTCTGTTGCGGTTTCATTAGGACTCTTTATGCCTGGAAGTAGTTGTAGACTTTGTAAAATATCTGGTTCGGTCAAGCCAGGTAATATTCCTAAGCTTTTTGGGGTCAAGATAATTGATCCATCTCTTTTTTTCTTAATCCCCGAAGTTAAGTATTCGGTAATGAAAACCTCATCCAAACCTTGTGTTTTGGATAAATCCACAAATGATTTTTTATGCCTTATATTATAATAACGATCAGATACTTGTTGGATTTCAAAGCCAGTTTGAGATTCTATGACTTTTAAAATTTCAGGTAATATTACTTCCTTTTCACTATAATTCAATACCAAATTTACTATTAAATCTGAATCAAAGGAAAATTTGACATCAAACTCCTTTTCGATATCAGCAAGCACTTTGTTTAAAGGGGTGTTCTTATACGTAAATGATACTTTTTCTTGAGATAATACCATTACAGGAAAAAAGAACAGAAATACGAATGTACTTAGCTTAAGTTTCATGCATTTGTTAAAAACTGTTTGTCAAAAAACAGCAAATTAACAAAAAAAACCGAAGTTTTCTTATTTTAATACAATTGTATTGCTTCCTTCTTGAGAATACGAAATATTCATCGGACCAAATACAGTTCTTAGTGCCAAGTTTAAATCGCTATGTATGAAGCTTCCCGTGTAACGTTTGTTCAAATCTACTTTAGAAGTGTTGAAACCTATTTCATATTGATTTTCCAACGCTCTTATGACTTGAGACAAAGGAGTTTCCCTAAAAGAACTTTCCCCTGTCATCCAACTAGGTTTTTCTTCTTTGAATTCCCACTTTTCTTCTTTATTATCAATAAGCCTGAGGGCTTTTCCTTCAGTTAGAATAGAAAAACGATCTCCTCCCAACATCGAAACCTTTACTTTACCTTCATGGCATTTCACCTCCATATATCCTTCTCTTGAGACAACATTGAACTCCGTTCCCAAGACTTCAACAATACCTTCTTTTGAATTAACTTTAAAGATAGATCCCTTCTCTACGTCAAAAAAGGCTTCCCCATCAAAGTCCAAAACTCTATTGCTTTCCCAATCCCCCTTGTTGAATTCCAAAGTGGAATTGGCATTTAAGTGTACTTTGGAATCATCCGGTAAGACTACCATAACTTGTTCTCCAAAACCAGTTTCGTATTCTGTATTGTTGTTTTTGAATAAGAATACACCAAAAGCCACTATTACAGCAGCTGCAGCACCATACACCCAATTTGGCATCATCCTTACGACCTTTGGTTTAGTCGCTTTGTCTTGTAAGCTACCATATATACCATCTAGTATTGCTTCTCCATCAAATGAAGGCACTTCCAATGCTTTGGCTCCTTCATTGATTTTTTTGTAATCTAGATAGTATTTGGACTTTTTAAACTCAAGGAGCTCTTCTGCCGATAATTCATCAGCTACCCATCTTGCCAAAAAGGTGTCATCAAAAGATTCCATTTTCATATTAAAATATTCTTTACTTCAGTAATAGAACAACCATTCATTGTTTTACCCTACTTTTTAGGTGTTCTACCCTACTATTTGTTATGTTATATATTTCCTATTTTTTCTCTTAACGCAACTAATGCTTGACTCATGCGCTTTTCTACAGCCTTGACCGTGATGCCAGTTATCTCTGCTATTTCTACGTATTTCTTCTTATCTATCCTACTCAATAGAAAAACTTCTCTCTGTTTTTCAGGTAATTTATCTATCGCAGTTCTCAACTTTGTCATAAATTCCTTTTCTTCCATCAAAAATTCTGGGGTTTCATTGGTACTGACCTTTAGGTTGAGTTTTTGATAGTTTTGCACGACTTTCTTATGTGCCACCTCATTTAAAAAAGCATTGTTAGCAATTGTAAAAAGATAGGATTTGGCTTTTTCGAATATTACTTTTTTGCAATTATTCCATAATTTGATGAAAGCATCTTGAACAATATCCTCTGCCTGCTGCAAGTCTCCGCATTTATAATACATATAATTGCGCATAGATTTTGAATAATTATTAAAAATTATTTCATAATTCTCTTTTTCACAAACAGATTTTTTATCCATAAAACGCTTTTAGGTCGAAGTTATTTTCAAAGTATCAAATCTAAATAAAAAAAAATAAAATTAGGGTATTTCTTTTTCAGCCTGTTTAATAGACAAAGCATCTAAATATAAAGATGCTATTTTAATCTTAAATTGTTTTCTTTTATACGCTATACATTTGATTGTTCGCTATAAATGAAATATTAAAATTTAGATTTAGTTGGTTGGTTATAATTTGCGGCAAAGCAGTTTAAAAACATCAAAGACTTTGCCCGCAAATTATTGAAAACAGAAAGTTTGTACATAATACATAAATCATACACTTTATTTTATTAGTTAAATGAAAGTGTTAGCCTAAAGCTAAAGGCTTAAAACAATAGTTAGATTAGTTGGTTAGTTATAATTTGCGGCAAAAGTAGTTTTAAAACGTTAAATCTTTTCCGCAAATTATTCTTTTGAACTTTGAAAACAAACATTCAACAACCTGACTTTCAAGTATTTAAACAATAACAACTGTAAACCCCTTAAGGTTTTATGTTAAACAATTTATAGTTATAATGATAACGATGATATTTATAATGGTTATAAAAAAGTTTAAGAAAAGTAGAGAAAGAATGCTAGCTAAAAGACTTGCCATAGAGCAACATTGAATATAAAAACACAATAACTATCAGTGATTTATCAAGCTTAATAAAATTAATATTGGGAAAAAATAATTATTAAAATTTGGTTAAATTACAAAACCCTCTACTATTTCTAGTAGAGGGTTTTTATTTTGTTATGATTTGTGAAGTTTACTACTTTTTATATTTGGCATTCAAAGCTTCCAATATAAGCTGCGACAGATCATTCCCTTCAGATCCGTACAACACGCTAGGCGCTGATTCACTTGTCCCAAAGATATAGTTATAACCATTTGTCTTTCCATAATCCTTTACAAACGTCTTTACTCTACCAATAACAGAATCAATCTCTGTTTGAAATGCTTGTTGCAATTGTTGTTGTTCAAATTGCATTTGTTGTTGCAATATTTGTTGCTTTTGTCCCAACTCCTGCTCTTTTGCTTGAATATTGGCTTTACTCATTTTTGAGCGTTCCACATTGTATTTTTGAACTTCCAATTGAAAAGCCTTCCCGATACTATCTGCACGTTTCTTAAACGCTTCATCTTTTCCCTTGTACTTTTCTTCGATATCTTTTTTCTCTTGATATTCGTTTACGACTTTACCATTATCCATATAGCCTATTTTTTGTTGTTGACAAGATGCTAATGTTAAAATTGCAAAGGCAGCTAAAATTGAATTCTTCATTTTATGTTTTATTTAGTGTGGCGCAAAAATATAAAAGTTGATACGATAATTAAATATGAAAAAGGGTTGAAATAACAACTATAAGGTTTTATTATATTCTTTTTAAAGTTTCATAAATATAACTTATAAAAAACAAGCTAAAATAAAGCGTTTTAACGGGTTTTAAAAAAAACCAAAGGATACCAAGCCTCTAACACTCATATATTCTAATAAAAAGACCTTAAAATGATTTTTACTCATTTTTCAGGATATAAATAAGAGAAGAATACTCTCCAGAACGCTTTCCTTTGATATTTGACCGTAAACCAATAAAAAAAGCTCTGAATGGATTCATGGATTTGTTCTTGTACTTTTCAGAAAGCAAGCTTACATAAAAAGCATCAAAAACCATTGGTAATGTTTTTATTACTTTCATATTCACTTTTTGAAACAATTTATTTATTGATGCTTGAGAAAAATGCCAAAGATGTCTAGGCACATCATAAGCTGCCCAAAATGTTTTATAATATGTAGCATCGTAACTTTTATAGTTCGGTACAGCTATTATTAAACTCCCTCCAGGTTTCAATAATCTTTTTAAGGTCAAAACTTCCTCTTCCAGGTTCGGCAAATGTTCCAGAACGTGCCACAAACTTATAACATCGAAACTTTGGTCTTCGAATTCTAAAAGCTCATTTATATCATAAACAGAATTATTTGTTATTTCATTAGCTATGGCTCTCGCTTTTTTATCTGGTTCTACTCCGGAGATTGTCCAATCGTTGTTTTGTGCAACTTTTAAAAAAGCACCTGTACCACAACCTATGTCCAAAAGCTTTTTTTCATCTGTATTGAAACTATTGATCAATTTTAGTTTTCGCTTTAACGAAATTTCTCGAACTCGATGATAAATTTTTTCAAATGCGTTCCGTTTTGAGTTTGTATGTGAAATATAGTCTTCGCTTTTATAGTAACCCGGCAATTTTTCTATTGAAGGTTTTGGTCTTGTTTCCAGGTAGTCGAATTCTTCATTATGGATCAATTTAAACTCTTCTCCCGAAACAGAATGATCTTTTACGGTTATATCTGTCTTTTGCTTATTGTTCACGAATTTTATATTCTTATCATTTTAAATTTATTCCCATTATCTTTCTATCAACATCTACTTCCATCCATTCCCTGCCGTCTAAATTAGGAATACATTCTATTAAACTTTGTTTCTTTAATATTCGTACAATGGATTTGTCTCCAAAATTAAGTTTGGCCTTATATTTGTCTCGACCACTTACTCCTGTCCAAAGATCAATATAAAGAAACCCCTTCCTTTCAACGTTACTACGTGCTAATAATTTATAATCGTATGGATGTGGATTTATTCCATCACACCAAAATCGTTTTACATCATCATCTTCAAAATCATTGTACGCAGAACATAAAGCCTTTTCCAATTCAAAACAAAAGTCTTTGGTTAAGGGATTGTGTAGATTCCAATTTAAATTGAGAACATTGCACCTTGGACATTCTACATTTTCCTCATTCAGCTTGTCATAATCACAACGAGAACATTTTCCGAAATCTTTATTTATATGAGACAATAGTTTTTTTGCTTCTATTGCATTTAAAGTAGTATAGTCTCTTAAAAACTTAATTCCCCAAATTGGCATTTCTTCCAATATACAGCCCCAAACCTTATACTTCTGTTCTTCTTCAAGGCGAGGAATTCTAATCTCAGATTTACATCTCACATATAATCTCTTCAATGTACAGTTTTATAACAAGGTTGTTTTCTTTACAAAGAAACAGTAATTAATAGGCATATGAAAATTAATAAACAATATATTTAGCACAATGTTCCACGTGGAACCATTAAGATTCTTTTCCTTTTAACATCCGAAAAAGATATATTGTTATAAATGAAATTTTGTCCTTAAAATCTTTTTGGTACAACACTTTTTTATTGGTAAAAGGGGGACAAAAATTAAACACTACAACTATGGGTAGTGTAGATTCCGTAGAAAGAAAACAAGGAAAACATTGTCTTTTATAAATATCCTTTCAAAGGATCAAACAAGTAACAATGGAAGTAGAACAACAACATCTTGAAACCTTGACAACAAAACAGAAATCACACAAAGCAATTTAGAATACACAACAACTAAAACTAGGTCCAAAAAAACAACAAAACATCTTCTTTAAGAGGTTTATTTGCTGCTTTTACTTTCTTATACTAATCACTTATCTACCCATGAAAACCAAAAGCACTGAGATATCACTAGGAGAAACACCACTGACTCTTGATGCTTGAGATATCGTAACTGGTTGTATCTTATTCAACTTTTCTCTTGCTTCCAAACTCATTGATTTCAATTTCGAATAATCAAAATTTGCTGGAATTTTAATGTTTTCAAGTCTGGATAACTTATCAGCATTGTTCTTTTCTTTATCGATGTATCCAGAATATTTAACTTGAATTTCCGCTTGTTCTATCACTTCCCTATCCAAATCATTCTTGGAAATATAATCTTCGACAGCCTTGAATTTACGAACGTCTTCTATGTTAATATTTGGCCTGGCAAACAGTTTAAACATTTTACCTTGTTGCTTTACCGCTGCTGATCCTTTGGATTCCAATACCGGATTAGCTTCACTTGCCGTAATGCTAGTTTCTCTAAAAAACTGGACAAACTTCTCGGATTGATTTAGTTTTTCTTCCATGCGTTTCAATCTTTTTTCGCTAGCCAAACCTAGATCATATCCTTTAGGAGTCAATCTAAAGTCTGCATTGTCTTGTCTAAGCAATGTTCTATACTCAGCACGAGATGTAAACATCCTGTATGGCTCTTCTGTTCCTTTAGTTATCAGATCATCGATTAAAACTCCTATATAAGCTTCACTCCTCTTTAGTATGAAAGATTCCTTCTCCTGTACTTTCAATGCGGCATTAATACCTGCCATCAAACCTTGAGAAGCTGCTTCTTCATACCCGGTTGTTCCGTTTATTTGCCCTGCGAAAAACAAGCCTTCAATAAGCTTCGTTTCTAAAGTATGCGTTAATTGTGTAGGTGGAAAATAATCGTACTCTATGGCATAACCTGGTCTAAAAAACTTCACATTTTCAAACCCTGAAACAGATCTCATAGCCTTGAATTGTACATCTTCTGGCAACGATGTGGAAAAACCATTTACATAGACCTCAACCGTATTCCACCCTTCTGGTTCAACAAATAATTGATGCCTGTCTTTATCTGCAAATCGGTTAATCTTATCTTCGATGGAAGGACAATACCTAGGGCCAAGACTTTTAATTCTTCCATTGAACATAGGTGAACGATCAAAGCCTTCTCTAAGCAAATCGTGAACAAGTTCACTTGTATAAGTCATATAACACGAACGTTGATTTTCCAATGGTTTAGTAATATCCAAATAAGAAAATTTTTCTGGTTGTGCATCTCCTGGTTGCTCTGCCATTTTAGAATAATTCAAAGAACGACCATCAACTCGCGGAGGTGTACCTGTTTTCATCCTGCCAGATTCAAAACCTAAATCAATCAATTGCTCCGTAATACCAGTTGCTGCTTTTTCACCTGCCCTACCACCTCCAAAGTTCTTATCACCAATATGGATAAGTCCATTAAGGAATGTACCATTTGTTAGCACGACGGATTTTGCCTTTACCTCAATCCCCAAAGAAGTCTTCACACCTGTCACCTTTCCTTTTTCGACTACTAAACCAGAAACCATTTCTTGATAGAAATCCAAATTTTTGGTTTGTTCCAAAAGCATCCTCCAATCTTCGGCAAAACGCATTCTATCACTTTGCACCCTCGGGCTCCACATTGCTGGTCCCTTTGACTTGTTTAACATTTTGAATTGAATCGCAGAAGTATCACTCACTATTCCAGAATAACCTCCCAGCGCATCTATCTCTCTAACTATTTGACCTTTTGCTATACCTCCCATAGCTGGGTTGCAAGACATTTGTGCAATGTTTTGAAGGTTCATTGTAATCAACAATGTCTTACTCCCCATATTTGCAGCTGCAGCTGCAGCTTCACTTCCAGCGTGTCCTCCTCCTACAACTATTACATCGTATACTTCGTTAAACATAATTAATATGATTTTCGATTAAAGCATTTAATTAAACAAACACTATGTCGTTTTAATTTTTAAATATTCAATTAAGAATTTGATTTCACAAAACCTCAATGTTCCACGTGGAACATTGAATGCTTCACGTTAAAGAATTTGCAAATATACATCGAATTACTTAATTCTCCTTTAGAACATTAAGATAGAAGTTTTCTTTTGCTCTCATTTGTTTGGCTTCTTCTTCGCTCTTGTCTTTGAATCCACAATAGTGAAGTATCCCGTGTACAATAACTCTATGTAGTTCATCTTGAAATGATGCTTCAAAATTCTCAGCGTTCTCTACTACTCTCTCTGTTGAGATGAAAATATCGCCTTGTATTCTTTTTCCTACAGAATAATCAAAACTGATGATATCAGTAAAAGTGTCGTGGTTAAGGAATTCCACATTTAATTTGTGTAGATATTCGTCGTCACAAAACACATAATTGATTTCCTCTTCCTTACAACCTTCCGATGTAATGACATTTGATATCCATTTGGTGATTTCCTTTTCATTGGGCAATGTGAAATCATTCTCGTAATTAAAACTAATCATCCTTTTGTTTGAAATACTCTTGTACTTTCTTTTTATAAACTTGTTGCAAAGGTAATGTTTGTCTGTTCAAGATTTCAGTAGTATTGAAATATTCCTTTGCTTTGGGTATTTGATTGTTTGTTTTATTATCGAATTCCTCTTTGTTTGTTTCAGATTTACGCTTGGTATCTTGCCCTTGTTGAAACGTTGCATTTTCTAACTTGAGCAACTGGTGTTGTAAGTTCATCATTTTGGATAGTGTTTGATTGGTAAACCCTTTATTGATAAGATCCAATTCTACGTCTTCCATTTGTTTGATCAATCTCTTTGCATCTCCATTAACTCCTTTTCCACTTAATTTGTCTTTTAAGAGACGCTCTTCCAATGCTTGTCTTATTTGCTGTTGCTGCTGATATATTTTGTATAGTTCACCATTGAGATCTTCATTGAAGCCATCACTTCCATCTTGCTTGCCACCCTTTCCTTCTCCATTGCCTTCGCCATTTTCACCTTCTTTTCCTCCCTTTCCTTTACCGTTCTTGCCTTTGCCATTCTTTCCTTTTTGTCCTTTTCCCTTTTCTCCATCTTCTCCCTTGTCACCTTCTTTGTCTCCTTTACCTTCTTTGTCCCCAGGCTTATCTCCTGGCTTCTGGCCTTCTCCTTCTTTTGGATCTCCTTCTCCACTCTTTTCCATCCCATCCTTCATCATTTTGTTAAGTTCTTCTTGACTCATGATGATGTCAGGTAATGGCATACCACCTTCTCCTTGTCCTGGAGAAGGCATTCCCATTTGATCTTGCATGTTATCCATCGTATTACTTAGAAAATCAGCAAGGTTGTTTGCTGCCGTCACCGCGTATTGTTGTGCGGAAACACCCAAATGTATATTGTTCTCAGCAAGTTGCTCCATAGCCTTGTCTATGTTGAAATACACTTCTGAAATTTCTTTGTTCACACTTTCTGAAATCCTAGGTTGTCGCAACGACAAAGCAAATAGACTGTCGTCTATGTGCTCGAAATGCGAACGCAATTCCTTTTGCTTTCGCAAGTACAATGCATATTCGTTATGGTTTACTTCTATGCTTTTGAACTGGTTCATTACATCCTCTTCATCAAATGAAAACACCACTAAATTATCCAAGATTTGTCTTAATGTCTCAATGTCCTCCTGCAATGCTTCTTCTCCACTTTGACTCATTTGCATTTGCATCTTCTGACTCATCTCCTTCATCTTCTGTGCCGCCTTCTTCTGACTCTTCTTAGCTTTTTGATTATTCTCCTTTTTTTGTTGATCGCTCTGGGTTTCTTCTTTTTTACCTAATTCATCAGAAGCTTTTTGCTGCTCTTCCTTGATTGTATCTTCTTTGTTCTCGTCTCTTGGCAACTGCATGGGTTTTTTGAGCGTTTTGTTTTCCTTGTCCAAGTCTTCGAGTTGTTTCTGGATGTCTTCGAATTTCTTGTTCAATTCCTCTTGCTTTTCCTTGGTATTCTCCTTTTGAGACTTATTGGCTGACGAGTCTTGTGCTTTGGCTAATTTATCCAATTCGTTACCAATCTTTTCCATTTTCTTGTTAACATAGTAACGTTTCGTCAACTCTAGCATTTGCTCTAAGCTCCTTTTCTGATTCTTGTTTTGCTTGGCAAGTTTTTCCAATTTTTGAGAAAGTTCCTCCTTGCTTATCTTTTCTTGGAGCTTTTGCAATTCCTCCAATAGCTTTTCATCCTTTTTTAACTGCTCCTCGTTCTCTTTCAAACGTTCTTTTAAATCTTCTTTGAATTGATCTTTTTCTTTTTTGTCTTTTTGAAATTCTTCTAGATTGTTTTTGAGCTTCTTGTTAAATTTCTGCATCATCTCCTCTTGTTGTTTCTGACGCTTTATGAAGTTCTCGAACTTCTTCTTGTCATTGAAGTTCAATTCCGACTTTTCCTTTTGGGTTTTGGATAACTCTTCCAACTCCTTTTGTTGCTTGTCGAACTTTTCCAAGGACTTGTTCAAATCCTGAATGGTTTCGTTTTGTTCCTTCAATTGCTTTTGCTCCTCTTCCGACTGTGTTCGCTTCCTATAATTGAAGATGGAACTCTTTGTACTTTTGCCTTTTGCAACTGCATCATTGTCAAAGACCTCAAAGTAAATATCATAACTGATACCTTCCTTGATATTCAAATTATTTGGGAATGCACTTACAAATTCATCAAAATTGGATTTGGATACCAGTATGCTTTCATATTTTTTCTCATTTTCTTTGTCGCTAGGATAATAGACGAGCTGCAATTTCATCAGTCCATAATCATCACTGACTTGCCCATAGAAGTACAAGGATTGTTGATCCAATGAATCTATTTCTGACTTCAAATTCAATTCTGGGTACTCATCCCTTATCACGGATACGTTAAATGATAAATTCTCGTAATCTTTGAGGTTTTTATTACTTGTGCTAAGACTATAGTCTAAATCTTTGTAAACCCTCTTAGAAGTACTAAAACGGTCTTTAGATTCGTTGTTGAACACCAATGTATCCTTTGCATACAAAAATACGTTATCGGTTCCCTTTGTGTTTAAGAGCCAGGTAATGTTTGTTCCTTGTGGAACAACCGCATTTCCCGTACTCTTTAGAACCTCATCCTTTTTGTTGGTATACTTAGGATAATCCAAAACCATCTCAAAACTCAACAGTGTTGGTACTTCAACAACACTCAAGGTATATGGTTTCGAATTGATGTCATTGGCAGACAAATTGAAAGAGATGTCTGTTTTGGGTTGCTCGAAAACATACTCGAAGGCACCAGCTCCACGCTGTTGCAGGAAATAAGTTTCATTATTGAATGTTATTTGCGCAGTTTCCGGCATCACTTCTCCAGCTGTCTTGACAATTAGACGAAACTCTTTGTTTTCTATGGCTTGCAAGTTTTCGTTCAATACGAAAAACTGAAAGGGAGCAGGAGGTTCATAGGCTGTTTGATAGTTTATGACACGCTCATAGCTTTCACTGAACCAATTCATTTTTCCAAAAATGGCAGCGAACAATAGTATTGTTGCTGGTAAGGCTGCATATTTCAAATACTTGACATTTTTCTTGAAGTTTATTGCCAACCTGAAAGGGATCGGAGTGAGTTCTTTCGATTTCTGATCGATGCTGGCCAAAAGCAATTCTGAATCCGATGTGGCGGCTTTCAATTGAAGTACATTCAACAACTTGTCATTGACTTCTGGAAAGTGATTTCCTATCAATTTTGAAGCGTCCATGTAATTTATTCCTTTTTTTAGTTTAAACAATCTAGCCAAAGGTGTAGCGATCAACTTATAGAACAATCCCACTTCCACGACAACAAACAACCAAAACAATATTGTACGGGCTGATGTGTTCAACCACAGAGCAGACTCAATGAGCAATGTCACCAAAAAATAAAGCAACCCAATGCTAAAAAACAATATGACTCCCTTTATGAGTTCATTGGTATAATATTTCTTTATAAACTGTTCGAGCTTGGTCTGTATGTTCTTGAAGTTATTCAAATCTCTAAATTTTAACTCTCTAAAATACAATTTTGATTTTTACAGCCTCTTGTTTTTAACATCTTTTTAAAAAAGGGTTGAACAACGTAAAAAACAAAAGGTTCCTTAACGCACGTAAATGGGGCATTATCCTATGAATTTTGGACAAGATCCAAAATAACTTTGCCAAACACAAAACTGGCAAGAGCCGAAAAGCCATAAATAAAGTAGGCATAATTTTAATTAACTTAATCATGGACAAAAAACAACTATTCTTTTACTTGGCATTGATAATGTCAGTAATTACAACTACAGGACAAGACAATAATTGTCAAAACAACTTATTAATAAACGGAGATTTCACCACTGCAAGTTGTGGTGGATCTTTTGCGTTTCAAAACGGATGTGTATCAAACTGGGTTAGATCTGGTGGTTCACCTTCTCTACATAACTACCCAGCTAATCCTCATGCTTGGTTATGGTCACATGCGGGTATTGGGGAGGCAATAGCTGCAGGATTTAATTTTTCAGCAAATACAGCCTATACTATTTCCTTCAGAATAAAAACTGATGGAGTTAATGAGAATTGCACTCAAACAATAGCTAATAATTCAGAAGTTTTTATTGTAGCTACAAACTCAGCTGGAACTGTAACACCCACACCTTCTGGAGATATCATAATAAATCAACCGTCATCGGCCTATTTAAGCAACTGGGTTACTGTTACTACCACATTTACACCTACCACAAACTATTCTCAATTGTGGATTTATCCTTTTAAAGAAGTCTCAGATGGTTGCCAAGTTAATTTATCTATAGACGACATATGCATAACTTTAGCATCCAATGATCTAGGCGCATACTGTTGTGATGGAGATAATCTAGTAAACAACGGTAATTTTGAAAATGGATTAACAGGCATTGGTACATCTTACCTAAACACTCCTTTTGGACCAGGAAGCTATGATGTTAGAATGGATGGAAATCCCTTTAACGCCAATATAACAGATCATTCTTTTTGTATTGATCCTTCATTATACCCTACTAACGATAGCTTTATGGTTGTAAATGGGAAAACACAACAACCAGTAGGTGCATCAAGTGTTATTTGGGAGCAAACAATAGATGTTGAACCAGAAAAAAATTATAAGCTTTGTGCTAATTTTAAGAATATGCCACAATGTACTTTCGATATTTTACCAGAAATTCAATTTGAAATTGGAGGGCAATTATTGGGATGGGAAACAATAAATACGGATGCCAGCAATCCTTGTGATTGGTTACAAATAACCGAATGCTTTACAGGCAAGGAAGATCAAGTAACCATTAAGATCCATTTGAGGGAAGATGGCTTGGGTGATGGAAATGATTTGGCAATAGATGATATCTCTGTGCAACAAAAGTTAGATCAGAACTTAAGCTTAACTGTACAAAATCAAGGTAATCCCCAACAAATCACAGGTTCTATAAACACCTTGGATTCAACTGACGATCTATTGCTAGTTGGTGATACTTGTTTCAATGAAGACGATTACAAATATTATTGGTTTCTCTATGAACTATCGGCATTTCCTTTCAGTGCACCCATAGATTTCGTAAACATGGCTCCAAATTCATTCTCTTGGTCCAGTAACATTGGTGGGTTTAGCAGTCAATTGCCAACATCCACAAATCCAAACTGGGATTTAACGACAACGTTTCCAAATTACACTTTCGAGAACAACAAGCTTTACGTCATAGGAATGTATGTTCCTTCTTGTTGCGATAGTTGTTATGACGAAGCTTGGTCCTATCAATTGACGTTGAACGGAGCAAAGAATTCAAACGATACAATAGATACTGTATTTACTACAGAAGTCAAAGAACACATCAAATCTTTGTTTAAATCTTTCGATGGTTCAAATGAAGGCATAGATGTAGATGAAACACCTTTTTCCATTTACCCAAACCCAGTGGACAACTTCATTTCATTTGCTTCGAAAGAACAAATAACTTCTTATCAAATCTATGATATGCTAGGGAAAAAGATTCAAAGCAATGTTGTTAACAAAAAACAAATAGATGTTTCCAACTTGAGTGCAAATATGTATTTCTTGAATGTAAGTACCGCAACAGGGAAAACACATTCTGTGAAGTTTATAAAAAAATAGGCTTATGAAATAACATAAAAAACACTTCAAAATGACAAGGCCTTTGAATATTCAATGATTCAAAGGCCTTGTCTCATGAAAAACTATTGAATTAAGTGAATTCCAACTTGATTTTATAAATCAAGTGCATACAATCTTTCATCTTAAATCTTATCAAATTATCTTTGCAGCAATAAAAACTGAACAATGTCTAAAAACGTTAGAGTGCGCTTTGCGCCGAGTCCAACAGGACCTTTACATATTGGAGGTGTGCGTACAGCACTTTTCAACTATCTATTCGCCAAAAAACACAATGGAACCTTTATTTTGAGAATAGAGGACACCGATCAAAACCGTTACGTTGAAGGTGCAGAAAACTATATAACAAACTCATTGGAGTGGTGCAACATGCCTTTTGATGAAGGACCAGGGAAAAACGAAAAATTTGGACCTTATAGACAAAGTGAACGCAAGCATTTGTACAAGCAGTATGCAGATCAGTTAATTGCTTCTGGAAATGCCTATTATGCATTTGATACAGCTGAAGAGTTAAATTCCCAAAGAAGCCAACACGAAGCCAACAAGCTAACCTTCATATATAACTGGCACAATAGGTTGAGCTTAAACAACTCCCTGTCTCTTTCCGCTGAAGAAACGCAAGCCAAATTAGACGCTGGGGAGAATTATGTGATTCGTTTCAAATCTCCTCAAGACGAGACATTGCATCTCAAGGACATAATTCGTGGAGACATTAAAATAGACACCAATATCCTAGATGACAAGGTATTGTTCAAAAGTGATGGTATGCCAACCTACCATTTGGCAAACATCGTAGACGATCATTTAATGGAGATTTCCCATGTAATCCGTGGGGAGGAATGGTTACCATCATTGGCCCTGCATATGCAATTGTATGTGGCTTTTGGCTGGGAAGCTCCAGAATTTGCCCACCTACCTTTAATTTTGAAACCTACTGGAAAAGGGAAGTTGAGCAAGCGTGATGGTGACAAGTTAGGGTTTCCTGTATTTCCCTTGGAATGGAAGGATCCAAAGGATGGATCGATTTCAACAGGTTACAACGAAGAAGGTTATTTCTCTGATGCCGTCGTGAATTTCTTGGCTTTCCTAGGATGGAATCCTGGAACAGAACAAGAAATATTCAATTTGGAAGAATTAATTGCCTCTTTTGATCTATTGCGGGTAAACAAAGCTGGAGCACGTTTTGATCCAGATAAGATAAAATGGTTCAATCACCATTACATGCAAGAACAAAACAATGATGATTTGGCTGAAATCTACAAATCGAGACAACAAGAACTTGCGACCATCGATGTCAATTACATTTCATTGGTTGTTGGTCTAATAAAAGAACGTGCAACGTTTATAAGTGATTTTTGGACGCTAAGCAGCTTTTTCTTCGTTGCTCCAGAAACCTATGATGAAAAGGCTTCAAAAAAAGCATTTAAAGAAGGAACCAAGGACTTGATGACTACTTTGGCATCCATAATTGACTCTATAGCAGATTTTGAAGTAGAAACGATTCAAAAGGATGTAAAAGGATGGATAACTTCAAATGAAATAGGTTTTGGAAAGGTTATGATGCCTTTGCGTTTGGCTTTGGTCGGTTCCCTTCAAGGTCCAGACGTCTTCGATATCATATTTATGATTGGAAAGGCAGAAACCATAAAGAGATTACAAAAGATAATTGATACTTTATAGAAAACAAAAAAGCGACCAAATGGTCGCTTTTTTTATATACTTTGGAATTGTGATTATAGTTTTATGAACTTTAAAACTTTCTCATATCCTTTGAATTTCACGAAATAAGTTCCTGTGGCAAGGTTGGAAACATCCAAACTATTTGAACTTGAATCTACGCTTTGGCTCTTCATGTTTTGGCCAAGCATATTGAAGATCGTAACATCATATTCTTGAGTAATGTTCTTGAATGTAATGATACCATTCGTTGGGTTCGGGAATATGGATATCGTGTTAGCCGCAAACTCATCAACACTCAAGTTACAAGTGTATGCCGGCAAGTTGTAACCTCTTGCTGTAAATCTATCCGTAAAAGCTTGTATGTCAGCACAAGTAAACCCATGAGCAGTCCCCATGTCTATAGCAGCTTGTCTTACGGCTATAGCAGCTTGTTCTTGATTGGTAGTACCATTTGTCATTCCTAAACCTTCCAAGAATGCCTTATCTGTCTTTTCTTGACCGACGATCTCCCAGATTTCCATCAACGAGCTCGCCCATATTTGACCTTCAGCATGGATTCCTCCACCAAGTCCTCCTGGGTATAGGTTTGGATAAACAGTTGTTCTTCCATTCCAACATGCGTTGTGTCCATCCCAGCCAAAAACCCAGTTTCTAGCTGCATCTCCTGCCCCCCATAGTCCAAGACTTCTTTTATATGAATTTGCCCAATAATCTCCAGATCCTTCACTTAGACCATTAACTTGAGACAAGCCTCCGTTGGTAATCCAATCGTGCAATCCATGACCCAACTCATGCAAGATAACATCTGCATCTTCTCCATCATCCACACAACCTTCTCCAAACACCAAAGTTCCACTAGTGTAATATGAGTTATCTGCTCCTCCTGCCCCATGAGCATCAAAACGAATTACTCCACTATTTTGTGGTGGTGCCAAAGATATTCCTAGATCATTGTTAATATAACGCATACTCTTATCTGTATGGTAGTATATGTTGGCTGCTTCAAAACCATCTTCGAATCTATTGAATTCAAAGTTGTTTGTTGCTTGAATGAACAAACCTTTGTTGGGTGCATCCAATTCTGCTATTTCTGTGTAAGGCCCTCTTAACCTATAATTTCCTCCAGCCAATTCTATATCCAACAGAGTCACAGCTGTTCTAGCTGCATCTAACGAAGCATTCGTAGCATCATTTCCGTCTACATAATCTCCTCCATATGCACTTGTTGTTGCCGTCAATGGGTCCGTGTCAAAGATCATTGCAGTACCTGTTGCCATAAATGTTGCCGGTGAATCGGTTTTCTTTGCTTTCTTCTTGTCCTTGTCTTTATCTTTATGGTAAACAGCAACATCCTTAGAACTTAAAATTGCTCCAGTTTGCGCATCCACAATCGTCTCCCATGCTCCTGTTTTTGAATAGGCTTTAATGTAAACTCTATAAGCTAATTTTGTTTCTTCCAATTTATTGTAAACATAAAGCTTGTTCTCTTTGTCTACGATATCGGAAGCTTCAATTTGTAAATTAGCCGTAGCCAATTGCAATGCATCATTTTCTAAAATACTAGGCACCGTGTTTATTGTAGTTACCGTTTTGTCATAAGAACTTGAGTGAAAAGTAACTTTGTCGTTGTTTGACACGTGAATGGTTACCTCTGCTCCATACACTTGCACTCCATTAAGCATTTGATAATAACGGAAGGTCTCTCCTGACAAACCTTGCCTGCTGAAGAGCATTTCAAAATCGTGTTCAGGTTGAATTTCCAATACTTCCTTATTTTTATTTAGCCATCCCAAAGCTACCTCTTCTCTATTGATTTGAGCAGAAATAACCTGTGAAAAACTAAAAAATAAAGCGAACAATAAAAGTAGTTTTTGTCTCATTTTTTTTGTTTTTGGTTAAAATATGTAATAATAAAACAAGAAAGCAGAGCTATACCCTACTTCTTATTTATTTCTATAAAATTACAAAATTTAAATCAAAACGTAATCATTGCAGTGATGGCAAACATAGACTGGGTTCCTTTGAATTTTGACGTATTGGTTTCCAAATCAAAATCTTGATCGTTGAGTTTGTTTAGAATATTTGTAAAACCATAGATATATTGTGCCTTTACTCTAAAATGACTCAAACCTGCACTCAAACCGATCGCTCCATTGAAGTTTACATTTGATATGTCGGATATGTCTGTAGCACTTAAACTTTCATACCCGGAAACCATATATTGTTCTTGAGATTCATCGGTAAGTTCCAATTTGCTATTGTATTGCAAAACAGGACCAGCATCCAATGTAAAGAAATCATCTACTATCTTAATATGAAACAAAAAGGCAAGTTGTGCCGTAAACAACTTGTACTCCAATTCTTGTGATGTCAAATCCGTATTGGATGTACGTCCAGATATACTAATCTTGTTTTCAGATAGTTGCATTCCATAACTTACACCATACCATCTATGTGGAAGGGAAACCGTTGCAGACATTCCTCCTAACCAACCATCTCCTTTAGTCGTAGCAAAGTTATCCGTTATGATGTCGAATTGGGTAATTCCCCCAGATAAACCGAAGCCATTTTTAATTTGATAATTTTGTGCTAAAGAATTTGTAACAAAACCCATAGTAAGTACTACTAATAAGGTAAATTGTATTTTTTTCATATTGAATTGAGGTATAGGTGCGCAAATATAACTTAATTTAGTATCAATTATTTTCTAACCATTTAAAAAATTACATATGAACTTTTATTTGATTGCCATTGGTTTTTTTGGAGTAATTTTCATAATCTCCTCCATATTCACAGTTAAACAACAATCTGCCGCCATCATAGAACGTTTTGGAAAATTCCAAAGTATTCGCCAATCCGGATTACAATTCAAAATACCCATAGTCGATAGAATATCAGGACGATTGAGTTTGAAGATTCAACAATTGGATGTCATCATCGAGACCAAAACCAAGGATGATGTATTTGTTCGTCTAAAGGTATCCGTGCAATACAAGGTAATTAAAAACAAAGTTGCAGATGCCTTTTACAAATTGGATTATCCACACGATCAAATTACATCATATGTGTTTGATGTGGTTCGTGCCGAAGTACCAAAAATGATTCTTGACGATGTTTTCTTGAAGAAAGACGACATAGCAATAGCTGTAAAGTCGGAACTCAACGAAGCAATGTTGGACTATGGTTATGACATCATAAAGACCTTGGTTACGGATATTGATCCAGATGCTCAAGTAAAAGAGGCCATGAACAGGATCAATGCTGCAGACAGAGAAAAAACAGCTGCTCAATATGAAGGGGATGCACAGCGTATCTTAATCGTTGAAAAAGCAAAAGCAGAAGCAGAAAGCAAACGTTTGCAGGGTCAAGGTATTGCAGATCAACGTCGTGAAATTGCACGTGGTTTGGAAGAATCCGTAGAAGTCCTCAACAAAGTTGGCATCAATTCTCAAGAAGCTTCAGCCTTAATCGTCGTGACACAACATTATGATACTTTGCAAGCCATAGGTAGTGAGACGAACAGCAACTTGATATTGTTACCGAATTCTCCACAAGCCGGGAGCAACATGCTAAATGACATGGTGGCCAGTTTTGCTGCAAGCAATGAAATAGGTGAAGCCATGAAAGAAGCTAAGCTAAACAAGAAAAAATTGGACCAATAATGAACAATATCATAAAAACATCCATCCTATTATTTCTTTTTAGTTGTAACTTACTCTTTTCCCAATCCAATGAAGCATTGAGGGAATCTGTACTAAGGGATGCAAAAATAACTTCTAACGCCACCTTGAATTTTGATTTCAAGACCGTTTTAGAACATACATACCCCAGCGTAGTGGAATTGATGGGTGGCGAGGAAAAAGCGTTGGAGCTATTGAAATCTACTTTTGAAGGAATGTCTTCTCAAGGTTTTATTTTTGAAAAAGCTGATATTATAAATCTCTCGGAAATAGTGTTTGAACAAAATCAATACCGTTGCTATGTTGAGGGCTACAACCAAATAAAAATGCCTGGTATGCGAATTAAATCCAAAAGTTATCTTTTGGGAATATATGATAATAAACATGAGAAATGGTGGTTTATAGAAGCAAAACAGTTGAAAAATGCTGCTTTGATAGATCAGGTATTACCTGATTTCAATACCAATTTGAAAATTCCTGATGACGATGTGCAAACGGAAACATTAAAAGAATAAAAAACAAACCTCAAGAGAAATCTTGGGGTTTCTTATTTGAAAGGGTTTCTTTCAGTCCATTTCCTCACAGGGTTTAGATACTTTACAATAAACTTCAAAACCGTATTTGCTATGAAGTTGTTGGTATGCTTCATATAAATATGCATCGTATTTGCTTTGGCTCCAACAGAACTCTTTATTTCCATTGCCGTTCTTGCGTACACTATGCTTTTTAAATTGTTTTCTATAGCGAAACATACCATATCATAAAGCATGTTCAAATACATTTGATGCTTCTGTTGAAGTGCTTTGTCGTACCCTAGAAAATAGGTTTCCAATGTTCGTTTGTTCAATATCAAAGTATAGAAACCAACCAACTCTTCATTCAAGAAGTATCCAAAAACCTTGAAACTGCCTTTTAAAGCTTTTTTAAGGCTGAAAAAATGATTCTCGGACAATATGAAAGAATTGACTCTAGCATTGTCTGATACGTTTTTATACAAATGAAAAAGAATTGTTTCATTTGCCTTGATTGCATCGACATTCAATTCCTTTTTAACAATGGCATTGTTTTTCTTTCTTGCCGTCTTGTATCTTCTTTTGTATTTTTTGGAAAGTACTGCGATGTAATCCTCGCTTGTAGACCACTCTTCGGGAATTGACAACAACATATTGGGTTGTACTTGCACCTTGTAAAGGTTGTTGTCTTTAAACAAGTCTATGTTTTCATGGATGGGATCTGCTTCGAAATAGTCTTTGAACGCTATGATTCTAACTTTTTTTCCATAATTCTGTTTTATCTCCTTTTTAAGCGTTTTCAAAGCCTTGAAAACAATGTTGAGATAATCTTGATAATTTATCTCCTCTTTTATGAAAAACAAGCCGTGTTGGCCTGTATGCATTAAATTTCCAACCACCAGTGCATTTCCTCGGACAATTTTGGAAACAATGGCTTTCGCCATCTGTTTGAAACTATTTGACGATGTGTTTCTGAAAATATCATCCAAATACATCTCCACTCGTTGGATGACGGCAATTCCCACTGGCTTATCTTCTTTGAAAACACACAAGTAGTAAGAGAAGATGTTTTTGGGAGAAGATTGTTCCAATCCATTTAAAAATGATCGTTTTAAAAAAATATCGTTGTTGGGCAACACATCCCAAAATTCAGGAAGTTCATTGGCTGTCGTATATATTTTAAAGTTTATCAATTATTATAAAAAAGGAAAAGGCTGAAAATTAATATAATCAGCCTTTAATTGTATTAAAAAAGTTACAAAATTTAATGCCATCCGCAAAGTATCGCTCCCATTATGGTTAAGCATACGGTCCAGAAACCAGCATTGATAAATATATATTTTGCGCTTTTGCGTTCAATCAATGCGTTTGTACCCAATATAGGAAAAACAACCAAAATTCCAGCTATAAAACCATGGAATGCGCCGTGCTTAAAGGTGCGATACGCCGTTCCGTAATCTGCCATGAAAGCTTCATAGGATGGTTTTGCACCTGCCAACTCTCCTCCTATCATTCCAAAGGCTCCTATTTGATGGTTTGTCATTTGCATGAGCTGTAAAGACAACATTGCTGCAAAGACCAAGGCCAAACCAAAAATCACAGCTATGTTTCCGCTTTTCATTTTCTCTTCGGTCATCCCAGCCGCTTTAATCCAAGCCGTACCGAATACTTTGGGATTATACCAGATAAAACCTACTACTAGTGAAGATGCTGCGGCAACTAAAATTGCCAGTGGGTTAAAAAAATCCATATTAAAACTTTTATTGGTTAGTCTATAAATATAACAAATCTAACTTGCATTTAAAACTTAATGCTTTTCTAAATAGCTTTGGCTTCCATTACCAACAACTCATTTTTATCTTCCAATGCCTTAGCTATAAATTCGTTCACCTCATCATTCTTGGCCATTCCCTTCTCCAATAAAACACCTAGTGTAAGCATCGCTGCTATTCGTGTTCCTGCCTTTTTTGCAGCCGTGGCAAATAATGGTTGCAAATCTTCATAGCTTACATTCTTGGCCAATTCTTTAATTTCTGCTTTTACCTTTTCTTGTTTCTCCTCTGGTAAGTTCGTATACTTCTTACCCAATTGCTTTATGACATCAATCGGTTTGCGTTGGGATTGTTGTTGAGGCTTTTGCTGGTTTTTATTGTTGTTTTGCTTTGGTTTTATTTTAGCCCAGGAATCTTTTAATCCAACTGTTTTATTGAATACCAAATGTTCTTCTGTGGAATCTTTGTCCACATTGAAGTACCCAAGGCGTTGAAATTGAAACTGCTCACCCAATTTTGCTTCTACTAAGCTAGGTTCTACAAATGCTTCTACCGTCTTCAATGAATTTGGATTTATAAATTCCATAAAGTCTTTGTCCGTGTGGCTATCTGGAGCTTCATCGCTGAACAAGCGGTCATACTCCCTTACTTCTGCCTTAATAGCATGTGCTTTGGAAACCCAATGCAAGGTTCCTTTTACTTTCCTCAAACTAGCTTCTGTACCACTTCCACTCAAGGTATCTGCATCATAGGTACAGTGTATTTCCGTTATGTTTCCGTCTACATCCTTTACAACTCCCTCTCCCTTGATAATGTAAGCATTCTTCAACCTGACTTCTTTTCCTAGGGTCAATCTGAAGAACTTGTTTCCTGCTTCTTCCTTGAAATCTTCCCTTTCAATGTACAACGTCTTCGAAAAAGGTACTTTTCTTGAACCTGCAGACTCATCTTCTGGGTTGTTTTCGGCTTCAAACCATTCTTCCGTGTCTTCCGGATAATTGGTAATAACCAATTTCACAGGATTCAATACGGCCATCACTCTGGCTGTCTTCTTGTTTAAATCCTCTCTCACACAAAATTCCAACAACGAAACCTCTATGACATTTTCACGCTTGGCAACGCCTACCGTGTCAACGAATTTTCTAATGGAAGCCGGTGTATATCCACGGCGACGCAAACCTGAGATGGTTGGCATCCTTGGATCGTCCCAACCTGAAACGATTCCATCTTCAACAAGTTTCAACAATTTACGTTTGCTCATAATGGTGTAACTTAAGTTTAGACGTGCAAATTCTCGTTGCTTTGGCCTTAACTTGTCCGTATCCACCACTTGGTCCAAAAACCAATCATAAAGCTCTCTATGAGGCTTAAATTCCAAAGAGCACAAGGAATGCGAAATTTGTTCTATATAGTCACTTTCTCCGTGTGTCCAATCATACATCGGATAAATACACCAATCATTCGCTGTACGATGATGGTGTTTCTTCAAGATTCGATACATGATGGGATCTCTCATCAACATGTTGGGATGTTCCATATCTATCTTCGCTCTCAAGATGTGTTCACCTTCGTTGAATTCCCCATTCTTCATTCTTTCGAACAAATCCAAATTTTCTTCTACTGTTCTGCTTCTGAAAGGGCCATTTGTACCTGGTTGTGTCGGTGTCCCTTTTTGTTCTGCCATTGCTTCACTTGACTGTGAATCCACATAAGCCTTCCCATTTTTTATCAATTGTATCGTCCAATCGTAAAGGGTTTGAAAATAATCGGAAGAATAACATTCTTCTGCCCACTTGTAGCCCAGCCAACTTATGTCTTCTTTTATTGCATCTACATATTCCTGCTCTTCCTTCGCTGGATTGGTATCATCGAACCTTAGATTTACTGGAGCATCATATCTTTCACCAAGACCAAAACTGATACCAATGGCTTTGGTGTGCCCAATGTGCAAATAACCATTTGGCTCTGGTGGAAACCTAAAACGCAAATTGCCTTTGGACATTCCATTTGCTAAATCTTCTTCTACTATGTGCTCTAAAAAGTTGAGCGATTTCGTTTCTTCGGACATCATATTGAATTAAAGCACAAATTTATAGAAATAAAGCGAGATATGAACACAAAAAAGCCTCCCTATGAAAGGGAAGCTCAATCAAAATACCAAAGGTTTACACTTATAAATTCACTCTTTGTTGCATTATCTAATTCAATATGTAATTTGTTGCCATATCGATATGTACATCTTCACCTCCTGATACCTGAGCTGTCGTAGGTAGAACATGATCGTCTGGAAGGATGCCTATGCCTTCGAAGGATTGGAATGATCCATCATATGTTATTTCTACATCATGGGTGGAAACCCTTGTCTTCCATTTGCCTCCACCGTTGGTTAAAGTAAAGATGTCACTACCTGCAAAAATCCCGAATGTCTTGTCTCCTATGGACCTGACATGTGATTGTGTTTTCATTGCCGCAGTAAAGTATTCTGCTGCACTTGCAGTGGAATTCGACGTTAAAAGAGCTACTTTTGCTGTATATTGGAAAGTTCCCGAACTTGAAATTTCATTGTCTTCTGGAAAGACCCCAGCAACATATCCTCCTTCTACTCTAGCATCCGGGTAGCCTTCGAATTCCGTCGTTGCCCACTCTCCCAAAGCACTTGTGGTACTTCCTGTCGTTGTTTTTATTCTTTGTCTTATCAATTCGATGGGTGTGCCATTAGAAAAGAAACGTCCTGCCAAATAATAGGCATATGGCCCTTGTCCCCCTCCATTTGTCCTAACATCCATTATTATTCCCGATTTGCCTTGCAAAGCTGTCAAAGCTTCATCTACTATGCTTTTGAAATTGTTGAACTCGCTTTCATTATCATTTACTGGCTCGAAATTCTTTGAATTTATGTATCCTATGTCGGTATTTGCAACCAAAGTACCGTAAGATAGATAAGGGTTGTTCGCACTACTGGCAACTATGTTTACTTTAGTAGGTGTATTATCCATAAGCATTGTTTCTATTTCTTCATTGAAATCCGGTTCATATATAGCTTCTTGAGCATTGTTGTATACAACATCTGCATGACCATCTTTTATAATTGTCGTCATAATGGAATTGAAATGATTGAACAGTTGTGTATCTGTTGTCATGCTGTTTATCTGTGGATAATACGTGTCGTAAACAGTTTGCCAATCGATGTTCTTTCTATGCATCAAAGGATAATGTCTGTCGTAAATGTCCCAAAATTCTTGAAATACCTTTTGTTGTTCGGTTGTTGAAACAGTCGTTGTTGAAGTTGTTGGAGAATCATCTTTGCTACAGGATGTAAAAATCAGCAAAGTCACTATTATAATTGCATTAACTATTTTTTTCATAGTTCTATTTTTTTGAATTAATGATTGTTGGACTCTTAATGATTAAGAGTGGAGTTTACGCCCACAATGCCCTAATCTTTATTATTGTCTATAGCTTCCATCAGGTAATACTGTTGGAAATTTATATTGTGGATCTGTTAGCAAAGCATATGCGGCTGTATCCGTACTTTGCATCAAGGCATTTGTGTTCAAGTCCCATTCTTGGCTAATTTCATCCAAACGATTTTCTTGAGCGCCTAATATGGAAGTCATTGCCCAGTAAATGTATTCTGTATTCATGCAATTATAATCGCAAGTGGCATCATCATAGGTATACCAGGCCTCAACCGGATATGGGTTTGGTATCGTCGTGAAGTTGCCTCCCCTCGCAATGTCCATTGCATTGCTTAAGGAGCTTCCTGCCCCTTCTCCAAAAACAGTAGGATAAGCACTAGCATAACCTGCATGTGTAATAATGTGCCAAACTTCTTCCAAAGCGGCATCAAACTCACCAGTCTGTCCATTCGAATGCCAAGTTGGGATGGTCTCATCATTTCCCAAATCTTGTCCTTCAGCATCGTTAGGTGGTTCTATGTTATCCATATCAGATTCATTTTTCCACATGAACAAAAAAGCATTGTTAGCTTTCATAGCTGCTAAAACCATTGGGTTATCTACCACCTCATCTTCATCATTGTCCAAGTATTGAGCCATTAAATTTGCCGCATGCAGCAACTTGCTATCCTCGACAGTCGTCACTGCATAGATGGGAATGCCAAAAACCTCTACTTTTCTATTGAAGCCTCCATAGCCAGAGTCATTGTTTGCTATTATTGTGAAATTTGGATCATTTCCCGGAGCAATCGTTCCTCCAGTAGATGGAATTGTAGTTACATCATCGTCCTTTGAACAAGAAGTGCAGCTTATTAGTGTTGTAATGGTTAATAGTGCCATTAGCTTTGAAAAAAAATTATTCATTGTCATAAATTTTATTTTAAGGTTCGTCTTATCACTGTCGATCAGCAAAATAACGGCCAACGTTAAAATTTATTAGTATAGATATGTCCGACTACTTGCAGTCGGACATTTTCAAAGACAACTCGTACTGCTTTGGTGTGATGCCCTCCAATGTTTTGAAAGCAGCATAAAAAGTTGATTTTGAAGAAAATCCTGCTTCTTCGGACAATCCCAAGATAGACAATTGCTTTGCCCTTGGAGAGTTTAACAGCTTTTTGAATTCAGATATCCTAAAGCCATTTATGAATTGATAAAAATTCGTTTTTGAGTATTCATTTATGAGCTTGGAAAGTTCTCTTTCTCTTATCTGAAGTGCTTCAGATAGATTTCGTAAATTCAGTTCTCTATTTGTATATAGCTTTTCAGTTTCTATTCTTTCTTTTAATCTAATGAATTCCCTTCTTCTTTCTTCATAGGCAACATTCTCTTCTTCAATAGAAATTCCTCCTTTTTCAATGGCAACGAATAATTTGATTTTAAATATCTCAGATTGGGAAAAACCGTTGTAACCAATCCAATATACCATGAAAAAAGTAAGGATACTGGATAAATTAGCGAAATACTCAATGATGTCCTCATTCTGAAAACTTACAATGTCTTCTATTATCCACAATATGTGAAACCCTAGATATATGTAGGCAATGGTTTTTATCCAAGAAAGCGTCTTATGTTCCAAATCAGAATAGAAATTACTGACATTTCCTTTATGCTGATTCAATATTTTTAAAATGTGCAACAATATTGATATGTTGAACACATAGTCAAAAAAAAGAAAGATTTCCATATCTATTTCCAAATAATCCAATGCATTTATCAAAATGCCTGGAATGAACAACAAGACATACCATTTTACAAGTTCATTTTTAACAGTTTGATTTACATACAATAACAATAATGGAATGGTAAATAAAACCGTTGACATACCCATGTTCAATTCTTCAGAAAAACCTTGTAATACTGTATCCAATATCTCAATTGTCAAACTCCACAAGAACAATCCCAAAAATAGATTTGCTCTCTTATTGTCCGATTTAACCGTGAAAAACAAAAAACCCAACATTAAAGCCGTGGAAACAGATAATACATCTATTATGGAAATAAGGGAAAGGTCTAAAGTCATTGAAACTATTTTGTTAAAAATACCATCTTTTTAGATAACTTTGCACTTATAAAATATTTTAATGGGAATTATAAAAGTTGAAAATATCCGTGTTTACGCATATCATGGATGTCTTAAGGAAGAAACAAAAATAGGTAGTGATTACCGTGTGGATTTAAAAGTAAAGGCTGATTTACAAAAAAGTGCTACTACCGATGCTTTGAATGATACGGTGGATTATGTTTTTTTAAACAAAATAGTAGTTGAGGAAATGGCCATACCAAGTGCACTTTTGGAAACTGTTGCAAAACGTATTCTAGATCGTATATTCTCTGAAGATAAATTAGTTACCAATGCTACAATTGCAGTGAGCAAGATAAATCCTCCCATAGGTGGTGATGTGGAAATGGTAACCATTGAAATGAATCAAAAAAGAAAAAACAACGAGTAATAGTGTAAAAGCTTAATTTTTTTTACATTTGCCTTCTCGTTTGCATTAAGGACGAATTAATGGCGTCGTGGCCGAGTGGCTAGGCAGAGGTCTGCAAAACCTTGTACAGCGGTTCGAATCCGCTCGACGCCTCCAAAACCTTCAAGTGTTACTTGGAGGTTTTTGTTTTAAATCTCTTTTTTGAAAACTCCATAAAAGGTTTTTCTATCCAATGAAAAGATAAAAAACTGACAAGAACCACAATTGGACATACTAAAAGAATCAATAGACAATATTCGCTTTCAGAAAAACTTCTTATCGTTTCCATACCTATGACATAATACCCAATCACAAATAGAATGATGCAATGCAACAAGTAGGTGCTATAGCTTATTTCCCCTAAAAATTTAAAGGTAACATTCTTTAAAATTCCAAAAATATTATTACCCAATGCAATGATAGTAAAGGCAATAGAAATAATCAACTTGCAAAGTATTGAATAGGAATTTTGGAATTGAACGATTAAAATCAAGCATAACAAAACCAAAATGCTAAAATAAATGTTATCAAAATTCAATTTTCGCTTATTGTATTTTTTAATGAATGGGGCAATTGCTCCACCTAAAAAAGATAACAAATGATGATAACCATAACCGTGAAAAATACTGAACACCACAATAAACGACAAACTGATTATTACAATAGCTACGGAGGGTTTCCTTTTTGATATGAATATAGAGAACACAGGTAAACTAAGGTATAACAACCATTCGTAAGGAAGTGACCAAACTACTCCGTTTATATAAGGTGTAAGGTATACATTGTTTATTATGGGCTCTCCAAATATGGTAAATCCAACCCATTTTAAAATACTGATCGCAAATGCATTGAAATCCACCATCAATTTCCAATTGCTGATTTCCATAACGCAAAAGAGAAGAAACAACAAACTCAAAAAATACAAGGGACCCAACCTTAAAAATCTAGAGGTATAGAACTTCTTCCAATTGAAAACTTCTTCGGAATTTAAAAGCTTACTTATGAACAAGAAACTAGATATCATAAAAAACAAAGAGACACTTGTCTGACCCAATTGAACATAGAGATTGGATTTTGGCAATTCCCATACGCCAGTATGTGCATATACATACCATATGCTGGTATGATGAACAAATACGCCAATCCCCAAAAAGCCCCTCAAACCATCTATGCTGCCATATCTGTTTGTTTTTGGTTTTAGTTTGTATCCAATGTTTATGACATAACCCATTGCGTAACAAACAATAAATATAATTACTGCAAATAAAGTATGGTTAGGTGTCATTCAAACCTTTTGTATTAATAAATAGTTCATCTATTCCGTTATGGAATAATTTACCAACGAACAAAGTTAAACCTAGCAAGAGAATATGTAGCTGTAAGGCCAGTGCTATATTTTAAATGAAAACCAAGTTTATACTTAATTTGCAATGTCAATGCTTTACGCATTTGACTAGTCACCAAGTTTATCTTTTATGGGGTTTATCTTTTCTAGTTTTTCCTTGTTTTTTTCGTAAGCTTCAGGGAATAAACCTTGAGTAAGCAACAATATTCCAAATCCTAAAATAAATAGAGCTACTATTTTTTTAGTTTTGAAAATACGTCTGGGCGTCAATTTGTTTCTCAACCTCTTTGCTGCCAAAATTTTTATTATGTCTGTAAGAAAATAACTTGTAAGCATCGTGGATATAAAAATGACAACACCATTTTTAGAGGTTGTAATGGAGTTTCCTATCACCATGAAGCCCAACCAACCAATTAGAACCCCAATGTTTATGAAATTGAGTAAAAACCCTTTTACGAAGAGTCTCCAATAGTCCTTTTGTATTTCTACCCTATGGTATTCCTTTACTATCGCTCTAAACGACTTGGAGGTCTTTATGAAGGATATAATGCCATATACAATCAATAATACACCTCCAAATATCAAAAAATTAGGATCGTCTTTGACTTTGTCAAGTAAATTATTGGTACTGTAATAGGCCAATAGAATAAAAACGACATCTGCCAAAATAACACCCAAATCAAATATAAGAGCACTCCTAAATCCTTTTGTAGCACTAGTTTCCAGTAGTACAAAAAAAACAGGTCCTATGGTAAATGCCAATATGATACCAAAAGGAATGGCTGCTAAAATATCATCAAACATATAGTAATATGGGTTTATTACAAAGTAAAGAAATAATTTAAAAACTGTTATCCTAATTTATATTTAATAGTAGTTTTCCTATTCAATTGTATCTTATCTTTTCATTTTAAAAGTTATGTCTACAAAAAAGCCTCAGTTGTTAAACCAAGGCTTTAAATGTAATGTATAAATTAAAGTAATCAATTCACTCGTTTTATTCTACCTCCAAGTGTTGTACTCTTGTTCAAGGTACTTGGATTTCCATACACATAGATGTTTCCTCCCGCAGTAACCTTGGCATCCACTACTCCTGAAGTATTTACTTCTGCCTCTCCTCCTGTTCTTATCTTTACCTCGGTATTCTTGGTTTCGAATTCTTTTCCTTCATAGATTCCTCCCGTATTTATAACTATGGTCTGTGAATTGGCTTTTCCATTGGTTTCGATGATACCTCCAGAAATTGCTTTAATCGATACCTTGTTTACATTCAAACCTATTTTTAGTATGGCTCCTTCTTGGGCCTTAAGTTGAATCTCATCTTGCTCTATCAATTCATTTCCAACGATCTTGGCACCTTCATTACCATCTATTACCTTCAAACTCGTGTAATGTACGGCAACGAATGTCTTGGATCCGTTAAAGATCTTGTCGAATTTCATTCTAACCTTTAAAATTCCATTTTTATTTACTATCTCTACATCTTCTACATCATCTCCAGAGATAATGACTTTGTTTTCATTGGATTTGACTAGACTTATGTGTATTAGGTCAAATACTTTTACTGTTGTAAAATCTCCTACCTTCTTCTCTTTTGGATTTTGTGCAAAAGTTGTGAGTGTTATGAATAATAGTAATGTCGTTGCTATGGTTTTCATTTTGTTTTTTTATTGTTTCTATTAAAGAGCAATCTTTTTTTCAATTGTTACAGTTTAAATTGAAATATCTATCATCTATTGGATGAATAAAAGAACAATAATAACAAAAACTATGTCTTTGCTATGCTCACTGCTGTTCCTGTAACGGAAACCATCAATGTGTTTGAATTGGCCAAAGCTTCTACATCTACACTAATTCCAACTACAGCATTGGCGTTTAAGGCTTCTGCATTGTCCTTTAACTTTTGAAAGGCTTCTTCTTTTATCTGTTCCAAACCTGCTGCATATGCCTCATAGTAT
This sequence comes from uncultured Bizionia sp., assembly GCA_947496215.1. Classification (GTDB taxonomy): domain Bacteria; phylum Bacteroidota; class Bacteroidia; order Flavobacteriales; family Flavobacteriaceae; genus JAHDHI01. The sequence goes on from CANMCF010000025.1 coordinate 60,853, forward strand.
TTGGACATTTTAAACATATCCTTGAAAGACATGTTGTTTCCTTTGTGAGAATAACTCGAATTATAGGAAATACCTGTTACTACACCTTTGTATTCAACTATTCTTGAGCCTTCTACCGAATTTGTCGTGGTCAATATCATATTTTTAGTTTCTTTATGAGTAGCCTTAATGGTCAAATTGTTACTCTTTGGTCTAAATTTTAATGAAGCACATATATTAAACGTACTTGAATCAGTTATAGTCTTCCAAACATAAAAAACCTTGAATACAAAATATATTTCATATTCAAGGTTCATCATTTAAATTGTTTTCTATTATTCTTCTGCTTTACCTATTAAATCAAAATCCAAGTGGCGTTTTACCAAATCTGCCTGTTTCACCTTGACAACTACCTCATCTCCCAATTGATACATATTCTTGTTTTCTTTACCTATCAATGCAAATTGATCTTGGTCAAATTCATAGTAATCATCCTTTATGTCCCTAGTTCTTACCATTCCTTCACATTTGTTGGAAATGATTTCCACATAGATTCCCCAATCTGTCACACCAGAAATAACACCGACGAATTCTTCGTCTTGGTGATCTTGCATAAAACGAATTTGCATGTATTTAATGGAGTCCCTTTCTGCCTTTGTTGCTAGATATTCCATATTACTTGAATGCTTGCATTTTTCTTCGAAAATTTGAGCATCAGCAGTTTTTTCTCCATCCAAATAACGTTGTAACAAACGATGTGCCATAACATCGGGATAACGACGTATAGGTGATGTGAAATGGCTATAATAATCAAATGCCAAACCATAGTGCCCAATATTGTCCGTAGTGTATTCGGCTTTGCTCATTGTTCTAATGGCTAGCGTATCTACCAAATTTTGTTCTTTTTTACCATTTACATCGGACAATAGTTGGTTTAATGAAGAAGCTATGCTTTTTCTATCCTTAAAGTTCAGCTTGTGTCCAAATTGGGAAACAACACCTTGCAATGCAGCCAATTTACTTTCATCTGGTTCATCATGCACTCTGTATACAAATGTTTTTTCAGGCTTTTGTTTTCCTATGAATTCCGAAACCTTTCTATTGGCCAACAACATGAATTCTTCAATTAACTTATTGGCATCTTTGCTTGTTTTGAAAAACACTCCTATTGGGTTTGCTTCTTCATCCAAATTGAATTTCACTTCAACCTTATCGAAGGAAATCGCTCCAGACCTCATACGCTTGCCACGCATTTTTTTCGCCAACTCATCCAATTTTAGCACAGCTTGTGCAACTTCTGGCGCTGCTTTGTAGGCTTTGCCTGTTAATGAGACTTCACTAGGTATGCCATTGTCTATCTTATCCATATTTTGGACGATATCTCTACTATTCAAAGAAACATTGCTTTCTATGATGGCCTGCGCTTCTTCGTAGGCAAAACGAGCATCAGAATAAGTCACCGTTCTACCATACCATTCTTTTTTAATTTCTGCTTTGTCATTGAGATGAAACACTGCCGAAAAGGTAAACTTCTCTTCATGTGGTCTTAATGAACAGGCATTGTTGGAGAGTATTTCCGGCAACATGGGTACAACCCTGTCAACCAAATATACAGATGTTGCCCTTTCATAGGCTTCATCATCTAAAATAGTACCTTCCTTTAAATAATGAGATACGTCCGCAATATGTATTCCGATCTCATATAAGCCATTATCCAATACTTTGAAGGATAATGCATCATCGAAGTCCTTTGCGTCCTTAGGATCTATCGTAAAGGTCAAATCCTTACGCATGTCTCTTCTTTTTGCTATTTCTTCTTCATTTATAGAGGTATCTATGTTGTTAGCATACTCTTCCACTTCTCTAGGAAACTCATATGGCAAACCATAGTCGGCCAAGATTGAATGTATTTCTGTATTGTGCTCTCCTGGCTTTCCTAGAACTTTGAGTACCTTACCATTTGGAGAATCAGATTTTTCTGGCCAATCTTCGAAAGATACCAAGACCTTGTCACCATCTTCAGCCTTGTTTATCTTGTTTATGGGTACAAAGATGTCCTTGTACATTTTATTGCCATCTACCACCACAAAGGCATAGTTGTTTTTTGGATGTATCTGTATTACACCTACATATTCACTCTTTGCCCTTTTTATGATGTTGGTTATCTCACCTTCTTGCTTTCCTCTTTTTCTACGCTTGTAAACATATAATTCTACCTCATCGCCATTCAATGCCTTGTTGACATTGTTTGAAGCAATGTATATGTCATCCTCGAAATCATCACAAATCACATAACCAGATCCTTTTTGGGTAGCATCGAAAATCCCAGTATGGTATTCTGTATTGTTAACAATCTTGAATTTACCACGATCGACTTCTTCAATCTCCTGTTTGGATTTTAGTTCTGCTAACTTCTTTATGATTTGATTTCTGCTACTAGCATCGTTTACGCCAATTTTGGCTGCTATTTGTTTATAATTGTACGATTGGTTTCTATCTTTTTTTAAAATACTTAAAATCGTATTTGTAAGGTTTGAAATCTTATTGTGTGAAGGTTTCCTTTTTTTCTTTCTTGTCATTTATTTCTTCTTGTTTCCACATCATTGGTGGAAATCTTATTTAATTAATTCTCTTAAAGGTATTGATAGTTTCATGTTCGGGATGAACTAAAATTCATAGGAAGTGGATTTAAAATGGAATGAATTCTTTTTAAATCAATCTATTAAGATTACTGCAAAGCTACACTTTTAATATTAAATCAATATTTCTTTAGAATTAAATTAATAAAATCAGTTATCCACACATATATATATTAATATCTTTTTCTTTTAAAAATTTAAAAAAAATAATGATGCTTATTATTGCTTGTTAATAGCGGTATAACTTTTTTAGTTTTTGATTTGATATGTTTTCTAACCTACTCTATCAACATGTTTTCAAGTTATTAAAGTATTCATTTTCAATAGGATTTTAAACGCTATTAACAACTGTTGATAACTCATCTTCACAAACAATTTTTAATAAGTATTATTAATTTTCGTGTTGGTATCTGCTATTTTTTAGCTGAAAAATCGACCAAAAAAAACTGCTAACTTTTTTGGTCATCTCATTTCAATTCTTGTTTGTGAATTTTATTGGATAAACCTAATAAAAGTTTTAATTAATAATAATAAGATATCAACAAGTAATCCATATTATGAGGTGGAGTAATTAACAATTTCTAGCTTTTGTTGATAACGTCTATAACTCTCTAATAACTAGAATACTTTAATTTATTCAATGAAAGGTAGATTCTAATTATTCGAATATGATTAATTAATGCAAGTATTAGAACGTTCCAAATAAATTTCAAATTTAATGGGAATTCATAATTAGGAAGATTTTATTATTAGTAAGTTGCTATCAATTGTTAACTTTGGAAATTAATAACACAACTATAAGTTTCCGTAAATTAGGAAACGTTTTTAAAACATAAAAAAGATGACTATTTCTATTGGAAACGATCACGCAGGAACAGATTATAAATTTGCCATTGTAAAACATTTGGAATCAAAGGGTATTACTGTTAATAACTATGGAACCGATGCAAATGATAGTGTAGATTACCCAGATTTTGTACATCCGGTAGCCAAAGATGTAAAAGAGAAGACATCGGATTTTGGAATATTGATATGTGGTAGTGCGAATGGTGTGGCAATGACGGCGAACAAATACCAAGAGATTAGAGCAGGACTATGTTGGACCAAAGAAATAGTATCTTTGATACGCCAACATAACAATGCGAATGTATTGTGTATTCCTGCCCGTTTTACGGCAATACCACAAGCGATACAAATGGTGGATGCCTTTTTGGAAACTGAATTCGAAGGGGGAAGACATCAAAATAGAGTAGACAAAATACCAGCACATTGTTAAAATGGGACATTCGCATTCACATAATCATTCTCATGATGAGTTGAAAGGGCGAAACCTGTTTATATCCATACTTCTAAATATCTTAATTACCGTTGCTCAAGTTGCAGGAGGATTAATATCGGGAAGTCTGGCTTTGTTGAGTGACGCATTGCATAATTTCAGTGACGTCATTTCTCTTATAATTAGTTATATAGCCAATAGGTTAGGAAAGAAGAAAGCGTCACTATATCGTACTTTTGGTTATAAACGAGCTGAGATATTGGCTGCTTTCATCAATGCGGCTACTTTGATCGTTGTAGCAATATTGTTGATTTTCGAGGCAATTGAGCGTTTTGAAAACCCTAAAGAGATCGAATCTAATCTAGTCATTTGGTTATCTCTACTTGGTGTATTAGCAAATGGAACTAGTGTATTGTTGTTAAAGAGGGATAGTGAGGTAAATATGAACATGAGAAGTGCGTATTTACATTTATTTACAGATATGATGGCTAGCGTTGCTGTCCTAATTGGAGGATTGTTGATGAAATTCTATCAGATTTATTGGATAGACAGTGTATTGACTTTGGCTATTGCCTTATATTTGATATGGGTAGGTTTTGACTTGTTGAAGGCATCTACCAAGGTATTGATGTTGTTTACTCCAGATGCCATTCCTGTTAATGAGATAGTCCAAAGGATAAACGAATTCGAAACCATAAAGAATGTACATCACGTGCATGTTTGGCAGCTCAATGAGGAAGAAATACATTTTGAGGCACATATAGACTTTGAAAAAGATATCACCTTGTCTGAATTTGATAAGATTCGTTCTGAAGTCGAAGCTTTGTTGTTTCATGACTTTGAAATTAATCACGTCAACATTCAACCTGAATTTGGAAAGGATGATGTAAAGGATGTTATTGTTCAAGATTAATATGAATTAACAAACATTATGATAGATATAAAAGTTAAGAGCTTCCAAGAGCTGACAACCAAAGAATTGTATGATTTGTTGCAATTGCGCAGCGAGGTTTTTGTCGTAGAACAAAAATGCATATATCAAGACATAGATGGCAAAGATGAAAAAGGATTACACGTCATAGGTTTCAAAAACGAAGAAATAGTGGCTTATACACGCGTATTTAAGCCTGGTGATTACTTTGACAAGCCAAGCATAGGTAGAGTAGTTGTAAAGGCTTCAGAAAGACAATTCAAATATGGTTATGACATTATGGAAGCATCTATTGAAGCTATTAAGGCGCGTTATGACAGAACGGATATAAAAATTTCCGCACAAACCTATTTAAAGAAGTTTTACAACAATTTAGGATTCATAGAAGTTGGAGAGGAATATTTGGAAGATGATATTCCTCATATTGAAATGATTAGAAGTTAAATTTATATACTTTTTATAGTTCGCACATCTATTTAAATATAGTTGATTTCATAGGTTTGTTCGAAAGCATTATCTACTACTTAATCAATAACAATAAACCATTTGATATAATCTTTATCTGAGGTGATGATGAGTTGGTTTCTATGGTTTATAAGTCCTTTAGGAACTTTAACCTGAATATAATAGGTGGACATATATCCAGAAGGTGATCTTCTTATATTTTCTTCTATATTGTTTATAGGTACCGATAGGGTCTGTAAATTAAACTCTGTCTGATGGTTCAATTCTATTGGGACTAGTCCCAATAGAATTGGTTGCTAAATCCAG
>CANMCF010000026.1 GCA_947496215.1 uncultured Bizionia sp.
TGTATGTAACAAACTACTAAAGCAAGCTTTTTCAATAGTTAAAAATGGTGTCCCTTATGATGACGATTACAGAAGTATGTTGGCTAAAAATTAGTGTATTTTACTTGTTTTTAACCTCAGTTCTTTGTTGGCTGTAGTTTTTTATGTCCGATTGTTAAATTCATTTCTCAATTCCCATTCTTCATTGATAGATTTTAGGTTTTCCAATTCTGAATCAAAAATCCATTTAGAAATCCTTTTCTTGTCTTTTGTATTAATCTTATAATTTAAGTCAAATTCCAATTCAGTTTTTTGTTTTGAATTAAACTCCATTAATGTCGGGAAATAAACTTTTCCTAAATCTCTATTTGTACCGTTTTCTATTATGTGAAAATGTGCTGGTCCGTGTTCATTTCTACCAGCTCCAGATGTTTCTCCACCTCGAATATCTAAGTAGAATTTTGAAAAAAATCTACCACTCATATTCTTAAGCTGTAACCATATAGAATCAGAACTTGATTTTATTTTGTCAAAATTGAAATGCTCTATATTTTCTCTTTCCGATATATAGAATTCATTTATTTCGTTATTTTCAAAATATTCCCAACCAGAGTAGACATTTATTCTTACATACCAATCGGTTATTTTGAAATCAATATTTTTTACTCGTGATTCAACTTGTTTTAAATCAGTTACAGAAAATAATTCTACGACAAAACCTTCTAATAAAGGAAATTCTTTCGCTTCTATTTTTGCACCTGCTAAACTAAATTTAGGATGCTCTATTTTACCTTTCAAACACTTGTTTTCGCTGTCAAGGTTAAAATCTTTAATTGAAGTTTTAATTTTCATTTCAAATTACAGCCAACTATCATATAAGTGCATTGCACTTATTTTCTTTATGCAATATAGTTCTTTTTTTTAGCGATGAATAGGTGTAAAGACTGAATCCTTCTATGAAAATCATCAAAAGAGGATATATGCATGTTAACCGTTATAAACGGCTAAGAAAAACACACACATAGTATCATATGCGTGTGTGGTTTGTATTCTAAGGATTAATCAGTTTTTTCGTCATCAAGATACCATCGATTGACATCACCAAATATATTGGCTGTCCTTTCCATCTTGAAACATTCAACTGCAGTTGATGTTCGCCACTGAGATATTCCTTTTTTGAAATGTTTTGCAGTAGGGCTCCAGTTTGACTTATTATTGATATGGACAAATTGCCTTTTTTCTTCAAGGTGAACTCCAAGTATGCTATGTCTCCTTTTGATGGATTGGGAAAAAGGTTCAAATGGGCAAGGGAATGCGAAAATTCATCTAGTCCCAATGATTCTTCTCCAGTGATGATGATGTCACCTCCATTTGGCAATGCATCGAGTTGGATGAATTTTTCCGAGGATTCCTCCAATATTTGATAACCTATTGGATTGCCGTCCTGTGTAGCCGAGGTAACGGACCAATCCATTGGAATGGTTCTTTTCACACTCAAAGGGATGTTATATATGTTGGTATCCAAATTGTTGGTAAGTTGGAAGACGATTTCATTGTTGTCGTTGGAAGTTTCAACAATGGATGAGCTGTCACGTTCCTTGATGTATTTTACTGCATCTCCATAGGTGGCAACCCAAAAGGTCTCTTGGTTTTGGTTCATGTAGTTGAGATGCGTATCTAAATCTGTAGAGGCAATGGGAGAGAATCCTCCATCGTTGTCTATGCCATGCAAGAGGAATACGACCCAACCATTTGAGGAAGTCGCCTCATTGACCTTGCTCGTGAAATGGTCGTTCGTTATTATGGATCCTGCAGTTCCACATACTATGGAACTTACGCTCATGATATTTGCAGGGGTGCTGTTCTCTATTGCACCTTGGCAGGTTCTTGCACTGATGTATAAGGATTCGGTTTGTGCATTGTCTCCGATCGTGCAATAGGGATAGGCAAATGTGAGGCATTGGTTTCCAGAGATGTTTGTGTTTATTGCATTCTTGGAACCTGCCAGTTCATCCAATCTTTGTACTTCGGTCAGGCCACCGAAATCTGGATGTGATTTCGAGTGGCTTGCCACTTCATGGCCTTCTGTGGATGCGGCCTGAAATGCTGTCCAATTGGGACCCCAGTTGGTGGTTATGAAAAAAGTCGTTTTGAAGCCATAATTGTCGAAAATGGGTTTCGCAACTGTCAATTGCTTTGCAGTGTTGTCATCCCAAGTATAACTTACGGCTGCATCTGTGAAGTTTTTCCAAGTGCCAATTTCATATGCAGGATCGACTTGGCAAGTAGCAATTTGGGTTTGTAAGAGGACAAGTAATACAAGGATTGTTTTTAAGGGGTGGTTTTTCATTGTTTTGATTTTTAATTATGAGGATTAATATGCATTGTTTTGTTCAATGCAATGCTGTTGAAGTATTGGTGTCATGTTTGGGTCTGTTTTCATATAATGTATATAAAGCATCGATTTAAGCAAGATTCATTGGAAGTCATAACCTGATGGACAAGGAATTGAAATCGATGTCTGTTGATTTTCAAGTCTTTGGTAGGGATGGATAAATCTATGCGTATCGTCGAATACTGTAAAAAATGTGGGAGATTAAAAAGCCAAGTTAGCATTAATTTATAAAAAAAAGAAACATGGGGTTTCATCATATGATTTACCTTTCTGTCTTAATGGTTAAATGCCCATGATATGAGCTCTTTTTCATTCCGAAATTTCTAAGATTAAGAAAAGGTTAATTCTATTGTGAGATGTTTCTCAAAAAAGAGGTGTCTGATCGGAGATTCATACATATTGTGATACGATACTAATAACATTTGATACTATATTATCCGAGATGATGCGATATTTAATATAAACTACTTAATTAGTGGGGAATTAAGTATTCTTTACCCCTTAAACGTTAAAATATCATGAAATTAAAGTTAATTTTCGCCGTTATTTTCCTACAAGTTATTCTTATCGGCAATGCTCAAGAAAATTATGAGCCTCATGTTTGTCACCCACCTACCATAGAGCGCATAGACAAAGAACAGCTAGCTAACAAGACAGTAGATTCTCCAAATGTCATGCCCGCAGGAATCGTAGCCTATACACAAAGCATTCATAATGTCATCGTGAAATGGGAGACAGGTAGCTTTGGTGCCTTTAGAATAGGTACGGCTCCAGGTCTTCAGGATATTCGATGGGGGCAAGGTTTAAATGGGCAAGCCAGACACACTGGAGGTCATAGCTATGAAGATCTTAGACTATCTGCTCAGGGCTTGGGAAATACATTTAACATAGGAGATACCTTTTACATAACAATGGATCCAGGATTGGCTTCAGAGTGGGTTTCTCCTCCTTTGGTATTTCAATGGGAGAATTTGGGAGATCCTACGAACAGCTTGACGATAAACATAGAAACAAATTATGGAGCAGGAGGCTATGGGCCATACAACGCGACTCAGGCTGCCAAAATGATGGATTTCTATAATTTGGTGAACCCAATAATCGAGGACATATATGGGCCTCCTTCAAGAAATCACAGTGTAAACGTGGTAAATGATGCATATGCTCAAGGAGTGAACATATATTATAACGGACCAAACCAGATCAGTAGTACCTTTGTATTGAATGGAGACGGTGATTTGGATCAGCCTAGATTGATGATTCATGAGCTAATACATGCCTATAGGGACAATGTCGGGCTTTCTTCAAACGAAAAATGGCACTATGAGCCAGAATTGAGTGGCTTTGAAGAAGGAATGGCAGAAGCTATGGCCATTATTGTAATGGATAGGTTCATTGGATTGTATCCCAACTTTTTTGCCGGAGACGAATTCAAGATTCATTGGAATCATTCCAGGGGAATGCCTTTTTCTTGGGATTATGACTTTCAAAATCACGAGCAAATTAGAAACAAGGACTATTTCAGTTCAGACATCGCCACTGGAGGGCATTGGATAAGATACGGAATGGGAGCGACAGCTTTTAGAAAGATGTACATTGAAGACAATGACATTTTCAAGAAATTCAATGCAGAATATTATAGCAGGTTGAATGCAGATCACAATCTATTGCCGAGTAGAGCCTTGTTTGTGGATATTTTTGAGACGGTATCCACGGAGGTTGAAAGAACACCGGTGAAGGAATGGATAAATGAACAAAAAATATTGGATTGTGATGTGGAATTGGAGAAGAAGGTGTTTATGCTTACTTTTACCAATATCTCATGGGCCGCTTTTACTCAAGACAATAGAATATTTTTCTTGGAAACACATGAGAACAACAAGGAGTGGGCTTGGGATTCTTCGGATGCAGCTGGCGCAAATGAAATTGACGGAGGAGCAAATACCCCGGAAACTTGGGGGTGGACGCATCAATTGAATAATGTTCCAGGACAGTTTACTGCAATACAAGATTGGGACAACACAGCATATGCCGGATCAAACAAAAATATTGTAAACGATTACCATGGACTTTTTGACGGGCAATTCCTACTCGGGCCGTACCAAGGGGCAAATCCTTATAGATCTTTTGATGGGATCGCATATGACGACTCTGGGCAATTTACCAGAGATTATTTGCAAAATCAAAATTACCCTGTTGGAGCAGAGATGGGGAAACGAGCCTTGGCAATAGGAAGTCAACAATTGTATACCTCTACAGCGGATGATGCCAATTTTTGGCCTCCAGGAATCATAGCAGATAGAAAGATAACGGATATGGACCAATCTGGTTTGTATAGATGGGAAATAGCCTTCAATGATCCTCAAGGACCAACTGTGGAAGGTAGTTATTTTAGGATGTTGGGAGATGATTTTGTAGATGTCAAAGGTGTTTTCGGTGGAATATACAGTGAAACAAATGACAGTGTTGATGGTAAGTTAATCATAGAGCATGAAGACTTTGGAGAAGAACCAGAGATAACGATAAGCAACAATGCGTTCAAATCCTCAAGACCTTGGGCTTCCATCTTGGAAGCAGATGTGAACAGACAAGGAGGGCGCAACGATAGAAGATATTCGGAACCAGGCAAGATTCACAACATTTTCATTAGTAGCGATTGTACGCAACGTAAAATAGATTTTAGAACGATTGGTTATGGTGATGGATTGGATGGAATACAAATGATGTTGTTCAAGGTGGAGGAGATGGAAGACATCATCTTTACTGAAAGCGCAGATTTGGATGTCTGTCTAAATGATTCGGCTTCATTTACGGTGACAAACAATTTTCCAGACATATTGGATGGTGACTCAAGGATTACCTACAGATGGTTGAATCCTACAGGGACGGAAGTCTCTACGACATTGGATTATGACATAGCGAGTGTAACGGCGGCAGATCAAGGAACCTATACTTTGGAGATAGATTTCTTTGGATGTGTGATAAGCAAAACCGTGGATTTGAACCTTGGATGCGCCAGTAACATAGATTTTGATGGTACAGATGATTACGCCAACAGAAGTTCTTTGATAGGTGGTTTGTCTGCCTCTACCATGATGGGGTGGATAAAGGTTGATGAAGTAAGAGGAGCAGACATAATGGGGCAAGATAGCTTTAGAATTTTCACGGACAATTCAGGGCAATTGCAAGCAGAAGTCAAGACAGGAACGACGACTACTACCGTAGCAGGTGGCACAACAGCCATAACACCTAACATATGGAGCCATGTCGCTGCCACATATGATGGGGTTTCAGATGCCTTGACTCTCTATATAAATGGAGAACAAGTAGCTCAAGTCGCTACAACTGGAAATGCATTGAGTGTAGATGCCAATGATTTTGAGATTGGGCGAAGAAGTAATGGCGATGATCGCTACTTCAAAGGAGACATGCAGGAATTGAGAGTTTACGATGCAGCTTTGTCATCTACGCAGTTGCAAGAGCAAATTTACCAACAAGTAGAAGACAATGGTGGTAAGGTGAGAGGAATCTCCATTCCAAAGGACATTGATGGCGGTTCGTTGAATTGGAACAACTTGATGATGTACTTGAAGTTGGATCCAGCTGCAGTGGTGGCAGGAATGACGGTTGATGATTCTGCGGGTGCAAACGATCTTTCCATTAACAACATGACCACCAATCAAGTTCTAGGAGCACCGGTGCCTTATCAAGCTTCTACGTCAGGAAGCTGGACGACACCTGCTACTTGGACCAATGGAACAGAATGGGACATTACAAGTTTGCCTAACAAGGATTGGGCAATCGTTCAAGTAACAAACAATGCGAAAGTTACAACGACTGCAAGCCATACGCATTTGGGCTTGTTGTTGGATGCAGGATCGGAACTGGAAATACAAGACGATCAATTATTGGCAAATACCAGTTATGTGAAGTTGGATGGTGAGATAGATTTGGAGGGAGAATCTCAATTCATTCAAACCATTGATTCCGATTTGGACGTTGCCAGTTCAGGCACCCTGGAACGCGACCAACAGGGGTCACAAGACCTATATACATATAATTACTGGGCATCACCAGTAGGAGCTACAAACAATGTGGCAAACAACAATAGCTACACCGTACCAGAGATCTTCAACGATGGAACAGACAGTTCAGCACCCATAAACATCAACTTCCTTACAACTGGGTATGATGGTGCAAATGGCTCTCCAATCAGCATTGCCGATTTTTGGATTTGGAAATACGGTAACCTTGCACCCGACTACTACAATTGGGAGCATGTACGCAGTACTGGTTCTTTGATGGCTGGAGAAGGGTTTTCCATGAAAGGGGTAAATGATACGAACGGCAACGTTACTTTGGAACAAAACTATGTTTTGAAGGGGAAGCCCAACAATGCAGAAATCCTATTGACCATAGATAATGGGAACAATTACCTTGTAGGAAATCCTTATGCCTCTGCCTTGGATGCCAATCAATTCATTGCAGACAATACCACCACAACCGGAACGTTGTTGTACTGGGAGCATTGGGGTGGAGGTACCCACAATACCACCGGTTACAAAGGAGGTTATGCGATGTACAACCTATCTGGAGCCGTACCGGCCATGCAATATGACTTTGAGACAGGAGGAACGTTGCCTGGAGGAACACCAAACAAATTGCCAGGACGTTACGTCCCTGTAGCCCAAGGTTTCTTTGTCGTCGGTACAAGTTCGGGAAACATCACCTTCAACAATGGTCAGCGTATCTTTGTAAAGGAAGGGGCAGATTCTGTCTTCATAAGAAATGGAGATGGATCTACAGTGACCAACACTTCAAACACTACAGATGATAGATTGAAAATTAGATTGGGATACAAATCGGTTAACGAAGAGTACTCCAGACAAATCCTGGTTACGGTTGACGATCAGGCAACTCCTGAAGTGGATTTTGGATACGATGGAGAAAACATAGATACTCAAATACATGACATGCATTGGGTGATCGACAATAGGAATTTTGCCATTCAAGGCATTGATGCCATTGATGAAAGCACTATTTTGCCTTTGGGCTTGAAAACCGAATTGGATGGGGTTAACACCATTAAAATAGATGCATTGGAGAATGTGCCAAGCGATTTGGAAATCTACGTCTATGACTTGGAGGAGGATGCTTATCACGACTTGAGAAATTCTAATTTCACGATAGACTTGCCAATGGGGGAATATGTGGATAGATTCGAATTGCGCTTTAGCAGTGTATTGGGTACTGACGAATTCGAAGATGAATCAGGCATTCAATTCTATTTTGCAAATGACAATGAATCCATCGTTGTTGAAAATCCAAAGTCGAAAAATGTCGAATCCGTTGAATTGTTCAACATATTGGGGCAAACCATAGTGAGATACGATGGGATGGGAACTCAAGAATACAGTGAATTCAAGACAAGCAACATAAGTACTGGAAGCTATGTTCTGGAAATTGTAACAGAAGGTGGTAAGATATCCAAGAAAGTATTGATTGAATAACGGCGTTTCTGTTTGTGGTACCTCCATGGAGCGTATTCAAAAGGAAAGTTGCAAAATAAATTATTGTTAATTCAGAAAAGAAAAACACGTAGCTTTACGTGTTTTTCTTGTTATAGCAAATAATTGGGAGAAACTATGGTAATTGTTTGTACATTTAATAATAAAACTAACCAATATGTACAATTACAAAGCAAAGATTATAGGTGTTTACGATGGAGATACGGTTACCGCTGTCGTAGATTTGGGCTTTTTGCATAGCCAAGAAATGAAATTGCGTCTTTATGGGATCGATACTCCGGAATTAAGAGGTGCCGAAAAAATAGAAGGGAGAAAGGTGCGAGATATTTTACGTGGAATGATACTGGACAAGGAAGTAGAAATACATACCTACAAGGACAAACAAGGTAAGTATGGTCGCTATCTGGCGACTATTGTCCTAGATGGTGTGGACATCAACCAATGGTTGGTGGACAATGGCCATGCCGAGCCTTATCTCATATAAAAAAAAGCGGCTACAAAGCCGCTTTTTTTAATTTCCTTATTGTTCTGCCCCTGGAGGGTATTTGGTCATGATCTTTGCTACGAATTCATTGATTCTAGCTTCTTTCTTTTCTATGTTGCTGGTCGAACTCAAATAACCTGAGCCCTTTCCTTGCCATACCAATTCCTTTTTGTTGGCATCGATGAGGTCAATGTATAGACTCCCTTCCGTATTGGTTCTAACGGAATTGAAGTTATTCCAGTAATATGGGCTCCATCCCCAACCGTAACCGTATGGTCCGAAGCCATTGTTGTATACGTTTATGTTTTCACGGGACTTTGTGAATATGCTTACCAACAAATCCGGGTTTTCGGATTTTGTGAAACCCTTGGCCAACATTTCGGATTCGATGGCACGAAGTATTCTTCGTTTGTCCAAATCACTTATTTTTGCTTTGTCTATTCCTGTTTTGAAGAATGCAAAGGTCTTGTATTCGTTAAAGTTTGCGTTTTTGTCGTAATCTGAAACCACGCGTACCGAGGTACAAGAACTTGCTGCCATGAACAGCAATAGGATTGGTAATGTTTTTAGTATCTTTCTCATAGATGAATGTTGTTTTTTTGTTCCCATAGAAGGAAACCTATTAATGGTTATAACGAGTCTATAATAGCATCATCAACATTGTTGGGCAGTGTTACCTTCAAGTTTGGCTCGATTTCCATGGCGCGTTTTATTGCAAAAACAGCTCCTTCGTTTCTAGCCCAGCTACGTCTTGAAATGCCATTGTTGACATCCCAAAATAACATTGATTTCAAACGCTTTGACGCTTCTTTAGTACCATCAAGAACCATACCAAATCCACCATTTATTACTTCACCCCAGCCAACGCCTCCTCCGTTGTGGATACTTACCCAAGTTGCTCCTCTAAAACTATCTCCAATGACGTTATGAATGGCCATATCTGCTGTAAATCGAGATCCATCGTAAATGTTTGAAGTTTCTCGATACGGAGAATCCGTTCCAGAGACGTCATGGTGATCACGCCCCAAGACAACGGTTTCAATGTCTCCTTTCGCAATGGCTTGGTTGAAGGCTTCTGCAATTTTTGCACGACCTTCTGCATCTGCATACAGTATTCTGGCTTGGGACCCAACTACCAATTTGTTTTCTTGGGCGCCTTTTATCCATCGTATGTTGTCCGCCATTTGTTGTTGGATTTCCTTTGGGGAATCTTTCATTATTTCCTCCAGTACCTCACAGGCAATGGCATCTGTTTTCGTTAGATCTTCTGGGTTTCCAGAAGCACAAACCCAGCGAAATGGCCCAAAGCCATAATCGAAGCACATTGGCCCCATAATGTCTTGCACATAGCTTGGATATTTGAAATCGATGCCGTTTTCGGCCATTATATCTGCTCCCGCTCGAGAAGCTTCCAATAAAAAGGCGTTACCATAATCGAAGAAATAAGTACCTTTTGCCGTATGGTTGTTTATGGCATTTGTATGACGACGCAAGGTTTCTTGAACTTTGTCCTTAAACAATTCAGGGTCGTTTGCCATCATTTCATTGGCATCTTCGAAAGAGATTCCAGTAGGGTAGTAGCCTCCTGCCCATGGGTTGTGCAATGAGGTTTGATCGCTTCCCAAGTCGATATGTATGTTCTCCGTGTCGAATTTTTCCCAGACATCGACAATGTTCCCCAAATATGCAATGGAAACGACTTCTTTGTTTTCTTGAGCCACTTTCACACGGGTCACCAGTTGATCCAAATCCTCTATCTTTTCGTTGATCCAACCTTGATCCAGTCGTACTTGGGTTATCTTGGGGTTCACCTCGGCACAAACGGTTATGCATCCAGCAATGTTTCCTGCTTTTGGTTGTGCTCCGGACATTCCTCCCAAACCAGAGGTTACGAACAGATGCCCCTTAGGGCTTTTTCCTATTTTCCTGAATCCGTTTAAAACTGTTATGGTGGTTCCGTGTACGATACCCTGAGGACCAATGTACATGTAACTTCCAGCTGTCATTTGTCCATATTGGGTGACACCCAAGGCGTTGAACTTTTCCCAATCGTCCGGTTTCGAGTAATTGGGAATCATCATTCCATTGGTAACAACTACTCTTGGAGCTTCTCTATGGGATGGGAACAAGCCCATCGGGTGACCGGAATACATGACAAGTGTTTGCTCATCATTCATCTCAGCCAAGTATTTCATCGTCAGTCTGTACTGTGCCCAATTGGAAAAGACACCTCCATTGCCACCATAGGTGATCAATTCATGGGGGTGTTGTGCCACTGCATAATCCAAATTGTTCTGGATCATCAACATTATCGCTGCTGCTTGCTTTGATTTTGCGGGGTATTCGTCTATGGGTCTGGCGTACATCCTGTAATCTGGACGCAAGCGATACATGTATATGCGCCCATAGCTGTCTAGTTCTTCTTTGAATTCCCTTATTAATGTTTCATGGTCTTTTTTCTCGAAGTAGCGCAATGCGTTCCTCAAAGCCAACTTTTCTTCTTCCTTGGATAGGATTGCCTTTCGTTTTGGCGCGTGATTTATTGATGGATCAAAAGGTTTTGCTGCAGATAATGTTGAAGGAATCCCTTCTAGAATTTGTTCTTTAAATGACATTGTTTTGTTTTTTTATTAAAAATCGGTTCTGGCGAAAGATTAATAATCAACTATGGGTAACGGATGTCTGCGCGATGATAGTTGTTCGCGATTAATATTTTGTATGTCTTGAAATAACTGTCCAATTTCTATTTCTGCTTGTTTGTGTTCTTGTCATATCCATAAGGGCAATGTCTGCAACCACTTTCACAACAATAGCCTCTTTTTAGGTGATATTGCGCTGTGAAACACTTGTAGCCTTCCGGTGTCAAATAGTAATCCCCTTCTTCTATTGGAATGAGTTTCTTCATATATCGCAAATATAATGTAAATTGGACTGATTTTTGAATGCTATAGAGCAATGATTTTTTTTTCTAAATATTTAGTCCCAAAAGGTTATACGGGAATAACCATATTTCCTTTTGTTTTTCTAAAACACAAAGACTTAAAGGAGGACAAGGTGCTTGTCAATCATGAGAACATCCATTTGAAACAGCAACTGGAGTTGTTGGTGTTGCCTTTTTATGTCCTCTACTTCCTTGAGTTTGTCATAAGATTTGTCCAATACGGAAACTGGTACCGTGCCTACCGAGGCATTTCGTTTGAGAGAGAAGCCTATATAAACGAAAACGACCTTGATTATTTGAAAACAAGGCCATTTTGGTGTTTTATGAAATATTTGTAACCCTCTTTGAGGACATGTCCTCAAAGAGGGATGACATTTAATCTCTACCGATGTAAGTGACGTTTAATTGACATAGGTTTCCTAGGTTCGCAGAGGTCTCTCCTACGATGTGATGAGCTCCACTTATGTCATATATGTTGTCTTCTCCAAGAGGAGAGTAAGTAGCTCCAAAATTACATGTGTCACCGGAGTTCAAAGTCACATTGATGACCAAGGTGACCTCATTCATCAATTGGTAGACATCAAAACCACCAGACCCATCGGTTCCGTCACTAGAGCGGTAATAACTCATGGAGTAATTGTATTTGTCGTAATCCACGCTTTGGATGGTTAACCTGAACATACCTTCAACGTAGCCCAATGAAGCATAGCCACTTATGTCTTGAGCTCCAGTTAGGTTGGTGGTGTCATCATCTACCAAGAAAGCACCCAAATGTCCAGCGAAGATAAATTGGTATACTCCATCGTAAGGAGCAGTAAAGGATAAGCTGCCTAAACCATTTATGCCTGTGAAACCACTACCAGTAGTATAGGTATTGCTGCTTGTCTGTATGTAGGACTGACTAAACCTCCTTTGATATTGGGATACCCATCTGGAACCATCCCAGAAGTACAATCCTGGTGTAACTCCATAAGTACCCGAAGTCGTATTTGTATTGTATATCATGGTTCCCGGAAGAATGCTTCCGCCTTGAGGGTTTATTACCGGAGCTTCCACATTGGTAGCTGTCAAAGTTACTCTTGGAGGCAAAAAGCCAGCAGTTGTCGAGTTGATTTCCAAGGCTGCATTGGGGGAAGTGGTTCCAATACCAATTTGAGAATACGTGTTTTGAAAAATAAAAAGAAATGCGATAAAAGTAACTAGTTGGGAGATCTGTTTCATTTGTATGGGATTAAAATGGATAAAGTGCGTGAACTAATATAGAGTTATTTTAAAAGGGTCAGTTGTTGGTTTTTTGGCTTTTCGATGAAAGAATGTAAAAACCCGACAAATCACATTGTTCTGTCTATTAGCGACATGTAATCATAGATTAAATGTTTGTCATTTGCTTCAGTGTTTTGAAGAAGTACTGTTTCAATACTTTAAATTAAAATCTTAGTGTCGAATGATTTTATGTGGTGATGATACAATTTATGAGAAACTAGACGAAGAGAATGAGTATTGAATTGTGATTCTATGATTTCTATGGAGATCCTCATTAAAATAAAAGAAATAGAATAGGATAGATGTTCTTGATGCCTTCTCATAAAAAAAAGCCTTTACTTGAATAGCAAAGGCTTTTTATCTCATATTGTATTTTTTATTATTCTTTCTTTTTGAATTCCCTAGGTCTCCAAGCATTTTTTTGTTCGCTTACATTTTTGACTTTAGTTGGGTTCTCAGGAGCATTGTCCCCAAACCGTACTGTGCCATTGTCACTCCAAATGGCTTTTTTGTTATTGTCATCTCTGGTTTCGTCAGACATGAGGCCATCCAGGTTTCTATCGAAGTCTTTGCTCAATAGTTCTGAAGAGACTGTGGATTTGGTCCTTTTTTCGGCAACGGCAATCCAATTGAAACTTACATTGGAAGAACCTTCTCTATTTTCCTTTATGGAAAAACCGTATTTGTCTATAGAGACGATGTATACCCCATTGTTTTCCCCATTTGGTGTTGCTGTAACGATGATGGGTTTGGAATCATCAATGATTTGGGAATATTCCTTGTTGAAAGCAATGTAACTTGTTCCGTTGACCAATTTCCCCACTCCTTTGTCTTGGATGTCTTGACTCATGGAAGTGTTGGCATAGGATACTGCTCTTGATCCATCTTGTTTTTCATCCAATACGATAAAGGATTCATTGGTAATCGTCTTTCCTTGGTTATAATTGGCAAAGCGTTCTCCTGTGAAAACTGTACCATATTCATGCCCTTTGACCCAAGCACCGACTACACCACCACGTACTCCCAAACCAATGGAAGTATCTATGAAGTTGCTGGATGTTGTCTTGCCTCCAGCGTTACCATTGAATCTTGCGCCACCAAAGGCATATACCGAATAGTCATTTCCATTGCTTGCAAAATACCCCAATGCTCCAGAAGCAAAGGAATTCGTGCCTATTACGCCTCCTGTTCTTTGTTGCGAATTATCACCCGTATCACCTTTTACACCAAAGGCATAGGCTACATCGTTGAGCATGGATCCCACGACACCCGACCCTATGTCATTGGTGAAATCGGAACCTGCAGTCGACGTGTTTGTCAAACCTCTTACCCCAGGTCCTTGAGAGTTCGTTCCTTCGTACTCCCCTTGCACACCTGCAAACAATGTAGAGCCACTTTGAATTTGCCCATAGACACCGCCGCCATCTTGATCCGTGTAGCCATTCACAGCCCATGGGAAAGTGGCATTGCCAGTACTTACTCCATTCATCAAGTCACCAGGCAATACCGTCTCCAATGCGCCGATGAAAAATTCTCCCAAAGCGGAAATCCTTGCAGCATGTGTGCCATTCGTCCTGATGTCTATGTTGGTGTTGTCATAGGTACCCAAAAAGTGAGTTCCAGATGTAGCGGTGGTACCAGAAACTCCAGTTACACCTCCGTCTATGCCTCCATTGCCTATAATGGACCAATCCAAGCCGCCAGGTGAGCCTGCAACGGAAATCCATTTGGTATCCAGCCAGTAGTATAATCCTGGCGATACGTTTGTTGGTATTGTCCCTGCCGTATTGGTGTTCCAAACCATGGTCCCATTTGGAATGGTGCCGCCTTGTGGATTGACCACAGGGGCTTGAGCATTTAAATCCGTCAATGCAACTTGCGGAGGAATCAATCCTTGTGTATTGGATGATACATCCAAAGCACCTCGAGGAGTTGTTGTACCTACTCCAACTTGAGCAAATACGTTTGCAGTAAAGAATACTGCAACAAAAGACATTGAAAGTCGAGCGAATTTCTTAGCCATAATCAATTAAGTAAAATAGGTTAATAATTTTGAGGGACGGCGAATATATAATTTTTATTGAAAAAAAAGTGACAAATACTTATATTTTAACGTTTTAATGAAGTTTGACAGTTTAAAGAAATGAAAGAATGAAAAGTCATTGCATAAAAAAAGCCCTCACCATAATATGGTAAAGGCTTTTGAGTTGTATGTTTAAAGAAACTAGTCTGCTTTTTTGAATTCTTTAGGTCTCTGTGCAATCTTTTGCTCTCTATAATTTTTCTCCTTTGTTGGGTTTGCTGGTGCTGTATTTCCAAATTTAACAGTTCCACTGTCACTCCAAATGGCTTTTCTGTCGGCAATGTCTTTTGTTTCGTCTGACATTACACTACTTAAGTTTCTATCGAAATCAGCACTCAAGAGCTCTGACGATACAGGTCTGGATTTGGTTCTCTTTTCAGCAATGGCAATCCAATTGAAAGAAACGTTGGAAGTTCCTCCTTGGTTTTCTTTTATGGTAAAACCATTTTTGTCTACTGAGACAATGTGCACGCCATTGGTTTCTCCATAAGGAGTCACTGTAACTATTACTGGTTTGGAATCATCTATGATTTGAGAATATTCCCTGTTGAAAGCTATGTAGCTTGTTCCATTTGCCAATTTTCCCACTCCTTTGTCTTGGATGTCTTGACTCATGGAAGTGTTGGCATAGGATACTGCTCTTGATCCATCTTGTTTTTCGTCTAACACTATAAAAGCTTCATTGGTAATCGTCTTTCCTTGGTTATAATTGGCAAAGCGTTCTCCTGTGAAAACTGTACCATATTCATGTCCTTTTACCCAGGCTCCGATAACACCGCCGTGTACTCCCAAACCAATGGAAGTGTCTATGAAATTATTAGAGGTCTTACCTCCAGGTACACCATTGAATCTTGTGCCACCAAAGGCATATACGGAATAGTCATTGTTGTTTTGTGCAAAGTATCCCAATGCTCCGGATGCAAAGAAATCCGTACCTATGACACCTCCAGTTCTTCTTTGTGTACTATTTCCAGTTTCTCCTTTTACTCCAAAAGAATAAGCCACATCATTTAAGAGTGATCCCACGACTCCAGCTCCTATGTCATTGGTGAAATCTGAGCCGGCAGTAGATGTATTTGTCAAGCCTCTAACTCCAGGTCCTTCAGAATTAGTACCTTCATATTCTCCTTGTACAGCTGCAAATATGGTACTACCGGATTGTATTTGTCCATAGACGCCACCACCATCTTGATCCGTGTAACCATTGATGGCCCATGGGAAAGTAGCATTGCCTGTGCTCACACCATTCATCAAATCACCAGGTAACACAGTTTCCAATGCACCGATGAAGAATTCTCCCAATGAGGAAATCCTTGCAGCATGTGTACCATTCGTCCTGATGTCTATGTTGGTGTTGTCATAGGTACCCAAAAAATGGGTTCCAGTAGTAGCGGTAGTACCTGAGACTCCTGTTACACCACCGTCGATGCCTCCATTGCCTATTATGGACCAATCCAAACCACCAGGTGAACCAGCAACGGATATCCATTTGGTGTCCAACCAGTAATATAGACCTGGAGATACATTAGTAGGTATCGATCCTGTCGTATTGGTGTTCCAAACCATGGTCCCATTGGGTATTACACCTCCTTGTGGATTGACAACGGGGGCTTGTGTATTCAAATCGGTTAGGGAAACCTGTGGGGGAATCAATCCTTGTGAGCTGGAGGAAATGTCCAAAGCACCACGAGGAGTTGTAGTGCCCAATCCTACTTGGGCATTTGTTTCTAATATTAGAAAAGTACAAAATAGTGCACCTATAAATAACGTCTTGTTAGGTAGTTTGAGAGCCATAAGTTAAGAATAAAATTAATATATCTGGGATTTCAAATATACCACAAATTTTCAAAAAAACAAATGAAATGCATATTTTGACGACAAACTACACGTTTTGGTGTTGTGATGAACCTTTTTTAACAAATGATGAAAAAGAAGATTTGTTAAAAAACGAAAAAGAGGTCAAGCCTTTGAAATAAAGGGAGTTTCATATGTTTTAGTTGTTTTTGTTCCTGTTTTTTGTTGAATCTTATCCGTAAAAAAAGCAATTTTTATTTTTTTAAAATAAAAATTGCTTTTTGTAACTAGTTTATTATGTTTTAGTTAATGAATTGCTTGTTTGTAAATGATGCCATTGTTTTCCATGGTTATTTTTAGCAATAGCATTCTGTTGGCTTTTTGAATGCCTTCTAGAGGGATTTCTTTGGTGTTTATTTCCTTGTAATTTTGCAACCTTCTTCCAAGTACGTCATAAACAGTGATTTCTTTCATGTTTTTTGAAGTGGATATGACATTCAAGGTCTCATTAGATATGACCTTTATGTTGTTTTCATTTTCCGACACTTCATCGACAGACAGGGTTTGGTCTTTGTAGATCAATTCGAATCTGTCATCGAAAACGCCGACATCCGAATAAAAGATATATGGGGCGGATTTCAAGTTGTGAGTAAAATTCAAGTCATTGTCTCTAATGAAAATGTCCTGATCGTCAAATAATTCATCGATATGGTCCAAGCCAATTCTATAGGAGTTGGCAATTGTGGCTTTGAAGCCCAATGGTACTACATCTGACTCTTCAAAAGGCAAGGGTCTTCCTTGTATGGCTAGGTTGCCTTCTGGAATGATTGAGTAGAAGGTTACGAAGTTTCCACTGTTGGACAATCCATCTAAACCTCTATCCCAACCATAGGTTGCGCCTTCGACGTAGCCAATTAGGACTTGGCTGAAAGCTTCTTCCTCATTGCTCAGATTCAACCAAATTCTATGCTTTTCAAAACCTGTATTCGTGGTTTTCAAGAATGTGCCATTGTCATTTTTTACCCGCATGGTATTGTCAAAGACTGCTGTGCCGTTGTTAAGCCCCAAAACATAGAATGACTGTCCGGAGGCAATGTACCTGGAAGGAGTCAGGCCTCCTGATGCAGCTGTGTTGGCTGTACCCAAAGAGTTTACCGTTGCATAGTCGCTTCCTGTGTAATTTGCTACATAGTCTGCATAGAATGGATCAGGGTTGGCTGTCGAAGGAGGTGTGTTGTGAGTCCAAAGATATATGGTGCCATCCAACAAAGGAGAATTTGTCGCATCATTTAGAAAACTCACTATGTCTATGGCTGAAGGATATGGGTTTCCTATGAAATGCCATTGGTCGTCATCAGGACCTACCGTCGTGTCTCCATACGTTGTGCCGACATCTGCATCGGTACCTATTACTATGGGAATGTTGATGTTCCCGTTGGCAGGAGTCCCTTCGAAGGTGCCCGTATACACTACTTTTGTTGCTGGATTGGTGCTAAATGTTTGTGGAGCTCTAATCGCATAACCTGTACCATTTATCATATCCGTGGTAGTGGCATTTTCCAGAATCCAGTTCCCGTGTCCATTGGAAATGGTTGATTGCCAACTAAAAAACTTGTCCCCAAGCGTATTGGGCGATAACTGCAATAGTTTGAAACCAGAAGCAGTGGTCATTGGAGAGCTCCAATAAGTGTAGTCATATCTATAAACAGGCTGTGTGTCCCTTTCTACCTTGACGATGCCTGTATTTGCATCGTTGTTGATTTGAACTAGACTGGCACTGTCCCTGATGTTGAAAATACCGTTTGTGTCCACGGTGACCCAGTCGGAAACGATCAAGTTGTTTCCCGACTGCAATTCCAAATCACCAGTCGGTCTAACTGTAAGATTCTTTGCATAGGCTTCGTAGGCAGTACCGGAAATAATGGTTTGATTGGGAATTATAACGCAATTGTCAGCAGTGGGAATTCCATTTGGCAACCAATTGGTCGGATCGTTCCAATCTGTGGAAGTTGTTCCATCCCAATACATTGTCCTGTTGTTTATGCTAATGTTGGCACTTACATCACAGCCATTGTCCAAAGTGGCAGTGGCAACAAAGGAGAAGGTGCTGGATTGCAATTGCGTGGTTGTTGGTTTGATGTATACCGTATTGACTTTTGTTCCTGTATAAGGGATTGTGGCTGCTGCATCCTCATAGGCATCAATTGAGGTGGAACTTGTCCATGTGAAAGAAGAGAGGACAGGTCTGGATCCGTACAGCTCAATGTTGTCCACGGCAACTCCGTCACACCAATAGTCGGCAAGGTACCGTATTCTAACTTTTAAATTGGTTTCGTTTACATAGGCGCTCAAGTCGAAGGAGACATTGCTCATGTTTGTGCCATAACCTATATCATCATCATATGTATGGAACGTCGTCCATGATGTTCCTCCATCTGTCGAGACTTCTATGTTCACATCTTCAGGAATAGTGGGAGTGAACAAGTAACGAGAAAAATAGATGTCGAAACTCAGAGTCAAATCGGTAAAGGTAGAGGAGTCCAATGTTGCAGATTCCAATGCGTTTTCCGTAATGTTCGATGTCCCGGTATCGGATGTGGCCATTGCAAATTTATTGGTGCCAAAGCCAGAGGATATGGCAGGAAACCAAACTTGTTCCGAAGGGATGAAGGTGCTTGTTCGTTGTTGCCACATGGTTATGGCGCTTTCTCCAACACTATGGTCACGTATGTTGTTGTTCGTCATTGCGCCTAGTCCAGAACCTTCGAAGTCCTCATCGATAAGATAGGCAATCTCATTGGCACTGGTCGCAGAAATTTGAATGATGTCATCTTCTCCACAAACTTCAGGAACAGACGGAGAAAAACTTAAAGTGGTAATGTGTTTTATGGTCGCGGTAAGTTTTGTTCTTACCAAAGATTCACAAGATCCATTGTCTGCAGTTACATAATAATCTGTCGTGGTGCTGATGTCGGGAGTGATCCAATTTCCGTTGGAAGTGGTAGCTAGTGGAGTCACTGCAACATCACTATCATACCAGTTGTACTTTATCGTACCCGAACTTCCTGTTACGGATAGATTTACTGTACCAGAGCCACAATTGGATCCTTCGGTTATGGAATCTATGGTTGCCCCACAACTTTGGATTACAGTAAAGGTATAATCTTCGGTTTCTCCATATTCAGTGAAAGTTCCGTTGGTGTTGAAGTCCTCGCAGGAGTCGAAATCGTAGGAGTAGGATTCAGTAGGGCCGTCATAGCTGTTGTATAGCTTTATGCGCATTCTATAATCCCCAAGGGCTTGGTTTGGAGGGATGATGAAACCAAAGGTCGTACTGGAAGTCGCAATGGACCCTGTGTCATATACGAGCTCGGAGGCTGTCTCCTCGAAAAGACCATCCAGATCCCAGTCCACCCATACTTTTATATGTCCTCTGGAATTATTCGACTCCAAGAATACGTTTATTCCTTCTCCTTGGGCCTGTATGCTGTTCGTCAAACCTGTCCAATCCTGATATCCAACTGTCGCAACGGACGAATAGCTGTTGTTGAGGTTGGTGACATCGTTCAAGGTACCTATGAACTCCACGTCGTCTATGTATAGGAAGGTCTCGTCGCTCGTGGATGCTGGTTCGCAATATGTGGCTATGGAGGAAGTGGTGGCATTGCCAGTCAATGGAGCTGTCGTAAAGTATAATGGGCCACCGGTGCATCCCAAGTTGTTGTAGGAGAAGACGAAAAAGTAGTAAGTGGTCGTTATGCTTAGTCCTGAAGCGGAAAAATTGACATTGTTGTCGTTGTCCACTACCGTGTTGCCTGCTCCAACCGTATCACCGATGTTATATGACGTCGTGTTGTTGGGAGTTGGTGTTGTTCCTGTGGTATTCATAACCACTAGGTAATTGTCCGGTGCCGGGGACGCAGCTGTAAAACTACCAGCTACGGTACTACTTGTGACAGATCCAAAGGTCAAGATCGTGGCTTGCGCCGTAGGAGTAGTACATGCTGGAGGTGTCCCAACTACAAGAGTATAATCTTCTGTTTCCCCTCGATCGGAAACATAGGTACAGGAATTCGGGTTGGTGGTAAAGTAGTCGATAAGAACACGCATTCTATAATTACCCGGAGCTGTAGTTCCTGGAAGGGCAAAGCTTCCTGTGATTCCCGTGACATAGGCTCCGGATCCGAATACTTGTTCTCCAGGGTCATCAAAGTCAAAATCGTTGTTGTAGTCGATCCATATGTTTGCTCCAAAGTCACCAGCACCCCCGCCTATGAAGGTACCGCTAAAGTTGACGGTGCCTCCTGCGGTTTGCGTAACCGTTTGTCCTGTGAAATCGCCATAACCAGCTACAGAATAACCTGATCCGTTGTTTGTTATGTTGGTCGTGCCTCCAGTTGTGCTAAAGTCATTTATGTAAAAATTGGAATCTGTGGATGCTGGCACGCAGTAACTAGGTACCGTAGTCGTAGCACTCCCAGTTAAGGGGCTTGTCGTATTGTATGCAGGTCCTCCTGTACAAGAAGTACCATTGTACGAGTATATGAAAAAGTAATAGGTCGTTGTCGAACTGAGACCTGAAGCTGTAAATGTCAAATTTGAATCGTTGTCCACGACGGTATTTCCAGCTCCAATGGTGTCTCCTATGTTGTATGTGGTCGTGTCTACTGGAGAAGGGGGGATGTTAGTAGTGTTGACCACTACAAGATAATTGTCTGAATTAGGTGAGGCAGAATTGAAACTACCACTAATGATGCTACCAGTTATTGTTCCAAATGACAAAGAGGTTGGTTGTGCTGTTGGAGTCGAACAGGCTGGTGGTGGTTCCGTCGCACAAATGTCGAAGGTACCATTGTTGTCATTTCCATATTCGAAGAAACGAATGTATAGGGTATTTCCAGGTGTTTGTCCTGTCAATGAAAGATAGGGCATCAAACCGTTTGCACTTGAGTTGTCATCGCAGGCCACCAGAGCCAACGACCCACAACTTCCAGAATAGACAGCCATACCGCCATCTGTTAAGACACCGGTGTTGGTATCGATCTCCAAACTGCCAGCAGCAGGTACGACCACGGAAAACCAAACGTCGCCGCCAGTATAGCTCGAACATCCAGGTGCTGGTGTCTCACCGCTATCTGTAGCATTGGCATTGGTGTAGGTTGCAAAGTTACAACTTGCATTTGTGGTCAAGGCGATGGCATTGGCACAGTCATTGTTGCTTGGAGGAGGAGGGGCAGTTGTATAGGTTACTACGATGTCTCCATTCAAGTTGTTTGTGGTGGCGCAATCGTATCTGTTCAAATGTATTCTGTAGTCCCCAGTCGTTGAAGGCGTGAAGTCTATGGATGCAGCACTTCCAGAACAGGAAGGTCCATTGTCATCATTGAAGGCTACTGAAGTTCCTCCTGAATCTCTAATGGTCATTTGGGTGTCGAACCCGGAGCCGCAGTTGGAAATGCTATAGGTGGCACCAGCAATCATGTTGGTGACTAGGAAATTTCTTCTTCCTCCTTGATTGTTGGGAGGTGTACAGGTTATACTTGTACTTAGGACTGTTGGAGCGGCAGTGGTGCATGCATTGTTGGCAATACCAGCACATTGTGCATAACCATGAAGAGGCAGTAGGAACAAGGTAAATAAATATGTAAAGTGCTTATGCGTTTTAAGTGTCTTGTAAATGAAATTAATTACATTTGGAACTGAGAGTAGGTTTCTATTCATAATCGGGGTAGTTTGAAATTTAACAATCCATAGTTTATTATGAAATTGTTATAAAGGTTAAAAATTAACAAACGACGATTAACCCGGGAGCAATCAGATAAGTAAGTCTGAATAGGTATTTAATCTTGGAGCATTTAAAAGGTAATTAAAAAAAGTGATCAAAACAGTTAAATGTCTTTGAAATACTTATTTAATCGATGAAATGTATATAAAAAAAACAAAAAAAACAATTTTAAATCTATAAAACGTTTATTTAATCGATGAGAAGCGCAATTGATGTTCTTTTTGAAGTGAGTAAATCTTTGAATGTAACTGTTAATCTGGGTGTTAGTGATTTTTTGTCTTTGGAAGTGAAGCGAGAAGATTTAATTCATTCTATTGTTTCTGGAAACAAATATCGAAAATTAAAATACAATGTTTTATCTGCCAAGGAAGGAGGGTATGATACCTTGCTGACATTTGGAGGTGCTTTTTCCAATCATATTGCTGCTGTTTCGGCTGTCGGAAATATATGTGGTTTGAAAACGATAGGGGTCATACGAGGAGAGGAACTAGCTGATAAGATAGGAGGAAATCCTACATTGTTACAAGCCAAAGAGAATGGAATGACATTCAAGTTTGTGAGTAGGAGTGATTATAGGCGAAAAGCAGAGGATTCTTTTCTCAAGGCCTTGAAAACCGAATTTGGAAATTTCTACAAGATACCTGAAGGAGGAACAAATGATATGGCGGTAAAAGGGTGTGAGGAGATATTGACAGAGGAAGATAAAGAATTCGATTATGTCTGTGCGCCAGTAGGTACAGGAGGCACGCTTTCTGGTTTGATAAACAGTTCAAGGCCAAATCAGAAGATTTTGGGATTTTCAGCTTTGAAGGGAGGTTTTTTATACGAAGATATTAGTAAGTTTGCAAAGCAGGAGAATTGGGAATTGATAAATGATTATCATTTTGGAGGCTACGCAAAAATAAATACCGAGTTGGTAACGTTTCTCAATGCGTTCCATACCGTTCACGGCATTCCCTTGGACCCTATCTATACCGGGAAAATGGTATATGGGATAATGGACATGATCAAGCAAGGTTATTTCCCTGAAAATTCCAGAATATTGGTTATTCATACAGGAGGATTGCAAGGAATAGAAGGAATGAACAAGATATTGAAACAAAAAGGAATACCATTAATACAATATAGTTAATGAAACAGTTATTTATTATTTTAGGTTTGGCGATGTTGGTGTCCAGTTGTGGATCACAGCGAAAAGTGACAACGACGAAATCAAACAAGAAAGCCGTTAGAGTCGTAAAAAACAAACCAAGGACAAAGGAGGGAACCAAGCCAAAGGTAGAAATGGTGATAAAGGATACTCCAGAGGTGTATGCTAGTCCTACCGAGGAATACATAGCCATTTATAGTGATATCGCACAAGACGAAATGCGTAATTACGGAGTGCCTGCAAGCATAACCTTGGCTCAAGGCATCTTGGAATCAGGTTCAGGTAAAGGACGCTTGTCTGTTAAGGCTAACAATCATTTTGGGATTAAATGCCATAAGGGATGGACTGGTGGACGTATTTACCACGATGATGACAAGGATCAAGAATGTTTCAGAAAATACAAGAATTCTAAATATTCCTTTAGAGACCACTCACTTTTTTTAAAGGAACGCAAGCGATATTCGAAACTGTTCAAGTTAAAAAAGGATGACTATAAAAATTGGGCGAAAGAGTTGAGAGCTGCAGGGTATGCAACAGATAGAAAATACCCTCAGAAATTGATAAGCCTAATTGAAAGGTATCAATTGGATCGTTTCGATGCTGAGGTTCTCGGAAAGGATACAGGAGTGAATGAGAAGCATACCGTCGTTAAAGGAGATACATTGTATTCTTTGTCTAGACGTTACAGCCTTTCAGTTCAGGAACTCAAAGATTTAAATAGTTTAGAGAACAACGATTTATTCGAAGGGCAAATGTTGTTCGTCAAGCCCTTGCCAAAAGATTAATTGCAATATATGATTTATAAACGTAGTAGTGAATTGTTCGCGCAAGCAGAACAAGTTATACCTGGTGGTGTGAATTCCCCAGTAAGAGCCTTCAAGGCGGTTGGAGGAACCCCAATTTTTGTTAAAGAAGCCAAAGGAGCCTATTTGTATGATGAAGATGGTAACCAATTGATAGATTACATCAATTCTTGGGGACCGATGATCTTGGGGCATGCATACGAACCTGTGGTTTCTGCAGTCATAGAAAAAGCCAAGAAAGGGACATCCTTTGGCATGCCCACGGAAATAGAAACTAAGATAGCGGAGTTGGCGGTGTCCATGGTTCCGAACATAGACAAGATAAGATTTGTCAATTCTGGGACAGAGGCTTGCATGAGTGCGGTGCGTCTGGCAAGAGGATTCACAGGGAAAGACAAAATAATAAAATTTGCAGGTTGCTATCATGGGCACAGTGATTCGTTTTTAATACAAGCTGGGAGTGGAGCAATAACATTTGGTACTCCAAATAGTCCAGGTGTGACTGGAGGAACTGCAAAGGATACACTTTTGGCACGATATAACGATCTGTCCAATGTAGCCGAGTTAATCGAAGCTAATATCAATGAAATCGCTTGCATCATAATAGAGCCAGTTGCTGGAAATATGGGGTGTATCCCACCTAAGGAAGGTTTCTTGCAAGGCTTACGTGACTTATGCGATGAGAATGGAATTTTATTGATATTCGATGAGGTGATGACAGGTTTCCGTTTGGCTAAAGGAGGAGCTCAAGAGTTATATGGTGTAGATGCAGACATAGTTTGCTTTGGAAAGGTAATTGGAGGAGGACTGCCTGTTGGAGCTTTTGCGGCGAGAAAAGAAATAATGAATTGTTTGGCTCCTCTGGGGCCAGTATATCAAGCTGGGACATTGAGTGGAAACCCATTGGCAATGGCAGCAGGCTTGGCAATGTTGACTACTTTAAATGATGATGCAGATGTATTTGTACGTTTGGCGAAGAAAACAGAATACTTGCACAAGGGATTGTCCGAGGTTTTGATGAAACATGACATCGTTCACACCATAAATAGAGTAGGGTCAATGATTTCTGTGCATTTTGATGAAGCTGAGGTCGTAGATTTTGAAACCGCAGCAAATGGAAACAATGAGATATTCAAAACCTTTTTTCACGAGATGTTGAAAAAGGGAATTTATATTGCTCCTAGTGCCTTCGAAACTTGGTTTATAGCAGATGCTTTGACTTATGAGGATTTGGACAGGACGATAGAAGCTTGCAACTCCGTTTTCACCAAATAGGAGAAAAGATATTAAAAAGAAAAGCGATCATTCTAGAATGATCGCTTTTCTTTTTAATATGTATAAATGTTTATTTTCTTTTTGGAGGTGTATTGCTGGTACGCCCTTGAGTCGTGTTGCTTGAAGCTTTTGACCCTGGTTGACCTGTAGCTACCAAGTATCTGTTGTATAGTTCCTTGTCGTTTAATGCAGTCTTGATCATTTTGGAAAGACGTTCTTGAATTAAAGCCTGATTTTTATTGTATTCTTCGGATCCAGCCTTGTTTGTCTTTTCAATGGTGTTCTGTTTGTCTACAAACTCCTTGTAAGCTTCGTACACTTGTGACAACACATCATTGTCGAATTTTAATAACTGTTGCAATTTTTTTGCTGAGGCTTCTGCTCTCTTGTTTATTTCAGTTTTGCTTTGGGCTGAAATTGTTTGTGTTCCCAAGACCATTACAAAGGCAAAAAGACATAAAGTAATTATTTTTTTCATCATTTTAGATAATTAGGCATTAATTACCCAAAGTAAAGCTATTTACATAAAATTAACAAATAAAAAAGGCGTCGATTATATAATCAGCACCTTTTTTTGCTTAAAACCAATTCGTATTTAATTATTTCTAATGATGATATTTTTAATTCTTTTTTTCTCTTCTGTCGTGCTTCCTGTGTTTTTTACCTTGCATTTTTCTTTTTTTCATATGCATGTCTTTCTTGGCTTGCATTTTTTTCCATTTTTCAAATTGATCGGCATTGAGAATGGACTTCATTTCCTTCTTTTTTGCAATTTGCTTGTCCAACCTCTCATTCTTCATTTTTATGAGTTCCTCTTGAGAACGTTTTTTTGTTTCTTGTCTTTCTTTCGCTCTTTTTTCCATTTTAGCCTTTCTGACTTTTGCATCTCTAAGGTTTAACTCTCCTATTTTTTTTTGTTGAGCTTCTGTCAAGTCCAAGTGCAAGGTCATTTTCTTTGTTTGCAGTTGAGCCATGTCTTCTGCACTTATGTTCTTCATCTTTTCAACTCTTTCCTTTCTTAAGTCTTTGCGGTCTTCTTTTTTGTCTTGAGCTGTGATTTGAAGGGAGATCAATGCGATTGCAAGTATTGCCAATTTTTTCATTTTAATTTGTTTTAGATGTTATTTGATTCTAAGACCGTTGCATTTAAAAAAGGTTTAAAGTCAATTTGTTTTTTAACGACTAATTAACAATTTGGGCTTCTTTTATCAAGTTTATGGTGGTAATGTACAATGGTGTATTTTCCATTTTGCTTTTTAGCCAAGCATAATAGCTCATAACGAAAATGTCCTCTTGTTCCGCTTTTACCCATTCGAAGGTATTTTTCACCTTGTCGTGGAATGAAATGGATCTCACTTTTTCTGGCGCTTTGTAGTATTCTTCGACAAAGGAAAGATAGCTGATTACACGCTGCTGGTTGATGCTTTTCAAATACTCGAAATGTAGCCTTTTGAAACTCAACAACCTGGAGTCCACCAAATCGATGTTTTGCAATTCTATGTGTAGGATGATTTCTATCAGGTTCTTTTTGAGAACCCATTCTTTTCCCGCTTTTGTTTCATGGTACTTGTCCGTATGATAGAATTTTGAAAAGGATTGGTGTGCCTTTTTGTAATCTCCAGCCTGAATGTAAAACATGATCAAGCTCAAATTGATGTCAAGCAGGCTTTCCACGTCTTGATGCTTCTGCTTTGCAATCGGTTCCAATGTGGAAATGGCTTTGCCTTGTAGGTTCGAATAGTTGTAATTTAGAGCCAACAGCAAATTGTATTTAAGAAAAAAGGTCTTGTAATGTTTTTTTTGTTTTGATGACATGAGCTTGTGCATGTTGTCCAGATAGAATAGCGAGTCGTTGAATTTCTTGTTTCGGAATAAGGTATTGGCTATTATATATAGAACTTGAATATGATAGAATAGTTGCTTGTCCTTGTTCTTGTGGGTTTGTATCGTCTTGTAGGTGTCAATGAGGAAGGGTTCGATCTTCAAATAATCTTTTGAGACAAAAGCAGAGATGCTGACAATGGTCATTAATTGGTACAACGATTTAAATGACATGGAATCGTTGATGTTTATGTTGTGTTCTTTCAATGTGTCGTTTAGCAGCGTTTCGAAATCCACAATATTCCCTCTGTATGTGATGTCGTTTAGTGTTTGCCTTATTTTGGCATAGACAATGTTGAGCTGGTCTTCCAGGTAGTTGTTTTTTTGATTGGCCTTGAACTTGCCAATTAATGAATCGATGTCTATTTGGGGGTAGGCATAGGCGTATTGGATTTTTGTGTGGTAGATTTCATTTAGTATGGCAAACAAATGATGCTCCGTAGCAATCTTTTCGGCCTTGTCCAGAATCTTGTAGGCCATTTTATAATGTTTATGTGTCAAAAAGGTTCTTGATGCAAGTATGTATTTTATGATTTGCATGTCCACGGAGTTCTCTTCTTTCAAGTTGGCATTCGCAATGAAATCTATTATGGATTGGTACAAACGTTTTCTCAAAGCGTGGTAGGCTTCTTTTTTATGGCCTTTATACAGTTTTACGCATAGTGACTTGGAATCGTCTTCGTTTTTTACCAACAGTTTGAAGAGTTCTATGTTTTTTGTATCACTGCGTTTGTTCTTTTTTTCCAAATATTGGATGAACTGCTGCTGCTCTTCTATGGAAAACGTAGATATTATTTCATTTAAATTTGTCATTTAATCGTCAGTAAAAAATGTTTTATGTCATTAAATATAGTATTTTTTATATTTATTAAATAAAAAATATCGTCAGTTTTTATTGTAAACTGTATTTGTTACTTCTAGTTTGTATTGCACTTTTGTCATATAATCATTAAAACAAAACAATATGAACCATTATTTGAAAACCACAATTTTAATAGTCGTATTTGGTACAATGACCATTTTTTCCAAAACGATTCAACAAGAACTTATAGCTGGTTACAACCAATGCATTGCCTTTATGGAGAGCAATGCATCAAATTCTATAAAACCTCTAGGTGTTTAAGATGAAGTTGAAGCAAGTAAATATAGCTTTTGTCGTAACTGTGGGAGTTTCGGTTTTGGTATTCGTCTATTTGGTGTTTTTGGGGTACGATGAAATAAAGACATTCAAGGATGTCATAAAGATTATAGCCTCTATTCTATTCCCCATTCCAATGCTGTTTTTTGTGCGTTTCATCTTAATCGAGCACTTTTTGCCAAAAAACACAGACGACTATAAACTCAAAAACCAAAGACCAGCTACAATCTTGTTGCTGATAGCAGTAGTCTCAAGTCTGGTAATAATGCAAATGTTGGAGTTGGTGACACAACAAAAAATGGAAGACAACCTGATTTTTGCACACCTTATAAACTCTACGACGATAAGTAGTTATGTGCTCAACTACATTCTATATAACAATTTAAAGGTAAACGGAATTTTAAGTGGAGTCTTGTTGTCATTGGCTGTACACGTTTTCTTTTTGTCAAACTAATTAATGGAGAAGATGCACTCAATGATTAAAAGGGAAAATATGGGATATATGATTCTAGCAATAACATTTGTTGCAATGTCTGCTATCATATTTAAACAGTCACCAATAGAACAGAATCAATCGTATCATGGTTTTAGTGATTCGAAAGTAGTTTTTGGAATTCCTAACTTCTGGAATGTGATGTCTAATCTACCATTTATGATCATTGGTTTTCTTGGGCTATATAGATTGAAGTCAATTGCGAAAACCAAGATTCAATATATGCTCTTTTTCATTGGAATCATTCTCGTTTCGATTGGATCAAGCCATTATCACCTAAACCCCAATGACGTGACTTTGGTTTGGGATAGGTTGCCAATGTGTGTGGTCTTCATGTCTTTGTTTTCAATTGTGATAAGCGAGTTTATTGACGATAGGATGGGATATTTGTTATTGTTGCCATTGCTGGTATTGGGGGCGACATCCATCTATGTTTGGGGTGAATTCAATGATTTGAGATTGTATGCCTTGGTTCAATTCTATCCCGTTTTGACAATACCCATCATTCTTGTGTTTTTCAAGTCTAAGTACGACTGCACATTAGGGTACTGGGTGTTGCTAATGGCATATGTCTTGGCAAAGGCCTTGGAACATTATGATAACCTCGTGCACGATCATTTGCGAGTAATCAGTGGGCATTCATTAAAGCACATCTTAGCTGCCATAGGGCTGTACATATTGCTCTTAGGCTATGTAAAAAGAAGCAAAGTCGTAGATGAAAATCTACAAGAAAACATAATCAACTAAAACAAATACAATTTATTTAATCATCAAAATTTTAAAATCATGAATCAGATATTCAATACTTCAAAAGAAAAAAACAATACAGGGAAAAGGGAATTGTTGTTTACTTTTCAATCCATAATAGTGACTGGTTTGCTGGCATTCACCGCGATAGCCTTTTTCTTTTACAACAATTTAAACATCGAAAAGGGGATTAAAGTCGTTTTTGCACCTTTTTTATCGGTAGTACCATTGCTCTTCATCTTATCCGTCTTGAGGGATTTGAGGAATGGGTTTAAAGAAGGGAATTACAATAAAGATGAAATCATAAAATTCGGGCTTATAACAATTGGAGTCACAGCAGCATTTACAGGAATTACCTATCTATTATCGGAAATCGATGCGTTGGAAGTTTTGTTGGCAGCAATCATAGCGGTCTTGAGTACGGTGTTCTTTTTAAGAAGCAAAATCAAGGACATTTTGGGAATGTCCATAATAACAGGGATTGCTGAAGGGATTATTATCTATATGATCTTTTTGTTTTGATGATTGGTTAATTTGATTGGTTGACCATAAAATGGCGTGGCAATGTATGTTGCGCCATTTTAAAACAAAAAAAAACAGAAAAAACAGAAAATATAATATATGACTATTAGAAAAGTAACAACAGAAAAAATAATATTGGCTTTGGGGGCATTTGCTCCTTTGTTTTTATTCTTGTTGTATTTGAACCATAAAATATTTCATTGTCGTTTTGTATTAATAGGGGTTGTACAAGAAATGTTGACCATACCTTGTATCTTGGGGCAACCATTGTTGCTATTTTTGGCAATAAGGGGACTTTGTCTAAATAAATTCCAGGAAAGGATTTATGCGAAGATAGCCATTGTGATCCTTGTTGTGGGGATAGCGTTAACTATATCAAGTTTTATTGTAAGTCAATAGAATTTAATGAAGCATTCATAATTGAAAATCAGATGAGTAGTAGGTTGATTGTGCATGAGTGTTACAAATGAAGGATGAGAAGCAATAAAAATAAACAGATGAAAAGCAATACAAAATGAACTCAAAACTCACAAAGGAACTTCCGGAACTGGTCGAAAATGAAGTGATATCCAAAGACACTGCCACTAGGATAGAAAGCTATTACAAATCGAAAAGAAATGATAATCCGAATAGGTTGTTTACTGTTTTTGGTGTGTTGGGATCTATTTTGGTTGGATTGGGAATAATTTTAATATTGGCACATAACTGGGATGTTTTTTCAAAAACGATAAAAACACTGTTTGCTTTTGTCCCATTGTTGATAGGACAAGGGTTGGTAGGCTTTTCCATATTGAAAAATAAAAGTCAGGCCTGGAAGGAAGCTTCGGGCACCTTTTTGTTTTTTGTCGTTGGAGCATCTATGGCCATGGTGAGTCAAATCTATAACATTCCTGGGAACTTCAGTAGTTATATGCTTACTTGGGTTTTGTTGTGTGTACCATTGATCTATTTGCTGAAATCCAGTGGTTTAGCTTTGTTGCATGTCGTATTTGCAACCATCTATGCTTGTGAGTATGGTTACTCCTATGGGAGCAACATTCCTTGGATGTATTTGTTGCTCATTGTGATTATGATGCCTTATTATGCAAGATTGATGAAAAGAAGGTCAAAGTCAAATGTGACCTCAGTTTTCAATTGGTTGTTGCCTTTAAGTCTCATCATAACTTTGGGAACGTTCATAGTAAGGTTCGATGAATTGGTTTTCCTATCCTATGTCATTCTATTCGGATTGTTTTACAACCTAGGTAAGATGCCAATATTCGAGAATTTGAAATTAAGGCAAAACGGGTATCTGGTTTTGGGTTCTCTTGGTACTGTCGTCATGTTGTTGATGACCAGTTTTAAATGGGTTTGGAAGGATGTATATGGGATTGTCAGATCAGACATGGGAGAAGCATCTTTGGTTGTGGTGTTATTTGTGGCAACTACATTTGCATTGATCTATTTGTTCTTGAAAAAACGAGTGGAGAAAGCCAATCTGTTTCATTTCATATTCATCATAATGAGCGCATTGTTTTTTGTAGGATTGACCAATGCGATCATACCAACGATAATATCAAATATGCTTCTCTTTGCTTTGGGGGTGAATGCGATTAAAATGGGAGTGGATAAAATGCACTTTGGAGTATTGAACTATGGATTGACAATTGTTGCAGCTTTGATATTTTGTCGATTTGTCGATACCAATATGGGGTTTGCGATAAAAGGATTGTTGTTTGTGGTGGTAGGGATTGGTTTTTTTGTCACCAATTACGTCATGCTCAAAAAACAGAAAAACAAAGAAGAAGAACTTTAAGATAATTGTCATGAGAAAAATAAAACCACAATACCTGTTTATGCTGTTCGTGTTGGTAGCCATAGCACAATTGTTTGTTCCAGCCCAAATGATTCTTGGAGAAGAAATCATTTTGGATACGGGAACAGCTTATAAGTTCAGGACACAGCCTATAGATCCCAGTGATCCTTTTAGAGGGAAATACATTGTCTTGAGGTATGAAATGAATACAGCTGCTTCTGGAGATTCATTATGGGAAAGACGAGAAGATGTCTATGTGTATTTGAAAAAGGATAGTTTGGGATTTGCCGAATTGGCAAAGGTGAGCAAAATACCATTGGCCATTGAAAACGATTATGTCGTAGCAAAAGCAAGTTGGTATGACCGAAATAAGGGGGAGGTACATTTCAATTTGCCTTTTGATCGTTTTTATATGGAAGAAAGCAAAGCCAAGCCTGCCGAAGATGCCTTTAGGAATGCGCAGAGAGATTCTCTGCCAAACAATACTTATGGGCTGGTTTACATAAAGGATGGGGATGCGGTTTTAAAAGATGTGCTAATAAATGAAATTCCCATCGCAGACTATGTGGAGCAATAATTAAAATTGGCTAACTTTGGGCTTCAACATAACTATTTAAAAAATGAAAAATACATTTGTAATGGTATTGGCAATTGCAGTTTTGTGGTCTTGTAAAGAAGATGTCAATAAAACAGAGGTAGATGTCAATGATGGGAATGCGATTAAAAAAGAGAAAACTGAAATGCAAACCAATTTAGATAAATACGTCAGTGTAAAATTAACATCAGATTTAAGTGCGTTAACAGAGAATGAACGTAAGATGTTGCCTATTTTGATAAAGGCAGCAGATAAGATGAATGCATTGTTTGCCTATGAAGCTTACGGAGATGTCAACAAATTATTGGGGACGATAGAGGATGAGGATACCAAAAGATATGTAAAGATCAATTATGGTCCTTGGGATAGATTGGCCAACAACAAATCCTTTGTAGATGGTGTAGGCAAAAAGCCAAAAGGAGCGAATTTCTATCCGGCGGATATGACCAAGGAAGAATTTGAAGGAGCAGAATTGGAAAGTAAATCCAGTATCTACAATTTTGTACGTCGCGATGAAAAAGGAAAACTATATACGATACCATACCACAAGCAATTCGAAAAAGAAGTAAAAGAAGTATCCGATCTATTGTTGGAAGCATCGAGGCTAGCCGAAGACAAGGGGTTGAGGACTTATTTGGAATTGAGATCCAAAGCTTTGTTGGATGACCAATATCAAGCCAGTGACTATGCTTGGATGGATATGAAAAACAACACGTTGGATGTTGTGATTGGTCCAATTGAAACATACGAAGACCAATTGTTTGGAAACAAGGCAGCTCATGAAGGATACGTATTGATCAAAGATCAAGCTTGGAGCAAGCGTTTGGAAAAGTTCAGTAGCTTTTTGCCAGAATTGCAAAAAGGATTGCCAGTAGCCGAAAAATACAAGAAAGAAAAACCGGGAACGGATAGTGATTTAAATGCATACGATGTTGTTTTCTATGCTGGAGATTGTAATTCGGGAAGCAAGACCATAGCAATCAACTTGCCAAACGATGAAGAGGTGCAGCTTAAAAAAGGGACACGTCGCTTACAGCTTAAAAATGCAATGAAAGCCAAGTTCGATAAAATTCTATTGCCAATTTCAGAGGTTTTGATAGATTCAAGTCAGCGAAAGCACATAACCTTCGATGCCTTTTTTGCAAACACAATGTTCCATGAGGTAGCACATGGTCTAGGAATAAAAAATACGATAACAGGAAAAGGAACGGTAAGAATGTCCCTTAAAGAACATGCAAGTGCCTTGGAGGAAGGCAAAGCTGACATTCTTGGACTGTATATGGTACAGCAGTTGCATGCAAAAGGAGAGTTGAAGGAAGATTTAAAGGACAACATGGTCACTTTCATGGCTGGAATTTTCCGGTCTGTTCGCTTTGGAGCGTCTAGTGCACATGGAAAAGCCAATATGATTCGTTTCAACTTCTTCAAGCAGATGGGAGCATTTTCCAGGAATGTTGATGGAACCTACATCGTGAATTTTCAAAAAATGGAATTTGCGATGGAAACATTGTCGGAAGTCATCTTGAATTACCAAGGAGATGGAGATTATGAAGGAGTAGGCAACTTTGTAGCCAATTATGGTAGTATCGCAGAAGAGTTGCAAAGGGATTTGGATAGGTTGAGTGATGCTAGTATTCCAGTGGATGTTATTTTTGAACAGGGAACATCGGTTTTGGGACTATGATATTGTATACAGGTGAAGATTACGAAAAAGGCTTTGGATTGTTTTCAAAGCCTTTTTTGTGTTATTGGTATTTTTTTTAACTCTTATTACTCAGGGAGTTACCGGTAGGCGAAGGTATTTGCGTTTAATCGAGTAATGTGTTTTTTTTCGATATAATGCATGGCATTAATTTTTAAATTCTATTTATATTTCTTATTGTTGTCAAGTATTATGAACCCTTAAGTAATAACCATTCGTTGTCAAGTATTATGAACCCTCTAGTAATCTCCTTAACAGTTTTAGTCATACTCTTCGCAATCGTATTGCGAGTCCTCAAATCCATACATAAAATCAAGACATTGAGGCAAAGCGGTATTAACGTCACCAATAAAAATATGTATTACAAATGGATCTCCAATACTTTTTTGAAGAATCTACCTTTGTAACAACACTGATTTAATGGTGTCTATACTATAATATCACACTCTCTTTTAGGAGCATCTTCCATTTAAAATTTATATCTTGTATGTTAAATACAATGTATAATGCCTTATTGGTTACATATCCTCATCATAGTTCTTATTATTTATGTAATAATAAGCATAGCATTGTATTATTTGCAGGATTACTTCCTCTTCAAACCAGAAAAATTGCCTAAGGACTTTCAGTTTCTATATGATAATCAGGAAATTGAAGAGTACAACTTGGAAACCCGTGATGGAGCAACGATAAATGGAGTGCTTTTTAAACCCAAGGGAAAATCGAAGGGAATCGTATTGTATTTAAAGGGGAATTCCAAGAGCATAAAGGGATGGGGTAAGTTTGCTGTGGATTTTACTAGGCATGGTTACAGCGTGGTCATGGTGGATTATAGAGGATTTGGAAAAAGTACGGGAAGACGATCCCAAAAAGCAATAAAGAGAGATTTACAGGTTGTCTACAATAAAATAAAAGAGAGGATCACAGAGAATAGGATAATTATTTATGGACGGTCGCTAGGATCGGGATTTGCCTCAAAGTTGGCATCGACCAATCATCCAAAGTTACTAGTTTTGGATGCGCCATACTATAGTTTGACGAAGGTAACTTCGCGTTATATGCCCTTTATGCCATTGTCGGTATTGATAAAGTATCCTTTGCCAACATATAAATGGTTAAAGTATGTACAGTGCCCGATACATATCATACATGGGACAGACGATAAGTTGATTCCCTACAAAACCAGTGTGAAGTTGTCCAAAGTGAATCCCAAGCGAACTAAATTACATACAGTGATAGGTGGTGGGCACAAAAATTTAAACAATTTCGAATCCTATCATAAGATAATAAATGATATTATCAATTATAAAATAGAAGCAATAGATTTTTCAACTACAAGTATAAATGTCATTCATTCCTCAAAAAAAAATATTAAAAAGGCTTAGAAAGATAATGCCAACTATAATTGGGGTATATGTGTTAATAGGCATTCTATTATATATGTTTCAAGAAAGAATACTATTTAGACCTACAATTTTAGAACAAGATTACGAGTTTGTGTTTTCTTATGATTTTGAAGAATTAACTTTAAAAACAGAAGACAAGGCTTCACTGAATGCAATACATTTCAAAGTAGAAAGTCCAGAAGGGATCATTTTGTATTTTCATGGGAACAAAGGAAATATCCAGCGTTGGGGAGCATATACGGAGTTTTTTGTGAAAAAAAGATATGATGTATTGGTAATGGATTATAGAACTTTTGGTAAGAGCAAAGGCAAATTAAGTGAGGAAGCTCTTTATAAGGATGCCCAATTGTTCTATGATTATTTGAAGAAACAATACGAAGAAGGTCAAATAACGATTTATGGTCGTTCTTTGGGAACGGGAATTGCAACATGGGTTGCTTCTAAGAACAAACCAAAGCAGCTCCTTTTGGAAACGCCATATTATGGTATTGCAGATGTTGCCAAACATCGATTCCCTATATTTCCAATAGAATCACTATTGAACTATAAATTTCCAAGTCATCAATTCATAAAAGATATAAAATGCCCGATTTCTATATTTCATGGTACAAAAGATAAAGTGGTACCCTATAGATCGGGAAGAAAGCTATTTGATGAAGCTCCAAAGGAACTTACTACTTTTACGAAAGTAGATGGAGGAAATCATAATAACTTGATTCTCTTTAAGGATTACTTGGAAGGAATTGATTCTGTTTTGAAATGATATGCCTTGACTTTTAAGAGATTTTCATGCCTCAGGTAAAGAATTGGTTTGTTTCTTTAAACAAAAAAGAACCACGATTGAGTGATTCTTTTTGTCTCGTTCAAAGATGGTAATGGAGGTTTAGCATTTTCCATAGATGACATTTCCGATAACTTGATCTATGTCTGGTTCATTTGTCGTGAACGTCAAAGTTAATTCTTTTTCGAATTTAAGAGGATAAGGGAAACCTAAAGTCACATTTTCAATCAACCCAGTTTTTACCAATACCATACCATATGGGTTTTGTTGCGTAAACCCTAGATTTCTCATTGCAGCATACGAAAGGTTGAAAATGCTTTGTCCATCAATGGTCAAATCGACAAAGGAAATGTCATTGGTTCCTCCTTGCTTGCTAAGATGAGCACCCATGAATAGACCAGGCCCCTTTAACCTTACCAATTCGTGTTTCCCTTTTTCTGGTTTAACCCTTAAACCCTGTTTTCTTTGGGGAGCGCAAACTCCACCTATGCATTCGCATCTTGTAGTTCCCATAATATTTGTTTTATTAATAATGTACTTACTCTATTTGCAGGCTTTTCGGTTTACGCCTTATCAATTGTTTTTTGATATTGCAAAATTGAAGTAATTATAAAAGTGAAACCAGAGTGGTTTTCTCCGTTTTCGGTAAGTTATTTCCCTTTTTTTATATGATGGATTCCATATTTAAGAATCAGTAGAAAAGAAATATCTGTTTTGAATATGGGGTTTTACTGTTTCCAACAGTTGGAAATAGCATTTTGGATTGCATTGTTTAGTTTTTGAAATATATGGCAATCAACAGTTTATGGTCATTGAGGGAATAAAAATCAAAAAGGCATACATTCCAAGAATGCATGCCTTATATCTTATTGTTGACTTCATTTGTATGTTAAACCATTTCAACAAACAAGCCGTCGTCTGTTTTGTTTACTTTGGCAACTCCGAGTTTGGTCAACCCCTTTATGGTTTTGTCCCATTTCTTGTTGCTTAAACCTGATTGTGATTTTAAATCGTTCAAGTCGCTAGGAGTATTCTTCTTCAATATTTCAAAAACAGCTTTTTCTTCTTCACTCATTGGGATGGCCTTTTTTTCGGGTCTCATTTGAGGAAAGAACAATACTTCCTGTATGGATTGGTTATTGGTTAGGAACATGATTAGACGATCCATTCCAATTCCCATTCCAGATGTAGGAGGCATACCGTATTCCAAAGCACGTAAAAAATCGTGATCTATGAATTCCGTGGCTTCATCATCTCCTTTTTGAGCCAATTTCAATTGGTGTTC
Organism: uncultured Bizionia sp.; assembly: GCA_947496215.1. Taxonomy (GTDB): domain Bacteria; phylum Bacteroidota; class Bacteroidia; order Flavobacteriales; family Flavobacteriaceae; genus JAHDHI01. The sequence goes on from CANMCF010000026.1 coordinate 37,823, forward strand.
AAAACGTTCACGTTGATCTATCGGATCATTCAATTCCGAATAGGCATTGGCGATTTCCTTTCCACAAACCATCAATTCAAAACGCTCTGTCAATTCAGGATTGTCTCTATGTTCTTTGCATAGAGGGCTCATTTCTTTTGGATAGTCGGTGATGAAAGTAGGTTGTATGTAGTTGCCTTCACATTTTTCTCCAAATATTTCATCAATCAATTTTCCTTTACCCATTGTGTCATCCACGGCAATACCCATGCCTTCAGCTGCATTGCGTATTTCTTGCTCTGTTTTCCCGGTAATGTCAAAACCAGTGAATTCCTTGATGGAATCTGCCATGGTTATACGCTTGTATGGTGCTTTGAAATTAACCTTGTGTTCCCCAAAGGTAGCCTCGGAAGTTCCATTTACAGCAATGGCACATTGCTCGAGCAAACGCTCACAGAAATCCATCATCCAATTGTAATCCTTATAGGAAACATAGATTTCCATGGCGGTGAACTCAGGATTGTGCGTACGATCCATTCCTTCATTCCTGAAATTTTTGGAAAATTCGTAAACACCATCAAAACCACCTACGATCAAGCGTTTTAGATATAGTTCGTTGGCTATTCGCATATATAGAGGAATGTCCAAACTATTGTGATGAGTAATGAATGGGCGAGCAGCAGCTCCTCCAGGAATGGGTTGAAGGACAGGGGTTTCTACTTCAAAATACCCGGCCTCGTTAAAGAAGTTACGCATCGCAGTAAATAATTTTGTACGCTTTACGAAAACATCCTTCACGTGTGGGTTTACTACCAAATCGGCATAACGCTGTCTGTAGCGCATTTCCGGATCTGTAAATGCATCATATACGATACCATCTTTTTCTTTTGGGATGGGCAAAGGCTTCAATGATTTGCTTAGCAATTTGAAATTTTTGACGCGAATGGTGATTTCTCCCACTTTTGTCTTGAACAACTCTCCCTCAATACCAACGAAATCTCCCAAATCCAATAACTTCCTAAAAACGTCGTTGTATAGGGTTTTGTCTTCTCCCGGACAAATTTCATCTCTATTGAAATACACTTGAATGCGCCCTTCCGCATCTTGTAGTTGAGCAAAAGAAGCCTTTCCTTGTATGTTTATGGTCATTAGTCTACCAGCGACAATTACCTGTTTGTCTTCTGAAAAATCAGCCTTAATCTGTTTGGAACTATGATTTACAGGAAATAAATCGGCAGGGTAAGGGTTAATCCCCAATTCACGTAATTTTGCTAGTTTTTCTCTACGAACGAGCTCTTGCTCAGATAATTGTGACATAGTAATGTATTGTGTGTATTTAAGCCAACAAAGATAGGATTAAAACAGATGAATTAAAACTAATTTTTTTGCGATATTGTTCAACCCACACAGTTTCTTTTTTAGTGGTATGCTTACACGTATAATTGTAACAAAAGAGAAGAGATGACGTCATATATATACATCAATCATCAATCTACAAGGAAGTAGATTGTATTAAATCAAAATTATTATGAGTTTTTGGAGAGTTCTACTTTCAATTTTATGCCCACCTTTGGCTATTTTGGACAAAGGTTGCGGATCAATCGTCATCGTTTTCTTGTTGTGGCTTTGTGGCTGGGTGCCAGGGGTTATCGCAGCTTTGGTAATACTTAACAATCCTAACAGATAAAAAGCTATATTTGTAGTCTTAAATTTTAATCAATATTTTATAATGAAAAAACTTACTTTTCTGTGTCTGTCTTTTTTTGCCCTGTTGTTGGCAAGTTGTCAATTTTCTGAGGATATATATATAAATGAAGACGGTTCTGGTAAAATGTCATTTTCCTTTGATGGTTCCCAACTCATGCAAATGGCAGGTGATAAAATAAGTGAAACCGAAGAGGAGGCTATCGATTCAACATTCAGCTTCAAGGAAATTTTCGATGCCAAACGTGATAGTATTTCAAAGCTTTCCGCAGAAGAACAAGCAAAGCTTAAGAGCTTGGAGCCTTTCAATATGCATATGATCATGAATCCTGAGACATCGGAAATGAAGTTTGATATGTATAGAGAGTTCAAGAAAGCAGACGAACTTCGAGATATGTTCAAGGCCATGAACAATTTTAGCAACATGGCAGGAAAGGGAGCAGCTCAGGCGAACGACCCCAACAACCCTTTTTCCTCTTTGGGAGAAAATGGAAGTACGGAGTTGAACTATGCATATGATGGTAAGGTGTTTACGAGAGAGGCGAAGATATTGGACAAAGAAACTTACAAGCAAATGACCGATAGTTTAGGCGAAATGAGTATGATGTTTGGAAGCTCCATGTATAAATTGAACTATCATTTTCCAAAAAGGATTAAATCGGCATCCAATGAGAAAGCTCTGTTTAGTGAAGATAGAAAGACGGTTACCGTGGAGTTTGGCTTTATGGAATATGTTACAAATCCTGAAGCATTGAATTTAGAGGTGATTTTAGAAGATTAACTTGTGAACAAAAGCATAAGCATACGGGATTTAGGTACAAAGGACTTTAAGGACACTTGGGATTATCAAGAAGAATTGTTCAAGGGGATTTTGGATACCAAAATAAAAAATAGGAGAGAGGATGCAGGATTGGAGACTCAAAACCATTTTTTGTTTGTGGAGCATCCTCATGTGTACACTTTGGGTAAAAGTGGTGATCTGTCAAATCTATTGTTGAGCGAAGCTCAGCTTACCGAAAAAGGAGCAACTTTCCATAAAATTAACAGAGGAGGAGACATTACTTACCATGGGCCTGGACAAATTGTCGGGTATCCAATTTTGGATTTGGAAAATTTCTTTACAGACATACACAAATACTTGCGACTTCTGGAGGAAATGATAATTCTTACCTTGAAGGAATATGGTATAAAATCTGAACGTAGCCCAGGAGAAACTGGGGTTTGGTTAGATGTGGGGACTCCATTTGCCCGTAAGATTTGTGCTATGGGAGTGCGTGCTAGCCGTTGGGTTACCATGCATGGCTTTGCATTGAATGTCAATGCAGATTTAGGCTATTTCGACAATATAATTCCTTGTGGAATTAAAGGTAAGGCTGTAACATCGCTCAATGTGGAATTGGGAATGAAGATCGTAGATGAAGCTGAAATAAAGGATAAGTTGTTAAAGCATTTTGCAACTCTTTTCCAAGCTGAATTAAAAAGCGAAGTTAGCTAGCTCTCGATACATTGAAGAATGCCATACTTTATGTATTGAACGTATTTCTACTATTTGTGGAGGGGTATGATATTTTACCGAATTTTTCATTGGACAAGGATGATTTTGAAAAAGTATATGGAATAGTCTCTTTTGTAAAGAAGGAAACCTATGAAGAATGAAGATCAAAGGATTACTTGTTTAAAAACATAATCAGGGAATGGATCATAGTTACTCTAGCGGATAGGAACTACAAAGAATATTATGTTTCCGATATATACGAAGACTATTGGTCCAAGTTGCTAGGTCATGATATTGTTGGAAGGGGAATGGTACTGTATTTGGGGCTCGGAAAGGAAAAAGAAGACCCTTTTAGGATGGAGGTTGACGATGAGCTCATATACGATACCGATATACAATATGGTAGAAATATACTTATTTTTATTATTGTCTAGCCTTGCTTTGATGGATCAATGAGTTGTGAATGATTGTCTATAGGGCAATGAGATGAGAAGTATGTGAAATTGCACACTAATCAATTGAAACTATTTTTGATATAGTGTATGCTTTGTGTAGAGGCCGTTGATTCGGTAGACGATTTTTATTGTTTGGTAATTAGTAGCTTTATAAGGCTTTAATGCTAATTTTGCAATAATGAAGCAAATACTCTTACTTATCTTTGTTCTCTTTAACTACTTTTCATTTTCTCAGGAAGCAGATAGTACATTAGAATGCTTGGAAGAAGCGCTAAAAACGGCGACTTCAGATACTTCTAAAATAAAGGCAATGTTAAATCTGGGAGAGTATGAGTTGGATCATAACTTCAGTAAGGCAGAAGATGTCATTAATGGTGCATATGCTTTTGTTCAAGACAAGAAAACAGTATTGGGACAAAACTATGAGGCATTGGTACTTGTGGAATTAGGCGTTTTAAAAAGGAGAAAAGGAAAACATACAGAGGCATTAAGTCATTATTTAAAAGCACTTGGTCTTTTTGAAAAAGAAAAAGATTCTGCTAACATAGCTGATGTTTATCATAACATAGGAATGATTTACAAGTATGAAAAAGAGTATTCCAAATCCATGGAATATTTTAGGGAATCGATAAAGGTCAATGAATCTATAAACAATGAAATAGGAGTTGGAATAACATTTATGCTAATTGGGAGCAACTATAAGTCTCTAAGGCAATATGATTCTACAGAATGGTATTATAATAAATCAAAAAAGATATTTACTGTATTAAATGACACTAAAAACTTTCAACGAGTTAATAACCATTTGGTGATATTATATCTCAGAACAGGAAGGGATGCGTTAGCCTTACAGCTAAGTAAAGATAATACCTCATACTCCAAAGAGAAAGGGGAGACTCTGAACTTGGTTTCTAATTACTTGACAACATCAAACATTTACTATAAGAGTAAAATGTATAGAGAAGCTGGACGTTTTGTAGATTCTGCATTAAGGTTAGCTAAGAAGGAAGGGTTTAAGCATAAGGTTACAGAAGGTTATGGAAAAAAAAGTAAATTATGGTCTAAATTAAAAAATTATAAATCGGCATATATTACTCATAAAATTTATAAAAAATATTCAGATTCGATTCATAACACCAATAATGTAAAGAAAATTCAAGAATTGGAATTAAAATATGTATTTGAAAAAGAAAAACTAAAAGACAGTTTACAATTTTCTCAAGAAAAAAGAGAAATTCAGTTAGTAGCAGATAGTGAGTCTTCTAAGAAAACACTCTATTTTATACTTTTAATAACAACGCTATTGCTTAGTGCAATTATTGCCTTTTTAGTAAAAAGAGATTTTAAATATAAAAAACGCTTACTAGAATTAGAAAATAAAACGCTATTAGAAGAAAAAGAACAAATAACACTGGCCTTCGAAAACTTAAAAAATAGTGCTAACGAAGAAGAACGTGTAAAGGCAAAACAAGATATTTTAAAACTTAAAATTTTAACAGAGGACGATTGGAATCATTTTAAAAATAAATTTGAATTGCTCTATCCCAATTTTTTTAACCTTTTATATATGTCAGGTTTTCAATTCACAAAATCTGAAACCCGATTTTTAATTCTAAAGAAATTAGATTTAGAAACTAAAGAAATTGCTAATATGACAGGAGTTTCTAATGATAGCGTATTAAAAACCCAATACAGACTTCGAAAAAAGCTAGACTTATCAAAAACTACGGATATCATAAATTACATAGAGCAAGGCGTTGGACGTTAGTTTATTGAGTGAAACTGTCCTGTTTTTGTCCAGTAATGTTTAGCATTTCCTTATGATTAACACTTAGGTTTGCATACAATTATACAACCCTAGTAAATCTATCATGAAAAAAATAATATTAAGTATTTGTGCAATACTATGTAGTACCACTGCCATGGCGCAAACAGGAAATTATTTGTCCGGCGGTACTGTACAACCAGACGCTAATACTCCAGCGCCATACGATGGTACCACGACTATTGGTGCTCCAGGTTCATCTCTAAACAATTCAGCAGATCATAATACACTTATAGGAGAAGGAGCAGGTGCTTCATTATCTTCTGGAGACCAAAACGTATTTTTAGGAACAGCAGCTGGCGCATTATTAGAAGGGAGTTCTGCCGATAATGTAATTATTGGTGCATTTGCAGCTGATCAAACTGATGACTCATTTTTATTAGATAATGTAATCATTGGCGCTAGAGCTGCAAGAACACTAGAGGGTAATGATAATATTGTAATTGGTAATGAAGCAGGTGAAGTAATGACAACAGCGGATGACAATGTTATTATTGGCACTCAAGCAGGAGAAAACTTAACAACAGGAAATGATAATGTTTTTATTGGAGACTTTGCAGGAGGAGATACAACGACAGCTTCAGATAATGTTTTTATAGGAGATAAATCGGGGTACTATAATACCACAGGAGATGATAACGTTTTTGTTGGTGAACAAACGGGTTATAATAACACTACAGGAGTGAGTAATGTTTTCATTGGTGGCTATGCAAATACGTCAACAGATGGGCTCTATTCGGCTTATAGTAATACTGGGGGAGCAAATACAACAGGTAGCAATAATACCTTTTTAGGAGCTGGTGCTGGTGGTGAGAATAAGACAGCATCTGAAAATACATTTATAGGATCTCAAGCAGGAGACCAAAACGAATATGCAAATTTTAATACGTTTGTAGGTTTTCAAGCGGGAACAAGAAATAATGTTAGTAGAAATATTAACGATGCAATGAATAATACGTTTGTGGGTTGGCGAGCAGGCGTATTAAATGAAGAAGGTTATAATAATGTAGTAATGGGGTACGATGCTGGTTTTAATAATGACGGAAGTTACAATAGTGTTGTTATTGGGTATTTAGCAAAAATTAATAGTAATGATAATAATGATAGATACAATAGCGTCATTCTTGGTGCAAATGCAGAAACCTCAAACAACAATACTATTGCTTTGGGGGCTAATGCAAATGCTTCAGGAAATTATGCCGTTGCAATAGGCTCCAATGCTATTGCAACTACAAACAATAGTATGGTTCTTGGAGGCGTTACCAATACAGATCGGGTGAGTGTAGGTATTGCAACGGGAACGCCTAATCAAAATGCATCATTAGATTTAGCAGACACAGATAAAGGTTTGTTATTAAATAGAGTAACCAATGCAGAACGCACAGCTATGATTACTGCTCCAGCTTCGGGTGTTGCTTTAACCTCTACAGACGCAGGTTTAATGGTGTACGATACAGAGGATAAATTACTCTACATCTGGGACGGAACACAATGGGGAGAAGTAGGCTCTAATGCAGGTTCTGGTGTAAGTGCTGTACCAGAATTATTAAACTATCAAGCATCTGTACGAGATGCTTCAGGAGATATACTAGCAAATCAATCCGTAAGTTTTAGAATGTCTATAATCGATGTCATTTCAGGAAGTACTACTGTGTATTCAGAAACACATGAGGTTACGACATCTAATAATGGTTTGGTTAATTTTGAAATTGGAGGAGGAACAATTGTTTCTGGTTTATTTACAGATATCGATTGGTCTCATAACAATGCTTTGCAAATAGAATTAGATACTACAGGCGGAACAACTTACATTGTTATGGGGACAACCTCATTTGTAAGTGTGCCTTATGCATTACGTGCAAAGTATGCAGAGAATATAACGTCATCAACCAATGCGAAAATAAGTGACACCTCTAAAGATGATAGAATTAAAGCATTGGAAAAAGAAGTACAAGAGTTGAAAAAACTAATGAATCAGATTATCAAGAAGAATTAAAGCGTTAATATTTGATGAGGTATTTCTTTTAGAATGAATCAACATGCTACCAAAGCATGAAAAACAGGATACTCTTTTTACCAGTTAATCATTTAGAATTGGTAATTTTGAATAATGAAAAGAGTTTCATTTATTTTCTTTCTGTTTATTTCTTGGACAGCTATTTCTCAAGACGTAGACACTACTTTGGTACGATTGCAAGGTGTTTTAGAAAGTGCTGTATTAGATTCAGCAAAAGTTGAAGCTTTGCTGGATTTAGGAAAACATCAATTTGGAAGAGACAATTATAGTGCAGAAGATTATCTTTTAACTGCTATTAATTTTATAGAAAATAAACCGTATACATCAAATGATCAATTAGCCGTAGCGTATCGTGTATTGGGTGCTGTGGAAAGAAGAAAAGGAAACTACAAGAAGACATATGCGTATTATTATAAGTCTTTACGTCTGTCTTCAGACTCAGCACATGTGGCAACAGTACATCACAATTTAGGAGCAGCTAAGTTCTTTCAAAAGGATTACTCTGAAGCATTGGTTGAGTTTCGTAAAGCAATTGCTATATGGGAAGTGTTGGGAGAATATGCAGATGCTGGCGGAAGTTATAATGAAATGGGTGGAATATATAATACGCTGAGACAAGTCGATTCTGCTCGGTTTTATTACGATAAAGCAATAAAGTTATTTGCCGAAGGCTATAAAAAAGACACCCTAAATTACACAAATAGATATTATGGCATCCAGAATAGTTTGGGTTTTATTTTATTATGCGAAAGAAAATATGATAGTGCGCTTTCAAATTTCAATAGGGCGAGAGCACATTTTTCTAAACCTGGAGGAGATAAGAGTAGATTAATTCTAGTAAACCGTTATATTTCTGAATTGTATTACCGTCAGAAAAACTATAAGAAAGCCCTATTCTATGAAAATGAAGCATTATCCATAGGACTTTCAGAAGGATTGAGGCATCGTGTTGCAAATGCCTTGAAGAAACGAAGTAAGTTGTATGAGAAAATGGGTAAACCAGAAGCAGCTCTTAAAGACTACATATTATACAAAACCTATTCAGATTCTCTTATTAATGCAGAAACCATAAGGAAGGTTCAAGCTCAGGAATTGGGATATCAATTCGAAAAAGAGAAGCTGTCCGATAGCTTAGCATTTGCAGAAGAAAAAAGAAAAATTGAATTGATGGCAGATAATGAATCTTCTAAGAAAAAAATATATTTCGCTCTTTTAATAATAACACTATTGCTAAGTGCTATTATTGCCTTTTTAGTGAAAAGAGATTTTAAACATAAAAAACGTGTATTAGAGTTGGAGAATAAAACCTTACTAAAGGAAAAAGAACAAATTACTATTGCTTTTGAGACATTAAAGAATAGTACAAATGCTGAAGAACGCATAAAAGCAAAGCAAGACATCTTAAAACTAAAAATCTTAACAGATGAAGAGTGGAATCATTTTAGAAGTAAATTTGAATTGCTATATCCCAACTTCTTAAACATTTTAAATGCATCTGCTTATCAATTCACAAAATCTGAAATCAGATTTTTAATTCTAAAGAAATTAGATTTAGAAACATTGGAAATTGCTAATATGATAGGTGTTTCTAATGATAGTGTATTAAAAACTCAATACAGGCTTCGTAAAAAGTTGGACTTGTCAAAAAACACTGATATTATTGGGTATGTAGGGCAAGGTTTTGATTTTTAATGGTTTATGTTTAATTGTCTAGTTTTTGTCCAGTGTTATTTCACTGTTTTTAATGGTTTTTGCCATAGGTTTGCACACGATTAAATAACCCAAAGCAAAATCCATCATGAAGCAGCAAGTCCTACTTATTGTAACATTATTCTTGTCATTGCATTTTCAAGCCCAAGACTGTTCCTCGTTAATGGAACCGGTATCTCTTCATAACCGTACAAACGAAGCCACGCTTATTATAGAAGGAGAAGTCATCAATAGTACTAGCTACTGGGATACTGCTCATCAAAATATTTATACCATTCATGAAGTTACTGTATATAAAAATGCTAAAGGTGACAATGAAGTTACTGTTTTTGTTGAAACTTTAGGGGGAATAGTTGGGGATGATATGCAAACAACATCAAGTTCAGCTAGTTTGAATGAAGGAGATGTTGGGGTGTTTTTTTTAAAAAACTCCAATGTCATATTTTCAAATGGGCAACAAACCTATCAGATGGTAGCGGCAGCTCAAGGTTATATTAGGTATAATAAAATGGATAATACTGCTACAGATGTTTTTAATAAATATACATCTGTAGAAAATGAGTTATACCAAAGGCTTGAATTGGCTACTAATAAAAAGATGCAATTTGTGCAAGAACGTATCGTAAATACTGTGCCAAGCTCTGCATTTGCCATACCAGTAATAACAAGTTTTACACCTACAATTGCAAGTGCAGGAACTGGAACTACAATAACAATTTCAGGGTCTTCTTTTGGTACAGCTTTAGGGCAGGTATTGTTTCCAACAGCTAACAATGGAGGTGTGACATATACTGCTGCTAAAGATACGCAAATCGTAATTTGGTCAGACCAAATAATTATAGTTAAAGTACCTTATACTGCAGGCACAGGTACCATTCAAGTTTTGAATGCTTCAGGTACCACAACAAGCACAGGGACACTCACAATTCCTTATAGTCATAGCAATGCCAGTTCAATAACTACAGATTATCCTAGAACAATGCAAAGTAGTAGTGGAGGCGTGACTTTCGATTATCATACCGATTTTAATACCAGCGCAGCAAAACCTTATTTTGAACAAGCATTTGGTTTGTGGAACTGCGAGAGCGGAATCAATTTTGCTTTTGGTACTACCACTACAACAGATGTTACAGCAGATGATGGTATTAACATTGTGCGTTTTGACAACGGAAACGAATTACCTTCTGGAGTTTTAGGGCAAGTAACCACAAGAGCATCTCAGATTTGTAGTGTCACTGGAAATGCCCTGGCTAGAGAAATGGATATTACCTGGAACGATGATTTTAATTTTTATTATGGTGATGGAACACCCGGTGTTACCCAATACGATTTTAAAACTGTAGCCTTACATGAATTAGGGCATACACATCAATTAAATCATATTATTAACTCTAATAACATTATGCATTATAACCTTGGACCAGGAGTGTCTAAGTTTAATTTATCTACAGATGATATTGATGGTGCAAATTATACGATGTCTGTTTTTACAGACGCATCACAATGTAGTGCTATGACAGCTAATAGTCAATGTACCTTTGTTCCTGATGATAATTTTGAAGCTTATTTAGAGGCGAATAACATGGGGAATGGTATAGATGGGGACGATTTAGTTACTACAACCAATATTTCTGGAGTTACTTACTTGAGTGTTTCGAGTCAAGGGATATCTGATTTTACAGGAATTGAAGATTTTAGTGCATTAGAAACTTTATTCGTTTTTAGCAATACAATGTCAACTATAGACTTAACTTCAAATGTAAATTTAAAAGACTTTAGATGTAGTTCTTCATCTTCATTAACAACCATAAACATTGCTACATTAACTGCTTTAGAAACTTTAGATATCGCTGGTACTGCTATATCTACAATTGATGTAAGTAATAATACTGCTTTAAAGACAGTTTGGGCAGGAGCTGCAGGAATAACTTCACTTGATGTTAGTAATAACATTTCACTGGATTTTTTACATATTTCAAATTCATCCATAACGAATTTGGATCTTAGCGCTAATAGTGTACTAACACAATTTTTTGCACAGAATGCTGCTTTAGAAAGTTTAAATATTAAAAACGGAAATAATACTAATATTACAACGTTTCTTGCAACAGGTAATACAAACTTAGGATGTGTAACGGTGGATGATGCCCTATATTCAACTACTAATTGGACTAGTGTTGATGCTACTACCTCGTTTAATGAAAATTGTGATGCTACAATTTATGTTCCTGATGATAATTTTGAAGCCTACTTAGAAACACATGATGTTTCAGGAAACTCTGTAAGCGTAGGTAATGTGTCTAGTATGGGTAATGGAATAGCAAATGATAATTATGTGTATACTTACCGTACTTCTGGAGTGACAAACTTAGCCATAAATAACTTAGGGATTACTGATTTAACAGGTATTGAAGCTTTTTTAAGTATTGTAACTCTAGAATCTCATGGTAATAGTTTAACTTCAATAAATTTAAACAATAATATAAATCTAGAATATCTTAAATTGGGAAGTAATGTAGGATTAACAACTATTAATCTTTCAACCCTAACCTTATTAAAAGAGCTTTGGTTATATGATTCAGGATTAACAACTTTAGACATCTCAAATAACATAGATTTAGAAAATTTATATGTTTTTAATACAGAGATAGATGCATTAAACGTAAGTGCAAATTCAGCTTTAATTGATTTAAGATGTCATAGTAATAATTTAACAAGTTTGGATGTAAGCAATAATCCTTTGCTAACGATACTTATTGCTGAAAATAATAATATTTCTACTACTACATTATATAATAATAATGTTTTAGATATATTAGATTTATCTGGTAATAATTTAACAGTAATAGATGTTAGTCAACATATAGCTATAAGTTCTCTTGATTTAGCAGATAACATTATAAGCACTTTAGACCTTAAAACAAATACAAACTTAGCAAGTATTATTGTTAATGATAATGAACTAACAGAACTTGATGTAAGAAATGGTAACAATAGTGCTATTTCAGATAGTGGTTTTAGAACCTCAGGAAACCCTAATTTAGCGTGTATAAATGTAGATAGTGAAAGCTACTCTACAACAAATTGGACAACTTATGTAGATGGTACGTCATCTTTTAATGAGCATTGTAACGAAACGTTTGTACCAGATGATAATTTTGAAAATTATTTAGAAACACATGATGCCTCAGGAAATACAGTTGCTGTTGGTCATGCAACTAGTATGGGTAATGGTGTTGCTAATGATAATTATGTTACAACGACTGCCATTAATACCGTTTCTGGATTAAATATTTCTGGATTAAATATAAGTGATCTAACTGGTATAGAAACTTTCTTAGCATTAGAAACATTAGTTTGTAATAATAATAATTTAACCACATTAGATATAAGTGCTAATATTAATTTAATTGGATTGTATGCTAATGATAATGGATTAACGTCTATTAATTTTGGTTCAATAACAACATTACTAATTGTTAACTTAAGTATTAATGAATTAATAGATCTTGATCTTACCATGTTATCTAATTTAGTTGGTTTGAATGTTTCTAATAATGAGCTAATAAGTTTAAATCTTAAAAATGGAGCTAATACCTTATTAGATACAAATTCGGATTTTTATGCTACCGGGAATCAAAACTTAAGTTGTATTAACGTAGATGACGAGGTTTTCTCATCGGCAACATGGCAGAATATTGATTCCACAACATCATTTAGTGAGCATTGTGGGCTCACTTATGTCCCTGATGATAATTTTGAACAACGACTAGTTGATTTAGGTTATGATACTGGTACATTAGATGATTATGTGCCTACCAGTTTAATTTCAGGAGTAACATTCTTAGACGTAAGAAATAAAAGTATTGCAGATTTAACAGGAATTGAAGGTTTTACAGCTTTGGAAACATTATTTTGTGATTCTAATGATTTAACAACAATTAATACCAGTCAAAACATAGCACTATTTAATCTAAGGTGTTATGGTAATCAAATTTCATCATTAGATCTTAGTACAAACACTAACCTACAATATTTAAGCGCATCACCTAATAATTTAACCACTTTAGATTTAGAGTTTAATACAGCTTTAAAAGAAGCCTTTTTAAATAATAACGATTTAATAGCATTAAATTTAGATACATGTGTCTCTTTAGAAAGATTACAAGTAAATGGTAATAATTTAAGTTCATTAAGTATTGTTAATGGGAATAATATAAATATTACAGAGTTTACTGCGGAGAACAACCCCTACCTTACGTGTATAAATGTTGATGATGAAACAGCATCGTATTTAAGTACTTGGAGTAAAGATGCAACGGCTTCTTTTAGTATACATTGTAATGAAACGTATGTGCCCGATGATAACTTTGAAAATTACTTAGAAACGCATGATGCTTCAGGAAACATAGTTACTGTAGGTGATTCTAGTAGTATGGGGAATGGTATAGCTAACGATGACTATGTAACTACGGCAAACATTAATGCAGTAACGAGTTTAAATGTTGTTAGGAAGAATATCGCCGATCTTACTGGTATTGCTGATTTTGTAACATTAGAAGTGTTGTCTTGTGGGGATAATTTATTAGAGGAATTAGATGTGAGTCAAAACTTGCTATTGACTCAATTATATTGCGGTGAAAATCAATTAACCAATTTAGATGTAACTCAAAATACAGCATTAATTGAATTATCTTGTTTCAGTAATGCTATAGATAATTTGGATGTAACCCAAAACATAGCATTAATAGAAATTAATTGTTCCTTAAATCAAATTGAAAATTTAGATGTAACTCAAAATACAGCATTAACAGATTTAGAATGTGATTCCAATCAAATTACAGCTTTAGATGTTACTCAGAATATAGCATTAATATATTTTGATTGTCAAAATAATCAAATTACAAGTTTAGATCTAACACAAAACATAGTTTTAAATGAGTTTTACTGTAATGAAAATACATTGACCTATTTAAACCTTAAGAATGGTAATAATTTAAATTTAGATCTGTATGCCGATCAAAACCCAAATCTCTACTGTATTAATGTAGATGATACGTCGGCAGCTTATTTAAGTTCTTGGACAAAAGACGCAACGGCTTCTTTCAGCGAACATTGTTATGAAACCTATGTTCCTGATGATAATTTTGAAAATTATCTAGAAACACATGACACTTCAGGTAATGTAGTTACTATAGGTGATGTTAGTAGTATGGGTAACGGTATTGCAAATGATGATTATGTAACTACTGTAAATATAGAATCTGTTGCGAGCTTGACTATGTCAAATAAATCAATTGTAGACATGGCTGGTATTGAAGGATTTATAGCTATAGAAACGTTAATTGTTCCAGTAAATACATTTCCTACTTTAGATTTGAGCAGTAATATTAATTTAAAAGCACTGACCTGTAGTTATAATTCAAGTTTAATAAGTATTAATGTTAGCTCAAATACATTATTAGAAAGTATTACTTGTGGTGAATCAGCTATTGCTTCATTAGATTTAAGCGGAAACCCCCAGTTGAAATATTTAACCTGTGATTCAACTCAAATAACAAGTTTAGACTTGAGTAATAATCTTTTAATAGAAACAATTTTTGCAGTGAATAATGACTTGATAGAGTTAGATTTATCACTTAATATTACTTTGTTGGATGTAAATGTTTCTAATAACAACTTAACGGAATTTAATATTAAAAATAGTAATAATACAAGTATAACAGGTTTTGACATAACATCAAATCCAAACCTTACTTGTATAAATGTAGATGATGCTACGTACTCCACTACTAATTGGACAAATATTGATGCAACAGCATCTTATGGAGAACATTGTTATGAAACCTATGTTCCAGATGATATTTTTGAAGCATATTTAGAGACGCATGATGACTCAGGGAATACAGTTACTGTAGGAGACACTGCTAGTATGGGGAATGGTATTGATGGTGATGGCTATGTAACTACGAGTGCCATTGAAAATGTAGTTTCATTAGAATTACCATACCAAATACCAGGACCAGGGCAAGTAATTGATCCTGCAACTTTGATATCAGATTTAACAGGTCTAGAAGGTTTTATTGCTTTAGTGAATTTTGATATTCGTTTTCAGAATATAATCAATTTAGATGTTACCGAAAACATAAATTTAGAAACGTTAACCTGTTATGATAGTACAGTAGCTAATTTGGATGTTAGTACAAACCTACAATTGGAATCATTGGTTTTTTCAGGGAATGAAATAGAGACATTAGATATAACTAATAATACACAATTAGTAAAACTATTTGCTACAGATAATAATATCACCGATATAGACCTTAGTAATAACACTTTATTAGAAGAGGCGCGTCTTAATTTCAATCAATTAAGTGTAATAGATTTTAGTAACAATACGTTATTAAAAGAAGTATTTTTGAACAATAATCAACTTGCTTCCGTAAATCTTAAAAATGGAAACAATGCTATTATAATTTCATTTATTGCGACCGGAAATAGTAATCTTACTTGTGTACTAGTAGATGACACTACTTATTCAACTACAAATTGGACCAACATAGATGCTCAAACTAGTTATAACGATGTGAGTTGTGATCTTCAAATTTTACCAAAAGTATTCTTGCAAGGAGCCGCTTTAAACCCAAATACAGGAGAAGAGACATTAATGCGAGATGATTTAAGAATAGCAGGTTATATACCTACGAGTTCTCCTTATAATCTAGACTCTATAGATACAGCAATATTAAATGTTACAGGTGCAAATGCTATTGTAGATTGGGTATATGTAGAATTAAGAGGCGCCAATGATAATACATTTATTGTTGCAAATACAAGTGCATTATTACAACGCGATGGAGATGTCGTTAGTTTAGATGGTGTGTCTCCAGTTAACATAAACATACCATCAGGAGATTATTATGTTAGTATTAAGCATCGCAATCACTTAGGGATTATGACGGCTACTACCATAGCATTGTCTAGCACAGCAACAACAGTCGATTTTATAGATGCAGCCAACCCAATTACTTTTGGAACAGATGCGCAAACCACCTTTGGAATGCCAAGTGGTGTAGAAGCCATGTGGGCAGGAGATGCAAATGGAGATGGGCGATTAAATTATTCAGGTGGGCAATCTGATGTGCCAAGCATAAGAAGTCAAGTGTTTAATGATCCAGACAACTCCGTATTTGGCGGCCCTCCAGTGGCCAGTTATCCTTCACAAGGCTATGATGGAACAGATACGAATTTAGACGGTAATACAGTGTATTCAGGAACAGCGAGTGATGTTTTGTACATAAGGAACAATATTTTCAACAATCCATCGAATTCGGTATTTGGAGGGCCGCCAACATCAACATATTTGTTTACACAACAATTGCCAGAAGGCGCAAATAATTAAAATGTAATAGCACTATTGTCAAAAACCTATCTAATGACTAAATTTTAGTTTAAATACAACTTCAGACACTTTTAATGAACTAAAACAATAATATTTTAAAAAAGCAATAAAATGCATATTTAAATTAGTAATGAAAAAAACAATTACTATTCGTGTTGTTATGCATTGGTGTTTCATTCCCACAAGAAACCTATATGCTAGACGATGATTTTGAACAAGCCTTAGAATAAGTATGTATTTCATCTTGATTATATGTTGTTTCGTCGATTGTTTGATTCTGGTTGTTCATTCTAAATATCTAGTTTTTAGCCTTGTTTATATATTTGCCTCAGTGTAAATCGTTATTTGTGGGTTGATCATAAATAACATCCGAAAACAATAAAATGAACAGATATAAATTTATTTTGCCCTTCGTGGCAAGCATGTTTTTGTGTGCAATCGGCAGTGCTCAAGTTGGGATAGGAACTACGGCCCCCAGTGCCATCTTGGATGTCAGTGCATCAAATAGAGCGACACCAGCCTATCATGATGGTATTTTGATTCCTAGGGTAGATGCTTTTCCTGTTGTCAATCCTACAGCAACTCAAGATTCTATGTTAATATATTTGACAACGGACATCGGTACGGACGAAAAAGGATTCTATTATTGGAATTTTGCATCTTTGAAGTGGATTCCATTCAATAAGTTGGAGTGGAAGGACACAGCTTCTCCAACGCCAGGCATAGTTGCCAATCAGGCAAATCTATTGGGGAACCAAGTTGTTGTTACAGATAATGGACGTATAGGAATAGGGACGGACAATCCAACTCAAGCGCTTCATATAGACGACGGAGACATCTATATGAATAATCAGTCATCACCAACAATAGAAATGCAAAGTACTTCAGGAGGAGCTACTCCAGCAGGAACGATTCTAATAGAGGAACAAGATGCTAACTGGAATGGCCAATTGAGATTCAATGCCAATCCAAATGCATGGGAATTTCTAGCTAAATCAGGATCCAACTCTACGGACAATCATATGCTTATGTACATCGATGCCGAAAATGGAAATAAAGGCTTTGTGAGAATAGGGAAGATGGATGTGGATAGTATTGTCGATGGAGATTTGAAGGAGACACTGGAAGTGTTGGGAGGCATAAAGATAGAACAAAGCAAAAGTGTTACAGGTACTATATCTCATGATAGTTCATTGAACCCGCCAGCAGGTGGTGCGGGCACTATGGTTTTTCAAGATGGTGACAGTTCATTCTATGGATGGAATGGAACGGTTTGGAAGAAATTGGACAATTAGCCAATTCTTCTTTGGCCGGCATTTGTTACATTTCGTTTTCAAGCATGTGAAAATAATTTTTTAAGCCGTATGAGTATTTGTTTTGGTTTACTCCTAGGGTTTTGAATTCCTTCTTCATTACTCTTATCAAGTCAGGTTTTATGTCTTTTCCTTCTATTTTGGCACAGTTCAGTTTTACCCAATGAATTTTTGAGGAATTGGGGAAATCTGTCAATGCCTTCTTTAAATCCGGATTGTCATATTTGTTTTTATCAGCCAATCCAATGAAATAGCTTATGGCAAATCTTTCACTTTGGTAGTCATACCAACCTTTTTTATCAGTTTGTTCAGAAACATGCCCATTAACTGTAGACTCTAAATAAGCAAATATGTTCAAAAGCTCTTCATTCTTATGTTTATCTGCCAATTCGATTATTTCTTTCCCTCTTTTTTCAAAGAATTCTTTTTCATCCAATAGTTTATTGATGAACGAAATTCTAAGCAAATCTGAAGTTATTCTTCCATTGAGGGGTAATTCATTGTTGTCAATGATCAACTTTGAATTTAATAGCAATGCTTTTATGGAATCAGTGCTACCAGGTTTTTCGGATAGGTGTTTTATTTTATTGTAAGCAGAGGTTTGTATGTATTCTTTGCTATCGTCTCCAAAGTTTTTTTTGATCGTGACCATATCTTTCTCTAAGAAAGATTCTTGCATATTGTTGTTCCACCAATCCAATTCCCAATTCAAATCTAGAAATATGAGTTCAAAGGCACTTTCTGTATTTTTGGATTTAATTTTGGTTATCAAGTCCGAACGTTTTTTTATTTGATCGACTTTGCCATGAATTATATGGATGGCCTTATCTATCCCAGTGTGGTTTTTTGAATGATTTGCTTTTTTCCAATGCTCTATTGCTTTTGAATGATTATCTATGTTAAGGTAGCATTCACTAAGCCAGACATCTATTCTGTAATCTGTGTCATTTGTTGTCTTGTAAATCTCGTAATGCTTGATTGCGGTGTCATAATCTCCAATTCGATGACTCTCGATTGCATATTCCAAATTGAATTTTAGCTCATTTGTTTTTTTTTCGTAAGCAGATTTATGCAACTCATAAGAAGCTTTTGGGGCAATGCTATAAAGAGCACCTCCAATCAAATACTCTTGGTATTCATTTTTAGCTATGGAGATTAAAGCATTTACACAATCATCACAATCTTTATTTGTCAAACAATCAGAGAAGAAGTATTCTAGCGCAGGGGTTATTTTTTTCAGATTTTTTTCGATGACCTTTTTGTTGTCTTCAATTGTTATTTGAGAGTGGCAACTCAACAATATGAGGTTGACAAATAGGAAGAGGCTTGTTTTTCTCATTGTAAGAATAAGTATTGTCACTGGACTTTTAAGGTTAACTCGAGAGTTTGAGATCTAATCCTCTGCGTTGAAAAAGACTTTGTAGTAAAACATTTTTTTATCCTCATCGTACCCGCGTTCCAGATGTTCACTTGCAGCATCAGGAGCGTCAATATCCAACTTTATCTGTATGTGTGTGTCCAATTTTATGTCGGTCTTGATCTTTTTCTTTTCTTTGTTGACAACAGCTTCGGCCAAATCAAATTGATTGCGAAGTACGACATTGAGTTCACTTTCATATTCCTTTTTAAAATCTTCGAACATTTGAATCTGTTTTTCCTCTTCGAAGATTTCTTCTTTGAAACGTTCGACATTCACGATTTCGTTTTCCTTGAAAAAATCGATGGTTTTGGCCAAAAAGATGTTACGTTCCTGTTCTCCATAGCTGGTTTTTAGGATTTCTGTGGAAAATTCTTTGCAGAGGTCGATATAATCATAAGTATGATTGTTCATATCATCTGCATATTTGATGTTTAAAAAGTGGTCGGTCCAATATTGCGCATCATAATTGTTGTTGTCGGCACTTAGGATGATGTTGCCCTCCATATCGGTTTGATTTAGTATCAAACACCCTTTGTCCACCTTTTTTGAGCTAATTCCTTTTTGCACCAAAACATCATAACTGTTGTTTTCCAAATAGGTTTGGAAGAAATTGATCTTGCTTTCTATTTTGAAGATACCGATGGCATTGGTGCTCATATCCTTGTATTCGATGCCTTCGAACATTGCAATCAAGACATCCCCAGTTTTTATTTGCGAAGAATTGGATTGTTCGAATAAGTGCTTCACAATGTTCTTGGAAGTTTCTATGAATGCATCGTCATCGTTGAAAATTTGTCTTGCGTATGCATTGATCTCATTTAATTCAACATTGGAGTGGTGATTAAAACGGAAGCTTTGTACTACAGAACCAAACGGGCGCAACAAAAACGGAAGCATTAAATTGTAACTATCCTCATCGAAGTGTACCAATTGCTCTGAAAATGCATTTTTGGTATCATTGTGCTTGTTACCGACCTTGTGGATTATGAATTTTGAAATGCTTGCGTTGGTACGTTTTATCATCTTATGGAAAATTACTGTTTTTATAAAGTGCAATAGTAGTAAATACTATGCAATGGTTTAATTAATTTCGTATACTAAAATGGAATTGTTTTCTCCCTTGGTCACAAACTCCAAACTACGATCTTTGTCTATGTTGTCTAAATCTATGGAGGAGTTGCCGTAAACAGGAAAGTTTGCAATGGATTTTGCTTGGCTATCGAAAAGCAAGACCTTATGTGATTGCAAGTCTGTTATCGAAACATAGATCTTGTTGTTGATGTAGAACAGTTTCGGCTTTGAGTAATTGGCAAAATCCAATGATATGGTTTTGCCTTTTATAGATAGCTTGTTTTCCGATTGCGTAACCAATGTCTTCGAACTAGTGGTCAAGCCGTGGTTGTCAGAAAGTTGTAAGGATTTGGTCTTTGTATTTCCACGTTGGTCTATCGTAACTAGTTTGCCATCGGAACTGGTAGTGGTAAAAGTGTTATTGTATTTATAGACAGCCTCTTTCGAGTAATTGATTTTTGTTTTTGCCTTGACCCTTGATTCTCCTCTTCGGCTTAGGATATTTAGACTCTTGTCAGTTTTGATGACAATGTAATCCTTGCTACCTATTCGAATATGTTGTGGTTGGTGATTGATGGCTTCATTGGCCTTTTTGAAATTGAAGCCACGAACAGTTTTACCTTTGGCATCATACAACAGCACATTCTTCCCTTGTGTGACGAAAAATCTGTAATTTTTGTTCTTGTCATAATCGAAAACAGAAAGAGGTTGTGTGATCTCATCATTGAACTGCAATGGGTAGCCTGTTACGTCTTTACCTTCTCGGGTAATTAAATAGATACGATTGCGTGTGGCAAATGCAAGTTGCAACCTGCCGTTTTTATAAATGTCAATTTGTTCTATCCTCCCTAGGATGGGACCATCTATTTGTTTCTTCCAAAGAACATTTCCGTTATTGGAAATTAAATACAATTTATTGTTTATGTCTTGTACGACTATTTCTTTTCCTTTTGTACGATGGTTGGTGACAAATTGCGGATTGTTGAGTAGGTTGGCATCCAACTTGATGTTTAGAACCTCTGCAACCGAGTTTTCCACAGCTTTGGTTTTGCTCTTGCTTAAAATGCCGTTAAAGTGTGCATAGTCAGTGTCGTAGACAAATTGTATGACAGAAGATTTATAGCTGCCTAGTGAAGAATCAAAAGAAGACCCTAGATTTGTCCTTAAGACTTTTTTTAAGGCATTTGGACTCAAAACTTGTAAAATAGAAGAAGCATCACTTAGTTTGCTAGCTACTTTTTTGTAATACTCGCGAGTATCCAACGTTGTTTCATTTTGGTAGTTGGCAATGATGTTCTGCAATACGTCCATACTATTGGCAAAAACGAAGAACTGATCGATAATGCAATAATACTTGGCATCGTCAAAAGCAATCAAAGGAGCAAACGTCGTTTTGAAAAGTGCTGGTTGACTAAAACTGAAGATATCTGTCTGTCTGTAGCTTTCTATTCTATTTTGCTCACTCAACATGGCATCTTTTGTACTACTGACATCTATGGAATTCAAAACGATGGCCTTGTTGTTGCCCTCGTATATGGAGCCAATTTCAACAATGTTGTCAAATAAAGGGAGTTGAATGCTATCATTGGATTTGTTGTTGAAAACACTTAGGTTGTTGCGGAAGTCTTCAAAGGCATCAAAAGTGAAACTTAAGAAACCATCACAGTTCGAAGGAGCTATTTTAGCAAGTTCGTTGTCTTGCGGAATGGTGTTTTTAAAGACATTGATTAAGCTTTCTGTGGAATCGTTTGCTTTGGTGATTCCGTTCAGAAAAATTTGGTCTTGTGTTATTTCGGTGTCAAAGGCTGTATAATTGGTGAAGTTAGAACTCATAAGGTCTTCCGAAAGGAAAAGAGTTTCTATTGTGTTGTCATTGATGACCACAGACAAATGATTGTCGGTATTCGTGGTATTCAACATTTTTTTTATGGTGGCATTGTTGGACCCTTTGTCTAAAACCGATTCCAATACTGTGGGACTTGAAGAACCAATCAAAATACTATCCTTTACCAGGGTATATAACACCTTATTGTCATATGTTGTTTTTTTTGCGGTATGCTTTCCTATGGAATGATCTATAGTGACGACATCAGGAATGGAGTCCGTAAGGAATACGGTCGGAGTTAATTTAGTCGAAAATAAAAAGTGCAAACTATCATTTTCATCTTTGGACAATGAAATCAATGTCGGATTGGAAGCATTTAAATACTTCAATCCTGAAAGTGTGGTAGAAACAGATTCATATCTTGAAGTAGAAGATATGCTTTGAATGAAGTCATTGTTGTTCAAATTGCTCTTCAAACTCTCTACGGTATTTGCATTGAGGATAACAGAGGCATCGTTAGGAATGAAATCATAGATTGAAGCGTTCTTGTTATTGGTACTACAGCCAATTAATAAAACGGAAATAATAATACTGTACCAAATGTTCTTCATATTGAAATAAAAGGTTTTTGTAAAAATACCTATTTGTTTTAGTTCGTAAAAACTAAAGTTTTAATTTTAATTGTTCGGGTAATAACTTGAAGCTTTTTCTGTGGTATTTTGTCGGTCCATACCTTCTAATGGCTTCCCTGTGTTCTTTGGTTGGATAACCTTTGTTTTGTTTCCAATTGTACATTGGGAACTCCTCATGGATTCTATTCATATAGTCATCCCGATAGGTTTTTGCCAAGATGGAAGCTGCAGCTATGCTCATGAATTTGCCATCTCCTTTAACTATGGTTTCGAAAGGAATGTTGTTTAACGGTTTGAACCTGTTGCCGTCCACTATAATGAACTCAGGCGTAGGAGTCAGTTTTAAAATGGAACGCTGCATAGCCAAGATGGAAGCATTTAAAATGTTTATTTCGTCGATTTCAGTTTCAAACACATGGGTAAAGGCAAAGGAAAGAGCTTCAGTTTCAATTATTGGCCTCAGTAATTCACGTTTGCTTTCAGTAAGTTGTTTGGAGTCGTTCAATATGTTGTTTTCAAATTCCGGAGGCAATAGTACTGCAGCAGCAGTGACTGGTCCGGCAAGGCAACCACGGCCAGCTTCATCAGTACCACATTCCAAGGTGGTGTTGGAGTAATTTAATTGTAGCATTTATATAAATCTTAACACCATGACAGTATTAAATATTGTAATTATGTGATTATTGTTAGAAAATGAAAAACCATCTAAGATATTTCCTATTTTTGGCAAAAATTCCAATAACCTAGAAATAATGACGTTTAATGTTTCAGGGTTTAAAAATAATTATGATTTGAAGAATAAAATAATTTTAGTGACCTTTTTATTGTGTTTCTTTTCTGTGGTAGGGGCTCAAGACAAGCCATTGCTTCCACAAGAAAATCAGCCAACACAATATTCAGGCCCTATAAATGATACGCTGAGAAGAGGAGGGAAAAGTACAAGCAACAAAAACATAAAGAACAAAGAAGCCAAAATAACTGACTACCTCATTGTCTCTCATCAAAGGGATACTACCTATGTAGATACGACGCTGTCCATTAAAAAGGAGTACAAGTACAACTATCTAAGAAAAGACAATTTTGAGTTGATGCCATTCTCGAATTTGGGACAAACCTACAATACATTGAGTTACAATGTGGAAGAAATTGATTTGATGCCAAGTTTTGGAGCTCGAGCAAGACATTTCAATTATATGGAGGTGGAAGACATCAACTATTACCATGTGCCGACACCATTGACGGAATTGTTATATAAGACGGCATTTTCACAAGGACAACTAATAGATGCTTTTTTTACGGTGAACACATCCAAGAGATTTAATTTTTCGGCAGGATACAAGGGGTTGCGCTCATTGGGTGTTTACCAACATATACTGGCTAGTACGGGTAACTTTAGGTTCACCTCCAGCTATAAGACTAAAAATAAAAGATATGTGGCCAATGCTCATTTTGTATCCCAAGATTTACTGAACCAAGAAAATGGAGGTCTAAAGGACGACAATCTTGCCTTTTTCGAATCTGGAGAAGATGAATTTAAAGATAGGGGCGTCCTGGAAGTTAATTTTGAAGATGCTGAAAACGTATTGAAGGGAAAACGTTTTTACTTGAATCATTCCTATGCCATAATTGATAAAAGTGATTCCATCTCAAAAAACAATTTGAATGTAAAACACATTGTGTCGTTAAAGGACAAGAGTTTTACGTTCGATCAAATAAGCGCCAATGCCTTTTTCGGAGATGCCTTCCAATCCAGGTCTTTGAGAGACAGAGTGACATTGGAAGAATTATATAACCAAGTGCAGTTGAACTATGCCAATGTAGTCCTGGGGGAATTGCAGTTTAATGCAAGTCATAACAATTACAACTATGGATACAACAAGATTGTGATCTTAAACGGCAATGCGATAACCAATAGATTGAAAGGTGATGTGTTTGCTGTTGGCGGAAAATATAAAAAACAAATAAAAGGTTTTCTTTTAAAAGGAGAACTAGGCATAAATGTATCTGGAGATTTAGATGGTAACTATGTAAAAGGGGAAGCTTCCTATCAAATAAACGAGGACTTGATAATAGGAGCGCAAATCAATCATAGTTCAAAGGCTCCAAATTACAATGCGCAGCTAAACCAAAGCAATTATATAAGCTACAATTGGCAAAACAGTTTTGATAATGTCGAAACACAACAATTGGCTTTTAATATAGAATCGAACAAGTTGGCAAATGTATTTGTGGATTTGTCTACGATAAGTGATTATGTGTATTTTGGCAAAAATGAAGAAGGGTTTGTCAAGCCATTTCAAAATGACAAACCGATAACCTATCTTAGGGTCAAAGCCAATAAAGAGATAAAGTATAGGAACTTTACATTGAACAATACGGTTATGTATCAAAATGTAAAAGATGACAACAAGGTTTTTAATGTGCCAGAAATAATTACGCGCAATACGCTATATTACTCCAATCATATATTTAAAAAGGCAATGTTCTTGCAAATGGGGATTACATTCAACTACTTCACATCATACAACATGAATGGATATGATCCGTTGCTGGCGGAATTCTATGTGCAAAACGAACAAGAGTTAGGGAGTTTTCCAAGGTTGGATTTCTTCATTAATGCAAAGGTTAGACAAACAAGAATATATTTAAAGGCAGAACATTTCAATGCAGCCTTTACAGGATACAATTATTATTCGGCACCAAATAACCCCTATAGAGATTTTTCCGTACGGTTTGGTTTGGTTTGGAATTTCTTTTTGTAGTTAATACCCTCCATAAGTCATACATTTCATCAAGAAATAGCAAGAATTCCATTGTGTGCTTTTGAAGTATTCCCGTTTTCTAACAATCAATGAAAAGCAGATTGGGCTAGGGTAGCGGGCGTAATTTCGTCAGGCAGCAAAACAGCTGTTATTTAGGGTATATATAATAAGGACA
>CANMCF010000027.1 GCA_947496215.1 uncultured Bizionia sp.
CCTTGTCAAATCATCCTTCAGACGAAAAAAACTCACGGCCTTTCCTCTATAGGTTAAATTTGAATCAAAGATGCTTCACTGGGAAGCATTATAGATTGATAGCAAGGTAAAAGGCAAAAGAATGGGAGCTCTTTTGCCTTTTTTGTGTCATATTGTTAAGTTAGATCTTAAACTTCACACTTCACAATCTTTCTCTCAATGCAATTTTTCAAAAGACTTCGTTATTGGGTACAAGTGACGCTTTATGGTGAGAGAGTTCTGTATGAATTCCGAATAAGGCATCGCTCTATGTAAAAGGAATGCTTTGACTCGTATGCGAACATTAGAATGTTTTGTGTACCATTGGAAAAGGGCATTTATAATCATAGAGACTGGTTTGATGCCATTCGACGACATTTTTCTGCATTTCACCTTGTCAAATCATCCTACAGACGAAAAAAACTCACGGCCTTTCCTCTATAGGTTAAATTTGAATCAAAGATGCTTCACTGGGAAGCATTATAGATTGATAGCAAGGTAAAAGGCAAAAGAATGGGAGCTCTTTTGCCTTTTTTGTGTCATATTGTTAAGTTAGATCTTAAACCTCACACTTCACAATCTTTCTCTCAATGCAATTTTTCAAAAGACTTCGTTATTGGGTACAAGTGACGCTTTATGGTGAGAGAGTTCTGTATGAATTCCGAATAAGGCATCGCTCTATGTAAAAGGAATGCTTTGACTCGTTTGCGAACATTTGAATGCTATTTGGGCCATTGCAAAAAGGTCTCTTAATCAGATAGATTGGCTTGATGTCATCCGACAACATTTTTATACACTTCACCTTGTCAAATCATTCTTCAAGCGAAAAAAACTCACGGTCTTTTCTTTAAAGGTTAAATTTGAATCAAAGAAGCTTCACTAAGACGTTTCATAGAATTAGTAGAAAGGTTGAAAGGCAAAAGAATGGGGACTCTTTTGCCTTTTGTTTTTAATATTGTCAAAATACAGCTCACCTATAGTTAAAGGCAACTAGTCTAAGCTTTTAATGAGCCAATCGAATAATTTCTTTCAAAAAAACGTAATAAAATAGTTTTGCTACCATAACGCTTAATAGAAACATCATGAGACACTCTAATTACTCTTATAGGAAGATTTTTATCTTGTTGACAATAACCTTTTTGAGTTTGGGTGTTGGAGCTCAAAACGCACCTTTTAATTGCGAGAGCAATGCCTATTTATTTCAATACAATGATGTCTATGCCATAGATTTGGCCTCAGGGAGTTCCTATGAGGTGGCTACTGATGTCACTTCAGGGAATATCAACGCAGCTGCCTACAACCCAGCAGACGGTTTTATTTGGGGATCATTGAGTTCTCCGGCAAAAACGATTGTAAGAATTGACAAGGATTTTTTGACTACTACCTTCTATGTGGATGAGTTGCCAACTGGGAACAGATATGTTGGAGGTATAAATAGTACTGGAGTATATTACTTGAAAGGTGGAGGGACCACCTACTATAGAATAGATTTGGATCCTAATTCTCCAACCTATTCACAGCATTTGAGTACAGAAACTCTATCACAAAGCATAAGCAATCACGACTGGGCATTCAATGCAGTCGATGGTCATTTGTATACCGTGGAAAAAGGGACCAACATACTATACCGAATCAATGCAACTACGGGGCAAGTCATAAGCTTGGGGGAGGTGCCGATACTTTCTGGGTTGAATTACACCTATGGTGCAGTCTATTTTGATGCTTCTGGTCGATTCTATGTTTCTGCCAACCAAACAGGAACCATCTATGTGATACAAGATGTTCAAGATCTAGACGGCATAAATGCAATGGACTCTAACCTTTTTGCCTTCGGGCCATCGAGTTCGAGCAATGATGGAGCAAGATGTCCAACAGCATCAGTACCGCAAGAGATATGTGACAACGGAATAGATGACGATGGAGATGGGTTGACAGATTGTGAAGATCCTTCATGTTCAGGAGTTGCTGAGTGTCCAACTATGGAAGCACCTACATCAGGAGGTAATGAAGGCGGTTTGGAAAGCAATAACAGATTGTCCGAGCAAATAAACAAGCGTAATTTCAATCGAGCGAAAAACAGTTACAAATTCGACAGGACAACGGCAAAGCGTTTTGTAAAACCATCAAATTATGGGAACAGAACCACTAATTCTGGGATCCAACTAACTGATTTGGTTCCAGTGAATACTATCGGGGAAGATTATATCATAGAATCCTCACCTATGGATTTGATAGAAATAACGAACGCGACCGAGTTGTATGCAGTGGATTATATGGAAAATGGCGAAGCAGTAGCCTCCATATTGGCGCTAAAAACAGAGAATGGTGTCTACGAGCACACTAAATACATCTGTGACAGGTTGTTGGGAGCTCAGCTCATTTCAGTGTCCACAATAGACATAGGTGAACAATCTTTCATAAAATCGATCATTAGAAATGTGGATGGATCAATGGAATTTGTCTTAAGTCTATCTGCCAAGATAATAAATGACGACACCAATTTTTCAATAGAAAGTCATTGGAATCTGGATAGATACGAGTCGGATGTCGCTTTTTACAATTTTCAAATTTGGGCAAATACGTTGGATGACTTGTTGTTGCTTGGAGAAGAGGTTGTGGAGTTGTTGGATGTCCAAAAACCGGTAACGGAATATGACAATTCGACACCACCAACCGTGTTTGTTAGAAAAGGACAATACGTCAACGGAAAGTTAGATCTACAAATAATAAATACGAATGCCAGTCAAGATGTTGTTTTCGATGCAGGTCTAAGAGCAACGGAAACGAGTGAGATAGATTATGTGTCATCTACACTTGACTTGAATGAAAATTACATTACAAATCTAGAAGTTGAAACAGGAAACCTGTTCGATGTAGGCTTTAGAATTGGGGATGGAGTGCAAACACCAGACGATTTGTTCATGTCGGACGGCCCATGGGGAGTTGATGATTCGGCAGCAAGTACAACAATAGAAAATTATAACATTGAGCCAAATGAAGAAGCTTTTGGAGACAATGAGTTTGGAGTAGAGAGAAATTTGAATCTAAGTGCGGAGACCAGCGAGTATGTTGCTGTCTATAGAGCATTGACACCGAGGTTCAAAGCTGTGGATTTGTCTGATTACGATACATTTAAGTTCAAGGGAAAAGGTACGGGGACGTTAGATGTGAGATTTGTAAAGCAAAGTATAGATAATTGGGAAGCACAGTACAAGGCGACGGTAGAATTGACAGGAACTCTTCAGAATTTCACGATTCCCTTCTCGGCATTCACATCCACGAATGGCAATGTGTTGGAATTGAACGACATCGTCACCATAGTATTTACAATGGTTTCCGAAAACGGAACCACAGAAACCAAAACAATGCAATTGGAAGCCATTAGCTTCTTTGACAAGGATATATTGTCCGTAGATGTTTTTGAAACAAACGAGGCACTGCAAAATCCAATTGCAATTCCCAACCCAATGGTTAATGGTACAACCATATACTTTACAGCTCAAAAAACGCACAAGGCAACGTTGCTCATATATAACCAAATAGGCAAATTGGTAAGGCAGACTACCATTGAAATAGCAAGGGGAGACAACGAAATACAAATGAAGAGAGGCACATTGAGTTCAGGGTTTTACTTCTGTAAGGTAGAGAGCAATGTCTCAAACTACAAACCGATTAAATTGTTGATTGATTAGTTTTTAATTGTAGGTTTTCATTAACCGCTAGGCAAAAGAATTGAGGGGTTCTTTTGCCTTTTTTTGTTTTTATGGCAATCATTGTATTTGGTGGTTAGCAATAACTTAATGAAGAAAACGGATCTCTCGAAATAAAAGAAACGGTTAATAGTTCGTAGAAAGCAAATATGCTCCAAAGAGATACGGAGCGGAGTCAAGAGTATTAATTAATCATAGGATTAAGAAAAGATTCAAAATAGGTAAAGCTATTGACAGTCTCATCTTTGAATGGGAATTGTTATTGTTTTCTAAAAATAGGCCTATCGAACAAATCCCATCTCAAACGAAATCCAATTTCGGTAAATGTAAATCCAGTGGCAGTTGTAGAGGCTATGTTGCTATGCAAACCATAGAGATTGGCGACGAATCTATCCGAGAAGGTATAACCTAGCTTCCCTTGAAACCTGTAGGTGCCTTGCTTGTCTTGTTCTTCAATGAACTGAAAACCGGTAGCAGCATTCAAGTTGTAAAACCACCTGCCCTTTTGGTTTTTTAGGAGCTCGACGAAAACCTCGACGACATTAAATTGCTCCGGACTGAAATAAATGGTAGGAACCTGGTCTTTGAATGTTATGTATTGGTAATTCAATCCAGCTTTGAGCAGGGGCTTGTCAAAAATGTTATAGTAGAGGGAAGTAAATATCAAGTGCTTCTCATTGTCGTCGTTTTGCGAAGTGTAGTTGTATTGGGTATACCAGCCCAAATTAAAGTTGGTACCTACGTTATAATTGGCATACAAGGTGTTCTGAACAATTTCCCTACTCAACAGGTCGGCATTGAAATCTTGCCATTCACGTTTAAATCCAATATCCAAGGTTTGAAGCTTGAATGGTTTTAGACTTAGGGCAATATCTGTTAAAAATTGCGTGTAGTCATTGGTTTTTGCATTGATGTCCGTAATTCCAACATTCGTTTTAATCTCAATTTTAGGACGCAACAGATACGAGGCACCAAACAATATGTTATTTGCCTTTGCCTCATTGTTGGTTACCGTGTTCTTGGAATCTCTATAGCTATATATTCCATTAATTTTTAGCTTTGTGGATAGCGAGAATGTGACGTTGGTCAAGAAAGTGAAGGCCTCATTGTTTCCATTGTCAGAACTATAAGCTGTTTTGGTTTCAACAAAAGGAGTGAACTGCTTGTCCAATGTCTTTATGAAGCTAATTGCATCTTTTTGGTTTTTGAAAATGGCCAAAGTCTTATTTGCAGCATCATAAGCATCATCATACAAACCAGAAGCTTTTTGTGCATTGGCCTTTCCCAAATTGCCATCAAAGGATAGACTGTCGTTTTTTAAAATACTATTGGAGTTTGCGAGGCTCTCTTTGAAGTTTCCTTTGTAGATGTTCAAGGTAGCCAAGAGGGATAATACCCAATTCTCATTCGGGTATTTGATGTAAAGATCGTCGATTAGGGTTTTGGCTTCTTTGTATTTTTTGTTCCAAATAAGGGCCTGTGCGTATCTTTCCTTTGTTTGAGCAATCAAAGTGTCGTCATTTGTGTCTTGGATGGTTGTGAGAGCTTCTTTACTCAATTTCAACGCATTTCTGTCCTTGTCGTTTAAATGAGAGACCAGAGCCAAGCCATTCAAGGCGGAGACATTGTCTTTTTTTGTCATGTCAAGGTATGTTTCCTTGGCTTTTTCCAAATTGTTGGTCACAAGGTGGACATTGGCAATGTTTATAAGCGTTTCCTTGTCATCTTGAAAGAACGACAAGTTCTCCTTTAACAAGGACAATGCCTTTTCATAGTCCTGGGTTTGCACATATTGGTTGGCATATCCCAAATGAATGTATTTTTTGGAGATCAATGCATTTTTGTTTCCAGGTGAAGCGATTAGAGCCTTGTTCACGTATTCCAATGCCTCATCATAGACCTTGAGATTGGACAATGCATTGGCATAGCCCAAAAGGGCAGGGAAACTTTGACTGTTTTCCAATACGAGAGTTTCATAGTAATCTTTGGCTTCCTTGTATTTTTCAATCCAAAGCAGCCCTTCGGCATAATTGAGCTTTATTTCGAAGTCGTTGGGATACTCTTTCAATAGTGATGTGAAAATGGATATGGCCCGTCCTGCATTTCCATTTAAACCTACGGCTCTACCGTAGCACAATTTGGCAGTTTTGTTTTTGGGATAATCAACCAAGACAGATTCAAAATACGATTCTGCTTTTTGGTATTTGCCTGTTTCTAGGTAGGTGAACCCTTCTTGCATATTCTGGGAATATCCCAAAAAACAGACGAAGACAAATAGGATCAGGGTGGTGGATTTGGTTTTCATTATTGACTTTTAGTTAAATGCAAGTTAATCAATAGTAGGCAATCATTCGTCTACAGCAAATTGCATCTCACCGAAATTCATAAGAATAAAAAGGGATCTTAATTGATATTTGCAACTCAAATGATCACTAATCTTTAAAAGCAAATACCATGGCTTTACAAATCTTAGAACAGAACGGAACATTTTATTTGGAAGGAAACATCAATGCAACAACATCGAGGTCATTCATCATTCATTTTGAACATGTGATAAAAGCGTCTAAAAACGTGAAAGTGGACATTGACAAAGTAAAAGAGATTGACTCGAATGGCGTTGCTGCATTTAAGACGCTATTTGCAAGCGCATTGAGAAATCACAAGTTGTTTTCCGTGATGGGAAATGGGTGCAAGGACATTTACGATGAGTTCAATTACTACCAAGTGGCATAACCTAACTTTAAAACCGCGCTATTATGAATTTTCAAATAATAAACAACAAAGGAACTTTCGAAGTTCACAGAAATTTGACTTTCGAAAACACGAACTACACCAAAGGCTATTTCAACATGCTCTTGGACAGATATTACGAGATCGTAATTTGTTTGAACAAGGTGACCAAAATGGATGAGTCTGCGCTAAATGTTCTTCGATTCATTTCGGAAAAGGCAAAGAAAAGAAGCAAGACTTTGTTTGTGTTGGGCAAAAACAATGGAACAATTAAAAATGTGATGGAAAATACCAACCCAAACACCATTTTTAGAGATGACTATTAATGACAAAATATTGAAGCGGACAATTACTCCAGAGCAATTATTCATGTTGAGTGTTCTAATTGTAAATGGAGGGAACTATTTGTACAACCTTGTACTTGGGCGTCTTTTGGGACCGGAAGCGTTTGCCGATGCGGCAGTTTTAATCACTTTTTTATTGGTTTTGTCTTTTATGGCAATGACATTTCAATTGGTAACTGCAAAATTTTCTGTCCTCTTTGAAGCTAGTGCATTTTCAAGCTTTATTTCCAAGATGTATAGGAATGCAGTGATGGTTGGATTGGTATTGGGGGTTGCCATTATTGTCTTTTCGAAACAATTGCAACAATTGTTCAACACATCTTCATCAACGCTATTCGTTATCTTTGGATTAGGAGTGCCCATATATTTTTTAATGAGTGTGAACAGAGGCATCTTTCAAGGAAAAAAAGCCTTTAAATCATTATCCATAACTTACCAAACCGAGATGTTGAGTCGTTTGTTGATAACGCTTGGCATACTTTTCTTATTGGACATTCCATCATCGGTTGCTGTGGCCATAGGTATATTTGTATCTTTTGGATTTGGATTGGTGCCCTTCAAGATCAAAATAATGAGGTTTAATGAAGTCATCGCCAAAACTGATTATAAAGCAAAGTTGGTTCATAACTTTTTCATCATAACGGCTTTTTATGAGCTAACTCAAATTATAATAAACAATAGTGACATTCTTTTGGTAAAGCACTATTTCGAGTCCTATGATGCTGGTCTATATGCTGCTTTGGCACTTATTGGACGGATCGTCTACTTTGTGGCTTGGATGTTCGTCATGCTGTTGTTGCCAACCGTGGTACAGTTGAAAAAGGAAGGAAGGCCCACTGCTCCGATTTTATTTAAATATGTAGGTTACATCTCTATAATAGCATCTACGATTGTCTTGGGGTGTGCTCTTTTTCCTAAAATGGTCATTTCAATGTTATTTGGGAGCAGCTATTTGTCTATGGCTCCACTATTGTGGAAATATGCTTTGGCAACAGGATTGTTTGCAATTTCCAACATCTTTGCCTATTACTATTTGTCCTTGGATAGATACATCCCAGTTGTGTTGTCTGGACTCTTTGGAGTGCTACAAATGGGATTGATTATTTTCTTTCACGAGAGTCTGTCGGAAGTGGTGACCATGCAGATAGTGGCAATGGTATTGTTGTTGATCGTACAAATCGTCTTCTTTTTCTTGGATCACCTTCAGATTAGAGAATAGGAACATGTTGTAATGAAAAAGGCTTGGATACAATTTTCCATTGTTTATCAGTAGCGTATGCATACATTTAAATTTAAACCACTCAGTCATCATTTCTGGGAACTTTTTTTCGAATGAAAAATGTGTAAAGGAATCATTGGACTTCAACTTTCTGTTTTAAAGACACAGAATAGTCAAATCTCAAATAACCCTCCATTCGTCTACAGTAAATCGCATCCTATCTACACTCCTCGATTTTAATCGAGATAAATCTTCAAATTTGTATTGCAATCAAAAACAAATATTATGAAACTGGCAATAGTTACAGCATATCCACCAAGTAAAATAACGTTGAATGAGTATGCTTTCCATTTGGTTAGACACTTTAGACAACAACAAGATGTCACTGAGCTAATTTTGTTGACAGATACCACTCCAGAGCACAAAAATCTGTCTTTTTCAGAAGAAGGGTGTAAAGTTACAGTTAAAGAATGTTGGACGTTCAACAGCTATTTTAACCTATTCAAGGTAACCAAGGCAATCAACCAAGTACAGCCGGATGCTGTGTTGTTCAATTTGCAATTCATGAAATTCGGTGACAAGAAGATAGCAGCAGCTCTAGGGTTGCTATTGCCAATGGTATGCACGCTCAACGACATTCCCAATGTTGTATTGCTACACAACATAATGGAGGAAGTCGATTTGAAAAGTGCTGGATTCACTTCTAGCAAGTTAATGCAAAAAATCTATGGTTTCATAGGGGCTACATTGACAAAGGTTATTTTGCAAGCAGATGTGGTTGCTGTGACAATGCATAAATATGTAACGGTTTTAGAAGAGAAGTACAATGCGAAACACATAAGGATGATTCCTCATGGTACTTTTGAAACAACGAAACAAGAACCGGAATATACTTTGCCGAAAGGACCATTGCAAATTATGACCTTTGGAAAATTCGGAACCTATAAAAAGGTAGAGGCTATGATAGAGGCTGTCGTCCAAGTGAGACGAGATACCGGTTTGGATTTGGAAATTGTAATTGCAGGAACAGACAATCCCAATGTACCAGGTTATTTGGCTGGTGTTAAAGAAGATTACAAGCATATTCCCCAAATTAGATTTACCGGCTATGTAGAAGAAAACGAGGTGCAGAAATTATTCGATGATAGTGCTGTGGTTGTATTTCCGTACACATCTACGACTGGAAGCTCTGGGGTCTTGCATCAAGCAGGCAGCTATGGTAAGGCTGTGGTAATGCCGGATTTGGGAGATTTGGCCTTATTGGTGGAGGATGAGGGGTATAGAGGAGAGTTTTTCGAACCCACAAGTATAGACAGTATGGCAAGAGCAATAAAGACAATCATAACCGATGACAATTATAGAATATGGTTGGGGAAGGCCAATTATAAAGCTGCAACAGCATTTCCAATGGAAAAGATTACCGATATGTATATGGATGTCTTTAGAGGTATCATATTTGAAAAAGAAACAAGAGTAGCATCAAAATTCAAAACCCCGATTATTTAGAAATATATTTAAAAGATACTTTTTTTGTCCCATCAGTAGAGATAAACCCGAACTTTTGTTGAATATTTCTACGCCAAGGCAGTCTACCTACGACTGCCTTTGGCACGTTCTCGAAATCGTACAAGGTCCAAGACATGTAAGGAATCTCATTGTCTGAAAATATGCCTTGTATTTTCTCATGGTATTGGGCCTGGTCATTTTCCGAGTTGCCAAAAAAGTTCCAAAAGCCATTGTATGATGAAATACCATATTCCGTAAGTATGACTGGCTTGTTTGGTATCTGTGTCTTCAATCTTTTATAAGTAGCTGTCAAACCATCTATTTTCTTGTAATAGTGAAAGGATGCGAAATCGACCTTGTCCTTTAAGATAATGGCACTTTCATCATTGGACCAACCAATGGTTGCCGGATGATTTGGATCTATGGACTTAACAAGGGTCAACATATGCTCTAGCCAAGCAGTCACAATCGATTGATCTCTTGATTTGAAATCTAAGTTTGGTTCGTTTTTAATGTCCCAAGCCAAGATGGCATCATGGTTTTTAAATGTGGAGACAATGGTTTCTGCATGCCTGTGGTTAAGTGTCCAATCCAAAACGGAATAATCACCATAAAAATCAAAAAGAGTTATCATAACCATTAACTCTTGTGATTCGGCAACATCCAATATTTGTTTTAGTTTTTCGAGTTTGTCAGCTTTGACCTTGGCTTTTCCAAAGTCATCATAAGGTATAAAAATACGAACATTATTCAACCCAGCTTCTTTTACAATGCTAAAGTCCTTTGCAATGGTTTCAATGTTGAAACCAACCCCGAACATATCCCAAGGTGTTGCTTGCGGGTAATAATTAATGCCTTTGATGTTTTTGCTTTCAATGAAGACAGGGAGGCCAGTTTCTTTCTTTTGCTCTTGGGTATCTTGCTTTACCATATGTCGAATGCGCCAAAAGCCATCTTCCAATAGTAAAATAACTTTGTAGGTAGATACCTCGGAAGTTTCCAAAAGGAGCGCTTCTCCTTTATAAATACGTTTGTATTCAATGACATTGTGATCAGTTAAAACGACCAATTGTCCGTCTTCGCTAAAGAATTCCAATGTAGGATTGTGCTCTAAAGTTGTAGATTCCATACTTGTACCTTCAGAAAGATTTAAGTCGATGGCATTATATATGTTTTGGCGTGCCTTGTTCGTATAGTAATCTTCAATACCTCGTTTTTTGTTGCTTCTATAAGCAACAAGCTTCACATACCAAGCGTCCAAATAATCGTTCTCAATCATTTTCAAAGTTTGGTCATCCATAGATCTGCCTTCATTTTTTAAAGGTGCCCAAGTTGTCTTTGGGAGATATTGGTCTGCTTTTTTAAGTTCGGTATGCAATATGCTACTACGATCTGCACCAGTATTTAAATAACCGTATATGGCACTAATTCCAAATATGCAAAAGCCAATGACAACAATGTAAGAACCTATTAACATGCTTCTCAATATATTTTTGTTGATTCCACTCATAGTTTTGTGAATTGAAGTGTTTTTTCTAGTCCGGCCGTTTTTATGTTAAAGTTGTAGTTTCCTTTCTTCAAAGCAAGATCTTTCAAGTTGAAGTGAGCGAAACCTAGTCTCGATCCTTTTGTCGATGTGTAAATGTGGATGTTTTCTTTATAAATGGAAAGGGTCACTTGCAGTCCATCGGGTATCATTTGTTTCATGAAACTTTGCAAAGGGCCAATGATTAGCATATTGTTGTCCTTGGAAACAGCAACATCGAAATCGGTTATGACTTGAGTGTAATCGAGAGTTATGACGTTGCTTTCTGCCATGCCATTCACAAAGGCTTTTATGGTCCATCGCGATTTGTGATCAGGATGTATCATTGTTGCCGTTGCTATTCCTTTTATGGTAGAACCGTTCGTTTTTAAGATATTGCCAACTTCATTGGTTATGAAAAAATCAACAAAGGTGCCATCGTTCACCACATTGTCGAATTCGTCTTTTAATATAGAAGTAACGAATGTTGTTACTTGGTTGCCATCGGCATAAACATGATGGCGTTTTGCTGAAATTGAAAAATTTGTTGGAATGGCTGCCAAGACATTGATGTCATATTCCTTAGAATGTTCATTTAAACATTCTGATGTTATTAAAATGCGACCCGTTTCTTTTTTGGAATAGATGTTTTTGTATGAGATTAAATGCTCAGTTAAGATTTCATTGTTTTCTTCTGAAGACAAAAACTGATGTTTTATGTTTACTTGAGTACCATCCTTTAGGGGATTGTCCAAAGCATCAGTAGGAATGACAACCATCATAGAGAAATCGCTTCCGCCAGCAGCAATGCTAGGAGGGCCAATGTAAGTTTCCAGTGTGGTCACATTTGTTTTAGGAGTAATGGTAAACTGACCATAAAGAGGACTTTCAAGTAACTTCCAATGGATAATACCAGCCTTGTTGCCAATGTTGGAAGGAATTTCATAATAAAGCACATTGTTTTTAAAAATTGGCGTAATTATGGTAGAGCCGTAAGTATGAGAACAGTATAAGCCAGGAAAGGTGTTTTGTGTTGTTGAAAATAGAAGTTCTATGAATTCTCCCGCTTCAAATGTCTTTTGAGTTGTGATGCATTTTATCTCATTAGGAGTATCCACAATGGTTGTAGATGATAGAAATAGAAGAATAAGGAGTGATAGATATGTGTGTTTAATAGCCATTAATTTGGGTTTCCGATATAGTTGTTTATTTCAATTTTAATGAAACTGTAATTTGAATGCTCAATTTTTTGCAATTGGGAATTAGTATGGTTCTCAATTCTGTTGTGAACTATTTTGTTTGCAATGTCTTTGTTTGGCAATCCGTTTACAAAGCAATTGCTCATGTCGCTATTTATAATTCGTATTGCATTGTTTTCTAAAAGATCATACTTAAAATATTGTTTGCGTTGTTGCCTAATGCCTTCTTTTAAAAATAAGTGATCTACCCAAAGCATTGTCTTGTTTTCATCGTAATACGTGATTAGAATCTGGGGAATGGTCACTTCTTCTATTCCGCTATTGTACAGGGTTC
Organism: uncultured Bizionia sp.; assembly: GCA_947496215.1. GTDB lineage: Bacteria > Bacteroidota > Bacteroidia > Flavobacteriales > Flavobacteriaceae > JAHDHI01. The sequence goes on from CANMCF010000027.1 coordinate 12,586, forward strand.
CTTTGATGGCGGTTCTACCAATGTCAATGGCACTTAAAGTTACTTTTTTGTATAAATCGAACACAGATACGTTGCCAGCTGCTTGGAGGTTGAATTTTGTGGGTTGCTCATTAAAGGAAACAGGTGTAAACTCATCTGGGTTGAAGGTCTTGGGGATGGAGTCTTTTGTTTGGGACCAAGCAATGCCTTCAAAGTCAATTCTAAAACTACTTACCTCCTTAGGCATTAGTTTGTGCTTCATATGGTATTTAGCATCATAACTGGCAAGTTTGGTGTCGTTGTCATTGTATAGCGTGCCTTTCAAAACAACATCGGCAGGTGCGTTGTCAATATTCTGAATTTCTCCAACAATGGCGTAATGGTTGTCGTACTTCACCAATTTCGAGGATAGTATTTCCAAGACAGGTTGTTTCAACACGTCTTCGTGGAGGGTTTGTTCACTGGTGATTCGTCTACGTCCTTGGTTGTAGTACGTTGTGGAATTGTCACTGTACAATTGATCAGGAGGTAAATCCGTATCTAAGGCTTCAGGTTGCACATACCATTTTCCCTTGTGCTTTAATAGTGACTTATAATCTATTTTCTTGATTTTTTCAAGAGGAGTGATCCATTGGGTTGTTACCTTGGCAGTAGCCACGCTATCATTCTTTTTTGCAATGCTGGTTTTAATGTCCTCCAATTTGGCATATGAACTTAAAAGCCCATCTGTCACAGAGATTTCCAACATGTATTGTGCAATTGATAGTTCCCTGTTTGGGTCGATCAAGCGATATGCCTTTTCAAAGGCTTTGACGTCTATGGCGTCATAATAGGCCAAGACAACATTTTCAGGAGTACGTTGAGAATCGTTTTGCAAATAGAAGGCATATAATCCATAAAAGACAGTGAGAGCCAAACTGATAGACCAAATATGGGAAAGCCTTAAAATACCTTTAGGAAAAGAAGCATGGTTGCTTTTGAAGCTTAAATATTCTGGGGCGCCCTTTGCTTTACCTTTTAAAGCTCTAAGCCATGGTAGTTGTACGTTAAAGACAAAAGCAATGATAATCATTAAAAAGGGAACAATGCCCCAAAGTATCTTTTGCCATTTTGCAACCTCTTCCTTTGGCAATATGGAAGAAATGGGAGGGATGTTGAGCCTTTCCCATACCTGAACGCCATTTTCGAGTTGTCGTAGGCGTTGCCAGCCACAGAAATATAGGATGGGGTCGTAAAACTTATCATTGGAAAAGATATATTTTAAATTGTATTTTTTTGGGACCGTCAAAAATTGCTGTAAAGAACCAATGCCTTCCACCCCTTTGAATTTGGAGTTTTCCAAACGTTCAATGGCTCTGGTGGTCAATTCTGGTAGACGTCTTGCCGAATGGTAATTGCCATCAACTGTCAGTGCATTGGTTTGAGCAGAAAGCCAAGCCATTTGATCTCCAAACCCCAAGGTCAAATAGCGCCATTGATCATGCTGATCTTGATTCAGAAAATTAACAATGGGCAGCATCTTGATCTTTTGAGGTTGTGAAGGCCTGAAATAACCTAGACTCATTGAGAAAATGGTCATAAATATGAAGAGCCCGGCCAAAATCCCTCCAATGGCTCTATGGTAAATGGCTCCAAAGGTGCTCTGCATGAGTGTTTTTAGATCTCCTTCCACAAAGCGGTAGGCAAATTCTCCAAACAGAGGCAAGGCCATAATGGAAGCCCAGAGTGTAAAGCGATCCAAGGTCAGAATGTTAAATGCCGTATCGCCTAAAATGAATTTCGGTATTGGAGTGGTACCTCCAGTACCTAAAATGGTCAATAGTGTAAAGGAGAGTCCAAAAAACAGATAACGTTTACTATAATACCTATAGAACAGATAAGGAAGCAATATCAATAGAATGCCCCATGGAATTAGGAAGAATACCAATCCAGAAGATGTTATTTCCAAAAAATTGTCACGAGAACCATGTGGTATGGGTACTTGGGTAATGGGGTTGTTTTTAGAGTTTATCCAATACGGAAGAATGGAACCTAGTATTACGGTTACGAAAAGCAATCCAAAACCAAGAATTCGTTTGAAAAGACTTAAAAATGTATTGAAGAATATTTTGAATGTGACTAATTTTATAGAGCCAACCTTGTCTTTGGAGGTGTCCATGATTGTCATTCCAATTAAAGGAAATATGAAAAATACCATTCCAAAAAAAGAAGTGACATGGTGTGAACATACAGTAACGGCAATAAGAGATAGAGAAGAAAGGAGGTGGTAATACCTTCCTGTTTTTAGCCATGAATATATTTCAGGCAGGGCGTGCATGAGTATCGAGATTCCTATGATGCTTGGGAGTTGCCCAAACAGATGAAGAGTTTCAACAAAAGAAGAAGAGAATACTGCCAAAATGGAAGCATAACCTGCAACTGTTTTATTTGCCGTGATCAGCAAGGAGAACCTATAGACTCCGGTAATAAACAGGAGGATACTAATCAACGCAACGCAAAACAATCCAAATTTCATACCACCCAGCATAGATAAAAAGGCTATTGCTTGATGTACCAATGGAGGGTAGCTCATTATGGAAAAACCTGTGTACCATTTATAATTCCACGGTTCGAACCAATTATTTGCATAATGATCTGCAAAGAATAGATGTATCAAAGCATCATAGGTGGTCTCTAATGTGAAAAAGATGGAAGTCCCATGAAACACCATACCTATGAGTATTGCGACAATTAAGTATTTATTCGATTTTTTAAGCATTGACAATTAATAGGATTTTTCTCTAACTAAAGATAAGATAAACTTTTGTTTCGACGAGCCGCTATCGTCGAAAGTAAAAATACGTCCAACTACAGAAAAGTCCCAATCATCGAATTCCCCCTAAAAAAGAGGCGATTCCATCTAATTTTGGAGCATAACCTTAAAGAAATCTACTATGAAAACAGGAATTATCATACCATGCTATAACGAAGCCAAACGATTGAATGTTAGTGCTTTTGTCAGTTTTGTTACTTCTAATGACAAGTATCATCTATGTTTCGTGAATGATGGAAGCAAAGACGATACTCTTGCTGTCTTGGAAACTATTCAAGAACAAGCCAAAATGAAAGTGAGCATTGTGGATGTAAAGAAAAATGCAGGAAAAGCAGCTGCAGTTAGATCTGGTGCACGTTATTTGTTCAATAGAAGAGATGTGGATTACATAGGATTCATTGATGCGGATCTGTCTACCGACTTCAATGATTTTGAAAAATTGGTAGATACACTTCATAAAAACGAAGATTTAGATTTGGTGTATGGTTCCAGGGGAAAAGGTGAAGGACAAATAGAGCGCAATGTTTTTAGAAATCTGTTTTCTAAAATTATAAAGATGATAGTGTTTTTAATCTTGGGTTTGCCTATTGAAGACACGCAATGTGGAGCCAAGGTCTTTAGGCGCAACATTGTTCCTGTGGCTTATGAGTCGGCTTTTTTGACACGATGGTTATTTGATGTTGAAATCTTCATAAGGTTAAAAAAGCATTATGGAAAAGTACAAACAATGGATAAGATTTACGAACAACCTTTAGAGCGTTGGATACATGTAGATGATTCCAAATTGGGAATGAAGGATGCATTGCAAATTCCTTATATGTTATTGAGCATTTGGTTTTCATATGTGGTAGTTCAATCATTTGACGTAATTGTAGGGCAAGGTGAAACTGTCGCTTTTGATGATGCTGCCAACATTTCTGCCTTTTATGGAATGGAGGGGCAAAAGGCAGCTTAATAATTTAAATAATTAATGTTTTTTTTGAGGGTAGATAGCAATAGCTAGAATAGGGTAAAGTCTATTCTGGCTATTTTGCGTATTAATTGAAAACGGTACTTTTCAGAAAAATGTATTATATTTATTAGTGCAAGCACATTGATTTTCAGTATGCTCCCTCATAGTGTGTCAATCCAGAAATTACCATGACAATAACCAATGACTGCACACTAGGAATAAGTTTTCGATTTCCCTGAAGTTTTTTAAGGCGTAATGATTCATGCCCTAAAAAAGCGCTTTTACATGGGGTTTACTTCAAGTCATTAAAGTTGTGAATATGAATGAAACGATTCTATTATTAAAAAAACCTACTTATGCAATAAGGGCATTGCTAATATTGTTGATCTTGTATTTTAGTTGGAAATCATCTATTGTAGAAGTTCATTTTGTGGAATTCTGGTTCATATTAACATTCTTTCTTTCCTTTTTCCTATACTCCAAAAGAAGTGTTTTCTTTCAGAGTTACATTACTGCCATACTAATAGCTCAAGCTCTTTTTTTAGCATATGTGATGATTTTTAAGGAAGCGTATTACCTATGTCTGATTGGAGGTGTCATATATTTGGTTGCTTATGTATCTATGATTCTATATGTTATTGAAGAAATCAATCTAAAAAAAATACGCGGTTTTTCCTTGATCTCGGGTGTTGTTGTTTTTGTTCTTACGACTTATATCATATATCAATTATATGTCGTGATGAATAGGGAAGGTTGGTTTGGTCATAATGGTGGCTTTTACGATAGTGCAAGTTTGGCAATGATATTTGTTTATATGACAATGGTTTTGTTGTTGACTTTTTTGAGCATTGTAAATCTATCGAGAAACATAACCAAAAACGGAGTTTTGTTTTGTCTGTCTGCCACTTGTGCTCTTTCTTCAGAGTTTTCTCAAATCTTTCAGGCGCTGATCTATGGAGGAGATGAATCTGGAGCCATAAATGTAATTGACAAGCTTTTTTCAGTTGCATCAATGTTCTTCTTCTATTTTAGTGTTTCACACGAAAAGAAGTAGAATACGGAGTTTACCTAGGGAGTTTGTGTTTTTATAAAAAGAAACTTCTTTAGTTGTCTTCTATTTTTTGACCTTCTTCCCCATATAAGTCTATTGTACCATCCAACAATACGGCAATTACTGTAACGTCTTTGTCTTGAACGGCTTCGGGCAAGTCAATGTATAACAATCCAGGCACTTTGCTCCAATACTGTTTTCCAACAACCTGGTGAGATAGTTTGGTGCCATTTCCAACGACCCAAATCCTATTGACTTTGTTTTTTAACCCTTTGATAAGCAGGGAACCATTGGGTTTGTTGTCTACATATAGATATAGTATGGTTTTGTCTTTTGACAATGCCGTGTAACCATTGAAATGACCGTGAGGGATACCCGCTCTGGTGCCATATATTGCTTCTTTGTGTTTGTTGGTCCAACGTCCCAAACCTTTTAAAATGGAAACTTGTTCTTCTGGGATGGTTCCATCTGGTCTAGGACCGATGTCTAGCAACAAGTTACCACCCATACTGATGCAATCCACAAGAATCCTTATGATTTGATTTGTGGACTTATATGCTTTGTCATTGGGTTGGTATCCCCAGGAATTGTTTATGGTCATGCAAAGTTCCCAATAGTTGTTTTTAGGTTTTGTAATGGGGACTCCTTGCTCTGGAGTTGCATAGTCTCCATAACCTTGCAGTCTGGAATTAATTATGGTCGTTGGTGTTTTTTCCAATAGCAATTGACGAATTTCCTTTGCTTTCCATTTTTCTGCAGATTGCTCCCAGTCACCATCAAACCAATATAGGTCTGGATTGAATTTTGTCAATTCCTTTATTTGACCAAAATTGAATTTCGTGAACTTTTTCCATCTCGACTTGTCTTCCTCATATCGCTTTTCGTTTCTTCGAAAATTTGGATAGTTGGGGTGAGACCAATCCAAGAGGGAGTAATACAAACCAACTTTGAGGTTTTCTTTCCTAATAGCCTTCACAAAAGGGGTGATGAGATCTTTTTTTGCCTTTGTTTTGTCTACGACATTCAAATCACTTTGTTTGGTATTCCATAGTGCTACTCCATCATGATGCTTGGTTGTGATTATTGAATACTTTGCGCCACTTTCCTTGATGAGTTTGGCCCAATATTCAGGATCATAGTTTTTTGCGTTGAATCCACCCAGTTGCTTCATATAATCTTCATAAGGAATGTAATTGTTGTAAAAAGACCAAGATTCATCTATTCCATTTACTGCATAAATCCCCCAGTGAATAAAAATCCCAAGTTTAGCTTCTTTGAACCAAGCCAATCTTTCTTCTTTCGAAAGTTCTTTTTCTTGTGAAAAACCACTGAAGGCATTCAAACAAAAAATAGTCGTCATTAAAATTACCAGTTGTTTTCGATGTTTCATTTTACTTGTTTTTATTGAGGAATTTAGGAAAGTCGATAACTTCTTTACAGCAAATTTGTTCCATTACCTGTTGCAATTCTGTTTTCAATAGAGAGATGGTATGATCTCCACCTTTGTTGCCCAAGGCAGAAACCCCGTACATGAAAGAACGCCCCATGAAGGTAAATTTAGCGCCACTGGAGAGTGTTCTTGCTATGTCCGGACCAGAACGAATGCCACTGTCCATCATTACAGTTATTTTGTCGCCATATTTTTTAGCAATTCTGGTTAATGGTTTTATAGTGGATTCTCCAGCATCCAATTGTCTCCCTCCGTGATTGGAAACGATAATGCCATCCAACCCTAGTCGTAATGCTTTTTCTGCATCTATTTCATTGGCTACTCCTTTCAATACCAATTTCCCTTTCCACATATCACGAATGGGTTTGATTTTTTCCTCGTTCAGTCTTCCTGAAAAGGTATCGTTCATAAATTTTCCCAATTGTTTTAAATCGAGTCCTTTGGGCATATATGGTTTCAAGGTTTCAAAATTGGGTTGTCCATATTTTAAGGTTTGAATTGCCCAATTTGGTTTTCCTAAGATTCGTAAAATGTTGTTGAAGGATATTTTAGGAGGCATCGCCAAACCATTTCTAATGTCTCGCGGACGAAATCCGAAAGTCGGGACGTCGCATAAAATGACCAAAACGGGACATTGTGCAATGGCAGCTCGGTTAATCAAATCATCACGAACCTTGTCTTCGGCAGGATGATATAGCTGAAACCATGACTTACCTTCTGTAATTTCTGAAATGCGTTCAATGCTACTCGTGGATACTGTACTCAACACAAAAGGAATGTTGTGTTCAAAAGCGGCCTTTGCCAATATTTCTGGTGAATTTGGCCACATTAGGCCTTGCAAACCAACTGGTGCGATTCCAAATGGTGCATCATAGACATGTCCAAACAATTCTGTTTGCATGTTGGAATAGGTGTGGGAATCCAAATAATTGGGCAATAATTCCACTTGTCTGATTTCCGAAGTGTTTTTGCGTAAATTCACATCTTCATTGCAGCCACCATCCAAATATTCGAAAGCAAACTTTGGAATCCTCTTTTTGGCCCTGTTTCTCAAATCGTCAATAGATGGAAAGCGTGTATCGAACTTTATTTCTTTCTTGTTGCTCATTGGTCTGTATTATAATTGAAACACTTTTTTCATCAATAGCCATTTCTCACCGGGCTTGGCGATTGGCAATGCTTGTTGATAATTCCACATCAGCTTTTCCCAAGCTTCATTTTCTGGGTACTTTGCATCGATCGAAGCCTTTTTGTCAAAGGAAAAATCGTCATCCACTTCCATAATCATGAACATGCGATTGCCCACTCTATGGATTTCCAAGTTTTTGATACCAGATTCTTTGATGCAGGCTATGATCTCTGGCCATACCTTGGTGTGGTGATCTTCATATTCTTTGATGCTTTTTTCGTCATCGATCAAATCCAATGCAAAACAATGTCTCTTCATCTTGTTGGGTTCAGATTGTTTTCATTTCGTGTTTTGTGTATACCGAAAACCCATACCAAGCTATGTAGACGAAGCAGAGTAATGGCAAGATGAAAGAGAAGTTGACTTCGGAGACACCTGCAATCGTAGTATCCGATACTCCGTTTCCTCCAGCATCAATGATTATTCCTTGTAACTTTGGCATTAATGCCCCACCTACGATTGCCATGATCAAACCAGCTGAGCCTACCTTTGATTGTTCTTCGGTCAAACCTCCCAAGGCTATGCCATATATGGTAGGAAACATCAAAGACATACAGAATGAAATGCCTACTAGACTGTATAATCCGACAAATCCTTTTATCCAAATGGTTCCTACTGTAAACAGCATTGCGAAAAGGGCAAAATACATCAATAATTTGCCTGCACTCATAAATCTCAACAGATAGGTACCTATGGCTCGACCAATTGTAAATATCACAAATGCTGCCATTTGATAGTAGCCAGCGGTCACACTATCCATTCCCATACCTTCCGCATATTGATAAATGTAGGTCCAGCACATAATTTGCGCTCCAACATATAATATCTGCGCCACGACTCCCAAGACATACTTTTTGTTCTTGCCCAAAACGGCAAATGTATCTCCAATACTTGGCATGCTACCTTCGTCTTTGGATTGTGGCATCTTACTTACCACAAACAATATGAAAACACCTATTAGTACGAGTCCCAAAATAACATAAGGATTACGAATGACCAACAAATCGGAAGTCTTTACCAAAATTTTCGAAGCTTCATCCAAAGCACTGAAATCTGCTATGTCATCGGATTGCAAATTTCTCAAGACGAATTGTTGCGCCACGAACAAACCAGCAATCAAACCTACAGGATTAAATGCTTGAGCCAAGTTTAAACGTTGAGTAGCAGTTTCTTTGGCTCCCATTGCCAATGCATAGGGGTTGGCGGCCGTTTCCAAGAATGCCAGGCCAAAGGTTAGGATGTAAAGCCCTAGACAGAAAAACCAAAATTGCTCTGTAATGGCAGCTGGGTAGAATAGCAAAGCACCCAACGCATATAATCCCAATCCTATTAAAATCCCTACCTTATAAGAATATTTGCGCATGAACATGGCAGCTGGCAAAGCCATGCAAAAGTAGCCTCCGTAAAAGGCCATCTGTACCCATGCTGCTTGAGAATTCGAGAGCTCCAAGACTTTTTTGAATGCTTGAACCATAGGATCTGTTACGGCATTGGCAAATCCCCATAGTGCAAACAGTGAAGTCACCAATATAAAGGGAACTAGTACCTTTTTGGATACTACGGGTATTTTTTCTGTATTCTTCATTTTAAATGATGTTGTTGATTAATATTATGTCAATGCTCTATCCAAATGTGTATAACCGCCATCTATGTGTATTAGTTGCCCTGTCGTGTGACTAGATTGGGGTGATAACAAAAAAGTAACCATGTTGGCTATTTCCTCCTTGGTCGTCATTCTGTTTTCCAGCGGAATCTTCTGGGTTATCTCTTTTAATTTTTCTTTTGGATTTTCAAAGGCCTTAATCCACTTGTCATACAATGGCGTATAACATTCTGCCACGATAACTGCATTTACCCTAATCCCATGTGGAAGCAGTTCTACTGCCCACTCCCTCGTCAAAGCATTTCTACCTCCATTTGCAGCGGCATAGCCCGAGGTCTTTCCTTGCCCTGTCTCTGCAGTTTTGGAGCCAATGTTTACGATACTTCCTTTACTTTTCTTTAGTTCTGGCAAGGCAAAATGTGCCATTGTATAGTAATGAGTGAGGTTGCGGTTCAAGGACCTTATGAAGTGCTCTATGTTTCCATCTTCCAATCCTACGCCATCATTTATACCAGCATTGTTTACCAAACCATCAATTTTCCCTTGTTCTTCTATGATTTTTTTTATGGCGTTTTTGCATTGTTCAGGATCTGTGAGTTCTGCCAAGGCATATGATGCTTTCTGCTTTTTGTCCTTAATTGCTTTTACGACATTCTGTACATCGATCTTGTTTCTACCTACTATGATCGGTATTGCACCTTCACTGGCCAGTAGATTGCAGATGCCATTTCCAATTCCCTTGGACCCTCCGGTTACAATGATGACTTTATCTTTCAATTTCAAATCCATATGCAATTATACTTTTCTTTAATGTTTGGTGATGACTCCTATTTCTCCAACGGATAACCTTTTGTCACCATCGACAATCTTTATGCCTTTTAGTTTTACGTATCGTGCTTTTGCTGTGTTAAATTTAATAATTTGTTCGATAGGACTACTCTTGATGTTTCCAAATTCTCCTTTAGCCATAATTCTCCAATCTTTGTTATCGATACTTGCCGAAAATTCATAGTGTGAAATGATTCCGTATGGCCATCTTCCTTGCATAGGCATGTATGTAAAGCCTTGCAATTGATGTTTTCTACCTAAATCTATGATTATCTCACCAGCTTCATCGCTTTTTTCCGTAGTCCAAGTCGTTTTAGGGTTGTCATCGATTATTTTGTAAGTGTCGTCTAATTTTCCAGAACTCACCTGTACTACCTTCCAGTCTTCTTTACTGATGTCGAAATAGATTGTTTGCGGTATGGTTTGTTGGTTGTTTTCAGGATTGTGGGCGATCACGTTCAATGTTGTAGGTTCATTAACTATAAAGGGAGAACTGTATTTCTTTGATTTCGATGTTGGATTGGTACCATCCATAGTATAATGGATTTCGATGTTCTTGTCCACTGTTTCCATTGTAACCCTACCTTTTGCATCTCTGATTACTGTTGGTTCAGTTAGCAAACTCGGAGCACGATATAGCTCTATGTTTGAAATTGTCGGTACAGCCTTTGCATTGGTGATGTTAATCCTTATTTTTGAAGCTTCTATGGTATCGAATCGTAGAATTCTCTTTGCTCCAATGGTGGATTGTGTATCGATGGTCCTCCAATTTCCATCAATCTCCGCTTCCACGTCGAACCCATTGATGCGTTGACCAAGGGAAATGTATTCTTGCAAAAGTACTCTGTTTATTTCTGTAGGGACATCAAATTCAAATGTAATGGAGGCAGTTGTAACATTGTCATCTGTTGTCCAGTAGGTTTTGTGATCATCATCAATAACGTTGTCTAACTTGAATTTGGAATGGTTCCCTCTTATGTTGGTTGCCGTGACTCTTGCTCCTTTTGCCAAATCGTGTGCAAAGTCCTTTTCAATTTGATGTTTTAAGGCCATTAATTGTTCTATGTCTTTTTCGTGCACCAATCCTCTAAAATCGACAGGAAGGTTTAAAAGCAATGAAGCATTTCTTCCAATGGACTGATAATAGATGTCTACCAAACGAGATAATGTCTTTACTTGAATGTCTTCTGAAGGATGGTAATACCAACCAGGTCTAATGGAAACGTCGCATTCCGCAGGAATCCAATGTGTTCCATCTTCATGGCCAGAGCGGAGCTCTTTGTATTTTTGATAGCCAGGATATACTTCTTTTTGTCTCAATAGGCTCCAATTGGTTTCGTTTGCCCAACCTTCTTCATTACCCACCCAACGTACGCCTGGCCCCCCATCCCCAAAGATGACGGCATTGGGCTGCAATCCTCTTACAATTTCCAAGACCGTGTCCCATTGATAATATGTCTTGTTGTCGATCTTACGAGTTTCGTTTGCCCCTCCATAATATCCTGAACCTCCATTTGCGCCATCAAACCATACTTCGAAGATGTCTCCATAGTTGGTTAGCAATTCTCTCAATTGATCGTGGAAATATGTGACGTATTCTGGTTTTCCGTATTCGGCATGGTTTCTATCCCACGGAGATAGATAGATGCCCATTTTCAATCCATATTCCTTACAGGCTTCAGATAGATCTTTCAAAACATCTCCTTTACCGTTTTTCCAAGGGGAATTCTTTACGGAATGTTCAGTGAATTTAGAAGGCCATAGACAAAATCCATCGTGATGCTTTGCGGTGATGATTACCCCTTTCATTCCGGCTTCTTTGATGGTTTTTGCCCATTGTCTTGCATTTAACTCCGTTGGGTTGAATTGTGATGGAGACTCAGCGCCATTCCCCCATTCCATGTTTGTGAATGTATTCATGTTGAAATGGATGAAGGCATAATACTCCATGTCGTGCCAAGCCAATTGACGTTCGGAGGGCAATGGTCCATAAGGTTTAGGTTCCTTGACGTCTTGTTTGCAGAATACCAACAAGCATATAAGTCCAAATAATATGATTATGAAATAAAATCGTTTCATTTCTATAGTTCTTTTCCTTTTATGTGAAATGCCCAGGCATGAGAGCTTTTACTCCAAGTATCCAACAATATCTTTGGAATTGTAATTTTTAGACCTTCATTTTCTACAAATTCCCATGGTATGGGAGAATCATTTCCCAATAGATATATGTTGGTGTTCGGTCTGGGTTTTAAATTTTTTATAACAAATGTTGCTTTTGGCTTTTTCAATGTGATGGCATAGAAGTCGTCTTTCCCTTTTTTCTTGGTAAAACGGATGTTTTCTCCTTGTTTGTAGTTTTTTTGCAATCGTTCTGTCTTGTATATAGCGATTCCATTTGTGTTTAACCATTCCCCCATTTGTTTCAATCTTTCCAAACTAGGTTCTGGGATGACTCCATCTGAAGTCGGTCCAATATTCAATAGATAATTACCTCCTTTGGCAGTTACATCTATCAAGTTGTGAATCAGTACTTCTGAGGATTTCCAATTGTTGTCATTCTTTTTGTATCCCCAAGTATCATTCATGGTCATACAGGATTCCCAATCCGAGTCTGCGGCCTTATCCAGAATTTCTTGTTCTGGGGTACCAAAATCCCCTGCGTAATCACCATTTTTCTTATTCATTCCCTGCATTCCTTGGCGACCTTTGTCTACACGGTTGTTTATAAGGATGTCAGGTTTCAAGGTACGTACGTATTGATAGAGCGCCTTGCCTTGCTCATGTGTGAATTCATCCACCCATTCCCCATCAAACCATAAGATTGATGGGTCATAGTTGTCAACCAATTCCTTTACTTGTGGTTTCATGTAATTTTCCAAGTAGACTTTAAACTTTTCCTTGTAGCCTATGGTATCTTTTTCATTTCTTAGAAAGGAATCGTATTGTGCATCTGGATGATGCCAATCCATTATGGAGTGATATAGTCCAAACTTTATACCTTGTTTTTTACAGGCTAAGGATAGTGCCTTTAAAATGTCTTTTCCATAAGGTGAAAAATCTACGATATCGTAATTGGAAACCTTAGAGTCCCATAACGAAAAACCATCATGATGCTTGGATGTAATGACAACATATTGCATTCCTGCTTCCTTCATTGTTTTTGCCCATAGGTCTGCATCAAATTCTTGTGGGTTGAATAGCTTTGCATAGGTTTCATACTCCTTGGCAGGAATCCTTTCGTAATATTGAATCCACTCTCCAATGCCCTTTACTTCTTTCCCTTTGTGTACTCCGGCGGGTACAGCGTATGCGCCCCAATGAATGAACATTCCAAATCGGGCATTTCTCCACCACTCCATACGAGCATTGAAATCAGTTTCTGTTTCTTCTAGATAATTTATTATTTGCGATGCTTTTGGACTGTTTGATCTTTTTTCTCCCTGACAGGATAGAATCAATATTGCCAAGATTAGAATGTAAACTTTTTTTTGCATGAGTGATTTTTTTTTGACTAAAAAGAGTTTCATAGACTTAGTTTTTCTTGCTAAAGACTTCATCTACGTTTTTTCCTCTCCAAAAATCAGGAACTTCCAATCCTAATAGGTGGGCAATGGTGGTAGCGGTGTCATAAGTTACGATACTTGATTTCAGCTTTCCTTTTGCTGGTAGGTTTTTTCCATGGATTATCCATGGAATTTCTACTTCCAACAAGGTCTTTCCACCGTGCCCTTTGTCTATTCCACCATGATCTGAACTAAATATGATGGCCGTATCATTTAACAAGTCATTTTTTTTCAAGGTATTGATTATGTCTCCTATCAAAGTATCTATTTTTTCGACAGCAGCATAGTATTCTGGTGTGTCGTGACCAATGTTGTGCCCAGTACCATCTGGTTCATCGAAATGAATGAAGGTTAGCGAGGGTTTTTCTTTTACGAAGAACTCCATGGCTTTGTTTTTAGTATCCACATCGGATTTCCCGTTGTAATCCAGGTCGACCATATTTTTTTCGAAAAGATGCCCTATCCCATCCCAAGTATAGGAAACGCCTTTTTTTGAATCAGGCAATTGTTTGTCTATTAAACTGAAAATGGAGGGATATATGTTTCCTTTTCCAATGACTCTTGATGGTAGTTCTGGTGTCTTGCTACCCCATTCCGTATAGCCGTGTAATTCGGGACCGGACCCCATGATCATTGATGCCCAATTTACAGCGCTCGATGAAGGTAATACTGCTCTGGCCTTAAGTGAATAAGAGCCTTGAGTCATTAATTTTCTGATATTGGGGGTTTTGGCTTTTTTAAAGGCATACCCTCCAAAGCCATCGGAACCAATTAGGATGACTCGTTTGACTATTTGTTTGGGGCTTTCCTTTTTTTCGGGGGAATTACAGGAAGTGAAAGCACCGATGCAGATTAGTGCCATTGCAAATAGATTTAAAATTCGTGCCATCGCTTTATGTGTTTTCATTTAATTTAATGCATTCAAGTTGCCATCTAACCAAACTTTTTGGTTTTTGGACAGTTCCAATTCTTTGGATAGTCCATTATAGTCCACTTTAGTAATATGATCTTCTTTTGCTAACAATCCAATTTTTATCGCCTGACCTTCTTCCCATTGTATATCCACCTCTATGTTTCCCCTTGCTTTCAACCCTGCGATTTTCCCATTTTCCCATTTTCCCGGCAATGCGGGCAATATTTGAATAGTCTCGGAATGTGATTGCAATAGCATTTCTGCCATTCCTGCCGTTGCTCCCATGTTTCCATCCAATTGAAAGGGCGGGTGCGTGGATAGGAGGTTGGGGTACACGCCACCACCTCCCATGGTGTTTTCTGCTCCAGTGGAGGTAATCTGCATGGCACGATTCAATAACTCATAAGCATGATTTCCATCTTTCAAACGTGCCCAGAAATTAATCTTCCAAGCGATGGACCAACCAGTCCCGTCATCTCCTCTGGCTTTCAACGTTATTTGTGCAGCTTCCGAAAGCTTAGGAGTTTCCGTCGCATTTATTTGTCTTCCAGGATACAATGCATATAGATGTGAAACGTGACGATGCTTATTATCTGGTGAGTCCCTATCTTCCTTCCACTCTTGCAGTTGCCCCCACTTGCCGATCTTAAGTGGTAACAATTGTGATTTCGCTAGAATTAACCTCTCTTTGAAGTCATTGTCCGTTCCCAATGCATCACAAGCAGCAATGCAGTTGGAGAACAAATCCCAAACAATTTGAATGTCCATATATGCACCAGTGGAGATTCCTCCGTGTTCTGGAGAGTAAGATGGTGATGATACTAGGTGACCATCGGGGTCAGTTATCAGATAGTCCAACCAAAACAATGCTGCATCCTTCATGATGGGGTAGCCCTTTTGCCTCAAGAAGTCCTCATCTCTATTAAATGCATAATGTTCCCAAACGTGCCTTGAATACCAGGCAGCTCCTCCTGGGAAGAATCCCCAAGGAAAGTCCCAACCTGGAGCAGTGTATCCAAATGTGTTGTTCATGGTGTTGACCACCCAACCCTTTGCATTGAAAAAGTCCTTGGCTGTCTTGTGTCCTGGTTCTCTTAACTTGTCTATGTAGTCTATCAAGGGTTCGTGGCATTCGGCCAAGTTGGTTATCTCCGTAGGCCAATAGATCATTTGTATGTTTATGTTGGCATGGTAATCCGATGCCCATGGAGGATTTGTCTTGTCGTTCCATTTTCCTTGTAAATTTGCAGGGAGTGTTCCTTGCCGAGAGCTGGAGATCATTAAATAGCGCCCATATTGAAAGTACAAGGCTTCAAGGGGAAAATCTTCTTTTCCGGAAGAATAGACCTTTAAGCGGTGATCGGTAGGTAAATTGGTAGTGTCTGTTTCGCTTAGTTTGAATGTAACCCTATCATATAGATTCCTATAATCTTTTTTATGCTGTTTTAGAATCTCATCGAATGTCTTGGATTGGACATTTGTTATTGTTTGTTCATTCAGTGCCTTGTAATCTCTTCCTTTGTAGGTAGGGTATTCGTTTTTGTAATCGGTTGCTGCGGTTAGATACAGGGTAACTGTTTTGGCTGCCTTTATGGATAGTTCTCCATTTGCATAGGAAATGGAGCTTCCATCGGAATCGACCAGCATTCGACTTTCAAACGCCATCCCATTGTTCTCGAGTTGACCTTTCGATATGAGTTGATTGTCTTTGAAGTAAATCGTTGTGTTCTGATGTGGTGTTCTTTGTTTGATGACATAATCCGTACCAGATGCATCATCATTTGTAAATTGAAAGACCAAGACACGTTGCGGATAGCTTGCAAAGTAGGTTCTTTGATAATTGACATTTGCTACCTTGTAGGAGATTGTTCCCATTGCATCCGAAATGTTGAGTTTCCTATGATAGTTTTGCGCTTTTCCCTCATGTTTCGTTTTTATGAAAATATCCCCAAATGCCTGATATGCACCGAACCCTTCCCAAACGGAATGCCCTTTGTCAGCTTTTATGACTCCTGTTAGTTTCCTGTTGGCCAATTCATGGGCTTTTTCGAATTGTCCTTCTTTTAGTAGTTGTCTAATTTTGGGCAGGTATTGATGGGCATTTTCTCTGTTTCCGCCATTGTAGTCCTTCCATTCACCTTTTCCACCAGTCCATAAGGACTCTTCATTGAATTGGATGCGTTCTTCCTTTATTCCTCCAAAGAACATGGCTCCCATATATCCATTTCCGATTGGTAAAGCCTCTTTCATCCAATTGGTGGCCGGTTTATCATACCAAAGCGAGTCTTTATTAATGACCTTTTCTTTTTTGCAAGCGACGATCACCAGCAAAACACACAATGCTTTAAAAGTATTCAAAGGGTTTGTATGTGTTTCAAACCAGCTCATCTACTATAAAGTCGGATTGTATTTTTGCTCATTATTGCTGCTTTTTCATCTGGTGAGAAAGGCAGTATGTGATTTTTTACAATGTTTATTTGTTCGTCATATTCCGCAGCCAACAAGCATACTGGCCAATCGGATCCATATAGGGTTCGATTAGTTCCAAAAGCTTTGAAAATAGTATCTAGATACGGTGTGAAATCAGATTGTTTCCAATGATTCCAATCGGCTTCGGTTACCATTCCTGAAATCTTGCAATGTACATTTTGGAATTTTGCTAGTGTTTCGATGTCATTTCTCCAGTCTTTGAATTCTTTTGATGAGATGGCGGGTTTTCCCAAATGATCCATAACGAAAGGTTGATTTGGGAATTTTGAAACAAAGGCAATGACTTCGGGGAGTTGATGACGGTGTACCAATATGTCGTAGGTTAGATCATATTTTGACAATTGTTCTATTCCGTTTTGAAAATCTTTTCGTAGCATGAAGCCTTTAGGTTCAGCTTGGATGATATGACGTACTCCACAAAAAGTCTCAAATCGTGAAAAGCATTGCAGACTCTCATCGATTGTCTTGGAACATAAGTCCACCCAGCCTACCACGCCTTTTATGAAATTATTCTCCTTGGACAATTGCAACAAGAAGTGAGTTTCTTCTTCGGACTGATCTGCTTGTATGGAAATGCAACCATCAACATTGTTTTTTTTGAATGTCGACTCTAGATGGGAAGGCAAGAAATCTTTGCGGATGCTTTCCATATCTTCCGTTATCCAGCGATCTCTTGCTGGATTGTATTTCCAAAAATGTTGATGGCTGTCAATTATCATTACATATATGCTTTGGCAGTTTGTGTTGAGGTTCCCAAACCATCGATGCCCAATTCCACTATGTCTCCTGGTTTTAAGTATTTGGGGGGATCGAAACCTAATCCAACCCCAAATGGTGTACCAGTAGAAATAACATCTCCAGGTAGCAAGGTCATGAATTGACTGATGTAGCTTACTACTTCTTCCACATTGAAGATGAAATCGGAAGTGCTGCTATTTTGTACCGTCTCCCCATTTAACTTCAACCATAGGTTCAAGTTGTTTGGATCTTTGATTTCGTCTCTGGTTGCAATGAATGGTCCCAAAGGAGCAAAAGTGTCACAACCTTTGCCTTTGCACCATTGTCCTTCCTTTTCTATTTGATATGCTCTTTCACTATAATCGTTGTGTAATACGTAACCTGCTACATGATGCATTGCGTCTTCCTCCGAGACATAGGAGGCTTTTTTGCCAATGACTATGGCCAACTCCACTTCCCAATCTGTTTTTTTACTTCCCTTAGGGATGATCAAGTCATCATTTGGGCCAACAATGGCACTGGTTGCCTTAAAAAACAAAACAGGTTCCTTGGGTACGGCCATACCGCTTTCTGCAGCGTGCTGTGCATAGTTTAGTCCTACGCAAACCATTTTCGATGGTCTGGTCATTGGTGGGCCCAATCGCTCATTATCACTTATTTTTGGACACTTGTCTTCATTAGTTTCCAACCAATTTTTCAAGCGATCCAATCCATCCCCTCCAAAGAACGATTCCGTATAATCTTCACCAAATCCTGATACATCTATTCTTGACCCATTCTCCAATTGTACTCCTGGCTTTTCTTTACCTACAGTTCCAAATCGTATTAATTTCATTTTTAATTCTTATTTAAATATTAGTTGTTTCTTGATTATCCGTTTAGTTTTATGAATCCACCATCTATTGGGAAATCCGTCCCTGTGATGAACGATGCTTCGTCCGAACATAAATATAGGGCTAAATTGGCCACTTCTTCAGGTTCTCCCATTCTTCCAATTGGTTGTGTTTTGGATAGACTTTCGAACATTTCCTTTTCTTTGCCAGGGTAATTTTTGTTAATGAAACCATCAACGAATGGTGTGTGAATCCTTGCTGGGGAAATGCTATTGCAACGAATGCCATAATTCAAGTAGTCTTTTGCGACAGAGTAGGTCATCGTCAGCACTGCACCTTTGGACATGGAGTATGCAAATCGATTTGAGATGCCTACAGTCGATGCAATGGATGCCATGTTTAAAATGACACCGCCTTTTTCTTTCATTCTTCCTATAATGGCATACATGCAGTTATAGACCCCTTTTATGTTTACATTGAAGATGCGATCCATATCTGCTTCCTTCGTTTCTTCCAAATTGCCAATATGAGCAATGCCTGCGTTGTTTATTAAAATGTCTATTGTACCTTCTATGGAGGCAATTGCATTTTGGACTTCTTTTAGGTTGGCAATGTCGCATAGATGTGCTATTGCCTTACCTCCTTTGTTTTCGATTTCTTTCACAGTGATGTTGGCATTTTCTAGATCGCGTTCCAAAATATGTATCGTTGCACCTTGTTCTGCCAATGTCAATGAGATTGCCTTGCCTATTCCGCTGCCTCCACCTGTTACAATTGTCTTTTTTCCGTTTAAACTAAATTTCATTTCTTATTGGCTTTTATTCAATCCCTTTATGTATTTCTTGCCAAACCTTGCCATTTGGAAACTCGTAATCAATTAAAGAGCGCTCTTTCATCGTAATGCTGTATCCTGGTAGTTTTGGTGGTATATATGCTCCGTTTTTTATTGTGACTGGGTCGTGGAAATGTTCGTGCAAATGATCTACATATTCTATGATTCTATTTTCCATGGATCCACTTATTGCAATGTAATCTATAAATGAGAGATGTTGTACATATTCACACAACCCGACACCTCCAGCGTGTGGGCAAACAGGAATTTTAAATTTTGCAGCCATCAATAAAATGGCCAAGACCTCGTTTACTCCACCGACTCTACAACTGTCTATCTGGCAAATACCAATGGCATTGGCTTGTAACAATTGCTTGAAGACTACTCTATTTTGACAATGTTCACCTGTAGCGACTTTTATGGGGGCAATAGCCTTTGCTATCCTGGCATGACCAAGAACGTCATCTGGACTTGTGGGTTCTTCAATCCAATATGGGTTGAATCTTTTTAGGGATTCCATATTGAGGATGGCTTCATCCACATCCCATTTTTGATTGGCATCCATCATCAATTGCAGGTCGTTCCCAATTTCTTCACGAATAATGCCCGCTCTTCTCATATCGTCTTTTAGATCTGAACCTACCTTTATTTTCATATGCTTGAAACCTGCTGTTTTTGCCTCTTTGCATAAACGTCTCATTTTTTCATCGGAATAACCAAGCCAACCTGCAGATGTCGTATAGGCAGGGTATCCTTCTATCAAGAGTTTTTTTATTCTGTCTTTTTTCGAGGTTTCGTTTTTTTGTAGCAATGTCAAGGCTTCTTGTGGAGTGATGGCATCTGTGATATATGTGAAGTCTATGCATCTTACCAATTCATGCGAAGTCATATCTGCTAGTAACTTCCAAAGCGGCTTTTCCTCTACTTTGGCATATAGATCCCAAACGGCATTTACAATGGCTCCAGTTGCCAAATGAATGACTCCCTTTTCTGGACCTAACCAACGCAACTGGCTATCTCCTGTAATCATTTTCCAAAAGGCTCCCATATCGGAAGTAAACTCGACTAGTTTTTTTCCAATGATCAGGTGGGATAAGGATTTTATGGCAGCAACGCACAATTCGTTGCCTCTACCTATTGTAAAGGTCAATCCATGTCCCTCCATGCTATTTTGACAATTGGTTTTTAATATGACATAGGCCGCAGAGTAATCCGGATCTGTGTTCATGGCATCGGATCCGTCCAATGATTTGCTTGTGGGAAATCGAATGTCTTTAACCAGAATGTCGACAATGGTAATTGAATTAGGCATTTGAAATTTAAGGTTTATCCTGTAAAATTAACTCTTGATGGGCTTAATTACCACCAATAATTATGCTATTTGTGATACTTTTTTTGCCTTTTTTATTGAGTTATTAGGTATTGTAGCTAATTTTATATGTGTTTTCGAAGATACTCTGTTGGAGAAAACCCAGTTATCGTTTTAAATTGCCTATTGAAATTTGAAACGTTGTTAAATCCGGATTCATAGCAAACGGCAGTTATGCTGTACTTGTTTTCCATTAGTAATTTACAGGCATATCCTATTCTGATTTCATTCAAGTATTTTGAAAATGTCTTTCTATTGGCTCGTTTGAAAAAACGACTGAATGAAGAAGGATTCATATTCGCCACCTTCGCAACATCATTTAAAGATATGGATTTATTGAAGTTGTTGAAAATGTATTCGTAAGGCTTGTAAAGGTTTTTGTTGTCAGATTTTTTGAATGTATCCAGAAACCCCGAACTCGATAGCAATCTATAATCTTTGCGATTGGACAGTTCGTTTAAAATTTGCAAGAACTCAATGACTTTTTTGAAACCATCGTAGGTTGACAATTCTTTGACCTTCTCAATGGTTCTCTCATTTTCTCCTTCAAACTTTACTCCGTAAGAAGCCCTTTCCAGCAAGTCGGCAATGTGCTTCATCTCTGGGTTTTGAAAAAAAGTATCACCCAAGAAGTTGTCTTTGAAGTGTATGGCGATAGCCTCGGCCTTCAATGTCGATGAAGTTTTGAAATACACATCGTCATTTTGCCACATATGGGGTAGATTCTTTCCGATCAGGACTATTTCCCCTTTATCAAACTTTTCAACGCTATCTCCAATGAATCGGGTTCCAGTACTTTCCAAAAGGATCACTAATTCCAACTCCATATGATAATGCCATATCTTTAAAAAATAAGGGTAGTTATCATAACTAATGGAGAAAGAGCTATTTTGCAGGTTACTCCTATTAAGAAGTTTTGGCTTCATTATGATCAAACGTTTGTCATGTTATTGTTCTACGGAGGATACTTTGAAAGTCCATACGTATTTTGATGGCGATTTCGTGCGCAATTTCTTAGGTACGAAAACCGTAAACCCTTTTTCGTTCTTTTTCCATTTCAAGTTCCTCTTAGACCCCAACAATTGGATTTTTGCATCTTTTGTTGGGTTTATCGAATTCACTGTAATTGTTGAAGGGATCGTATTCTCTCCTTCTTCTGCCATATAAAACAAAAATACGTTTCCATTTTTGTCTTGTGTCATACAAACATTGTTCTCTTTAAATGGCGCTATTGGTTTCGTATCATAGATTGCACTGTTGTTAACTGCCATCCAATCTTCAAATTCCTTCAAAAGATCGTATGCTCCTTGCTGCCATCTACCATCCGGGCCAGGCGCAATGTTGAGCAGCAGGTTGCCGCCTTTTGCCACGATGTCTACCAAGGTTTGAATGCCTTTTCTACCACTCATGTATTTTGCATTGGGAGTCGAAGACCATCCGCCGCCGGATATGATGCAAGATTCCCAAGGATATGGCAATGTCTTTTCTGGAATTCTATTTTCTGGTGTCAGATAATTTTGATTTTTACCGTATACAGCTCTATCCACGACAATCAAACCTGGTTGCTTCTCCCTAGCTTTTATAACCAATTCATCCATTCTTATGTCTTGGTTTACAATACGATGCTTCAAATAACCTCCTTCATTATTGTTCACGGTTTTCTTGTACCAATCCCTTATTTCTCCCTTGGGTGTTTTTGCGACCCAACCACCATCAAGCCATAGGATGTCTACTTTTCCATAATCGGTCATCAATTCCATGATTTGGTTGTGTGTGAAGTCTATGAACTTGTTCCATTTTTCTGGATTTTCTTCGGGCGAGTAGTTTACATTCCTATCTTTTGGTGGGTAATAGGGATCCCAATAGTGTTCTGAGTGCCAATCGGGTTTGGAGAAATATGCGCCAGCCCATAGACCTTCCTTTCTAAAGGATTCGAAAATCTCCTTGGTGATGTTCGACCTAGGATTCGATGAGAATGGCGTGCCGGAATCGGTGATTTTGTAATCTGTATACTTGGAGTCGAACATTGTAAAACCGTCATGGTGCTTTGTTGTGAACACCACATATTTCATACCTGCTTTTTTAGCAGCTTCTGCCCATTTTTCGGGATTGAAATGACTGGGGTTAAAGGTATTCTTCAAGTTTTCATATTCTTTTTTGTAGGCAAAATAATCTTGAGGGTTCTTCCCTTTTTTCCTTTCACACCATTCATACTCTTCGGGAGAAAGAGACCAAGATTCTACAATACCCCATTGACTGTATGCTCCCCAGTGCATCAACAGGCCAAATTTCTTGCCTTGCCATTCTTCTAGTTTTTCCAAAACCAATGGATCCGTTTCAGGAACATATCGTTCTTCTCCATGATGTTCTTGTGAATAACCAGTTAGTATGAATAGTATGAATATTGCTGATAAGGTCTTTTTCATGGTTTTTGGTTTTAAGGGATTGGATTAAAAAACATATTTAAAGCTATTAACAAAATTAACAATAAAAAACACTTAAATTGCTTTCGTGTTTTTTAAAAGAATTTGAAATTCCCTTTTGAAAACAAATCGAGCAAGTCAATTATTTGGTTTTTAGCTGATTGATTGTTCGATAGGAACGAATGATAGATGTCGAGGCAGACTTGCATACCCTTAACTATGTTTTAAAAATAAAAGATGAAAAGATTATTTAAATTTTTGCTGATGATTTCTCCAGTGGCTATTTTGGCTCAAAATGCTTCCAGTACATTCAAAGTTAGTTATGATCAATATAACAATGGTGAAAAAATAAATAACGAGTTGGTTATCTTCTATGAAGACGAAATGGTCTTTTTGTCTAAGCCGGAAGATAAGATCAAGCATTATACGGATTTGAGAAACAATCAAAATATAAGTATAATTGCATATGATGGGAAAGATTTCAAAAGCTTGACACCTTTTAATACTTTGCCAAAACCAAGTTTTGAAGAGAAAAAGGAAATAATTCTTGACTATGATTGTGAATATGCTTCTTTTTCATATTTTTCAAATAAGATAGAAGTATGGTATACCAATGAAACGGAAGCCAAAGGATCCCCTTATAGCAGGTACCTTCCCGATGACAAGGCACTTGTTTTAAAGATAAGGGTTAATGGAAACCGTGAAATCATTGCCAACTCCATAGTCAAAGAGAACGATTATAGACCTTCCTCGGTCCTTATCGAAACAGCCGAAAAAGTCAGTAAAGCAGAATTTGAAGAGATTAAAATCAATTCCAGATACAAGAGATTGCAAGTCTTTGAAAATGATACGATAAATTTCGATCCCAATATCAAGGTGCCCGAAGAAAAAATTTTGATAGGATCTGAGACCTATCATTTTTCAAAGGGGTCTGTAATTATGAAAAGAGTTCCATTGTCATCGGAATTAAGTAATAGCGGCTATGTGTTTGCCAAGTTGAATTGCAAATCCAATGGAGATGCATATGATAGAACAGGGTCGGTTTTTATCGTGCCTGTCAAGGAAAAAGGTAAGTTGTCTGTTCTGGATGCCTATTTGAATGGTTTGGAAACACTACCGGAATTCATTGATAACAATGGACAGAAATATCAAGGAATAGTCAGGGAAAAGAATTACACACCTCCTACGGAAATTCTACGCTTCTATACGTCTTTTGGTGCCGACCATTTTAACGAGAAACGTGAGATAAACAACTACGATTGGGCAAACGATGTGACATACAAGCAAGAAGTGTCTGCTTTGATTCCTTCAGGTGTAGATGAAATCTGGGTTGGTGTCTTTGTTGGGAATTATGATTCTGGAGGTCATGTGGTTAGTTTGGAGTTGGATTTTTATCCTGCGTTCAACAAAGAAGAGACAAAAAGCACAAAATATATCGAGCCATTGTTTTCCACGGTTAACACATTGGAAATGTCAGGTCAAAACTATGGAAGACTTTTTAAGAATGATACTTTGAAAGTGGAATTCGATATACCAGAAAATGTAGAAAACCTTCAATTGCTATATACGACCACGGGCCATGGAGGTTGGGGAGGAGGAGATGAGTTTAATCCTAGGTTGAATAAATTGTATGTTGATGGAAAGGAAGTTTTTAAAATAGTTCCTTGGCGTACAGATTGTGCATCGTATCGATTATCCAATCCAGCTTCAGGTAATTTTGGTAATGGATTGTCTTCTAGTGATTTGAGTCGGTCCAATTGGTGTCCAGCCACATTGACACCTCCTTACAGCATTCCATTGTCTATGCTTGAAAAAGGCAAGCATACTCTCGAGGTCGTAATCGATCAAGGTGATGATGAAGGATCCAGTACAAATCATTGGAATGTGACTGGGGTTCTCATTGGTGATGAAAAGTCTAAGAAATAGAAGGTACATGTGATATCTTTCCTAACAGTTAAGATGAAAAATACATTACTTGTCCTTGATCCAATGACTTATTGGGGTTTTTACATTCTCGTTAAAAAAAATAGACTGATTTTTATTTAAAGAATACTCCACAGTCCATTTATTATTGGGTAAATCTATTCGTTTTTTTATGGAATTGCCTATTAATAGACTACCTATCATAGGTACTATTTGTTGTAATGCATTTGTTAGGGAGGTGTTTTTTTCGGAGGATTTTGAAAGTATTCCATATTCGGAAATTAAACCGACTATGGTTCTTTGTCTGTAATTCTGAAACAGTGACTTAAAACTGTATTTTTTAGGCTTTATGGGGATGTCATTACCAAAAGAGGCCAAATAAACATTGTCAATTTCCCAAGGTCTAATGTTTTTCTTGCCCAAATTCAAGATAAAATCTAATCGATGAGTTATCTCTATCTTTATTTTTTCTGCTTCTAACTTTTTTTCTATATTTTCCTTTTGAAAATTGTACAAGAAGGGGATTATGCTAAGAAATATGGCTGACAATAAAAATAGACCAAATTTGCTATTTAAGAAAGATGAAATGGGATGGGGGTTGTTTTCCATAATGGTTGCGTGTTAAAATAAAAAGAGAAGTGTTAAGAATTTCGAATTCATATCTCCAAACAGCAATGCCGTTCGTCGCTTTCCCACTTAAGCTAAACAACTTCTCCAGTATGAGTTTTATTGGAAGTTTATGACCTGCCCTTCAAATACACGTTCGTATTTCACAGAAGCGATCAATAAATCTTCAGCATCTAACAACTCTATGCGTCCACCTTTGTTTCCTAGTTGTATGGAGTGTTCGGAATTGTAAGATAGTAAAAATATCGATGAGCTGTTGGCTTCGATGTCACCATTGAGAAAGAACTTTCTACCCATGCGATCCCTAAGGTACCACTCGGTCAATGTGATTGTTTCATTGGTATTGTTTCTAATGGTAACGGATTCTTTGTTGTGATCTGGACCTGGCGGGTTGACCAGAGCGGATTCTATGGAGATTTCCCCATCATTTATCAAAGATCGACTTACATTCAACTCTATGACCGGTTGATCACCATTGACCAAATTTGAGTTGTCGTTACCTTCATACATGGGGAAGAACGATCTTACGTGGTTACCTCTACTTCCATTCTGTTCTATGTTGCGATACATGACAAGACTATAGTTTCCTCCTGCCATTTGAACCGGCTTCCTGTCATTGGAAGAAAATAGTCCTTTTTTGCTTTGGTAATAGGCGACAGTTCCCAAGGCCATCTCGCATTCCGGACTGGAACCGACGAAGAAGCCGCCACGAGGCTTGAACAATTCGGCAATGATATCTCCGTTTATGTCCTTGTGATTCCACAACATCTGTAACGTCACGACATTTGGATTGTCTGGACCTTCATTGTTGTTCAGGCCATAGTTGTAACCCATGAAATTGACCCGTCCTGTGGATTCGTCCAAATGAAATTTAATCCAGTTGTGATATCCGGAAATTGTTCCCAAGGAAGAGGCTCCACCATGTTTTGGATTGTATTTTCCCTCTCCGACAAATACATGCTCAAAGCCGGAGGCATAATGCGTCGATCTTCCTTTGAACCAATTGGTGTACGTTCTAAACCAAATTTCGAACAATTCGGATTCAAATTTGGATTCGATGTCTATGTTCAAATCGTTTTTCAAGTACTGGATGCAAGTCTTGATGACATTCGTGTCTTTTATTTTTGAAAGAAAGTCCATTCCTTCTTGAATCTCATGGTCGGTCACCTCTTCTTCATATCTATAATTGACGAGGTAATTGTTCAACAGTGATATGTAACCCCTGTTTATGTCGGAATTCAACTTGGATCGGTTTACTTTTTCGAAAAGAGGGAATTGCGCCAAATCGATTTGGCGCTTTCCATTGGCCCTAACTTGTTCATCGAGCAATATGTCTGCTTTCGGATTCGCGTAATCTCCCGAGGAGGTCTTTCTGGATACTGAAAATCTGTTTTCATCGTTATCCCATAATTTCTTATAAATGCTCATAATGTGTCTGGTTTTAAAAGTATAGTGCGCGTTCGGTTTGATCTTTTTGTTGTTCGGGAGGAAGCGTTATGAAGAATGAGTTCCAACCTCCAACGCGACATTGCAGATGGCTGTATTTCTTTAAATCTTCGATGGGGCGTTCTCCAAAACGCACCTTTTGCCCAACATTGAAGGCTTCTCTTGTTTCCAGTGTTGAGAGTACACTAATGGTGAGGATATTTCCATTGGAGGCAATCCAGTTTTCCAATATCTTTACGAAAAAGCCTGTTTCTTGCTTTGTGCCATCCACTCTTATGTCAGTAACGACACCACCTCCGAACCTGTCAAGCCTTTGCTTTTTTATGGATTCGAAAACCGCCTTCAGGCTGGATGTCGCCGTGCCGCTATATGGTGAGAAATTCGGAGATACGGGTTGGTTTGCCAATCTTCCGTCCGAAGAGGCATTGACTCCTTTCCCCATGGAGGAATATTGTCCGAAGGTACCACTGCCATAGGTGAAATGTAAATTGAATCGCTCTCCCAACGATGTTTTGAGGGAAGGGCCGAAATAATTGGCCAATTGTCTTATTTTCCTTGCTTCTTCGTCATCTTCATCCGCCAAGTATCCTTTCTTCACCAGGGAGATTGAAGTCTCGCAAGCCGTTTGCCAGAAATCCATCAATGTGCTACAAATGGCATCAACCTCCTTATTGGCGTTTCCGAATTTTGGTGCATTGAACAGGAAGTCTCTTCTCATGCGTTCAAACTTTGAAATTTGCTCTAAGTCATTTCCGGTTCCATCGGCATATTCAGGTCTTACCTTACCTTGTCCATAATTTGCCTTTAGAGCTTCAAGAACCTCTTCGAGGGTATACTTCTCCTCTTCGAATACAAATTGTTTTATGGCCATTAATGAATTGGCCAGATTTGGAACTGCAAAGGCTAGGAAACTACCAATGTTGTACTCTGCTCCACCTTCTGTCTGGTCTTTTCCGGATTCGATGCATCCATCCAGCAACAGTGACAATATTGGACTTTTGCTGACTCCGGAAGGAAGAAGGAAGAAATTGGCGATGCTGAAGGCTACATTGTCAGCAAAAAACTGGATGTGGGTCTTTACATTGTCCAATAGCTGATCGAAACTTTTTATCTGTGAAACATGAGGTGTCCTGATGCTGTTTTTTATACCTCTTAAAAATTGACTGTCTTGACTGTATTTGCAACCTTCGTTGAGAGAACACTCTAGTACGGTCAACATGTTTATCATCCCGAAGGTAAAGGTGTTTTTGCCATTTAGGACCATTTCCCAACAGCCGGCATTGCAATAATCCAAGGCTTCTTCCTTTGGAATGTCGTTTTCGACAAGTCCATTGACTATTGTTTCATCATTGTATATGATCGGCAATCCGGCTTTGCTTGTCTTCAAAGTACTTTCGATGGCTTCCAAAACGGTTTTGGGTGTTTTGCCATGAATGCGAACATTTAGTGTCGGTGTGCAAAGGCCAGTGGCTCCGACTGCTTTTAAAAAGAGCAATGTGGTTTTGTTGCAGGCATCTTCTCCTTCTTTGGTTTGGCCGCCAATGATGATGTTTTGGATAAAGTTGTTGCAGCTGGCAACTTGATCCAGATAGATCGGTCTGGTCCCTATGCCTGTTCCATAGTTCAAAAAGTCCTGAGACAGTAGGTTGGCAGGGTTGTTGTTTAATCGCGAAGCACATTTCAAAAGAAAGCACTCGACTAGTTCCAAGGCTTTTTCTTCGGTGATCTCATTATTGTCAAGATCGTTCTCAAGGTATTCATTAAGTACTTGATCGAGCCTACCCAGTGAATTGAAAACGGAGTCCACTGTTTGTGCCAAGTGTAGAAAATAGATGAATTGAAGTGCTTCATGAAAGGTTCTCGCAGGACTGGAAGGTATGCGTTTGCAGATGTCTATAATTTCTAGATAATCAGTCAGGTACGGCGTTTTCTTTCCTTCTTTTTCAATGTTGTCCACCAATTCCTGATATTTCGAGGCACAGGTCTCGGCATAGGTTACGATGGCCTCGCAAGAAATTATGATGGCCTCGAAAAGTTCCTTGTTGCTTGGATTGGTGCTTTCTCTCAATTCTTTGATGTATGGAGTCAGTCCTTTTTTCATCACTCTGGAAAAATTAGGAACCGTATGGCCAAAAACCGAAGAGGCATCTCGGTTGCAGAATGCGGAAGCCCTTGTTTCTTCTGGAGTCAAATAATCAGGAAATCGTTTTCCAAGACCGACGGAACCCATGGGAAGCACTCCTGCAATCAATTCGCCATCCTCTATTTTGAATGTGTTTTTCGAAGTTACGAGTGTATTCATCATTTCCTTGAAGGCCAAAGCCCTTCGTATGATGATGCTTTCATTTTCACAGCCTTTGTGAATCTGAAAAATATTTGGGAGTTGATCGTCTTGGATCCAATCTGCTCTTCTATCTTCGAAAGCACGATCCAATATGCCATCTCTTAGATTTAATGTTCTTGCCGTCGATGGATTTCCGACTGGGTATCTTGAGTCTTCCATAGATGATGACAATGTCTTGAAAAAGGAGATTGACGGAGCAAACAAGTATTCTCCTCCTTTGAGTGTTACCAGTTTTTCCAAGCTGTATTCCGTTTTGGTGGTTCCGTCATTGAAATTGAAACGTCTGTTGTTGCCATTGCCAATTAAAGGATCTATTCCTGTGTGGGATGAAGGAAAGTCTTGATTGTTGGCAACTTTCTCTTGTACGTGTTCAAATTGATTTTCTATGCTATTCATAAACCCTATGAAAAGCAAGCCTACACCGCTGTCTGGCTTGTTGTCGTCGTCTTTGTGAATGTCATCGGTCCTGTCTCCATAGGACACGGAGCGCCTTAGTATCCTCCAATCTTTTTCTTCTCCGAATTTTCTGGGATTCACTTTTCTGCCATGGGCGTGGAAAGGACATTTGGATCCGGAAAAATCCTCATCGTAATTAAAATCGTTGGATGTTTCTATTTGGTTGTTCGCCAGTGCAGTACCATCTCTTCGCCATCCAAATATGTGACTGGCTATGTCCTCTTTGTCGGTATTGACGTTTTTGGCAATTCTATTTATTTCCGAATAGAATGTTTTCACATGCTGTTCGTATTTTCTGTAAACGATGAAACTTCCATAGGCGTTTGGTATATTGGGATCCGAGGTCAATACCAGTTCTTTGGGTGCTGAAGCATCAAAATTCAAAGCTGGTCCATTCTTTTCAATGTCCGAGGTCATGAAAAGAGGTTGGCTTTTGCCATCTTGAAACCCAAAATGACCTATGGCTACATCATCTTTGCTTTTTATGATGTTGCCGTGTTCAATGTGAATGGATTTTATGCTTTTAAAAGTTTCAATAAAACTGACGATATTGTTTGTATCCTCCTCCAAGTGTTCAATAGAATCATTGGATATGGATACCAAGACATCCAGATCGTTTGCATAGGGTGCTTCGTAACCGGTAATGTCGTCTAATAACCCTTGTCTGTTTTTCATTCCCGTTTTGTAGGCCACATCACCAGGTATTTTATCATTTGAAAATCCTAGTTTTCCATAACCGGATGCAGAGATATAGACATTGAAGATGGATAGGTTCCCATCGTTCAATCCGAGTTTGAAATTGGAACTCATTTCCAATTGTTCTTTAAATGACGTCAAGGGAAGTTTGCCTACCAACTTTTTGTTGACTTCAACATCATCTCCCAGTTCCAGGCAAATGAGTGTTTTGTTTACTCTTCCAATGCCTTTAAGGATATTTGCTTGGATGTTGTCGAACCATATTTCGTTTTCTGATAATCCTTTGTGTTTTGTTTTCATCTTTTAGTCCTTTTAATTCTGAAACCTACGTTTATCGCTGAGGTGTATTTTAATTGGCTTGTGGTGATGGATTCCTTGTTTAAAGGAAGTTTTCGTCGTTTGCTAACCCTTAGGAATGGCATTTCCCAATCGAAGCCCCCGCCTCTAATTACTTTCTCTTGTATTGGAGCGTTGCTTTTGTGTTCTGGGTTTACAGAGTCGTCAATTGTGTAGGGAGCGTAAGTGTCCGAAACCCATTCCCACACATTTCCTGTCATATCATATAGACCAAAAGGGTTTGCATTGAACGATCCTACGGGAGACAACAAGGCGTGACGGTCTTCATATTCCAACAGTACAGGGTATTTCCATTTTGGGAATCGTTCTTTGAATGTTGCATCCGCAATGTTTCCCCCATTCATCGCATTAGGGATGTCGTTACCCCAAGCATATTTGTTTTTACCGGAAAAACCTGCGGCATATTCCCACTCGGCTTCAGTAGGAAGTGCATAATCGTATTTGGAATCAATGCTGTTGAGCCATCTGCAAAATGCATTGGCGTCATTCCAAGAAACGTGCACTACCGGGGTGTCGTCCTTTTGTTCGAAACCAAGGTTTTTCCAAATGAGTGTTTTGTCAAACCCCCAAGTATTGGTACTATCGTTGTACTTGCCATAAGAGCCGGTACCATCTACTTCAGCCTCTGTCTCATAGTCTGTATTTTCGACAAAGACCTTGAACTGCCTATTGGTTATTTCAAATTTTGACAATTCAAAATCAGAAGTAAAGGAAACAGGATGCATCGGGGATTCGTCCTTATACCATTCAGGATGCTGTTCTGGCGGTATTGATAGGTAGTAGTCGCTTCCAATTATGAATTCACCTTTCGGAATGGTTGAAAACTCCAAATCCAACAATTGCATTTGTTTTTTGTTTACATCGTTGGCGCATGAACATAGAATGATTAAAAGTAGTGTGACAAGTGTTTTCATATGCTAATAATTGATTCTCAAAACTAAATGGAAACATGGTGCGAAGGAATACCCGATAACAGGTATTTTCATTTCAGGAAGATGATTGTCATACTGTCTTCAAGGCAGGTTTCATAGGGGTATTCCTTGCTTTTCATCGGTTTGTTCTGGGTTTCCGAAACGAATTCTAGTTTAAGTGCTACGAATTCTAAAAGCATCAAAATCCTACAGGAGTATCCTTCTACCTTTGGAGTATAAATAATTACAAACCCATAAAAACGAAATATTATGAACACTCTAAAAAACAGTATCGCAGCCTTAATCCTATTAGTAACAGCAAACGTGTTTGCACAAACCCCAGAGGTGGAATTCGACACGTATTCAGAATCCAGAAAAAATGCATCGAAATACCTTTTGGCCGATGATGTGGCATTGAGGGATTGCCCTTCCACCTATTGTGAAAAATTAACGACCATTCGTATTGGAACCAATGTGAGACTATTGGAGAAAAGTGAAAAGCCACAAGAGATGAATGGTATAACAAGTAGATGGTACAAAGTGAAGATGGGGCCTCAGACAGGATGGATTTGGGGAGGTTTGATTTCTCAAAAAACACTGGTCAGCCAAGCGAATGCCGAAGTACGATTTGTATTTGGAGAGGCAAGTATCGATGACGATTCCGATAAGAAATATCAAATAAGAGCAGTTAAAAATGGAGTTGAGTTGGATAGAATGATAATTGCATCAGATACATTGCATTATGCCAACGTGGAAAACATAGGAAATGAAGGATTGGAAAATGTGGACGACATCATTATGTTGAGTACTGCAATGGAAGATAGCTGTGAAGTACAAAGCGAATCGCTATACATCGTATGGAAAGACAACAAATTGCAAAAAGCGAATAATTTGATAGCTTCTGCCGAAACGTTATCCAGTGAGGAATGCTGCTACTTGTTCTATTCGGAAATCAAAGAATAACCGTGCTATTTAATCAATGTTATTAACACTGTGCTTTTTTAGGCGCAGTGTTTCTTACTTGAAAGAACTCAATTATCCAATACTAGTTTGATTATATTTGTTTTCGATGTAGTTTAACTTGTTAAAACCCAAAGTCTATTGAATCGTTACCTTTTGCATATAACCCTAGTCTTCTTTTTTGGAATGGCCATGAATTTGTCGAATGCTCAAAAAAAGCAACTTAGGGCATATACGATAGAGGATGGCTTGCCTCAATCTCAGGTTTATGACATCGTCCAGGATGATATGGGGTATTTGTGGTTGGGAACACAAGGTGGCGGATTGTGTAGTTTTGATGGGGACGCCTTTCAGGTATGGAATGAAAACGATGGGCTGTTGTCAAACTATATCCATACGTTGCATATTTCAAAAGATACCATTTATGCAGGTAACAGACGTGGGCTTTCCATAAAGGTGAAAAACCGTTTCATCAATATCGAATCTCCCCAAATCAATCAGTTTCACTTTTCAGGAAGACAAAGATATCTTGCCACTAAAAATGGTATGTATGAGTTGTCGGGGGATCTTATTTTGAAAAAAGTGACAATTAATTCTGAAATTGATAAAAGCAGCATTAATGGCATCATCTACGAAAACTCCTTTTTTTGGTTGGCTACAAGCGACGGTTTTTGGAAACTCAGTGATTTGAGTTCAAATGCCAAAACCATTGAAAAATTGGAGACTAGTAATTTCACGGCCGTTGTTGCTTACGAAGACACCATCTATGCCGCAACTTTTAATGATGGGACATTAATTTATGATATGAACGACTTGAAGAATCCCATATTGATGAAGGAACCGTTACGGATAAATGCGATGTCCATTCAGAATAAAAAAGAACTATGGATAGCCACGGACAATGATGGGATTTCCATAATAGATCCTGAGACAAACAACGAAAAGGCATTGATAAACACGAACAATGGTTTGGCCGTTCCACACATTAGAAAAGTAATTGCAGACAAACAATCCAATATCTGGATTGCCACTTCGGGATGGGGCTTTTATAAATATTATCAGAACAATTTTCAACATTTCAATAAAAATACAGGCTTGAAAGGGAATCGGATCTATGCGGTCCATAATGCAAAAGATGGAGTTTGGGTTTCCAATTCTGAAGCTGGTCTGGCTCGAATAGATAATGACGGAGTTCACCATATTCCTGGATACAAGACGTTTTCTGGAGTGAAGATAAAGACGATTGCCAGTGATGAGAAAGGGAATATTTGGGCTGGGTCGGATGGTAGAGGGCTTCTTTTAAGAGAAACTAAAACAGTGGATAGCATTGTTGTGGATTCCAGCGATGTACTTGATGTGAAGCTGAAAAAGGTATCCAAAACAGTGGTAAGAAACCATCTTTTGAATTCTGAGACAGGTTTCCGATACAATTGGATAAGAAAACTTCATATCGAGAAGAATACCGTATGGGCTGCAACCTATTCCAGCGGGATTGTAAAGTTCGATTACTATGCTGAAAAAGATAGTTTGGCAATTAGAAAGACCTATGGAGCAAAAGAAGGAATAAATGACCTTTTGATAAAAGATATGGTCAAAGATGATCAAGGTAGACTATGGTATGCTACAAAAAAAGGACATTTGGGTTATATCAAAGATGGTAATGTCAAACATTTAGGACCTGTTTTAAACTCAAGGGTGCAGATAGGAACGCTGTTGTTTAAAAACAACATACTGTTCATAGGGACGGCAGGCAAAGGCGTATGGTGGTCTGAAGCCAATGAGGGAAACAATTTTAAAAAACTGAAAGGCACAAAAAGCATATATTCCGAAAACATATATCAACTTATTTTTGATGATGAAGGTTATTTGTGGGCAGGGACTGAGCGAGGAGTGGACAGGATCACTTTGAATAAGGACAATGATATCGTCGATGTGTTTCATTTTGGCAGAAATGATGGTTTCCTAGGAATTGAAACCTGTTTGAATGCAGTAGACAAAGATGCAGATGGAAATCTTTGGTTTGGTGCCATTTATGGGTTGACGCAATTTGTGCCAAGTGACAGCAGCAAAGAAAGTTTGAAACCTAAAATTTATTTCAAGGATGTGGAAGTTGCTTATAGAAGTGTTGATTCCATAGATTTGAAATCATGGACAAACGTAGATAAGATTTTGGAGTTGAGTCCTACACAAACGCAAATTAGTTTCAAATACAAGACGGTGGATCTGGATCATCCTACAGACATCCAATATAGATATAAGCTCAATGATACGGAATGGAGCCCATGGTCTATGGACGCTGCTCAGAATTTTTCCGGTTTGGCCTATGGAGCACATGAATTCACCGTGCAATCCAGAAACAATAGATGGGAAACTAGCGATCCCATTAATTTCAAGTTTTACATAGACAGTCCATTGTATGAGAAGACATGGTTTCAATGGACGGTAATCATTTTGACAATAACCTTTTTAGGCCTATTCTCACTGCGCTACATCAAGCGCATGAAGCTGGAGAACAATGCAGAGCAGGAACGCTTGAAGTTGCAAAATCACCTATTGACCTTGGAACAAAAGGCGTTGCGCTTGCAAATGAATCCACATTTTATCTTTAATGTCCTCAATGGAATAAAGGCAATGGCAGGAACCAAACCTGAAAAAATGAATGCCACCATAAACAATTTTGCAACCTTGTTGAGAGAAACACTCATAAATTCAAGAAAGGATACAATCGGGTTGGATCAGGAAATAAAAACATTGAGACATTACATAGAAGTCGAAAAATTGATGGCACCAACCTCTTTTGATTATGAAATTATAGTAAATGGTGATTTGGATCCAGAAGAAATATTGGTGCCTCCCATGTTGATTCAGCCCTTTGTTGAAAATGCAATTCGTCATGGGATCTTAAAAGGAAGGCGTAAAGGGATGTTGAAAGTTCAATTCGATATCACCGAGGAGCATTTGAAATGTACCGTATTGGATAACGGAATAGGTATATTTCAATCACAAGAGTCCAAGCCAAAAACAGATCATCAATCCATGGCACTTACAGTTACCCGAGAGAGACTGGAGTCCATTTCGGGTAAAGGAGCATTGCAGATCGCGGAAATTAAGAACAACGATGGTGTCATTGAAGGTACGAGCATCATATTTAAAATACCTTTGGAAACCGATTATTAAAAAAAACATTATGCTAACAGCAATCATAGTAGAAGACTTATTGGATGCGATGGAGCTTTTAAAAAGCGACTTGAAATCCAAGCATCCAGAAATCAAGATCATAGATACGGCACCTAGTGTTGTGGAGGCAGCAAAGGCCTTGAGGAAAGAACAGCCGGATATCCTCTTTTTGGATATCATGTTGGGAGATGGAACGGGTTTCGATGTTTTGGAGATTTTCCCAGAATTGAAATCAAAAATCATATTTGTAACGGCTAGCGATGAGTATGCCATAAAGGCTTTTAAATTTGCTGCCATAGATTATGTGTTGAAGCCTTATTCCTATGAAGAATTGGATAAGGCCATAGCTAGGGCAAAAGAACAAATACAACCCAGCAAGGAACGATTGAACATCTTGAAAGAGACATTGTCTGCACCAGAAAAGAAGCCAAATAAGATATCGTTGCATACGCTTGATAAAATCATCATTGTCAATCTAGATGACATCGTGCGTTGCGAATCGGATAGCAACAACACTATTTTCCACCTTCAAGATGGAAGAAAGGTATTTGTAACCAAGACCTTGAAGTATTTTGCAGATATGTTGAAGCCTTACGATTTTCTTCGTATTCATCAAAGTCATTTGGTCAATTTGCAATGCATCAGTGCCTTCATCAAGACAGATGGTGGTTACTTGATGTTGAAGAACGGAGAAAATGTACCGGTGTCTGTACGCAAAAAAGCGGAAATCATCGAGATTTTGGATACCATGCATCGCTAGTGCATATTTCCCATATGAAAACGATTTGGTATTGCAAAAAGGCCAATTAAACTCTAAGTTTAATTGGCCTTTTTGCAATATGATCTGTATTTTATTTTTCCGAAATAGTTTGGTCATTGGCACTATTAGGAGTCAATGGTGTGATTTCGGATTGTTGAGAAACCCATTTTTCGATGGCTTCTACTCGGGTGTCCATTTCTGTTCGTAGTGCCTTGTTTTCTTTTTCTAAAGCTTTAATTCGGTTATGAAGTGCACGTATGGATTCTACGGTCATGGCATCATAGGTGCCATATGCAGTTTGCAAATAGCCTTTTGCATCTTCTGTCACCAGGGTAGGGAATACCTCTTGTATGTTTTGTGCCGTGAATCCATATTGTATGCCTGTAGGTCTTGGATTGCCCGTAGTGGTATCGTTCCATTCATAGGTAATGCCATTCAAGGAAAGCATTTGTTGCAACATCTTATTTGGATCAAGGGGACGCAAGTTCTTTTTTAGTCGAGAATCCGAGTTTGCCAACCAGTTACCTGCTGTTGCTTTGGATGCTTCGCCACCTACCTCAAGTGTGTTTGTAGTGGCTACCCTGTTAATTCCTAAACGATTTGTAGAAAAATCCCCCCAAATAAGAGGGGTGGAGCTACTGGAGTTTTCTATGTACAATAGATTGCTCCCCGTGGTTTCATTTGACCCAGCCGAATAGCCGATGAAGACATTCCCTGAACCTTCATTGAAACTACCACTATTTTGTCCAAAGAAACTGTTTTGGTTACCAGTTATGTTCGCTCTACCACTATTCTGTCCGAAAAAGCTATTGAAGTTTCCTGTAGTGTTTACAGATCCACTACCTTGTCCAAAGAAGCTGTTTTGCCTACCCGAGGTATTATCTAAACCACTACTTTCTCCAAAGAAGCTATTGAGACTTCCAGTGGTGTTCTCCACACCGCTGCCATCACCAAAGAAGCTATTGAAGTTTGCCGTGGTATTCGCTCTCCCACTATTTCTTCCGAAGAAGCTGTTTTCACGACCAGTTGTGTTTGAGCTACCGCTACTTTCTCCAAAAAAACTATTGGATATGCCTGTCGTATTATCCTCACCACTACTTTGCCCAAAAAAACTATTTTGACTGCCAGTTGTATTTTCACGACCACTACCATGTCCATAGAAGCTATTGAAATCTCCAGTTGTATTTTCTCGACCGCTGTTGTTTCCAAAGAAATTGTTTTGAAAACCAGTCGTATTAGCTTGGCCACTGTCGTTTCCAAAGAAATTGTTGAAAGCACCATTTGTATTTGCTGCACCAGCATTGTATCCTACAAAGGTATTGCTGTTGTTGGACAAGTCATCATTTGCTCCAGCATTTTCACCCAAGAAAGTCGACCTTCCTGTATTCAAGAATTCCAATTGTCCTTGTTGGGTAAAGCGATGGTGTATTACGTTGTTTGTTCGTATGTCGATGTCTTGGGCATCTATGGTTCCCAAAAAGTGTGTGCCATTTATCGTTCCAGAATTACCGGTAATGTTCCAGCCGACTACAGCTGTCCATTGTGATCCATCCCAATAGTGAAAGCCAGCGATGTAGGTTCCGCTATTCGAAATCAGGTACACCAATTGACCGTTTACTGTTCCTGCCGTGTTTAAATCATTGACTCTAGGAACGAGAATGCCATCAGTTGAGGTGACTCCTCCTAAGTGGTTTGTAGAACGAATGTCCATTGTTGTTTCAGGAGTTGTAGTGCCAACTCCTACTTGGGCTGTAATGTTGTTGCTAATAGCAAGCACAAAAAGGCATGCTAACGAAGATAATCGTAAGTTTTTCATAAGTTAGGGGGCTTTGAAGTATCAAAAATCGCGAGCAAGATAAAAAATAAATTCAACAAACAACAATTTGCCGCTTTTTTACTTGATTCATCTTATGAAAGCAGTTCTCATAATCACTCCTTTTTGTAGTAAAGGAAAAACGGCCTTTTTGATAATGAAAAACTTAAACCCTACAGAAGATTTCCTTAGAGGAAGAGATTATTACAAAGATTAAACTATATGCTATCTGATTCTATTTAAGAATGAAAACAATTTATATATTGTATTTTTCTCCTAATTGCATAAGCATTTCTTTGGTGATGGCATCCAAATCGAAGTCGTGTTTCCAGTTCCAATCTTTTCTAGCCGTGGTGTCATCTATGCTTTGAGGCCAAGAGTCGGCAATTTCCTGTCTAAAGTCAGGCTTGTACGTTATTTTGAAATCTGGAATGTATTTTTGTATGGAAGCAGCAATTTCTTTTGGAGTAAAGGTTATTCCTGCCAAATTGTAAGAGGACCTTATTTTTATGTCATCGTTGTCGGCAGTCATAATGTCCACGGTCGCTTTTATGGCATCATCCATAAATAACATTGGTAAGGCGGTATCTTCAGACAAGAAACATTCATAAGCCTTGTTTTTTACCGCCTCATGATAGATCTCCACGGCGTAATCCGTAGTTCCTCCACCAGGCAAGGTCTTCCAGCTGATTATGCCAGGGTAGCGAATACCTCTAACATCCACACCATATTTTTGATTGTAGTATTCACACCAGCGTTCACCGACTTGTTTGGTAATGCCATAAACGGTCGTAGGCTCCATCGTGGTATATTGTGGTGTTTCCTTTTTTGGCGTGGAAGGACCAAATACGGCTATGCTGGATGGCCAAAACACCTTTTTGATGAACTTGGACTTTGCAAGGTTCAAGACATGAAATAAGGAACTTGTGTTCAAATCCCATGCTTTCATCGGGTATTTTTCTCCTGTAGCACTTAACATTGCGGCCATCAAATACACTGTATCTATGTTATATTTTTCAACACATACTTTTACAGAAGCATAATCCATTGCATCGATAATTTCAAAGATCCCCGAATTGACTACTTCCAAGTTGTTATAACTAATGTCGCTTGCAACAACGTTGTCATCACCATAAATTTCTCTGAGTTTAAAAGTGAGTTCAGATCCAATTTGACCGCAAGCTCCGATAATTAATATTCTTGTTGACATATTTAAAATATAAATTAGATAATGTGTAAAAATAATAAGTTTTCAATCATAAAATCGCAAAATCAACCTAAAAAAGCGCTCTTAAATTTTATATAATTTAGCATAAAGGAAGTATTGAATGCAATATATTTGTATTTCAAATAGTTAAAGCCCAATATGAAATTCTTAAGTACTTTACTAATACTAGTTTGTTTAATATCATGCAAAAAATACTCAGTAGCAACTGAGCAAAAAATAGAAGAT
The DNA here is from genome assembly GCA_947496215.1 of uncultured Bizionia sp. GTDB lineage: Bacteria > Bacteroidota > Bacteroidia > Flavobacteriales > Flavobacteriaceae > JAHDHI01. Next base: position 52,534 of record CANMCF010000027.1, read on the forward strand.
GAGGTAGTAAGGGATACGTTGTCTCTTTCTAAACAGGACATTGCCAAAATCAAGTATTTGGATTATGGAATTGATGCCAAGGCAAAAAACACCTTGGATTCATGGCTTGTCTATAACACGATATCGAAAGCCGTGGAGAATCTTAAAAATGCAGATTTTGACTTTTTTACCGAAGACGAGGCTGTTTTTGCTTCAGCATTGGAAGATTTGGATACGACAATTCCAGAAGATATAGATACAGCTTCAATAAGAGCAAGGTTGTTGGTGTTAAAGACGAAACTATACAAGTTGGAAGAAGCAACACGCTTGACGACGACTTCAAAGCAGGAGCACCTTTTGATTATTAAGGAGGTATTTGAAGCTTTTTCATATGTGACATTGTTGGTAAACAAGAAATACGAAAAAGAAGCACAAAACATAATAAAACCAGAATAAGATGAAAACATTACCATCCATATTGTTCATAGTTCTGATCTTATTTTATTCTTGCAATCCGAATTCGAAGGTCGAATTGAAAAAGAGCCCTGTTAAAACATCTGAATCTCTAAAGGAAGAAATTCATAATACTTTGGATATGTGGCATCAAGCAGCAAGCAAAGCTAATTATGAAGCCTATTTCGACCTAATGACCAAAAATGGAGTTTTTATTGGTACCGATGCCACGGAAAATTGGCAGAATGTGGCCTTTAAAACTTTTTCGAAGCCATATTTTGACAAAGGAAAAGCTTGGAGTTTTATTGCCGTGGAGCGTAATGTATATGTCTATGACGACAAGAAACTAGCTTGGTTCGATGAGTTGTTGGACACCCAAATGAAGTTATGTAGAGGATCTGGAATTATGAAATTGGAAGACGGTAAATGGAAAGTGGCACACTATGTCTTGTCCATTACCATTCCCAATGACAATGTTGACGAGGTTATAAATATGAAAGCAAATACTGACAGTATTTTGACCAAGAAGTTAAAAATGAAAGATTAACAGTGGCAGTTTCGATAATAACAATGCTTTTTCATAATTTAGGGCCTTTAAAATAACTAATTATGAAAAACATACCCCTGTTACTGTTTTGCTTTGTAATGTCATTTACATTTGCGCAAGTTCAGTTTAATGAGAATGCTCCATGGATGTCAAGTTTAGACGTTCAAGCAAGGAAAGCATCAAACAACCCTGTTACTTTTCAGGAAACCGTAGATGCTTTTAACACATACTGGGAAACAAGAGACCCAAGTGTAAAAGGAAGTGGATACAAACCATTTAAGAGATGGGAAAACTACTGGAGAAATTTTGTAAAAGAAGATGGTACCCTACCAACCCAACAAGAACTTTGGGATGCTTACCTGAGTCAAAAAGACAATGTTTCACAAAAAACATTTATGGCAGATTTAAGTGATTGGCAGCCTGTTGGTCCATTCACACACATTAATACAGGATCTTGGTCTTCTGGACAAGGGCGTGTAAATGTCATAGTAAAAGACGAAGCCAATGCCAATACCTATTATGTTGGAGCTCCAGCTGGAGGGTTTTGGAAAACTACCGACGGAGGAGTCACTTGGAACACCTACACCGATTTCTTACCTCAAATTGGAGTTTCAGGAATCGCAGTGGATTATGGAAATCCAGGAACGATATACATTGCTACAGGAGATGATGACGCAGGAGACTCCTATAGTGTTGGTGTAATGAAATCCACTGATGGAGGTCTAACATGGAACACGACAGGTTTAAATGCAGGAAACTCTCCCAATAGCATGAATGACATTTACATTAATCCAAACGATTCGAACATGCTTTGGGTTGCAACAGGAAGTGGTCTATTCAAATCAACAGATGCTGGTGTGACTTGGACATCGAAATTGTCAGGAAACATCAAAGACATTAAAATAAAACCGGGAGACACAAATGTTATATATGCCAACAGAAAAAACTTTTCTGGAACAGAATTTTTTAGATCTACAGATGAAGGAGAATCCTTTACCAGTATAAGTTCTGGGCTTCCAAGCACAGGTTCGATCAGTAGAATGGTCATAGATGTGACACCAGCCAATCCAAACCTCGTCTATGTGTTGACAGCTACCAATGCCAATGGCTTTCAAGGTGTCTATAGATCTGTGGATTCGGGAGTGACATTTACCACTGTGGCAACATCTGGGACTGTTGGGGATATTTTCGAATCGACGCAAAGTTGGTATGACATGGCATTTGCCGTTTCTGATACCGATGAAAATGAACTGTATACGGGAGTGCTTAATGTTTGGAAGGGAACAGTTGGTGCAAACGGCCAAGCGGCATTTACAAAAATAAACAACTGGAGCTCACCAGCAAGTGCCACTTATACACATGCGGACATTCACTATTTGCGTTTTTTCGAAGGAGAATTGCTTGTAGGATCTGATGGAGGTTTCTATAAATCTGACAATGCTGGAGGTAGTTTCTCAGATTTGACTGCAGGAATGCAAATCAGCCAGTTTTATCGTATAGCTGTATCCAAGCAATCCTCGGATAAGATGGTAGGAGGTTTGCAGGATAACGGAGGACATGCCTATAACAACAACCAATGGCAAAACTATTATGGGGCTGATGGTATGGATACGGCAATCGATCCTGGAAATTCCAATTTATATTACGGATTTATCCAAAGTGGAGGAACACTTTACATTTCATCTTCATCAGGAGCTGGTATCACAGGAAATGTGGGGAGTCCGAGTGGAGAAAGTGGAAATTGGATCACACCGTTGTTTATGAACAACGAGAGTGAATTGTATTCCGGTTATGGTAGACTGTATAGGCTGGAGAACAATAGCTGGACAGCAGTTTCTCCAAGTTTTGGTACGAACATAGATGTTTTGGAAATAGATGAGTTGAATCCAGACAACATCTTTGTTGCTACAGACAGAACATTGAGAAAAAGTACAGATAGAGGAGTAAACTTTACAACCGTAGCATCGACAGCATTTAATCCGAGTATTCCTTCCAATAGGGTTATTACCTCCATAGAGGTCAATACGGTAGACAGTAATATAGTGTATGTGACATCGTCTGGTACAAACGGTAATGTTTACAAGTCGACAGATGGAGGGTTGAATTTCAACAGTATCACCACAGGGTTGCCTAGTGTGACCAAGAACATCATAAAGCATCAAAACCTACATTCGAAAAACCCATTGTTTCTTGGGACGAACTTAGGTGTCTATAGATATGACGACGATACTTTGGCTTGGGAGTTGTTCAACAACAACTTGCCCAATGTAACTGTGAGAGATCTTGAAATAAATGTTTTTGACAACAAGATCACAGCTGCCACATATGGTAGAGGAATATGGCAATCTACAATACCAACAGAGTTGGCTCCTACCGATGTGAAATTGGTTGATGTCAATGGCATAGGAGCGACAATAGATTGCAATACAAACATAGAGCCACAGATTCTTGTGAAGAACAACGGAGCAAGTACCATAACATCTATAGATGTCGTGTACACGATAGATGGAGTGGATTCAAATTACAACTGGACCGGAAGTTTGACTTCCGAAGCAACTACAACGATAACCTTGCCACAATTTTCTTTAGCGAAGGGGATTCATACCTTTTCAGCAACGGTAACGACATCGAATGATGCCTATGCTGTAAACAACGGTTCCGAGGAAAAGGTGATCTATGCAAATGCGCCAGGAACTGTTCAGGTCGTAAATACCTTTGAAACCGCTGCAGAAGAGCTGTTGGTTTTCGATGAAGGAGCCACAACTCAATATTGGCAAAGAGGAGTGCCAACAGGAACTGTTTTAAATGACTCGGCAAACCCTACCAATCAAGTGTACGGAACGAACCTATCAGGTAACCATGGAGACGGCATTAAAAGTTATTTGGTTACGGAATGTTACGATTTAACGAGTATGACAAGTCCGGAGATAAAGTTTGACATGGCATTTCAATTAGAACAAGATTGGGATATCGTTTACGTTGAGTATTCCACGAATCAAGGAGCCGATTGGGAGGTTTTAGGAGCTGCCACGGATCCTAACTGGTATAACAGCGACAAGTTGCCAGGTGCCGATTGCCTCAATTGCCCTGGAGCACAATGGACGGGTACCAATGCTACTTTAACAGAATACGTATATAATTTAACATCATTTACCAACCAAGCAAATATGATGTTCAGAATCGTATTCCATGCAGATCAAGCAGTGAATATGGAAGGAGCCATTGTTGACAACTTGGTAATAAGGGAAAATGCCTTGAGTACCGATGAGTTTGGAGTGGTGAACTTCAGTATTTACCCTAATCCATCGGAAGGTGTTTTCAACATCAATACGAGAACAAATGATAGCTTTAACATTAGTGTTTATGATGTTACAGGAAAACGTATATTGGAAAAAACGAACATCATACCCAACAACAATACCTATAAGTTGGATATTGGTGGCTATGTCTCTGGAATTTACCTGTTGAACCTTTCAACTGAAAAAAGCAAGATAACCAAAAAGCTGATATTGAATTGAAAATTCATACCTAGCATAAGGATTAAAACGTATTCATTGATTTGAATACGTTTTTTTGTTAAAAAGTAAATCCTAAAATGTTAATTAATCTTTCACTAAAAAATATCTAATTATATTACGTAATTAAAAACTAATCAGAAGGTAATAATGAAAAAACTATCACTCATAGGCACTTTTGCTTTATTGAGCATCGTAGCTTGTAAAGAAGAGGTTAAACAAGAAGAGACGGCGCTGGCAAAAGCAGAAGTAGAAAAAGTGCCTGGAATTAATTTGGACTTTATGGATGTATCTGTAAAAGCTAACGAGGACTTTTTTAGACACGTAAATGGAAAATGGTTGGATACCAATGAAATTCCTGATGACAGAACTTCTTGGGGAAGTTTTGCAGAGTTGCGTAAAAAGACAGATGCAGATGCCTTGTCGATATTGAAATCCGCAATGTCGGACAACAAGGATTTGGAAAGCATCAAGGTATTGCCAGGATCAGATCAAGAGAAAGCTGTGCATTTGTTTCAAACCATAATGGATACCATAGGAAGAAACAAACAAGGCTTGGATCCAGTGAAACCATATTTGGCTAAGATAGAAGGCATAAACGACATAAACGACTTACTGGCATTCCTAATAGAAATGGAGCCTAAGGGAGGTGCTGGTTTCTTTGGTTTTGGAGTTGGTTCCGACCCTAAAGACAGTAATAGAAATGTGGCTTATTTGGGAACTGGAGGTTTAGGTTTGCCAGACAGGGATTACTATGTGAAAGATGATGCGGATTCCAAGGAAAAGAGAGAGAAATATGTAACTCACATCACTAGGATGCTCCAGTATTTGGGAGATTCCGAGGTGGATGCTGCTACGCAAGCAAAACAAGTCTTGGCATTTGAAACACGATTGGCCGAACCGAAAATGGATAAGGTGGATCGCCGTGATGCCCGTAAGCGTTACAACCCAAGATCCATTGCCGATTTACAGAAGATGGTGCCTGCCGTGAATTGGAAAGATTATTTCTCTGGAATAGGAGTAAAGCAATTGGATACCGTAATCGTAAGTGAAGTAAAGTATTTTGATGCGTTACAAGGTATTTTGACAGAGAACAACGTGTCCGATTGGAAAGCATATTTGCGTTGGTCCACATTAAACAATGCAGCAGGCTTGTTGACAACGGAATTGAATAAGGCAAATTGGGATTTTTATAGTAAAGAACTAAGTGGAGCAAAAAAGCAACGTCCAATGGAGGAAAGAGCATTGCAGACATTAAATGGAACCATCGGTGAAGCCTTGGGGAAATTGTATGTCGACAAAAAATTTCCACCGGAAGCGAAAGTCAAGGCAGAGAAAATGATCAAGAATGTCATTTTGGCTTTCGAGCACAGAATCAACAAGTTGGATTGGATGAGTGAAGACACCAAGAAAAAAGCAATTGAAAAATTAAGGGCTACCAAAGTTAAGATTGCATACCCAGACCAATGGAAAGACTATGCATCATTAAAAATCAATGGTGTTGAAAATGGAGGGTCATATCTTCAAAACATGTTGAGCGCAAGAACTTGGAATTTCAAGGACGATTTGGAGAAATTAGGGAAGCCTGTGGATAAAAGTGAATGGTTCATGGCGCCACAAGTCGTTAATGCATACTTTAACCCTTCCTACAATGAAATCGTGTTTCCAGCTGCCATATTGCAACCCCCATTTTACAACTATACGGCGGATGATGCTGTTAACTATGGAGGAATTGGAGCTGTGATTGGTCATGAGATCTCCCATAGTTTTGACGATTCCGGATCACGTTACGACAAAGATGGGAATTTGAACAACTGGTGGACGGACGAGGATTTGAAGCAGTTTGAAGGCCTTGGAAAAGCATTGGCAGATCAATATAGTGCCATCGAAGTATTGCCAGATGTAAACATAAATGGAGAGTTTACATTGGGAGAGAACATTGGAGATCTTGGTGGTGTTCTGGCTGCTTACGATGCATTGCAGATGAGTTTTGAAGGCAATAGGCCAGCAGATATAGATGGTTACACGGCAGAACAACGTTTCTTTATGAGTTGGGCAACTGTTTGGCGAACGAAAATGCGTGAAGATGCCTTGAAGACGAGAATTAAGACAGATCCACACTCACCAGGAATGAATAGGGCCGTACAACCTCTATTGAATGTCGATGCGTTTTACGAAGCATTTGACATCAAAGAAGGAGACAAGATGTACATCGCTCCGGAAGATAGAGTTAGAATTTGGTAAAAGGATTCATTATATGACAAAAAAAAGCAACCCATCGGGTTGCTTTTTTTATTATGCGGTATTTAATTATTAATTCTTAGGTGCTTCTTTTGGTTTAGCTTTCAAAGAAGATATGGCATTCTTGCTTACTTGTGCCAAATTGAAATTAGGAGCCAATTTCAAAGCTTCATCCAAAATTAAAATTGCGGCATCGATATTTGCAGCTTTGTCTTCGTTGAATTTTATCAGGGCTTTCAAATAGGTGAAAGCAGCTTTTAAAGGGACTTGATAAGGTTGTTGAGTCTCATAGAAAGGCATCACCATGTCATCTTTGGAATTGGCAAGGCCATAGGCGATATGCTTCCTTGCCTCGATTAGGTTGTTTGTTTGTAAATTCAATTCAGCCAATTCATAGGCAATGTTGGGGTTGGGATTTCGCTTTATGAGCGTTTCAAAATGTGGGATTGCCAATTTTGGTTGCCCCAAGGCTTTTAAAGATACAGCCTTTACTTCTACTGCCAAATTAGAATCGGTAGTGTTTTGTTCTATTCCAATGGTGTTTAGAGCCTGCAAATGCTTTCTTTCGTTGAGGTATACATAAGCCAACGTATCTTTTCTAGCTTGAGAAGGAGACAAGATGTTTAAATGTGTTAAAGCATTGATTACGCCTTGAGCATCACCTTGTACTTTCATTTGTTTGTAATATGCTTCATAATGCTTTGTCAATTCAGAATTGTTCTGAGCTGTTACAAGATAACTACCCATTAAAAGCGTCAATACCAATAATCGTTTCATTTTTTTGTTTTTTATAATCTGCCAAAACTATGAAAAATATACATTTAAACTCTTAAAACAATGCTAATTAATGCTAATGGATTGTTTTAGCACAATGGCATCGTTAAGAACGAACGGCTTAGGTATCATGTCGGGTTCCCGTTTTGGTACGTTAAATTGATTGTTGTCCAATAAATCGAAAGTGGCTTCATACAGTTCCAAAGTTGTTTTTTGATTTGCGGGAACACTAATAAACAATTCCAGAGGGTCATTGTCCGAAACATAAAAGCTGAACAATCTGTTGTTTTCACGCTTTTCGAATACAAACTCAGAATCTTCTGATCTATGTGCATCTACTCCATTTATTTTAAATGAATTGTATACGTTGGTTGAGTCCGAGAACATTTCCATTCGTTGGCCTTTACGACTAGACATTATGCAAATGTTGAGGTGTCTTTTATTTGCAATTATGGTATCGTTGGAAATTTCAATCCTTGGTTTTGGAATGGATTTTATGGGAGCCTTCTTCGTGTGGGTAAACCCTGAAGCGTATTTGCTGTTGAATATGTTTTTATTTAAATCGGAAGCATTGTCTGGCTCGTCTCCCAAGAATCTTTCTGTCCAAGCATCCAAAGCATTATCATAAGTTGCCCAAACGGCTGTATTGTCATCTGTATCCAAGACATAGATCAAACTATTAGGTTTAGGGTTTTCTGGTGTGAAGTTAGAATTGAAGTGAGCCTTGAAGAAGAAAAGGACTCCAAAAAATAGGAGTAGATGCCCCAAACGGTTTTTGTGTTTGAAAAAGCCAAAGACGGGAAGTGTAAAACCTAATATGAGTACAGTGAAAATAGCGCTTACATACAGAATATTCAAACCTAGTCCAACGGGAAACATTTTTACGAATGGAGACATGACAAATAATACAGGTATGCACAACAAGGCCATGGCCACCGGGTTTGGTTTTTGTTGTCGCAACAACAAGAATAAGGATAACAAGGCAAATAGTACAGGGATGACAAAGAAGCTGGCTCCTTTTAGATTAAACACAATGATTGTACAGATGATTAACCATAATGCAATAGGTGCCACGAGCAAACTTGCAGTATTTGAAGAGGAGGTGTGTAACTTGTGGTACAAATAAAAACAAATGGAGAGGTTTAACAAAGAACTGAGGTTAAAAACAAGTAAAATACACTAATTTTTAGCCAACATACTTCTGTAATCGTCATCATAAGG
>CANMCF010000028.1 GCA_947496215.1 uncultured Bizionia sp.
GTCACTCCCGTTCCCGTCCATGTTCCATTAGAATCCGTTGGTGTTCCCGTCAAGGTGATTGGACTCCCATTGTCACACTGCCCGACATAGGCTCCTGCTTCTACTGTCGAAGCATTGTTTATAGTCAAATTAACTTCATCCGAAATTGTGGGACATATTAATGAACCTCTTCTAACAACTACTCTGTATCTATTAGTTGACATTCCTATAAGAGGATTCGTAATTGTCAATGTATTGGTATTGGTGCCACTATAAACCCCTCCATCAGAAATATCATTCCATAGACCTAGTCCTCCTACTTGTTCCTGCCATTGATATTGAATTCCTGTTAATATGGGACTACTGCTGCTATAATCAGGGTTTCCTCCAGAGAAAATCGTAGTATTCAAAGAAAATGCCGAAGCATTAAAAACAACATTCTCATTAAGGCAAATGGTCTCATTTACAGGTTGAGTATCAATTTGTATTTGCGTAGCTATCACCTCATCACCAGAAACACCATCATATCCTCCTTGAACGCTTGTTCCTATAACCAAACCGTCACCATCATAAGTATAAGGGGCCATTCCAATAATACCATCTCCATCAGGATCACTTCCTCCAGATTCCAATACATCAAAACAACCATCTCCATCACTGTCTAGATCTTTACAATCATCTAGACCATCACCATCTGTATCCTGTTGAGGCAAAACAACTGTTGCTACAGTTTGCAAGGCAGCGGCAAGGCCTGAAAACCCGCCTACTCCATCATACTCTGATGAATCAAAATCAACATTATAATCTGTAACTTCCTGTATGGGATTCCCCATAGTCCCTGCAACATTATCGAACGTAAGCGATACAGCTGTTGAAACAGAGGTTGGGTTATTACCAAAATAATCTCCAGAATCAACACCTATGGCAAAGACATGAATACCATTAAATTCCAATATGTTTGCATAATTAGCTGTTGTAACATCAGATCCATTAGCGCCATCCGTAACAACAATTACTTCGTCTCCTCCAGTTAACGACAAGTCATTAACCGCAACATCAAATGCACTTGCCCAATGATCTGCTCTACCACCAACTCTACCATTTCTAAAATCTGAAATCCAAGCATCTAGAGGAGCTGTTGGATCGGATCCATCGGTTGGAAAATTAACATTAAGCACATGATCTGTTCTGTTATCAACATCCGTAAAATGAGACATTCCTACAAAACTTATTGTATTGCCTGAACCTATTTGCGTATTAATAAAACTTGTCAATCCATTTTGGATATCTGTAATTTCCTGATTCATGATAGAGCCTGACTCGTCAATAAGCAGAGCAATGTGTTTGGCTACTCCAGAAGCATTTGCACAACCTTCTTCTGTATCAAGTATCCCATCATTGTCATCATCTAAATCACATTCATCGCTAACATTGTCTCCATCACTATCAGGATTGCCAGAAGCAAGTGCATCGCAAGGATCTACAGAAGGCATTATTGATATGAAATGGTCTTCTACCTCTCCATTGCTAGCAAAGCCGTCCGAGTTTAAAACTTCAGATGAATTACTTGCCAATCGTATTCTTACCTTTAAATTAGTCGCAGTATTATCAACTGTAACCCCTGTCCAATTAAGCATAGCTGAACTGGAGCCTATTCCCACGGTTACAGATTGTCTCTCCGACGATTCAAAAACATCGTTATCATCAAAATCTATCCAAGCTGCAAGTATTGCATTTCCTGTTGTATTGTTATTATAAGGGATGTTTGCAGTGTAATTAATCGCATTGTCTACAATTGGAGTAAGCGAAAGACCTCCCTCGTCATCTAGGTAATCAAGCGTATCCCCACTAACGGCATCAACACCAAAAGCTTGAGGCACGCTCTCCATATCTGCCCTCACATCACCTATATACAAACTGCCATTGCACATATCTGCACCATGTGCCGCACTTGCATAACCGTTCGCATCTCCATAATCGTAACCAGTAGCCCTAAAGATGCCATTTACTTCAAAGTACCAATCGAAATCTGTAGTTGATCCATCACCTGCATCTACAAATGCATCTCTCCCGTCTTGATACTCTATGACCATAGTAACAATTAGGTTTTTCACTGTAAGAAAGGAGACTTCTCCTAAATCAAAATATGGAAACACCAAAGGAAACCCAGTCAAACCATCTGAAAAGGAATGGTTCATTCCTGTACCATCATCAGTAAAACTAAAATTTGACATTGCATCTATTCCTGCTAAAAATATTTCATTTGGAGGTACGGATGTATCATGCACCTCCATATAATCAATGGGAACATTGACACCATCCAATTCTGCTGACAGTGGATAAATACTTATAAGAGTACCATCATCTGCAGTAGTTTCCCATTTACTTGTTACAGGGTTATAGGTAAAGAAAGCATCTGAATCATTATGATTGGTTTGATCCCAAAATCCTATATGGGTGATTAAATAAATTGCTTGAGCATTGTATATGCTAGAGGTTACGTTAGTATAATTTAACTTAACAGTACTATAATCATTTCCAGAACTTGAGGCATTAATCCTATCAAACTGAGAATATGTTCCAGCTCCAATGGCTAAAGGTCTCAACAATTCATTTGATGAATTGCTTGTATTTCCAGTATTGTCTGCTACACATTGAGCATTCAAATAATTAGAGAGTAACAATAATATCAATAAACTTTTGATCTTATTTTTAAGCGATTCAACTTGTATCATATAAAGTTAGATTTAGTTATAGTTAGTATTTGGTAATTCAATTTGATCATTCCAAAAACCGAAAACGATCCTTGAAAATCAAATCAACACATTTACATTAAAAAGCACATTGCAAAAATAAGCTTGCTTCTCTCACACCTTTCCCATGGTTTTCATTAGATAAAAAAACATAGCAATCATCTAGACCCAAACAAACAATCCTCATTCAATTAAAAAACCCCTGAAAACCACTATTCTCATACGGTATCATTTCTTTTATTTAGCAAAAAAAAAATGAAAAAATTGCGTTTATTTTTAGTTTTCATCATTACTTCACAATTATCTTTCTCTCAAGTAGGCATTGGAACAGTCAATCCAGACCCTAGTAGCATTTTACATTTAAATAGTACAACAGCTGGACTATTGATCCCGAGATTAACTCATGTTCAAAAGTTAATCATCCCATCTCCTGCCGAGGGTTTGATAATATATCAGACTGATAATGATTCAGGATTTTGGTATTATGATGGTACAATTTGGAGACCTCTCAGGGACTATTACACTTTTTCCAATGGTCTAAATGCAAGTGGCATAAACGCAAAATTAGGTGGAACCTTAATAGAGGATACAGATATTGACTTAAGTGATTCTGATTTAAATATCAAGACTACTTCCAGCTTATCGTTTCCTGGGCGATTTTCCATATATGGTAACGATCGTGAAATATTCCAAACAAATCTAAATCAAAGTTATGCGCATTTTGGAGGCTACGCCTATATAGACGGCTCTGTAGATGGAACAACTCTCTCAACAATTGGAGGGGACGATTTTGCCATTGATGTAGTTGCAGGGTTTCAAAGCAAAACCAAAATTGGAGGATCATCCATTAGGTTGGGTTCTGTTGAATACCTAACCGATGGTGTTGATGAAGTTTATTTAAAAGCCTTGGCTGGTTTCCATCCCCATGAGGATCAAACAAACTCTTATGGTTCATCCTTGGGTGATGCGAGTAAAAAATGGGCGAGAGTCTATGCCAATGATGGTGTAATACAAACTTCTGACATGAGATATAAAACAAATGTAAAAAAACTTGAATATGGTTTAGAAGAAATTTTGAAATTAAATACCATTACATACAATTGGAAAGACAATAAAATTGGTAATACTATTTTAAAAAATGAAGAACAAGAAAACAAAATTGGCTTGTCTGCTCAAGAACTGCTAAACATAATTCCTGAAGTCGTAAAAACACATAGTTGGGTTCTCAATGATGAAAATGGCAATTACAAACTCATTGAGAATGAAAAATTGGGTGTGAATTATTCTGAAATAATTCCAATACTGATAAATGCCATTCAAGAACTTCACAAACAAATTGAGGAACTCAAAAAGAAAGAATAATCAAATCTCCACAAACAAAAGAAATGTCCCTACCAAAAACAAAGAAAAAGGTTTTTATACCTATAAAAATTGATGACGTACTCTTTTTGATAAATTCATTAGACTACATTCATCTTGAAGATTCCATTAAAAGACTGGACAGTTTCGACTACAAATCGACAAAATACTCTCTGTCAAAATATTACATAATTGAAAAGCTAAATTCTATCAAGAAAAAATCTATAAAATCTAAAAAAGACAACAATGCACTCCCATTGGCAGAGTATTTCACTAAATAGCTTATTTTCAATTGGGTTGTGATTGAATTTAATGTCCCTGAGGGCTTGCAACAAAAAAAGAGGTATCAAGCTAAGAATCATTCAGATGCTTTGATGGTTCTCTTTGGGTTTAAATTCTTCCATGAATTTATCGGATGAATGTTTTTATTATACCAAATCTTACCCGTTGAGAAGTCGACATCTCAACTTCAGTCAACCTCACTAGTTGATAGTTGTATAAATTCCTTCTTTAAGACTTCAACTTGATCTTCCTTCAGAGAATACTTAAAACTCGATTCATTGACTAATCATACTCTCAAAATTAAATAAATAACATAGATGCAATTAAACATATCCAGCCTCATTTAATTTTTGTGAAATGAAGCTCCTCACTTGACTTCCTCCATTCTTTCTGAATAACAACTTTCAAAAAACTAACGATCAACCCATTAAAAACCTATAAATCAGCGCACCCAATGAAAACCATGGAGATTATCTCTCTAAACAACCCGACATTTAACATATTGTTTTTTTAAAAAGCAAATTTCAGACACCTAAACCATATTGACAATATCACCATGCAATGAATAACAACGTTCAAATCCCACATACTACATAAACAACTATTAAAAACTTGAAAAATGAAAAATGACAGCATTCGTTCTTTTAACTTAGCATTATTATATTTATTGGTTTCTTTTGTTGCCTTGGCCCAGAAGAGAGAAAATAAAAACAATTTAAGTTCGAAAAAAGAAGAAGTGAAAATTAATTTCAAAGAGAACTCATCTCTAAGGACTTATACAAATGTTTCAGATTATTTTTCCCATTTAAGAAGATCGAACAACAATATCAGTTGGTTTGAAGTGGGACCTACAGATGTAGGAGGAAGAATAAGAACCATTGGAATAGATAGAACAAACCCGAACACACTCATAGTGGCTGGAGTAACTGGAGGCATATGGAAAACTACCGACAAAGGAGTTTCATGGCAACTGAAAAGCGATTTAAGCCAAAATTTTAGTGTAACTAGTATTATTCAAAATCCTTCCACCCCATCAATATGGTACGCCTCTACTGGAGAAGAATCCTCCTATAGCCATGGAGCTGGCATATTGTATAAATCTGTTGACAATGGAGAGACATGGGCAAACGTATCTGTACCACAAAGCCCTGAAAATTACCTTTATTTAACATCTAAACTAGCAATAAGCCCAACTACAGGTTCCTTTTTTGTGGCGACCAACGGGTTTGGCATAGCTAGATCAACAAACAATGGAGTAGAATTCAATCTAGTTTTGGGCAATCCAAACGGAACTTACAATTACAATTCTGATGACAGTTTCATTTACAGCGATGTTGTCGTAAATCAAAATGGAACACTTTTAGCACAAGTAAGTGGTGAATTATCCGAAGGAGCCGGTTTTTACAAATCAATAGATGATGGGATTACATGGACGAACATCACCCCTAGTTACTTTACCATGCTCCCAAACGAAATTGACATAGAACGAAGCGTAATAGCTTTTGCCCCATCTAATCCAGATGTAGCATATTCATTCACAAACTCCATGCAAGGAGCAAATGGATTGAATGAGAACATTCATTTTCATAAAATCGATGTAACAACTGGAACTTTCGAAAACCGATCCCAAAATTTAACAAAAATTGCCTTTACTCCAAATGACATTTATAGATTGCCAAGTACTCAAGACAATTACGATATGGACATTGCTGTAAAACAGGACGACGAAAACTTTGTAGTGATTGCGGGGCAATCAGGAACATTCAGAAGTTCAAATGGCTACACGACCAACACAGGTACATATGATGACTGGACATCTGTCAACAACTCTCAAAATATTGCAGGCGGTGCCCACAATTCTCATTTAGATCATCATGTAGTGGTATTCGACCCTCAGACTCCAAACAGGCTTTGGTGTGGAAATGATGGAGGAATAGATGTGCTGGAAGACGCAAATGCTGACAATACCCTAATCACTTGGTCTAGTAAAAACAATGGACTCAACATAACACAGTTCTATGATTTATCAATTGCACCATTAAATCAAGGAAACAAGGTTATTGGAAGCACTCAAGACAATGCTGCTCCTGTAATGCAATGGAACGAAAACAACGCCGTATCCAAATTCACGACAGCTGTAACGGGAGGTGATGGATCTAAGTCTTTTTGGAAAAACAACTATGTCTTTGGAATGGGAAATGGGGGTGAATCACCTTCTATATTTGAAACAAGCAAATTCCAAGGTAGCACTTTCCCTTATCATACCTTTGCAAACATGGGAGGTTTTCTACCTGACAATACTCATTATAAAGGTTCCAACTATCAATATGTTGCCATAAACCCAAATAATGAAAATATAATTTTCATTGCCACTGGATTAGACAAGTTATATAAGGGAACAAATGCAATTAGCTGGAATTCTATGACTCAACAAGATATCAAACAAGCTATTTCAACTATAAACATTAGTTCCTTGGGAAGTGGATTAACAGATTATGGTTTTTCCCAATTAGCATATGGCAACGATTCTAGCGATACTTTTTATTTCTCATTGAGCACTTTGGGAAATCCTTCTCTTACAATTAAACCTAAACTCTACAAATTAGCCAACGCTAGTACATCTTCATTATCTAATGCCACAGAAATAAGTTCACTCTTGTTTCCTGACAATGGAGAGGTTGAAGATATTGTTTTGAATAGAGAAGACAACAATGAATTCATTGTTGTGATGTCAAACCCCAACACACAATCTGTGTTTCATACCTTAGATGGAGGACAAACTTATCAAAGTATTTCTGGAAATTTAAATTTATCTGGCTTCTCTCCTTATTTCAATTGCGCTGAAATAATTACTACAAATCAAGGAAAAACCTATCTATTAGGTTCTACTCAAGGATTGTTTTCAACAGAAATAATTAATGGCAACCAAACCATATGGAACAATGAAGCCATGCTAACAATAGGAAAATGCCAGATTACTGATATTGACTTCCGCTCGGAAGACAATATGATTGGTATAGCCACTTTTGGTAGAGGGATATTCATGGGAAATGCCAATGATTTAACCCTATCCTCAGGCCCTTTTCCAAATGAAAACGGAATTGAAATATCTCCAAATCCAGTTGAAGACATTTTAAGCATTGAATTTCCTTCCAATGAACTAAAAAAATTGAAATTGATTATTTATGATATGATGGGTCAGCAAATCAAAGCAATAGACATTGACAGTCTGAATCAAAAGTCAACTATTGATATGTCCAATGTCTCAGAAGGGATCTATTTACTTAAAATTTACGACAAATCATCCTTTAAAATAAATAGCGTTTTCAAATTGATGAAAAACTAAAACAATCATCAATGTTAAAAATTGACATGAAGTCGAAAAATACATTCCAAATAATTAACCTTGAACCATCCTAAAAGTTCTCAAACTTAATTTATGAAACTTGCTTGGCTTTCATTACTTGTAGCTTTAGTCCACTTTTTTGTTTCTTCTCAAGAAAGTAAAAATTTTGAAACCATTAAAGAACGAGTGTCAAGAACATTCTTCAAAAACCCTGAGAAAGCAAAAAAAGATGCCTATCTACTATATGAAAAAGCCAAAACAAATGAAGAAATCGAAACTTCTCTTAAATATTTGGGTTATATATATGATCTGACTGGAGAACCAGATTCTGCAAGAGCATATCTAACAAGAAGGCTTGAATTCAACAAAGAACATTTCAAAAATCAAATACTTCATTTTGATGCAATCATCAGTTATGCAAATTGGGGGAAAAACTATGTAGATAGTCAAACTCTAATGGCAGAATTGATTGATGGCCTTTCATTGATCGATACTAGTGCAAATACCCAAGAAAAAGGATTGATGTATCTATTGCTAGGAGATATTTTCTTAAAAGAAAACAACCTGGACAAAGCCAGTGATTATTTTGACAAATCATTTAAACTAATCAAAGGGAAATATGTGGTTTCAGATTATTATTTAAGAAAAAGTGAAATTGAAATACGACGATTCAATTATGCCAAAGCAAAAAAACTTCTATTGAAAGGTTTTACTTTAATTAAAAATGAACAAATTTTCACTTATCCGAATTTTCTTAACAAATTAGGTTTTGTTTCTTTGATGTCCAACGAATATGACAAGGCTGAAGTTTATTTAATGAAATCCCTGAATTATCAAGAAGAAAACAACTTCAGGGGATTATCTTCTGAAACTTATCTGAACTTATTCTATTTATCAAAAAGGACGAAAAACGAAGATGAAAAAACATACTTGAATGAAGCTGTCAAACATGCAAATGGCAACATTGTAATTTTAAGCAGCATTTATTTAGCATTTAAAGACTATTACTCAAGAAAAGACAATAGCACGAAGGAATATGAATACTTAAATAAATTCAACAAGTTAAATGACAGCATCTTTAGCATAGAAAGAGCAAAAGCCAGAGCTGACATCGAATCCAGATACCAATTGAAAGAAAATCAAAAGGAAATAGCTTTAAAAGAAAAAATCATTGAAATCAATGAAAAAACAAAAAAACTATATGCCATAGTCATTACTCTTCTATTTTTATTGCTTTTGATTGTAATGATGTTTTTTTGGCTTAAGATCAAAGCGCAAAAAAAAAGATCGGCCTTGGAGCATCTTTTACATGAAGAACATTTGAAATTGATATTCGAAAATCACAAAACAGAGATCATCAAGGAAAAAGTAAAGACAAAAATTGAGGAAAGAGAAAAACTTTCATTAGAAATCCATGACGGAATAGCCAACGAAATTAGTGCATTGAAACTCTCCATAATCAATGATTCGAGACTTAGCAAAAATGAAATAATTGATTCTACAGTTAAAAAAATCGACAAATTATATCAAGAGGTTAGAAATTTATCACACAACCTCGATCCAAATACCATTACTGAAGTAGAGTTTTATCAACTAATTGATAAGATGTGCTCAATTACTGAAAAACAAGGAATAAGGGTTAAAAAACAAGTTCTCATGAGTAAAAAAATAAATACTCTGGATGAACGGATATTATTAAATCTATGCAGAATATTTCAAGAAGCAATCAATAACATTGTCAAGCATTCCAATGCAACTGAAGCCTTTGTCGAAATAATAGAAACAAACAATGAACTTCACTTTGAAATTTCGGACAACGGTGATGGCATCAACAACTCCAACAAATCAGGAATTGGCATTAAAAACATCAAAACACGAGTTACAAGCTTGAATGGAAACGTTAAAATAATTTCAAAAAATGGTACTACGATCAAAATGGAAATACCAATTTAATATCTACCCCCTGAAAACCATAGTTTTTTTCATCAATATTAATTAGACCTTTGTCTTAAATTATTCTAAACCCTACATTTATGAAGACCAAATTACTAAAAATCATTTTTCCCATAGGATGCTACATGTTCATCTCACTCTCAATTGCACAAAACAGCGTTGAAAACCTATTGACTGAACAAGATTGGAATAGCCTATTTCCAAAAAGAGCTGGAACCTACGGCACGCACCCACAAGGTTATACAACAGATTTTTTCTCTTACCAAAACTTTAACCAAGCAGTAGAGGAAATGAACGATTATCTCGTAGAGATTAGAATCAAGCCAGGTGTTTGGGGGGAGCTAAGCACAATAACAAAAAAGTCTACCAATACGACCTACCTATATAGCGATGTAGAAAGCTGGTGGCATTCCAATTCTACTCCAGAATTAGTAATTCATGTCGACTTTGCGGATTTCATAAACTATGATTCCGAAACTAACAACAAACGTGAACTTGCTGCTTTTTTGGCAAACATTTCAAAAGAAACCACTGGAGGATGGGAATTGCCCGTAGGAAGTGGTTCTAATGGCGATTACGCAGGTTGGGGCTTGTATTTTGTGCATGAAGTAGGCTATACTAGCTCAAATAGTGCAGGAGTTTATTCTCAAGCTAGTACCGAATACCCTCCAAATCCAACAATGGGTTATTATGGTAGAGGGCCCATACAATTATCTTGGAATTACAATTATGGGCAATTCAGCAAGTTTTTATACAATGACATCAACATTCTTTTGGACAACCCAAACCTTGTACAAGAAGATGCCATATTAGCCTTCAAATCTGCAATCTGGTTTTGGATGATGCCTCAATGCCCCAAACCATCATGTCATCAAGTAATGCACAACTTATGGTTTGCCGAGCCCGGGCAATACGAACAGGACAAAATGAATAAAAAAGGATTTGCACATACAAACAATATTATCAATGGTGGGCTAGAATGTAGAAATTCATCAACCACCGCTTTTACCGAAAAGGTCGTTTTAAGATCAGAGCTATATAAATATTACTTGGAAGTTTTAGGTTTCTCCTTGGCAGATATCGATCAGGAGAATACTGGTGATTACACCACTCTTTGCTATGAAAGCTCCACTGACACCATGGAAGATTACATTACTTGCCATAATGACACAACCCTAGATACTCCAGGTTTTTCTTCTCATGAATTTCAAGTCTATCCCAATCCAGCCATTACCTCTTGTACCATAACCAGCAATCAAAAACAAATACGAAAAATAGAATTGTTTAATGTGCAAGGACAAAAAATATTATCCGATGAACCAAATGACAGACAAGTAAATATATATATGCAAAACATCCCTTCTGGTTTATATATTGTAAACATCATATCAGACAGCTTCCAATCTACTTTTAAATTGGTCAAAAAATAAATTTGTAGGCACTCTAAACACTAAAAAAAAGCATAAAATCATAACATTAAAAATACTTGAGTGATTAACTACAAATCTATGCTAAATTAAAGTTAGGTTAAATCCATACATGAATTTAAAAAATCAAGATGACTTCGTTATGCATACACAAATATTGCTTGTCGATGACCACAAAGTATTTTCCAACAGTCTAAAATTCATATTAGAAGAAAATAATTTCCATGTAAATGTTTCGCCATGTGCAAACACTGCACTCATTTATCTAGAATCCTTAACTTTTGATCTTATGATTGTCGATCTTGCCATGCCAAAAATAACGGGATACGATTTGATTAAGGAAGTTCTAGAAAACAAAAAAAGAACCCCTCCAAAAATCATTGTTTTAACGAGTAACAAAAATGCCTATGTCTTTAAAAAATTGTACACTTTAGGCATTGATGGCTATCTGAGCAAGAATGTCTCAAGATCAGAACTGCTCAAAGCAATAAACAGTGTAATCAATAATGACAAACATTATGAATCGGTAATTTACAATGACTTTTTAAACAATTCCAGCAAAAAAAATGATGTAAGTTTAACTCAAAAAGAACAGAATGTACTTCGATTGATTCTAAATGAAATGACTTCTTCTGAAATTGCTGATGAACTTAAAATCTCATTTAATACTGTCGAAGATTATCGGAAAAAATTAATGCAAAAAACAAAATCCAAAAACGTAGTGGGACTTGTCAAATATTCTTTCGAAAACAACCTATTTTAGAAATTCATAACATATTTAAAATCTATAAGCCATATTAATCCAAGTTCAACTTTCATCCTATGAATTCCTTCCAATAGACCGAGCAATTTTAAACTAGAATAGCAGTTGAAAACTAAGTTCGTAGTTTAGTCGTCAACCGCTATTTCCCATATCTCGTTAGCAAATGTTTTTTACGTTTATTCTTTTATAAACTTCAATGCCTTTCCATTTTCAAATCTCAAAAAATAAATTCCGTTTGTTAGGTTTTGAATAGAAAGCCTTTCTTTGTCAGAAACACTTCCTTCTTTTATTTTAGATCCTAAAATGTTATGAATTTCGTAATTTTCTTTTTTAATCAATCCAGAAATTTTTATGAAGTCTGAAGAAGGGTTTGGAGACAAGGTTATGTTCTTGTCATCAAGAGTTATATCTTCTGTAGAAAGAGTTGAAAAATCAAGATTAGCTTGAAAAGTTTCTATGGCTGCTCCACTGCCTTGGGCAGTCCTCCAATCAAATGTATAAATGTTTGAAGTTGATGGATTTGTAATTATATTAGAAACAATAATCTCTATGGTTGACCCTGCTGTTATGGTTGCCCCCCCTGAAGCTCCTCCAGTAGATATTTGAATTCCACCTGACCATGAACCATAGATGGTACCAAAGTTGGTCGAGTTAATAGGAATTTCAACTCCATCGACCTTGACAGTTGCATAAGGAGCGAAAGACGCCAAAGGAGTTACTGCGGCAAAATTTGAGTACCCACTAGGCTTTGTTAAATAAATGATATTGGGAGCAATGGTGCCAACTCCAATATCGTTTGCCGTAACATAGGTAAAAGTATATGTTGCCAATGCACCCAATGTAGGATCATCCACCGTTACTGTTTGAGAGTTCGTTAAATTTAAATTCAATAAACCCATGATTACTATAATGTAAATTTGCTTCATAATGTAGATTTTTTAATTGTTAATACTAAGTTTCATATGCCAACCGTGAGATAAAGTAGGTATTTACTTCTAAGTTAATGTTTTTTCATTTTAACGAACTAGGGGTTTTCCTTAGAATCAATAATGAACAGAACAACCTGATCCACTTTTCATTAAATTTACACGAATGGCCCCTCCACGTTAAGACACAGTTCTTAGCAATATGTAAAAACAACTCTATACAATGAAAAAACATTAGTACTGCAGTGAATAAAAAGATAATGTAACCTTAGTCGCAAGAAAATTGTAAATATACCGACCAACAATCCATCTTTGGAAAAAATGAAATTTGAACTTACAAGGCAAACTCTTTTTTGGCATTAAACGCTTCTCCTGAATTCTTCAATGCATAGACAAATCTACTTAGAGCTATGAAAAATGTGTAACTCTTCCTGCTTAGATTTATCCTCATTATGCATAAGTACAACTTTTGGTTTTGGTCTTGATCCTAAGCAAATCGCTTATTTGATCTAAAAGCAAATATATCAAGGGATACGAAAGGCTCTAGAACAAAGAAAGTCAGCAAAAATGCTGACTTGTCTTCTCTAGTAGCGGGAACTGGACTCGAACCAGTGACCTTCGGGTTATGAGCCCGACGAGCTACCTACTGCTCTATCCCGCGATTTAATCTTTAAAACAATTTACTTAGTTTTTAACTTTCGGTTCATAATGCCGATCAAATTGTT
Organism: uncultured Bizionia sp.; assembly: GCA_947496215.1. Taxonomy (GTDB): domain Bacteria; phylum Bacteroidota; class Bacteroidia; order Flavobacteriales; family Flavobacteriaceae; genus JAHDHI01. The sequence continues at coordinate 13,514 of CANMCF010000028.1, forward strand.
TCGGACTGCAAATATACAACCCTTTTTAGATATAACAAGCATTATTTATTAAAAAATCATTGCTCGATGTTAATGATTTCAAATCCAACAAGTTCCGTTTCCTCAAATTGAGGAGATACCTGTATGGGATTGCAACACACCTCACAATCCTCTACATAAGTTTGACTAGAAATGCTTGAATCCAACAACATTGAAATGTATTCCCAGCAATATGGGCATTGAAAAAAATGTTCGATCATAAGCAATCTTGTTTTGATAAAAAAAAGCAACTAACCTATGGTTAGCTGCTTTTTATAAAATATTATAAAGTGATTATTCTTGTTTAATCTCTATCCACGACGTAAGTCTTTACCTCAGGCGTAATAAGTAGCATTTTGGCTACAGCTGCTTTATCGTTGTCTACACTAACATAATCGACAGATAGGTTATTGTCGCTAACCATCAAGGTATTCAATTTTTTAAGATTACATAGTTTCAATGGCAACTTGCCTACAAACTGATTTTCAGCTAGGATGAGTTCCTCCAAATGGATTAGCTTACTTAATTCCTCAGGGATTTTCCCTTCTAGTTTGTTCTCTATCAAACTCAACTTTTCCAACAGCTTCAAGTTCTCGATTTGGGAAGGAATCACTCCTGTCAGGGAGTTGCTACCCAACTGCAATGTTTTCAATTTCGTCAGCCCCATCAATTCCAAAGGAATGTCTCCTGTAAGTTGATTGCTGAACAAGGCCAAGACTTCAAGATTTTTCAATCCTCCCAATGCATTTGGGATTGCGCCTTCAAACTTGTTGATGAACAATTCCAAACTTGTCAATTCCTTTAAATTTGATATACTGGTTGGAATGTTACCTTCCAGCTTGTTCAAACTCAAATTAATTTTTCTCAAATGAACCAAATCACCTATTTCAATTGGCAATGTACCTTGGAGATTGTTGAAAGTCAAATCGATTTCCACAACTTTGTCATTTTCAACTGTTATGCCATACCACGTGGAGACATCTGCATCCAAATTCCATTTATTGTTCCATTGCTCTCCTTGCGTTGTATCATACAAGGCTAACAAGGCTTCTTTCTCTTTTATGGAAACGTTTGCATAGGTTATTGCCGTCGCAAATAAAAAGATTAGAGTTAATTTTATGATTTTCATAAAGTTGGGGTTTGGTATAGTTGTTAACCAAAACTACCTCAATATACGTTTAAAACCAAATTTTTTCGATGAAATACACTTTAATTGTTAATGTTTTTAAGACTCCAATTCATCTATTTCAATTTGTATGTCTTCCCATTTTTGCATCAATGCTTCCAATTCATCCTTTTTGCCTTGATAATTGGCAAAGAACTTTTCGTCTGAAACCACTGCATCGTAGTTTGTTGCCAATTCTACATCAATCTCTTTTATCTCTTTTTCGATTTGGTTGATTTTGGATTCGGTATTGCTCAACTTGTTGTTGAGTGACTTCAATTTTTTCTGAGACTCATAGGACTGTTTGCTCTTTTCCTTTGGAGTCTCTTTTACCACTGTTCTTTTTTCAACTTCTCTCAAGTTCTCCACTTTACGTTGCTCTAAATAGTAGTCTATGTCCCCCAAGTATTCTTTTACCTTCTCGTCTTTGAATTCATAGATCGTACTCGTCAATCCTTGCAGGAAATCCCTATCGTGAGATACCAAAATCAACGTCCCTTCGAAACGTTGCAATGCTTCTTTCAATACGTTTTTGGATTTGATGTCCAAGTGATTGGTAGGCTCGTCCATTATCAATACGTTGAATGGCTGCAACATGAGTTTGGCCAATGCCAAACGGTTTCGTTCTCCTCCAGACAAGACTCGTACGTATTTTTCAGCTTCATCTCCACGAAACAGGAATGATCCCAGGATATCCCTTACCTTGCTTCTATTGGTTTCGTTTGCAGCATCTATCATGGTATCCAAAACGGTTTTGCTACCATCTAGATATTCTGCTTGGTTTTGAGCAAAATAACCTATTTGGACATTGTGTCCCAACTTGAGTTCACCATCATATTGAATGTCTCCAACCAAGATTTTTGCCAATGTGGATTTCCCTTGACCATTTTGACCTACAAAAGCGGTTTTGATGTCGCGCTCTATCATTAAATCGATATTGGACAACACCTTCTTTTCTCCATAACTTTTAGAGATGTCATTTGTCTCCACCACAACCTTTCCTGGAATTATGGATACAGGGAAGTTTAATGTCATTACGCTATTGTCGTCTTCGTCCACCTCTATCCGATCTATCTTATCCAACTTCTTTATCAGCGATTGTGCCATTGTCGCCTTGGATGCTTTTGCCCTGAACTTCTCTATGAGTTTTTCGGTTTGTTCTATTTGCTTTTGCTGATTTTTTTGAGATGCCAGTTGTTGTGTTCTTATTTCTTCCCTTAAAACCAAATACTTTGAATAGGGCTTTGGATAATCATAAATGCGACCTAAAGATATTTCTATCGTTCTATTGGTCACATTGTCCAAAAACATCTTATCGTGAGACACTATCGCCACAGCTCCAAAATAATTTTTCAAAAAGCCTTCCAACCAAATGATGGATTCTATGTCCAAGTGGTTCGTTGGCTCATCCAACAACAATATGTCATTGCTTTGCAGCAATAGTTTTGCCAACTCTATTCGCATTCTCCATCCTCCAGAAAAGGTGTCCGTCAACTTGTTGAAATCTTCTCGTTTGAAACCCAATCCTTGAAGTATCTTCTCTGTTTCTCCTTGATAGTTGTATCCTCCCAATATTTCATACTGGTGCTGTATCTCGTTTAGATCTATCATCAATTGGTTGTACGCCTCGCTCTCGTAATCTGTACGCTCTGCCAATTGGGTATTTACCTCCTCCATTTGGGCTTCCAGTGCTTTTATCTCCGTAAAGGCTTGATATGATTCTTCCAATACCGTACGTCCGAACACAAAATCTATATCCTGCTTCAAGAACCCTATCTTAAGGGTTTTGTCCGCTGCTATCTGTCCAGAGTCCGGTTCCAGTTCCTTTGCTAGAATTTTAAGCATGGTTGATTTGCCTGCTCCATTTTTTCCAATGAGCCCAACTCTGTCTCCATTGCCCAATTTAAAGGTTATGTCTTCAAACAGGTATTCTCCTTGAAATGATATTGATAAATTATGAATGTTAAGCATAGAATTCTGACTGTTGTTACTAAGTTTTAATTTGATAAAACTTAACTTTGTACTTGTATTCCAACTGCTACATCGGAATACTCATTTTAATGAAGTCTCAGTTAAACAACCGAAACATCATCTCTCTATTTGAGATTGCAAAAGTACATTAATTTATATGTTTAAAAAAGGATCGAAATTATATAGTATTTTAAGGGGAGCCTGTCCAAAATGCCATAATGAATCTATGTATGTGAACAATAATCCCTATGCACTTCAAGAGGCTTTGAGTATGCACGAACGCTGTAGTCACTGCAATACGAAATATAAGATGGAGCCCTCGTTCTTCTATGGCTCCATGTATGTGAGTTATGGTTTGGGCATTGCTTTCGCTGTTGCCGCCTTCGCTATAAGTTATCTATTTTTGGGAACTAGTCTGAAAATGGCTTTTGGTGCCATCGTGGTGACCTTGATTGTCTTCATGCCCATTATCATGCGAGTTTCCAGAAACATCTGGATCAATCTCTTCATAGGCTACGACAAGTCCAAGGCCAAATAGGATGATTCTTTTGTTATAAAGTCATGAATTACCTTTCAAAACGTTTAATGTCAATCTCTTCATTCAAACCTTGATTGTTTTCTATGTAATCATATAACTCTTTTGCCACATATGGTCCAATCATGACTCCTCTTGTCCCCAAACCATTAAGTATGTAGACATTGTCACCATCTCCATATCTTCCAACCAGTGGCCTTCTATCCATTACCGTTGGCCTTATTCCAGCAACTTGCTCCACGATGGTAAAATCGCAATTTACTATGGTCTTGAACTTCTTAACGAGTTCTTCCTTTGCCCATTCGGTTATTGCATTCGTTTTATCATCCCAATCGTATGTGGCACCTATTCTATACAAATCGTTTCCAATGGGAATGACGAATACACTAGACTTCAAAACAAAATCCATTTTAAGGCTTGGAGCATGAATCGTCAACAATTCCCCTTTTACTTCATTCAATGGCAAATCTTTGAAAAAAGGGTTCTTTCTCATTCCAAACCCTTCTGCAAAAACAATGTGCTTGGCCTTTATGCCTTTATAGGTCAATCCTTTCTCTCCATCTTCCAATGCACCATACTCAAAGGACTCCTCTTTCAATTGATTGGTTTTTCTCAAAAGAGCCTTGTAATTTTCAACCAATGCCTTTGTATCTATCCGACCAGTGTCCAAAACTTCACCGAAACCAAAATGTGCATCAATGTGTTTGTTCGTGTTATCATGCATCTTGGTAGACAACAGCTTACTCAATCTAGGTTTGTCTGAAGCAGCATACCAATCATTCTGCTCTTCTACAGAGGCAAACATTCTATAGACGGGTACTTTAAAATCCAATTTGCCACCCAATCGCTCTTCTATTCTTTCATACATTGGCAAAGCCAATTGCAATTGTTCCTCACTTTTCCATACACTTGAAAAGCGCTTTAGAATCACTGGGTTATACAAGCCTCCAGCTACAGTAGAGGACTGTTGCGAGCAATCATCGAAAACAATAAATGATCTATTGTTAGCAATCAACTGTTCGCAAAAAGCTATTCCAGCTATTCCGCAACCTACTATCATATAATCTGATGTCATCAACTATTTTTTATTTTTTTATTTGTCATTGAATTCAAGTTTGATGAGCTCTGGCTTTAAAGCAAACATTAATCACGACATATTCTAATTCTATCTAGCGAAGATAATGCTTTCTTCTCTTTGCTTACTATTTAGGCAATTCGTAAATGACAAGTATTATAAAAACAAAAACGCTCACCATTGGTGAGCGTTTTTTGAAATTATATGATATATGTGATTAATAGGACCACATATCCAATTCGAAGTTTCTGATCTTTTCTTTTATTCTATCAGATTCCAACAATTGCATCAATGCATTTTCAGCAATGTATTCATTCACTTCTCTATCACCATAAACGTTTTCTTCTTTATAGACTACACTATTGAAACGTCTAGCGTTCAAGATGTGATCGAAAGAAAATGGTACGGCGCTATTTTTAGCGTTGAAAGACTTTGCTTGGTGCAGTATGTCTCTTGCATCTGGGAAAAACACCCAGAACAATGGATTTGGTTCTTTGTTTGCTTCGTCATTGGAGTCAATGAAGTTTACATCTGGTGCTGCTGGTGCAATACCTAACAATCTATACTTCAATTCACCTTGACGTTTGTCAAAATACCATAATCCCTTTATTAGATATGCACTTACATCATAAGATGCAATCTCTCTCTTTGTAATATACTCAGGATCTACGAAACCGTCTGCATTGAATTGATCGTAACCAACATCCAATGTATCGATTTTTGTAGTGATGTCCTTTAACTCCTCGGCAGTACGCAAGCCTGTAAAGTAAGAATCGTTGTAAACCTTTTTTATATCACCTTCTGCAATGGACTTTGTCAAAACATCGTATAGCGAACGTCTGTTGCTTCCAATGTTGTTTGTATCCACAGGGTAGTATAATGGAAAATTCACACGTTCATCAAGAATAATCTTTTCCCAAGTCATTTTAGCGAACATAATATCTCTATCATCAACGTAACCATATTCTAACGGATTGTCGTTATCTATAGCCTTTTGCGCTTCTGTCTTAACTCCTATTTCCTCAGGATCCTTTGCATTTAATATATTCGATTGGGCAAATGCACTTGATGCAAAACATACACCAAAAATAACCGCTAATAATGATTTATAATTCATTCTAAAATAATTTAATTTTTTAATAATTACAAAGTTTGATTAGTTTGACAACTCTATAATAATTGGTGCAGCAGGCTTGATTTTTGGTCCAGAAGATTTGGATTTAATATCAAAAATCTGAACTGAAGCTCCTCTTTTCGCCTTACGCAAAGCAGCTTTTGCTTGTCCACTCAATTTGCTTCCTGAACAAGTAACACTTGGTTGACCAGGTACTTTGAATTTGAATCCTGTCACCGTCAATGGCAATTCGAAGTCGAAATCTTTCAATACGGCCTTAACCTTACCAATTTCAACATTTCTTCTAGGCAATTTGAAAGCTCCTGTCTTACCAGCCATCTCACCAAATGGTGCTGGGATATCCTTGATTCTAAACGTCTTCTTGTCCGAAGCCTTAGATCCATCGTCCAAAGTAGCACTAACATTTATAGTTACTTCTCTTCCTGATGTTGGAACCATAGTGTATTTACCTGATTTACCTGACTTTTTCAATCCTGATGCGCTTGCAGACACTTTGTTGTCTGGAACACCGGCAAAAGAAATAGTCATTGGATTGGCAACACCACGGTATACGACGTTCATCTTGTCTGCAGAAATAGTTGCAGAATTTGGTCTTGGTACAACAACATAGTTAGCTTCGATTGGAATTTCCAATGGCTTACCATCCTCCAAAAATGTAAATTTACCAGAGATGGTGTGCTCACCAACATTACCAACATTAAAATCCAATTTGGCAGCTCCAGTCGAATCTATTGCATTAGCAATATCGACTTCCTGTCCTTGTACATCTAATTTTGTAGGTGTAACATTGGCATATTTACCTAATACGACTTTACCTTGAAATTTTTCACCTGCAAAGAATGCAGATTTGTCAGCCAATACGATTGCCTTGTATTTGTTAAGAGATACGGCAGCATCCAATGTATTACCCAAAAACAAGTTGAACATGTTTGCTTCAGTTACCTTAACATCATTTTGCATTGCTGTCAGTTTTGTATAAGAAGCAATTGCAGGGAAACCTTGAAAGTTGTAAGCCAACCAATCCAAGTTCTTACCGTCTTTGTTCTTCACTTTTTCTGTAGAGAAACGCTTTTCGAAACTTTCAATGGCTTTATTATACTTTACATCGGTACCCAGGATAGCTTTCACATCTTTCTTGTACGTATCGATGGCTGCCATAACAGCTTCACCGTTCTTAGATAGACGGTCTCCTGTAAACCAAGCTTCATCAAGAATGTCGGTCTTATCCATTGCCTCAAAAGGAAGTTTTCCTGTTTCAGGATCAATTGAATATTGTCCTTTCTTAAGTAAGTCTACTTTTAATGTCTCTATGTATTTATAGAATTTATCAGAAACATTACTCATTTCAGACGCTTTGTTTGCTGGTACAGCAAACTCTTCAGGCTTTTCACTTCCCTTGGTTTTCAAATCCTCCAAAAGAGCCATGTTCTTGTCTGATGTATCTACATTCGATTCAGCAAACTTTGCTTCCATCAATCCGAATGCGGATAGTACTTCTTTTGACATATTCATAGCCATCATCGCGATGAAGACCAAGTACATCAAATTAATCATTTTCTGCCTTGCAGATGCTTTTCCTCCTGCCATTTCTAATTAGTTTTTAAATTTTATTAATATTAAATTATACTAATTAACTAATTAGTTTTTGTTCATTGCAGACAACATTCCACCGTATACTCCGTTCAAAGAAGATAGGTTAGATGCCAAAGATTGCATTTGTTCTTTTAATTTAGTTGCATTTTCAACAGCTTCCTCATTTATGGTGGCTTGACGGTTTGCACTTTCCATTTGTACTTTGTACAAACTGTTCAATGATTCCATTTGTGCAGCAGCCAAAGACATTTCTTCTCCATATTTCTTAGTTGCAGCGATAGAATCCACTGTTGGAGAAATTCCTTTTGCAGCTCCTTCGAAGTTTTTGATGCTTGTTCCCAAACTTTGCATCAATTCTCCATCGATCTTAGCTTCTTTCAATAAGTTGTCCAATTTTTTAGACAATAGACCTTCAGCATCTTTAGGTTCTTCTTTTTGACCTTTTTTAGTTGTAGATGCTCCTCCAGATAGTTCTGGGTACACCAATGACCAATCCAACTCTCCTGCTTGTCTTTCGAAAGCCGAATAAGTAAATACCAATGCCTCTACGATCATCCCCAATGTTAGGATTTCTGATCCGTAAGGCCAGTGTTGGATTTTAAACAAAGCTCCCACAATTACAATTGCCGCTCCTAATCCGTAGATCATATTAGTAACCGTGATTTTTCCTTTCTGTGCCATAATTTCTGATTTTTAAGTAGTTAATTTTTAATTTATGTTATTTAAGTAGGTAATATTTTGTAGCTTTTTCTAGCTGAGTCTATTTCTGTGCATTAGCGGTTACATCTGTTCCCATATAATCTTGGATTGTTCTAAATCCGATGTAGCTTCTTGCAGAATCTGCATATTCGTAGTCTCTTGAACTTACTTGCAAGAAATACGCGACATCTTTCCAAGACCCACCTCTAACGACTTTACGATGATTGTTTTTGTCGTTTACACTTGGGTTGATTGTTGATGCATATTCGTAAGATGAAGGATCGTAAGATGAGTTCACCCACTCCGAAACGTTTCCTGCCATGTTGTATAAGTTGAAATCATTAGGCTCATATGATGAAACCTCTACGGTATACAAAGCTTGGTCAGCTGCATAATCTCCACGCAATGGCTTGAAGTTTGCCATAAAACATCCTCTATCGTTCTTTGCATAAGGTCCACCCCAAGGGAAAGTTGCTGCCTGCAATCCTCCTCGTGCCGCGTATTCCCATTGCGCTTCAGATGGAAGCGTGTAACGACTTACGTTATGGATCCCCTTTTCTTTTCTATACGCATTGTGATACAATGTCCTCCATTCACAAAATGCTTTCGCTTGTTTCCAAGTCACACCAACTACAGGGTAATCGCTGTAGGCATCATGCCAGAAGTAGTCATTGTGCATAGGTTCGTTGTACGAGTAAGCAAAATCCCTGATCCACGCCGTGGTATCTGGATATATCTCAACTTGTTCTTTAACTATGACATCTTTACGCCTCAAACTTCTGTCATTGGCAGCTTTCTGAATGTCCATATAGGTGTATTGAAATTTGAACTTACGCACATCCCAAGTACGTTGTCCATTGTAGGACTCTTCCAAGGGCAAGTACATCGTATCCATTACTTCTACGTAATATTCGTCTGGATATTCGGCCGTATCGAAAATCAAATCCACATCATGGTTCAATTTTCTGCCTTCGTAACCTGTTTCTCCAAGACCACTATAATTATCCATCATATACTTTTCGTAGGGAGTGAGACCTGTAGTATCAGCATCTTTGAATGCAAATTGCCCAATCCCATCAGATTCTGGATCCGTCTCACCGACTTCATCAGCCAAGATGGCCAACTTCGTCCTTATTATAGAATCCCTAACCCATTCTACAAATTGACGATACTCACTATTACTAATTTCTGTCTCATCCATATAAAATGCTGCTACAGTAACTGTCTTTGCAGGCGCATCTTGAATACCAGCCAAATCATCATCAGCCTTACCCATTATAAATGCTCCTCCAGGAACCAAAGTCATCCCATAAGGTTTTTCTGGATGCCATTTTTTTCCTTTAACACCTACCAACTGGCCCTTATCTTTAGAACCACAACTTGCTAAAAGTGCCAAAACTGCCGTTAATAATACAAACTTCTTCATATTCATAGAAAACTCGAGGTTAATTAATTACTCTTAAATTTTTAAGAGCGTAAACATATTTATATATTTTTTAAAAAACAACTTTTTCAGGAAAAAAATACACATTTAATCGTCAAAATCAAACTCTTTAACGATATATCCTGTTTTTTTTTAACAATGTGCTTATTTTCCTATACGCTGTTTTTCTGATACGCTTTATACCATCTGTCTGGTATCTTGCCATTACACGCATCTATATAATCTTGATGTATGCAAGGTAATAACGTATGCTTTTTTAATTTATTATTAACATTTGATAAAAAAGGTATTTCTATCCACCAACGTCCTGTTCTTGTGCTTTTATAAAACACTAACTCTTGCGAATCCGCTAATGTAATAAATTTTTGGTGATTATTGTCATTTATGAAGTCATCATCTTTCACTCTATAGTTCACACCTTCAACAAAATACCATAACATCTGCGCTATTAGCATAGCTGTCACCTCATCGTCATATGAGGGTTTATACTCAAAAACACCAAATGCCGTTACCTTGTTGCTTATTCCAGCATACCGCGCCACGGCACAAATTTCCTTGCCATCCAATCCATTGGGCGACAACCTCTGCTTCAAACTCACTTCCGAAGCTTTTATAGCTCCCATGTCTATGCTCACCACATTCGCATCTCTCATAACTGGTTCAACGATGGTTATGTCGTTGGACACCTCTCCCAATCTATAGGACTCGAAATACAAAGCTTCCATAAGGTCTATTTCCTCTTGAGAATTGAAATAGGTTTGATATCCCAAGGTCGCATAATTAAACAGGTTGTATGGCTGATCTAAAATAATCTTCCCAACGAAGCTAGTATTCTTGATGGGTTTTGTGGAATCTCCCAAATCAAACTTGGAATCCACATTTACGATGTTCACCATCGGTATCAAATTATCGTATGCACGATATATCGCATAGGTGAGATCTTGGCTTCCTCCCAATATGACAGGAATTATCTTTTTTTGAATTAATATGGAAACCGTTGTCTTCAATGCAAAATAGGTATCCTCTACGGACTCACCCGCATTTATATTACCCAAATCTGCAATTGTGGTATTCCAACTTCCTGGAAACAAGGAGTAAAATGATTTTCGAACTTCATTCAAATCAAATGATTCCCCTATGTAATTGACATCGTTCCTGTTTTCCAATACACCGACGATTGCAATTGAAACACCTTCTAGATCTGGAATACCGTTTTGTAGGGAATTTATTTTTAATTTTCTCCCCATAGCTTGCATGGACAAAAGCTCATTATGAGCCAAGACTACGTCTGAAACGGGAGATAAAAAATTAAAGTTCATCTATTATTTTTTCTTGGCTGTTGTTTTTTTCTTTGCAGCCGGCTTCTTTTTGGTTGCTTTCTTCTTTGGGGCATTTTTCTCTATGATCCCCTTTACTTCTTCCAATGTCAACTTTGTCGCGTCTACCGTTTTCGGCAATTCTATCTTTATCTTGCCTTGTAGGATGTTATGCCTTCCCCAACGCGCCTTTTCTACTCTGATGCCTTCATCTTCCCAATTGTGAACGACCTTGTCAATCTCCTTTTGAATCTTCGTCTCTATCAATTCGACAATGTCTTCATCGGAAAGGTTGTCCCAATCATATTTCTTGTTGACATTTATAAACATGTTGTTCCATTTTATGAATGGTCCAAAACGTCCTTTACCTTTTTGAACTGGCAACTCCTTATACATATATATTGGAGCATCGGCTTTTTGCTTTTCCTTTATCAATACAATGGCATCATCCAATTCCACCGTCAATGGATCTTCTCCTTTTGGCAAGGAAACATAGGCTTTTCCAAATTTGACATAAGGTCCAAAACGTCCGTTGTTCACAACGACTTCCTCTCCTTCGTAATCTCCTAGGTTTTTTGGAAGCTGGAACAAATCCATTGCTTCTTCAAAAGTGATGCTCCCCAGTTGTTGATCTGGTCCCAAACTTGCAAAAGTAGGTTTGTCTTCATCATCCACCGTACCCATTTGCACCATTGGTCCAAATTTCCCCAAACGTACGCTAACACGTTTGCCCGTTTTGGGATCTTCCCCTAGAATACGTTCTCCCGATTCTCGCTCTGCATTTTCTTGAACGTCTACTACCTTTGGATGAAAGTCCTTGTAAAACGACTTCATCACTTTCTTCCAATCTGCCTTGCCATCTGCAATGTCATCAAATTGATTCTCGACATTTGCAGTAAAGCTATAGTCCAAAATGGTCTCAAAATGATTCACCAAAAAATCAGTCACAATCATTCCGATATCTGTAGGAACAAGTTTACCCTTGTCCGACCCTACTTTTTCCGTCAATAAATTTTCTCTTACCGTTCCAGCCTTTAAGACCAGCTGCGTGTAATCCCTCTCCACTCCTTCTATCGTGCCCTTTTCTACATACTTTCTATTTTGTATGGTAGAGATGGTTGGCGCATATGTCGACGGTCGTCCGATACCAAGTTCCTCCAGTTTTTTGACAAGTGATGCTTCGGTAAACCTATATGGTCCTCTCGTATAGCGTTGTGTGGCCGTTATCTTGTTGTTAAGCAAAGTTTCGTTCACCTTCATCGCTGGTAACATTCCATCTTGTTCCACATCATCATCATCGGTACCTTCTAGATACACCTTCAAGAATCCATCGAACTTGATGACCTCTCCATTTGCAGTGAAGTTTTCGTTATGCGAAGCTGCGCTGATCTTGACATTGGTTCTTTCCAATTGAGCTTCACTCATTTGCGAAGCTATTGCGCGCTTCCATATCAATTCGTACAATCTTGTCTGATCGTAGTCCAATCCTGCAGAATGTGCAGAGAAATTGGTTGGACGAATGGCCTCGTGAGCTTCTTGTGCTCCTTTTGCCTTTCCTTTGTAGTTTCTTTCCTTGCTATATTCCTTCCCGTAGGCCTTCACTATTTCCTCTTCCGCTCCTTTTCGAGCTTCATCGGACAAGTTCACACTATCGGTTCTCATATAGGTAATCAAACCGGCTTCGTATAACCGTTGGGCCATGGTCATCGTTTTACTTACGGAAAAATACAATTTCCTTGATGCCTCCTGTTGTAATGTAGATGTCGTAAATGGTGCTGCTGGCGATTTCTTTGCAGGTTTCTTTTCTAGATCTGCAACCTTGAAGGTCGTATTGGCATTTTTTTCCAAAAAGACCAATGCTTCTTCCTTTGTCTTTATCGACTTCGGCAACTTCGCCTTGAAGGATTGTCCCGACTCGTTTGAAAACTCTGCATCTATTCTATAGGAAGCTTCAGTTTTGAAACTCTGGATCTCCCTCTCTCGTTCTACGATCAATCTAACCGATACGGATTGTACTCGGCCTGCGGAAAGCCCTCCTTTTACCTTTCTCCAAAGCACAGGTGACAATTCATAACCAACGATCCTATCCAAAACACGACGTGCTTGCTGGGCATCTACCAAATCATAATCTATGCTTCTTGGGTTCTCCACCGCTTTTTGAATGGCAGATTTTGTTATCTCATGAAATACGATACGTTTCGTTTTCTCCTTGTCCAATTTCAAAGACTCGGCCAAGTGCCACGCAATCGCTTCTCCTTCTCGATCCTCATCACTTGCCAACCAAACCATTTCGGCTTTCTTTGCAAGATCTTTCAGTTTTTTCACAACTGCCTTCTTATCAGTAGAGACTTCGTATTTGGGATTGAAATCGCCATCTACATCCACCCCCAATTCCTTGGAAGGCAAATCGGAGATATGTCCGTAACTAGATTCTACTTTAAAATCTTTCCCTAGAAACTTTTCTATAGTTTTCGCCTTTGCTGGTGACTCAACTATCACTAAATTCTTAGCCATTCTTCATTTTTTTAAGGTTACAAATGTATGTGAAAAAAAATATATGAACCTAATTTAAAAAGTTTAAAACTTTATTTTCAATCTAATTCACACCTCGTTTATATCTTTTTCCCATACTTAGAAATCTTTACTAAGGCTCAAATTTCCATAGGCATGCGATACCAACCTTGGTGTTTCCTTGGTATTGAAATTATAACTGAGCTTGATTGTGGTTTTCTTTATTTTCAAAACCGTTCCCAATTTGAATTTCAATATGTGATTTTCTATTTTCGATGTAAACAACTCGTCTTTATACCCCCTTGGATCAAGGCATTATGAAACATATATTTACATCCCAAGGAAATAAAGCCAAACCATTCGTTCTTCATTTCCTTCCCTATGATTCCCATTTTCACACTGTTATTTAGTTTATTGAAGCGACCAAAGACATAAATCACATCATTGCTTAGATAGATGCCTTTTGTTCCAATGGCTAACTCTCCTTCATGACACCATTGCGTTCACTCAGTTTTTTACTTAGAACGTATTTGACCTTTAAATTCGTCAGAAACTTGAATTCTAATTCTTGATACCAAGCTGGTTCGTAGATGTTCATCAAACCACGGAACCACACCTACAAATGCCCAGATTGTGGCTCTTCTCCAGTTATTCCCATTTCCGTACTCTCAAAAAATGCAGATTCTTCCTTAGCATTGCCTACTTCAAACCTTAGAAACATCCATTCTGCAAAAGGCCTGTCATATAAAAGTGTATTGAATGCCCCCATACTTCTGGGAGTAATAGGTTTCGTAGCCAATGCCATATTTAACTGCAATGCATTCGTTGAATCCTCTTTGAATAGAAAATCGTTATCCAAAACTTTCTTATGACTTAGAAGAAGTCCACTCGTATAATAACGGCCCACCAAAACCAACTTATCGTTTTCCATTGTTATTTCTATTTGCTCATTTGCCTTTTGCGAGTACAAAAGATTGGCAAACAACATTAAAAACAACAAGCCAACTCTATCCAAAAAATTATTCGTTTCCTATTTTGGTTATATCGTCCTTGTCATCGAATCCTATGGTTTCCTTGTAAATGAAATATGGAGGCACGTATGCAAAAGATGCAGTTATCACAACACCGACAAAACACATGAGCATACCTACCAATTGGGCCAAGATTCCTGAAACAAGAATCAACCCAAAGGTTATCAACCATTTCCTATTTCCCAAATCGAAACCTGCCTTCACTATGTTCGATACGGACAAATCCGGATTGAATGCGTAGATGACATTCATCAATGCTACTGGAATCATAACATAGAATACAGGAAAAACACATAGCAACATGGCCAAAAAGCTAATTCCAGCAGTAGCTGCAGCCATTTTTATCGTTTTACCCAAATACGGTTTCTTGAAGAAATAGAAATAATCGTCGGAAGTAGCCTCATTGAAATCCTTTGTCTTGCATATTCTATAGAAGCCCGCTTTCATTCCAAAACCTATGATCATTGCAAAAAATGAAAACACGATCATTAGAAGATAAAACGGAATCATAAAGGCAAAAACCTCTTCTGGAGGCATTCCCTGCTCCATTCCTTCAGGATTAAAAATACCCATAGCAATCAATGGCACATACATCAAGATGTAAAACGGAATCATCATCACCATTGTGAGCAACAACATGACCAAACCCTGTACCCAAACTTTTTTAAACAATTCTATGCTATCGTTGAAGATTTTACCGAAATCCAACTCCTTCGCTTTCTGTATTTTTAATTGTAATTCTGAAAACATCATTTTTTCTATTTCTCTATGTCTTGATTAGTATTGTTCACTTCCTATCTTCATGATTTCATCATCCTCGTCAAAACCTACTATTTCCTTGTAAATCACATAAACGGGAAGATATACCAAGGGCATCGTAAAAAGAACCCCTATTCCACAAGCCAAAACCCCCAAACATCCCAATATCCCCGTAACGAATATGGCTCCAAAGGATATCAACCATTTTTTATTGCCTATCATGAAACTTATCTTGATTATTTCCTCGGCGCTTCTTTCCGAGTTGAAAGCGAATATTGCAGAGAAGTACATTAAAGGTACTACTGTATAAATGTAGGGTACCATGCATATCATTTGTGAAAGGGTCATTATTGCTGTATAGATCAAGGCAATTATGAGCATCTTGTTGAAATATTCTCCTTTGAAGAAGTAAAAATAGTTTTCTGATTCGGATTCCTTCGACTCCTTCTGCTTGCATATTCTATAAAAACCAGCCACCATCGTCAACGATATGAAACTCGTTATGATGCTAAGAGGGATGTTGTACAAGGCATTGGTACTGTAAAAGCTAATGAGGTTGCCAAAGCTGAAATCTCCCAATTGGGATGGATCGGATACATTGACTCCGATTGCTTCCAATAGAAAAGTGAACAAAAAGTAAAAGGGCACAGTCAACAAAGCCGCGATTAAAATGGTCAAAAAACCTTGTAACCATACTTGTTTGAATAGTTTTATGCATTTGTCGAAAATATCTCCAAAATCCAATTCCTTGGCATTTTGTATTCTTGATTCCAATTGATTAAGCGTCATATGTTTTGATTAGATTAGTTTAAGGCCTTAAAAGTAAATATTCTTTTTAACATATATACAACACTGTCACTTTGTCACAATATTTAAAATAATTATATCTTTGCATATTTATTGACTGATGGTATCAGAGATACTTATATGGAAAAGACTATAGACGAAAGCAAACAAGGCAAATCACTTGTTTTAGAACAAAAAGCAGAAAACACCAAGAAACTTTTCATAGAGAGTTATGGCTGTGCCATGAACTTTAGCGATAGTGAGATAGTAGCCTCAATATTGCACAACGAAGGCTTCAACACCACACAAAATCTGGATGATGCGGATTTGGTATTGGTCAATACCTGTTCCATCAGGGACAAAGCAGAGCAAACCGTTAGAAAGCGATTGGAAAAATACAATGCCGTAAAACGTACCAATCCGAAGATGAAGGTTGGTGTTTTGGGATGTATGGCAGAACGATTGAAAAACAAATTCCTGGAAGAGGAAAAGATAGTGGATCTGGTAGTTGGCCCCGATGCCTACAAGGACTTGCCCAATCTCTTGGAAGAGGTGGAAGATGGTAGAGATGCCATAAACGTCGTGCTATCCAAAGAAGAAACCTATGGGGACATCTCCCCTGTTCGCTTGAATACGAATGGCGTAACTGCTTTCGTTTCCATTACTCGTGGCTGTGACAACATGTGTACTTTTTGTGTCGTTCCATTTACTCGAGGCAGAGAACGTAGTAGGGATCCACAAAGCATTGTCGAAGAGGTGAACGATCTATGGAACAAAGGCTACAAGGAGATCACATTGCTTGGTCAAAACGTAGATAGTTACCTATGGTATGGTGGTGGTCTCAAAAAAGATTTCGTAAAAGCCACAGAAATGCAAAAGGCGACGGCTGTGGATTTTTCCAAACTCTTGTCCATTTGTGCTGAAACGCAGCCAAGGATGCGTATTCGTTTTTCGACATCCAACCCACAAGACATGTCATTGGACGTTATCAAGACAATGGCCAAATACGAAAACATATGCAATCACATACATCTACCGGTACAAAGTGGTAGCAACCGTATATTGAAGGCTATGAATCGCTTGCATACACGTGAGGAATATTTCGAACTCATAGACAACATTCGCAAAATCATACCTGGTTGTGCCATAAGTCAAGACATCATTTCAGGTTTCCCAACCGAGACCGAAGAAGACCATCAGGACACCTTGTCATTGTTGGAGTACGTGAAATACAACTTCGGTTACATGTTCACCTATTCAGAAAGACCTGGTACGATGGCTGAACGCAAATTGGAAGACGATGTCCCTGAAAAAATAAAAAGTAGACGATTGAGCGAGATCATAGAACTCCAACTAACGCACAGCGCATTGAGAACCAAGGAGCATCTTGATACGGTAGTGGAGGTTTTAATTGAAAAAGAATCCAAAAAGTCAAATCAACACTGGTCTGGTAGAAGCGAGACAAACATAGTGGCTGTCTTCCCAAAGGAAAACTACAACATCGGTGATTTTGTAAACATAAAGGTAACAGATTGTACCAAAGCGACACTAATAGGTGAAGCCATAGGACTTTCAAAAAACAACTAAATGTAATTATTATGAAAAAAGCATTCTTATTATTCCTATCTCTTTCTTTATTCACAGCATGTGACAACGAACCTTTGGAAGGTGATTTCTTTGGCTTGGAAGACCCCAATGGAGAAGAAACCGGAGGCGGTGGTTCGGAAAGCGATGATTTGACGTTGTCTCTCTATGAATTGGATACGGATGTCACTTTCAATTTGCTAGGCACCACGATTCAAACGATTACACGCTCCGACCTGAACATATCCAACGACATGCTAACATCCAGCTCGATAGAAATCACGGTACCTCCTGCTGCTGCGGAGACAGAAACCCAAACCTATACGAGGAATGGCCAAGGACAAATTGTTAGTGACGTCTCGGTCAATGCCGCGGGAACAACGACCAACGAATACACGATAACCTATGAGAATGGTCAAATTTCGCAAATAACATACGATTACTATGAAGATGATGAAGATGACTACACTTACAACTTCACCTACGCAGGAAATACAGCCACAAGAACCGAAGTTGGTTCAAACATATCTACCGTATTCACCCAAGACAACAGCAATAGGTTGATCAAGAAGGAATCTTTCGACGGTACCACTTCCATTCAAGTGGAAACAATTACCTACAATGGAGACGGAAACTGTGCATCCAGTGTCAGAACTGGTGAAACGAACACCAACTCCACTTACAATTACGACAATTTCAGCAGCCCATTGAAGGTTGTATACGACGAGCAATACCTCTTGTCCTTCTTCAGTGACGACTATAGTGATGAAATCGGTTCCATATTGGCACATTTTCATTCCTCCAAAAACTGGAATGGTGTGAGCATTGACGGAACAGCATATAATTTCACCTTGCAATACAATTCTGCAAATAGAATATCCAGTAGAAACATCTCTTATGATTTTGGCAGTGACTTGTCATTTGAATTCGATGAAGTCTTCAACTACGTAAATTAACAATCAGATCTTAATACCCATATAATAAATTAATGGAGTCCATTCAAGCTACAAAACAACGTTTCGGAATAATAGGCAATAGTGCTGCACTCAATCGTGCCATAGAAAAGGCGATACAAGTGGCACCTACGGACATTTCCGTATTGGTAACGGGAGAAAGTGGTGTTGGTAAGGAGAGTATTCCAAAAATCATCCATTCCCTATCCCATAGAAAACACGGCAAATACATTGCGGTTAACTGTGGAGCCATACCGGAAGGTACGATAGACAGTGAACTCTTTGGCCATGAAAAAGGGGCTTTTACTGGAGCGACACAAACACGAAACGGATATTTCGAAGTAGCAGATGGAGGTACCATATTCCTTGATGAAGTCGGAGAGCTCCCATTGACGACACAAGTTCGTCTATTGCGTGTACTGGAAAATGGAGAATTCATAAAAGTAGGATCAAGCAAGGTACAGAAAACGAACGTTAGGATCGTAGCTGCAACGAATGTGAACATGTTCGATGCCATAAAGAAGGAAAAATTCCGCGAGGACCTATACTACAGGTTAAGCACCGTGGACATAAACCTTCCTCCTCTACGAGATCGACAAGAAGACATTCACCTACTATTCAGGAAATTTGCCAGCGACTTCGCATTGAAATACAAGATGCCTACCATAAAGTTAAGCGAGGATGCCATACGCATTCTCCTGAAATTTCGTTGGAGTGGAAACATAAGGCAATTGCGAAACGTTGCAGAGCAAATTTCCGTTCTGGAGCAAAATAGGAATATCACTGCCGATGCATTGCGAAGTTACCTACCTACTTCCGGAGACCATTTGCCAGCAGTCATAAAGACCTCGAAGTCCGAAGGAGACTTCAGTAGTGAGCGCGAGATACTATACAAGGTTCTATTCGACATGAAAGCAGATTTGAACGATTTGAAAAAGCTAACGATGGAACTGATGAAGACTGGAAACTCCAAAGAAGTCCAAAAGGACAACGAAAGTCTGATTCAGAAGATATATGGTGAAGATGAATCGTCTGGCTACGAGGAAAACGCAGACAACCTGCAAGTACTTTCCATCCCACAAACTACGGAAGAAGCAGAAAGTTACGACCCAAAGAACGACAAATACGACTTTGCCGAAGAAATACAGGAAGAAGAAACCCTATCCTTGCACGACAAGGAACTGGAACTCATCAAAAAATCCTTGGAACGCCACAATGGCAAGCGCAAATTAGCAGCAGACGAACTTGGGATAAGTGAACGTACACTATATAGGAAGATCAAGCAATTTGACCTGTAATGGTTTTTCGTCTATGACTTCGAAAAGCATGCAGAAGCACAACTCTTCTTTTAAGAATCCAAGTAATGGTTCATTGTCATCAGACATGTTGATGGAGCAACCCCATAGAGTATGCAAAAAACAATGTTATTCTCCTAAATTACAGTTAACATCCCTTCATCTTATTTTGCAACCACTTACATTAGTAAAGAAGAAAAAACTACCTTTGTTCAATCTTAGTGAGAATTTAACATGAAAGCATTAAAATACATACTCCTTTTGGCCATGTCGGCAACATTCTTAAACTGTGGCGTCTATTCGCTTTCGGGTGTGGACATAGGAGAAGCAAAGACCTTTCAGGTCAATTACTTTCAAAACAATGCCATATTGGTAGAACCGGGATTGGACAGGGATTTCACGATAGCATTGCAAGACTTGATATTGAACCAAACCAATCTGGATCTGGTAACTTCCAATGGAGATTTGGTCTACGAAGGTGAAATTACGGAATACAGAATTTCCCCGACCACGGCAACGGCGAACAATACAGCAGCACAAAACAGGTTGACGATTGGAGTCAAAGTTCGATTTTACAACAAGAACAAGGAAGATGAGGATTTCGACAGGGGCTTCTCCTTTTTCTATGACTTTGCTGGTAGTGCCCAACTTTCAGGTAGCACGAAAGATACTGCATTTGCAGAGATCTTCGAGCGCATAACCCAAGACATCATCAACGCATCTTTAGCCAATTGGTAATGAATCAAACGGATTTTACATACATGTTGCAACGACCGCAAACGGTTACCAAGGAACAAACGGAGGATTTGAAATCCATAGTCAACGAGTTTCCCTATTTCCAGTCTGCACGAGCCATGTATCTAAAAGGTTTGAAAAACATGGAAAGCTTCAAATACAACCAAGTATTGAAAACCACGGCTGCCCATACCACGGACAGGAGCATCTTGTTCGATTTCATCACCAGCGAGAATTTCAAACAGGATGAGATCTCTCAGTTCATTCAACAAAACACATCGCATCTGGAGGATTTGGATGTCCATTTCGAAGACATTACCACGTACAAGAGCAATATCTTGGATCCTCTATTGGAGCAACACCTCGAAGACGCAAAAGGCACTTTGGACCCCTCTTTGTTTCAACCAAAGATAGAAAAGGGACAAGTCGCGAACTTCGAATTCGAAACCACGGAAGAAACCAAAGAGAAAGAAGTCCCAGAAAAAGAAATCGCAAAGATCAAAGATTCCTCCCCAATCGAGGTCTTGAATCTAGGAAAGCCGTTGCAGTTTGAAAAATCGGAAACACACTCCTTCAGCGAGTGGCTTAGCTTGACCAGTTTAAAACCCATAGATCGCGACAACGAAAAAAACGATGTCGATGACGAGATCAAAGCAGACAATCAGCAAAACGAAACGCTCACAAGGAACGAAAAATTCGAACTAATAGAACAGTTCATATCCAAAAGTCCAAAGTTGCCTCCGGTAAAAAGAGGAACTTCCAACCACAATATCGCCAAGGAACAAATGATCCAACCAGAGGCCTTGATGACCGAAACCTTGGCCAGAATCTACGTCGAACAAAAAAATTACAAAAAGGCAATTCAGTCTTATAAGATTTTAAGTTTGAAATATCCAGAAAAAAGTGGTTTCTTTGCAGACCAAATTAAGGCAGTAAAACAATTACAAGAACAAAATAACATAAAATAATGAGTACGTTTACAATATTTCTAGCACTGATGGTCGTAGTAGCATTTCTACTAATAGTGGTAATTATGGTGCAAAATCCAAAAGGAGGTGGATTGTCCTCTTCTTTCGGAGGTGGTGGAACTCAACAATTGGGTGGTGTGAAAAAGACAACCGACTTCTTGGACAAAAGTACTTGGACTCTGGCAACCATTCTCATCGCATTGATTCTTGCATCGAGTTTGGCAATCCCCAAAGGTTCTGGACCACAAGACTCCAAAGCATTGGATGCAGATGCCATAGAAGTAGCTCCAACGACAACTCCAGATGCTGCAACACCAGCAACGACTACGGAAGATGCAACCAAAGCTGCAGATTCAACGGAATAATGTTTCCGCACATCAAAAACAAAAAAGCCAACTTGTACAAGTTGGCTTTTTTGTTTTCAACACCTACGAGCAGACACGGTAAACCAAGGGGTCTGAAACTTTGTCAGTCCATTTGCATTGGCACATTTTTAGCATACTCTTAAAACATAAGAAAACAATCTAATTAATTAAAACATACACAATGAGTAAAGTAAACATAAAACCATTAGCAGATCGTGTACTGATAGAACCTCTACCAGCCGAAACCCAAACAGCTTCAGGATTGTTCATTCCAGACTCAGCTCAAGAAAAACAACACAAAGGGACAGTGGTAGCCATAGGAACCGGCAAGAAGGATGAACCTCTTACCGTAAAGGTTGGAGACAAGGTACTATATGGCAAATACTCTGGTTCTGAATTAAAATTAGATGGTAGCGATTACCTAATGATGCGTGAAGAAGACATCTTGGCAATCATCTAAATCACAAATCAACAAAACAATTTCATCTTGGCTTGAGGCGTACGACCAAAAGTCAACATCAAAACAATTAAAAAATGGCAAAAGACATAAAATTCGAGATAGAAGCACGTGACGGTCTAAAACGCGGTGTGGACGCATTGGCAAATGCAGTAAAGGTCACATTGGGACCAAAAGGACGCAACGTAATAATAAGTCGCTCTTTCGGTGCACCACAAGTAACCAAGGATGGTGTTTCCGTTGCAAAGGAAATAGAATTGGAAAACCCATTGGAGAACATGGGTGCCCAAATGGTAAAAGAAGTCGCTTCCAAGACCAATGATCTTGCAGGAGACGGTACGACCACGGCAACGGTATTGGCTCAAGCCATCGTAAAAGAAGGGCTTAAGAACGTTGCTGCTGGCGCTAACCCCATGGATTTGAAACGAGGCATAGACAAAGCTGTTTCCGCCATCGTGGAAGATCTAGGAAAACAAACCAAGGAAGTAGGGAATTCTTCTGAAAAGATAAAGCAAGTGGCTTCCATCTCTGCAAACAACGATGAAGTCATCGGAGATTTGATTGCCAATGCATTTGGCAAGGTAGGAAAAGAAGGTGTAATCACCGTTGAAGAGGCTAAAGGAACAGACACCTACGTAGATGTAGTTGAAGGAATGCAATTTGACAGAGGATATCTATCTCCATATTTCGTTACGGACAGCGAAAAGATGATTGCCGATTTGGAGAGCCCATATATCTTGTTGTATGACAAAAAGGTCTCTACAATGAAGGACCTTCTACCAGTTTTAGAGCCAGTGGCTCAATCTGGGAAACCGTTGTTGATCATTGCTGAGGATGTAGATGGAGAAGCATTGGCAACTCTAGTCGTTAACAAATTGCGTGGTTCATTGAAAATCGCTGCAGTAAAGGCTCCAGGTTTTGGAGACAGACGAAAAGCCATGTTGGAAGACATCGCCATCTTAACTGGAGGTACGGTAATCTCTGAAGAAAGAGGTTTCACCTTGGAGAATGCAACTCTGGAAATGTTGGGAACTGCAGAACGCGTTACCATAGACAAGGACAACACTACTGTCGTAAATGGAGCTGGTGACAAGGATCTCATAAAAAATAGAATCAACCAGATCAAATCGCAGATAGAATCCACTACAAGCGATTACGACAAGGAAAAACTACAGGAGCGTCTAGCCAAGTTGGCTGGAGGTGTAGCAGTACTTTATGTAGGTGCAGCCAGCGAAGTGGAGATGAAAGAAAAGAAAGACCGTGTGGACGATGCATTACATGCTACTCGTGCCGCAGTGGAAGAAGGTATTGTTGCCGGTGGTGGTGTAGCTTTGATAAGAGCAAAATCCGTATTGGAGAAGATAGTCACAGAAAACCTAGACGAGACCACAGGTATACAAATCGTTGCACGTGCCATAGAAGCACCAATACGTACCATTGTGGAGAACGCAGGAGGAGAAGGCAGTGTCGTGGTTTCCAAAATATTGGAAGGCAAAAAGGATTTTGGTTACGATGCCAAGTCGGAAACCTATGTGGACATGTTGAAAGCAGGTATCATAGACCCTAAGAAAGTTACTCGTATCGCATTGGAGAATGCAGCATCCGTATCAGGAATGATATTGACCACGGAATGCGCTTTGATTGACATCAAAGAAGATGCTCCAGCTGGCGGCGGAATGCCTCCAATGGGTGGTGGAATGCCAGGGATGATGTAATTCCTAACAGCATACTGAACATACAAAGCCTGTATTCATTTTTTGGATACAGGCTTTTGTCTTATAGGTTCTTGAATACAAAAGATAGTTACCAATAAATCAAATGTCCGCACAAAACCTCGTATCTTTTCGTCCTTTGGAAGACCATCGAAAACAATTGTTGAGTAAACGTTGCTCCATAGTCGTATTTTATAATCAAAAAACATAAAAACACCAAATGTCCATACAAGCACAACTCAAAGCCATAACCGATATCCTATTGGACAAGAACACCTCCCCAATTCAATTGACCGAAGCATTGAAGCAATACAAAACGCTGTTGTTGGAACTATCGAACTTGGATCTCGAAACGATGGAAAACAAACAAGACATACACACCGATTCTGGCATTGCCATAGGAACGACGTGGGCTGCCATGTGTTTGGATGACATCTACAGAACCCAACAATTCATAAGGGGACTATTCAAAGTCGTCAACGACTTGATACCAGCGACTAACACTCCCATACATGTCCTATATGCAGGAACGGGACCTTTCGCCACATTGATCCTTCCCTTGCTTTCCAACCATACGGAACAAGAAGTGCAAGTAACGTTATTGGAAATAAACAAAAACAGCATAGAAAACGTAAAACACGTCATCAATCAGCTTGGCTTTCAAAATCACATCAAGGACATCGTTTGTGAAGATGCAACCAAATATGAAATAAAGACGAAGGTTGACATCATATTAAGTGAAACGATGCAACATGCCCTATTGCGCGAACTACAAGTTCCCATAATGCTAAATTTAGTAGGACAGACAAATGGTGACAGCATCATGATTCCAAAAGAGATACTGCTTTCCTTGGCCTTTTTGGATTCAAGAATCAATCTCGATCCAAAAGAGAAAAGCCTTCCATACAATAAAACGGAACCCATCTTGTCATTCGACAAGGCATGGATCAAATCTCATTTGTCCAAGGGTGTCCGAAATGATCACCTGGTGGACAAAACGATAAGTCTGCAGAAGCTAAAAGCCAAAAACCATACGCAATTGGCCATATTAACGGACATCAGAATCACGGATGGCATTACCATAGACTATAACCAAAGTGGTTTGACCATACCATACATACTCAAGAGTGCTCTAAAGATGGAGTCGGACAAGATTAACCTAAAATACAAATTGAAACCGATGCCCATGTTTGAATATGAGATGAGATGAATACATTCCATACCCAATTGACCTAGATTAGATTACAGAATAATCACAAGCCCCTTTCAAATTCTCGTTGCATCAACCTAGCAAACATGTTCCATTAAAGGGCTGGTAAGGTTAAATTGCCAGGGTTATACATGTTGATCTATCAGGATTTGATTCCCATCCGGGTCAAGTACTACAATGCTTGCTGGACCAGTGCTATCGTCACCTGTTTCTCGTTCCAATTTCAGGTTTTTTGACTTCAATTCTGCCTCAATTTTCCGCACATCGTCAAATGAGCTCAGTTTTTGTGCATTTTCATTCCATCCAGGGTTGAATGTCAAGATATTTTGGTCAAACATTCCTTGGAACAATCCAATCAATGCATTGCCATTTTTCATGATCAAATAGTTCATCTTCAAGTCTCCTCCAAAAACTTCAAATCCTAAGTTTTCATAAAAGTCTTTAGATTTATTTATGTCCCTGACATTTAAACTGATGGAAAATGCTCCTAATTTCATATCTGTAATTGTTTGTTAGTTTCTTCTTTTGTCTATATGACACCGAATGCATCTATCCGTTTAGTCCACTTTAATGATTCCTTCTGAATATGTTTTTGCCTTACCCGCTATCAAAACGCGATCTTCTTCATTGGTACAAGTCAATTCCCCCCTTCGAGCCGACAATTGAACCGCCAACATCTTCTTCTTTTTCAACACATTGCTCCAATAGGGAATCAATGAAGCATGTGCCGAGCCTGTTACCGGATCTTCAAATATTGTTGCTTGTGGAATGAAGAATCTTGACACAAAGTCGGAATTATCCCCTTTGGCAGTAATGGCCACACCCCCTGGATCAATGTTTTCATTGTCAAATAGCATTTTGTCTATCTCAATGTTTCGCACATCGCTTTCGCTTTCATACACCAAAATGTAATCTCTTGATTTCAGGACTTCCAGGGGTTGCTTGTTGAGTGATTCCTTTATGAAATTGGGCAACTCCACCTTGACGGGGGCCCTTTGAGGCAAGTCCATCACGTATACGTCATTTTCGATATGAACATATAGAGTTCCACTATTGGTTTTGAAAGTCATCTTGTCTTTCTCATAACCTAAAATAGATCTCAAGACATGAGCCGTTGCTAGGGTTGCATGTCCGCACAAGTCAAGTTCCAAATCTGGTGTAAACCACCTCAAATCAACCTCTTCTCCTCCATTTATGAAAAATGCCGTGGCATCTACGGCGTTTTCCCTTGCGATGTCCTGAAGCAAATCATCGTCCAACCATTCATCCAATTGGACGACCTTGGCTGGGTTCCCACCGAATATCTTGTCGGTAAATGCATCTATTTGATAATAATTCAGTTTCATAATCTAATTTTCAATGGACTAGGACATTTAATCTACGAGTCCTACAAAACAAAAGCTCTTCAGCTTTAATCCCATTACATTTGCTTTTCTAAAATAATAATAAAATCGTATTGACTTCCTTAAAAACAACAAATCGCATCGCGCCATCAAAATTCATTGGACTCATATTGTCGTAGCTTCTATTTTCATTAAAAAGATTACCAGTTAATTTGTACGTTTGTTCCAATGTTGATTTGAATGCATCTATCAGGTTCTATGAAAAAAAAAGAAAAGACAAAGAAACCTTGGCCTACAAAGAAGGCTATGGAACAGATTTATGAAATGAAACTTTGGGGTAGTGACAACACAGATTTTTATTCAGGCATTGGATCTCATCACCCTGAAGTGGTAATTCCCTATGTTTATGCTCTAACATCTTTTCTAACAGCTTTCAAAAACCCCATTGTGGTATGCGATCTAGGTTGCGGAGATTTCAATGTAGGAAAAGAGTTGGTAAGGCACTCCAAGAGATATGTTGCTGTAGACATAGTAACAAACCTCATAGAACGCAACAAAGAAAGGTTCAAGGAAGAAAATTTGGAATTCCACTGCCTGGACATCGCAACAGACAATTTGCCTTCTGGAGATTGTGTGTTGTTACGACAAGTGCTACAACACCTATCGAATGCCGAAATACAAAGCATAGTAAACAAATTGGCCGACTTCAGATATGTCATTCTAACAGAACATTTGCCAAAAGGGGCTTTCATACCCAACAAGGAGATTATTTCCGGGCAAGGCATCAGGCTCAAAAAGCAAAGTGGAGTAAACCTATTGGCTCCTCCATTCAACTTGGAGATCAAAGAAGAAAAGCAATTGGCGTCTGTTGTTTCAAAGAATTTCAAAGGGGTCATAACAACCACACTTTATAGGCTATAAAAAAGCACCTTCATTAAATACTTTTTCCTCATTGCCACTAACCAATACAAGCCGCTAACCATAGACATTCCCATAGATGTGAATTAAATCTCATCCAAGGATGTCAAAACGAGTATTTAGAAGGCAAAACCATAGTTTCACCCCAATTGAAGGACAAGTCAAAACCATATCCAAATTAATTTTATTGTGCTCCCAAAAATTCCTCCAGAGCTTCTTTGTTCTTGTTATAGGACAACTTCCCTACAGCTAGGTGATATTTGTGTTTGTCCGATGTAAACTGATAAGCCATTTTTGCAAACTCCAAACGTGGTTTGTCTAAATTGAACTGCCCCATGAATTCAACGACTTGTGCCGTATTAAGGCATCCCTTCCCCGATAAGTATTCATTGGCCATCGCTATCGGTTTTCCTCCACTGTTCACTTCCGATTTCAAATCTTTTCTCAATGTGGAAAACTCATTGTATGACAAAGCGCAAGGCTCCGATGTACTTGTTGTAGCGACAGTAATGGTGGAATTTTCGGTGCTTTCCTCTTCAGGCTCCTCCTCTGACTCCTTGAAAGTAGAGCTCTTAATGTTGATCGCATCGATGTTTACATCCACCAAATTCATCACCTCTAGTACTCCGGTCCAGTTTAGGCTGTATTCCGGTCCTCCTGGCGTAATGTTAATGGCAAAAGTGTACGACTTCCCACTAAAGACAACATCTCCTTTTCTTACAATTTCTGCTTCTCCTCCTTCTACGGATAGTTTTTCAAGGTCAATTTTTCCAACTCTATGCTGTCCTCCTTTGTATGTGCATTTCACCTCTGCAAAAACGCGATCGTCATAGACCTTGTATTCCATCAGTTTTATGCTGAAGTCACCGATTGTCTGCGTTGCTCCAGATGCCAACATCAATTTATCCGCTTCCAAGGTTGCTCCGCTGCCAGTGGCATATCGAATACCATGCAAAGTCAAGTCCAATTGATCTGCTTTTGGCTCTACTGGAGGTTTTACCCTGAATTCGTTATAAATTGTCTTCTTCTCTCCCGGCTTCAATACGTACTTTCCAGAAATCGGATGCATTTCACCTTCATTTTGAACCAAACCGGTTTTGGACCTATCAATGACCAAAACTCCGTTTCCAATGTTTTCCGCCTTGTAGTTGACATAATACTTCGAAGAAGAAGCTTTCACCTTTTTGAAACTGATGAATGCTTGATCCGTCCTAATGGATTTTGGTATATTGTAAACAACTTCTTGGGCCATTGAATTATTTACGAAAAGCCCTATGAAAACAAACGAAAGTAGATGTCTTTTTATCATCTTAATATATAATTTAGAAATGGGAGGGCAAATCTATTAAAATTATAATTAAAAAGAGGCGATTGTGGAATTTAGTGTTTTCAACTCATCAACAGTAGCTTGTATACGATTGTTTTGTATGACTAATACGTGATTGAACAACTAAATTAGCATGCATTAACAAACCAGGGAAATTCCGAAGAAATTAATTATATATTGTTGTGTACAGTTATTTATATTCATAAATAAATTCGTCTCTCAATTTATCCTTTCGACCGAATTCTTTTCTCCTTTTAAGTATTCCGTTTTTATCGTAAACGAACAATGTGTATTCAATTACCGTATTCTTACTCTTAAATATCCTTTCTATTTTACTTATTCCAAATTTGTTGTATTTGTAAATATATAAATCGTAATCGCTATCATTCCTTTTTATAATGCGACCTTTTTCATCATACTCATAAGTAAATTTTTTTCTGTATTTTTCTCTGGTCGGATAGACTTGACTAATAAGCAATCCTTTTCTGTAATTGCTTATTTCATAAAGGATAGAATCTTTATACAGTTCAATTTTTTTTAAATTACCAAAAAAGTTATAATAATAAACTTCTTTCTCATCTTGCCCGTTGATTAAATACTTTAATTTCCATATTCATCGTAGAAGTTTTTTTGAAGTCCATTCATTGCTGACCAATAATGGACTTTCAAACTTGATTTTTGGTCTCGATTTAAATAATCAGATTTTGATTCGAAAATATTGATAAAAGGGTATTCGTGGTGTTCTTTTTTAAAATCAGTAAACTCTTCTTTATAAATTCCGCTTCTATATTCAGTCAGAATTTGATTCAGAGTTGAGTCATTTTTTTTCTTATCCAGCTTCCATTCATATCTTATCGATTTAATTTCAGATGTATCTATTTTTACTTGCGAAAAACTCGAAGCTGAAACCGAAATTAAAATGATACGTAGAAAGTTTTTAATCATACCTGTTTTAAGCGCATTATTTTTTGTTAGATGCTTTTTCATTTTTCACAAACTGGATAGACTCATATTACATTTCGAATCTAATCAGAAAGAATGAATTGCCAGGAAATACCATATTTATCTTCACACCATCCGAATTTTCTACCAAAGCCATAATCTCCAGAATCGTAGCTATCAAGAGGTACCATTACCTTACCTCCATTCGAAGAAAGCCTTTCGTATAAAGTTTGTATCTCATTCTCTGAGTCACATTCAACGAAAAGTGACACTCCCGGTGTAAATGACCAAGCATGATTAAAATTACTTTCGGAAACCCTGTACTCTGTACCATTCAATGTAAAAACACCATATTTGACAAGCTCCGGGATTCCTCCAGCCTCTCCTTCCTGGTATTTTACAATGTTTTTAATTTCCGAATTCGGGAAGATGGAAGTGTAGAAGTTAATCGCCTCTTCCGCCTTACCGCATTGATCACCTACAAATGTTAGAAATGTCGTTGTTTTCATTTTTTGAATTTTGGTTCATATCAAAAATAGTCAATACTACAATTTACTTATTTCTCAATAATGGCTGCCATTAGTTTTCGACTATGGTTATTGCTAGAATTAAAAGTAGGGAACTCAGGATTAAGTTCCAAAATCTGTATTGACCATAACCATTGTTGCACCCCGTTTTTTATTCATTCTTTTCGTAATAATGATTCAAGTCATAATTCATTATGATTTTAGTCTTTTCATATTATTTTATTACTGAAGTATGTATAACATCCAACTTTCCCATTACATCCTCGTAGTGTAGTTCTATTTCGGTATTGAATATTCCATAATTGACTTCATAAGTACCATTTCCAAAAAACTCACTTGAAAATGTTCCGTCTGATTTTAAAGTTAGATCATCTGGTTTGTGAGGAGATTCAATACAACAAGGCTTGTTCCCATAATTTGTATTTGCATAAGTTCCTACTACAGAATATTTAGTCATAGGAATATCACACCTCAAAGCACAAACCCCGATAAACAATATAATTCCAAGTCCAAATATTATACGTTTCATTTCGTATTCGGTTTAAAAATTGAAACTAAAAACGCCATAACAAAAACAAAAAAAGGTATTATGAATGCCAAATAATTAAACTTTTCAAGAGGTATTTCTGTTAATCGCCTAACTATTGGTGATAACATCAATACAAAAATCAAAGCTTTTAAAATTCTATTTGCGTAATATTTAGTGAACATTGAAATTAAACCAACAAGTCCTAAAATCGCAAATATCTGGTCACTATTTCCAAATTCAAAACTTGTCCACAATAACCACAATATGAATGGCACTCCAATCATCTGTCCAGTCAAAATCATTAGAGAGTAAGACGTTAAAGAAATAATTTTTATTATGCGTTCAAATTTCAATTCAGAATATTCCGTTTAGTTGGTTATAACGTGTCCATAGATGGTTTGTAGTGTCAAGAAACTAAGTTAACAAAAAAGGCCAAGAGTACGGAAACTCGGTAGATTTCCCCGAATCATCTTTAAACACTATGAATTACACACATTGTTGTAGCCAGTTTAATTCTTTTTAATCGTTAACAATTCACCTTTTCTATTAATATGAACAAGTTTATTGTGCCCTTGAATTTTCATATGGATTGTTGCTAATCCGTTCTGAAAAATTCCTGTAGGAAAAGGGTCGTAAGCATTTGCAGAACCCCAATTTGCATTATATTCAGGTTTAATTTCAAATATTACATTGCCCTTTTCATCTATACAATGAACAGTTCTATCATTTTTCTTTAAAAATGCCAATCCTTCAGAAAATGCTGACCTACCATCATATTGAAAATCTATGATTACATTGCCTTTTTCATCTATGAATCCAGATTTTCCATTTTTATCACTAGCAGGAATTAGAGTTGGTGAATCGGGAAATACATGAAATGCCTGCGGTGAAATCAATGATAGATTTATTAGCGGAAACAACAAATCTCCTTGCTCATCAATTATTCCATATTTAAATGATTTAGAATCTTGAACAATATACAAGCCTTTCATGTATTGAGCAATGCTCGCAAATTTTCGTTTTTTGAGAAACTCTCCTTGTTCATTAATTAGAGTGTAACAATTTACATAAGGTTTATTACTATCACAGTCAACACTAACAATGGCATTACCTTCGCTTAAAGGATATATTGATTTAAAATTCCCACGAAAAACCAAATCACCTTTCTTATTAAATACTGCCAATACACTTTTACCATTTACATAAGAACGTACTGCAATTTTGTTTTTAAACAAACGAGTATAATTTCGATTAACTACGACAGATTCAACACTATTGTCAACCTGCTCTTTAAACTTTAAGAGAAGATCAAAGATTATTTCCTCATTTTCATTTATGAGAAAAAAATTTCCCCTATTTTTCACTACGGCACAATCTTCATTGAATGGATAAGCCTCCGAGTAAATAGGTTGAATGACAATATCGCCTGACTTATTAACGTAACCATATTTATCTTTAATTTTAACTACCGCCAAACCTTCAGAAAAATCTTTCTTTTCGCCATCTATGTGTTGAAATTTTAAAGGAATGACTAATTCACCTTTCTTATCTATATAGCCTAATCTTGTATTGAGTATTTTGTGATAATCATTTTTAGCCCTAGACATTATAGTTACAGCTGCCAATCCATCTTTGAAATGTCCAATCTTGTTATAGATAGGCTTGACTACTACATTACCCTCTCTATCAATTAACCCAAATTTTCCATTCTCTCGAAATTCATATAAATCATTAGTGTTTTGTGAATTACAATTAATAAATGTTAAACTAATTATTAAAAAGAACAAAATTCTCATATAAGTTATTTATGATTGCGTTAATTGGTTACATGTTTGTGTATGATTTCGTTACGTGTTTCAATTACAGCTCAATATTAAAATTGATGTAAATATTTCATACACCATATCGTGCACAGTCTTTATCCATACTCAAACCAAACTGTGTTTTTAATGCACTTTAGGTTTTGCTATAGAAGGTTTTTCCTTAGAGAATACCATATATGCAATAACTATGATTACTGTGCATAGAATGCCTGCATAAATTATCAAAATTAAATCAAAATTCAACCTATTGATCAATTCTGCTTTATCAGGAATACTCAGGTCATTGCTCTTAAAAACCCTATTCTTGGCCAAATCGCTACTTTCAATTCGACGAAACATTAAACCTAAACACGTAAAGGCGAGTCCGGTCAGTATGACAACGAGTCTTCTTGAATTAGTTTTAGATTTCCTAAACAAAACAACCAATACAATCAGAAGTAAGATTCCTATAATAATATCTATTGGATAATAAATTTTCATAATGTTTCAAATTTGCTACAACGGCTAGTAGAAGCAATTACTTATAGCATCGATGAAAAAGCAGTAAGTCGAGTATCTTTAAGATTCACAAAAACATCAAAGACATGAGCACTCAAATT
>CANMCF010000029.1 GCA_947496215.1 uncultured Bizionia sp.
ACCAAATACGAATGAAAAGAAGACCTTCAAGGCGCATTTTGCACTAAAGAGATAGAAGCCAAATGATACATACTGATGAAAAACCTGAACAAACAGATTCAGGTTTTTCATATAAAAGATTTAAAGTACATTTTTGTGTTTAAAAGATAAGGAATTTGTATTTTTAAGCAAATAACTTGAATGGGAAACTTAAGATATACAGTATTAATATTAGTTGTTTTTATCCAAACAAAAGGGTTCTGTCAAGATATTACTCTTTTTGAACAATTCAATGGTCGCTATGACTATTTGGCTATTGGTAATACTTTGAATCAGGCTGAAAACAATTTGGATGGCTCTTTTTGTGAGACGCTGCCATCTTCTCAAGCTTCTTTGAATGTGGAT
The DNA here is from genome assembly GCA_947496215.1 of uncultured Bizionia sp. Taxonomy (GTDB): domain Bacteria; phylum Bacteroidota; class Bacteroidia; order Flavobacteriales; family Flavobacteriaceae; genus JAHDHI01. The sequence goes on from CANMCF010000029.1 coordinate 385, forward strand.
ACGACATCGACAATTGTTGCAGCTTATCTCTATTGGGCAGGCTCTGGCACAGGTGATATGGAAGTGACCTTGAATACTACGGATATTACTGCAGACGATACTTATACTGTAGATTATATAGATCCTTTTCAAGGAGTACTTACCTATTTTTCGTGCTATGCAGATGTAACAGATCAAATCTTGACTGAAGGTAATATCGTATACGAATTTTCAAATTTGGACATTTCTGAAACACTTACAACTATTACTGGCTACTGTACTACAAGAACAAATTTTGCTGGTTGGAGTTTGTATGTCATATATGAGAATGGCAGTTTGCCATTAAATCAAGTGAATTTATTTCAAGGATTGGAAATCATTAATCGCAATGTACAGGAAAAAACCATTTTTCTCAACAATGTAAATGTTTTGGATAATGAAAATGCAAAGATTGGTTTCTTGGCTTGGGAAGGTGACAATGCTCTAAATTATGGAGAAAGTTTATCTATCAATGGAAATTTAATATCCAATCCACCATTGAATTTGGTTGATAATGCTTTTAATGGGACAAACACTTTTACGAATGCTTCTGATTTCTACAATTGTGATTTGGATGTTTATGGTATTGAAAACAATATTGACATTGGGGATACCCAAGTTGAAATAAAATTGACAACGGGAGCTATCGACCCCAATACCAATACGCTTAGAGCAGATTTGATCATTATAAACAACATCATAACCGTATTGAATAGCCAATTGCCAGATGCGACCATAACGTTGGATGATTATTTTGTTAATTGTGGAAACCGAACAGTTGATTTGGAATATACCGTTTTCAACACCAATAGTACCGATCCATTACCTGCCAATACACCTATTGCCTTTTATGCAGAAGACCAATTGATAGGTCAATCCGAAACACTTGCCAGCATTGCCATAAATGCATCGGAATCTGGTACCATTACACTGCAAATTCCTGATGACATTCCTAATGAATTTCTCCTTACAATCAATGTGGACGATGATGGAACTGGAACTGGAATAGTCATAGAAATAATAGAAACGAATAATACGACAACAGAGGTAGTTACACTTATTCCTCTTCCAGAAGTTCAAAATTTGCCACCATTGAATGCTTGCGACATAGGTTTCAATACAGCTGTTTATGACTTGCTTCAAGCTTTGGATGCTATTGATGCAAGTAGTTATATCGGTTTTTCATTCTTTAATTCAATTGAGAATTTACAGCAAAACAGCAATGAAATTTTGATCCCTGAGGCTTATCAATCATCTACAACTCCAGAGACTGTTTTCATACGAGCTGAAACCGATGTTTGTTTTGATATTTTTCAACTTGTATTGTTGACGGAAAATTGCCCTCCTCACATTCCCGATGGTTTTTCTCCCAACGATGATGGTTACAATGATCATTTCAACATTCAGGGGCTTTATGATATTTTTGACAACCATGAACTATTAATCTATAATCGTTATGGAACCCTTATTTTCAAAGGGGATAATGACCTGAAATGGTATGGCAAGGCAAATCATGGAATCAATCACGGGCATATAGTTCCATCAGGTACTTATTTTTATGTCTTGCATCTCAATGACCCCAACTTTGTTTCGCTAGCTGGCTGGGTTTATCTAAACAAATAAATTTAATTATAGCATTTCGTCTAATTTATTTGCATTTCATCTATGAAATAGTTAGTTTTGAAGCATAAATATTGTTCCCAACTCTATTATAGAATTAAATCTGACTACTTGAAAACTACATCTTTAAATATAAGATTTCATCATATGCTATTTTTTTTAGTATATCTTTTATCTCAAAACATATCTGCTCAGCAGATATCAATAGACGATTCATTAACCCCACAGCAACTCATCGAAGATAATTTGGTTCAGGGGTGTGTTCAGGTTTCCAACATAACTTCATCTGTTAATGGGAGTGTTAACGGTTTTTCAAGTTATGGATATTTTGAAAGGGCAAATTCCAACTTTCCTTTTGAAAATGGAATAGTATTGTCTTCAGGTAATGTTAATTCAGCAGGAAATGTGACTAATGAAAATCCTTTGAACGAAGGAGATACCAATTGGACAACCGATCCTGATTTGGAAAATGCTCTAGGAATTTCCAATACGTTAAATGCAACGTCAATTGAATTTGACTTTATTTCTTCTTCTAGTACAATTCAATTTAATTATATATTGGCTTCAGAGGAATATTTTAATAACTATCCTTGTAATTATTCGGATGGTTTTGCTTTTTTGATAAGAGAATCTGGTACCAATAATACTTTTCAAAACATTGCGGTGATACCAAACACAGCCATTCCTGTTAACACGAGTACCATTCATGATGAGATCGTAGGGTTTTGTGATGCAGAAAATGCTCAGTTTTTTGAAGGATACAACCTAGGGGATACCAATTTTAACGGTAGGACTACGGTGATGTCTGCATCAGCTTCGATAACTCCAAATGTACAATACGAGATAAAGTTGATCATAGCGGATCAGACAGATAGAAATTTTGATTCGGCAGTATTCATAGAAGGGAATAGTTTTACCGATAGTGTAAATTTAGGATCGGATATTTCCAGCTGTAACGCTTCAATGACTTTAGATGCTGAAACCAATAACTCACAGGCTACCTATGCTTGGTATCAAAATGGAACCTTGTTACCGACCGAAGTATCGAGTTCTTTGTTTGTAGATACATCTGGAACATATTCTGTACAAATTACTGTTCCTTTGGGAAATACTACTTGTACATTTGATGATGAAATCAACATAACACTCAACTCAATTGAAAATGGACCATTGATTAGTGATTATGAACTTTGTGACGATGTGAGCAACGATGGTGTAGAGCTATTTGATCTTACTATAAAGAGCAATGAAGTCATTTCTGGGCTGCCTGTTGCCAATTTTGCCATTAGTTACCATATTTCCAATCAGAATGCGATAGATGATGTCAATCCATTGACATCGGTAACAAATGTCGTAAACCCTCAAACCATTTATATAAGGGCTGAAAACCTTGATACTGGATGTGTGTATGTCACTACGATGGAATTGATCGTTAATCCATTTCCAAACCTTACTGATCCAAATCCAATTGAAGTTTGTTCCAATGGATCCAATGAAATAGTCCTAACGGATAGCAATGATTCAATTACCAATGGGAATGGAAATTTGGATGTTACGTATCATTTTTCTCAAACGGACGCGGATAATGGGATAAACCCCATACCATCTCCTTATACACCAGCAAACCCCAATGAAGAATTATTTATTAGGGTAATAGACATTACTACTGGTTGTGTTGCTTTTACAAGTATTATGATCAATATGGAAAATGCTCCAAATGTGAATACTACAACACAGCAAATCAATGCATGTGAACAAGACAATGATGGTTTTGAAAGTTTTGACTTAACCATTGTCATCAATGATGTCTTGCAAGGAGAAACAGGGGTCACAGTGACATATCACGTTACCATTGAAGACGCCAATGATGGTGTAAACCCCATACCAGACCCAACGAACTATCAAAATACAACTGCATACTTTCAATTTGTTTACATAAGGATAGAAAACGACAACAATTCTTGTTATGAGATCGTACCAGTACAATTGCATGCGAATATCTTGGAAACGGGCACTAACATACGAGATTTTGCGAATTGTGATACTGCTCCAGATGATGGCAGTTCTACTTTTGATCTTGAATACATTACCAGCGTTATCGTAAATGGGCTTCCAGACATTACTATTACTTATTATGAAACACAAGATGATCTGGATAATAATGCCAATCCAATTGACACAAGTGTCGCATATACGGTAAATACCATACAGGTTTTATATTTGTTGATTGAAGATTTGGATTGTAGTAACACGGCAGAAATACAATTAAACGTGAATCCGTCGGTTACGATATTGAATGATGATCCTGTAACCTATTGCGATACGGATGATGATGCATTGACATCCATTGAGCTGTCAAGTTTCGATGGTGTCGTGGGAGCTGGAATCAATAGTCCTACCATTCAGTATTTTGAGACTGAGGAAGATGCACAGCTTCAAGAAAATGTTTTGCCTCCCTTTTATGACAATACCACAAATCCAACAACTCTTTATGTGAGAGTGGCAGATGGAGAGACTAGTTGCTTTGACATAAAACCATTAACTATAGAAGTGTTGCCAGCGCCAACAGTACTAACTCCTTCTGGTTTTGTGATTTGCGATGATGATCAAGATGCATTTTCAATAATAGACTTGACATCGAAAATTAGTGAAATAGTAAGTGATACAAATGGTTTGATCATATCTTTTTATCCAACGGATACAGATGCGAATGATTCCACAAACGAGATAACAAATAGTGCGAATCACAATACGCAAACAACAACTATTACAACAAAAGTTGAAAATGATACAACAGGTTGTTATGCTTTGGTACCAATAAATATCATTGTCAACACGCTTCCAGAATTTATTGCTATTTCTAATTTCAGACATTGTGAAACAGATGGTAATCAAGTGGCAGATTTTATCCTTTCTGAAAAAGATGCAGAGATTCTAAATGGCCAAACGGGTAAAGAAGTTCTGTATTTTGAAACGGAAAACGATGCCATAAACAGAACAAACATAATTGACAAGAATAATGTGTATAACAACACATCACAAATACAAACCATTTATGTTCGTGTTGAAAATATTACAGATAATCAATGTTATGGGGTATCTTCATTTATAATAGAAGTCGGTTCAGAGCCAATATACAATGCTCCATTGGATGTCTTTGTTTGTGATGATGTTTCCAATGATGGCATTGCGACTTTTAGTTTGAGTGACCAAATAGAGGCTATAACAGAGAACAGTCCAGAAATACTTAATGTTACATTTCACTTGACGCAAGAAGATGCTGAAGATCAGGTTGGTGCCTTGTCTGATTCTTTCACCAATACTGTAAATCCTCAACAGTTATTCGTAAGCATAGACAATGGGACTTATTGTATAGGGTTGGCTACTTTTGAATATAATATAGTACAGGTGCCAGAAGTTAGTTCAGCATCTGCTTTGAGAGATTGTGATACAGACACGGATGGTAGTATCACTTTTGATTTGACAGTGGCGGAATTTGAGGTGTTGGCAATTAGACAGGATGACATTATTGTTACTTATTATGAAAATGAAGACGATTTGAACGCAGGAATAAATCCCATTCCAGATCCAACTAATTATAACAATGTGACAAATCCACAGATAGTCTTCATATCCGTTACCAACACAATCTCGAATTGTTCCGCAAATGTACCTATTGAATTAATTGTGGATTTACCTCCAGCGATTGCAGATATACCTGTTTTTCAAACCTGTCCTAATGATGAGAATTTTTATGATTTGAATGAGACCATAGAACCATTGATTGGAAATCAACAAAATGTAAACGTGACATTTCATACATCCTTGGCAGATGCCCAATCAATGCTAAATCCATTGGATACAGATTATACTTATACAACTAACAATGATACCATTTTTATCAGAGCCGAATTTACAGATACCAATTGTGTTAACTACGATTCTTTTACAATAGAGGTGAGTCCATTACCAGTTGTTAATTCCGTTCCAAACTTACAGGCATGTGATGATGACTTCAACAACATTCTTTCTTTTGACTTGTCACAACAGACAGCAATTGTCTTGGGTACACAAAGCCCAAATGATTTTACAGTTTCTTATTATACGACTCAAGTAGATGCAATAAACGATGAAAATGAGATAATAAACTTGAATTACGAAGTAGAGGAAATGCAAACCTTTTACATTAGAATTGAAAGCAACATCACGAATTGTTTTGATGTTACGAGTTTCTCGGCAACGGTTCTTAGAAAGCCATATGTAGACATTGAAAATCAGGTTATTTGCTTGGACAACTTGCCACTTGTTGTTTCTGCTGAAACCAATATCTCGTCTGATTCTTATGCTTGGTCTACAAATGAAACGACCTCGACCATTGAAATAGATCAAATAGGTGACTATTCTGTAACGGTCACAAGTGTTTTTGGCTGCTCAACAACATCTAGTTTCAGTGTGATCCAATCAGAGGCTGCTACGATAGAATTTACGGAGACGGTAGACTTCGCAAACCCAAACAATATAACAGTAACCGTTAGTGGAACTGGTGATTATTTATACCAACTGGATGATGGAACACCTCAGGAGTCTAACTTTTTTGGTAACGTCGGGATTGGTCCACATATTATTACGGTAATAGATGTTAATGGTTGTAATTCCACATCTAAGGAAGTTGTTATCGTAGATGCCCCTCAGTTTGTAACACCTAATGGAGATGGTTATTTCGATACATGGCATATTACGGGGATTGATCAATTGCCTGGAAGCATTGTATATGTCTTTGACAGGTATGGTAAGCTGTTGACAACTTTGAAGCATAATTCGTCTGGTTGGAACGGTGTTTATAATGGAAATGCAATGCCTGCAAATGATTATTGGTTTTTAGCCAAGATCATAAAGGGTGATCTCAAGTTTGATGTGAAAGGACACTTTGCCTTGAGGCGTTAACTATGGAGATGACGATAAAAACACAAAAAACCAGAACAAAGCTGTTCTGGTTTTTTGTGTTTAAAATTATTCAAGGTTTTAATTCACTTCAAAGGTGATTTTCAAATTTACCCTGAACTCTGTCACTTCACCATCCTTGACACTAGCACTTTGGTCTTGGACATAGACGGATCGAATGTTTTTAAGACTTTTGGAAGCATGTTTTACTGCTTTTCTTGTTGCATCTTCCCAGCTTTTTTCTGAATTGGATAATATTTCAATAACTTTTAAAACTGCCATAGTATTTGTTTTAGGTTAATAATCTCTTAATTAAAATTACAAATATTTAGGTCGATTTATCCGGTTTAACAATAAAATGATTTGTTTTATTGGATGAACGGGCTTTTTATTGGTTGATTTAGCCATTTATGGCTTCAACACTGCTTACCTTGTCTTTTAGCATTTCTTTCAACATGTTTTCTATGCCACTTTTTAAAGTATAGGTAGACGAAGGGCACCCACTGCATGCTCCTTGTAGGATAACTTTGACTATTTTTGTATTCGGGTCGTATGATTCGAATTGAATGTTGCCGCCATCACTTGCTACTGCAGGCCTAATATATTCCTCCAATATATTTACTATTTCTTTTGATGTGTCATCCAGAGTTTCAAAATGAGCATCAATTTTTTCGGAAGTCTTCTCAATGGCTTCTGGTGCATTGGAGGATACTATCTCTTTTCCATTTTCAACGAAACCTCTAATGAATTCACGAAGTTCATTTGTAATGTCATTCCAATCTGCTACATCGTATTTTGTGATTGAAACAAAGTTTTCATCTAAGAAAATACTTTTTACAAAAGGAAAATGAAATAATTCCGTAGCCAATGGAGATGCCTTTGCATTGTCTATGGAGGTGAACTCATAGGATGCCGTTACCAACTTCTTGTTTGCAACGAATTTTAAAACAGATGGATTTGGTGTGCTTTCCGCATAAACGGTTACCGGTACCTTTTTAGGAGAGGTTCCTTCTTCAATTACCAATCCACCATCATTTAAATAGGATTCAATTTGTTCAGCAACCTCGTTTTGTACGTCTGACCATTCGACAATGTTAAAACGTTCTACGGCAACAAAATTACTTGTTATGTATACTTTCTTAACAAATGGTAGATAAAACAATTGTTGCGCCAAAGGGGAAGATTTGGCTTCATCTATATTATTGAATTCAAAACTTTGATGTTGAGTTATGAATTGATTCAATTCAAATTTTATGATCGAATTATTGGAAGTTTCTTGTATTGAGACTTTAAAAGGATTCATTATTTGCTCTTTTTTTTGCAAAAATACTAAAAGAAAAGTACAGATATCATATATTTGAGCCTTAATAAAGGCTCAAACTGTGGAAATTTTTAGTATAAGTGCTAAATCCTTTTTATATTGGGAGCTTTAACTTTTGATATGTCAAATAATAGAAAGTAAATTTATATATTTGGCTTCGTTTATAATTTTTTTGATAAAAGAGAGTTAATACTAAAAGAAATAAGCCTAAATCTAGAAACCAATATTTACCTTGAAAAAGAAAACTATGAGATTACAGAGGTTACTTATATTAGCAGTGTCAGTATTATTTTGCACTCAATTCGCTAAAGCTCAGGAAGGACTCCCTATTTATTCGGATTATCTTACAGATAATTATTATTTGATACACCCTTCTATGGCTGGAGTAGCCAACTGTTCCAAAGTTCGAATTACTGGACGTCAACAATGGTTTGGTCAAGATGATGCTCCTAAATTGTTAACTGCTAGCATAAATGGTAGAATAGGAGAGTCTCAATCTGGCGTTGGAGGAATAGTTTACTCTGATAAAAACGGATTTCATTCACAAACAGGAGCATACCTAACTTATGCCCACCATATTTTATTTTCTAGAAACGAGGTGGATTTAAATATGCTATCCTTTGGTTTGAGTGCAGGAGCAATCCAGTACAAATTGGATGAGACTACATTTTTGTTCGATGGGCCAGATCCTATTATCTCAGGGATTGAGCAGTCGGCTACTAATTTTAATGTGGATTTTGGTTTTTCTTACCATTTATATGATTTTTATGCACATGCCACAATAAAGAACTTACTGAAGAATGATGGTGTTAACTTCAACGAACAAGGGTTGAGTTTTGATAACCTTAGAACTTACATAGTCTCAATGGGAAATACGTTTAGTAAATACAACAGCGAATGGAGTTTTGAGCCCTCTGCAATGTTCGTTTATAGAGATGCTACTGAAGAAGCCTTTTTCGATATAAACGTAAAGGCATATAAAACTACTGACTTTGGAAAGCTGTGGGGAGGATTATCTTACAGAAGAAGTTTAGATGGCGCTGAGTTTGTTGATGGATCTGGGGTGAGTAGTCAAAAACTACAATACATTACGCCGCTTTTGGGAGTTAGTATGAACGACTTTATGTTTGCTTACACTTATAGTTACCAATCCAATTCGGTAGTGTTCAACAATGGAGGTTTCCACCAAATAACACTAGGATACAACTTTGGATGTAGAAAAGAGCATTATAGCTGTAACTGTCCAGCAGTTAACTAATAAAGCTAGATACAATATAAAAAAAGCCTCGATAAAATCGAGGCTTTTGCTTTTATGACATAGACTAGTCCTAGTTCCATTTGTAGTTCTTATGCTTGGCTTGGGTCTTTATGGCTTGTATCATTGCGTTTTCCAGACCATTCACGTCTTCTTTCTGTTGTTTTGAAATAAATTGCTTGCGACTTATGTTCAAGTCTTGAATCTTCTTCTGTATTTGTAGGCGCTCTTCTTTTTTCTTGGAGACAAAGGCTTTGATTTCTTTTTTGCTTTTGTTTTTCAACTCGTCTGGAAGCTCATTCTCTTTTAAATCCTCGTATTTGAAATCTTCGCTATCTGATGCATCAACTAGGTCCCAAGTCGAGTTTTTGTATAAGTGGGTGCTTTTGCTTACGGTTCTACTAACTGCATTTGCATTGCTGTAGTCTTTCGCATTGTCATCTTGTTCTGCCTGCAATTGCATCTTTCGTAGCCCTATTTGATTGTAGGTAACATAAGTTTCATTTAATTTCTTGTTGTATTCCAATATTTCATCATCATAGGGTGTGGCAACATATGCCGTTGTTTTGTTATGATTGATGGCCATATAATTTCCATTGGTAAGATCTGCACCGTCTTTCCAGAAACTGGAAACCCCTTGGTCGTAATTGCCACAAAATATTGTGTTTACTGTTATGTCTTTGTTAGAAGCCAATTTGGAGGCATTCTTATAGCTTACCTTGCCTTGTGTGAAAGGTTCGTTTCCTGCAATGAAGATAAGTTTTAAATCATCGGGGTTATTCTCCCATTGTAATTGATCCAAAGCAGTAGTAATGACTTGTCCGCAATATTCATTTCCGCCTTTGGTTGTCAATGAGAACAAATGTTTGGATATTTCATCCAAATCTTTGCTGAAGGACAATACTTGGCGAATGTACCCTTCTTCTCCGTTTAGGTTGTCATTGCCGTATTCATATAGGGCAATTTCTAAATAAGGTTTGTTGTCTTGGCATTTGGCATAGGAAAGCTCATTGACAATTTCCCATAATTGGGCTTTGGCTTGATCTATTAAACCATCCATGCTATTGCTGGTATCCAATAAAAGAGCTACTTTAATATAATGCTTGACAGGTATTGGCTCAATGGAATCATTAAAAGAATACGTGTTATTTTGATGTTTGGTGTTTGCGTTGCAGGACATTATGGTCAACAAGGCCAACAATCCAATTTTTTTGACTATCGATTTCATAATATATCGTATTAATTTTTTAATGTTGCTGAGCCTTCATACTTAATTCTTGAATCGAATATGGAAATGAGTTCTGAAAGCTCGTATACATTTTTATATCCGTAACCATAAAGGTTAATGTAAGTAGGGATGTTTAGTGCCAAGCTAACTTGGCCTTTGCCATCATCAACTTTGTTAGGGATTACAATTTTACTTGCAAAATTTATTTCATCACCGATAAAGTTGTTGTTGCAATAGATTAGGATGGTGGATTTGAAGTTTGGTATTACTCTAGCTAAGTTTTCTTGGGTGAAATCTGAAAAATTTAAATGAATGGCACCTTCTATATGTTTTCTGTCGTACATTTCCTTAGATCTTGTATCTAAAATGATTGTATTTTCAACTTTGCTCATCTTCAAGAAAGCATCCAAATTGATCAATCTATCTTCTCTATGTTGTTTTACTTCCATTACCAACGATTCGAAATCAGAGTAGCTTATTATTGGATTAGATTCATCCTTGGATTTAACTTCCTTCTCCGAACATGATGTTGAGAGTATAATTAGACTTATAATGATTGTTGTTCTCATAAATTATTTAATTTTCTAATTTCAATTCCTTTACATTGATTGCTCCATCATTTGAGACTATGAAATATTTGTTTTTTATAACCTCTTTTTCAATTGATTCTTGCTCTTTTGGTTTAAGATGGTATTGTAGTTTTATTTCCATACCTATTTGCACTACAGGTTCCACTATCGAAGGATTGATGACCACGTCATATTCCTTAAAAGAAATGGGATCATAATAATAGGATGTTTGCTTTTTTGCAGTGATTACTCCTTTCTTCTTTTTTATGGCTTCCAAGGAAATACTGTTGAAAGCTTGATAGTTTTTATAGAATTCCCTCGGGAAATGACAATACTCTATGTCAGCGATCGTAGGGATGTAGTCTTTTAAATCGAAACCTAGGTTGCTATGAAATTGTTGTTTTTCCTTCAGGACCTTCAATATTTCTACACGAAGCTTTTTGTAAACGGCTTGGATGTCATTTATGAAATAATCGACTTTTACCAAGTTGTAGACTTCGTTGTTGGCACAAGCGGAAAGTATGGATTCGAACTGTTCTACCTTATTGAATTTTATATGTAGGTTTTGTTGTAATTCGAAACCTTTCGGAACTTCATTGTACTTTTTACTGAATAGTTTGCGTTCTACCACTGTTTCGTAGACTGGAACGAATGATATGACATCTATTATAAAATCCTTGGCAAGGATGCCTTTGGAAAGCAATATATCTTTAATCTTGTTCACCCTATCGCTCATCAATTTATTGGTCTCTTCAGAGGTTTTTCCAATTTGTGTTACGTTGAAAACGGCAGTGTAGGAATCCGCTATGACATTGTTGAGTGCTTTTACATCAATGGTTATCATTGCATTTGGCGATAAGTTTCGATGTCTGAAACTTTGTATTCGTTTGCCATATACCGTTGCATTTCCCAACTCTTCAGAGCTTATGATGTTTTGTCTGGATATGGTTGAGGCATTTCCTTTTATTTGTGCTTGAGTAAAATAACCAATTAATAACAAGGGTATGATAATCAGGTGTTTCATTGCTTTGTGTCGTTTTAATTCGATGTAAACTTAAAATGAAGTTTGTTTATAAAAAACTGACAATGAGTGAACACCGAAGGGGAATGAGTAAATAGTGTTTGCAAATGAGTAAAGGAGATGTTTCAAGCGAAAATAAAAGGACTTTTACCAAACCGCCATTTTATTATACCAACTAAAGTATGTAAGTTTATCCTTTAGTAATTTATATGAAATGAAAAACAGTGCAGTATACATAATATTGTGTTTTCTTTTTTTTGTGCCTTTTGAAATCTATGCTCAGAATGATTTGGAACCTTCGATAAAAAATGAGGCTCCGACTTTTAGCGTAAAGGGATTTGTTAGGGAGTCTGAGACCTATGAGCCAATCGAAGATGTGAACGTAGAGGTAAATGGTGGTGCATATACATCCTCCAATGGTGCAGGAGAGTTTAGGATAGAGGTGAGAAAAGGGGACGAGCTAAGAATAAGCCATAAAGATTTTGAAACGATTTACTATACCATCAAGGACGGGCAAAGAATAACTGTAGATGTCCAACCGCGTTCAGAAAGATCTGGAGTCTATACGTACAAGAACAAGAGAAACGATTCGTTTAACATCTTAATGGATTCCGCTACGGTCTATAAAAAGATTTCTGCAGAAAAAAGTATTCTGTTTATCACTGAAGGCATTTCCAAGAGTACGTCCGTAAAGCAGAATGCAGAGGCATACGAAGTCTTGGCGGATGTGTTCATGTACTGGAAGCAGTATGATTTGGCAGTGACAAATTATAGGATTAGTCTTAATAGCGTAAAATCCAACGACGTCAAACTAAAGTTGGCGGAGGCCTATAAAAAGAATAAAAATTACCAAGAAAGCTTATCTATTTATGATGAACTAGATAAAAAAGAGCTCTCCAATTACCAGCTTGTGGAATTATATGAAGGTATTGGTGACGTACATTATGAAACGAAAGTATTTGATAAATCAATAACGGCATTCAAGGTAGGATTGGAAATAGCAAAGAGGCATTTGATATCATTGAAAGTCACCAATTTGAATTCCAAGATTGCTGGAGCCTACCACAAGAGTGGTGAGGTTAACGAAGCAGAAGCCTATTATGACAATTCGTTGAACTTGGCATCCAAGCAGAATAGAACTAGGTCCATTGAAGAAAAGCTCAAAGTGGCGGATTTCAATAACTCAAATCAAAACTTCGACGAGGAAATCAAATTGAGAAAAGAATCCATTGAAGATATCGAAGATATTGAAACAGATTCCATAATTGACAACGAAAGTGCATTGACACTACAGAAGCAGAATTATAAGATAGGTAATGCCTATTACCAAAAGAAGGAATATGATGAGGCCATTCCCTTTTTGCAAAAAAGCATAAAGGAAGCTGATGAACGAAAGGATTTATTGGTGGAGCGACATGCAAGACGTAAGCTTTCCGAAGTCTACAGGGATGCTGGGGACTTTGCAAAGGCACTTGAAGCCTATGAGGATTATACGAAGTCCGTGGAGGAATCCTATATGAGGAAGGAACAGGAAATCCATCAGGCAACACAGTTTCACAAGCGACTTTCAGAGAAACAAAACCAAGTCACCTATCTAGAGATGACAAGACAATTGGCTAGAGGACAATATGAGATATCTTTGGAGAAAGGCAAAACACAGCGAATAATCATTTATTCGTTGATTGGAGGTGTATTTCTATTGTTGCTGACCGCTTACTTAATGTCCAAATCCATAAAGCAACAAAAGCTGGCAAATAATTTACTGGCCTTGAGGTCGCTAAGGAGTCAGATGAATCCACATTTTATTTTCAACGCATTGAATTCCGTAAACAGTTTCATAGCCACGAATGATGAGCGCACGGCAAACAAGTATTTGTCGGATTTTTCAAAATTGATGAGATCCGTCTTGGAGAATAGCGAGGAAGATTTTATTCCGTTGCAAAAGGAGATCGATCTTTTGGAATTGTACACTAAATTGGAACATTTCAGGTTCAAAGACAAATTTGACTATATGATAACAGTAGATGAAGATATAGATGTAGAGGCGTTCCAAATCCCTCCAATGCTATTGCAGCCATACATAGAAAATGCGGTATGGCATGGTTTGCGTTATAAGGAAAGCAAAGGCGTATTAGATATTTCCATTTCAAACAAATCTAAAGACGAAATTGAAATTGTAGTTGCAGACAACGGTATCGGCAGAGAAAAATCCAAAGCGTTGAAAACTCAAAACCAACAAAAACAAAATTCGAAAGGAATGGGCAATATCAAGAAGAGAGTATCCATTTTAAATGAAATGTATAAAGACAGGGTAGATGTATCAATAGGAGATTACCAACAAGAAGGAGATTTGGGAACCAAAGTTGTTGTAACCATAAAGAAGGATTAAAATACTATCTTGTTATCAAGTACCTTAAACACATAGAGCAATGAAAAACAGATTCAAGAGAAAATTAAAAAAAGGGATAGTCTACTTGATCCTATTATTTATAGCCCTATTCTTGTTTCGATTGGTATATGGCTATACGACAACACCAAATGATAGCAATCAGAATACTACTTTTTTTCAAGAAGTGTCAAGTAGTAGGGTAAACTATGCATCCAAGAAGTATAAGATAAGTACAAATGCCAATGTTGCACAAGGAGTGGTAAGCGTCGATCAAAAATACGAGAAGATTGCTACTATAAATACAAAGTCATCAGAATTCGAAAAAGAGCACAAGTTGTTGAATGAAGCAATTAAAAGCAAAGATGCCATTATTCAGTTTGAGCAGAATAGCGGAAATAAAGGAAACAGAAGGTTGCAATTGCTAATAGGAGTCCAACCTGAAAGGTTTGATGAACTCTATGTGTCACTTTCAAAAATAGGAAAGGTGGAATCCAAGGAGATTACCAAAAAGGACAAGACAAACGAGTACAAACAACTCAATGCCAAAAAAGAGTCACTATTGAAAATAAGAACTTCTTTAATCGAATTGAAAACCAAAGGTGGTAAGATAGAGGAGTACATCAATCTGGAAAATAGGATTTTGAGCATAGAAGAAGAACTGCAAGGACTTGGTGTGCAATTGGGGAACTATGATGAAGAAAATGAATTTTGTACCATAAAGTTTTCATTGATAGAGGGGGTGGAAAATAAAATAAGCCTGATGCATCGCATAAAGGTTGCTTTGGATTGGACGGTTTCCACTTACTTTCAATTAATAATGATTCTGTTTTTCATCACAGGCTTCATCTATTTAATTCTTTTAATAATGGATAAGTTAAACCTGTTCAATTCAATAATCAAGAAATTAGATAGCTAAATGAAACATTAATACCAAAAAAAACAGGGGGCTTAGAGGGATTGTTATGCGAATGTTACAGATGACTGGTAAAAAAACAATAGATAGAAACAGATGAAACTAAAATCGATAATAGTAGAAGACGAAGAGACAAGTAGGGAAATACTTAGAAACTATTTGCAAAAATATTGTCCGAACATAGAAATATTGGGAGAGGCATCAAATATAAATGATGCTTTGGAATTAATTAGAAAAGAAACATTGGACCTTGTGTTTCTTGACGTGGAAATGCCTTATGGTAACGCATTCGACCTTTTGGAAAAGGTGGGAGACAGAAGCTTCGAAACCATTTTTGTCACTGCTTACGATCATTATGCAATAGATGCCTTGAATGCACATGCTTCCTATTACTTGATGAAACCCATATCCATAGACGAACTGATAAAGGCCGTGGATTATGTAGTAGAAATAAAAATGAAGGAAGAAGCATTGCAAGATCAGGTTTTGGTTCCAAAAACGGGACATGACATAAGTGGTAAGATAACGATTCCGCAACAAGATGGATTTGAGGTTTTAAACACGGCAGAAATTTTATTTTGCAAGGCCGATGACAACTATACCGAAATATATTTGAATTCCAATAAGAGAAAAGTGGTAAGCAAAACACTCAAATACTTTGAGGACGTATTGCAAGATTCTGGTTTTGCCAGAGTACATAAAAGTTATTTGGTAAATGTAAATGAAATAGTAAAATATATTAAGGGCAAAGGAGGTAGCGTAATATTGAGTAATGGACAAGAGGTTATGGTCTCAGCCAATAAAAAAGCAGAATTGTTATCATATTTCAAGTAAAGATATACAAGTTGGAAATACTCCATCATAATCAAAAAAGAAAACCTTTTCAAAAATAAATAATCATGCCAATAATAAAACCAGTAAACGGAAAGTCACCACAAATACCTGAAGATTGCTATGTCGCCGAAAATGCAACCATAGTTGGAGATGTGCAAATGGGAGAACATTGTAGCATATGGTTTAATGCTGTTCTGAGAGGAGATGTACATTATATAAAGATGGGAAACAAGGTAAATGTCCAAGATGGGGCAGTGGTACACTGTACCTATCAAAAATACCCGACCACGATAGGTAACAACGTATCCATCGGGCACAATGCGATCGTGCATGGATGTACCGTAGAGGACAATGTATTAATTGGAATGGGTAGCATAGTCATGGACAACTGTGTCGTGGAAAGCAATAGCATTGTTGCTGCTGGTGCAGTAGTTACACAAAATACCATAGTGGAATCAGGAAGCATCTATGCAGGTGTTCCAGCAAAGAAGGTAAAAGACATCAGCAAGGAACTAATTAATGGGGAGATCAATAGAATTGCCGAGAATTATGTGAAATATTCAAGCTGGTTTAAGTAGTTTAAAAAAAAATCCTAAGAGTGAGGCGAATAATAATTTCAAAGTTCTAAAACATAAATTATATGAGTTTTCAAAAATTAATGCGTAGACCTACGTATTTCATATGTAATAAAAAGTCAATATTTTTGTTCTTTTGAAATAATTAATTTTAAGAACCCTACGTAAGTATGAAACAGAAACTCAAGCAGTACCTTAAAACAACAATGCTCCTTTTTGGGATGTCATTTTTTATCGTCAGCTGTCAAAAAGACGATGATTTAAAAATCATTCAACAAGAACCGTTAAAAACGCAAGATGCATTTAAGGTTTCCAAAGTTGGAAAATCCAAGATTGATGAAAATAAAGACTTACTTGGTAGATTGTCCAACTTGTCTGAAAAAGTTGAACAATCAAGATTGGCCAATGCCAACAAGAACATATACGTTGCCGAAGATGATTTTTACATCAATACAGACTACGCCACCTATATGGAAAACAATGTTACGGGATATCATTCCTATACCTTTCCAGTATATAGAACGGAAGAAGCAGATGGTATTGAAAATGTGTTGCTTTCTTTACAAGCAGATGGAAGTTACAAGGCATTCTTGATCGTTTACGATCTAAATGACCAAGAGCGTTTGGACTTGCAAAATGAATTGAATGTGGACCTGACTGGTAAGACAACCATCTATAGTTTGGAGGACGACTCGTTCGTCGATGACATTTTTAGCAAGGTGTTGGCTTCAGGGGATTGCGTAGGCATCTTGATGTGTCCTTATGGTGGGGACGATCACATAGCTGGTCAAGCTTGCATAGATGCCGAAAGAGGAAACTTGTATCTGGACACTTCAATGTGTGACAGTGGAGGAGGGGCTGACACAACCGATACTACAAACAATACTTCGGGATCCGATACTTCTGGCGGGCACGTGGAAGGAGGAAGTAATGGAAGTGTTGGAGCGACCGCTATAACTTGCACTAGGAATTGTATTGATGAAGCTTGTAATTTCACCTTAACGGGTATTCTTGCAAATCTTTCTTTAAGTGATGCAGAAATTTGTTGGTTAAACAAATCTGAGCAATCAGGTATTAAACAGCAAATAACTGACTATTTAAATGATAATGGGAGTTCTGATTTTGCAGAATGGGTAATCGAATTTGAAAACCTTCCAACCGATCCTTGTGGGCTAACACACGATTGCCTTCAGTCAATTCAAACAATGGCTGACGGCTTACGTTTTTGTGGTGAAGAAGGAAACCAGATGGCAGATTATTTTGAAAGTGTCATAAATGATAGTAACTCTTTCGATACGATGGGTGAATTACAAGATTTTTACGATCAAGCTGTAGTTGTCACCAAAAATTTTGTAAATAGTCGATTTAATACTATTCTTCTTGGATTTGCAGAAGGAGTTAAGCCTATTGTTGAATTGGCTTTATTTGAAATAGGAGGTACTTACGCGTTAAAGCTTTTGCAAAAGCTCCCTACAAGTTACATCACAACTCCTATTGCTAACGTTATTAATAGGCTTCTCACCACAACTTCTGAGGCATTTTCTAGCTTTAAACACGCAAAAAAGTTTGGAATTAAGAGTTATGCTCAATTAGAAGCAGACTTTGCATTAGGAACAACGAGAACGGCTGAAGGTGTTCAATTTCATCATCTCATAGAACAACGGTTCAAAAACAATCCTGCTGTAACAGAATGGTTGGGTTCAACGAATACGGCAAATTGGAACTCAATAGTATTGACTCCGGCTGAACATCAAGTGTTTACAAATGCTTGGAGACAAAGAATTGGTTATGGTAACATAAATGGATCGACAGGTTTTAACACAAGTACAGCTACTATAGATGTAATTAAAAATGCAGCAGATGAAATCTATGCTAATTATCCGGAAATTTTACAAATATTGGGATTATGATAAAGCATTATTATTTTTTTGCAAAGTGGAGACCAAAAGATGTTAAATTCTTAAATGGTTTAAGGTTAGAAAAAGAAATTAAAGAAGGAGCGTGTAGTTTTTCTGTAGAAGAAGGAGATACTTATCATGAAATAATTAATCACTTTAAAGAAAAGGAATCTTTATTCAGAAGTACTAAACCCAAAGGGTATAATACAACAATGTCTCATGTATCTTTTTCTAAAAAAGAATTAGATGAAGCCAAATACTACAACTTGGTTGGTACAGGTATTCCTAAAGGCTATCCGCAGCCCAAAGACGAGTATAAGGACATTGTGTTTAGTAGCGAATGTGGTGCCTATAGAGTAAACAGGAAGCAAATAGCGCCTTTTAGAATTAACAAGCCTAAATGGGCTAAGAATCAAGTAAACTTTTCACTTGAGTGGGAATGGGATTGTATGTTTTTCAAAAAGGAATTTTATGAAGAAGTCTTGAAGCCTCTTGGAATAAAACACTGGGAAGTTCTAGATCACAGTACAGGAAAACCTTTGGATGACACTGTGCAACTTAACATTCCAATAGCAAAAAGCAAGCTGTTGATAGAAAATTCTGCATACGATGTATATTCTCCTGAACAAAGTTGTGGTAAAAAGCAATATTCACAACAACATTTAGATTTTTTTCCTCCTTTTGAGGAAGAGTTCAATTTTCATATATGCTATACGCAAGAGGAGTTTTACAGCGGTTTTAAAAGAATTGTGCTATCCAAGGCGCTTTGTGATGTTTTGGTGAAACATAAGGTAATCAAATATGATTCAGCCCATATAATACCAATGAAAAGTATATGAGCAAATTTATAGTCACCATATTTTTAGTCTTTGTTGGTCTGTCTAATATCTATGGACAAACAAAAAGAATGGAGAACAAGTATATGGATTGTTTTTATCATACCTATGGAGAAGAGAGTATCAATAACTATGAAAAACTTTTGGTTGACGAAGGTGTTTTGGAAGACAATAGTGGGAAAAGCTATATGATATTTTTGCGGAATTTTGCAGAGCGAAATAAATCTGTTAAAAGGCCTTCCAAACTTTTTTGCTTGGAAATAAAGAAACTTGAAAAACCAGAAGCGGACAAGTTTAGAGAGTGCCAAAAAACGATGCTTTTAGGCTTTATAGATTATGATATGTCCAAATTTTTTGGTGTTGAAGAAGGAATACTTAATAAAGCGAGACCATATTTGGTTGCAAGAGCTATGCTCAAAATAGTGTCTGAGGACGATTTGGAGATTGACTATTATAAATTTATGACTTTTTTGCTTTTCTGTGTAATCGATACTGAATCTGGAGTTATGGACAAAGAAGAGGAGAGTTATGATTTAACCAACGCGTTGAAAATAACTCTGAATTCTGAAAGTGAAATTTTCGTTAACGATGAAAAGGTGACAATTAAAGAGCTAAAGAAACGTGTTAGGAAGTATGAGCTGAAGCATAAATCGGAATCGGTTATTTCCTTTAGTGTTGAGGGGAAGACAAAATATGCTGTTTTTGTTGTCGTCAAAGATGCAATATTTTCTGAAATCCATTATTTGAGGGAAGAACTAGCCATGGAAAAATATAATTTGAAATTGGACATACTCAATGAAGAAGAACTGGGTGAGGTAAAGAGAATTTACCCGCTAAGAATAGCGGAATGACTTTTTAATTACTACGTTTTTTAGTTATATGAATTTACGGATAACATTAGATTAGGAAGTCTTTTGTTTAATATGTTCCAGTTGCCAAAGATTTCACTGGTGTTTGAATTTTGTTTCAATTGCTGTTATCAGGGCTTCGACAGACGTTAATTTGTCAATGCATTCTTTGGATAAAAATGAATGTAATTTTGTGTTTGTTTGCTTTAGAATAATTGGATAGTCAAACTTCTGGTTCATATGTTTCAATTCAAACTCATCTATATGAAAAAAGGACATGTCAATGTCACTTTGTTCTCTAAATTGCTTCCAAGTTTTATTTTCGGAGAAGGTATCGAAAGTGATGGTACACAGATTACATGCATAGGTTTCTGGGCTAAAAAGCTTATGTGCTATGTCCATGGCCATATTTCCAATTCCAGAATTTGCGTTATAGACGAATAAGAGTTTGTTCATTGTACTTTAGTCCATCATCCAATCGAAAACTTACCAAATTTACCATTGATCAGGTATATTGACAAGTTTGTTAGTGAGAGAAAATTAAAAATCTAAAAAAGAAACATTGTAGTCCATACCCAACAAGGATTCTATGACATTCATATTATTTGCATTGGTGAAAAATTGATGCTTGGAGTGTACTGTCAATGTATTGAGTAGTTCATTTCTCTCCAAGATGGTTTTAGTTTGTTTGGCTACAGCCTCCCCAGAATCTATGATCTTTATGTGTTTGGGGAGCAAGTTGACGAGTTGTGGGATGAGGTATGGATAATGTGTACATCCTAAAACTAAATAATCTATGTTGGCTTCCAACATTGGTCGTATGTAGGTGTGAAGCAAGCCCTTCATCTCCTCTGAGTCAATCCTCCCATTTTCAACCAAAGGGACAATGCCTTCTCCAACACGTTCGATTATTTTAATGCCATTGGAGTATAGATCCGTCGTCATATGAAACAAGTCACTTGTAAGTGTTCCTTTGGTAGCCAATACTCCGATAGCCTTCGTTTGCGTTTGCAACGCGGCGGGTTTTATGGCGGGTTCTATACCTATGAAGGGGATGGAGTAGCGATCTCTTAATACTTCTATGGCATTGGTGGTAGCGGTGTTACAGGCAACGACAATGATCTTGCACCCTTTTTTCAACAACAATTCTGTATTTTTGATGCTAAGGTCAATGATTTTTTCTTCTCCTTTTTGTCCATAGGGTGCATTTTTGCTATCGGCCAAGTATATGGTGTTTTCATTTGGTAAGAGATTGTTGATCTCTTTCCATATGGATGTGCCTCCAACTCCTGAGTCGAATATGCCAATTGGGTTTTTGCTCATTGTTATTATAAAAGATATGTTATAAAAATACAAAAGCCGTCTTAAAAAGACGGCTTTTGTATTTTAATTAATGAGGCGTTGATTTAGTATCCCAATTCTTTTTTTACATCACTAAGCAAATCCTTGCCTTCTGCCATAATCACACCTTGACCTTGGGTAGAATCCAATACATAGTTGAATCCTTGTGCTTTTGCAACTTTCAAGATTGCAGCTTTTGCCTTTTCAGTAATTGGTTTCAATAACTCCAATTCCTTCTTTTGCAGATCTTGTTGAGCTTGAGCTTGGTACTGGCGGATGCTTTGTTCCATTCCTTGTACTTCAAGAACACGTTTTTTGTTCTCTTCATCTGTTTGTGAAGCTGCTTGAGAATCATAAAGTTTCATTTTATCTTGAAGCTCTTTTGCAGATGCTTGAATATCTGTCTCATAAGTTTTTCCCAATTTCTCCATCTCGGCTTGTGCAGCCTTCATTTCTGGCATTGACTGAATCAATTCAGTAGTGTTAATATGAGCAATTTTGCTTTGTGCATTTGTAAAGCTGGTAGCTCCAATAAACAATGCTGCTGCAATTAATAAGGTTTTAAATTGTTTCATTTTTAAAATAGTATTTGTGTGTTATAAATATTAGTTGTTTTAGGGCTTAGTTGTCATCGTTTGTTTCACTCTCTGTATCTTCTTTAGCTTTTTTACGATCTTCCAAGTCTTTCTTTTTTTTCTCTTCCAAAGCCTTTTTACGTGCTGCTCTATCTGCCATTTTCTTTTTTTTGCGTTCTTCTAGAATTTCTTCTTTGGTCTTTGGAGTCTTCGCAGCTTCATCTGTATTCTCATTGACTTCTGCTTTTTTACCTTCTCCTTCCTCTCCTTCTTCTCCTTCTTCTTTATTGTCTTCTGTATTTGGAGGAGTATTGTTTCTTTCGTCTAATTTCTTTTGTTTTGCTTTTTTTCTTTCCTCCAATATCTTTGCCTTTTTTTCTTCCCTAGCCTTTATTTTTGCCTCTCTGGCTTCTTGGATTTCTTTTTTGCGATCTTCTTCCAATTTGGCTCTAGCGGCTTTTTTTTCATCCAAGGCCTTTTGTCTTTCATCCTTGCCTTCGTTTAGCTCTACGGTCACATCTTCATTCTTTGCCTTTTTCTTGTCGGACTTGGATTTTAATTGCTTGCGTTTCGAAGACCTTGTTATGGTTCTAAGCACTTGCTCGCTCATATCGAAACGATTTGCCGAATATAACATGACAACATCTGCCGATTTATCGAATACGAAATCATATTTCTTTGCTTTGGCAATGTCTTGCACTGCTTGAAAAATTTGATCTTGTATGGGTTGCATCAATTGCTTTTTCTGCACCATTAAATCCCCACTTGGCCCAAATCTCTTTTGTTGGTATTCCAAGATCTCCTTTTCTTCAAAAAACAAATCCTCTTCGCGTTCTTCTATGAGTTCTTTGGTTAAAAGCGCTTTTTCGTTGTTCAGTTCCTTTCGTCTCTGATCGATGTCACTTAATTTGGTCTCTATTTCACCTTTCCATTTCTGCACTTTGGACTCCAATTGTGTGGTAGCCTCTGCATACTCAGGGACATTTTGTAAAATGTATTCCGTATCTATGTATCCTATTCTTACACCTCGTTGTGCGTTAACCGATAGACTTAGCATAGACGCTATGGTCAGTAAAAAAAGAACTTTTAGTTTCATCTGTTTTAATATTTTAATATTTATTAACCTATAAACTCAAAATTTGACAGATGATTGTTTTGATCCTGCTTTATTTTGAATTAATAGTTTAAAAATAATGAATTTTAATTTTAAAAATTTTAATTCTTGAATCAAATCCTCAAACTGTACATTGAAAATATCGTGCCAAAAATAGAAATTTAAAGAAACAGAACATATTAATTAAAGGATTAATTACAAAATAAAGTACTTGCTTTTGTTAAAACTGTTGACCAATTATGAAGTGTGTTTCCCATCCGTGCTTAACAGTTTGTCCAGGCAATGCATCAAATCCATGTCCAAAGTCTATACCTAGCAAACCAAATGCAGGCATAAAAATTCTAACTCCAAAACCTGCTGATCTGTTTATGTTGAATGGGTCGTAATCTTTGAAGTCTCCATAAGAGCCTCCTGCTTCCAGGAATCCCAATGCATATATCTTAGCCGTTTGTTTCAATGTAATCGGGTAGCGTAACTCTAAGGAGAACTTGTTGTAAATGGTACCACCGTCTTGTGTGGACAATGCTTGGTTGGGATAACCACGTAAAGCAACAGCTTCTCTACCATCCAAACTGTAGCTTCCTAAACCATCCCCTCCTAAGAAGAAACGCTCAAAAGGAATTACACCTCTATCTTGGTTATATGCACCCAAGAATCCAAATTCCACGCTGGATTTGAATACAAGCTGATCTACCAGTCTGGTATACCAGTCTCCTTTAAATTTAACCTTGTAGAATTCCAACCATTTGAAACGTTCTTGATCTATTTCGGAGATTCTTGCAGAAGCCTCGTTTCTTACTGCCAAAGTATTATCAGGGTTCCTAATGATTTCTTGGTTTTCGTCACGTTCGTTTTTCAATGCCTCATAATCAGTACCATTGAATAAAGAGTATGGTAAGGATAATTTTGCCGTGGCACTAAAACTGGATCCTCTTATTGGGAAGATAGGATCGTTTGCAGTATTGTTACGACTTAATCCTACGGTATATGACAAGTTGTTTGAGTAACCATCACCAAAAGTAAAGAGTCCTGTGTTGTAATTTTTCAAATCATAGTGTTGGAAACTAACGGCTTGTGACAATGTGAAGTAATCATCTGGTACAGATAAACGTTTAGCCAAACCTACAGTAAGTCCCGTAATGTTGAAACGTCTGTCTTTATCGGCGTTTCTTGTTTGTGGGTTAAACAAAAACTGTTTTGTATGAGACAACGATGTTGAAAACTGTACAGGTTTTTTTCCTCCCAACCAAGGCTCTGAGAAAGAAAAACTATACGTTTGGTAAAAACGACTTGCTTGTAAACGCAAAGCTAACTTTTGGCCATCACCAGATGGAATGGGCTTGTATGCATCTTTTTTAAAGATGTCCTTCAACGAGAAGTTGTTAAATGACAATCCCAAGGTTCCAATGAAACCTCCACCGCCATAACCACCTTGTAGTTCGATTTGGCTGGATCCAGATTCCACCACGCCATATTCAATGTCTATGGTACCTTCTTCTGGATTCGCATTTTTGAATTGTGGGTCTATTTGTGCAGCATCAAAAAATCCTAATTGACTCAATTCACGTACTGTTCGTACGACCTTGGCTTTACTATACAATTCACCTGGACGTGTTCTTAATTCTCTATAGATGACGTGGTCGTTGGTCTTTTGGTTTCCTATTACCGAGATCTTGTTGAAATATACTGGTTTCCCCTCTGTGATTCTTATTTCCATGTCTATGACATTTCCATTGGCATTGACTTCTACAGGGTTTATTGTTGAAAACAAATAGCCATTGTCTTGATATAGATTGGTAATGTCATCGGCATCCGGTCTTGAATTGTCTACAATTCTTTTCGACAAAAGTACACCATTGTATGTGTCCCCTTTTTCAATTCTCAAAACACGCTTTAAAGTCTCATCTGAATAAACGGTGTTCCCTATGAAAGTAATGTCTCCAAAACTGTATTTTTCCCCTTCTTCGACTTTTATTGCTAGATTGATGGTGCCATCGTTGTTCTTTGTCAACGTATCAGAAATTATTCTGGCATCTCTATAACCATTTTCCTTGTACTTGTCTATCAGGGACTCTAAATCCTCTTTATAGTCGGCTTCTATGTATTTGGAACGCTTTAGTATGCGAATTGGGTTTTTCTTTTTTGTATTCTTCATTGCCTTTCTAAGCTTCTTGTCACTTAGAATGGAATTCCCTTCGAAGGTTATGTCCTTTATCTTTACTTTTTCACCTTTGTCTATGGCAACAACCATGTTTACTCTTGCTTTCTTCGTGGAGTCTACATGTTCAATAGTATTGATGCGTACTTTTGTGTTTAAAAAACCATCCTTCCTATATTTGTTTTGCAGGTAGTTTTTTGTCGTGGTGATTAGATTCTCCGTTACTTTTGCGCCTTTGTTTAGTTTGTTGTCCTTAATAAGGGCGTCCTTCTTGCCTTTTTTTACTCCAGTGATCTTTACTTCGTTCAATTCAGGGAGGTCAGAAAGTCTGATTTCTATATGAGCAGAATCCCCTTCAATCTTTGTGAGATATACTTCTATGTCACTGAAAAGATTGGATTTCCAAAGTTTTTTTATGGCATTGCTTATTTCCTTTCCAGGGACGAACACTACGTTGCCTTTCCGTAAGCCTGAAAATGTAATGATAGTTTGTTCGCTGAAGCTGGTGTTGCCTTTTACCGTTATCTCTGCGATGGTATATTTTTCTGCATCTACAGTAGATAGATTTTGAGCTTGCGTAATAAAAGTACTAATTGTAAATAATGCAATTAGAGCGTATTGTAAATATGTTTTCAATGGTAATTGTTTAGCTAATTTGTTCACTTGTTTTCCCAAACCGTCTTTCTCTTTTTTGATATTCAATTATGGCATCACATAAGTGTTGCTTTTTAAAATCTGGCCAAAGTATAGGTGTAAAGTATAATTCGGCATAGGCTATCTGCCATAGCAAAAAGTTACTTATACGTTGTTCTCCACTGGTTCTTATCAGTAAATCTACGTCTGGTAAATTTTGCGTGTAAAGATGCTCATTAATAATCGATTCATCAATGTTTTCTGGAGAAATTATATTATTTTTAACTTTAACACTTATTTCTTTCACGGTATTTAACAATTCCTCCCTCGAACCATAGCTAAGTGCAAGGGTTAGGGTCATTCTTTTGTTGTCTTTCGTGTTCTCGATAACCTCATTTAACTCCCGTAAGACTTTTTTTGGTAAGGATTTTAGATTCCCAATGGCGGTGAGTTTGATGTTGTTCTCCAAAAGTGTTTTGATTTCTTTCTTTAAAGAGGATACGAGTAGTCTCATTAAAGTATCGACTTCCAGTTTTGGCCTGTTCCAATTCTCGGTGGAGAAGGCATAAAGAGTCAGGTTTTCTATGCCTATTTCGGCACATGCTTCTACAGTTTCTCGAACAGACTTTGTGCCATTTTCATGACCAAAGGCTCGGAGCATTCCTTTTTGTTTTGCCCAACGACCATTCCCATCCATTATTATGGCAATATGCTTAGGTAGTTGTTTGGTATTTATATTCGTTAAATTCACTTTTAATAATTACAGTAACATGGATTTCTTCCAAAGGTATAGGTTAATGTTATCCCAGTAAAGGTATACCAGTCATTATTATTAACATTTCCAAAACTAAACCTTTCAATATTTTCTTTGGTGTCAGGAACGCTCCCATCTATTTCATCTGTAAACGTATACCTTGCGCCAATTTCCAAGGCAAGAATCAGATTGTTGGAGATGGAGGTTTTATAACCTAAGACCATTGGTATTCCGTAAGCTATGCTCGTTGTGTCTTCTGATTGTATCTCTCCATTGGGAAAAAAGTAATTGTCGTGTTTTGCAACACTGACTCCTGTATATAAATAAGGAGTTGATACGTTACCTCCATTATGTAGGTCGAAATCGAAAAACGTGAATTCCATACCAGCCGAAAGCTCTATGATTTGGTTTTTGAACTCATAACCTCTAATAATTCTACTTGGGTCGTCAGAATCTTTGTCTATACCTTCCAATTCTGTGAAAATCAAAGATACCCTATAGGAATGCCTTGGGCTTCTATTCCATTTGTATATTCCGCCAATAGCCAATTGATTGGGAGCTATGTAGTTGGTAGCCCCTACATCTCCAATGAAATTGCTTCCTCCAGCAAATATACCTATTTCGTGGATTTGTGCTGAACTGAGTTGAATGCCTGAAAATGCTATTAATAAAATAGTTAAATACCTCATAAATCTTCAAAAGTTTGCAAATATAATAAATAAGATTAGCCTATGATAATTTGAATCAAATAGTTATGTCTAAAAACAGTTTTTAGCTTAATTTATTGTTTAATTGCGCTTATCTTCTCCCCATAGTAGTTTTTTGCGAAGTGTATCAAGGAAGCTTTCGTCGTTGAGTTCTATCATATTGATGGTGAATGCTGCCTTTTTTATGGTAATGATGGTCTCGTTGGACAAGGTTGCAATCCTAGAATCCAGTGAAACCAAATAATTGTCTTCCCTACCGCTGACTTTTAGTTGTATTGTGGTAGAGTCTTCAATGACTAAGGGTCTGGCACTTAGGTTGTGTGGAGCTATTGGGGTTAGGATCAAACTCGTGGTGTCTGGTGTAATTACTGGGCCACCGCAACTCAATGAATAGCCTGTGGACCCAGTTGGGGTGGATATTATCAATCCATCACTCCAATAAGATGTAAGATATTCCCCATTAAGGCGAGTTTCAACGGTAATCATGGAAGTCGTATTCTTTCTGCTAACTGCAATTTCATTCAAAGCAAAGTTCAACTCTTTTATATCGCTGTTTTTCGGAGAGGTTTCAATGGACAACAATGTGCGTTTGGATATGGTATATTCCTTGTCTATTATCTGCTGAATGGCTTTTTCGATGCCATCATGTTGTATCGTCGCAAGAAAACCCAATCTTCCGGTATTGATTCCAACGATGGGGATGTTTAAATCCTGTACATAGGTTATGGCTCTTAAAATGGTACCATCACCTCCGACGCTTATCAACAGATCGAAAGAGTCGTCAAGTTTGGAAAAGGATCTTATTTCAGGACTTATGCTTAATGCAGAGCTCAAATGTTCGAGAAAGGATGACTCGATGAAAATGGACATTCTCCTTTTTAAAAGCGTGTCAAGCAAAGTCTCAAGTGAATCTTGAGATTTACTTTTATAATATTGGCTATATATGGCTACCTTCATATTGTTACATATTTAGGTATTTGTTTAAATAATCGGAACGCTCTTTAAGGCTTTCCAAGTAACTATCTTCCTCATGCCCGGAAATAACATTGTAACTATAGCGTCTAAAGGTTTGCATAATGTCATTTAAACTGGTGTTCCCTATTTTCAATGTTATCTGTGCGACATCATTCTCAATTTTGGAAATGAATGCTCCAAGCAACTTTCCATTGTTGGATTCTATGATTTGACTTACTTCGCTGAAAGAATAATCCAACAGACCTTTTTCTACAATCAAGATGGCACCAGCTTCAGAGAAAAATGGAGTTTCGTTGAATAGACTTATGATGTCATTTAGTTCGTAATACCCCAAATAGGCATTTTGAGAGCTAATAACAGGCATGATGTTGGTAGAGTTTTGAGCAAAGGCTTCCAACACATCCAGCCAATTGGTGTTTTCACGAACAAAAAAACCTTCGATTGCATAATTACAATCCTTAATGTGTTTTCCACTTTCAAAACAATGTGCATCGTTTTCAGAAAGGCAACCTAAATAGGCGCCGTCTTCATTTTTGATAGGAATATGGGAATAGGTCAATTGATTGAACAATAATTGCAAATCACTAACACTATCAGTACTTACAAGTGGTTTTATATCGTTTATTATAAATTCTGAAAGATTCATTGTTTCAAATTTGTATTATGCAAATTAATTAAAAAATAGTATAATACCGCTGTTCTACTTTGTATTTTTGCCTATAAATTCAGGTAAGATGACAAAGTTGAGTGTAAATATAAATAAGATAGCCACTTTGAGGAACTCCCGTGGAGGAGACACGCCAAATGTGGTGCAATTCGCCAAGGACATACAACGTTTTGGAGCAGAAGGTGTAACCATTCATCCTAGACCGGATGAACGTCATATTCGTTACCAAGATGCATATGATTTAAAACCAGTGGTACATACGGAATACAACATAGAGGGAAACCCAAATCCTAAGTTTGTGGATATGGTCTTGGCAATAAAGCCAACACAGGTAACCTTGGTGCCAGATGCTGTGGATGCACTTACTAGCGATGCCGGTTGGGATACGATCACATATAAGGACTTTCTGGTCGAAATGATACAGGAATTCAAACAAAATAACATTAGAACGTCAATATTTGTAGATCCAAATCTGAAACAAATAGAAGGAGCCAAAGAAACAGGAACGGATAGGATAGAGTTGTATACCGAAGCCTTTGCACATCAATATGGCTTGGGGAATACAAAGTCAATACAGCCCTATGTGGATTGTGCGACATTGGCAAATACTTTGGATTTGGGCGTAAATGCTGGACATGACTTGTCATTGGACAATATTCAATTTTTCAAAGAGAACATTCCTGGGTTATTGGAAGTATCCATAGGACATGCCTTAATTTCCGAAAGTTTGTATTTGGGAGTGGAAAATGTAATAAGCACCTATCTAGAAAAACTAAAGTAATCATAAATGCATTTACACTCTAACATTTTAGGGGAAGGGAAACCGTTTGTAATCCTTCATGGCTTTTTAGGAATGAGCGACAATTGGAAAACATTGGGGAGGAAGTTCTCAGAAGAGGGATTTCAATTGCATTTGGTGGATCAACGAAATCATGGAAGAAGTTTTCATGATCCCGAATTCAACTATGAGGTTTTGGTTGAGGATTTGAAGGACTATTGTGATAAATATGAGTTGAAGGATATCGTCTTGTTGGGGCATTCAATGGGTGGAAAGACGGCAATGTTGTTTGCGTCGCAATACCCAGAATTGGTTTCGAAGCTTATAATTGCTGATATTTCTCCTCGTTTTTATCCAATACACCACGATGCAATTTTAAGCGGATTGAAGGCATTGGACCTTGAAGAGATAAAAAGTAGGAGCAAAGCAGATGAAGAATTGTCCAGCTACGTTCCTGATTTTGGAACGAGACAATTTTTATTGAAGAATTTGTATTGGATAGAAAAGGGTCAATTGGCATTGCGTATCAACTTGGATGCATTGGCTGACAATGTTGGTGAAGTGGGTGAAGCCTTGCCAATACATTCTAAATTTGATGGAGATACATTGTTCTTGAGAGGAGATAAAAGCGAATACATAGCCCATCAAGATGAAGCCATCATAAAATCTCATTTTCGAGAAGCAAGAATAGGAACGATAGAAAATGCTGGACATTGGTTGCATGCAGAAAACCCAACTGATTTTTATGAAGCTGTAATTAATTTTGTAAATTGAAAATTGAACAATTCAATTAATCAAATTATATGAAACTAATAATTCGCCTCCTATTAAATGCAATAGCAGTGGTAGTGTTGTCAAAAGTGTTGAATGGGGTGGCAGTGGACAGTTACATCACAGCGATAATTGTAGCAGTGGTATTGTCAGTGCTTAACCTTGTGGTAAAACCCATATTGGTGATTTTGACCCTGCCAATAACAATTGTCACATTGGGTTTGTTCCTAATAATAATAAACGCATTGATCATATTGTTGGCCGATAAGTTAATCGATGGTTTTTCGGTGAGCAGTCTGTGGTCGGCAATCCTATTTAGTATTCTTCTATCGATATTGCAGTCTTTGCTACATTCTTTTTTGAAGACAGATAAAAAGAACAAATAAAATGAGTAAAATATAGTATTGTAATTCAAGTTATTAAAATCTTTGATGGAGTGCAAAAAAATGGTATTTTTGCACTCCATTTTTGGTTATTAAAAATTATATATTATTCAAAATGAATATTACAAGAGAAAATATTGATGCATTAAATGCTGTAGTAAAAGTTGATATTGCTAAAAACGATTATAGCGATAAAGTAGAGAAAATATTGACGGATTATAGAAAAACAGCAAACATTCCTGGTTTTAGAAAAGGTCATGTGCCAATGGGAATGGTTAAGAAACAATACGGTAAGGCAGTATTGGTTGACGAAGTGAACAAATTACTTCAAGATGCTTTAAATAAATATCTAACTGAAGAAAAGTTGGATGTTCTAGGGCAACCACTACCAAAGCCACAAGATGATATTAATTGGGATGCTGATGATTTTTCTTTTGAATTTGAGTTGGGATTGGCTCCAGAATTCACTGTGGATTTAAAAAGCAAAAAAGCAATCACGCACTATAATATCATTGCAGACGACAAAATGATAGAAGAGCAAATAGAGCGTATTCAAAAGCAATATGGGAAATTGATCTCTCAGGATGCCGTGGAGAAGGATAGTGAAATCACTGGGATTTTTGCCAATGCTGAAGAAGGGATAGAGAACACCGTGACTTTGACTTTGGACAAGTTCAAAGGGAAAGCGACAGAAAAGAAATTCGTTGGAGCGAAGGTTGGAGATGTGATAGCATTGAAAACGAAAGGGCTTTATGATGATGAGCACGAGTTGCAACACGCTCTTAAGTTGGAACACGATAAAATACATGGTTTGGACATTGAAGTTTCTTTTGCTATAACTGAGGTCAATCAACGTGAATTGGCAGATTTAGATCAAGAGTTATTTGATAAATTGTTTGGAAAAGATGGTGTTAAGTCTGCAACGGAATTAAAGGCGAAGATAAAAGACGATGCAGAAAAGCAATTTGTACAACAGTCAGATCAGAAGTTATTGAACGACGTTACGGAATATTTGGTAGACAATACTAAATTTGACCTACCATCCGAATTTCTTCAAAAGTGGATGCAAACCGCAGGAGAAAATGAGTTGGATGAAGTTCAAGCAAAAGAGGAATACGAAAAATCTGAAAAAAGCTTGCGTTACCAGTTGATAGAAGGTAAGTTGATGGAGGCAAATGACATCAAGATTGACTTCGAGGATGTTAAGGAAAATGCAAAGGGTATGATCAAAATGCAAATGGCGCAATTTGGACAAATGAACCCTTCTGAAAAAGAGTTGGATGACATCGCAGCACGTGTATTGTCCAATCAAGATGAAGTAAAGCGTTTGTCTGAACAAGTAGTAAGTCAAAAATTGCTAAACCTTTACAAGGAAAAGGCCAACGTAAAAACAAAGGAATTAACATACGATAAGTTTGTTAAAGAAGTTTATGGTGATAAATAAGCTTCGTTCCGTTAAAGAATAATCATTATCTTTAAGCGTTGAATTCTTTATGGATTCAACGCTTTTAGTTTAAATAAAAATCAAAACCAAGTATGGATTACGGAAAAGAATTCGAAAAATTTGCAATAAAGGACCAAGGCATAAATAGTATGTACTACAATAAAATCATCAGTAGTATGTACCCAACAAACTTAACACCGAATATTATTGAAGAACGTCAGATGAATATTGCCATTTTCGATGTGTTCTCTCGTTTGATGATGGATAGAATCATTTTTATGGGAACAGGAATCAATGATCAAGTGGCAAATATCATACAAGCACAGTTGTTGTTTTTGGAGAGCGTAGATGCATCCAAGGACATTCAAATATACATTAACTCGCCAGGAGGAAGTGTTTATGCAGGATTGGGTATTTACGATACGATGCAATTCATAAAACCCGATGTAGCTACGATTTGTACAGGGATGGCGGCTTCGATGGGGGCTGTGTTGTTATGTGCAGGAGAAAAAGGAAAGCGTAGTGGTTTGACGCATTCTCGAGTTATGATCCATCAACCATTGGGTGGAGCTCAAGGGCAAGCCAGTGACATAGAAATTACCGCAAGAGAAATCTTAATCTTAAAAGAGGAATTGTATAAGATCATCAGTAAGCATTCTGGACAGGATTACGACAAAGTATATGCAGATAGTGATCGTGATTACTGGATGAAGTCCGACAAGGCTAAGGAATATGGAATGATTGACGAAATTTTGACTCGCGAGTAGATAGGTATAAGTCATCGCTCCATCAAGTAATAATATAGGCGTATGATTATTTAGGCAATATAAGAAAATTAAGAAATGGCAAAGGAAGAATTAGAATGCTCGTTTTGTGGTAGAAAAAAACCTGAAACCAGTTTATTGATAGCTGGGTTGGATGCTCATATATGCGATAGATGCATAGAGCAAGCTCATGGCATAGTGGTGGAAGAGTCCAAGCAAAGTGATAATAGTGAGTTGTCTGCGGAATTGATGCTGCGTAAGCCACAACAAATTAAAAACTTTTTGGATGAGTATATAATAGGACAGGAATTTACGAAGAAAGTAATGTCTGTAGCAGTATACAATCACTACAAGCGTTTATTGCAAGCACCTACTAATGATGACATAGAGATTCAAAAATCCAATATCATCATGGTTGGGCAAACTGGTACAGGGAAGACATTAATGGCTAAAACCATCGCTAAGATGTTAAATGTTCCTTTGGCAATAGTAGATGCTACTGTATTGACAGAAGCTGGTTATGTGGGAGAGGATGTCGAAAGTATTTTGACACGTCTTCTCCAGGCTGCAGATTATAACTTGGAGAAAGCCGAGAAAGGAATTGTGTTCATTGATGAGATCGACAAGATTGCTCGAAAGAGTGACAATCCATCCATAACTCGAGATGTGTCTGGAGAAGGCGTACAGCAAGCATTGTTGAAGCTGTTGGAAGGTACGGTTGTAAACGTGCCGCCTAAAGGAGGGCGTAAACATCCAGATCAAAAATTTATAGAAGTAAATACCGAAGACATCTTGTTTATTGCAGGAGGGGCTTTTGATGGGATTGATCGCGTTATATCAAAACGATTGAATATGCAGGCCGTAGGTTATAGTGCTTCGATATCCGACGAAGTTGTGGATCAGGACAACTTGTTGCAATACATTATTCCAAAGGATTTGAAGGACTTTGGATTGATACCGGAAATCATAGGTAGACTTCCTGTGTTGGCACATATGAATCCGTTGGACGAAAAAACATTGAGAGCCATCCTTACTGAGCCGAAGAATGCAATTGTAAAACAGTATAAGAAATTGTTTGCAATGGATGAGATCGAATTAAGCATAACAGATGGTGCATTGGGATACATAGTGGGCAAAGCAATAGAATATAAGCTTGGAGCTCGTGGATTGCGTTCACTTTGTGAAGAGATATTGACAGATGCCATGTTTGAGCTTCCAGGGAGCGAGACAAAAAAACTAAATGTCACGAAGTCCTATGCAGAACAAAAATTATCTAAGACGACTATAAAAAAGCTCAAAGCAGTTTCATAGGAGAAGTATATTAGAACTAAGATCAAGATCTAAAGCCATTTCTATAGTTATATAGAAATGGCTTTTTTTGATTACTGCAAATTAAAGATGGATCAATTAAAAACAAGAAGATTAAGACTGAATAAGCTTCAGTCCAAAGATTTTGAGGTTGAGATCCAATGAAGTTTCCAATAGGTTTATTATGCGGGCATTGTACAAAAATAAGATGGAGCCAGAGCATATATTGATAAGACGATCGAATTAATGAATCGGAAGAAAACTTTCGTATGGGTGATTAGTTCTGGGAAAGATTGTCAATTGTCAGGTATGATTTGTTTGTGGAATTTTCCCGAGGTCCGAAAAGTAGCGGAAGTTGGTTATGACTTGTAGCTAGAATTTCACGAAAAAGGTGTCATTTCAGTGGCTTTGAAGGCGGTGTTGGAATTTGGATTTTCTATTTTGAGGTTAAACACTATAGAGGCGTTTACGCATAAAGGCAATGTTGACTCCAAGAAATTGTTGAAAAAAACGGTTTCGTGTATCTGCAAGAAAGAAAAGATGAGGGAGTTCCCGATAACATTATATATTGTTTGAATAACGTTATTGGAAACCCAATAAAAAACCACTCTCAATAATTTTAATTGAGAGTGGTTTTCCTTATAAAAAAGTGATTAATAGCCTTACTTTGGTTAGTCTAATATAATAAATTCTATCCTTCTGTTGGATTGATATTCAGTTTCAGTACACTTGCTCTTACAGTCAACCAATGGTTTGGTTTCTCCATAGCCATTGGAAATTAGACGACTGGTATCTATACCTTTTTCGATTAGGTATTTCTTGGCAGAGGCAGCACGTTTTGTGGATAAGTCCAAGTTGTAATTGTCATCACCTCTATTGTCGGTATGAGCATTGATTTCAATTTTCATTTCAGGATTCTCATCAAGAACTGCTAATATTTTATTTAATGAGATAAGTGATTCTTGTTTGATGCTCCATTTTGCATAATCAAAATAGATGTTTTCAACTGTGATCATCAATTTGTCTTCAACTTCTACTATGACAGCTTCTGTAGCATCCAACTCTAGGTTTTTTTGGTAGATGTTGTCATCATTACCTTTGTCTGAAGAAAAGGCGATGGTAGCGTCTTCGAAACCATCCTTGTTAGTTTTGATGGTGTACTTTTCAAAAGGATCCACATCAAAGGTATAGGTAGCGTTTTCATCAGTTATTTGTCTCCCTATCTCTTCTCCTTCTTCGTCTAGTAATATGACTAGTGTGTTTGGTAGGGGGATTTGTGTTTCAAAATCCAATACTTTACCTTGAATGCTTTGCGATACTTCGTTGAAAGAAAACCTATAAATGTCATAACTTCCTTTTCCGACAGACTTGTTGGAACTTAAGTATCCTTTGTTTTTTGAAGCCATGAAATAGGCAACTTCATCATATTCCGTGTTGATGGTATTTCCTAGGTTTCTAGGAGACCTGTATCCATTTTTTGTCACCTTGCTTTTAAATATGTCGAACCCACCAAGATTTCTGTGGCCTTTAGAAGAGAAGTATAAATGTTCTCCATCTAAAGACAATGTCGGGTACTTGTCATCGTTCTCGGTATTGATTTTGTTTCCCAGGTTTATAGGGCTTTCAATGCTTCCATCTGTCTTAATGTTGGAAACATATAAATCATAGCCTCCCATACCCCCTGGCATATTGGAAGAGAAATACAATTTATCACCTGTTTTATTTACATACGGGTTTTCTATGGAATAACCTTCTCCGTTTACGTCTAGTAGTTCTTGATTGATCCAGTTTCCATGAGAATCCTCTTCCAAAGTCACTTTGTATAATTTATATACTAAAGAGTTATCCAATGATGCTCTTGTGAAATACATCGTTTTTTCGTCTGGAGAAAAAGAAATCTGACCTTCGTTACCTTTGGTATTTATTATTCTTGAAAACAGTAAAGGCAATTTCAAAGAACCGTCTTCTTTCATATCCAAACAAAACAAATTTTTAAAACCTTCATTGGTATTCTTGTCTACTTTTGCAAGGCCTCCTAATTTCTTGGAAGATACCATTATGAATTTGTTCATGAAGAAACCAGAACCAAATTCAGAGTATTTTGTATTCGTACCTGCATCCATGGTTGTATAGTCAAAACCATTTGCGTCAATGACATCTTCCGAATCAGAAAGATTGAACTCATTGATCAAATTTTCGGTAAAAAGATCTTCAGAAGAATCTTGGCCAAAGCTAAGGCTGGCTGAAAATAAAAGAGCAAATATCAAAATGTGTTTTTTCATCTTGTAACAATATTAATTTACTACACGAAAGTAATGTAACACTGCAAGTTATAGGGCATTTTTTAGACCAATAGCACTAATATTCGTTTTTGTATATTTCGGAATGTGCATTTTGTCGAAAACGTTGTAAAAGCCGTTTTTTAATTAATTATTCTTAAGTAAAAGCTATTTTTTTTAATAATAACAATGTAAAATGACGAATATTTAGAATATTTATATGTTTTTGAATTTGTTGGAAATCGATAAACGAGATCAGTTGTATTTCGTCGTTTTTAAACGTGAAAACCGAATGATTATTCATCGATGAACGGTAAGATGGCTATGCGTTAAGTTTAAGAAGATCATCTATATAATGTCTTGTATTTGATAGTCTTGGAACTTTATGTTGTCCTCCAAGTTTGTCATTTTGCTTTAGCCAATCATAAAAAAGCTGTTCTCTGGCTATGTTTATGGTTGGTTTGTTAAGTGTTATGTTGTTATATCGTTTGGCTTCGTAATCTGAATTCAAGGATTTTAAGGCATTGTCAAACAATTCATTGAAATAGTTGATGTCTTTTGGAGGAGTTTTGAATTCTATTAGCCATTCATGCCCACCCTTTTCTCTACCTTCCATAAAAATTGGGGCAGCAGTGTAATCTACTATTTCAGCTTTTGTCTTTTTACACACCTTCCTTAAGGCGTCTTCTGCATTTTCGATTATGAGCTCTTCCCCAAATACATTTATATGGTGTTTGGTGCGTCCGGAGACTTTAATCCTATATGGGTTTGTAGATGTAAACCTAACGGTATCACCTATTTTGTATCTCCACAATCCAGCATTCGTGGTAATCAATACGGCGTAATTCTGTCCCTTTACGACATCGCTTAAACGAACGGTCTTTTCATATTTCGTTCCATAGTTGTCCATTGGAATGAATTCGTAAAAAATACCGTAATCCAACATCAACAAAAGTTCACTGGAGTTATTCTGATCTTGAATGGCGAAAAAACCTTCTGAGGCGTTATAGATTTCATAATATTTAAACTGCTTGTTGGGTAAGATATTCTTGTATTGCTGTATATAAGGATTGAAACTGACTCCTCCATGGAAATAGACTTCTAGATTCGGCCAAATGTCAAATAAGTTGGATTTACCTGTGTAATCAAGGACATTGTTCAATAAAACAAGCATCCAAGAAGGTACTCCAGCAAGGCTGGTGACATTTTCGTTTATGGTTTCGGCTACTATTGCTTGCATTTTTGTCTCCCATTCACTCATAAGGGAAACCTTGCTGCTTGGTGTACTGCTAAATTCTGCCCAAAATGGCATGTTGTCTATTAAAATGGCACTCAAATCCCCAAATACGGTTCCATTTTCCTTATAGAGCTCTTTGCTACCTCCTAATCTCAAGCTTTTTCCAGTGAATAATTGCGATTGTTCGTTGTTGTTCAGGTACATGCAAAGCAAATCCTTGCTTGCTGCATAATGACAATCTTCAAGAGACTCGTAGCTTACTGGAATAAACTTGCTTTTTGCATTTGTGGTCCCACTGGATTTGGCAAACCATTTAATGGGACTGGGCCAAAATATGTTTTGCTCTCCTTGTCTTGAACGTTCGATTATTCCTTGGTAGTCTTCATAGTTTGAGATTGGGACACGTTCTGTGAAAGTGCTATAGCTCTTAATGGAAGAAAAATCATATTGCTTGCCAATCTCTGTGTCCTTGGCTTGGTCCATTAAACTGAAAAGGAGTTCTTCTTGGACTTCATTGGGATACTTTAAAAACAATTCGATTTGATGAAATCGTTTTTTTAAAAACCAGGAAGCAATTGAGTTCACTAAAGGAATTGGCATATTTTATAGTATCTTTATGCAATAAAAATAAGACTTTTTTTTATGACTTACCAAGGTGTTTTGAGAAAAATGGAAACGGAATTCGCACAGCCCATTCAATATTATTTAGTATTCGAAAATGATTTTTTAAACCTAAACCAGTTGATAGATAATACTGTACGATTTCAATTCGTTAAGCATCAATGCCTGAATTGTAGTTTGGATAGGCCCATTTACAGACAAGGATTTTGCAAAAGTTGTTTTTTCGACATTCCTCAAGCAGCGGATTGGATTATGAGACCAGAATTGAGTACGGCTCATTTGGATAAAGAAGATCGCGATTTGGAATATGAGAAAAAAGCGCAATTACAGCCACATATTGTGTATTTGGCAAATTCCAGTAATGTAAAGGTTGGTGTGACAAGAAGAAGTCAAGTGCCAACACGTTGGATAGATCAAGGGGCGCATGAAGCAATAGAGATGGTAGAGGTTCCTAATAGATATTTGGCGGGAATTACGGAGGTTGCCTTGAAGGAACATATCGCAGACAAGACCAATTGGCGGAAAATGCTTAAGAACGATGTTGAAGATGAAGATTTGAAGGAATGGCGGGGTAAATTGAAACAATACATTCCTGAAGAAGCCAAACCCTATTATATTGAAAGCAATATGGAAACTCATTTGGAGTTTCCTGTTAAAAGGTATCCTATAAAGCCAAAAAGTTTGAATTTGAAAAAAACACCCAGCTATGAGGGGGTTCTAAAAGGTGTAAAGGGACAGTATCTTATTTTTGAAGATGATACAGTTTTCAACATCCGTGGCAATGAAGGTTTGGTTGTGTCAATTGAAGTTGTGTAAACCAAAAAAACCTCACATTATAATGTGAGGTTGCATATTGTAAAGAAGACACTTAATTAGATAAACTAATTAAACGTTTTCTGCGTCTCTTAATCCTTGAATGTAAGAAGCTTTTTGTATTTGACGTCTGTTTTTTACAGAAGGCTTAGTAAAGAACTGGTTCTCTCTTAAGTTTTGCATTACTTTAACGTTTCTGTGCTTTCTTTTGTAACGTTTAAGTGCGCGTTCTATATTTTCTCCGTCTTTGATTTCAATTCTTAACATAGGTCTAAATTATGTGTGTTCTTAAATTTTAGGTTGCAAAAGTACATATTACTTTTAATTTACACAATATCTAATTGCTTTTTTATCCAAACTAGATGAAATAAGTTTTCATATTTTGTCTCAATGGAAGTATGAAAGCGATTTTGAATATTTCATATTGCATCAGTGTGAATTTGATTACGTCTAACGTTTCAAAGCAAAATGTGCTTTGAAAGTCTTCTTCTCATTCGTATTTGGC
>CANMCF010000030.1 GCA_947496215.1 uncultured Bizionia sp.
CTGGAAACCATGTGGAGACGGGAGGAGTTGGATCGGGAGACCATACTGCTATTACCTGTACTAGGAATTGTATTGATCAAGCCACAAATCCTGATTGTTTAATTCAAGACTTTAGTTGTCGCTCTGGAGAATTTCTAGATGAGAATTGTGATTGCAAAATAAACCTTTTTGACCCATGTGCTAATAAAGACCTTCGTAATTATCAAATAGCTCCAGAGGTTATATCAATGATGGAATCCAGACAACAACCCAATGATATGGTTCAATCATCTGAAATGGTTGATTCTTTTATTTTGGAAACTGTAGACGAAGGATGGGGAGATATCAATCAAGATAAATTTTCTGTAAATATTGATCAGTTGCCAAGTGGACAAAGTCCTTCACAACTTTTCAATGAAATTAGGATGAATTTTACTAATTTAGTAGTTGGTGGAGATATTCCCATCCTAACAGATGTGGCTGTAATGCCTTATTCAGAAGAAGATGAAGCTATATGGAATTCTGCCAATCCCGTGGGAGCAGCTATTGATTTTGATACTGCCATGGATACTTCTACAGTATATTGTGTTGAATACAATGCAGAAGAAATGTATTGGATTTTTGCTACAGTTACCAGTTACGATCATCAGGGGCATTTTGTTGCAGGTCTCAGACAATTTGGGCTTGAACCCAATGCTAATGGAGGTTATTCTTTCTATACCAGAGCAGCGGATAGATTAGGAGGTGCTTTAGATCTTTTTGCAAATGGTGTTTTTGGTTTCTTTATGGGGGATGATCCAATGTTTGTTCATGCGGGAAATGCAACATGGGGTCTTTTTATGGAGAATACATCAACTTTCATACAAAACAATGGAGGAGAAACTAATGAATTTGACAATAATGAAACATATGGGGCAAGGCATCCTTATAATGAAGATGAATGCCTAGATTAAAGTTAAAACGTAAAAACTAAAACAATAAAAAAATGAAATATTTATTCTTAATAACTGCATTTATAAACT
Organism: uncultured Bizionia sp.; assembly: GCA_947496215.1. Lineage (GTDB taxonomy): Bacteria > Bacteroidota > Bacteroidia > Flavobacteriales > Flavobacteriaceae > JAHDHI01. Next base: position 1,002 of record CANMCF010000030.1, read on the forward strand.
TCAATCTATCATTAAATACCAGTGGAATTATTTATGAAGGTAAAAACATTGACCTTCCTCAATCTTTAGCTGAACAATATTATGATAAATTGGAGCTTAACGTCAATTTACCTAAGATGTTAAATCGCCACTTGGATAGAAAAGCTTTGATTAGAACAGAAGTCCCTTCAGAACTCTGGCAAGAAATTAAAGAAAGTATTGATTATGTCTATTTCAAGGCACAAATTGTACCTATAATTCCGAATTATTATACAGATTCAGAGTTACAGACAATACTTGACACGCATGTAAATAGGCCTCATATCCCTATAACAAAAATAGATTTCAGAAGGGGATTATGGCAAAAAATGGATAGTTTTATTAATATAAATGCCATGAATACAATAAATACCATGCTTTCTGAAAACGGTTATAGCCCTATATAAAAACAACATATATCCATATGTCTAATAGACCCCCTGATTATCCTATACTGTTTCATATTGCAAGATACATTAATCTATTTTGCATCATTGTTTATATTTTTTGTATAGTTATTAACTGGACGTATGTAGCTGTTTTGTTACTTATTTATCTTCACTTTTGGGTATTCATCATTCTTTCCATTATTGAGATTAGATTTGTTATTAATGGGGATAAGGAATTATTCAATAGGTATAGAAAGGAGAACATCTTTTTTTTGGGGGTTTATTTCATTACGGCTATTAGTATTCTCATACCTATTATTGGGCTTGTTTTTTAGTTTATTATCAATCTATTAACATAAATAATAGGTGAATACCTATATGTTTAGTTGAAAAAAGGTTAAGCGAAAGCTTAGCCTTTTTTGTTTGCTGGCTTCCCTCATTCAAAACAACGTTTCACTCAATGTCTGTTTTTTAACAAGGATCATGGACATAGTTTTATATCGAATTAAAACAAAAACGTATGAAACCATCAACCATTGCAAAACAGATGACAAGATTGTTGTTCATGTTATGCTTCACTCTTCAACTACAAGCACAAGAAAAAACGATATCGGGTATAATATCTGATGAAAAGGGAATTCCCTTGCCAGGCGTCAACATAACCATTGTTGGAAGCGGCATGGGGACACAAACGGATTTTGACGGCAAATACTCGCTAATGGCAAACAAAGGAGATGTACTCAGATTTTCTTTCCTAGGATATGTTACGGTCGACAAAGTAGTGAAAAGATCCAAGACGATAAGCTTCAAGATGGAAGTGGATGCTTCCTCTTTGAGTGAGGTAGTAGTAACAGCAATAGGTATCAAGAGAAAAGAAAAACAAATGAGTTATGCCGTCCAAAGTGTCAAAGCAGAAGAAATTGCACAGCCAGCCAATCCCAAGGTGGTACAAAGTCTATCAGGCAAGGTTTCTGGAGTGCAGATCACCATTAGCAATAGCAATGTGAATGCTGGATCCAAAGTGACATTGAGAGGGAATACTTCTATTTCAAACAATGGGGAACCTTTGGTTGTCATAGATGGAAAAGCATCTACCATGGCGGCATTAAATGGAATGAAGTCTAAAAAAATTAAAGACATCAACGTTTTGAAAGGGGTAGAAGGTGCAGCATTGTATGGATCGCAAGGAGCCAACGGCATTATTGTCGTAAATACGAAAAATGGAAATTACAAAGTGCCAAAAGCAAGTCAAATTGCAAGAAGCGAACCTACAAGAATGGATAACGAATCTTACACTAGAATTCATGAAAACCAATTCAAGAACACATCAGCGGATCCTTTGTCGACATTTTCTATAGATGTGGACAAGGCGTCGTATAGCAACGTGAGACGGCTGATAAACAATGGTCAATTCATACCGGCAGATGCTGTGAAGATTGAAGAAATGGTCAACTATTTCGATTATGATTACCCAGAACCATCAGGAGAACACCCATTTTCCATCAATACGGAAGTAGCAAGAACGCCTTGGAACGAATCCACCAAATTGGTCAAGATAGGCTTGCAAGGCAAAACCTATGAAAATGAAGAATTGCCAGCAGCAAATCTAACTTTCCTAATAGATGTTTCTGGTTCCATGGGAAATTCCAACAAGCTCCCCTTGTTGAAGTCGGCTTTCAAACTGTTGGTAAATCAGTTGAGAGAAAAAGACAAAGTAGCCATAGTCGTCTATGCAGGTGCAGCAGGTGTTGTTTTGAAGCCAACTTCCGGGAAAAACAAAGAAGTCATCTTAAAAGCCTTGGAAAACTTGAATGCTGGTGGATCCACAGCTGGGGGAGAAGGGATAGAATTGGCATATAAGATGGCTCAAGAGCATTTTGACAAAAAAGGAAACAATAGGGTGATATTGGCTACAGATGGCGATTTCAATGTTGGTGCATCAAGCAATGATGCAATGGAGAAGTTAATTGTCGAGAAAAGAAAGACAGGAGTATTCCTATCTGTTTTGGGGTTTGGATACGGAAACTACAAAGATTCAAAATTGGAAATTCTGGCTGACAAAGGAAACGGTAATCACGCATACATAGATACCATGCAAGAGGCTAGATTGATCTTTGGAAAAGAATTTGGCGGAACACTTTTCACTATAGCCAAAGATGTGAAGATTCAAGTGGAATTCAATCCAGCCAAAGTACAGGCCTACAGGTTGATCGGGTATGAAAACAGATTGTTGGCAAATGAGGATTTCATTGATGATACCAAAGATGCAGGCGAATTGGGAAGCGGTCACTCGGTTACGGCTCTATATGAAGTGATTCCTGTTGGTGTGAAAAGTGATTACATTAAAAAAACGCCAGATTTAAAATACATTAAAACCAAGACCAAAGAAGCCTATACAGATGAATTGTTGACGGTGAAATTTAGATACAAGAAGCCAGATGGAAGCAAAAGCATAGAAATGGTCCATACAACGAAGGATGAAATGGCCGAGGCTTCGGAAGATATGAAATTCGCCTCATCCGTAGCACTCTTCGGGATGCAATTGAGACAATCGCAGTTTCATAACAATTCTAAGATCTCAGATGTCATAAGCTTGGCAGAACAAGGGAGAGGAAAGGATAAACAAGGATATAGAGCGGAATTCATCAGATTGATATCCGCAATACGATAAAGCTATTGTCCCATTTGTCGAATTTAAAAAGGTTGAACGAAAGTTCAACCTTTTTTAGTTCTTGCTGGTTCCCTCACCCAAAAGCCTCTTTTGCTCAATGGAGGTTTTGCAATAGCAGCTTTAGTCATAGTTTTATTTCAAATTAAAATATAAGTGTCATGAAACCATTCACAAATAGAGAGACAACATTAAGTTTAATGTTCATATTGTTTTCGTTTTTGCAATTGCAAGCACAAGACATACCCTCCATCAAGGTGGGAGAGGATAGGTTGGGAGTAACATCTTTGGACATAAAAGTAGAAGTCGTTGGCAATATCGCAACAACGACTTATGATATGTTGTTTTACAATCCAACCTCCTCTATTTTGGAAGGGGAATTGGCTTTCCCCCTGGGAGAAGGGCAGGATGTCTCTCGATTGGCATTGGAAGTGAATGGCAAGTTGCGAGAGGCTGTGGTAGTCGAAAAGGAGCAAGGTAGAGTCGCTTTTGAGGCAGTCGTAAGGCAAGGTGTGGACCCTGTGTTGTTGGAGAAAGGAACAGGTAACAATTATAAGGCAAGGATATATCCTATTCCTGCAACAGGATACAAACGAGTGGTTCTAGCTCACGAGCAAGAACTCATATTAAGTGAAGATGCCCATTATTTTCATTTGCCTTTGGGATTCAAAAAGAATTTGGATCATTTTGCCTTGGAAATGAATGTCTTCAATCAAAAGTCGGCACCTTTCATGAGTGAAGGTAATTTAGCCAACTTCAAGTTCAACGCATTGCATGAGAATTATTATGCAAAGATCGTAAAGAAAAATTTTACGCCAACCACTTCATTGACTGTAAGAATCCCTCAAGCATATGAGAATAACAAGACTATCGTGTCCGAAGATTATTTCTATGTCTATAAACGATTGACCCCAGAATTGAAACAGAGAAGCAAGGCTCGAAAAATAGCTCTGTATTGGGATGTTTCATTATCGACAAAAGATAGAGATTTGGAAAAAGAATTGCAATTTCTGGATGTTTATCTCCAGTATTTGGAGAATGTGAAAATTGAACTCATAAAATTCAGCAATGCCATTCATCTACAAAAGACATATAAAATTGAAAATGGAGAATGGGGGGACTTGAGACAGGAATTGAAGCATTCCATTTATGATGGGGGAACTTCATATGACGATATGTTTTCAAATGAGAATTCAGATGAAATAATCCTATTTTCCGATGGAATGAAAAACCTCAGTGAATTCCCTGTGGAAATAAAAAAAACGGTCTTTGTGGGAAACAGCATCATAAAAGCAAATCATGAAGAATTGAAAAGCATCAGTGAGACAACAGGAGGGAAATACATAAACCTAAAAAAAGGTAGTGTTGTAGAATCTGTTGAAAAAATCAAATATCAAGCCTATAGATTCTTAGGAGTCAAATCTTCAAACAATGCCATGGAAATTTATCCAAATACACCGCATTCGGTTGGGAAATATTTTTCCATATCAGGAAAAGGTTTTGATGAAAATGATGAAATCACATTGCTTTTTGGATACGGAAACAAAATAACCCAAAGCGAAACGATAACCATAGATGGAGAAGTCTGCAATGCATTGGTGAAACGTATTTGGTCACAAAAGAAACTGGATGTGCTTCAGCTTGATGAGAAGGGGAATAAAGATGAAATAATAGAACACAGCAAGCTTCATAATCTAGTAAGCAGTCATACTTCCTTGATCGTCCTTGAAACGGTTTGGGATTATGTAAGGTATGAAATTACGCCGCCCGATGAATTGTTGGAGGAGTACAATAGAATCATAGGAGCGAACAAACGGAAGAAGGTAAGAACAGTTCAAAAAGAAGGTGAAGAAACGAAAGTTGATGATGTTGAAGAGTTGGTGGTAAAGAGTGATGTGAGCAATACAAGTTTTTCAGGAACTATTTCCGGAACCATTTCGGATGAAAATGGATTGCCCATGCCAGGTGTCGGTATCGTGATAAAGGGAACCAGCAATGGTACGCAGACCGATTTTGATGGTAATTATTCCATAGATGCCTCTACTGGGGACATATTGTCTTTCTCTTCAGTCGGATACAAATCTGTAGAAGCAGATGTGGGAGTATCCAGTAAAATTAGTTTTTCCATGGAAGTAGATGCAGGATCCATAGATGAGGTTGTTGTAACTGCTTTGGGAATTGAAAGAATAAAATCATCTACGACATATTCTTCACAAATTATCAGTGGAGAGGAATTAAATGGTGAGCCATATCGTGGCTATAGAAGTACGGAAGCCTCGTCTGATCAATCCTATGGAAATTACGGTGCATCGCATAATAGTTATAAGTATAGAGGGAAATTGGAAGTAGGAACATATGATAACAAGGCAAGCTACATAGGAGAACTATCAAAGGCCAAAACCTTGGAAGAAGCCTACGACATATATTTGAAGCAAAGAGAAGAATATGCAGAAGTGCCAGCATATTATGTAGATGTGTATGATTATTTCAAGATGTGGAACAATGAAGAATATAGTTTGAGAATATTGACAAACATAGCCGAAATAGATTTTGACAACTATGAGTTGCTAAGGGTGTTGGGATATAAATTGGAGGAGGAGAATAGTTACAGTTTGGCAACTTACATCTATGAGCGGGTATTGGAGTTACGACCTGAAGATTCGCAATCTTATAGAGATTTGGCATTGTCGTATGAAGAAATGGGAAAGAATCATGAAGCCTTTAATTTGCTAAATGACATCGTTACTGGTGCTATCTATGAATCTAATGGGAGAAGACGATTTTCTGGAATGCACACCATAGCAAGAAACGAGATAAACAAGTTGGTTCAAAAAGAGTTTAAAGGTAGAAAGGGCAAACTGGAAAAAGACAATGTGGCAGATGCAAGTTACGATATACGAATAGTCATAGATTGGAACCATAATGATACAGATATCGATTTGCATGTCATAGATCCCAATTTGGAAGAGTGCTCCTATAAGCATACCAAAACTAAAATTGGTGGAAAAATATCAGAAGATATGACACAGGGATTCGGGCCAGAGGAATTTACCATTGAAAAAGCCAAGTCAGGAGCATACTATGTTAAAGTGAATTATTATGGGGATGGATATCAAAAGATAGAAAATCCAACCTTCATGAAGGTTACGATGTTTAAGAATTACGGAAAGTACAATGAAACCAAAGAAATCAAAATAATAAGACTGTCAAAGTCACAAGACAACAATATCGTTGCCAGAATAGATATTTAGGATCAATACAATAAATTAAAGTTTTGTTTAATCCAGTTAACTAGAAAAAAAATATGGTTTACTCAATGAAAAGGTAGTTTTACTCAATTGCTTTTTATTTTCATTACCTTTATTTATAGTTTTACCTTATACTAAACGTCAAATTAACTATTATGAAGATTCTATTAAAATTATTGTTCGTATTTATGGCTACCTGTCAACTATATGGACAAGAAGCACCAATTGTTGATCAGATTAGCGTATCCGGTAATATTACGGATGAAGAAGGGAAACCATTTTCCAGTGTAAGTGTATTGGTTAAAGGTACTGCCAATGGGACGCAAACAAATAGCAATGGGAATTATTCGATAACGGCAAATACAGGGGACATTCTAACGTTTTCCTATAAAGGTTATTCTACCTCCGAGGCCTATATAAATACAACGGAACCAATAAATATCTCGATGAGCCCTGATGATAGTGAGAGAGAGGATGTTGTGGTTACTGCCATGGGGATAGAGAGAAAGAAGGACAACATCACATCATCAATGAGAACCCTTGATGACAAGGAATTGATGGATACGAACAATAGAAACATTCTAAACACCATAGAGAACAGAGTTAGCGGAACGAAAGTCGCTAGCAATGGAATTATTCTTAGAGGAGCAAGCAATGTAAGAGGAGGGACTTATGCCTTGATTGTTGTCGATGGAGCGATCACACCTTTTCAAATATTAAAATCCTTGGATGCAAATCTGGTCAAATCCATAAGTGTCATAAAAGGATTAAAGGGAGCTGCATTGTATGGAGCGCAAGGTGCCAATGGAGTCATTATGATTTCAACGAAGAAAAACACACGTTACATAGCCTCCAGTGCAAAGAAAACCAAAAAGAAACCCATACGTCACTCGGGAAGGTTAAAAGTGAAGAATATTGATAATAAAGCAGAATATGTCAAGTTGTTTTCCAAAGCTAAGACAGTAGATGAGGCATATGAAGTATATAATAAGGAAAAAGAAAATCATTCAAAAGAATTGGGGTATTATGTGGACGCCTACGACTATTTTGCACAAAAGGACAATAGTGAATACAAGAAAGGAATTCTAAATGACATAATTAAGTCTGAATTTGAAAACTATGAGCTGTTAAGAGCATTGGGATATAAAATGGAAGCGGCAAAAGATTACTTATTGGCAAGTTCCTTGTTCAAGAGAGTATTGCTGATTAGGCCAAAAGAAGCACAATCCTATAGAGATCTAGCATTGGTTTATCAAGAAATGGGAAAGACACAAAAAGCTTTTGAGTTGTTGAATACAATAGTTAGCAATGCCTTATACGAGGTGAAAGGAACAAAAAAGTCCTTTGTGATGTATAATGTTGCCAAGAATGAAATCAACAATTTAATTCAAAAAGATCCGAAAGTCGATAAAAGTAACCTTGAAAGCTTCAATGAAATAAACACTAATTATGATGTTAGAGTCGTAATAGATTGGAATAGGGCAGATACAGACATGGACTTGCATGTAATCGACCCATCATTGGAAGATTGTTTCTTCAAAAACCCAAAAACACAAATAGGGGGAGAAATTTCATCAGATTTAAATATAGCATATGGGCCAGAAGAGTTTACTTTGAGAAATGGAAGAAAAGGAGATTATTATGTAAAGGTAAATTATGCCAATGACGTTTTGCAAGATGATGAGAATCCGACATTTGTGAAAGTAACGTTATACAAAAACTACGGTACACCCAAAGAAACCAAAGATGTAAAAGTTGTAAGGTTGTCCAAAAGAAAAGGAGAACAAATAATAGCAAAACTTACTATTTAAGTTATAAGCTTATGAAGAAGATTTAAAAAAAGACGCTTTAGCGTCTTTTTTTAGCTCAAAGAATTTTATATCTATCTTTTAGGGTCAATAAATGTACTGGATTTTGCCGTATTCAAGTATCTTCAAATGCACTATTGCTGCATTTTCAAGTAATAATCTGTAGAATGTTTACCAGATCCATAAATTAGGAAAAATACACAAACCAACAAAGTGATAAAAGCTACTATTAAGTTGGTAGAGCTCAATTCACTCGTAAACCCAATATATATGGCTCCAATCAAAAGGGGGATTTGTGCAATAACTGCCCATCTTGTCAATAGTCCGAACACAATTAAAATACCTCCAATCAAATGGGCAGGGATAACATAATGAAGAGCAATCATCGCTCCTGCCATATCCTGGATAGGTTCGAACAGATTATTTAAATATTGGATGTTTTGCATAAATTGAAGCCCTTTTATAAATAAGAAAACACCCAATCCAATCCGTAATAGATCTATTGGTAAATAAGTGTGCCTGTTAGCCCACTTATTAAGTGATTTTAGTGCGTTCATAGTATAAGGTCTTGATTAATAAGCACTTAAATTACGAAAAAATATTGAGAATTACTACGTTTGAACGACTTCCATTGTGGAAGAGTATTCTAATAAATAAGTAAAAACCAAAATCACTGGGAAAATTTCAGAAGTTATGGCACAAGGATTAAAATCGTAGTAATTGAAGAATAAAACATTTATGTGCTTAGAAAGTTACTCGTAAGGATGAAAAAAATTAACTTTAATATTGTGCTTTTTTAAAGTTTCTTTTGATCTTTTATGTAGCCCTTCAAAAGTCTCTAAATCTGTACCTTTGCAAATCCCATAAGAATAATGATATTTTAATAGTTCGATATCTAACACAGTTATTTTCTTGCTTTTAGAATAGCAGTTTGAGAAATAGCTTTCGCAACTAAAATCATCAATTTTTTTAAAGTAACCTAAAGAGGTTATGAAATACTTCTTCATTTCATAGAGCCTAAGTTTTTCATTGAAATATCTATCAGGATCCAATTTTTTTGAAGCTTTGTAAATTTGATTTTTCTTATTCCAATAGAGATAATCTGATGTTTTACGGTTTGCTAGTCTAGATTCATATTCATAATCGCCAGAAAAATAAATTATATAATTGGAATTTTCAACTTTCCTGACTTCAGAGACGCTTAAAGAATCGATATGACTGGCAACGGATTTAGCAAAAGACATTAAGTCTTTTTTAGTCTGCTTGGAAACACTGGAAGAAAAGAAAATTTTTATGCCATCTTTCCAATATTTCATTTTCGTGTTTTTATTTACACTATCACTTTTGTGGTTAAAGGCTACTTTTTTATAATAATGCAAAAAGGTTGAATCTTTATATTCATATGAAACATTAATACCTTTTGGACGAATATGATTTTCTATTAAAACCATAGTATCATTTTTATGATACCTGAAATTAAGGGTGTCTTTTCGAATCAGAGGGGTTTTGTGAATCTTTTTATATTCACCTATCTTCATATAGGTTTTTTTCGTTGTGTGTTTTTGCGAATGACTATTTATGCTAAATAAGAAGACAAGTAGAATTGGTAATAATTTCATTTCTTGGATTGTTTAATTAATTTTTTAAAAATGCCCCTACTTATTTTTTGATCATAAATAATACCATAGTGTATTCTTAGTAAGTCGATGTCTAGTTGAGAGATGGTTTTTAAATTTGTACAGTTTTTATATAACAAACTACTCTCATCTATATAGCTGTTAATACAAAAATTGCCCAAGCTACTATAGAACAGTTGTTTCAATTGTCTTAACAATCTGGATTCAGAGTTGGATTGAGAAGGATTCACTAATAATATTCCATTGTAAAATTTATTGTTCTTATCTGTCGTTAAATCATAAGTTGCACCATATAGTAACGATTTGTCTTTCACTTCTTCAGAATCAAACTTGTAGTCTTCCTCATTAATGATTTTGGAAGTGGTTTTAATATAGAAATTTGCTTTCTCTATATTGTTGGTAAAGCTAATGTTTAGATTGTCGATGTTATATTTGTTGATGTCTGAAAAAAAAGTTTTGAAATCTTTTATGACTTGTTTGGGTAATTTTTTGTCTATGCATATGGTAATGTCATCGTTCCATTGTTTAAGGTATACAGCATTTTTAGTTTTTTCATTGGAATTATGAAAAACCAAAGACCTATATAAAGTTAAAATCTTTTCTCTTGAATAAGAGCCAGAATTCAAGTGGCTTAGGTTATAATGTAGAGATTGATTTACGTAAAGAGTATCGTTGTCTATTAATATTTTTTCTTCATTTTTATCTAACTCATTTTTTTTAATACTGAATGATCGCTTATATGGTATGATGTCATCAGTATTATTTTGAGAGAATGATGAATTTATAAAAGATGTTATTATTAGGGCAATGAATGTTTTAGTCATATTTATACTTGTAAAATACCTAAGTTGAAAGGCTTCTCAATTGGAGCATGGTTTGCCGCTTCAATACCCATGCTTATCCATGTTCTGGTATCCAAAGGGTCTATAATGGCATCAGTCCATATCCTAGCTGCAGCATAGTATGGAGAGACTTGATTGTCGTAGCGAGATTTTATCTTATTGAATAACTCATCTTCTTTTTCTTTGGTAAATTTTTCACCTTGCTTTTCCAAAGAGGCCTTTTCTATTTGGAGAAGAACTTTAGCAGCACTATTTCCACTCATCACAGCCAATTCAGCGCTAGGCCATGCTACAATCAACCTAGGATCGTATGCTTTACCACACATGGCATAATTACCAGCTCCATAGCTATTTCCTATGACGATGGTGAATTTAGGTACAACGCTGTTGCTAACTGCATTTACCATTTTTGCTCCATCTTTTATAATGCCACCATGTTCACTTTTACTTCCAACCATGAAACCAGTAACATCCTGCAAGAATACCAAAGGGATCTTTTTCTGGTTGCAGTTGGCAATGAATCGAGTAGCCTTGTCAGCACTGTCATTGTAGATAACACCTCCAAATTGCATTTCTCCTTTCTTCGTTTTTACCAATTTGCGTTGGTTTGCTATTATGCCTACTGCCCAGCCATCTATTCTGGCATATGCGGTAATGATGGTTTGTCCATAACCTGCTTTGTATTCATCGTATTCACCTTTGTCGACCAATCGTTCGATGATTTCCATCATATCATATTGGTCGGCTCTGGATTTGGGTAATATGCCATAAATGTCTTCAGGGTTCCCTTTCGGTTTTTTTGCATCAATTCTATTGAAGCCAGCTTTGTCGAAATCTCCGATTTTACCGACAATGCGTTTTATGGTATCCAAAGCATCGTGGTCATCCTTTGCCTTATAATCCGTAACTCCAGATATTTCACAATGCGTAGTAGCTCCCCCTAATGTTTCATTGTCTATGCTTTCTCCTATTGCGGCCTTTACCAAGTAACTGCCAGCAAGAAATATGCTACCAGTTTTGTCTACAATCAATGCTTCGTCACTCATAATTGGTAGATAAGCACCACCAGCAACGCAGCTTCCCATTACAGCAGCAATTTGGGTAATGCCCATGCTGCTCATTACGGCATTGTTTCTAAATATGCGTCCAAAGTGCTCTTTATCTGGGAAAATTTCATCCTGCATTGGCAAATATACACCAGCACTGTCCACAAGGTAGATAATGGGTAATTTGTTTTCTATTGCTATTTCTTGAGCACGCAAGTTCTTTTTTCCGGTAATGGGAAACCAAGCACCAGCTTTTACGGTCGCATCGTTAGCAACGACAATACATTGTTTTCCTTCAATATATCCAATCTTCACAACAACGCCGCCAGAAGGACACCCTCCATGTTCCTTATACATTCCCTCTCCTGCAAAAGCCCCAATTTCTATGCTCTTGGACTTTTTGTCCAATAAATAGTCAACACGTTCTCTAGCAGTTAATTTGCCTTTGGAGTGATGTTTGTCTATGCGTTTTTGTCCTCCACCTAGCTTAACCTTTGCCAAGCGTCTTTTCAAGTCGGATAGAAGTAATTTATTATGGTCTTCGTTTTTATTGAAGTCAATGTTCATAGTGTTTTTTTTATGAAGCTAAAATACAAAAGTTTTAAAATTATATAGGATATTTATACCAAGCCTTTTAAGTAATTATTAAGAAGTGTTTAATGTGAAAATAATCTTGTTTTGGTTACTTTTACATACAAAATATATTATATCTATATGAAAAACATAATAGCCTTTGCTGGAAGCAACAGTAAAACATCGATAAATAAAAAATTAGTAACTTATGTAGCCAATCAAGTTGAAAATGTGGACATTGAAATTTTGGATTTAAATGACTATGAAATGCCTATTTATGGTATTGATTATGAGACTGAAAAAGGAATCCCAGAAGAGGCAAAAGTGTTTTTGGAAAAGGTAAAGGCATCCAACGGCATCGTATTGTCATTGGCTGAACATAATGGAGCCTATTCCACGGCATTTAAAAACATATTCGATTGGATGTCGAGATTGGATGGGAAACTTTGGAGCAACATACCAATGCTGTTGATGGCTACTTCTCCAGGCGCTAGGGGAGGTGCTACAGTTTTAGAATTGGCAAACAGTCGTTTTAAGTATATGGGAGGAAATGTCGTTTCCCTTTTCTCATTGCCATCTTTTCAAGAAAACTTTTCAACTGAAGGAATTAAAGATTCAGAGTTGAATGTTAAATTGATGAAAGCGATAAGCGTGTTTGAAAATTCTTTGTAAGTAATGGAAGTATTGCTGAAAAGATTTTATAATCTTCAAAAGGAATGAGAATGAAAAGAAATACAGTGAAGTCAATAGGGCGGAGTGATTTTGTAAATATGGGAGAGGTTAGGTTGAGGCAACCAATTCCTTCCAGTGGAATAGAAATGATTGACCCTTTTATATTGTTGCATCATTACGGACCTTATGACATTACGGAAAGAAACAACCCTTTCGATTTGGGACCACACCCACATAGGGGGTTTGAGCCAATAACCTTTTTATTGAAAGGAGAACAATTGCATAGGGATTCTTTGGGAAATGAAAGTGTGGTCGAGGCTGGAGATGTACAATGGTCCACAGCTGGTAGAGGTATCATACATGCTGAAGGACCAACAAAGTCATTTGTCGAAAAAGGGGGAGTTTTGGAAGGGATACAATTATGGTTGAATTTACCTGCAAAGAAAAAAATGATTCCTGCTGCATATCAACATGTTAAAAATAAAGATTTCAATGTCGTAACCTCCAAAGATGGAAAACTGTCGATTCAAATAATAGCAGGTAGTTTAGAGGGAATGTACGGAAAGGTAAAAACACAAACAGAGGTGAATGCCTATATGGTCTCTGCTGAAAAATATGGAAGGCATACGATTGAAATAGAATCAAACCACAATGCATTGTTATACCTAATTGAAGGGAGAGTAAACATAAACGGAGAAACGGTACTTAGCAAAGACGACAATCAACTTTTGGAATTCAATACAGATGGCAATTGCTTTGACATTGAAGTATTGGGGAATAGCAAATTATTGTTTTTGTCTGGTGAGCCATTGAATGAGAAAGTGACTTCTTGGGGACCATATGTCATGAATACGCAAACGGAGATTATGGAAGCTCTTAGGGATTATCAAAATGGCAAAATGGGATTTCTACCTAGATAAACAATAAAGTATGGGATAAAGGATACATTTTTGTCTAAAAATACGATATTTGCGTTTTACCTTAAAAATAATAATAGCATAAAAATAATTACAAATGGCGATGAATAAGAATACGGTGTTGGCATGGGCTACCACAATAATGATAATTGTAGGTTTAGCATTGATAGCACTGGGTGCATTTAGATATGATGATGTGGCAGGATGGGGATTTGCAGCAGTGGGAATTGGCTTTTTTTCAATTGCATGGGTGTTTAATGCTTTAAAAGGCCGTGTTTAAAGAGCATTCCTTTTCAAAAATGAATTTTACCATTATAAAATAAAAAAATATGTCTGACGATAAAAAAGTCATCTTTTCAATGTCTGGTCTCACCAAGACATTTCCAGGAGCGAATACACCGGTCTTGAAAAATATTTACCTGAGTTTTTTCTATGGAGCCAAAATTGGGATTTTAGGACTTAATGGTTCTGGGAAATCCACATTGTTGAAAATCATAGCAGGTGTAGATAAAAACTTTCAAGGAGACGTTACATTTCTTCAAGATTACTCGGTGGGTTACTTGGAGCAAGAACCGAAACTGGATGAAAATAAAACGGTTTTGGAAGTCGTAAAAGAAGGAGCTGCAGAGATAGTGGCCATATTGGACGAGTACAACAAAATCAACGATATGTTTGGCTTGGAAGAAGTCTATAGCGATGCAGATAAAATGCAAAAGCTTATGGATAGGCAAGCAGTTCTTCAAGATGAGATAGATGCAGCCAATGCATGGGAATTGGACACGAAGTTGGAAATAGCAATGGATGCATTGCGTACTCCTGACGGTGACAAGAAAATTGGAGTGCTGTCTGGAGGGGAGCGCCGAAGAGTGGCATTATGTCGTTTGTTGCTGAAAGAACCAGATGTTTTATTGTTGGATGAGCCTACCAACCACTTGGATGCAGAATCCGTACATTGGTTGGAGCATCATTTGGCACAATATAAAGGAACGGTAATTGCCGTAACGCATGATAGATACTTTTTGGATAATGTAGCTGGGTGGATTTTGGAATTGGATAGAGGAGAAGGCATACCTTGGAAAGGGAACTATTCATCTTGGTTAGATCAAAAGTCCAAACGCCTGGCGCAAGAAAGCAAAACAGCATCCAAGCGTCAAAAGACCTTGGAAAGAGAGCTGGAATGGGTACGTCAAGGAGCAAAAGGACGTCAAACAAAGCAGAAAGCACGTTTGAAGAATTATGATAAATTGATGAGTCAAGACCAAAAGCAATTGGACGAGAAGCTTGAGATTTACATACCAAATGGGCCTCGTCTAGGAACAAATGTAATTGAAGCTTCTGGAATAAGTAAGGCGTATGACGACAAGTTATTGTATGAAGATTTGAATTTCAATTTGCCTCAGGCTGGAATTGTTGGAATCATAGGACCAAATGGAGCTGGTAAAACAACGATATTTAGGATGATAATGGGAGAGGAAACTGCAGATAAAGGTACATTCACCGTTGGTGAAACTGCTAAGATTGCATATGTGGATCAATCACATTCGAACATAGACCCTGAGAAATCAATTTGGCAAAATTTCAGTGATGAGCAAGATTTGGTCATGATGGGAGGTAAGCAAGTGAATTCCAGAGCTTATTTAAGTAGATTCAATTTTAGTGGAAGTGAACAAAACAAGAAAGTTAAACTTTTGTCTGGGGGAGAGCGCAATCGTTTGCATTTGGCTATGACATTAAAAGAAGAAGGTAATGTCTTACTTTTGGATGAGCCAACAAATGATTTGGATGTAAATACCTTAAGAGCATTGGAGGAAGGTTTGGAGAGCTTTGCTGGTTGTGCAGTGGTTATTAGTCACGATCGTTGGTTTCTAGATAGAATATGTACTCATATCTTGGCTTTTGAAGGAGATTCTCAAGTATATTTCTTCGAAGGAGGATTTAGTGATTATGAAGAAAACAAAAAACAACGATTAGGAGGTGATTTAATGCCGAAGCGTATAAAATACAAGAAACTCGTTAGATAATAATCTCGATCTCGAAGATTATAAGATAAATTAAGGCCTGTTATTACAGGCTTTTTTTTATAAGTTATTCTTCTAGCTTTTTTCTTTCCTTGTCCAACTTATAGACATTCATTAAGCTAATTACAAGTAAAATGAAAACAGCAATTAAGGCTATTGAAAGTATGGCGACCAGTTTTTTTGAAATCAATTCTTCTATGATAGAATTATTGTTGATTAAATAGGATAGTTTGGTAGGTATCATTGATTAAAAGCTAATTCGGTTGTAACAAATATATAAAAAATACGCAAAAAACCGAATGATTTAAAACTTATTTAATTCATTGTATTTAAAAGCTTTTTAGGGTAATGTTAATTCTTTAAAAAAGATTAAGTGTTTTTAAAACAGGTTTAAGTGTGTTTTTTGTATCTCTTATTCATGTCAAGGAAGACATCATAGGAGAAATAAAAAGAGGACGATTGTTATTCGATATTTATTGTAAATAATTAAAATCTTCTTTTAACTTAGCTTCCATAAATCCTTAACTATAAAAAATTGATTAAAAACATTAAGCTGAATATTAAAGCCTTGACTAGTTTAATTTTGATAATGAGTTATCCATTTATCATAGTTGTTGCGATAGGATGGTTTTTAATCCCTTATTTAATAGACTATTTGAGAGAAGTTGTAGCTTTTGTCCTTTTTACTTCTATTTTCATTGGATTGGTTTTGGCAGTAAAAAGCATAGTTTTAAAGAAGTGGGTAGTGATCCTTTCTTTGTGGATGTTGTCTATGTTTGCTTTTGTAAAACTATCATTTTATTATCTTTTTGGAGCTAAATTGAGTAGTTCTTCTGTTTTCGTGTTTTTTGAAACAAACTATAATGAAGCATCCGAGTTCATAAGTAGCTATTTTAATGCTCAAATGATAATGTTGGCCTTTTTTTGTTTTATTTACCCGATTTTTTATTCTTTTATCATTGGTTGTAATCTTAAAAAAAAATATTTATCGAGTTTTCATTTGCATGCAAATGAAATAAGATTGTTGTCGGTGTTGTTGATACTTCTATCCAGCATTGTATTACAAAGAAGGTTTAAGGCAGAAAGCATAGTTTTTACATTGTCAAAATCAATAGAGGAGTACAAGGAAACCAAGGCAAACATTAGAAAGGATTTGGCTCAAGAAACCAATCCCAACCTATCTGTGGTTGCTAGTACAAGTAATTCGCAAGTTGGAGTCGTCATAATAGGAGAAGCTACATCAAGATGGCATATGCAATTGTATGGTTACAATAGGGAAACCAATCCCTTGTTGACAGAAATTAAAAGTGAATTGCTCATTTTCAATGATGTCATAGCTCCAAACGTTATGACAATAAGGTCTTTGGAAAAAGCATTGACGTTGAAGTGTTATGAGGATTTCAATGTCGAAAACAATTTTTCGGTAGTGCAATTGGCAAACCAAGCTGATTTTGAAACTTTTTGGATTTCAAATCAAGAACCAGTTGGGTACACCGAAAGTATTCCAACAATTATTGGAAGTGCAGCAAAAGTCAAGGAGTTTATAGCCACAGATGATTACAACTACACCATTTATGATGAAAATTTGTTGCCACATATTAGTTCTGCTCTAAAGAGCAAGGGGGAACGAAAAATTATTTTTGTTCATTTAATAGGAACGCATAGAGTCTATAATAGACGCTACCCTGTTGAATATGAGTATTTCACTGGTGTAAATGAGAAGACTAAGTATAAAACTGAATACTCAAAAAGCAAAGTGAACGAGTATGACAATGCAATACGGTATAATGATTATGTGGTTAGGGAAATTATAGAACAAGTTAAATCCATAAATGAAAATAGCTTTGTTGTCTACTTTTCAGATCATGGAGATGATGTTTTCGATACCCAAGATTTTGTGGGGCATCATAGTAGCAAAGCTTCAAAGCCTATGTATGACATTCCTTTTTTGGCTTGGTTTTCGGAGAAATACAAATTGGAAAACCCTAGATTAGATTCTGTTGCCAACAATCTCGATAAGTCCTATGCTCTTGAAGATTTCATATATGGCTTTTCAGATTTGATAGATGTGGATTTTAAAGCCAATGATAGTAGCAGAAGCATCTTTAACAAAGACTATGAGATTAAAAAAAGATGGATAAGAAATGAGATAGATTATGATAAATGGTAAGTAGTGTCTAAGTAGATGAAAAAATATATAAAGCCTTTGATTGATTTGACATTTGTCGTTGGCTATCCCTTTTTGATCATTATGATTGTGGGATGGTTTTTAATGCCACATTTGAAAGGGTATCTAAAGGAAGTCTTGGCCTTTGCTTTTTTAACACTTATTTTTTTGAGTACAATATTGCTGATCTCAAATTTGAAAATCAGAAAATTGCTCATTATGTTTTCTACTTCTGCTCTTGCAATGTTAGCGGTCATAAAACTCAGTTTTTATGCTAATTATGGAGTTAAGATAAGTCCGTCTGCGTTGTTTGTTATTTTTGAGACCAATGCTCCGGAAGCTTCAGATTTTTTGTTTCAATATGTCACATTTAAAGTTTTGTTGATAATCCTTATTTTGATGCTGCCTCTTCTTGTGATTGCCAAGAAAATGTATTTTCATAAAATGTCAACTATAAACAACTTGAGGTTTTGGAGTTTTTATTTTAAAGAGCATATACTTAGAATATTGTGTATTATGACCATGTTTGGAGCTTTCTTTTGCATTCAATGGAAGCTTAAAGAAGAAAACCTTTTCATCAATAGTTCCAGTTCTTTTTCAGAATACAAAAAAACCAAAGCGAGTTTGAAAAAGGATTTGGCACAGCCTTTTAGCAATTACGTTAAAAAGGTGTCATCTAAGGATGAGGCACAAACATATGTCGTTATAATTGGAGAGTCTACTTCAAATTGGCATATGCAATTGTATGGATATGATAGAGAAACAAACCCATTGTTGACTGAAATTAAAGATGAACTATTGGTTTTTGACAGTGTGATTACTCCAGATGTACATACCATTTCGGCATTGGACAAGATTTTGACGCAATCTGATGGCGAAACACCATATAAAAAGAAGAACACATCAATGGTTCAATTGGCCAATGCGGCAGGTTTTTCCACATATTGGATTTCTAACCAAAGACCTGTTGGCATTTATGAAAGTATCCCAACCTTAATAGGTTCTGCTGCGAATCATCGATATTTTTTAAATTCGGATAATTCGGATTATGATATTTACGATGAGGTTCTCTTGCCTGCTTTAAAAGAAGTCCTGAGTTCCAATGTAAATGATAAAAAAATGATATTCATGCATTTGATAGGTACGCATGGTGATTATAAAAGACGCTATCCAAAGAAGTTCAATTACTTTGAAGATCAGGTAAATGGTAAAAAACTTGATTCAAAGGAACTGGCAATAGCCAATCATTATGACAATGCAGTAAGATACAATGATTTTATCGTAAGGTCCATAATTGAAAGCGTGAGAGAGACGAATGGAAATAGTTATGTCGTTTATTTTTCTGATCATGGAGATGAAGTATACGATACAATGCAATGGGTTGGCCATGACAAGTATCGAAAGACACCTCCTATGTATGAAATACCATTTTTAGTTTGGGTTTCGGAAAAATACAAGGATGAGAATAACTTTTCTAAAGAGTTTGTTCATTTTACTGGAAGAAAATACAATTTGGAGGATTTTATTCATAGCTTTTCTAATCTAAGTCAAATAGACTACGAAGGTTATGATGATGAGAGAAGTATCTTTAGCACAAATTTTAAATTAAAGCCTTAATTAATGTCCAACAAGAATAGAGTGATGACAAAGCGAAACAAAATAAGGGCAGGTCTATTTTTGCTTTTATTCGTGTTGATATATTCATACCGTTTCAGTCCATACAAAATTGAAGGCTTGGGATTTAATGATAAAGTTTTTCCTCATAAAGTCAACAGTGTTGATAGGTTGAATTCTGCATTGCGTTATTACGAAGGTGTCGAGTTGGATCTTGTATATGTCCCTGAAAAGAATGTGTTGGATGTGAATCACCCACCAGACAATTCCATAAGCTTAAATTTCGAAACCTATTTAAATGCCATAGGTGATGATGAATACCCCTTTTTATGGTTGGATATCAAAGATTTGAATTTAGACAATCAGATTCAAGTTTTCGATAGATTGAATGCTTTGTTCAATCAGAGAAGCTATCCAAAGCACAAAGTGTTGATAGAAACACAGCATCCTGAATCCTTGCCGATGTTCACAAAAGAAGGTTATGTGACTAGTTATTATTTAAAGGGAGGAATGAGGAGTTTGGATGAAAATGAATTAAAGCAAGAAGTGGATGAGATTTCTCTTATCTTGAAAGGACAACCAGAAATAGGTATTTCCTTTACGTATGAGGACTATTACATTTTAAAGGAGCATTTTCCTGAGAGAACAAAATACACATGGGCCATAATGTCCCCATATGATTTTTTGAAGTTCGGTAAGGTAAAGGCGATCGTTGAAGATGAGACGGTGGCCATAATGCTTTCTAGCTATAAAACACTTAAAGGAAATCGTTAATTTAAGCGCAAACCAATTAATAGATGATTAAATCAATATCTAAGCAGGACACCCTGTTTTTAAAGGGGATTAGTATTTTTTGTGTTATTACCCATAATTTCTTTCATTGGATAAACCCTATGATTGGAGAGAACGAGTTTAACTTCAAGGCAGAATACTTTACAAATTTCATAACCAACATGAGTTTGGATCCATCCAGTTCATTTCAATTCATTTCATCCTATTTGGTGCATTATGGAGTTCAGTTGTTTATTTTTTGCAGTGGATATGGGCTTTCTGTTGCTTATGGAAGGCAAAATATAGATTATTGGAAATTTATAAAGAAGAGGTTGATTAAACTATATCCGGTTTTTACGATTGCTTTATGTGCATTGATAATTTACAAGTATGTTATCTTTAAAACAGAATTTACGACGGAAACAGTAAAGGATATAGTTTTAAGGTATACTTTGATTGCGAATTTTGTCCCAGGAAAAGTTTTTGTATTGTCAGGACCTTATTGGTTTTATTCAATGATAGTGCAATTGTATTTGTGCTTTCCTCTTTTAATGTGGTTGCACAAAAAGAGGAAATATGGTTTGTGGGTCGTATTGGTAGCTAGTTGTATATTCATCCTACTGACCAATGATTATTTTTCTTCAATGAAATTAAGTTTATATTATGGTTTTGTTGGAAATCTTCCTGTTTTTGTGATAGGTATGTTGTTTGCATTAAAAGGACAGGCGCTTACCAATAAACCCAAGTTGGTTGTTATTTTGTCTTTTATTGTATTTGGTCTAGGGCAGTTTACCCCATTCTTTTGGCATTTTACTCAATTGGCCTTCATTTTATTCTCTGTGCCTTTGTTGATGAAATTGTACAAATATCTTTCAAGTCAAGGTATGACTCGTTTTTTGATATTCACAGGAGGAATATCCATGTATATTTTTGCTGTTAATGGATTTATGAGGACACCTTGGGTGTATTGGGCTAATGCAGCACCTTCCAAAGCTTATGTCTATATATATGCTTTGGCGTATTTTGTTAGTGTCTTTGTAGCAGCACTGGTTATAAAAAAGATAGAGAAGCACGTTTTGAAAATATTGAAACTCGACTCCAACAAATAGTATTTAAATACTATTTGTTCTTTTTGAAAATGGGAATCAAATATGAAATGGTATAACCATAGCCAACTCCGATTCCGCTACTATCGAAGGTTTTGTTGAAACCAGGTATATACAGGTTTTCGAAATTTTCTGGTGTGTCTTGAGATACAAGTCCTTTAAGTTGTGCATTGATGCCTATGAAGAGATTATTGAGTATTTCGGCTTTGATACCTATTATCAACTCTACCCATATAGCAGACAAACCATCGAATTTCACAACTTCGCTGGAAGTAAATTGAGGTGTCCAAAATTGATCTTGAGCATACACCGTATAACTATTTCGTTGTTGGGAAAAGGTACTGAAACCTCCTCTAAAACCAGCATAGATCATATTTTCCATATCTAGCCAGTTCGTGTACATATTGTAGTCAAAACCAGCTTTAAAATAGCTTCCTGAAGCTGTAGCACTAAGAAAATCTGTACTTGTGGTTTTTTCTTCTGTTCCAATTTCTCCAGCCAAGTACCAGGTTTTTGTTAGCCTGTAATCTCCATTCAACTCGAAGCCTTTATAATCATCATCAAGAAATGAGCGGACCAACTTGCTTACATCGGCTCCAATGCGCAAACCGTATTTTTGCTCAATTTTAATAGAGTCATTTTTAGTTTCAGAAATAGATTCATCTTGTGCATTTACCTTAACACAAAGCAAAAGCATTATAAAACTACTAATGGCGTATGTTAATGTGTGTTTCAGTTTCATCTTCTACTGTTGTGTTATCGTTTATTGGATCTATGACTTGTAACCAATTGTTACTATCGTTTTCTATGGTGATGATTACATTTTTAAAAATGGTCTTATAACCACAAGCTCGTGAGACATATACATTTTCTCTAGCATAGTTTATGGTGATGACGTCCCCATTTGTAAGGACTATGTCATCGGTATCATCATCGGGAGTACCATTGTCATCAATCTGATCATAATCCTCGTATAGGGTAAATCGTGTACTGTCTTCTGTCGTTTTCAAAGGCAATAATACTTGACTCGCAGTTACATTGTTGTAATTGCTTAGAAAATTCTCGGAACCATCAGCATCTTCAACTCTGAAACTAAAGACGTTCTCGGAACTTTCTGGGTTTAAGACACTTTTGAAATCTATGATGAGTCTAGGTGTTGTTGGCTTGTCTTCTGGACAAATGTCATCTCGCTCACAGCCCAAAGTGAAGGTGAGTCCGATTAAAAGAAGAATTATTATTTTTTTCATGGCGTATTTTTTTGATTCATTGCATTTTTAGTACGAGAATTTGTTCATCGTTTTCCTAAAAGCACACTATTTTCAACATAATGAATTTGAGCTATGGCATACAATAAAAACACATTGTTTTTTAATAGTCTTTCAAGGTTTGAAAATAGATTTGATATCAATGTCTTCAATGATTTTTTTCGTTGTTTAGAATTGGGATAAATATAACGCTTTACCAACGAAAAAATATCCAGAATATTGTGTTTTCTCAATTTTAAGACAATAAAGCGGAAAGTATAAAAGAGAGGATTGCCTTACTACGAAAGTTGCGTGTCGAGATTAATTTGAAAGTACCTGATTTTTAGCTCAATTCATTGTTGGCTACTTTTATTGTTTACCACTCAACATCAGGGAAATGTGCGATATCCTTTTGTGCATTGAAATCGTGAGCTGGAATAATCTTTAATTCCGGTTTCTTCTTTTTAAGATGATGAACCATTACAATATGTTCTTTTACTTTCTCTCTATCTCCATCAACTTTCTTTCTTGGAATGGCATGTTTTTCCGATGGACCTATAAACGCTTCTGCAGCCCAAGTCAAATCACCTGTAAAGAAGTACCGTTTGCCAGAATTTAAGTTAACGAACATCCCTAAAGAGCCTTTTGTATGACCGGGTAGCTTTACCAAAACCACTGTGCCATCGTTGAAGACATCATAACTTTCTTGGAACAGTTCATAAGCAGTGTTGTCAAACTCTATAAAGTTCCATTTTATGAAATCTGCATCATATTGTTCCTTTATGAAGGCAGGAGGATTTGCTTCTTCACTTATTGCATGGTTGTATTCTTCCTTTGTTGTCCAAACTGTAGCATTCGGAAAATCCTCTATTCCGCTAGTATGGTCAAAATGAAGATGTGTAGGTATGATAAACTGAATGGAATCCAGATTGAATTCATTTTTTACTAACGTTTCTTTTAGTGATTCTAACTTCGTGAATTTGAACATTTGACGATCCACAAAAGAAAAGATGTCATGAAACTGTCCTTCTATTTCACTCCCTAATCCAGTATCGAACACAAATGTTCCTTTTGGATGCTGAATTAATATTGAAACGTGGGACAGCTTCCTCGTTTTAAATAAACTTCCTCCTCTAAATACAAACGCTTCAGGGGTTTTTGCAAAACCAGTTTCAATGATTGAAAGTGAAAATTTAACCTTTTGGTCCAATGGATAACTTTTTTTTGGAAAATTTTGGTGTTGGATATTTAGAAATATCGATTGTTGTCTTACAAGATTGAATGAAGAATAGGATACTAATCATTAAAACGGCTGATAAGATGATTTTAAATTTCCCCATAGTGCTGTGTTTAATTGAAACACAAATAAACACCATTAAAAAAAGGCATGCATTGACATTTGTTAAGAAATGGATATTTCTTTTCTAACGCGACTCAACGATTCGGGAGCGATTCCCAAAAAGGTAGCAATCATATGCTGAGGAACTCTTTGAACAATATCATCATCATAATTTTTAATGAAATCCAAATATTTTTCCTTTGCCGTTCTTGTTTGCATTGTCAATGTTCTATCCATAACACACAAATAATTTTTTTCGGCTAAAATTCGCCCAAGCTTTTCAAATTTTGAGGAGTCTTTGTATAATTCGGTCAATGCTTGATAGGATAATTCGTAAACAGAGCTATCCTCAATGGCTTCTAGAGTTTCAAATGAAGCAGTTTGAGTAATAAAACTAGAAAAACTAGATATGAATTGTTTATCACATGCGAAATATGTGCTAATTTCTTTTCCGTCACGCAAATGATAGGTTCTTAGTGTTCCAGACTCAATGAAATACAAATTATGTGCAATACTTCCTTCTTTAATTATTAACGTCCTAGCCTTGAATTCTTTCTTGTTTAGTTTGACATTGAAGCTTTCCCATTCACTTTTTGTTAACCCAATTAGTTCTTTTAGTATTTTATGTAATTCGGCCATTTTTTAATTGTGGCTAGCGTCTCGGCTATGGTGAGTACGGAAATTAAAAGTAGTGAACTTTCGATTATGCACTTTGCCAAAACATTTTATTTTGTTTTATCTTTTTATTTTAAAGCCAAGTCAAAAGATTTGGCGAACTTAGTTTAAAGCTCTAAACTCCAGATTAATTATAGTTCATTGTTGTACAACGTTTTTAATGTTCGGTAACTTCTTTTATAGAGCCATCCTTATTATACTTTTTCCACTGACCAACCATTTCGCCATTTATAGTTTTACCTTCTTCAAGTAAAAACCACTTTCCTGAAATAAGAGATATACGATATTTTTTAAAAGACATTGTAATTGATAAGTGTTCTTCCGATTCAAAAAAATCTGATAAGTTTTTTGCTTTGGTGTCAATTTCTATGGTTCTATTACTACAATAAGGAAAACTTTCATTGTCATATTGTTGCGAGCTTATTAAGTTTCCAAAAGAATCAAATTCTTCAACAGATTTTAATTCTCTGCTTCTATAATAGTTTGTACGTTTTCCAGAATAGACATCATAGTAATAATCTCCATATTCATATGTTTTAATTAAACCAATTTCTTTCGTTTTACCGTTACTGAATTTTTTATCGATAACTACAGAGTCAATTGGTTTTATAGACGCAGTAAATTGCTTAAACCTATCAGTATGTTGAGAATAAGTAATCGTGCTTATTAGTAAAAAGAAGAATATTAGTTTTCTATGCATATAGGTAATGTTGTAGAACATAAACATATGTATACCAGTACTTATGTGTTGATTATATTTTTAATTAGCATTTAAGTTGTTTAATCTATAGTACTTGTAATGGGTTTGTGTATGGTTTCTTGAGAACTAAGATAGCTAAAAGGAAGAAATCAATTGTTTAAATGGAAGGAGTTTTCGAGAGGGAAATCAGAAATAATGAACGATATGGGCTATTGTGCTTTCTCCATTATTTTTTTTGGTTCATATAATTCTCAAAATTGTTAATGTAATCGTTAAGGTTTTCGTCAAGCATTTTTCTGTATTCAGAAACAAAATATTCCAGAGTTTCTTCTTTGGCGTTTTTCATTTCTTCTCCATTATTCCATCCGGAGGCACTTAACCAAGCATTAAATCGAGATGTACCATACAGCATTGAGGCACTAACCTTTCCTTTGCTTTCTAATTTTAGTTGATTATTGGATAAGTTAATATGCTCGTCTGCTCTTTCATAAAATTTGTCATCTGTTTCTTTTTCCATTTCTTTGGTTTAATAATGAAGTACAAGATCTAGGCTATGATTAGTGTGGGATAAAAGGGATTATCCTTTGGGTCAAGCATCAAAATCCGAATTAATTGTAGTCATTGTTGTGTGTGATCTCTTATATTGCAGGTTCTCTATCCAAATCACTATATGGATAAATTCCTTTTTCTTTTAATAGTTTAAATAATTCGTCACTTCCATTTTGTCTTGCGTAATCCATTTCACTCCTAAAAATTTGCATGCAAAGTAATAAGTGGTGTTCTCGTTCTCCAATTTTAAATTTCTTCCCGTCAGGTTCATATAGGTCAAAAACCAAACAAGTGTTTTCTTCATTCTCTCCATTGGGTACTTCAATGGTTTCTTTTGGATTAAGTATAGCTTGAGGAGAGTACATTCCAATTGAAGTTAAAAATCCGCACGCTTCTCTCTCAATTAGGTTAAAAGGTGTTTGAACTTCTTCACCGTCATTGTAATCATATTTGGTGAAAGCTACCAACTCATAAGTTCCTAGACGATTTTTTTTTGGCCCATTTCCATCTGGGTCTAATAATTCCATTGTTGCAAATCCAGTTCCTTTTATGTGATTGGGAAAGTAATACATATCGACAGCTCCACCAATGGCAAAAGGTATGATTGCGTGTCCCACGAGATTGTGCATTTTATCAAGAACATCTTCAAGTCCTTTTGATTTTAATTCATAATCTTTTTCTTGTTCTTCTTCTGTGAATTCTTTTTCAATTGGTGTTTCTTTTTTACCAAATAGTTTTTTAAAAAAGCTCATATTTTAGTCTAATTCGTTTATATTTATTGTAGAGAACAATCTACCCTTGTTTGGAATAAAATAAAAACCATTTTTTTCTTTTTCCATAAATTTTTCTTCTGACTGTTCTTTCGAAAGCAACTTCAATAAATTGTTTTCGTAAAAATAAATTCCTTCTTGAGTTGGTGATTTTTCATTCCAGGTTTCCGGTATTGAATCTACACTGTATTTTATGACTTTTTTATTGAAAGGGAAGTTGCCTTCAGTGTAAAATTGAGCATATACCCAAATTCCATTTTTGCGAAATTCACCGTAACTATCAATTATAAAAGCAGGATAATAAGAAAGAATAGTAGAATCGTTTTTTAATTCACAATCTGTTCCGAAAAGATACAAATGATCTGTTTTCACTAGAATTTTTGAGTAAGCATCAGAAACAGATTTGCCAACAGTCATTACTAATAGGTTAGTCTTATTCACCAATGTATCTTGTATGACGAGTTTTTTAAAATCCTTGTCACTAATTACTTCATAATCTCTTTCACATGAAAATAGAGAAAGTATGGCTATGAATATAGATTTTTTTTTCATTCAGATTTTTTAATTGCTGTTGGCGTGTTGTGTATGGTTTGTTGCGTTGGCAACAAGATAAGAGATTGGAACAGACCAAAGTTCAGCAGCATGTATTTTTCGAAAAGAAAATCGGAAGCAATGAACAATACACGTTATTAGCACTTGTTTTCAATTTAATTCTTTCTCCAATAAATTAATCAAACCGTTTAAGTCATTTTCAGCCTGTTTGTACAATCCCCCTTTTTCTATTCCAATTTTTATCATAAATTCAATATCATTGTGAAATTTGTAATCATATAATTGAGCTGGCTTCATTATTTGAAACGGTTTTATTCTTAAATAATCAGAGAGTTTAGGTATAATTGTATACATGAATTGTTCTTGGTTTTTCTCCAATCTATTAATATAATTATAAAGCAATCCAAGATTTTGCAAGCGAATCAGAATTTCCTTATTAGTTCTAATTTACCACTTGTGGCCAATTGGTTATAAGAAGATTCTTCATTTTTGAAATCTGAAAAATTGGTAAGCTCTGTTGCTATAATTGCCAAAGTATCTATGGATTGCCTCAGAGTATCGTTTATGATTATTTCACTTGCATGACCATATCTTAATAAATACTTATCGTTATAATCACGATTACCCTTAATTTCTGATAAGTCAGTTCGTAATTCTTGTAAAATATCGCCATATAAGTTTTTTTCTGTTTTTTTTAGGTCTATCGACTGTTTCCAATTATTTATGGATACAGCAATCAAAATTCCAATTACTACAAGTACTATTTCTCCGATGGCGTAAATTAGATACTTGCTGAACTTTTTTTCAGTCAAGAGTTTTTGTCTAATTTTTCTGAATATTTTCATCAAAGGGCGATTCTGTTTCAAACAAATGCTAGCGTTGGACTATGGTTTCGTTGTGGTTTGGCGATTGTTACGTCAATAGTTTTCATTTCTTAGACAATACCTGCTTATGTTATCTAAACGAGTAGCAACAATTGCTTAACACTAAGATCATAGTTTTTCAATTGTTTAAATGTAATGAATTTTTAATTTCGGAAGGAATATAACAATGAATTATAGCCATTGGTAGCAGCTGGTGTTTCAATTGTTGTCATTCTTCGATTCTTTTCCTATAAACACTTCAGTCTCTGCAATTTTGTTGCCATCTACTCTTATGAACTCACTTACTGATGCCTTGCCATTAGAATACTTTACCATAAATCGATTGCCATTTTCAAAAATTTCCAAGTCCACCATTTTATTAGTATTGATCACTATTTGAGGCCAGATATCATTTAACATTTCGTCTCTACTCGTATAATTTGCATAACTGCTGGTGAATTTGAAATCTTCTTTCAGGATTTTTTCTAAGGTAGCTCTGTCTTTTTTCGCAAAGCAATTATAATACGATTGAACAATTTCTCTTTTACTCATTTTATTGATTTTTCATATAAGCCTGCTAATATTTCTAATTTCGATATCATGCATATTTATTAACTTGCTGCTAATATGTATACCACTACACATGCATCTGTTATTTTTCAAATATTTGAATCCTATTGCCATCAGGATCTAAAATTATCTGCATTTTTTTTCCTGAGACATTATCCGTTACGACACTTCCATAAAACTCAGCCTTTGCCTGTTTTAAAAAATCTATCCATTTATCAAATTCGGATACTAAAAAACCAAACTTGAAGAATCCATCTATTTTTGTCTTTTTGGGATGATTTTCCAATAGGCTCTTAGGTGACAATGATGATTTCAATTCTATTAATTCAATTAAGATATTTCCACATTTCAGATTTGCCTGCTTAAATCCTTTTTCTGCGGATTCTATTTTATTCAAAACTTTAAAACCAAAATTGTTTGAATACCAAGTAATGGAAGATTCAATGTCATTTACGATCATAGCAGAGAAGTAGGCTTCTGGGCTAGGTAAAGTTTCATTCTGTCCATGGCCAATAAATGAAATTAAAATAAGATTGAGTAAAATTAATGTTTGTTTCATTTTTTTAATTGTTGCTAACGTTTGGCTATGAATAATAGTACAGTAAAAATCTTGCGGGTTTTTATACCTACACATATCATAAGCTTTTGTGTTTAGTAAAGATACAATTCTTTTGTGTTTAAGTATCTACCCTGTATTTATGTGTTTGACCATAAAAAAGCTCGAAATGTTTTCTTTTTGCATTACCACCATAAATTTCACAATTAGTGATTCTGCTGGATTTACTTTATCATTTCAAGAATTTTAAAAATTCAATTCCTCCAACTTTGTTTCCTTTTAAAACGTCAAGAATAATTGTCCCATTTGTTTTATCCTCAAGCATTATATTTTCTTTGAATTGCCATTCAGAATTGGGTTTATTAGGGAGTTCTTGATTTGTGAAATAGATGTATGCTCTACTTTCTTTTTTCATTTTGGTACACTGCGTTAATGCCAAAGCTATTTCTGGTCTATCAGGTATTTGTTCTTTAGCAATTTTAACAATCCATTCTGGATTATATGCCTCCCACTTTTCTTTCATGAAATTGAAGATAATCGATATATGTATACCAGTGTATATGTATCGGTTATATTTTAGATAAATATTTAAGTTGTTTGAGGTATGACATCAATTGTTTGCTTTAAGTGACCGAGCGGATAATCTAGTTGAAGAAAAGCAAGTCTGAATCGTATAGCGTAAAATTATCAAGAATTAATATTGAATCCAGGACAGCTTGATAGTCTAATTTAAAAAAAACGATGTCTGGCTATATTAAAAGTTATAGATTGTTGACTGGATAAGAGAATTTAGATGGTCACTTTTGTTCAAAACTGTTAACAAAAACGCTTACAATTAATACATAGTTTTACATATAATTAAAGACTTAAGCGCCTTTTTTCTTGTAATTTAATTAAAACTCTTGTAAAAGGGGAATATAAAAGAGCTTGTCTTTTAATATATTTGTTACTTGTGCTTTTAAAAACTACCAACAATGAAATATTATTTATTGCATGTGTTTTGTTTCCTATTCCTTTCTTATGGATTTTCTCAAAATACATATGTTCCTGACGATAACTTTGAACAAAGATTAATAGATCTTGGATACGATTCAGGCCCTTTGGATGATTATGTTCTGACAGCGAATATTAATACAGTTACGGCTTTTGTTGTACCTGACGGAAACGTGTCAGATTTTACTGGAATAGAGGATTTTATAGCTTTGGAACTATTCAATTGCTACAATAACGATATAACAAGTTTAGATCTTAGTCAAAATATAAATTTAGAACATTTACACGCTAGTTACTGTTCTTCTTTATCATCTATCGATTTAGGTCAAAACATGGCTTTAAAGAGAATAGACATCTGGAATAGTGGATTAACAAGTTTGGATATATCACAAAACATAGCATTAACTGATTTAAATGTTCCAAACAATAACCTGACAAGCTTAGATATAACACAAAATACAGCT
Source organism: uncultured Bizionia sp. (assembly GCA_947496215.1). Taxonomy (GTDB): domain Bacteria; phylum Bacteroidota; class Bacteroidia; order Flavobacteriales; family Flavobacteriaceae; genus JAHDHI01. The sequence continues at coordinate 31,771 of CANMCF010000030.1, forward strand.
CTAACAAGATTACATGTTAAAGGAAACCTGTTGAATACTATAAATGTAACACAAAACCCAAATTTAGATTATTTTAATTGTGAGAGTACAGGAATAACAAGTATAGATGTAACAGATGTAACCAGTTTGCGATATTTCGTTTTTTCAAATAATAATATCACAACAATAGATTTAAGCCAAAATGCAAATTTAGAGATTGTTTATTGTAAAAATACAGACTTAATAACCATTGACTTAAGTAATAATACGCTTTTAAAAAGATTAACAGCTGGTAGTACAGGTTTCGTTTGTTTAAATCTTGACAATGGTGCAACATGGAGATTGCAAACACTTCAACTTAATGCAGACGACATTGTTTGTATTCGAGTTAGCAATATTGACCAAGTAAGCTCATATTGGTCACCTAGCGAATTATCTTATTACAGTGAAAGTTGTGATTGTGTTGAAGTAGTGCTATCAGTTGACGAGTTCTTTGACGAATCCATTTCAGTATACCCGAATCCTACATTTGGAGAAATAGCCATAGACTTGGAACAAAACATACAACTTAAAAATATTGAAATATATAATATGCATGGTGAACTTGTAAAAGCATTTATTACTGAAAAAATTAAAATTGAAGACCTGTCTACAGGAATATATCTAATGAAGATAAGCACTGATAAAGGGGCGTTTATGAAAAAAATTATTAAAAAGTAACCTATGTATTAAGTTGTATACGTAAGTTTTAAATTCATAAAACATAAATAAATGACTCTTTATGCATTTGAGTCGGGTCTGTAAATTAAACTCTGTCTGATGGTTCAATTCTATTGGGACTAGTCCCAATAGAATTGGTTGCTAAATCCAG
>CANMCF010000031.1 GCA_947496215.1 uncultured Bizionia sp.
CTTATGATGACGATTACAGAAGTATGTTGGCTAAAAATTAGTGTATTTTACTTGTTTTTAACCTCAGTTCTTTGTTGCCAGTAGTATTTATTATCTTAAAAAAAGAAATGATTGTAATAAAAGTTTTAGTTAGGTTCATTAATTTTAATATATATGTATAGATTAATATTTTTTGGACGATTTTCATTAGCTACCTTGATACCTTTTGATTTTGATGCATCAAAGTTTATTTTTGTTCCTCTATTATTAGCTCTGGCCCAACTGTTATGATCTCCTTGATCAAAACTCTGTGAAGAAAAAGACCCTGTAACATAACTTTGTTGATTAGGGTTACTTCCTAAAAAACTACCAGTAATATTTCTTATAGCATCTTCTTGAAAACTACCTACTATTCTGCCTTTATCAGTATCTCCATAATGATCGTTTTCATTTGTATCAATTCCTCTTATAAATACTCCATCTCCATTTGGTAATTTACCTTCAGGGATTACATTAGAATGCCCAGTTGTATGTAATAGTTTGTATAAACCAGATTCAAAATCTATTTTTTTACCGTCAAGAAGCACCCAACCATCCCCATTTACCATTACGAATTGTTCAGGGTTTAAAATAGAATATTTTACATCTCCAATAGTACCTGTATTTCTTTTATTGAAGTTTAAAACATTGAATTTTAACGTAGTAAAAGAAAGGGGAGCAAAAGTGATTATAGAAATTATTATTAAAATATTTTTTTTCATGGTATAGTTACTTAGTTTTTATATATTTTAATATAAATATATAATGCTATATTTTTCGGTCTTGTCTCTACTGAACCTGTTGTTGCTGTATTACCTGTATTTATGCCTCCTTGGCTTTTTTGAACGTTTGCATTGCTATTTCCTTTGCCAGCTCTATGGTCATAATTATCATTGTTGTAAACATGTGAATGACTTTTAAATGAATCATCCTGATAGGTTCCTACAATTCTGTTTTTTTCAATCTCTCCATAACTATCAGCTTCATCCGTATCAACGCCTCTTATAAATACTCCATCACCATTCGGTAATTTATCATCAGGAATTATATTAGAATGTCCAGTTTTATTCAATAGTTTGTATAAATCAGATTTACTACTTAATTTTCTACCGTCAAGAAGTATCCATCCATCCCCATTGACCATTGCAAATTGCTCAGGATTTAAAATGGAATATTTGACATCACCAAGCGCACCAGTATTCACTTTTTCTAATTCTTGTGCATTGCTAATTGTAGTTATTAATAGAGAAAATACGAGTATATAGAGGTTTTTTATGTTCGTCATAATGATAGTTTTATTCAGTAAATATTGAATTGAAGTCTTTAACAAAATCGGTTTCTTTATTTTCGTTAATAAATGATTGAAAATCATATTCTATGAGTTTGTCTTTAATTTTTTCTTTAGCTTCAAGTAAAAAAAGGCTCCCTGAACTATAAATAACTTCGTTTGTTAAGCATGATTGTAAATCAATAGGCAGTATAAGCTTTTTATCATTACCATTAACTTTTAGTGTGCTTGAAACCCATAACGAATATCCTTTTGTTTCCTTTTGTTGATAAAAAGACCAATTATTTTTGAGTTTAGAACTCCAAATGCTTAGGCTTTCTGCATCTATTTCTTTGGAAATTGCTTCATCAAAAAACTTAATAAATTCATTACTAGAAACTTCATCTAATAAAATGTTCTTATTAATTAAGAAAGTAGCAAGGTTTAATTGCATAACTTGATTATTTTTTATGGTCTTGAATGCTAATTCAGCTCTATTAGAGTTTGACTTACCTAAATCATTATTTAGATGTTGAAAAATCTTATTACCAGCCAATAAACTTTCTTGCATAAAACAAAGTTCAATCAACTTAAATATTCTTTTTAAATTATTAAATTGAGTATTTGTCCTATCTATTAAAACTTGTTGAGGAATATCTTTTAAATCATTTTCTAACCAAATATCATAACTTTCCGTATTGTGATTTTTTTCTAATAGAAAATATGGCATCACAGATAAGTATAATTCAACTAATTGTGCTAAGTCATTAGGATTAATTAAGTGTTTTAAAGATTCTTGATTGCTAATATTAATATCGTTCGTATTATTGATTATATTCCAAATAGAGTTAGTTTTTATGGGTAAACAATTTAAACTTTTAGTAGCATTAGTAGTTCCGTAAATGGCATTAATGTATGTGATAGCTGGTATAAATTGATCAATTTCCAAATCAGGGTTAATTCTATTCATTAAAATAAAATCAGCCGAAGAAAGGTTTATTGATTCAGTATTATCATCAATACATTTAAGAATTTTAGGTAACCTATTAGGGAAGGACATTAATAAAAGGTTATAATCAACTAGTTTAATTTCTTTTTTTTGCAAACGCTTTTTAATAGTTTCTATCATACTATATTCATCTGGTTGAAGAATAGCACAATCATTTGTTAATAACTGTATTAAAATATCAGTTTTAACTTCCAAACGTTTTATATCATCATGTAATGATGCAAAGGATCTCATATTTTGAATATGAAACTCATACTGTCTTTCTAAAAGTGCATCTGTTTTTTCATTTAGAATATCAATTTTTTGATTTATTTCAGATAATTTTTGTTTTATCTCAGCAAGTTCAGCCATGATTGCAGGATCTGGTTTCCCTTCTTGTCCATCACCAAATAAAGAAAAAGCTCCATTTACTGCTGATAACATTCCCATCGGGTTAGAGGGATACGAAACTGCAAATTGTCCAACAACACTTAATGCACTTAAAACTTTATTAGCGTCTTTAGCAGTTTTTTCATCAAGTCCAAGGTTAGAGGCAAATTTTACAATTTCTCGCCCCATTGCCAAATCCCTATTAAACTCTTCCCAAGATTGGATGTTTTCAAGCTTATCAATTTCTTCTTTTTGTTCTTGATTATTTTCAAATTTCACTAGCCCTTTTTTTAGCATCTCAATCTTACCCGAGGTACTTGCTTCTCCATATAAAACAGAGCCTAAAGCGTCAATTCTAACTCTGTTTGATAGAATTAAGTTTCTGTTTTCAGACTGAAGTGTTTGAAGTTTAGCTATTTTTATTGAATGTTCATCAATTGTCAGTCCTTGATCATTTAGTTCATCTTTAAGCGTTTTTATTTTTTTAGAGTTTTCGGAAATCTTATCTTCATTTTTTTTAACTTTATTGTTTATGGCATACATGTCTTCATTTACTTTTTCTTGCCATTTTAAAGTTGCATCCATAAAAGAATTCATTTTTTTATTGAGGTCGAATTCTAAAATTGCTAGATTTTTTTTAATTTCTTCTTGACTGTTTTTTAGCGAAATAATTTCACCATCTTTTTCAGAAAGTTTTTTGTGAATTTCTTCAATAGCTTTATCTCTTGTCAAGCCTTTATCAATAAGTATCGAAATATCATCGGTAACAGTAGATTTAAATGTTTCTAGATTTTCTCTACTTTCCAACAATCTATCAAAAATCATTTTATCAAATTGCTTTCCTAGCACAGGATAATGTTCTGGTTTTATTTCATTTTCAAAAAATAACGCTTTCACTTCATCTCTAAATTCATCAGAATCAATTTCTAAATCCTGATTAGTTGCAATTACTCCTTTAGCAATGTTTTCCATATTATAATTGAAAGCTTCTAGGTTTTCTTTTGATTGTTGTTCTAGTGCAAAATCACCAAGTTCAAAAGCAATTTCTTTTACTAAATTAGGTCCTAAGGCAACACTTAAAAACGACATTGAATTTCTTCCAACATTGAGTCCTCGCTTTAAATAACCTCTTAATTCTTCTCTATCTCCGTATTCTTCATATCGTTTATTTATGTGCGCTGTTAATTTTTTTGAATATTTTTCTTTTATTTTCGTTCCATTATATTTTATAGAGGTTTTTGTTTTTACAGAAGTTGGAAGTACTTTTCTGCTGTCTTGTGCTATAATATCAAAAGAGTAAAGTAAGATGATGATTAAGTAAAATATTTTCATAAATAAATTTTCAATTATTAAAATTTGGTCAAAATATCAAATTAATATGTTTTATATTACTGGCAACGTTAAGGAGATATGAATTTGTTTTAATATTTTATATCTACAGTTAAACGAAGTTAGCTGTTATTTTTTTTAAAGTCAATACGTATAACTACGTATTTGTTGGGTGAGTTATGAAGCCCTGAAAAAAAATTATAATATTGACACAAAGCGTTCCTGGAATTGGGCCGCAAACAGTAACTTATTTAATTCTAAAGGGGAGACTGCTTTTGACAATGCAAGAAAATTAGTATGTTATGCAGGAGTAGCTCCTTTTTCTCATCAATCAGGCACATCGATTAAAGGCAAAACGCACAGGTTTTCGAGCCCCAGACACATGAAAAAGCCTTGAAGAATCATATTCTCAAGGCTCAATACTCGCTCACTTAACTGTAAAAAGCCCCACCGTTTCAGATGAGGCTTCTATGCATTGAGCGTTCGGGGTACTTAATCAGTCGGACTTTGAACGCCTGAGGTCCAGTCGGATGGATATTGATTGGTGGTGCTGTCAATGACATTTTTCACGATGTAGGTAGTGCCTGGTTCTCCGGGAAATGAATTTGCCAGTTCTGAACAGAAATTCTGACTCAGAACGCGCTCCGAGCCAGTTGGCTGAATCAGATGGGTGATGGGAGTATTCAAGGTTCTGACTTGTTCCCACCTTGATTGCTGATGATCCCAGGTGTCGAAGCCGAGCTGACAATCATCGGCCAAACAATTGAAATAGTTGATGTCGGTTGCGGCAGGCTTTTTAATACGTGGATCAGGCGCCCATCCATATCCAGTTCCATATGCGGTTCCGTGGTCGGGAACTGTGCTGGGGTTGCCTTCTGCATCCAACACTTTTACGCCACGTGCCATGCAGTTGATGAAGGTGATGTTGGTTCCACAAGCGCTAAAACCCGCAGCCTGTCGGAATTGCGGTACGATTGCCGTAATGTTATTCACTTCGCAGTCCTTGACTGTGACATTCGTGCCGGCCACCTCGATACCAGTGGCTTTGGCGCCCGTTTTCTGAGGCCCCAATCCATCGTGCACATCATGGGCACGAAAATTTGTGATCTGGACATTTTGCCCTGGCCACATCGACATGCCGTGGCAATCATCGCAGCAGCCGTGCATGTGGTGTGCAGAGCAGTGGTTGTAGGTTAAATTCTTGCAATCGGTGACCATATATCCAATACACGTGTGTCCAAAATCTGATTTTACATTATTCGCAGAATAGGTTGTGAGTGATCTTGCAGTGCAGTGCTCGGTGGTGATCCCTTCAGACTCGACGTAAGGAAATCCGCATGCTACACCATCGTTGTTCGTAAAATTCTCGACTGTGCATTGAGTCAGTGTTCCTTTTTTGGAGGCGATAACCATGAATCCACCGGCCATCTTGGCTGTGACAGAAATGAAGGTTGCCGTGCACTGTTTGACGTGGTAGGAATTGCACATAAAGAGCGAGAATGCTGCAGGAAGTTGCTCATAGCCGCTGTAGATCAGTCCTTCAACCTTCATCCCAGTAATGGATAAGTTTTCAGTATTCACGGCCCAAATCCCAGAAAGGCCCATGGCGAATAGCGTTCCATTTTTGATGCTGACATTGGAACAGGTCTTTTCGAGATTTAATATCGCTACTCCATGGACCGTTGGCCTAGGGTTGGCTCCCTGTGAGATTCCATTGCCTTTAAAATCAATTTCCACATCACTACACAGGATCACAATGGCCGCGATTGCTTCGGGTGTTGGATTCCATGAAATACAACTTTTTTCAAGGACATATTTTCCAGGTTGATCAATGATGTATCCAGAGGCGGGGATTTCCGTTATGGAGGTTTCTGTTCCAGTTTTTGTAAGGCTTTCCGGAGTGTTGGTAGCGAGTTGTTGCTTGATGCGTTCTACTTCCACTTCAGCTGCTTGTTTGACGATGACGCTTGTTTCGTTGTTCATGATTTTGAGTGATTAGATGGGGATTCTTCCCGTTAATAATATGAAATCGGTTTAATGTTTTATATCAACAGTTAAACGAAGTTAGCGGTTATTTTTTTGAAAGTCAATACGTATAACTACGTGTTTGTTGGGTGAGTTATTCTGTTGGTTTGAAAGAGAAGAGTGTTTTCGAATTAGCTCGATAAAGCCTGTTTTTTATCAATGGAATTTCCGGTGACTCTATATGATGGTCAAGAAGAGTGTTTGAAAATCTAAGGTTTTCATCAAATTAAAAATAAAGGATTATTCTGCGCGATACCTGAGTATGTTCCGCATTGAGGAGTTTATGAATACTATTGTGATAGATCTCTGGTTTAGATCATTGTCCAGGCTCTGAATAAACTGAAATTAGAAAAGAAAAACGATCTTAATCGCTACCCAATACATCCAACTCCGAGAAGTTGATGGTACCTCCACCTGCAGTATTTCCTCCGTTTGGAACTACTAGCCTTATTTCGTCCGCATAGATGTCGGGGATGTCTATGAAGTTGTCTCCTGTTGAAGAAGTCGATAGGGCAGAAGAGGAATATATCAAGTTTCCACATCTATACAACCTAACCAACACATTTACAATCCTATTGGTACAACAGTCATTACGCCCGTCTAGAATTAACCCAGAGATGTAATAAGAGGTTGGTAGACTCATTCCAAAACCCCAATCTCCAGCAGGGGATCCACTTTTGGATACGTGAAAACTGGCCGCTCCCGTATTGTCCACATTATCGAACAGAGAACTGAATGGACCATAACTGTTATTGCTGTTTATGGTGGAAATGGTTATGTTGGAAAAACCAATTTCATCCCTTATCAATCTTGTGTAGGATCTACTGTCCGCATAATTGAGACGTCTCCATTTGGTCCCATCGAAAAGATATATGCCTGGTCCCAAGTTGCAATTGGATTGCAAGTTATAGATCATTAGACCCTCGGCAGGGTTGGGAACAGTAGTGATGTCCGTAGCACTTAGAAGACTAACACGTGGCAAAAGAAAACCACTGTTGGAAGAATCCAGTTCCAAAAGTGCTGAATTGTCAGGATCGGTGGTTCCTATTCCCACTTGTGAAAATATACTGATGGAATGCAGTGTCAATATGAAGAATAGAATCGTTTTGTGCATGAGGGTTTTTTATTCAAAAATAAAAAAAAACGATTTTTTCAATTGCTGATTGAACTGGTTTGTTTGGTTTTTCGTTAAAACGATTGGTTTTTTGGTTGAAAAAAATATGTCTAAATGTAATTAATTGATTTTCAGCAAGAATGATATTTTGTAAAGAAAGCATTGACGAAGTCCGTTTTCAACAATGTTCGAAGAAATCTTGAGTTGCTATGTTTAATTTCTTTAAAATCAGCAAGAAAGAGGGGGTGTCTTAAAATTTCCTCCAGCCTCTTCCACCTCTTCCACCTCTTCCACCGCGCCCTCTTCCTCTATAGCCACTGGAGCTACTTCTTCTCGTGGTCGTCTTTTCTTTTTCTTCTTCACGTTCACCTTCTGGTGTATGATCTCTAACGATGCGTCTACGTTCTCTATATGGTGTTCTTCCTCTGCCTTCTGTTGGCATTTCATCAAAGAATTTTATTCCGCTAGGGTGCCCTGTTTCACTTTGTACACCTTGACCATAAGAGCGTTCCAAATGAGACAAGGAAGTTCCATACTTTGGGAATCCGTTATAGCCCACTTGTCCATGGTCTACGGAATCTGGTTTTACAATACCAAGATCGATGTCACTGGGACCAGATTTCTTATTTCCTCTAATTGTTCGAGTTCGTCTGTTTCGGAATGGTCTTGTATCATCTCCCGATCTTCCGGTAACACTACTTCCTGTGACCACTATGGTGGCATCCCTATTGGCTTTGGCAATGGGGCGCGTTAAGTCTCTAAACTGCTTCATGCTGGTAAAGCCAAGTGGGTAGCCTCTCTCTTCAGGTGTCTGTATTACAGGTCTTATAGATCGAGGCGGAGTAATGGATCTAGGAGGAATTGTAGATGGAGGTGGAGCTGAAGAAACAACAGGAGGAGGTGCTTGCACTCGTGGAGCTTCTGCTTCGAATTCACCCCAACCCAATTTGTAGTCATCTTCAACCTCTTTTATCTTTCCAGTTGGTGTTTTTACATAGCGGACCATTTGAATGACTTGAGATGAGTTTGCTCTGTTGTTCAGTTTTCGCTGTAATATGGATGTTGGTCTATTGTCCACCAAAAAACCGGAAGTCTTGCCGTTTTGCTTTCTTGAAAGACTATTGGCAACAGATTGGTTGTTGTGATTATGAGTTTTACTACGATAGCTATTCATAAGAATTCCTTTTAAGCATATGGATGAAGCTATTAAGTTAAGGATTTTCAAGTTTTGTGAAGCAAGTACTTTTACCTGTTTTTGATATGTTGAAATGATCAAGCAAAGAAAAAGACCACTTCAATGACGAAGGAGCCTTATGTTTTTATTGTATTTGGGATGAAGTGAACAATTACATCATTCGTCTCCCAATTGTTTGAATTTGAAATTGTTGTTTGTGGAAGGGTTGTGCTCTTTAACCATGATGGCTTCCATTTTTTCTATGACGTCAGGATGTAGATTGGCTATGTCGTTACTTTCTGAAATGTCATTTTCCAAATTGTAAAGTTCTAGTTTGAGATTGCCATCAAATATGTTTTTTCTTATTCCTTTCCATTTTCCCATTCTTATGGCTTGTTGCCCTTTGTAACTAGGGAATTCCCAATATAGGTAATCATGTTCTCTTTGATTCTGATTAAGTAGAGCAGGCTTGAAACTGATGCCGTCTACGTTTGCAGGAACTTCCGCCCCCGAAAGATCACATATCGTTGGCATCATATCATAAAATGCGGAAACATGCTTGTTTGTGGTTCCTGGTTTGATGTGGTTTGGCCAACTTGCAATCAATGGAACTCGTATGCCTCCTTCGTATACAAAGCCTTTGGTTCTTCCATATCCATTTTGAAAGGGTTTGGAGCTTTCGAAGTAATCGAAATCGACACCTCCCAAATAAGTAGGGCCATTGTCGCTGGAAAAGATGATGACCGTATTTTCATAGATTCCCAAATCTTTCAAGGTCGATACCAATTCTCCCAATTGATAATCCAAATAACTTATCATTGCAGCATAGGTCGCTCTTGGATACCTGTTGGGGAAGTAGGCATGATCTCCAATGTATGGTTCTTCTTCTCCTAGAATCTTACGATACTTGTCCACATATTCTTTTGGGGCTTGCAAAGGTAAATGAGGTAGAGGAGAGGCGTAATACATGAAAAAGGGATTCGCCTTGTTGTCTTTGATGAAGGACAATGCTTTTTCATGTATCTTTTTTGGAGCATAATCCTGTTGTGTGAATTTTGCATAACTGGCTTCATCATATATGTCTGCCAATGAATCCAATTTCGTGCTAGGTGATACCAAGGCATTGTTCAGGGTGTCTTTTATGGTATTTTCCCAAAGATGGGAAGGATAGAGGTTGTGTGCCTGTCTCTGGCAATTATAGCCATAGAAATAATCAAACCCTTGAAGATTTGGCACGCCTTCGGTTTTAGGAGCACCCAATCCCCATTTGCCAAAAATGCTAGTCTTGTAACCTGCCTTTTGTAATTGTTCTCCCAAGGTTATGGTACTGTCAGGTATGGGACGTTGCCCTTCCAGCGATGGATCTTGTGACGCTTTTTCATAATCCCATACATCACCACGTTCCCTCCATTCATCATTGCCTCTAATGTATGCATGACCGGTATGTTGCCCTGTAAGTAATACATAGCGAGCAGGAGCACACACAGGTGCACCAGAATAGTGCTGTGTAAATTGCATTCCGTTCTTTGCCAAGGCATCGATGTTGGGAGTCAGTATTTTTTGTTGTCCGTATGTTCCAACTTCTCCATAGCCTAGATCGTCGGCTAGGAAATAAATGATGTTTGGAGGCGTTTCTTTTTCTTTCTTGTCGGATTGACAATTGAATAACAACAATAACAATGGAATCAAAAAAGCCATTTTTTTCATAATATTCTATTTTTTACAGTTAGCGGGGTTCCATTTTATGAAAAATGAAGTTGAAGGTAAATATACGCAAACCAGAATGTTCTTTGATCAGGTTTTGCTCAAATGAATGGAATGAACTACTTGAATGTTTGGGCTTGGTACGACATCTACATTTCATGGGGAAAACGTTTTTTGGAGTTGCGCCCATCTGTTCCATTGAAAATGATGTACAAAAAAACCACTTCGAAAAAGAAGTGGTTTTGGTACTTATGTGAAAAGTGATTATCTATTGTTTTGTAGCTGCGTTGTAGGCTTCTTTTCCTCCAACTACAGGAAGAGCAACGGTCGTGGCATCTAAATCCAAAGTCAATTTCGTACCCGCTTTAGGGTGCAATGTGAAATCTTGATCGCTGGAAAATACCATGAAACCAATTTTTTGACCTTTGGGAATTATTTGATCGTCTGGCATCAAATCAAAGTTTACAGTGTAGAATTTACCAGGTTTCAAAGGCTCACTTTCTGTCAAAGACTCATGGTTTTGTGGGTCTGCCCATCCACGAGTTATGATGTTGTCGTTTATTTTTTCACCAGCCCAAGGCAAGGATACCATCCATACTGATAGGTTTGCTGCGGGTTTGCTACTTGCCAACGTTATGGATACTCGAGTAGTTCCGGATAAATGCAAATCCTTGGTCAATGTAGGAGTAGTGTACAACAATCTATGTTTTGATGTTTCAGCCTTGGCTAGATCCTTGCCCGAAAAAGCATAATCGTCAACCAATGTTTCCTTTCCTTGTTTTTTTGTCTTTCCACTGCTCAAGGTTCCAGATTTCAATCCGCCAGCCTTTAAATGCAATGTGACATCGTTAGCATCTGGATTGGGATAGTCCTTGTAGGAAGTTGGTTCCTTGAAATTGTCATTCTCCCTTACGATCCATGCACGAGCATCAGATTCTACATTGTTCTCTATTCCATGTAAATAGCGTGTAAACCAACGGTTCATCATCGTCATTGGAGGAGGGCCTCCATGTCCGTGTTGATGATAGTAGATTTGAGAAGGGATTCCTTGCTTCTTTGCTTGTTGGTAGATACGGTTGCTATGCTCTGGCATTACATTCCAGTCGTTAAAGCCATGTGACATCAACAGGGCAGCTTTCATAGGAGCCATCTGATTCAAATAATCACGTTTGGCCCAGAAGTCGTTGAGATCTCCAGTTTGTCTGTCCATGCCATTTTTCATTTCGGTATCACGTACCCTTTTGTTGTTGTGCGCACGTTTTGATTCGTCACCACTATGTACGAAATCATATAATACATCGATGTCCTCACCAAGATAACCTCCAGGGGAGCGAACCAGTCCATTGGATCTATAATAATGGTAATATGATGTGTTTGGTGCTATTGGGATAATGGCTTCCAGACCTTCTACTCCAGTCGTGGCTGCAGCCAATGGCAGGGTGCCATTGTATGATGTTCCTGTCATTCCTACTTTTCCAGTGGACCAAAAAGCCGTTACTGTTTCATTTCCTTCACGTTCGGTATAACCTTTGGCTCTACCACATAGCCAATCTATTACGGCCTTTGGAGCCAAGGATTCATTTTGACCACCAATGGTTGGTGCTCCGTCAGACAAACCTGTCCCTGGTGAAGAGGAGTGGACTACGACGTACCCTCTTGGTACCCATGTTCTGATGTGTGAATTGGATATGATAGGTCTTTTTCCCAAACGTTTTACTTCTGGGTGCACACGTTCTTTTGCCGTACCTCCTAGCTCTTGTTTCACGTCCCACATCGAACCTGGTACATCTGGAGCGACTCCTGCAAAGTAAGGACTGGAAACATAGACTACAGGAAGCTTCAATCCTTCGGTATCTGTTTGTGTGGGCCTTGTTACGGCAACATGCATTCTGTCTGGTTTTCCATCATCATCCGAGTCGAATGTCGTCTCCACCCATAGGTCGTGTCTAATCCAATCACTGGATTTGCCAAAAGCTTCCACGATTTGAGCTTCTCCATTTTCAAAAACCGGAACGGCCTTTGTTTTTTCTTGAGCAGAAAGCGTAGTAATCAATACAGCTAGGAATGTTGTTCCAATTGCTGATTTTAAGTGTGTTATCATAAGATGTCGTATTCTGTGTTAATTGCAACGAAAGTTAATGGTTTTTTGTTATTTAGTCAATATAAAGGTAAGCTTTAAGAAAGTGTTAACATCTATTTTTCATCGTATGGGCAAGACTGAAAGTAAGTTTGAAGGTTGAACTTTCTGTCTTCGAATTTTTCTTGAAGGATGTTGAAATGCTGAATTCGGTCTATCCTAAAAGCTCGGTATTCATTTCTAAGATAGCACCAGGCAATCAAAATCCATTTGTTTTTGGTGGCATACAAGGCATAAGGTTCGATCTTCCTGAAAGAGACGTTCGTATCATTCACCTTTTTATAGTTGATTTCCGTATAGTAGAAATTGGTTATGGCAAGTTGTATTTCTGAAAGCGCATTGCTCGTTATGTTTTCGTAATCGGGATTGAATACGTGGATTTGATTGTCCAGTCTTTCACTCTTTTTCTGTATGGATGTTCTAAATACGGATTTTATCTTGGTGAATGCATCATTGAAGTCCTTTGAAAAGGAGCTGTCGTTGGCTTGATTAACCAAATTTTGTGCTGTTATCAAAGCATTGGCCTCCTTTTCCGTGAATTGAACAGGAGCTACCGTGTAGCCTTCCATTAGGGAATATCCTCTCCCTTCCATGGTCACAACGGGAACGCCAGCTTCTTCCAGTTTTCTTATGTCCCTGTATATGGTGCGCACGCTTACGCTGAACTTTTTTGAAAGCTCAGTTGCTGTCAATAGGCGTTTGGACTTCAACAGCGTTAAAATGGATATGAGTCTAGATAGTTGAGACATGAGAAACAAAGATAGTGAACTCCATAGAGCTCACTATCTTAATTTTTTAGGATCAAGACATGGAATGCAATGCAATTTTGTTGCCTTCTGTATCTGTAAATTGGGCAATAAATCCATTTTCTCCGATATTGGTCTTTGGCATTGTCACCTTTCCACCAGAATATTCCACCTTGTCAAGAGACTCACTTAAATCATCTCCTCCATTCAAATAGATAGTACAGCCATCTTTTGTAGGGGTTTGCCCTTCTGCTTCTATAATGGCTCCACCAACACCATTTTTTTCAGGACTATGGGTGAAAATGCCATATTTCACATTTTGCTCCGGCATTGGATGATCTGTAATTTCAGAAGCCAAAATGGTCGTGTAAAATTTTTTTGCCCTGTCATAATTTTTTACTGGAATTTCAAACCAGTTTACTGCATTTGTCATTATAAATGATTTTTATTGTTAAACGTAATGCAAAGTTAGGAGTGATGGTGTCGTAGTATGTCAGGGGTGAAATTTAATGTTTCATTTTCTTTTCTTTTCTTTTCTTTTCTTGGAATTGTGAATTGCGCATTCGTGTTTGTTTCTACAAGTGTCAAGTCATACTTTTTGGGTTTTGTACAATTTGTAAAAAAAGGATGGTAGGAAACCAAAGTTTAAAAGTAGAAATCCAAGAATCAATATTTTACCTGAATAAGGCCAATGGAAAAATTCGAATAATGTACCTGTGCTCAACGTGAAAAAGGCTAAAAAGCCCAATGGATAAACTGCATTTTTCATAGTTTTTGTTTTAGATGTTGATAATTTATGGTTGATGGTTCAAATTTGATTTCATATGCCGTTCATAGGCAAATAGGGGTATGCAGAATAGTAGCAAGGTGATTACGCTAGCGCTTAACATGTAGTTTGCAAATGGCCAATGCATTATTTTGAAAAGTGAACCCATCATGAAGATTGCTGCCATTGCATAGATCGATACGTAAAAGGCTCTTCTGGCTTTCAGCATCTTTTTTGCATATATGACATAATTGGTGTCCTTTTGAATTTGCTTCATGTTTTGATAACCACCAAATCGTTGTATGACCTTTTGGTAGGTTGTTACAAAATCTTCAAACTCCTCAGCTTCTATGGCTGTGCATATGTGATCCAAGATATCTTCTTTTAGGCTCTCGGAATTTATTCCATTAAAGGAGAGGCTGTTTGAAATAAAATCAATTTGTTCTTCTGTCAAGTTCATTTATGTTATCGCTTTTTGGGTGAATATTATAGATAGTGTTTCAATGAAGTCAATTATCTCATCCGTTTTTTTTGTGATTATTTCTTTTCCAGAGTTTGTCACGGTATAATATTTTCTTACCCGTTTACCTATATAGACTTTTTCTGTTTTCAATACATTTTGGTGCTCCAACCTATGCAATATGGGATAGAGTGCGCCTTCGGAAATATCTATCTTTCCCTTTGTCAATTCTTTTACCTTTTGTGTTATCTCATAACCGTACATTTTGTCATTATCGCTCAATAGCTTCAAAATGATGGGCTGTAGTGTGCCTTTTGTTAATTCTTTACTATACATACTGTAAATATACATTTTATTAAAATGTATACAAATAAAATGGTAGTAAATTTTAGAGAATGAAAAAAGCCACATTGAAAACAATGTGACTTTAAGCAATAGTGTTGGTAATCTAAAGGGGGTTATTCCTTTATGAATTTTATGGAGTAACTTTTAAAGTGAATGAAGTAAACTCCACTATTTAAGTTGCGAATGTCTATTTTTTCTTTACGTCCAATTGTGCCGTCAAATATGAATTGCCCATTTATATCATATATTATGTAATCTTTTTCGATTTCTATATGGGAAATTTCAATGAAATCACTTGATGGATTGGGGGAAATTGTCATTGCATTCATTTCGTTTTCTGTCACGGACAACAAACAATCATTGCCTTCATTGCAGTCCGACATATACATCCAAACATTGTTTTCCCCAGGTATTTCATTCGGATTCGCATACCATTGGTTTTGCCATATCTTACAATCATAATATACTTCTGTATTCAAGTCTGGATAGGAATATGTAGGGACATATCCGCTCACATCACAAAAGGAGGAGATGCATCCTGGGCCTTCTGTGCAATCCGAAACCAATGACCATACATTGTTTTCTCCGGGGATTTCATTTGGATTTGCATACCATTGATTTTCCCATATTTTACAATCGTAGTATACTTGTGTATTGGCATCTGGATAAGAGCTGGTCGAAACATATTCCTCTGTGTTGCAATACAAGGTATTTTCGGTACTTGAGAAAAAGGAGTTTAGGATTTCCCTTGAACGTGAAAATGACCCAAAATCAATGGTATTTTGATTTGTGGATGTTAAGAGTACTTCATTTGTCGTAAAAGAGGGAGCTTGATCTGTGTGTACCCAACTTGTTGTCCAAGAACGAAAATTTCCTATGGCCATGAACTCGTTTGTTTGTGGGTAATGGAGTTGGCTGAAAACAAGAATTAGAAAAATGGATAAGATGCTTTTTTTGCTTTTTAATTTTTTTGAGGCGATCATAAAAGTTTAATTTTAAAGGGGTTTATAATTAGTATCTAAATTATAAAACGATTCGAGTGAAAAATAACTTTTACGTTTAAATGTAATATATAATCGACAATCTGTTTTGTTGAATTGAGTTTTGTATGAATGAAAAGTAAAAAAGAGCTAATAAAATAAGGGTTTTATTAGCTCTCGAATGTTTTGTCAATTTTACATTGACTAAAAGTAACCATCTATGTAAACAGCCACTTTAAAGGTTGTGCCTATTTTATTCTCTTATGAACTTAGCAGTATTGTTTTTCAGTTTAATAAAATAGACACCTTTGCTTAAGCCACGAACATCGATCTTTTTGCCTCGTTCAATGATTCCGCCAGTAATGTATTGACCAGACATATTGTATATTCTATAGTCTCTTGCCGTATCTAGATTTGAGATTTGTATGAAATCACTAGATGGGTTAGGGTATAAGATCATACTTTTCAATGTGTTTTCCGTTACGGATAGCGTACAACCAACTCCTTCGTTGCAATCTGAGACGAATGCCCAAACACCGTTGTCACCAGGAATTTCATTTGGATTCGCATGCCATTGATTTTGCCATATCTTGCATTCATAGTACACTTGGGTGTTGGCTGTAGGATATGAGTTTTCCGCATCGTATTCTCCTATTCCACAATAAAGCGTACCTCCTCCTGTTGGTGTACAGCCTTCCGTGACGCCTCCAGAATATGGTGACATGGAAAAGTTGTTTGCGTCTTGTATCGCTACGGATTCAGAAGTACCATTCAATACGGCACTGGCCACATTGAGGTAGGAGTAGGCTGAACTATCAGTATCTTCCAACAATATCTGCCATATCATTATGCCATCGTTGTTGTCACTTCTATAGGCGTGTTCTTCTATGTGATTGGACAAAGAAGCCACATTTTCATGTGTGTATTCGTAATAAGGACCCCAAGGCTCATTGGGAAAGTGAACACCAGCAGCTATGCTTATGTCGTATTGTTCAGCATAATGGGCAAAGGCATCGTACATTATGGAGCGATTGGTACTTGCTCCAGCATTATAGCCTTGAAAAGCTATTAAATCAATTTTAGAACCAACGCTAGCCAAAACGGGAATCATATGTCCTGTAGCAGAAAAACCAAATAGATTGATGCCATTGGTTGGTACTGTAGGGTTGTAAAGGTTGGTATCGTCTTCTCCTGTTAACGTATTTCTATTGGCATAGGCAAAAGGAGAAGTTGGGTCGTCATTTGTAGATCCTCCCAAGGCGCCTACGCCACTGGGGGCACAAGCCAATATGTAACCTTCATTTTTTGGCATCAATGTTCTGGAATTGTTGAAGAAATCTATGAAATGTTGTACATTCTCAGGACTTCCTATGTTCGCGAAAGAGCCGTTGGGTTCGTAGTCCCAATCTATGCCGACGAAGCCCATGTCATCTACCAAGTCTTTTATTTGTTGGTAATCTATGTCGTAGGCATCACTGGTTCCCCAATAGGTTTCACCTCCTATGGATAGAATGACGTTAATCCCTTTGTTTTTCAATGCAGCTACACTTTCTTTCAAGGTACAACCATCATAGGGTACTTGAATTCCAGTTTGTGAGATGTCATAGGATCCAGCCGTATAGGATAAGTTTGGTTTAGCAAACGAAAGAAATACATAATTGACAAAATTGGGGATTTCTCTTAATTTGGAGTTTTGGTTTGCTGATGTCCAACTTTCCGACCACGAAGGAAAGTAACCTAAAACGACACGATCATTAATTTGAGAGTATGCAAATTGGTTAAAGGCAATGCATAATAAAAGAAGCACAAGGGATTTCTTGTACTTGGATTTGTTAATTTGGGTCATATTTTTCTGAATTTTAAGGGGTTATTGTAATTGGGTTTAAAATATGGAGTGCAAACAATATCTTGTCATTCTTCATATTTAAAGGAAACACCGTCAATTATACGTTTTCTCATACGTGATTGGATTTTTTCAAAGACAGTAATTATCAAAAAAAAACCACTTTATATATAAAGTGGTTTTTTTGCGAAGTAATTTAGAACTTCTATCTTTTGTAATATTCCATATTTTTAGGAATCTTATTTAATCATCTCGTAGCTACGCTTGATGAAATTAGTCAATTCTTCACCTTTTAACAAGCCTTGTGACAAACGAGCCAAGTCCAAACTTTGATTAATCAAACGTTCTTGCTTCTTCTTCGTCTTGGTATTCATAATTTCTCCAATAAGCTCGGAGTTCGTATTTACTACCAAGTTGTAAACTTCTGGCATGTTTCCAAACATGTTCATTCCGCCACCACCAGTAGCTTGCATCTCTTTCATACGTCTCATGAATTCTGGTTGTGTAATCATGAATGGAGAAGCGTTGCTATCCATGGCTTCCAGTTGTACGGAGAATTTTTCGGAAGGGATAACCTCTTTCAACAATTCGTCCAAAACCTTGGTTTGCTCTTCGTCCAATTTGGAAATGGTCGTGTCGTCTTTCTTGATCAAGTTGTCGACATGATCAGAATCCACACGTACGAATGTGATGTTTTCTTTTGTGCTTTCCAATTTTTGGATCAAATGGGATACTATTGGAGAATCCAACAACAAGACTTCGTAATCTTTAGCCTTTGCAGCTTCAATGTAACTATGTTGTTCGTCCTTGTTGGAAGCATAGAGAATTACCAGTTTGTCATCTTTGTCTGTTTGATTTGCCTTGATTTTATTGAAAAGCTCTTCATATGTATAATATTTGTCTTCTACCGTTGGGTACAAGGCAAAAGCATCTGCTTTTTCAAAGAACTTCTCCTCGGAAAGCATTCCGTATTCGATAACGATTTTGATGTCATTCCATTTCGCTTCAAAATCTTCACGATTGTTGTTGAACAAAGACTTTAACTTATCGGCTACCTTACGGGTAATGTATGATGAAATCTTTTTTACTGCACCATCTGCTTGCAAGTATGAACGCGATACATTCAAAGGAATGTCTGGCGAATCGATAACTCCACGTAGCATCGTCAAGAATTCAGGTACGATACCTTCTACGTTGTCTGTGACAAAAACCTGATTTTGGTATAATTGAATCTTATCCTTTTGCATGCTCATGTCTTGAGTCATCTTCGGGAAGTATAGAATACCTGTCAAGTTGAATGGATAGTCAACATTCAAGTGAATGTGAAATAAAGGCTCTTCAAATTGTGATGGATACAATTCCCTATAGAATCCCTTGTAGTCTTCGTCTTCCAATTCCGTTGGTTGTTTGGTCCAAGCTGGATCGGGATTGTTTATGATGTCATCTACAGTTATTTTGCGTTGTGGCTCGGTTGTTTCCTTACCTTCTGCATCTGTAGTTGTCTCAGGTGTATGTTCTGGATCGTTAATTTCCTTTATTCCGAACTTAATCGGTACAGGCATGAACTTGTTGTATTTTGCCAACAAGGCTTTGATTCTTGTTTCTTCTAGGAATTCAGTCGAATCTTCGGCTATGTGTAAAACAATTTCCGAACCTCTTTCCTTCTTGTCATGTGGCTCCAATGTGAATTCAGGAGATCCGTCACAAGTCCAGTGTGCAGCAGGCTCGTCTTTGTGGGATTTTGTAATGATTTCTACTTTTTCTGCAACCATGAAAGCGGAATAGAAACCAAGGCCGAAATGACCAATGATCCCAGAATCCTTGGCAGAATCCTTGTACTTGTCCAAAAACTCCTCTGCTCCAGAAAATGCAACTTGGTTGATGTATTTTTCAACCTCGTCGGAAGTCATACCCAGACCTTGATCGATGATATGGAGTTTTTTTCCTTCTTTGTCTATTTTAATCTCGATTTGAGGGTTGCCATACTCTACATTGGATTCACCAATGTTGGTAAGGTGCTTCAATTTCAAAGTTGCATCTGTTGCATTACTGATCAACTCACGTAAAAAGATTTCGTGATCACTATACAAAAACTTTTTGATTAGTGGGAAAATGTTTTCAACAGATACGTTAATACTACCTTTTGCCATAATTTTCAATAATTTATTTGTCATTCCCGTTCAATCAGGAATCAGTTTGTTGTTTGTTAAAATTTACTTTAGGATTAAGGACAACAAAAATGCCAATTGACAAAATATGACAAACTGACACTGTAATTTCCAAATGAGACATTAATTGAGGTTTTGTTGCAATGGAATGTGTTTATTGTAGACACATTGTAAAAAATGACTGATTCTTGAAGTGATTATGGTTGAAATACTTAAATTGCATCATTGGTTTTGTTTTCAATCGAGGAAATGAAAAAGAATATAATGTTAGAGAATAAATAAGATTTCCTAAGTCAAGGAAATAAAAAGACACTGTTTTTATGTACAATTCAAAAATAATAGGGTTGGGACACTTCGTTCCAGAACATATAGTAACAAATGAAGAGTTATCCACAATGATGGATACCAATGACGAGTGGATTCAGGAACGCACAGGGATAAAAGAAAGACGCTGGGTAAAGAATTCTGGAGATACGACGGCCACAATGGGAGTGAAGGCAGCCAAGATTGCCATAGATCGTTCTGGAATAGATAAAGATGATATCGATTTCATCATTTTTGCAACTTTAAGCCCGGATATGTATTTTCCTGGACCTGGTGTGCAGGTACAAGAGGCTTTGGACATTAAAACGGTAGGTGCATTGGATGTGCGTAACCAATGTTCTGGTTTTGTTTATGCCATTTCTATTGCAGATCAATTCATAAAGACAGGAATGTATAAAAATGTATTGGTCATTGGTTCCGAGTTGCATTCTCACGGATTGGACAAGACAACGCGAGGAAGAGGAGTTTCCGTGATTTTTGGAGATGGTGCAGGAGCAGCCGTTTTAACTCGAGAGGAAGATACGTCGAAAGGTATTTTGTCCACGCATTTGCATTCCCAAGGAGAGCATGCCAAAGAGTTGGTTGTGGAAGCACCAGGAATGGGAACTCGTTGGGTAACGGACATCATCGAGGAAAACAATGCAGATGATGAAAGTTACTTTCCACATATGAATGGACAATTCGTATTTAAAAATGCCGTAGTGCGTTTCAGTGAAGTTATTATGGAAGGACTCATGAAAAATAGCTTGGAAGTCACGGACATGGACATGTTGATTCCTCACCAAGCAAATTTGCGCATATCCCAATTCATACAACGTAAGTTTAAATTGGAAGACCATCAGGTATTCAATAACATTCAACGATATGGGAATACTACGGCAGCATCCATTCCCATTGCTTTGACTGAAGCTTGGGAAGAAGGAAGGATAAAATCAGGTGATACTGTGGTATTGGCTGCGTTTGGTAGTGGATTTACTTGGGGGAGTGTCATCATTAAATGGTAATGGAACCTATGGGAAAGCGATGATGTGAAAATTTAAAAAGAATTAAAAAAGTCCGAAACTCGAGTTTCGGACTTTTTTGCTATTAACCTGATAAACTATACTAGTGTTTACGAATGCTTTTTTAGGAAGACTAATTCAAATAAAATATATCGTACCGTGTAGTTGTGTTATATGTAAGACGCTGTTTTTTTTATTTTATTGCGCTGATTATCAATATTTAATAAATTATTAACAGTTTGTGGACCTTATGTTATGGAGTGTTAAATTATCGTTTAAAGCAAAAGCCCAAAGCATATCTACCTTGGGCTTTCTTATTTAATGACTTGACATTAACACTAACCATCAACTATTACGCAAGCCATTAAAATTATTTTATGAATCATTAAAGGAATCCTCCTCCAGATTTTTCATTCTTGTCTCTGTTCTTACGGGATTTAGCTCTGTACTTTCCTCCTCCAAAACGATAGGTTAGGCTACCTTGTATCGTATTGCTTTCCCAGTTGAAGCCTCCTACTTGTACAAAAGGCCTTCTGCCATTAAAGGCAAATTCCATGGAGTCCAGTATGTCATTGTAATTCAGACTGAAAGAACCTTTACCTTGAGCAAAACTCACACGTGCTCCCAGATTTATGAAATACATGGGCTCAAGATCAAATTGCAATGTCTTGTTTTTTCCTCTGTAAAATCCAAAAGCTGTGAAACTCAAGGTTTTTGTAGCTTTGAAGTTGTTGAACATTCTAAAGTTCCAAGCAACGTTGTCCACTTCGCTGACATCGGTTTGTATGTCGTTTATGGTAGCAGTTTCAATAGGTGCCGTCAATCTTTCTGAAATACCTTTTTGTGTTTGCGTATATAAATCGAAGCTACCATTGATGCTCCACCAACTTGTAGGCCTGTAATTGCTTGACAGTTCAATGCCATAGGCGGAAGTATCGTCAAAGTTGTCGTGAGTTAAAATGATTCTTCCGGAATTCACGTCTGTCCTGTCGATGAAAAGAGCTCTATTGATCTCGTCGGATATCAAACGGTAGAATACACCAGCGGTAATACTACCTTTTTTCAATTGCCTGGTATAGTTTACTTCCAATGAGTTAGTGAATTGTGGCTCTAGATTGATGTTTCCAAATGAAGAAATCAACGGAGTGCTCCACTCTCTAATGGGATTCACTTGTCCAATGCCTGGCCTGTCCACTCTTCGGCTATAACTCAATTGGTATGAGTTCTTTTCTGAAGGTGTATAGGTGAAGAAGGCAGATGGGTATACCTCAAGATAATCGTTGTCGAAAGCGATTAGAGTAGTTTCATTTGTTGCTACTTCTGTTTGAAATGCGTTGGCATCAACATTAACACTTTCCAACCTAGCTCCAATCTGGTATGTCCATTTTTCGAATTTTTTACTAAAGCTGGCATAGGCAGAATAAATATCCCTCGTGTAATCGAAATCCGTACTAGGAGTTTGCCCTAGGTTGCCATTGACATCCAAAGACTCTCCAGTGGAAGAATAAGCGATGTCCGTATTGAATAGCCTAGCTTGTAGACCCACTTCCAATTTGGTGGTTTCAGATAGAGGATTGACATAATCTAAATTTATGGTGGTGCTTTCCCTGTCTGTTTTGTTGAGGTCTAGAAAATCATTGTTGTTTCCCAATTGAAACATGTAATCCAAAGGATTGTCACTTTCAAATGTGTTGTAATCTGCTTCCAACTCTATGTTGTGGCCTTCCTTTTCAAAATCCAACTTGTAGTCGAAATTGTATTGTGAGGCGCTGTTGTCATCTTTGGAGATGAATGTTTGACTTTGATTGAACGAACTGTTGTCATAAAAGAAGGCTTTCGTAGAACCATTGGTCTTGCTGTCCGATATGTTTTGATTGGTGAAAAACGAAATGGTGTTTTTGTCATTCAGATAAAAGTCCAATCCGACTTTGTACAAATGGGATTTTCTACTATCCAAGAATCTAAAGAATTGCTCGGAATTGTTTTCTGGCCTCAAGATATTTCCCCTGTTTTGGTTTTTTGAGATGTTGTTGCTATAGTTTCCATATAGGTTGAACTTACCATTGCGATAGTTCAGTCCCAAAGCACTGTTGAACTTGGCTTCTTTTTCGTGGCTCAGTCCCACGCTCAAGTTACCATTGAAACCTATCAAAGTGTTTTTATGCAAAACGATGTTGATGATCCCACTCATACCTTCTGGATTGTATTTGGCAGAGGGATTTGTAATCAACTCGATGGATTTGATCGCAGTTGAAGGAATTTGTTTCAATAGTTGGGAAGTAGGTATGTTGGATAGTTTACCATCTACCATGACACGAACATTCTGATTGCCACGCAAACTGATGTCTCCTGTCTGTTGGTCTATGCTTACGGATGGAATTCCTACCATGAGTTCTGAAGCCGTACCGCTGGCAGCAAGGTCTTTACCTATGGTAATCACCTTTCTGTCCACTTTTTGTTGTATGGTTGAAGTTTCGGCTACCACGGTAACTTCATCCAATCCTGTCGCCTCCTCTTCAATTTTAATGGTGCCTAGATCTATCTTGTAGTTGTCTTTGTCTATGGTAATGGATTTGGTAACGGTTTTATATCCTACATATTGAATGCTTACCTCGTTTTTTCCTTCTGGAATGGATTCAATTTTAAATTTTCCGTTGTCATCTGTAATACCTCCAGTTAAAATTTCTCCTTTTGCGTTTTTTATTACAATGCTTACATATGGTAAGGGTTCGTTAAGCGTTGCGTCTAAAACCCTACCTGTGACGGTACCCGGTTTTAGAACCTCTTTTTTCACTGAAGTTTGAGCTTGCACTGCAAGTGTTAACATCAGTAAGTACAATGTAATTAGTTTTTTCATTTGCTTGAATTGGATTTTGATTGATTTTGATTGATTTATAATTTGGTAATACATTAAAGACGTTTACTTTTGGATTACGTTACTCGTTTTAACAATACTTAACATATTTTAACAATTATGAGCAAGAAAACCCTTGTATTTGGAGCCTCTTTGAAACCTGATAGGTATTCTAACAGGGCATTGAGAAGACTGGTGAATTACAATTATGAGACCGTTGCCTATGGTTTGGTCGAAGGAGAGGAGGCATCTGTCGTTGTCGATACGGAGTTGAAGCCGTATGAGAACATAGATACGATAACCCTATATTTAAATCCGAAAAGGCAAGAAGCCTATTATGACCATATCGTTTCATTGAAGCCAAAGCGAGTCATCTTCAATCCAGGTACGGAAAACCCTGATTTCTATGCGATCTTGGAGGAAAACGACATTGAGATAGAAGTTGCTTGTACCTTAGTTTTGTTGTCTGCGAATCAATATTAAGCCTAAAAAGGTTAGTAGGCCATTTAAGATCAAAATGAAAAAGCCAAATTCGAAACCAAACCATTTTAAGCTATTCAAACTAATTACATAGGATAGAATAGGTGATAGGATGGCTACAATGGGTACCAATTTGTCTCTTACATTCCATTTCGTGAATAATCCAAAAGCATACAAACCTAGCAAAGGACCGTAGGTGTATCCTGCAAATACAAAGAGTTTTTTGATCACACTTTCATCTTTGATAATGTATTTGAAGGCAACGATTACTAGAATCAAAACCAAGGAAATGAGTATGTGAATTTGTTTCCTGATGGCTATTTGCTTCTTTTTGTCGTGTTTTTTCTCAATATCCAGGATGTCGATGCTGAAAGAAGTCGTCAAAGATGTCAAAGCACTATCAGCACTGCTATATGCAGCAGCGATCAAGCCTAACAAGAAAAAGACGAACACTCCAATTCCCAAATTGTTTTTTGCTATTATGGGGAACAAGTCGTCCTTATGTGCATCTATTCCATTTTGTTGAGCATAGACAGTTAAAAGGAGGCCTAAACTTAAAAAAATGAAATTTACCACGGTCAATACGATTGTAAACCAAAACATATTTTTTTGTGCATCTTTCAATGTCTTGCAAGTCAGGTTCTTTTGCATCATGTCTTGATCTAGTCCAGTCATTACGATGGCTATGAATGCACCAGAGATAAACTGTTTCCAGAAATAATTTCCAGATTTGAAATCGTCGAAAAAGAATGTCTTGGATAGTTCACTATCAAGTACATAGCCTAAAAGGTTGCCTCCCGAAAGGTTTAACTCATCACTTACAAAGTAAATGGCTACACCAACGGCAATAAGCATGAACAAGGTTTGTAACGTATCTGTCCAAACAATGGTCTTTATGCCAGATTTAAAGGTGTATAGCCAAATAAGCAACACGGTTATGGTAACAGTTTGCCAAAAGGAGACACCGAGATCGTCGAACAGGATGAGTTGTAGCACATTTGCTACCAGATACAGCCTGAAACTAGCTCCAATAACTCTAGATATCAAGAAGAAAGAGGCTCCGGTCTTGTAGGAGTAATTACCAAAACGATCCTCCAAATAGGTGTAGATGGAGGTCAAGTTCAATTTGTAATATAGTGGTAACAATACGGTACCTATAACCAAATAACCAATGATGTAACCAAAGACCACTTGCATGTAGCTAAATTGAGAGGCTTCTATCCAACCAGGGACAGAGATGAAAGTCACACCGGAAAGCGATGCTCCAACCATGCCAAAGGCCACCACATACCAAGGAGATTGCTTGTTACCCTTGAAAAAAGCATCGTTCCCTGCCTTTTTACCTGTAAAAAAGGAAATTAGGACAAGTACACCGAAATAAGAGGCTATTAAAAGTATTATATATGTGGAATTCATCTAATGTTTTATTTTTCAATGCTAAAATAGTATTTTTACGATGTTAACCCTCATTTTTTTAAATGAAACACATTTTTGAATCAAAATGCTTCAATGAGGGCAAAAGTATTGAGGAAAGTACTCTGAAAGTAGGGTAAATTCATTCCAATCTGTTTATTTATAATGCGTAATAAATAGAAAATGAATACTAAAACAAAAAAACATTAAATGAAACCAACTTTAACTCCCTTAAACCATTTAAAGATGAAATATTATACCAGTTTACTTTTAGCGATCTCCTTTGTGATGACTTCATGGTCTCAAGAATACAAGAAAATGATCGTCAAAGGAACCTATACAGTCCAAGAAATACAAGCCAAGGCGGAAGCCCATTTCTCCAAAGCGGGGACAGAAAGAGGAAAAGGATACAAGCCATATAAGAGATGGGAGTACAATGCCTTGAGGAACATGGATGAAAATGGTTATTTGAAGTCCGCCGATTTCTATTACAATGAATTGGAGAAATACAATAAGGCCAGAAACGAAAAAACCGATGTCTTGGCTAGGACAACCGAAGGGACATGGGAGCAAATGGGGCCTACTTCATGGAATGCAACAAGTGGTTGGAATCCAGGAGTTGGTAGGATAACATCCATAGGTATCGAAGCAGCAAATACGAATCATATCATCGTAGGAGGAGCATCTGGAGGTGTTTGGAAGACAACGAACGGAGGAACAGATTGGACTGTGTTGACAGATAACATGTCCAATTTGATAGTGGCTTCCCTAACCATAAACCCGTTGGACAATACCAATTATTTTTGGGGGTCGTCCCAAGGAAACATTTTCAGTTCTACGGATTCCGGGAATACATGGACCTTGTTATCCGATACGGGAAACGGAAATGTCAATAAAATTTTGATAGACCCGACAAATGCCAATAAAATGTATTGCAGTGTACAAGGAGGAGGGATATACAAATCCACGAATGCAGGAGCAAGTTGGACATTGATACATACTTTGGCTACCAATGGTTATGATGTGGAATTCAAACCAGGAAATACAAATACCATTTACGCCACGGGTAACAATTTTTTCAAATCTACGGATGGAGGTGTGACATTTACAACAGAGGATGCATTGGATGTCTACTCTCAAGAGTATATTTCAGGAAATACTAATTGGACTTCGGCAGGTTCTAACCAAAACAATTCGGTAACACCAAAGACAGGAACAGGATTGGGGTTGTATTACATAAATAACTACAGTCACCCTGAAACTCGATTGGTTTTACCAGCAATGAATTTGACAGGAGCTTCGAATCCTCAACTTAAGTTTTCCTATACCAATGCGGCATGGGGTGGAGACATAGACGAATTAAAGGTGATCTACAAGACTTCTGCAGCTGGAACTTGGACGGAATTGGCCAGTTATACGACGGCAACGACTTCTTGGCAAGACATAACGATCAACCTACCAAATCCATCAGCAGAATACTATGTAGCCTTGGAAGGGAAATCCAATTATGGAAGAGGAGTAACACTTGATGACGTTAGTGTGGAAGATGCTACGTTGGGAACACTTTTCGAAAATGGTTTCGAATCGGATTCCGTTTTGTCAAGTGGACCAAAAATGATGGGAGTATCTGCTGACAATTCAAACGTGGTTTATGTATTGGAAGCGTCCAATGGAATATTTGGAGCATTTTACAAATCCACGGATAGCGGAAATACATTTGTTAAGTTGGATCATGGAACAAACAATTATTTTGGATACAGCTCCACTGCCAGTGATGACAGAGGGCAAGCTCCAAGGGACATGGACATTATTGTGAACCCCAACGATGCCAATGATGTGCACATTGCAGGAATCTTGTCATGGAGATCCACAAATGGAGGAACAAGTTTCAACATCACCTCTCAATGGGTTCCTTCAAATGCAGCAAACCAGAACATTGGATATTGTCATGCGGACATAGACATAATGGAATATGTGAACGGAAAAATATACGTGGGAAGTGACGGAGGCATCTTCGTTGCAGAAAATCCGCTTAATGTGAATAGCAACTACTACACGGACATCACATCTGGTTTGGGAATTAGACAATTTTATAAGATAGGGGTGAGTCAAACAGATCCAGAAGTGGTTTCTGGAGGATCTCAAGACAATGGTACTTCGGTTTACAACGATTCAGGAAATTGGAATGATTGGTTGGGAGCAGATGGTATGGAGACCTTTGTGGATAAAAACAACAACGACATCATATATGGAACGGTTCAATTCGGGTCGTTGTACAAGTCCACGAACCAAGGTTTGGGGTCTTTTGGCTTGGCTAGCCCAGAAAACAAGGATGGAAACTGGATCACACCTTTTGAACAGGACCCAATAGTACAGAATACCATATACAGTGGGTACGATGAGGTATACAAATCCACCAATGGAGGTAATTCATGGACTTCGATATCCCAAAACTTTTCAGGGAATTTGAATCACCTTAAAATAGCACCATCAAACAACAACATCATGTTTGCGGCAAGAGGTTCCAACTTATACAAGACTACGAATGGAGGAGCATCGAACTGGGTGGCATTGAATGGTTTCTCAGGAAGTATAAACTCAATCGCAATTCACCCGACGGATGCCAACAAGGTGGCGATTGCAACTACGGGAGACCAAAAAGTATATGTAAGTACAGATGGAGGAACAAATTGGACAAGCTATTTGAAAAACCTACCAGATTTCAGTGCATTGGCTTTGGTTTGGACAAACCATTTGCAAGAAGGACTCTACGTGGGGATGAACTATGGTGTATATTATGTGGACACAACCGATGCTCAGGCAGATTGGTTGCCGTTCAGCAACAACTTGCCGAATGTGGAAGTCAGTGAGTTGGAAATAAACACTGCCAACAACAAGATATATGCAGGGACATACGGTCGTGGATTATGGAAGTCGGATCTTTATGAGGTAGGATTGAGTGTAGATGAACATACAGCATTGAATACGATGACATTGTTCCCAAATCCAGCGACAGACACCGTAAGCCTATCATGGGATAAAAATGAGGATGTTTCCATCAGAATATACAACGCCTTGGGGAAACTCGTATATTTCACCAAAGGTCAAGACTTGACAAACACCTTTAAGATCAATACGTCCAATTATGCATCTGGGCTGTATTTTGTTAACGTTAATACTGTAAACGGGTTAATTACCAAAAAGTTGATGATTGAGTAATTAGTCTTTGAAAATTTGATAAATTAAGCCCAATGCTATCTAGTTATTGGGCTTTTTTAATACCGATAGTGAGTAAAATATTGTAATTTCGCAGCTATGGAATTTTCATCAAAACTTCTTGCAAATGCAGTGAATGAGGTCTCGCAACTGCCAGGGATAGGTAAACGTACGGCGTTACGATTGGTATTGCACTTGTTGAGACAACCAAAAGAACAAACAGAAGCCTTGTCCCAAGCATTGCAAAGCATGCGTAGCGATTTGAAATTCTGCAAGTCTTGTTACAATCTCAGTGATGTGGAATTATGTGAGATTTGCTCCAATCCCATGAGACAAGATGACGTTATATGCGTGGTTGAAGATGTCAGGGATGTGATGGCCATAGAAAATACGGCATCGCACAAGGGGTTGTATCACGTATTGGGAGGTAAGATATCTCCAATAGATGGAATTGGCCCTCACGACTTGAATATATCTGGACTTGTGGAAAAGGTAAGGGCTGGCAAGATAAAGGAACTCATCTTCGCATTGAGTCCTACGATGGAAGGTGATACGACGAATTTTTACATCTACAAGCAAATACAAGGCTTGGATGTCCAAACCTCCACGATAGCAAGGGGGATTTCGGTTGGTGATGAATTGGAATATGCAGATGAAATAACACTTGGAAGAAGTATTTTGAACCGTATCCCATTCGAATCTTCATTGAAATCATAACCCGTTTAACATCTTATATTTGAAACTTTCAATCATCATATTAAATTACAATGTGCGTTACTTTTTGGAGTTGTGCTTGCAGAGCGTCGAAGCTGCCGTTGTAAATTTGGATGCAGAGATCATTGTCGTGGACAACAACTCCAAAGATGGAAGTTGTGAGATGGTGAAACAAAGGTTTCCATATGTGAGGCTTTTGGAAAACAAGGAGAATTTAGGGTTTTCAAAAGGAAACAACATAGGTGTAAAAGAGGCAGAAGGAGAATATCTATGCATACTGAATCCAGATACGGTAGTAGCAGAGGATACTTTTGAAAGAGTGTTGGAATTTGCCGAAAAACAAGACAAGGTAGGTATCGTAGGTTGCAAGCTCATAGATGGAAATGGGGAATACCTACCGGAAAGCAAACGAAACATACCAACGCCAGAAATAGCCATTCAAAAGATTTTGGGACGCTCACGAGGCTATTATGCCAATCACATAAAAGAAGGAGAAATAGGAAAGGCAGACATTTTCGTTGGAGCATTCATGCTAGTTAAGAAAGCGGTCTATGAGGAAGTAGGAGGATTGGACGAGGATTACTTCATGTACGGGGAAGACATAGATTTGTCGTACAAGATAGTAAAGGCAGGTTATGACAGTTACTATTACGGAGAAACAGAAGTTATCCACTACAAGGGAGAAAGTACGTTAAAGGACAAGACGTATGCCAAGCGTTTTTACGGGGCCATGCAGATTTTCTATGGGAAGCACTTTAAAAGCAACTTCCTTTTCGATGGTTTGGTTTGGTTAGGGATACAATCGGCGAGATTTCTCAAAAATCCATCATCTGCGGAAACATTGAATGTTGAAAACTATGCACTTGTTTCCAATGAGGAAAACAAGGGGTTGGCATTGAAATTGTCCAAACCGATGCAATTGGTTTCAGCAAAGGATAGGTTGCAAACAAACACCCAAGTTGTCTTCGATGCCAACGTGGTAAGTTTCAAGACAATTATAGACAAAGTATCAAGCATTGAAAAAAATAGGGGAATCACATTTAAAATACTTCCAAAAAACACTAATTTTATCGTTGGAAGTCATTCTTCCAAAAGCAGGGGAGAAGTGATAACCTTTTAAGAATCATTTTATTAAAACATACAGATTTAAAATTATATAGAATAGTTAATAAAATAAGCTATTTTTTATTAATTTTGCAATCTGAAATATAAAAAACAGCTTTAGATTATTAATATGGCAAAATTTGAACTAAAATTACCAAAAATGGGAGAGAGTGTTGCAGAAGCAACCATTACCTCTTGGCTAAAAGAAGTTGGAGAAACAATTGAAGCGGATGAGGCAGTCTTGGAGATTGCAACAGACAAAGTAGATAGTGAAGTACCAAGTGAAGTAGACGGTGTTTTAGTTGAAAAACTCTTCGATGTGGACGATGTCGTGCAAGTCGGACAGACAATTGCAATCATAGAGACGGAAGGAGAAGGAAGTGTCTCTGCTGAAGCGCCAAAAGCCGAAGCTGCACCAGTAGCTGCGGTTGCAGAAGTAGCCAAAGCCGTAACGGCGGCACAAGAAACCGTAGCTCCAATAAGTTCCAACGGAGATCGTTTTTATTCGCCATTGGTCAAAAATATGGCGAAGCAGGAAGGGATAGCTCAATCCGAGTTGGATACGGTTCCAGGAACAGGAAAAGATGGAAGGGTAACCAAAGCGGACATGTTGTCGTACCTTAAGAATAGAGGGAGTCAACCTGCAACGGCCTCAAAAGCTCCTGTAGCAACTCCAAAAACAGCAAGTTCAGCACCAGCAAAAGCAGAAACTGCGCCAGTAGTGGCTAGCGGTGAGGACGAAATCATCGAGATGACCAGAATGGGTAAGTTGATTGCACACCACATGGTGGAATCCGTACAGACAAGTGCTCACGTACAGAGTTTCATAGAAGCGGATGTCACCAAGATTTGGAACTGGAGAAAGAAGGTGAAAGACGGTTTTGCAAAGCGAGAAGGCGAAAACCTGACGTTTACACCAATTTTCATGGAAGCTGTGGCAAAGGCATTACGAGATTTCCCAATGATGAACATCTCCTTACAAGGAAATACGATCATTAAAAAGAAAAACATAAACCTGGGTATGGCTGCTGCCTTACCAGATGGCAACCTGATAGTGCCAGTCATCAAGAATGCCGATCAATTGAATTTGGTCGGGATGACAAAACAAGTCAACGACTTGGCAGGTAGAGCACGCCAAAACAAATTGAAGCCGGACGACATCCAAGGCGGAACCTATACGGTAACCAATGTTGGTACTTTTGGCAGCATCATGGGAACACCTATAATAAACCAACCACAGGTGGGAATCTTGGCGTTGGGAGCAATACGCAAGGTGCCAGCCGTTATAGAGACTCCAGAAGGCGATTTCATTGGCATTCGTTACAAGATGTTCATGTCCCACTCTTACGACCATAGAGTTGTAAATGGAGCACTTGGAGGACAATTCGTAAAGGCTGTAAAGGATTACTTGGAAGCTTGGGATAGCAATAGGGAGATATAACAAATTCCTGCGGAGGCAGGGCTCTTGATAATATGGAAAGCACAGTTTTTAGACTGTGCTTTTTTGTTTTTATAGAAAAGGTTCGTTTAACGTCTCGTATAAGAAACGTAGGGCGGTTAAAAAGCATTTACGTTTCGGTTTAATACTTAGCTAAATATAAATATTTTGCTTTTACCTTTTCTTCTTTAAATGCCAAATTTTATATTTAGCGGACTTTGTAAATAAGCCAAGACTTTTGATTAAGCCACAAATGCCCTATGTTTTTTATACACCTTAACTTAGCCTTTCATTAAATTAGATAAATTAATCATAAAGAACCAAAGAGAAGAATAAGGTTATTTTATACGCA
>CANMCF010000032.1 GCA_947496215.1 uncultured Bizionia sp.
ACAACAACAACAACAACAACAACAACAACAACAACAACAACAACAACAACAACAACAACAACAACAACAACAACAACAACTGCTTGCTTTTAACATTTCGCTTACCTTGTCTGCTTATAACAAATAGGTTTTACAAGTAAAATTGATATTTGAATGAGTTCTATGAATTTTATTCTCATTCATAACTTGGAAATTCTCAACTCCTTATCACCGATGCGTCTATCCCATTTCCAATCAATCAATCAATCAATCAATCAATCAATCAATCAATCAATCAATCAATCAATCAATCAATCAATCTCAAAATCCCTTCACATCAAACAAGTCATTTATTTGCTTGATTTCCATTGTGGCACCATCTTAATTTTATGATTTCATTTTAAATATGAAATATTAAAAACCTTATCTTTCAGATTAAAAATCCATCAAAAATGAAACCAAGACAAATAGTAAATACCGTACTCCTAAGTAGCGTGATAGCCCTTGTAGGTTGCAAGGAAGACATTAAGACAGAAACAGAAAACATATCAATGAGTGAAAACATATTGCTACAAGAATGGACTGGACCATACGGTGGCGTCCCAGCCTTTGATGAGATGAAGGTCCAAGATGTAAAATCGGCAATGGAAACAGGAATGAAACTCGGTTTGAAGGATATTGAAACCATAGCCAACAGCCCAGAAGCTCCAACTTTTGAAAACACCATTGTCGCCATAGAACGCGCAGGCAAGGCATTGGCTCGGATATATACCTACAACGGCATTTTGGGAAGCAATATGAGCACCCCGAAATATAGGGGCGTAGAAAGTGAATTGGCACCAAAGCTATCGGAGTACAGATCCAAGGTCAGTCAAAACACCAAACTGTTTCAACGTATCAAGGCGGTATACGACGCCTCCCAAAAAACACCTTTGGAAGCAGACCAGCAACGGGTAGTCGACTTGATATACAAACGTTTCGAAATGAATGGAGCCGAATTGAGCAAGGAAAAGAAAACTCGTTACGCAGCCATAAACAAGGAATTGTCATCGCTTTATACCACGTTTTCCAACAACGTATTGCACGATGAGGAAAACTACATTACCTACTTGACAAAAGACCAATTGAATGGCTTGTCTGATGGCTTCATAAAGTCTGCTGCAAAAATTGCCACCGACAATGGACAAGAAGGCAAATATGCCATCACGAACTCACGTTCGTCAATGGATCCGTTCTTAACCTATTCCACAGAGCGAGAACTACGCAAGCAAGTATGGACCAACTACTATTCCCGTGGAGACAACAATGACGAATACGACAATAAAAAAGGCATAGCACAAATATTGAAACTACGTAGAGAACGTGTAGAATTGTTAGGTTATGACAATTATGCCCAATGGCGCTTACAAGATAGAATGGCAAAAACTCCAGAAAATGCCATGCACCTAATGGAATCTGTTTGGCCAGCCGCCATAGCAAGAGTTGCAGAAGAAGTTGCCGACATGCAAGCAGTTGCCGATAAAAATGGGGAAGACATTACCATAGCTCCTTGGGATTATCGCTTTTATGCAGAAAAGGTGCGTAAACAAAAATACGATTTGAACAGTGATGAAGTTAAGCAATATTTGCAATTGGATAAATTAACACAAGCATTGTTCTATACGGCAGGACGTTTGTTCAACTATGAGTTTAAGCCTGTAACCGAAGGAACCGTCCCAGTATTTCATGAAGACGTGAAGGTATGGGAAGTCACAGACAAGGATTCTGGCGAACACATTGGACTATGGTATTTGGATCCCTTTGCCAGGCCAGGAAAACAATCTGGTGCTTGGGCTACAACCTACAGAAGTCATACGACCTTTGATGGAAAAGAAACGGTTTTGGCCTCCAACAACTCCAATTTTGTAAAACCAGCTCCCGGAGAAGCTGTCTTGGTATCTTGGGATGATGCGGAAACCTTTTTCCATGAATTCGGTCATGCATTGCATTTCTTCTCTTCAAACGTGAAATACCCAACCCTCAATGGGGGTGTAAGGGATTATACGGAATTTCAATCTCAATTGTTGGAACGTTGGTTGTCCACAGATGAAGTAATCAATCAATTCTTGGTGCACAATAAAACTGGAGAACCAATTCCTGCTTCTTTGGTTGCAAAAATAAAAAAGGCTGCTACTTTCAATCAAGGGTTTGCTACCACGGAATACCTGGCATCTGCCTTGATGGATATGAAATTACATCTGGCAGACCCTGAAAACATGGATGTAGCAACATTCGAACGAGAAACCCTCGCCGAATTGAATATGCCCAAAGAGCTCCCCATGAGGCACAGAACACCACACTTTAGTCACGTATTCTCAGGTGAAGGCTATGCCACAGCATATTATGGCTACATGTGGGCAGATGTATTGACCAGTGACGCTTCTGAAGCCTTCAAAGAAGCTCCAGGTGGTTTTTACGACAAAGAAATAGCAGACAAGCTGGTAAAGTATTTGTTTGCCCCAAGAAACTCCATGGATCCTGCTGAAGCTTACCGAAAATTTAGAGGCCGTGATGCAAAGATTGAAGCATTGATGAAAGATCGTGGTTTTCCCATCACCAATGAATAACATCTAAACTCAACAAAGTTGACATTAAACAAGGCTTCCTTTTTGGGAGCCTTGTTTTTTTACTTCAAGGACAAAACGACAAAGAAAAAAAACACCAATGTGTCCTTATGAGGCCAATGCCAACAAAAAGGTTTTCTCACAATCGCAAAACACAAACAAAGCACTAAAAAACAGCACTTTAAAAACAAACATCAGCTAGCCCTATTTATAAATAGGCACTCCTTTCATTAGTTTTCATCTCTTTTTTTAGATTCCTTTGAAGTATGAAAAACGATTAGGAACCAACACTTCCCTACACGCTACGTCTCTTAAAACCAAGAGAATTACCTAGATCGTTTGCACACAATACAATTTCACAACATAAAAGTACTACTATGAATTTCACATCTATTAAAACGTTTTTTTCCAAATGGGAAGCCCCCTTCCATTACTTGATCATTGGAGTTTGTTTGTTTTTCATCGTTAAAAACTATGCTTTTCCCACCTCGTCCAATGCTACGCCAATGGTAGACAAGGGAGATACCATAGAAAATTTGATCCCACTGTTGAAAACTTCAAAATTTGAAAACAACTTGGTATTGGCAATTTCTCCCACTTGCACTTTTTGTGAGCAAAGCATGTCCTTTTACAAAGAACTTGTAGGACTACGCAATTCTGAAAAACTCAATGTTGGCATCATGTCCATCAATAGTTCAGAAAAGGCGAAACAAGAAGAAATGAGGCTATTCAATGAAAATGAATTAAAGGTAGATGCAATGGGCCTGTTAAATTTCAAAAAATACAACATAATGGGAGTTCCTTCTCTCATGGTTGTAAATTCCAAAGGAAATGTCGAGGCCATATGGCGTGGATATCTAAATCCGGAAAGGGCTCAGGGCGTAAAAGATTTTATTCGAAAACTATAACTCAATTATTAACTCTAAAAACAAAGAAAATGAAAAAACTGAAAATTACAAGCCTTATTTGCGCCATGACCTTAAGCCTTATGGGTTTTGCTTCATCCAAAGAAACCCTCATAGGGTGCAATGACATCCCAAACAGAAGTGATTGTCTCGAATGTTGTGATTTCGTCTATATGAATTGCATGAGGTCATCAAACAACTCTCAGCAATTTTGTAGCGACACCAACTTTTTTTGCAGACTGAGTTGTCCTGCATTCTAAAAAATGAAACCATTATTAATCCAATAATTTATACAAAATGAAAAAATTAAGAATTTTCACAATCATTTGTGCATTGAGCTTTTGCTTCTTGAGTTTCACACAAGGCCCTGCCTTTTACGAATGCACGAGGTTCGTCATTGAAGAAGATGGAACCGAAATTTGCTATGACTGTTGTTTGACATCCTACGAAAGTCATTCTCAACGAACCGCTTGCTTCAATGCATGCGACGACGCACTTCAATAACCAGATTGAAACACACTCACCTGAGATCATGAGTCAAGGGTGAATGTGTTTCCTAATTTGCAGAAAAGGCATATCCTAAAATCACTTTTGCATTTATTTGTCCAGAAACGTGCAAATACCCAAAGGCTTCAGTTTCTATAGAGGCTAGGCAAGCTAATCTTGAACTTTACAACGATCAGTCTAGTTATGATGACCACCAATCCTGCAATGACAAATACCACATTGTCCTCTATTGGCAATTTTCTGATCAGGAAATACGAGCTTCCTCCCAAAATACAAGCCGTAGCATAAACTTCCTTCCGGAAGACCACAGGAATTTCATTGCATAGAATGTCTCTAATGACACCGCCAAAACAGGCAGACATCGTCCCCAAGGCGATGCAAATGATGGGATGCAAATCGGCAGAGATCCCCTTTTCCACTCCAATGACCGTATATAGGCCAATACCAATGGTATCGAACAAGAACAAAGACGTTCTTAGGTAATCTATCTTGCTTTTAAAGATGATGGCAAAGACGGTAGAGGCAAAAATAACATGGAAAAACGTCATATCCTTCATCCATCCCACAGGTGTCTCCCCTATTAGAATGTCACGAAGTGTCCCTCCTCCCACTGCAGTCACGAAGGCAATGATGAAGATTCCAAAGGGATCCATCCTTTTGTTCAATGCCACCAAAACCCCAGAAATGGAGAAGGCTATCGTTCCTAAAATGTCTATGATGTAGAACATTACATATTTTGTGTATAATAGTTGTAATCCTTCATTACGGTATCTATGAACTCTATGTCCGTCCCTTGTTGGTTTTTAATCTCTGCGACTTCCATGATTTTGGTCCTCAACTTTATCAAGGTCTTGTAATCTTTTACGCTTCTGGCATTGTTGAATGTTTCCTTGATTATGCGTGCATCGTTGTCGGACAATTTGATGACACTTGGATAACTTGGTTTATAACCGTCTTTTAAATTCTCTAGAATAGTATGGTTTATGTTTACTTTGTCCTTTAACGATATCACAGCCGTACCTGCTGCCATATCTCCCAATCGTTGTGCTTGTTTGCTAAATGCAATAATGAAAAAGCCCAATCCAAAAATATAAACGTCCACGATTCTAAAAAACCAGCGTACCACATAATCGGACAGCGAGGATTGGTAACCATCTATTTTCACCACCTTTATCTTCAATGCACGTTTACCGATGGTCTGTCCTTCCAACAAGGATTCCAAAGCCAATGTATAAAATATGACAGGAAAGCTCAATATGGTATTAATGCCAATTTGAGACCATTCATCCATACTTTCAAAAACATCGAATACCGCATTTAAAAAAATTAAATACCCTATTTTTATGGCTGAATCTATAATAAAAGCCAAAAGCCGTTCGCCTACCCCCGAAGCTTCGAATTTTATTTTTACATTTTGAGTGGTGTTAATTTGTAACTCTGACATTTTATATTTTAATTTATCAAATATATGAGAGAAGTTGCATTTATCAAGCAAAATAAAGAAAAATGGTTAAGTTTTGAAAATGCTATTTTCAACAATGACTTTGAAGACCCGGACGAATTGGCTTCCCAATACATTCATTTGATAAATGATTTGGCCTACGCACAAACCTATTATCCCAAAAGCAAGGTCATCGTATATCTCAATCAATTGGCTGCAAAGGCCTTTCAAAAAATATACAAGACAAAAAGGGAGGACACCAATAGAATAGTTGGTTTTTGGAAGACAGAAGTCCCTTTGATATGTTACCAATATCGTAAATTCATTTATATCGCCTTCGTTGTTTTCACGCTGTTCACGTCCATCGGTGTTATTTCTGCAGCCAACGACGGAGAATTCGTCCGTTCCATCCTTGGAGACGACTATGTGAACATGACTTTGGAAAACATTGCCAATGGAGATCCTGTTGCCGTTTATAAGAGTGGTAGCAATTGGGGAAGTTTCATAGGCATTACCATAAACAACTTGAAAGTTGGCATCATAGCATTCATCTTGGGAGTGTTTGGCGGTGTCGGAACGTTGTGGATCTTGTTCAAGAACTGCATCATGTTGGGATCATTTCAATATTTCTTTTATGAAAAAGGAGTGTTTTGGGAAAGTGTCCGAGGCATTTGGATTCATGGCGCCATGGAAATTTTTGCCATCGTCATAGAAGCAGCAGCTGGTTTGATCATGGGAGCAAGCATCTTGTTCCCCGGTACGCATTCCAGATACACCTCCTTCAAACAAGGTGCCAAGACAGGGATAAAGATTTTGATAAGCACCTTCCCATTTACATTTTCTGCTGGTTTCTTGGAAGGCTTCATCACACGCTACTCCAATGTCATGCCCAATTGGCTATCTGTAGGAATCATTCTATCAACCTTGGGATTGATAAGCTATTATTATTTGATATATCCCTATATGATTCAGAAAAAAGTAACACAATCTCCATTACCTTTGCAGCACTAAATGAAGCTAAACGGCTATTCCTATAAAATCCTATACTTGTTTTTGATGGTATCCTTCCATCAAATGCTCTGTGCTGCGACCGTTTTTCAAGACCCGAAACAGTCCGTAGAATTCAAAGACGATTTCAAAGACGGCTATTCCAGTGACAGATACAATTACGAAGGCAAGAAAGTAGTCGGGGAAACACCAAACAGGACAGGAGATTATGCCGACTATGAAAATGGCAGAAACAAACCAAGGGAGACGAAAGAGAGAAACGACGATGGTCTCACCCTCAATCTAGGGCCT
Source organism: uncultured Bizionia sp. (assembly GCA_947496215.1). GTDB lineage: Bacteria > Bacteroidota > Bacteroidia > Flavobacteriales > Flavobacteriaceae > JAHDHI01. Next base: position 6,735 of record CANMCF010000032.1, read on the forward strand.
TTCGGTTTTATTTTTTACATCATCCTTTTTGCAGCTATTGCCTATTTAGCATATGTTTTGCTTAATGAAGGTGGCACAGGTCTGTTTTCCAGAGGTAGGCATCGAAGACTCAACGAAACTGAAGACATCACTGCCGAAAATATCGAAAAGACGGATATTGACCATTTAATAGAGCTAGCTGAAAAAGAAGGCGATTACAGGTTGGCAATCAGATATCATTACCTATCGATCTTGAAGACACTAAGCCTTAAAAACCACATTGAAGTAGAAGATGACAAGACGAATACCGATTATTTGAATGAAATCCACAATACGCCATTCAGAAAGCAGTTCGAATACATCCTATACCTATACAACTACATCTGGTATGGAGAATTTCCTTTGAATGCTGAAAAATACGACACAGCAAAACTTCATTTTGTCGAACTTATAAAACAAGTCAAATAGATGAAGAAAATACTACCATTGGCACTAGGGATCATCCTAATCATCGTATTGGTTGTCGTATTGAAACCAAAAGGTTCACGCGTTGTGGACTGGGAAGAGACCTTTAACGAACGCAGCACGGCCCCTTATGGTCTAAGCGTATTGTACAAGGAGCTTCCCAATCTTTTCAAAGACAAACAAATTAGAACCATCTACCATACGCCTTCCAGCTATTTGTACGCAAATTCAGAAAACGGCTATGGAGACCACACGGCAAAAGGCAATTACATCATCATTGGCAATTCCGAATACTTGTATGATGCTTCCATAAATGAATTGTTGAGCTTCGCAGAAGAAGGCAATACCCTTTTCATTTCAGATTACACATACCCGGAAACACTTACAGATACATTGAACCTAAGCATAGCTTACGCTAAGAATGAAACGGATAGCATTTCCAACCTATCCTTCAAGGCAGAGGCTCTACAATATAAAAACACCATTATAGACAAAAATGGCAATGATTTCTATTTCGAGGATTTGGACGGTACATATGCAGAGATTTTGGGTTATGTGGAAAACGATGGGAAACATCCCAATTTCATTCGAATACCAATAGGAGAAGGTTACGTCTACCTCCATTTGGAACCCAAGGTATTTGCCAATTACAACATATTGAAAGACGACAGGTACAAATACACCGAAGGAGCCTTATCCTATTTGCTGAACGATGACATCTACTACGACTCCTTTACCAAGTTCTCAACTTCCTATGGTGGAAATGTGGAAGAAGACTCCGAATTGGGGTGGTTCTTGGAGCAGTTGCCTTTTAAATGGGCTTGGTTCACAGCCATCATCCTAGTATTGCTGTTCATGGTTTTCAATGCCAAAAGAAGACAACGCATCATAAAGATCATCAAACCATTGCAAAATACGACGGTAGCCTTTGTAAAGACCATTTCCAACTTGTATTTTGAGACACAAGACCATAAAAACCTCATTGACAAAAAAATAACGTACTTTTTAGAAAAAATTCGTACGAGTTACAATTTGGACACATCAGTTCTAGACGAAGAATTCATAACCAAGTTGTCTTCGAAATCAGGTAAAAAGGTACAACAGATAAAAGGACTGATACGTCACATAAACGAGTTGCGAAGTAAAAATGAATTTTACGAAAACGACTTGATACAATTAAACAAGCATATAGAAGCATTTTATTCTAAATAACTATGGAAGAACATAAAGACAATCCAAATCCTAGCGATTTATCGCAGAGTCCGGAGACCATGAAACCTGTAAAAGAGGTCATAGAGGAAAATACCCTAGAAAACAGTAACGATTTGCTGTTCAAGAACCGTTTGGATCTATCCGAGTTACAAGACAGCGTTCAAAAGATAAGAGCAGAAGTAGGGAAAGTTATCGTGGGGCAAAAAGATATGGTGGACATGTTGATAGCTTCCCTCTTGGCAAAAGGACATTCTCTCATAGAAGGTGTCCCAGGAGTAGCAAAGACGGTTACGGCCAAACTATTGGCAAAATCGTTGAGTGTGGATTTCAGTCGTATCCAATTTACTCCGGATCTAATGCCAAGTGATATTTTGGGAACTTCCATCTTCAACCTCAAGGATTCGGAATTTGAATTTAAAAAGGGGCCCATATTTTCCAATATGGTGCTTATCGATGAGATTAACAGGGCGCCTGCAAAAACCCAAGCAGCCTTGTTCGAAGTTATGGAAGAACAGCAAATAACCATAGACGGCAACAAGTTCAAATTGGATTCCCCCTTTATGGTTCTAGCTACACAAAACCCAGTGGAACAAGAAGGAACTTATAGGTTGCCAGAAGCACAGTTGGACCGTTTTCTTTTTAAAATAGATGTCGATTACCCTAATCTGGAAGAAGAGATAGAAATACTGTCGAGAGAACATAAACTACAGGACAAGACAAAGACGGAATCCGTCTCTTCATTCTTGACTGCGGCACAAATTACCGATTATCAAAATTTGGTGACACAAATCCTGGTAGAATCCCATTTGTTGAAATACATCGCAGAACTCATCATAGCGACACGTAACAATCAATTCTTATATTTGGGAGCCTCACCAAGAGCCTCCATTGCCATATTGAAGGCAAGTAAGGCATTTGCTGCCATGTCTGGTCGCGATTTCGTGACTCCCGAGGACATTAAGCGTGCAGCCATACCTGTATTGCACCATAGGGTAATCGTAACTCCAGAGCGTGAAATGGAGGGCATCACTAGCAAGGACATCATCAAGCAAATCATTGAAACGGTAGAGATCCCAAGGTAATTCAATAGCAATTTACTGTCACAAAAAACTGAACAACAAATGAAATTCTTCAAACCCTTTTACATACAACCACGCTTTTTCTATGCAGGAATAGGCATCGTTGTCCTTTTCGGTTTAAGTTATTTCGTGCCTATCCTCTTTAGTTTTGCCCAACTATCAATCTTAATCGTGTCGTTGTTTTTCCTTTTGGACTTTCTAATCGTTTTCATTGGAAAGAATCGAATTGAAGGAACCAGAATACTACCCGAGAAGTTTTCCAATGGAGACCCAAACAATGTTGACCTCGAAATAAAGAACAACTACCCGATTCTGATGCACCTTGAGATAATCGATGAAATTCCTGAACAATTTCAAATAAGGGATTTTAGAATTGTCGACAAGATAAGGTCTCGCAAATCCAAAACACTCCAATACATTTTAAAGCCTACCGAACGAGGCGAATATCATTTTGGGGACTTGAACATCTATGCCAGTTCCATCTTGGGATTGGTTGCAAAACGTTTTGTTTTCGATGGCAACGCCATGGTACCAACCTACCCCAGTTTCAAGCAATTAAAGAAATTTGAATTGTTGAACATTAACCAAAATGCATTGGAATACGGCATAAAGAAAGTACGCAGATTGGGACACACCATGGAGTTCGAACAAATTAAGGAATATGTTTCCGGAGACGACCTACGCACCATAAACTGGAAAGCCACAGCCAAGCGAAACCAACTGATGGTCAACCAGTTTCAGGATGAGAAATCACAGCCCATCTACTCCATAATAGACAAAGGTCGTGTTATGAAAATGCCTTTTGAAGGATTGAGCCTACTCGACTACGCCATCAATGCCACCTTGGTAATTAGCAATGTCGTCTTGAAAAAACATGACAAGGCCGGTATGCTATCCTTTTCCAAAAAAGTTGAAAATCTCGTCGTCGCAGAGCGTAGGAGCTCACAAATGCAATTGATTCTGGAATCGCTTTACAATGTGAAAACCGATTTTTTCGAAAGCGACTATAGCAGATTGTATGGCAATGTAAAACGAAACATAACTCACAGAAGCCTTATCCTCCTTTACACCAATTTTGAAACCCTAGATAGCCTGAATAGGCAACTCCCCTATTTGAAGGCTATGGCAAAAAGTCATTTGTTGGTCATCATTTTCTTCAAGAACACTGAATTGGACAACTTGATAAAAAACAAGGCGGAAACCGTGCAACAGGTCTATGACAAGGTCATCGCAGAAAAATTCGACTTCGAAAAAAGACTCATAGTGAACGAGTTGAAAAAATATGGAATCCACTCCATTCTCACCACACCAGAAAACCTTACGATAAACACCATCAATACCTATTTGGAAATTAAAGCAAGAGGGTTACTTTAAAGACGTCAGAACTCTACTACTGGAACGGGTATGTCAAAAAAATCTAGATTCCCACCAGATCAATACAATGCACCTATCCAATGGCACTTCTTTAATGGTTGTTCCCTCTTCCAAGTCATCTAAACAAGGCTTGCCTATTTCCCTTATAGACATTGATTAAGCATTTACTACTACTCTTAGAGCTAGCTGACAATAGACTCAAAAAAACTTTGAAATAAGACTTACAGAGGGTAATGCAATTCTTAAAGAGTTTCATTCTGAGATCTCACCCAAGAATATTGGTTTTTCATTTCTTTGCATTGTCATTGTTTTATGAGAATCTCTATCTTTGAAATGCGTATTGTACACATAAGGAAAACAAGTGCAACTAGTTGCACTTATACTATACCACTGAACAGTAATGTAATCAAGCTAATTACTTTAGTAATGTTTATTTCAATAATTAGCCATAAAACTAATACGAGTGAAAATCATATGAGTGAAATGAAAGAAAATCGAAAATCTGTTGAAAATATATGGAACAATTTTATTGAGTCAAATCCTAACAATAGAAATAAGGATATACCAATTTCCTTTTATTTCTGTGATAATAAAATTGATGCGGATGAATGTGCTAAATTAGTTGTAAAGGGAATTAAGAGAGCAACAGCAACTTCATTATGGTGGTTCGAAAAAAACAATGAGCAACTCCCAAAGATTGGAGACCAATATATCATAACAGATTGGAATGGAAATGCTAAAGCCGTAATAGAAACAACCAAAATAGAAAAAGTTCCGTATAACAAAATCACACCTGAATTTGCAGAAATTGAAGGAGAAGGCGACAAATCATTAGAATATTGGAAAAAGGTTCATAAAGATTTCTATACCAGAGAAATGAAACCTTTCAATGAGGAATTTGATGAAAACATGTTAATTGTGTGCGAACAATTTAAGACAATCTACCTGAAATAAGAACACATAATAACGTGTCCTATGAAAAGCCCTAGTCCAGTTCTCTAAAGAGAATTAATATTTTGTTTTTTTTACTTAAACCATCTTTTTTCTTTTAATACAACTAGCTCCGCATCCTATGTATGATTGGAATTGCTACATTAGACTGGAAGCGAGTTAAGATATGATTGCTAGGACTTGAATTAGCAAAATGTCAAAAAAGAAAAGAAGTTACACAGCAGTCTTAAAACAGAATGCTTTGAAGTTGTCAAAAGAAAAAGACAATGTTGCAAAAGCAGCACGAGAGTTGGGCATCGGAGCTCAATTGATCCTCCGTTGGAAAAAAGAGCAAGAAGCATACCAGCACAACAGTTCCCTAGTCATGGATAAGCGAAGATTACCGATGAACAGTGAGAAATCGCACGTTTGAAGAAAGCATTGCGCGATGCCAAGATGGAAGCCAAAATCTTAAAAAAGGCGATCGGCATCTTCTCCACGAGCGACAGCAAGAATTTGAGTTCATAAAACAAACCAAAATACCCTGTCGAGATGATGTCAAAAATACTTGATGTGAGCAAAAGTGGATACTACAACTGGCTAAAGTCCGAGCCATCCAATCGATGGTTGGAGAATCGAAAAATCATAGAACTCATTGAGGACATTTTTTGAAGAAAGTCATCAAAGCTATGGGAAACAAGTGAAACAAAGTATGTCAAGAACTGCGTGGCACATCACGAATTCCTCAATTCAAAATAAGAAAGGCGAGTAAAGGGGAATTGTGGGGACAATGCCGTAGTTGAAAGTTTTTTAAAAGCCTAAAAACCGAATGGATATACAAAAATCATTACAAGGTCTATTCTGATGCCGAACTCTAAATATTTAAGTGGATCGAGACTTGGCACAATAGAAATAGAAGACACTCGGCTTTGAATTACCAAACCATTAATGAACTTGAATTAGAGATTAACAACCACAAACTAGCTGCATAATCTTAACCTAGTGTCCACTTTTTTGTTGCATATCCATTTCCAAACATAATGGTTCTTTGATTGTGCTAAAAAAATCACTTATTTGTCAGCACCCAAAGCTCTACTTGTTCAGAAGAACGCCAATGCAGGTCTCGACTTGTTTTATCCGAAGCCGCTTTCACTCCTTTTTTCAAACATTTCTCCAATTTAAACCGCCCACCTCCATGAAGTTCTTCCTCTATCGGATGTTCCTGTGTCACATTGGTTATTTGGGCTAAATTCGAGAATATGATTACAAGTCTTCCTTCTGGCAACAGTCTTTTTTTTGCTTCTGCAAAAAAATCAGGGAATAGATTTTCACTGTAATAAATAGCTTTGTCATTTCTATCCAGATTGTGAAATTCTGGTAACCAAGGTGGGTTGAAAACAATCAATTCGGTCTGCTTTTCCCATTTGCCAAAAAGATGTCCAAAATCCAATTCTATCTTTCTGGACAACTTTGTATCTACCATGAACTCTGCCAATCCAACAATCGCATTGGGGTTTATGTCAGTTCCAAAAACCTTCTGAAAACCATGCTTTATCATTTGAAAAGAAAGTACGCCACAACCAATTCCAACATCCATTGCAGATTTTTTAGGCCCCACATAACGCTTTAACCAATTTTCGAAAAGTATTAAATGATCAAAACGAGTAGGGAAATAAGTGCCGTAATATGGATGTACTTTATTTCGCAATACAGGAATGGAAATCCCATTTTGGTACCACTGCCAAGAACTATTTAGTCCTTGTACTTGAGGAAAGGGCAATAGAAAATCGCTAGTTTCTGGATACAACTTCTTTAACCAACCAATAGAAGGTGATTTTTTCGTTATCAATTTATGATCTATAATTTCCATCAAAATAAGATTAGACAACTTATGAAATTCTGACCGATACTCGCGCTGCTCCTGAAAAGACTTGTTAGGAAACTTTCTTTTAAGATGTGTCTGCAACGCCTTGACAAGTAACAATCCATTACTGTAAAACGCTGTTATCAATACAGGTTTTCCAGCTTCCAATGCTTTAATCGTAAGCTTGACATCCGTAACGCGATTAAACAGTTCCAACTGTTTTCCTGACACTATGGGTTCTGGCTTGTTTACATCTATGTCTGTTGCCATCTATTGGTTTTTCTTTCGTGTATAGGGGTAGCATATTGCCTACAGCCCCTTCTCACTTATGTGTAAAAAAATCTAATACGCCTATCTATTTGGACTCTAACTCATTTATTTCATGAGGATAGTTCTTGTTGCGGTTCTGAAATCTCAGAATGGAGTCTTTTACTATTATGCCTTCATCTATGTTTACAGCATTTTTAATGGTCTTGTTTTCATTCCAACTTTCGCGACCATATATAACAGATGGCAGATGTACAACCAATGCGGCAGAAATAGATCTGGAAGCACTTTCCCAAAAATAACTTGGTGTATGGTCTACGGCATAATAATCAATTTCATCTATTGAGATGATGGGTTTTTTAAAAGTAGTGGGTTTTGCAAAATAAAACCCCATGCCTTCATCACAACTCACATCTATGATTAGCGTACCAGGTCTAAGCATGGATTTTTCCTCTTCTATTACATAATCAATTGGATTGTCTGTATCCTGATACGTACCATTAATTATTATTTCAGATTCATTTATTAAATCCAACAACGGACGTTCGGAACCATCGTGTTCAACAACAATCAATCGAGGTTCGTTCTCACTTCCTTTTCGAACTCTAGTATAGTGCACATCCAACACTTCTTCTCTAACCTCATGATCTGGTCTTTGAATACAGATTGTAATGTCTCTGAAACCATGTGCTTTCAAAGCATAAATGGCTCCTCTGCTTACAGCTCCAAAACTAAAGATGATTACCTTTCGTTGGTTTCCATAATGACCATCTATGCCCTTTAATTGAAGTGCATGTATCACCGCACTATATCCAGCCATTTCATTGTTTTTATAAAAGGTATGCCTTCCCATTTGTCCGTTGGGATGCCATACGTACATGTCTTCAAAAGCAATCAAGGTCAACTTTTTATTTATGGCTGTTTGTGTAATTTGCATTTGTTGGGCACAATGAGGATACCCCCAAATGGTACCTCCATCTTTTAGATCTTCTAGATCAGATAAAATGGGTTTGGCAATAATGGCTGAGCCAATATCAGATAATATTTCACTTCGTGTTGCTATTCCTCCAGTCAAATCCCTAATTTCTTCGTCTTTGATATTGAAAGGCGCTCCATAGCCTTTTTCAAAAACAAGTTGTCTGCGAACCTCCTCTGGAAGCCTTTTTAAATGTTCTGGATGAATGGGAACACGCCTTTCATCTTCTTTTTTTGAAGTGCCAATAACACCCATTTTAAAAAAACTCATCTTTTTTTGAATTGAAACGAATTGCTGAGTAATGACATTAGCAAAACGTAAGATTAAAATCACTATTATATGGTTACTTGCTAGCAATCAGGCATTAATTTGGCCACTAGAGTTTCATTAATCAAAAGAAAGGCTTATGGAAGAAAGCCTTAGAAATTCGCGGAAGTAGTACGAAAAGATAAATAATACTTTGCGAAAGATACCCCTTTAAAATCGATTATCCGGAGAATGTCAAAATAATATCCATTGGCATTGAAACTACATATGGGCAATAATGCATTTTATCGCATGGCATTGGCCTGGCAAGCTAAAAATTTGATTACCCTCTATATTTTACATAGAACCAAAGTCTTTTTCATAGAAATTAAACATCACATAAACTTATTTTTCTCTAAATGATTTTAAGTTCATGAGAATTCTACTAGATTTGTAGGTAACACTGTTAGCCCCCTTAAAACAAACAATTGATGAAATTTCTATTTTTATTGCTCTCCTCCCTTGTATTGTCCTGCAACCAACAAAGCAACTCCAAAAACAATTCAGACGATGGCAAACAAGCAGCCATTGCCATTCTAAACAGAAACGTCGGTGCAGAAAACCTAAAACATTTTAAATTCGAAATAAATCCAGATACATCCAAATTGGATCGTTATACTTTGAAAAAAGAAGATGGAAAAATTACTGTAACCGCCAATACACCAATAGCATTGTGCAGAGGCACTTACGATTACATCAAGACCAAATGCAATGGCATCATCAGTTGGTCTGGTTCTAAAATCAATGTTCCCGAAACACTTCCCGCAGTAGACAAAGAAGTAGAAACACCATATCAATTCAGATACTACTTCAATGTCGTAACACACGGTTACACTACTGCATATTGGGATTGGGAGCGTTGGGAAAAGGAAATAGATTGGATGGCCATCCACGGCATAAACATGCCCTTGATAGGAGGTGCACACGAAGCCATCCTATACAAGGTCTTTGAAAAGCTGGGCCTAACTGAAGCTGAAATCAATCACTATTTTTCTGGCCCTGCCCATTTCCCTTGGAATAGGATGGGCAATTTGAATGGATGGGATGGTCCAGTACCGCAATCCTATTTCCAGAAACAAATCGAACTCACCCATCTAATGATGGATCGGATGAGAACATTGAAAATGACACCCATAGTGCACGCATTTGCAGGTTTCGTCCCAAAGGGGATCAAAAGGCTGCATCCGGATGCAGAAGTCAGAGAATTGGGATGGGGAGGCGGATTGCCACTGGAAAACAATGGATTCATACTATCTCCAAACAGTGAATTGTTCACAGAAATCGGAACGCTTTACATTCAAGAATGGGAAAAGGAGTTTGGAAAGAGCAACTATTACCTAGCAGATAGCTTCAATGAGATGGACGCCCCTCTTTCTGATGATAATGAAGAGGCCTTGAAGGAGTTGGCTGGATACGGGGCTTCGGCATATCAATCCATAAAAGCCGCTAATCCCGAGGCAACTTGGGTGATGCAAGGCTGGACCTTTCCTTATCACAGAAAGGATGGCAAACGCTTTTGGACTCCTGAAAGATTGGGAGCATTGGTGTCCAAGGTTCCCGATGACAAATTGTTGATTTTGGACCTTGCCAACGAGTACAATCACCTTTTTTGGAAGATACAACCTTCATGGAAGATGTTCGATGGCTTCTTCGGTAAAAAATGGATTTATTCCTTCATACCCAACATGGGAGGCAAAGTACCATTGAATGGAAACTTGGAGACTTATGCCACCATTCCTTTCGATGCATTGGACTATGACAACAAAAAGAACCTCGTTGGTTTTGGTTTCGCTCCCGAAGGTATTGAAAACAATGAAATCATATACGAACTCCTATCCGATGTCGCATGGAAAACAAAGAAGATAGACATTGACCAATGGATTGAAGACTATTCGATACAGCGTTATGGGGCTTTCCCAAAGAATATGAAGAGAGCATTCGATTTGCTCAACAAGTCGGCTTTCGGCACTTTTACGGATCATCCCATGCATCGTTATCAATTTAGGCCATACTCGAAACCCGAAGGTGTGGAAGACCACGCCACCGTACATGAATCTTCAGAATTCAGAGAAGCGGTTGGAGCATTCCTAAATTGCACCCCTCAACTTGAAGAAAGCAAGTTATATACTATGGATGCCATAGAGATGGTAGTACAATACCTGGGCTTGGAAGTAGACAGACAACTTCTAAATTTTATCGCCGCCAAAGAAAAGGGAGAAGTCGTAAACCTCGATGAAACAATGGAAACACTTACGGCAATGGATAGGTTATTGGCTACTCACCCCAATCACAACTTGAAAAAGTGGGTTGATTTTGCTCGAAAGTGGGGAGACACTCCAGAAGAAAAACTATATTATGAATCCAACGCAAAAAGATTGATAACGACTTGGGGAGGAGATCCCGTAAATGACTATTCCGGAAGGGTTTGGAGTGGATTGATTCGCGATTATTACATCCCGCGCTGGGTTAACTACCACAAAGATGAATCTGAAAATAAAAAACAGAATATGAGGCTATGGGAGGAACAATGGATAATGACTTCAGGTGTATCGAAGATAGAACCTTACGACAACCCACTTCACATTGCACAAGAGATGTATGCCAAATTTGAAAAATTGCATCAAGACATTAAATAAAAATAAGTAATTCATACTTCAAAATAGATAACCACCATCATTGATGATCAATGATGGTGGTTATCTATTTTGGCCTCCCTCTAAAGTAAAGCCTCATCATAAACACATAAGTATCAAGTGTCTTCTCTAAACATCTCTTTCATTTTACATATCCACAAATTTCATATTGCCCTCCCTCCTCTTTCAATACTAAATAAACAATTCGACCATTAACTATATGTTGAGCCATCGCTACGGATATTGGCTTAATCAGGGGATACGCTTCCCCATATAGAGACACCTCCCTCGTTTTTAAATCACTAGGGTAAATCAACATCAAACTTTGCTTGAATACCAAATTATAAATAGATGAAGAAAATCCCGATTCCACCCATCCAACGACATAAACGCCTTCTTCAGCTATTGGAACATTTGTAAAATCCCTCAAAACAACCGCTTTCTCCTTTTTGTAGGCTTTCAATCTTTTAATTTCGATCTTCTTCTTGCTATAGCCAATCAATTTTGGAAGCCCTCCATTCGTATCCACTAGAAAATACACTCTAAGGTTCCTATTGGCTTTCAGCCAACGATAGGTCCAATCTTCATACTCAATTCTAAGAAAAATACCACTCACTCTATCCTTAGCGAAGTTGGAAAACACATCATCCAAAGAAAATACCGATTCGGCACTATCCTCACGAAAAAAATTGAAACCTTCATTGAGTCTGGCAGAAAGTACCGTATTCTCCTTGAGGTAACTTCTATTCCTTCGTTTGTCGAAATCGATTAGATCACCAGAATCTGCAAATGCCATACTACAAAAGCAAAAGACGAAGAACAATAGCATTGGTTTTTTCATTTTTCAAAGATTTACCGACATAGAGACAAAAAGCATACCAATTGAAAATTTAAGGTTGCCTTAGGCAATTCATGCAATTCATCCTTTAAAAATTACAGTTCGGTATCTATCATTGGCATTCTTCTCTCTTTTGGACAACCTTTGTATCATCAATAACAAATAACACATTAAAAGTCATGAACACATCAACAACCAATAACTCAATTACAATGAAAGCAACATTCTTAAGTCTTGCATTTGCATTTTTTACCATGCTTGGATTCAGTCAAGACAATAAAACGGAAACCATCTCCATCACGGTTACCATAGACAACGTTAAAAACGACACAGGAAAAGTACTCGTTTCATTGCATAGCAAGGACACGTTCATGAAAGGCAAAGGTTTGCAAAATACCCAAAGCAAGATAACGGACGGAAAAGTTTCAGTTACTTTCGAAAATGTGGCCGCTGGGGAATATGCAATTATGACTCTGCATGATGAAAACGAAAACAACAGAATGGATTTTGAAGACAATGGAATGCCCAAGGAAAATTATGGAATGTCCAACAATCCAATGAGCTACGGTCCTCCACAATTCACTGATGCCAAGTTTGAGGTGACTACAGAAGATTTGAATTTAAAGATCAGATTCTAAACCTCATCAATTTTGAAATAAAGCTTGTGAACTAAACTTCATAAGCTTTATTTTACCAATAGAGCCTAAATAAAACATTTGGGGTCATGCCCAATGAATATTTATCGACAACTCTAATTTCATCATTCAAGTCGTTGTTTCCAAAGTATTCCCTACTTATGAAATTTTTCTTGTTATATATGTTTCTAATGGAAAACCCTATTTTTCCTTTTAAACTATTTTCTTTGGAAAAATTGAAATTATAAGTCGAAGAAAAATCCAAACGATGATAGTTAGGCAACCTCTTTGAGTTTATCTCTTCATCGAACTCAAATCCATTGCCTATTTGAGTTCCTCCGGTGTAGGGCTTACCTGTTTGCCACTTCCACCCAAGGGCCATTTGAAACTGGCTCGATTTATAGGAGACAGACGTTGAGAATGCATGCTTCACATTGGTATTGGATCTAAAATATTTGTTGTTGTTCAAACGCTCGTATTTGCTTTTCGAATCATTGAACGAATAACTTAGCCATGCTCCAAGTGAATTCCATTCCTTCTTCAAAAAAAAATCAAGTCCTATTATTTTTTGTTCTCCAGTATTAACACCCGAATTTACAGGATTTAAAAAACCCAATGACAAGGCCGTGATGTTGTTGATTTTTTTATAATAATGGTCTAAATCTATACTCCATCCTTTGAAATTGTAGATAAAGCCTACCGATAGTTGATTGCTATCTATTATTGGAAACGTATCTCCATTGGCCAAACGCCAGAGTCTATTTTCCAAGGCTAGATCACTTAAGACCGTCTCATCGATCTCATGGATAATTTGATGTTTCATTTCCCAAGACGCTTGCAATTTCATATTATTGAATATGGGCTTGTATATTAGCAAACGAGGCTCTAACTTAAATGCATTCAAACTTTTAAAGTAATTGGCTCTCAATCCCAATGATACATCAAACCACTTTGAGTTCTTATAATCGAAATTCCCATAAGCATTGTGAGTCTCTATGAGGTTTTGATCGGAATCCAGAATAAATGACAAATTTGTGGTATTCAAAAAAGCATAACTTACATCTTTTAAGACATATTGATACCCCAATGTTATTAAATTGTCTTCATAGGAATCAATTTCAACTTCAGTAGATATGCCCGAATCAAAAATAACGTTGCGCTTGTCAAAATCCGATGTTTGTTCGTTACCCTCTTCCATGATAAAGTTGTAAGACAGTCTATATTCTGAAAAATACGCCTTGGTCGTTTGTTTTGTCTTCGAAGACCATTCAGTATTCCATCCAAGGCCGTAACCTGAATTTTCGATACTTAAAACATCGTTGAAGCTTTTTGTGTTCTCATTGTTCACCATAAGGTAATCCAAATTGTTATTGATGCTTATGGTACTAAGGTAAAAACTATTGACATCGTTAAGCTTGTAATTGAGCCTCAAGTTGTAATCCATGAAGTCAAACGCGTTGTTGGCATTGTCGATAGTTTCTATTTTTGTGCTTTGAAACACTTTCTTCGTCAATTGATCTATTGTGTACGATTGATACAATTCCGTATAACTTCTTCTTAATGCCCCTTGAATGCTAAGCTTGTCCTTTATGATGGGAACTTCCAAAAGCACATCGGCACTAACCCCGCTAACTCCAAATTCTCCCTTTAAACTTTTGCTTACCTCAGCATTGGACTCCATGTCTATGACACTGGACGTTCGTTCACCAAACCTAGGATGTGTGCCCTTGTTTATAAATGTCACACTTTTGGTCACGTTGGGATTGAACGGTGAGATCATACCAAACAGATGCCCTTTGTGATACATGTTTATACCATCCCAAATCATTCTGTTTTGATCTGAAGAGCCTCCTCTCACTATGAGGCCGGAAGCTGTTTCGTTAGGGCTAACAACACCGGGCAATTGTTGAATGCTTTCCAATACGTCCGGTTCAGTGAGGCCTGCCAATATTCCTAGCCCTTTTGGAGCTATCTGAAACGATGCATCTTTATTTTTGGAAATGCCCTTGGTCAAATATCCATTTAAAATCACTTTATCCAATTGAACACTATAGATCTTCTGCTCTTTAGGAATTGGAGCAACTATGACATATCTTTTGTCTACGACATTGAATTCCAAATTTACCTGTAACGAAATGTCATTTAGTATTTCATTCAATGTCCTACTCTTCCTTTGCAAACTAACGTACTTGTCTTCCAAACTACTATCCTGGTATGAAAAACGGACATCATACGCTTCTTCTATGGACAATAGGGCTTCTTTGACACTTTCATTTTCAAACTCCATATAAAAAGTAGCCTCTTCTTGCGAAAAGGCTACAAATGGGGAGAAAATAATAATAAAACTTATAATCAATCTCATTAATTTCTACTGAGCTCTATGTTTTTATCTTCTTTTATTAAATATTTTATATTCAATGTTTCAAATACGGTTTTTAGTGCTGTCTTTAAATTGTCATGTGTAAAGCTACCTGAGTAAATTACAGAGTTGTCAATTTTGGAATGATCAAACTTTATATTGTAATGTTCTTCCAGAGCAGTGATGACATATTTTACTGGAACGCTTCTGAATGTACTTTCTCCATACATCCAACTCGGTTTTTGAACTTTGGTTTCCCATTTCTCGATGGGATTGCCATTAATTTTTCTAATGTTTTGATTAGGCTTCAGTATCACCTCATCTTTAGCAGTGCCAACACTCACCTTTCCCTCATAGCAAACAACTTCAAAGTAATCACTTTTCGAATTCACATTAAATTGAGTCCCTAGCACCCTAACTGAACCGTTATTGGTATTTACGGTAAACTTACTCCCCTTTTTTACTTTGAAATAAGCTTCTCCCTCCAAGAACAACTCCCTGTTCTTCTTCCACGCTTTGGAATTGTACGTAATTTCAGATTTCGAATTCAAGATCACTTCTGAACCATCCAATAAGGTTATGGTACGCTGCTCTCCAAAATTTGATTGCTCCAAAACGGAATCATTCCCTAAAACACCATAAAGGCCGATAAATAATATAATGGAAGCAGCAATGGACACATACCAATTTCTATTGATCTTGCGTACTTTCTTCTTCTTTTCTATTCTACCCTTGATTTGCTCAAAAGAAATATTTGTGGGGCTTTCCAATTGCCCATATACTTCTATTCCCCTTTTCAATTTCTTATAGGATTCGAATTCTGTTTCAGACACCAAAGTCTTCAGTTCATCGTCAGATAGACTACCTTGCAACCAACTGGCCAAATAGTTTTCATTCGTTTTATTTAAATTGGTATCTTCCATAAGCTTATACTAAAGACAGTCGTAAATTGTAAAACCCTACCTTGTCTTCTTAAATAATTTAACTTCAATTAAATTTTTCCTATTTCCGCTCTCATCACCTTGAGGGCGTTATGCATTCTTTTCTCTACGGCTTTCACCGAAATATCCAACTTCTCCGAGATTTCCTTATAGGTTTTCCTTTCTATTCTATTCATTAAGAACACTTCTCTTTGCTTTTCTGGCAATGCCTCTATTGTCGTTTCTATTTTTTGCAAGAATTCTTTTTCCAGAAGAATGAACTCAGGGGATTCATTTGTACTGCTATTCACGAATTTCTTTTGATAATTGCGAACTACTTTTTCATGTCGCTTTATATTTATGAATAAGTTCGTAGCTACTGCGTATATGTAGCTTTTCACCTTTTCGTGATCTACGTTTTCACAATTGTCCCAAAGCTTTATGAATGTCTCCTGCATGATGTCTTCCGCTACATCGATATCTTGTGTTTTAAAAAAAATAAAACGCCTAAGGTCTTTTGCATATGCAACGTATATTGATTCAAAGGTGAGAGGTTCACATATTCGTTTTATTTTTTTTATCATAGACATAATTATGATTTAAGGGTCTCAAAGCTAAATAAAAAAATTATTATTAAGAAGGTAGGGTTTTACAATTTACGATTGTCTTAGATATGATTAATCACAAAAAGAAATAATTAACCCAAAAAAACTTATTCAAAATGAAGTATCTAAAAATAGCTTGCTGTTTAGTCGTAATGGCATTTGTTTTCACCTCTTGTACCAACGATGAACCAGTCAACGTAGAGTCTGCTGCTCAAGAAAGTACCTCTATCACAAAGTCTTTAAACGCTTTGAGTTCTAAATTAAATTCAGATGGCACATTGAATTCCACTGAAAATCCTGCGAACAACATCATATTTGATTTCTGTTTCGACTTCGTTTACCCTCTAGAATTGTCCTACAATACTGGCGCCGTTGTAACAGTAAATGATTTCAACGAATTAATAGACGTAATAATAAGTTCTACAGAAGAACTATACATAGATGGAATTAGTTTTCCTTTTGATGTAGAAGTATACAATGAAGAGACAGGGACCATAGAAGTTCAAACCATAAACAACGAAGAAGAATTTGTTGCATTGCTTGAAGGTTGTGACTTTGACGTTGTGGATCCTTGTGAATGTACAGATGATTACGACCCTGTTTGCGTTGAAATAGAAGACATTGATGGAACCACTTTTGTAATAACGTATCCAAATGCATGCGTTGCAGAATGCGATGGCTTTACAGAAGATGATTTTGTTGAAAATTGTGAAGATGACAGCAATTGTGACGTTAACGGTTGTTTTACATTGGATTTCCCATTGGACATCATCACAGACGAAGGTGAAACAATTACCATAAATTCTCAAGAAGAATTCGATATAGCTGTATACAGTATGAATTCTTTTAACTTTGTATATCCTATTTCCGTTACTATGGAAAATGGAGACACGGCAACTATAAATAATGAAGAAGAACTCTCAGCTCTCTTAGAAGATTGTTTTGGAGATCTTGGCAATTGTAATGATTGTGGTGTTGATGGACCAGAAGTATGCGTAGAAGTAACTAATCCAAACGAAGAGCCTTTTACCATAACATTCCCTAATGCTTGCATAGCAGAATGTGAAGGGTTTACTTCGGATGATTTCGTAGATTGCAACTAAGATAAGTGTTGCTCCCATTTAATATTTGAAACCTTCAGTATGTATTTACTGAAGGTTTTTTGCTTTTTATGAATTATAGCATGCCGTATTCAAATGGACTCTCCCAACCAAGCATTCATCATCCAAATCGTTTTTTCCTGTTCTGTTATGAAATCACTCATCATCGAACTGGTCCCTTCATCATTGGCATCTCCTGATTTTGCCAGTATCTGTCTTTCTATTTTCAATAGTTCGGTCAATGAATCGATAATCAAGCGTACAGCTTTGTCATCTTCGGAAATATTTTTACCAATAGGCACTTTTCCCACTACTATGTAATCTTCGAAAGTATGCAATGGTGTTTCACCCAAAGTCAGAATACGTTCTGCCAACAAGTCCACCTTCATGTTCGCATCTGTGTACAATTCTTCAAATTTAACATGTAAATCGAAAAAATTTCTTCCTTTGATATTCCAATGAATTCCTCTCAAATTTTGATAATATTTTTGAAAACTGGCCAATAGATGGTTTAAATCATTGGCCAACTCCTTTGTTATCTCTCTTTCTAACCCCAAATTATTATATTTCATAAGTCAATTGTTTTATTTCTTTTTTATTGATGAGCAAATTTAATTTATAATTTCACCTTAAAAGCTATAATTTTTATCGATGATTTTTATATTTTTATAGTCTTAAACTATATTAGATTATGACC
The DNA here is from genome assembly GCA_947496215.1 of uncultured Bizionia sp. GTDB lineage: Bacteria > Bacteroidota > Bacteroidia > Flavobacteriales > Flavobacteriaceae > JAHDHI01. Next base: position 24,974 of record CANMCF010000032.1, read on the forward strand.
ATTACTCAACTATCCTATGTTTTAGCTGTAGCTGAACATCAAAATTTCACCAAAGCTGCTTCAAAATGCTTTGTAACTCAGCCAACTCTAAGCATGCAAATTCAAAAATTGGAAGACCAATTGGACATCTTAATCTTCGATAGGAGCAAAAAACCCATTGAACTAACGGAAGTTGGCAGAAAAATAGTAAGCCAAGCAAGAAACATAGTTAATGAGTCCAATAGAATACAAGACATAGTAGACCAACAAAAAGGTTTTATTGGAGGAGAATTCAAGTTGGGCATCATTCCTACGATCATGCCGACTCTGTTACCAATGTTCTTGAAGACCTTTATAAAGAAACATCCAAAGGTAAAACTCATAATCGAGGAGTTGACCACGGAAGAGATCATTTCAAGAATAAACGATGGACATTTGGATGCAGCGATTGCTGCAACACCTTTGGAAAATGAAAACATCAAAGAACGTGTTTTGTATTTTGAACCCTTTGTAGCTTACATTCCTAAAAACCATAGACTTTCCGACAAGAAAAAAATCGATGTTTCCGACTTGGACATTGAAGACATGCTACTTCTTGAAGATGGACATTGCTTCAGGGATGGTGTAATAAACCTATGCAAGGTATTCAAGGACCATACGGACGATGCTTTTCAATTGGAAAGTGGAAGCATCGAAACCTTGATGAAACTATCCAATGAAGGATTGGGAATGACCTTGTTGCCTTATTTGCACACTTTGGACGTAAACGAGAAAACAAAAGACAACATTCATTACTTCAATTCTCCTTCTCCTGCTCGCGAAGTTAGTGTCATTTATCATAAGAGTGAATTGAAGATGCAAATCATCGAAGCCATGCAAGATGTCATTTCCGGAATCATCCGTGGCGCCATCACCTTTCAAAATGTAGAGATCATAAGTCCATTGGCTAAATAGCAAACGACAAAAGCAGTGTAAAAACATATTTTACACTGCTTTCTATTATATTTAAAACTTAGAAAAATATAATATTTCACCTTTTGACATTGATTATCTATTTGGTATTGGATGTAAAAGTACTGCACCAGCTGCCAAGACTGCTGCAGGTCCTCCAGGTAATGCTGCGACCAATGCAGCCCATTGTAGCCATGTTATAGGAAAATGAACACCTTTTCCATTGTTAACGATTCGCATTTGAGCAATCTTAACCGCAAATATAGCGGCTATGCCCGCACCTATTATAGTGGCGGCCCCTCCTGTAATTACACCGGCAGCTCCCAATGCTGCAGCCACAAAGCCACTTACAACTCCAGTTCCTTCTGTTCCAGAAATTAAATCTTGAGTTACCTTTTCGTTTAAAACAAAGTTTACTCCCCACCAATGAGATTCTACACTTATTGGGTTAGCCGCTCTTCTTGTAGACATACCTGTAAATCCTGCTTCTGCTATGGATTTACCTGTAATGGTTACTCCCATTTCATTTAATTTAGGTATGGAATTATCTAAGGTTTTCTTTAGATCTTCTATGGTTCTTTCAAAATCCACTTGCTCAGATGTACTCATGGTTATTAGGGTTTTAATTAATGAATAATAATACTTGTAAACTTACAACAAGGCTATTATTCTCCTATGGGTATAATTACTTTTATATTGATTAGGGTAAAAACACGTATGTTAAAAAAGGTTAGAACCAAGTGTGAATTAATCCAGATTGCGCAATCATTCTGTACAAATTCGGATTGCTTCATTTATTTCATCGAAACATATACTTCCTCCTTGCATGATCTCAACCCCATTACATTTAAATCAAGGTCTATATTTATACAATGTTTCTACTATATTGTGGATATGTAGTTAAAAAGGGACGCAATCAATATATCACAAAAATCTCATAAACAAATCCAATAAGGAGTAGATTAATGCAAAATAAACACCTATGAATTAAAACATTAACAAATACCAACTATTTAATCAACTATTTAATGATTCTATAAATAAAATGATTATTTTGCAGAATATATAACTATTTTACATCCCAAATCTCCTTTTTTAATGCCCCACATCGAAAAAGGAATAATACACTTGAAAAATGAAGAAACCTACTTTCTCCAAATTAACTCTGTATGCTTTATTTTTACTAACAGGCTTTAACAGTATTGCTCAAACCTTTGATCCTTTTACCATAAGGGAAAACATAGAAATAAAAGGCAGCATGCTTGTTATTGGAAATAATATTCTTGGCCAAGACAATCTTGATTTTAATGATGACACTCTAGACAATCAGGACATATCCATGCAATACATTGACATTGACGGTGATGCTTCAACATTTAGTTCGAGTAGCGCAGATCTCTTAGTCCCTCCACAAGAAGATGGTAGCCCAACTACTTGTTATAGGGTTGCATATGCTGCTTTGTATTGGGGAGCCATGCTTCAAAGCGGAGATAGAACAAATATTAATCAAGTAAAACTAAAATTACCGGGAAGTACAACTTATAACGATATAACTGGTGAGATCATTCATGATGCCATTGTTAATCCTATTGCTGCAGAACCCAATGAGCCTGAAAACACACCATATGCTTGCTTTGCCGATGTTACTACATTATTGTCAGGTTTACCTGATCTGGAAGGAGCTTATACTGTTGCAGATATAACTTCAAGTGTAGGTTTCAATAATTCTACAGGGCTAACAGCTGGTTGGACTCTTTTTGTAATTTATGAAGACCCAAATCTCGATACAAAATCTTTTACCACTTTTGATGGCTTTAGCCACGTTTATGATGGGCATGCAGAAATAGTACCAGTTTCTGGTTTTGCAACACCACAATCAGGAAACATCGATTTACAGTTCGCATATGCGACTTTAGATGGAGACAAAACAAGAAGAGCTACGAAATTAGAAATAAATGGAAAAGAAGTCACGACTCCATTAAGACCTGCCAATAAGTTTTTTGGTTCTGTCATTGAAAACATCAATGGAGTTTCATATCCTAGAACTCCTTTTGGCACAAACACTTTAGGTTACGATACTGGCTTTTTGGAAATCCAAAATGCAGAGCCTGAATACATTGGCAACAATGAATTTTCTGCAGATTTCGCAATACAAGTGGCTCCAGGGCAAGCAGACCCATTGTTCATTTTCTTTAGTGCCTTCGCCGTAGACATCATTACACCAGAAATAGACCTTACGAAAATTGTAACAGATGTAGATGGCAATGACATTAATGGTACGGATGTTGTGTTGGGACAGAATCTATTCTATGAGATAACATATCAAAGCGTTGGAAACGATAACGTTACACAGTTCACAATAAAAGACATCCTTCCTGATAATATTATTTTTGATCCTTTAACAGACATTGACTTAAGCAATGCCGGGGGAGCAACATTACAATCTTATGACCCCATAACGAGAACTCTTATATTTGACATTCCTGATGGTTCTGTCGAAATCAATGATCCTAATTTCGTTATACGCTTGGCAGTACAAGTAGTTCCTAATTGTTATGATTTAAGTCAAGCCTGCTCAAATGAAATTCTAAATCAAGCTTTTGCAACTTATCAAGGTGTTATTAACGATACCGTTATTGAAGAAGAAGGTAGTTTTTCCGTTACCGAGTGCTTAGGTTCTCCTAGTCCCACCAACTTTTTAGTAGACATCTCAAATTGTAGTTTTCAACGTACAGAAATACTTTGTGGTGCAAGTGTGGATTTGACAGCTTCCGATGGATATGATGGTTATTCATGGTCGACCAGCCCGACGGGAACTCCAGTGATCGGAACCAATCAAACTTATACAGCCACTCAAACAGGCATCTATTATGTCCAAAACACAGCGCCATCAAACTGTATATCCATTGTTGAAGAAATTACAGTTGTTCTATATGGAAACACTAATACCAATCCTGTAATTCCCTATGCAGATGAAGTTGCAATTTGCCCAAATGATGGTAAAGAACTACCAAACATATTCTTATGTGGAGCTAATGATGAAAGAATAATCAACACAGGAATTAGTGATGCGGCTTCTATCATTTGGGAGCAATTGAATGAAACCAGCTGCCCCCCAGTTTCCAATACGGATTGTGCCAACGAAAATGACTCTTGCACATGGAATCAAGTAGGCACAGGGCCAAATTACACGGCAAATACAGCTGGACAATTCAAATTGACCATAAACTATATTGGGGGGTGTTTTAGCGTCTTTTACTTCAATGTATATCAAAACTTATTGGATCCAACTGCCATAGGTCAGGACATCATTTGTGATACTCTTGGTCAAATAACGGTTGGAGGTGTTCCCAATGGCTATGAGTATAGCATCGACGGGACAAACTACCAGACGAGCAACGTTTTTCCCATAGACACTCCTGGTTTTTATACCGTTTACATCATACAAACCGGAGCCCCAACGAACCCTTGTGTCTTTACAATACCAGACATTCAAATCAGAGAAAGGGATTTTACGGTGTCCACCTCTGTTACGCAACCGGTTTGCAATGGAGGTATGGGAAGCATAATGCTAGCTGCAAATGATGCGCTTCCTCAGTATTTTTTCAGCATATACCAAGGCACGACATTAGTAAATAGTGTTGGCCCCATTTTGGCTAATGACTATACTTTTGCAAACTTGAACCCTGGGACATACACCGCAACTGTAGAAACAGAAGATGGCTGTACATATAGTGAAGAAATAACCATCATAGAGCTTCCTTTATTGACTGCAACAGCTGCAATCACGGTTCCATTGACCTGTACTGAAGGGGAGATCACGATATATCCCCTAGGAGGAACTCCTCCATATCTTTATTTTATAAATAGCACGACGGTTTTTCAAACACACCCGGAAATCGTTGTTACAACACCTGGCACATATGACATCACCGTCTTCGATTTCAACAACTGTTCTGCGGATACCACTATAACGATAGAGGACAATCCTGCTCCAGTCTACACGATCAGCCATACGGACGTGTTGTGTTACAATGAAGATACGGGAGAGATTCAAATCAATGTTACCAATGCCAATGGTTACACCTTGGAATATAGCATTGACAATGGGGTGACTTTCATGTCAAGCGCAACATTCTCCAACCTTCCTGCAGGTGACTACGAGGTGATCATAAGATATACCTTGGCAGGATCGGAATGTCTTACAACGGCAGAGACTGTTACCATAGCGCAGCCAGACGAAGCGTTGACGGCTTCGGCAGGAGTATCGGAACTGGCAGGTTGTGGACCGGCTGGAGAAGGTTTGATACGCATAACGAACCCTCAAGGTGGGACACCATTCCCAGCTCCAAACCTTTACGAATACAGTTTTGACAATCAAGCGACTTGGACAACCAACAACGAAGCCTATGTGCTTCCTGGGACATATACAGTGTACATTAGAGATGCCAATGGGTGTATCTATGCCATGACCGATGTTATATTGGATCCAGAACCACTTGAACCTACCATAGAGTTGGATGAGCCCATCTACAATTGTGATGGTTCTGCCAATGCTACGGTTACGGTTACCAATACAGGTGGAAATTCTTATAGTTATGAGTATTTGTTAAATGGTGTGCCGAATCCCAATACAGCGGATCCCAACATCTTTTTGGATGTGCCTGTAGGGTCCCATACCATAACGGTGGAGTATACTTTGTTGACTCCACCTACCTATAGCAATCTGTTGTATGAGACTTTTGGCTATGGGGAAGATACCACTTCACCTGGAATAAATGCGACCTACTACTGCTTTGAGAGACAGGTTGTGGCAACGCAATGCAACGGTAGTCCAGCGATCAATGATGGGGATTATTCCGTCACATCCAACATAGTCAATCCATTTGGAGCCTGGGTCAACCCAACGGATCATACACCAGCAACAACTCCTCCAACCCCAGATGGAAGGTATCTGGTAGTCAACATTGGAGCTACGATTCCTCAAACTGAAGTCTTGTACGAAAAACAGATAAACGACATCATACCGAATCAACCTATCAACGTTGAGTTTTTTGCAATGAATTTATTGGTGACGGGCAATACCCAATTCGATCCAAATTTAAGAGTTGCCTTGGTTGATGCAGCGGGGACGGAAATTTCTTGGTACAATACAGGTGACATCCCAAAGACAGAAAACTGGATACAATATCCTACGACTCCTACAACTTTGGATCCTGGTGCGAATACCAGTTTGAAATTCATCGTCAGGTCCAACGTACAACAAACAAGTGGTAATGACGTTGCAATAGATGACATCAGGGTATATCAACTTCCTGTGGCTTGTACGACTACAGTGGACTTCCCTTTTGTGATACCTGCAGGAAATGCCTTTGCGGCCGATGTTACTGGAGCTACGGATGTTACCTGTCTAGGTTTGACAGATGGAACGATCACGATTGCCGCACAAAATTTCGATCCGGCATTGGGCTTTCAGTATTCTGTAAATGGAGGAGCATGGGTTACTCAAATGACATCTCCCCA
>CANMCF010000033.1 GCA_947496215.1 uncultured Bizionia sp.
TGTGCTTCCGCTGCCGCGTCTGCCGCTGCCTTCTCGTCCGCCAATCTCTGTGCTTCCGCTGCCGCGTCTGCCGCTGCTTGCTTATCAGCCTCTTCCTTAGCTTTCTTTGCTGCCAATTCTGCTCTAGCATTAGCATTCAATGCTGGTTTTGTTGCAGGGCGCTTTACTTTTCTAGGACGAGGAATGATAGATGCAGATTCCTCATCATTTCCACTATAGTAGTAATTGTTTCTATTTTTGAATCTATAAGCCAATGTTATGTCATGTGAAGGTCCAAAATTGGACAAGTCCCCAATTGCTTTTTCATAATTGTACTCTACTGCAATTTGGGATGATATGTTCAAACCTAATCCGACGGATGGTCCATAAAGGGTGTTATATCCTATTTGTGCCCAAATACCTTTGGGAACAGTCAACATTGCTGCTCCTGAAAAAACAGTAGCTTCATTTTTAAATTCAGCTCTTAATAAACCTGAAAACTTACTCTCATAGAAAAAACCACCAGCATCCATATAACCAGTATACAGAATATGAGCTTGTATACTTTGTTCGGGATCTTCTTCAATGAGTTCTGACGTGTTGAGATTGTATTGAACAAGGTTTTTCAAAGACAGTCCAAAATCGACAAAAGCCGTACCATAGTTTATCCCTGGGTTGGCTGTCAATAAAAAGTTTGAAGGAATGTTTTCCAATGATGGGTCCGGATCGTTTGTTATCACCTTCCCACTATTGAGTCCACTTTTGTGAAATCCTAAATTCAAACCAAAAGTCAAATTGCTATCTCTATCCATCTGGATGTTGTAAGCAAAATTCAAAATTCCCCCAAAGGTTGTCAACACTCCATAATTTTGCTGAAAAGCACTAACACCAATACCTATGTTTTCCCTAAACCTTCCAGAATAGCTTACCATATATGTCAATGGTGCATTTTCAAATTGGCCCCATTCCCTTTTGTTATATATGCTAACATATTTATTCTGTTCCCTAACAAAACTAAAGGTGGGATTGATTATGCTTCTGTTGAACTTCAATGAGTTCCTTATAGGCAAATCAAGTGAAACCACTCCATCTTCTTCTTGAGAATAGAGCAGTTGGGTTGAACAAAACAATAAGAATATAGTCAACAATACTTTCATACTATTTAACTATAGTTATCGAACCTTTTTGGGGTTCTTGATTGGGAGCTGTTATCATATAATAATAAACAAGGTTTATGCTTGTTAAATTCAATTCGTCTTCTGGCCAGTTGTTTTGGTAATCGTTTGTTTTTAAAACTACTTCTCCTCTATTGGTCATCACAACCACTTCGGTATCAGTTCCACTAACATATTCAGTAGGTATAATCCAAGTATCGTTTATGCCATCCCCATTTGGACTGATCAAATTAGGAATGTTCTCTACATTTGGAAAAGGATTCACAGGTACTTTTATTTCGAAAAGATGTGAACTGGAAACAACACAACCATCAGTTTGCGTAACCGTTACTTCATAGTTCCCCTCTTCTGTCGCTTCATAAATGTTTCCATTGGCACCAGATATAACATTTCCTTCCAAAGACCAAACGTATTCTGGATTTGTAGCCGTTGTAGTCACAGTGACTGTCAAACTCTCTCCAGAATCTATATCTATCGTATTTACATCCGAGGCATCTATACTACTTGAGAAGCTTCCACTATCCAAATCGATGGAACCAGTTGCATCACACCCTCCTAGATCCACCACTACCAAAAAGGTTGCAGTTTCATCAGTTTCATAAGTTTGATTCGTTGCCCCATCTATTAGGTCTCCATCTTTATACCACTGATAGCTAACACCTGATATCGTTGTCAAGGTAGTTGCTCCATCCGTAGAACAAAAAGGATTGTCTAGACTTGAAGATACAGTGGCAACAGTTCCTGCATTGACTTGAGTAATTTCGACACGATTCGAAAATGAATCGGAATTACAACTGCCGTAATTGGTTTCGACAAAATAAGTACCTACTTGACTGACCAACAAAGTGTTTCCATCTGCAACGAAATCAGATGTGGTTGGACTAGTTTGCTTATACCATCTGTAAGTAAGTTCTGGATATTGCAAAGGTGAATCATCAGATTCATCTATGGTAAGCAGGTAACTTCCACCTATACAAAAAGCTCCAGTGGGAATTGAGCTATTGATGGAAAATGGGCTGTCATGAATTTTATAGTATGCTGGAAAAGCCATAGAACTAGAACTAGTACCACCAGGTGAAACACTTTTCACCCTTACTTTATATCCTTCTCCTGATGTCGCAATTGGTACTTCAAAATTTAAAATACCTGGAGATACGGTAATCGCACCAGCAACTGACGTAGCTACAGTCGTAGCACTTGTAAAATCTCCATTTGCATCAGACAACTCCAATGTAAAAACTGTAGCAGCCGTTACAGCAGACTCAGTAAACACAAAGCTCACACCATAGGAATTAAAATCCTCTCCTGCACAAGCCATAGTCCAATCATTAACAAAATTTGGTTGGCCAATGACCATTTGAGCATTTAATTGTCCACTAAGAAGAACAGTAAAAAATAATCCGAAAAAAAGATTTTTTAAAATAGTAATTTTCTGCATACACTTTTATTTAGTAAATAATTAACTCCATCAACCTCTCCACCATAATCTTAACAAAGACAATGTCCTAATTCATAATAACTCGTGCAGTAAATGTTTAAAGAAGATCTCATACCCTTGCAACAAGGAAGTCCTATAGAAAAAAAATCAATTAATTCTACATCATCCCATCAAAATAACTAAAAATCAGATATTGGGTCTATCTCTTAATCTTTACTCGATGCTATGATTTTATTAATTCGCAATCTGTAATCTGGACGTTTTATATTTGTTATGTCAATAAATGTTTCTGAGTCTATACTTTTGGAATACACGTTGAAAAAGGCACTGTTACCATACCAATTCTCCAAATCTTCATTGTTGGAGTTGTATTCTTTAAAGATGTTTCCATTACAATTATTGAAATACATTTCAGTAAATTTTATTTTCGCTAAGCTTTCATTGTTTATTCTAATCTTTTCATCCAACACTACAGCTGGGTTGAAACCTGAAATAACACTTTTGCTAATATCTATTGAAGTATCATTATCCACGAATATAGCTTCTTTCACCAATCCCATTTTAATTTCTGAATCCAAATTCTTACTTACATTTATCAAGGTTAAGTTTTGAGCATTCACGTAAGTACCAGGCTTCGTAAGGTCCACCTCATTCTTCTCTTTATAGGAAGCCAAAGCAAGACATCTGGATCCGTTTACACCGGATACAAATGAAGAACGAATAGCCAATGAGTTGTATATATAGCATTGTGCACCATAAGTAAAAGAATAATCATTCCCCTTTGCTCTATAGGAAATCATCTTATTCAAATTAACATCTCCTCCAATTAACTCATAGGAATCACCTTGAGAAAAGCTTACCATAATGTCTTCTACGATAGTCTTGTTACCTACTCCAGCCAAAGTAAGGCCGCTAAAGTAACCTTTCCCCTTGGTTCTCTTTCCTGCATATTCTATTCTGACGTACCTCAAAATCCCTGAATTACTTTCAATGTTGTCTCCACCATAACTAACATGATCATACGATGTTGGACGAAGATTTAAATCTACTGATGACTTATTTCCATATTTGTTGATTGGAGCATCTCCTAGGATGAACAATCCTCCCCAGTCACCTGCCTTCTTAACACTCCTATTGGATGTAAAGACTATAGGGTCTGTTTCCAGCCCGTCTGCGATTATGGTAGACCCATTGGCTATGGTAAGAGATCCATTTGTTTTGTAATCTCCGATTATGACAGCTCCTGGCTCGATGGTAAGTGTTGTACTATCTGTTACGAAAACGCTACCTAATAGTAGGTAGGTTTCTCTTTTGTACAGTTTAGTGTCCTTAGAAATGTTACCACTTAGTATTTGAGTAGGTTCACCATAATCAACTTTGCTAGGTTTGAATTCAGTCCAACCGTTGAGCCAATTGTTAGCTCCTATTATTCCTTTTTCTTGTTGAGCACTTACATTGCTAATCACAAAAAGAAACAGACATATGATTTGTGTTAAGTTTTTCATCAATTATGCAAATTAGAGGGTTTTATTATTTTAAATCAAACTTAGGATAAAAATCCATGAAATGCAAACAAAGTCGATTAAAGATACAATTTAACACAAATTAACATGGATTTTCTTACAAAACAAGGTTAAAAAGTAAAAAAATTCTTCACTTTGCATTGTTATTTACGCATCCAAATAATATTTTTTTGAATATCGCAAGCAAAAAATCAATCTTTTTTAAACTTTTGCATCAATTTTTCATTTGTTTTCTCAGAATGAAATATGATAAAATTGAATCATGCTCATTCTTAAATTTCAAAAGGTCTTATTCCTTATAAATTATTCCTTTTGTCTATAAAAAACCCCAGACATTTCATCTAGGATTTAATAATAGTCATAAATTACATCTTAATAAACCTATATAAAGGCTTATTTATGTTAATTGAACTCATTGTATGTATGCAATGATTTCAAGGTCTCTTCGTAAAATAAAATGGCTGACACCAAATTGGATTTATCTGAGTAAGGTAAAATTTTCTGCTGAAATTCCAATGTGCTATCAAAATACGTTGATGTTGCCTCTTTTTGGGCCTTCAATGCCTTCAAGTGTTCCTTAGTTTCTGGAATTCCCAATGAAGCCATAGTTACACCTGGTTTGGTTGCAAATGCAATATTCGGCAATATCTTTATAATTATCTCTATACGCTCAACATACAATTTCAACAAAGGTCCTTTTTGCATTCTATCCAATTCTTCACGCTCGTGATATTTTCCTAGAGAAACTTTTCCATTGATCATCGTTTGTTGTGGTTTGGATTGAGCAAAACCAGCTCCCACCACAAGTAAAAATACTACACTTAAAAGAATAAATTTCTTATTCATATTCTTATAATTTAAATTAATATTTAAGGGACAAAACTATACAATTAATTAATACATACAACTTTATTCCTGTTATTTTTTGAATGTCGGTTTCAATTTTGCGCAATTTATTTATTTATTTTTCAAACCTTGAGCAATTTAATTAAAAAAAGTTTAAAAACAACCTTTCGTCGATAAAAAATGCATTTCGTCTTTATTTTTACTAAAAAAGCACTATTCCCATGATGTTTTTTTCCATTGAAAATTTACTATTATTCAAACTTCTTCCAATAAAATTAATTGACATCCATATTTTCATATGATTCAGATGGATGTCAAATTTTTTAATTAATCCAATTTAGGCTCCAGCTATCTTCAAAATATTTAGCTACTATATTAATGAAGTGATTTTTATACTTTTCTCTTTATAATGATCAAGAGAAAATTAAAGTGAGCCAGGTTCAAAAAAAACCGTCCATTCATTTACTACTTAGCCAACAACTATGCCAAACTTTTTTTTGACTTTTTAAAGCATAAAAAAAGACACTGTATCAGTGTCTCTTTATATATATTGTAAAGCAATGCTAATTAAGCATCACGTTTTGCTTTCTTCTCTTCTCTTATTTCTTTAAGACGCTCTATCAATGAACCTCCAATCCAATAAGGAATGACAAACGTTAATAAAAAAATCATTAACCAAAATCCTATGGTTAAAATAGTTAAGAATGCTAAAAAGCCTAAATATTGGTCAAATTCGAACATAATTGATGTGTCTTGTTTTAAATCTTATGCAAAGATAGGTTAAACTCTTTTTTTATACAATACAATCTCAATAATTATTAACAGGGTTATCAAGAGTATTTAGTTTTACTTCTAAATCTTTGACAACAATATCATTATGAGCATACATTTGGATTTAATTTCAACAACTTTCCTTTCTCAAATTAATCATCTCATGACCATAAGTCATTGTGATACCTTTTTCAAGTGCTATTTCGATATCATCACATATTTCAATTTAGTTGAAAACAATAACTTTCAATATAAAAACAATTACAACACATTCTCAAATACCTCAAAATATTGTAAATTTGCAGCCTTAATTAATCAATACGAAATGGATTATAGAATAGAAAAAGACACAATGGGAGAAGTTAAAGTCCCAGCTGATAAGCTATGGGGAGCGCAAACAGAGCGTTCTCGCAACAACTTTAAAATTGGTGCTGTGGCTTCTATGCCATTAGAAGTGGTATATGGATTTGCCTTTTTGAAAAAAGCAGCCGCATTTACCAATTGTGAATTAGGCGTTTTACCTATAGAAAAAAGAGACTTAATTGCACAAGTTTGTGAAGAAATCCTTGAAGGAAAGCACGATGACCAATTTCCTTTGGTTATATGGCAAACCGGTTCGGGTACGCAAAGCAACATGAACGTCAATGAAGTGATAGCCAATAGAGCTCATCAAATAGCTGGTCATAAAATAGGTGAAGGTGATAAAACCATTCAACCCAATGATGACGTCAACAAATCTCAATCTTCAAATGATACGTTCCCTACAGGAATGCACATAGCTGCGTATAAGAAGATAGTAGAAAATACCATTCCAGGGGTCAAGCAATTGAGAGACACCATAAAAAACAAATCAGACGAATTCAAGAATGTCGTAAAAATTGGACGTACGCACCTAATGGATGCCACTCCCCTCACTCTGGGGCAAGAATTCTCTGGTTACGTATCGCAATTGGACCATGGACTCAAAGCCTTGGAAAACACTCTACCTCATTTAAGTGAAGTCGCCTTGGGAGGAACTGCAGTTGGAACTGGTTTAAATACACCTAAAGGATACTCCAAACGGGTAGCTGAATTTATTGCAGAATTCACCGGACTTCCTTTTATCACAGCTCCAAATAAGTTTGAAGCTTTGGCTGCTCACGATGCCATTGTCGAAACACATGGAGCCTTGAAACAGTTGGCTGTTTCCTTGAATAAAATAGCAAATGACATAAGAATGATGGCTTCTGGGCCACGTTCTGGCATTGGAGAAATCGTAATTCCTGCCAACGAACCAGGCAGCTCCATCATGCCTGGAAAAGTAAACCCTACCCAATGTGAAGCCTTGACGATGGTTTGTGCCCAAGTCATGGGGAACGATGTAGCCGTAACGATTGGTGGTACGCAAGGACATTATGAACTGAACGTATTTAAACCAATGATGGCTGCCAACATATTGCAATCTGCACAACTCATTGGTGATGCATGTAGAAGTTTCGATGTAAATTGTGCATCTGGAATAGAACCCAATCACGGAGTGATCAAAGAATTGCTGAACAACTCCTTGATGTTGGTAACTGCACTAAATACAAAGATTGGGTATTACAAGGCGGCAGAAATAGCCAATACAGCACATAAAAATGGTACGACTTTAAAAACCGAAGCCATTAATTTAGGTTACGTTACTGCAGAGGACTATGACGAATGGGTGAAACCAGAAGACATGGTCGGTAGTTTAAAATAAGTCATAGACTTAAGAATATAGAAAAAGACCCATCCATAGGATGGGTCTTTTTATTGTATAAAAAAAGATATTTAGTTTCCTTTTTCATAGTCAGCCAAAAACTTGGCTAGACCTATGTCTGTCAATGGGTGCTTCAACAAACCTTCAATGGAACTTAAAGGACCAGTCATGACATCTGCTCCTAATTTAGCACAGTCTATGACGTGCATAGTATGACGTACGGATGCAGCCAAGATTTGAGTTTCGAATGCATAGTTGTCATAGATGTGTCTTATCTCTGCTATTAGATTCAAGCCATCCGTAGAAATATCATCCAAACGACCAATGAAGGGAGATACATATGTCGCCCCTGCTTTGGCTGCCAGCAAAGCCTGCCCAGGAGAGAACACCAAGGTCACGTTCGTTTTGATTCCTTTATCACTAAAGTACTTGCACGCTTTCACACCATCTTTGATCATTGGCAATTTCACTACGATTTGTTCATGCAATTCTGCTAATGCTTCACCTTCCCTTACCATTCCTTCATAATCCGTGGCAATGACCTCTGCACTGACATCTCCATCCACAATGTTGCAAATGTCCACATAATGCTTTAAAATGTTATCATGTCCCGTAATACCTTCCTTTGCCATCAATGAAGGATTAGTGGTAACCCCATCCAAGATACCTAAATCCTGTGCTTCTTTAATTTGAGCTAAATTCGCTGTATCAATAAAAAATTTCATCTATAAATTATTTTTAAGTTGTGTTATTTTGATGAAGCGAAGTTACAACTTCTGTTTATCTTCAATAGAAAATGATATAAAATAATATTAACAATGAAAGTTCTATTTAATGAATGACAATGACATAGCTTTTAGATGTAGATTGCGAACACATACCATCTTCATCTTGTCCAGTTTCTTCAATATAAGTCATAGGTGGATCTACATATAGAAATACGGTAAATTCATATCTCCCACGGCTTTGTGGGACACCTTCAAATAATAGTGTGTGTTCCATGGTTTACATTCATATACAAACCATCTGGCAACTCTCCTTCAATTTCAAAATTGTAATTAAAAAAGTCCTACTTCAAAATATTTATCTGGCAATTCCGGCCTTCGGTCAATAATACATTCCAAGATATCTTCACAACTTACAAGAGCAATACAAAATAGCAGAGACAATAGCCGTTTCATCATTGATTATTTTAAAACGATCATTATCAAAAAACATACCAGATGTGCTAAAGTTTATAATGATTCAATAACATCTTCTCATACACCTTGTCTGGCAATAAGAACTTTAGGACAATTGAAAATTTTTGCATGAAAGCCCCAACCTTATAATGAATTTTTGGATTTTTCGTATTTATCACCTTCAAGACCATTCTTGCCATTTCTATGGGATCACTCCCTCCGTCCACATGCTCGTCTATGTCCTTTAAAACACTACCATATGGTTTTGCATATGGAGAATCCTTCCTTACTGGTGAATGAAAACGACCAGCCGCTATGTTCGTCGCAAAATCTCCAGGTGCAATATTGGTCATTTTAATGTTGAAGTCCTTGATTTCCATCCTAAAAGCCTCCGTTATCAACTCCAAAGCCCCCTTGCTAGCACTATAAATACCTCTATATGGCAACCCCATATAACCAGCAATTGAAGTTATGTTTACAATCAAACCTCCATTTTGTCTTCGCATTTGCGGCAAAACCGCTTTTATGACATTGATGGGGCCGAAAAAATTGGTATCGAAATTATGTTGTATCTGTTCTTCCGGAGTCTCTTCTATGGGGCCAGTAATGCCAACACCTGCATTGTTTATCAAGACATCCAACTTACCTTCTGTGTCAATTACCTTTTTCACTGCTTCGTTAATGGATTTTACATCTTTGACATCCAAGGCTATTATGGGAAACACACTATCTTCATATCGTTCCGGATTACGACTTGTTCCGTACACTTTAAACCCTTTGGTGGTTAAAAACTCCCCTATGGACTTCCCTATTCCAGAAGACCCCCCAGTAATCAATACAACTTTAGACATATTATTTTAGACAATGAATAATTTAAAGTGTAAAATTAACAATGAATTTGTTTAAAAAGGCATAAAACGAAAAAGATTTGTTAGCTGTCCAGCCAACAAATCCCTTATTTATTTTTTGACAGATTTCAATTTAAAAAAAATCTGAATTTAGTGCATAAAAAAAGGCAAGCTACCTACATCACACCGCTACGACCATATACCTTTGCTTCGTTCCCGACCTGGAGGATTCAACAGGAGCTGGTTGTGTAGGACTTGCCGCTGCAAAGATACAATCTTTTAATTTTATCACAATGATTTTTTAAACCGAATTTTAATAAATATCTTGCTTCAAATTATAAGATAAAAATGAAAACGTTTAAAGCACTTACAATCATATTTTTAGGCTCATTGGTTATCGGATGTGGTAGCAACTCTGGCAAGAAAAAAAATAACTTTTCCATTGAAACCAATGCGACAAACAGCTCCATTTCCATAAATGAGACCTTGAAACTATCATTGAAAAACCCTAAGAAACTTGAAGTAACATCGATTTCCTACTCTTTGAATGGGCAAACTATAGACAAAGAAACCAATTTGAGAGATTTTAAGTTGGGAACTCATACAATTGAAGCCAAAGTACAATATGACGGTGAGACGGAAACAACTACTCAAAACATTTCCATACTAAACAACATCCAGCCCAAAGTGTTTACCTATGAAATTGTCAACACCTACCCACATGACATCAAATCCTATACGCAAGGTTTGGAGTTTCACAATGGAGAACTCTACGAAAGCACGGGTCAATATGGCGAGTCCAAACTTAGAAAGGTTAACTACAAGGATGCAGAAGTCCTGAAGAATGTGGATTTGGCCAAAGAGTACTTTGGTGAAGGTTTGACTGTTTTAAACGGTAACATCTATCAATTGACATGGAAAAAAGGTAAAGGCTTCGTGTACAATGCAGACACCTTTGAACGTACAAGTAGTTTTAGATACGGGCAAAGCAAAGAAGGTTGGGGTATTTGCAATGACAAAAAAGTGCTTTATAAAAGTGATGGTACCGAAAAAATATGGACCTTGAACCCTGAAACCCTAGTCGAAGAGGACAACATACAAGTTTTTACCAACAAAGGTAAAATAGGACAATTGAACGAATTGGAATGGATAAATGGAAAAATCTATGCCAACATCTATCAAAAAAATGGAGTGGTCATCATCAACCCAAAAAATGGAGCTACCGAAGCTGTCATTGATTTCTCTCCTTTAAGAGACAAGGTAACTCAACATGACAATTTGGATGTTTTGAATGGCATTGCCTACAACCCAGATACACAAACCATCTTTGTTACAGGGAAACGTTGGGACAAGTTGTTCGAAGTTAAGATAATTGAAAAGTAACCTTTTCTAGCAAATAGGCATACTTTACTTATTGCTGGTTTTATGAGATGTCTTTCTTTCGGTTCTTGATGCCATGAGAAAAGCCATACACCTAATCCATAACAAGACCTTGTATGGAAGTCATATACTAAACAACGGCATTAGCACTGTAGATCTTGTTTACAATGCAAGAATGCCTATTTGTGGTATTATAAGACGTAGAATAACCAAATCTAGCTTAGAAGAATCCCCTACAATTGCTACCAAACTAAAAAAGAACAAGAAAAGACGAAACTCAAAAAGCCAGAAGAAACGGGAAAATAGAACGTACGAGAATAAGTAAACTACATTATGGAATGACAAACATTTTTAGAAGGCAAAAACGACCATTTAAAAATGAGGCTTGATCTGTTAAGAATGCTTTAAAACAACTGTTAAAGTCTCTTAATTGATGTGTTTTCAAACTATGTAATCCATTACATTTGGAATTCACCAAACCAAATGCAGCCTGTGGAAAAAACACTACCCCTCCTTTTTTTATTGCTCACTTACACAATTGCAACATCTGCACAAACCATAAATGGTAGAATATATGATGCCAAAACAAAGGTGAAAAACATCAAGATATCCAATATTTCAAAAAAACATGCCACCTATTCGGATGACGAAGGCTTTTTTTCAATAATTGCAGAAGTAGGGGATTCCTTGACTTTCAGTTCACTCTTCTACAAGGAGCAAAACCTTGTGATCACAGAAAACCATCTTGACGACTCCATAGTGATAGAGTTGAAGGAACTTACCAATGCATTGGATGAAATCACCTTGAAAAGCACACCCAAAGAAAAAGGATTTGAAATTGTGAAGTACCAAGCCAATTTAGGGGAGCAAATAAAAAATGACATTAAAAACAATCCACACCTATACAACAAACCTCCTAGTGGGAACTTGGACATCATACAGATCATTGGTCTTATCGGAAAGCTTTTCAAGAACAAGAAGAAGAATGACTATATCATAAAGAAGGCCTCCTATGGGGATTTGATTGTACTATTTGACAACAATGCATTCTTCAACACAAAACTTCTCATCAATGATTTTAAAATCGAAGAAGAACATAAATATCTCTTTTTCGAATACTGTGAGGTCAAACAAATAGATAGCAAACTCCTATCCAAGGACAATCAAGTCCTTCTATTGGACAAACTATTCACATACAGCAAAGAATTCCTCCTACTCATCGAGAATTACAAAAAGGAAAAGTCAAATTGAGATTTTCAGAAAATTAATATGACAATCCATACTAAAACATAATTTCAAAAGTTATATTTTTATCGTTTGAAAGCGAATGTCTAATATTTTTTCGATAATTGGAAATAAGGCATAAAACGCAATATTATCTATCATATGAAACGTACGTTATACTTTATTATTTGTTTTGGTTTTCTTTTGCTTTGGAGTTCTTGTAGAAAAGATTTCGAATTTTCCCCAAGCACTGGTGATTTGGAATTCTCAAAAGACACCGTTTACCTGGATACCGTCTTTACGAATATTGGATCTAGCACGTACAACTTAAAGGTATATAATCGTAGTGACGAAGACATTACCATTCCATCCGTGGGATTAAGTCGCGGAGAAGCTTCAAATTACAGACTGAACATAGATGGAAATGCTGGTAAGTTGTTTACTAATGTAGAAATTTTGGCAAAGGACAGCTTGTTCGTATTTGTCGAGACAACAATAGACATTGAAAACGAAACGACATTGGAAGATCAATTTCTATATACTGACAAGATTGAATTTGATTCTGGAGTCAACCTCCAAGAAGTGGATTTGGTTACTTTGGTAAAAAATGCCATTTTCATTTATCCAGACCGTGACAATACTACAGGAATAATAGAAACATTGACATTGACCGTCAATGGAGAGCAAATAGAAACCGAGATACAGGGCCGTGAGCTTTTACCTGAAGAATTGACCTTTACCAACGAAGTTCCCTATGTCATATATGGCTATGCAGCCGTACCTGGCGGAGAGACGCTAACCATAGATGCCGGCGCACGTGTACATTTCCATGCCAATTCCGGACTTTTGGTCTCTGAGGCAGCCTCTTTGCAAGTCAATGGAGAATTAAGTACAGATCCAGAGCTACTGGAAAACGAAGTCATTTTTGAAGGTGATCGCCTAGAACCTGGTTTTGCCGAGATTCCTGGACAATGGGGAACCATCTGGTTATTTGAAAACAGTGAAAACAACATCATAAGCCATGCAACAATAAAAAATGGTACGGTAGGAATACTTAGTGACTCGAATGCAGATGCAGCGACCGACAAGTTAACCATTACAAATACTCAAATTTACAACTCCAGCAATTATGGCATCTTGGGTAGAAACACATCCATAAACGCTAAAAACTTGGTAATAAACAACTCTGGTCAAGTGTCCTTTGCAGCTACTTTGGGAGGGAAATACAATGTAACGCATTCCACCATCGCAAACTATTGGAACAACAGCTTTAGGCAATTCCCTGCCCTATTGATAAATAACTTTGTCGTTGATGGAAACGGAACAGCATTGTTGACAGATCTCACTGAAGCAAATTTCAACAATTGCATCATATATGGCAATGACAATCCTGAATTCTTGGTAGACGAGCTTCAGGACAACGACAATACCACTCCTCCTCTCTCCTTCAATTTCAAATTCACCAATTGCTTGATTCGTTTTCAAGACAACAACAACGATTTCAGCGGGGACAATTACGATTTTGACAATGAAAATCTGTATCTCGAAAACATCTTCAATGGTGATCCTAATTTCAGAGATTCCAGTGAAAACGATTTGATCATAGGGGAATCCTCCTCGGCCAAAGAACAAGGTGATCCTTCTTTTGTAAGTCAAATCCCTTCAGACATACTAGGAGTCAATAGGCCAACGTCCCCGAAGCCGGACATAGGAGCCTACCAACATACTACTTTCTAACAAAGACAGCTACTCAAGGATTAACAACTAATTAACAACAAGTTACACTAATAAGTCTTAATTTTCATCGATTAACATTAAAGCCATTCCCGATGAAATCATTATTGACCATTGTTTTGACCTGTCTCGTCATTAATTTAAGCCATTCCCAAACTGAAACGGCTAAGGATGGGGTAATAAAAGCTTGCTCAAATTACATCGAAGGATTCTATGAAGGTGACACTGACAAATTAGAAGCCAGCTTGCAACCCACGCTCAATAAATTTGGCTTCTGGAAAGACAAGAATACAGGAGAATACCAACAACAAGACCACATGTCCTATGACAAGGCCATTGCCTATGCCAAACGTGTTTTGAAAAGTAAGAACTTTGCCAAGAAAGATACTCCAAAAAAAATAGAGGTATTGGACCTTGGCAATAGCATAGCTTCTGCCAAGATAACGGCCTGGTGGGGCATCGATTACATTCTACTTTCGAAAAGAGGCGATAAATGGATGATAGAACAAGTGTTATGGGAAGGTCCTTTGGAAAAGTGACATTGAATCTTCAAATTAATTCAATATCACTTTTTTAGTTGTTTTAAACCCAGATTTGCTTTTAAAGGTAAACAAGTAGATCCCCTTTGGGAGTTTACTGATGTCTATCCTGTTCTTTATGGTTGTAATGTTCTTTACGGCCAATTGCTTCCCTAGAACATTGTAGATGGTTACGTTTAAATCTTCTTTCAAGTTGGAAACGGAAATGACTCCTTCGGTTGGGTTGGGAAAAACATTTACATCCGATAGTCCAAATTCATACACAGACAAAGAGCTCCCTTCAACGATACTCAATGTTTGATTGGCACTGACGTTGGTAAAAACATCCTCTGTTCCATTCAACCAAGTCACCTTCAAATGGTCTACTGTGGTAGCTGTACCCAAACCAAACATCTCCGTATTGGAGTTTTGCCCCAAATAACCTTCTCCACATAAGGTATACCTGTATTGCTTGTCTCCATTAATGGATATTTCAATTCTAGACCCAATGCCATCTCTATTGTTTAGGACTCCTTGCAATTTCACTTTTAAATAGTTGTTGGAGTTGTTCGTCTTGTTCTCCCATAAGAAGTTGTTTTCGGTATCGTTCATCACAATGATGTCTGGTAGTCCATCATTGTTGAAGTCTCCCATCGCATCGGCATAGCTTTCCCTTGAGTCGTTATCAAATCCTGCCCCCGAAGGGATTGTGAAATAATCACTCCCATTGTTTTCGTAAAAGGCAGCTGTTATGAGACCATTCACTGTTCCATCCATGTTGCTACTCACATACAAGTCCAGATCTGCGTCGTTGTCAGCATCCAAGAATATCGAGCCCCAAGCAATGGTATTCATTTCTGTTCCTGTCAAATATGCCTCATTGGTAAAAGTTCCATCTCCATTGTTCTTGAGGAGGTAGTTACCAGATGTGGTATTGGAAACGTAGATGTCAAACCAACCATCTTTGTTATAATCTCCAATCGTAGTCGACATGGCATCTATGTTTATGCCTGTTCCGCTGGAAACGGATACATCCGTAAAATTGCCTGTGCCATCGTTTTGATACAATCTATTCATATTCGCCAGCTTGTCATTGGCCACATAGATATCTTGATCTCCATCGTTGTCATAGTCAAAAAAGGCAGAGCAAAAAGACAACTGATTGCCTAGGTATATTCCAGAAGAGGCACTGATGTCTACAAAAGTCCCTGCATCGTTTCGATACAAGTAGCTGTATTGATTAAATGTCTGGTCATCCCTATTGGCTATGAAGGCATCCAAATCCCCATCGTTGTCTATGTCCCCAAAGGAGACACCATAGGTGTATAGATTATCGGTAAAGAAACCTATCGTATCGGAAATGTCAAAAAAGGTCATGTCTCCATTGTTCCTGTAGAATTTGTTCAATCCAGTAATGCTTGTAGCCATGAAATCCTTGTCCCCATCATTGTCGTAGTCCACCCAAAGTACTTGCTTTACCCTATAAGTGTCATTTATTCCCAAATCCACCTGTGCAAACGTACCTCCATAATTCTTATAGAAATAGACCTTCTCTCCATCTGTCGTCGAATAAGTCAAATCGTCCCAGCCATCCCCGTCGAAATCACAAAAGGAAACACCTCCTCCATAAGTAGATGCTCCATACGAATACCCCACTCCTCTTACTGTTGCATTGTCCTGAAAAGCCAATTGAGCAAAACCAAATGTGGTAATAACTAAAAATAGAAGTGTAATTTGTTTTCGCATATTTTCCGTTTTAAACAAAAATATCAAATTATTATTTAATAGGATATTCCTTTCGCCTTCAGAGCAATAATAAGCGATGTAACGCAAAAGGTGGGATGTTAGTGATTTCCAAAAAATGATAGAAAGCAAAAAAGGCTAGTTCCGCGAAACTAGCCTTAAAAAAGTCTTTGACATGACTACTACATTGTAAACAAAGGTAGGCCACTCATCATTGCATTTACCTTACCTCCTATGGCTTCCAATTTATCTTCATCTTCGTAGTTCATGATAACCTCATCTATTAAATCCACTATAGCTTCCATTTCATTTTCTTTTAGTCCACGAGATGTAATTGCAGATGTTCCAATTCTAATTCCAGAAGTCACAAATGGCGATTTATCATCGAATGGCACCATATTCTTGTTCACGGTGATGTCTGCTTTCACCAATGCCTTCTCTGCATCCTTACCTGTAATGTTCTTGTTTCTCAAGTCAATCAACATCATGTGGTTGTCCGTCCCTCCAGATATGATCTTGTAACCTCTATCCACAAAACCTTTGGCCATTGTCGCTGCATTTTTCTTTACTTGCAACATATAGTCCATGAATTCATCTGTCAAGGCTTCACCAAAAGCAATTGCCTTTGCAGCAATGATGTGCTCAAGAGGTCCCCCTTGATTTCCAGGGAATACGCCAGAATCCAACAATGAGGACATCATACGTGTCTTCCCACTCTTAAGTTTCAATCCAAATGGGTTTTCAAAATCTTTCCCCATTAGTATCAATCCTCCTCTTGGTCCTCTCAATGTCTTGTGGGTCGTCGTCGTCACAATGTGGCAATGAGGTATCGGATCGTTTAGAATACCCTTTGCTATCAAACCAGCCGGGTGTGATATGTCTGCAAATAAAATGGCATTTACACTATCGGCAATCTCTCTGAATCGTTTGAAATCTATATCTCTTGAATAGGCAGATGCTCCAGCTATGATCAACTTGGGTTGTTCTTTCGTGGCAATCTCTTGAATCTTGTCGTAATTTAAAACTCCAGTCTCTTCATCTACTCCATAGAATACAGGGTTATATAGTTTTCCTGAGAAGTTTACAGGGGAACCGTGCGTTAGGTGCCCTCCGTGTGATAGATCGAACCCTAAAATGGTATCTCCTGGTTTTAGACAAGTATGATAAACTGCCGTATTGGCTTGACTTCCCGAGTGTGGTTGTACATTGGCATATTCTGCTCCAAACAGAGTCTTTGCCCTATCGATTGCAAGCTGTTCTACTTCATCTACGACTTCGCAGCCCCCGTAATAACGTTTACCTGGATAACCTTCAGCATATTTATTAGTCAAGACAGACCCTGCTGCTTCCATAACTTGATCACTCACAAAGTTTTCTGAAGCAATCAACTCAAGTCCATGTAGTTGACGCTCTTTCTCAGCTTGTATTAATTCAAAAATGTGTTCGTCGCGTTGCATAAATTTTAATTATGATTATAAATAAGCTCCAAAAATAAGAAATAGATTAGTTTTATTATTCATTGAAATGACATATTTCCCACTATTATTATCACTTTTTGTTAAATCCTTAGAAAGCCTCTATTTTTTGTTCTTTTTATTCAATTTAAATAAAAAAAATATGTAGGTTTGAATAGAATAATTAATCATTTAATAAATATAACTGTTATGCCCATAACTGCTAACAATCCAGATAGAAAGTCGTGGTTACACGTCGATAAAAATTCAGATTTTCCAATTCAAAACATTCCATTTGGAGTGTTTTTAACACGTGATGACATTATCACGATAGGTACAAGAATCGGAGATACTGCGATAGACTTAGGTGCCTTGCATCAATTGGGTTACTTTGATGGCATCCCATTGACGGATGACATCTTTCTACAAGACACGTTAAATGATTTCATCGCTGATGGGAGAAAGACTTGGCGTTTGGTCAGAAATAGGATTGCAGAGATCTTCGATGCTGACAATTCCATCTTGAAAGACAATAAAAAGAACAAGGAAGTAGTCTTGTTTCGTTTGGATGAAATTGAAATGCAATTGCCAGTGGAAATTGGGGATTACACGGATTTCTACTCCAGCATAGAACACGCTACCAACGTAGGTACGATGTTTAGGGATCCAGACAATGCATTGTTACCAAACTGGTTGCATATTCCTGTTGGTTACCACGGAAGAAGCTCATCCATAATTCCATCGGGGATTCCCGTACATAGACCACAAGGGCAAACATTGCCAGCTGGTGCTTCGGAACCGGTTTTTGGACCATCCAAATTGGTGGATTTCGAATTGGAAATGGCATTCATCACCACGGCAGCCAACGATTTGGGAGAACCAATACCCATTGAAGAAGCAGAAGAATACATCTTCGGTTTGGTCTTATTCAACGATTGGAGTGCCAGAGACATACAAAAATGGGAATACGTCCCTCTAGGACCTTTCCTTGCCAAGAACTTCGCCTCTTCCATATCGCCTTGGATTGTTACCCTTGATGCCTTGGAACCATATAGGGTAGCTAGCCCGAAGCCCTTGAAGAAACAATTGGACTACCTTCAACAAAAAGGAAAAAAAGCCTTTGACATCAATCTCGAGGTGGCCATACACCCTGAAAAGGCAAAAGAGACCGTGGTAAGTCGTTCCAACTTCAAACACATGTATTGGAGCATGGCACAACAATTGGCTCACCATACCGTAAACGGATGTCCTGTAAATTCAGGTGACATGATGGGTAGTGGAACCATTTCCGGTCCAACACCCGATTCCTATGGTTCAATGCTGGAATTGTCATGGAGAGGGGAAAAACCGATTAAGATGAAAGACGGTTCCGAACGTAAATTCATCAATGACAACGACACCGTGATAATGAGAGGGTATTGTGAAAAAGACGGTACGCGGATAGGCTTTGGAGAGGTTTCCACTAAATTACTTCCCGTTTTCAGCCCCAAAAAGAAATAAGCAACACATTATATATCATAATATTTGAACCCTTAGCAAGACTAAGGGTTTCTTTTTTTATATTTTTGGCATCATAATTGAAAATATTTAGAAAATATATCAATCCCTTTACCGGATGTATTCGGTAAGCAAAACCAAATCGAATGAAAAAAACACTACTCATTTTCCTAAGCCTTGCGGTACTGGCATCTTGTGTTGGAAGGAAACAAATAGAAAAACAACTGCATTCCGGCAATTATGATCAAGCGATTTCCAATGCATTGAGGAAACTAAGAAACAACAAGGACAAAAAGCGCAAACAGGACTATGTCTTCTTGTTACAAGATGCATATCGCAAAGTTGTCGAAGAAAATCACAATAGCATAAATCACCTCAAAAAGGATGGCAATCCCGAATTGTATCAAAACATCTTCAACATCTACAGGGATCTAGACGCTAGGCAAAATGCCATAAAAGCAGTATTGCCATTGCGAATAGGCAACAGGGAGGTCAAACTCAAGTTCAATGACTATAGCAACTCCATCGTCGAGTATCGCACAAAGCTATCCGAGTATAAATACAATACTGCAGTAGCTTTGATGAACAGTAGAAACAAGTTCGACAACAGGGAAGCCTATGACATTCTTGGCTACATAGAGAACATCAATGCCAACTACAAGGATGTTAGACAGCTTTTCGATGTTGCACACCACCAAGGTACGGACTATGTGATCGTGTCCATAGAGAATGAAACGAATCAAGTAATTCCAAGACGTCTTGAAGAGGACCTATTGAATTTCGATACCTACGGACTAAACAATTTTTGGACGGTCTATCACTCCAATGCCATCAAGGAGATCCCTTATGACTATGCAATGCAATTGCGTCTAAAACGCATCAACATCTCTCCAGAGCGCATTCATGAGACACAGGTGTTGAGAAAAAAGGACATCGTAGATGGTTGGGAATACCTATTGGATGCAAATGGAAATGTCACAAAGGACAGCTTGGGGAACGACATAAAGGTAGATAAGATCATAACTGCCAAGGCTCGCCTGTTCGAATTCAATCAAGAAAAGTCTACACAAGTAATAGCCAAAGTGGTCTATAGCAATTTAAACACCAATCAGGTCTTGGAAAGCTTTCCAATAGATAGCGAGTTCATTTTCGCAAATAACTTCTCCACCTTCTCAGGTGACGAAAGGGCATTGACCACGGAAGACTTGGAAGTCCTAAAAAGTAGAAGGGTACCATTTCCCTCCAACGAACAAATGGTCTTTGATACGGGTGAAGATTTGAAACTCAAATTAAAAGACATACTGAATTCGTACTCGTTCGACAATTAAAACAAAAACTCCCGAATTGCTTCGGGAGTTTTTATTATCTGTTCTATTTCAATGCGATCTTCACCATCTCATCATCATTGGGCAAATCTATTCAAATCCATCTCATTTATAGCGCCATGGGAAGCATGACTTACCACTACCCCATTTTTGACAACCAACAGTTGTGGGGATTCATGTATTACCTGGAAGGTATAGCCTACCTCATTGGAAATCTCCCTGTGGTTCAATAGATCCAAGTAATATAAATCCAAATCCTTCTCGGTAAGCTCATAATTGGCAATGAACTGGTTCATGACCATTTTACTTATACCACAACGCGTGGAGTGCTTAAATATGACTTGCGTCTTGACCTTGGACTTGTTCTTTATGAATTTAAGTTGCTGTAAATCACTCAAAGGTATCCATGGCAATACTTTTTCTTCCTTTGGTTCGTTTAAACCTCCAAATAATTTATTTATCAATCCCATATTCTATCGTTTGTTTTCTATTGAGTCGGTAGGATGCACAAAACTTACAAGCTGACTAAAAGTCATATTATTATTAACTTTTACTGTCATTTTGTCTTGCAAATAACATTGGTAAAGTTATTGTTTTGATACATTGTCGATAGCAAATAAAAATCAAAGTTATGAATTTTAACAATTATACCATAAAATCCCAAGAAGTAATACAGCAAGCTCAACAACTTGCTCAAGGCTCGGGACACCAAAATATAGAAAACGAACACATTTTCAAGTCCATTTTCGATGTGGATGAGAATGTGCTTCCCTTTTTATTGAAGAAGTTAAACATAAACATTCCCATGCTTCAACAAATATTGGACAAACAACTGGAAAGCTTCCCAAAGGTATCTGGAGGAAACCTGATGTTGTCACCAGAAGCAAGCAGGGCATTGAACGAGGCATCCATAATCGCCAAGAAAATGAATGACGACTTCGTATCCATCGAGCACTTGATCTTGGCCATCTACAAATCCAAAAGTAAAATAGCACAGGTCCTAAAAGACCAAGGTGTAACGGAAAAAAGCTTGAACTCCGCCATTGAGGAGTTGAGGAAAGGAGATCGGGTAACGTCACAAAGTCAGGAAGACACCTACAACTCTTTGGGCAAGTATGCAAAAAACCTGAATCAATTGGCAAAAGACGGAAAGTTGGATCCAGTGATTGGTCGTGATGAGGAAATACGTAGAATACTTCAAATCTTGTCTCGTCGCACAAAGAACAATCCCATATTGGTAGGAGAACCCGGCACGGGAAAAACGGCCATCGCAGAAGGCTTGGCCCACAGAATCATAGACGGAGACATTCCAGAAAACCTGAAAGACAAACAAATATACGCCTTGGACATGGGGGCATTGATCGCTGGTGCAAAATTCAAAGGAGAGTTTGAAGAGCGTTTGAAATCAGTCATAAAGGAAGTAACCACAAGCGATGGGGACATCGTATTGTTCATAGACGAAATACATACATTGGTAGGTGCTGGTGGTGGACAAGGTGCCATGGATGCCGCCAACATATTGAAACCGGCATTGGCTCGTGGAGAACTCAGAGCCATTGGAGCCACCACCTTGGACGAGTACCAGAAATACTTTGAAAAGGACAAGGCCTTGGAGCGACGCTTTCAAAAGGTAATGGTGGACGAACCGGATACCGAAAGCGCCATTTCCATACTTAGGGGAATCAAGGAAAAGTACGAAACCCATCACAAGGTACGTATCAAGGACGAGGCCATCATTGGAGCCGTTGAACTATCCACCAGATACATCACCAATCGTTTTCTCCCAGACAAAGCCATCGACCTGATGGACGAAGCTGCATCCAAGTTGCGCATGGAAATCAATTCCAAACCGGAAGAATTGGATGTTCTGGACAGGAAAGTAATGCAGTTGGAAATAGAGATTGAAGCCATTAAGCGTGAAAAGGACGAAAACAAGCTGAAAAGCCTTCGTTCCGACCTGGCAAACCTCAAAGAAGAACGCAACGCCATAAATGCGAAATGGAAGAGTGAAAAGGAAGTTGTGGACAACATACAGAACACGAAACAAGACATAGAAAATTTCAAGCTGGAAGCAGAACGAGCAGAGCGTGAAGGTAATTATGGAAAGGTGGCCGAATTGCGCTACGGAAAGATAAAAGAAGCACAGGAACAACTGGAAGGCTTCCAAAAGCAATTGCAAGAACAATCGGAAACCTCCTTGATAAAAGAAGAAGTCACTTACGATGACATTGCAGAAGTAGTTGCCAAATGGACAGGCATACCGGTAACGAAGATGCTACAAAGCGAACGCGAAAAGCTTTTGAATCTCGAAGACGAACTACACAAACGTGTCGTAGGCCAAGAAGAAGCAATCATTGCGGTAAGCGATGCCGTAAGGCGTTCCAGGGCAGGGTTGCAAAACCCTCAAAAACCGATAGGAACCTTTTTATTCCTAGGTACCACCGGTGTGGGAAAAACCGAGCTGGCAAAAGCACTTGCCGAGTATTTGTTTGACGATGAAAGTGCATTGACAAGAATAGACATGAGCGAATACCAAGAAAGTCATTCCGTAAGTCGGTTGGTTGGAGCTCCTCCAGGATACGTGGGTTATGACGAAGGTGGACAATTAACGGAAGCCGTTAGGCGCAAACCCTATTCCGTAATACTTCTGGATGAGATTGAAAAGGCGCATCCGGACACGTTCAACATCCTATTGCAGGTTTTGGACGAAGGACATCTAACGGACAACAAAGGGAGAACTGCCGATTTCAAGAACACGATCATCATCATGACTTCCAACATGGGAAGTCAAATAATACAAGAACGTTTTGAGACCTTGAAGGACATCGACTCGGCAATGGAAGCCGCCAAGGTAGATGTACTTGGATTGTTGAAGCAAGCCGTTAGACCAGAGTTCCTGAACAGGATAGACGACACCATCATGTTCACGCCCTTGACCAAAGAGAACATTACGGCCATCGTAGGATTACAACTTAAAAGCATCACCAAGATGATTGCTCAACAAGGGATTACATTCGATGCGACGCCGGAATCCATAAAACACTTGGCAGAAAAGGGATATCATCCCGAATATGGCGCTAGAACAGTAAAGCGAGTCATTCAAAAAGAAGTGCTCAACGAATTGAGCAAGGAAATCCTTGCTGGGAAAGTAACCACGGACAGCATCATCCTACTGGATGCCTTCGACGACAAGTTGGTCTTTAGGAATCAAGGCGATTTAATAGTTGAGGAATTTTAAAAATCATAAAGTTCTGTTAACTAAGAATAAATGTAAAAAGAGTACGTTTTCATAGTGATAGTTAGTTAGTTTAGGAAAAGCAACGTAATCGATATTCATAGAGTCGAGCGTTGCTTTTTCATTTATAGCTGCAAAGCTTTTTGGAACCTTGCAAATTGGCTTCAAACCGCTTCTCATTCAAATTTTGTTTCCAAAAGGAAACATTTTCCTTTTTTTTAAAAAAATCACCTCTTATCCACCTAAAAATCAAATAATTGCAATTAGCCGTTTTTAACGGTTAACATGCTTTTATCATCATATGTTATAACAACCGATTTCCAATGAGACAATTCTACCTTCCCCTTCTATTCTTACTTTAAAAGAAGTATATTGCATAACGAAAATAAGTGCAATACACTTATATAATAGTTGTAAAACATTTAAGAACTACGAACTGAATGAAAATCTGGACTACTAAAGATCTACTTGGTAAATTACTGGAATTTAGAGCGATGACTCCTAATTCAGATGAATGGAATGAAACGTCATTGAAACATAACGAACCTAGATTAATAAGATTCAGGAGAATTCATTCATTGTTTAAAGCATTTGAATTAAAACATAAAAAAAAGGAGAAAACTAATTTTTGGAGCTTACTTTCTGAAAACTCAAAAGAAAATAAATTATCGAAAGATGAAATCATTGGTTTCTTTGAAGGAAGTTTTATTACTATTAGAGAATTTGTTAAATATCCGAATTCCCAAAAATTAATAGAAAAGGAAAAAGCATTTGACTCAGATTCTTTTAAAAATAGAGATATTTATCAGTTTTATCGTCATTTAATGAAATATCGAATTAAAGTTGAAAGTGTTTTAAATTATAATAGTGGAGTTATGGAAGCTAGTAGTTTAGGTTTTAGGTCGGCTATTTCTTTGACAAACGAGCTGAATAATGAATTGAATAATGAAATTGAGAAAATTGACGAAATTTTATTTGAAATTATAAACCCGAAAAACTTAACATTTGGAGAAGATATTCTAATCAAAGAATATGGGTTTCCAAAAGATGATTTGGATTCAATTGATATGGACAATTATTAAAAAAAACGTTTTACAACAATGGCTCCTATGAAAAGCCCTAGTCCAGTTCTCTAAAGATAATTAATATTTTGTTTTTTTGCTTAAACCACCTTTTTTTTCT
>CANMCF010000034.1 GCA_947496215.1 uncultured Bizionia sp.
ATTTGAGTGCTCATGTCTTTGATGTTTTTGTGAATCTTAAAGATACTCGACTTACTGCTTTTTCATCGATGCTATAATTAATGGCTAGTTCTCGCCTACCTACGAAAATCTTCACGGATTTTCTATATGTGATTTATTTGCTAATTTTAGTGCTTAAAACACGCAACTAATCTTATACAACAACGTTGTGTGCAATTTGAGGAATTTGGTGATTATACCAGTTTTTGGTATATTTGATATAAATTAGTAATCAAATGAATAAAAACACATCAATATCACTCGGAAATTATTTTGACCAATTTGTGCAAAGTAGCATAAGAGAAGGAAGATTTAAAAACGTTAGCGAAGTTATTCGTGCAGGATTAAGACTTTTAGAAGAAGAAGAAAGTAAAGTCATTGCATTGAAAAAAGCAATTCAAGAAGGAATTGACAGCGGAATAGCTCACGACTTTGACCCAAAAAAACATCTTGAATCTCTAAAAGCGAAAAAGCACTCGAATGGCTGAATATAAGTTGACCAATAAAGCTGTTGAGGATTTATCAAAGATTTGGGATTACACTTTTGAAGTTTGGTCGGAAAAACAAGCTGACAAATATTACGGTGAACTGATTTCTAATTGTCAAGAAATTGCAGAAAACCCAGACATAGGGAAATTCTACGATGGAATATCAAAGCAACTTCTCGGAATGAGTGCAAATCGACATATAATATTCTACAGAACTTTGAACGAAAATTATGTTGAAATAACGAGAATATTGCACGAAAGAATGGATTTGAAGAAAAGAGTAACTGAATAAAAACTGCACACAACAAGCCGTGTATAATTCATTGCTTTGGCAAGTCCTTATTTGGAAAATTCCTTCGGAATTTTCTCGCGTTCGTTTTTGTTTGCTAAATTAGTTGCTCAAACACGCAACTAACCATACACAAAACCGTTGTGCTTCATACTGAGTCATCCTGAATAAAGGCTACATAATTTAACACAATTAAAGTTTCGGAACTAAAAACATTATTCGACAGAGTTATTGAAAAACTCGAAACGGAATATGGTTCTGATACAGAAATAGAATTAAAAACAATAACTTTATAGAAATATTAGAAATTTAAACAGTTCTAATTAGGGGAAGCTTACATGGAGACTTATATAATCTGTGTTTTTCTCTATTTTGCTCTCTTGATATTCTTCCCGAAAGCTTAAGGACTCTGAAAATCACTAAAAGTGTTTTGGCTTTAACATTTATGAAAATCGCTGAAATAAAAAATATTACTGAATTTACCAATGAAAGTGATTGGATTGAACAAATTGACAGCTTTTTAAGAATTGAAAACAACTATCCGAATCACGAAAACGATCGAATAATACTCGGAACAAATTAAATAAAAACTGTTGCCAACAACGTGTCCTATGAAAAGCCCTAGTCCAGTTCTCTAAAGATAATTAATCTTTTGTTCTTTCTTGTTTATACTCTTAAAATTATAAAATGTAAACTTAAGAAGTATAAAAATTATGACAATAATTCTTTTTATCTATTGAAAAACGCCAGTTGAAAGTATATATTGCAATATATTAAATCATCTCTATAAAGTATTTATTCCTTTTTATGAAGAGTTCCATTGCTGCATTAATTTTATTGTTTTTTGCTTTTCACAATTTAAAAGGACTAGCTCAAAATATTCATTTAAAATCAAAATTGGAGAAAATTGTAATTGAAGAGGACTCTTCTTTTGTAAATGAAGTCACAATCATATTTAAAAAGAGTAATGAACCACGTCTTTATCCTATTTTCTATGATACTGAATTAGAAGAAGTATCAAATATTAAGATTTTTGCAAAGAAAGGAAGGCGTCAAAAGCAGCTACCCTTAAAAAACATTTACGAAGAAGATGTTAAGTTAGATTATATAACTAGTAAGAAAGTTAAATCTATTGAGATTCCGGCAGATATGGACTTAAAATTGACTTATTTGGTTTCATGCAAGGAATTAATGTATTTTTCAAGTTTACAATTCTTTTCATATAACCAAATAGACACATTAAAATACCAAATAAAAGTTCCTGAAAAATTTGAATTAACACATAATACAATGTATAAGGATTCATTATCTTTTTATGCAATAGATTCTACTAAAACAAGTGCTGGTTCTTTGTGGAATGTAAAAGTCTCTCCAAAGAAAGTAGAACCAGACCCAATGCACTTTTTTGGGATTTACAAAAATATGAAAGTTCCATTAATGAGAACCCTTATAATACCTAGTTCATATAAAAATCAACCTACCAAATATATGAACGATTGGTATTTTAAGAAAATAGCTCAAAAAAAAGGTTTAAATACTTCGATAAAACATAAGATTGATGAATTAACTGACAATGTGACTGACCCACTTCAAATTGTAAATATTATTTATAGCTATGTAAAAAGTAATTTTAAATACGTTGCTATAGAAATTGGCATGGGGGCTTTTATTCCTTCACACTCCAATGAAGTATATTTAAACAAACAAGGAGATTGTAAAGATCTTTCAAATTTTTTATCGGAAGCATTAAAATACAAAGGCATTGAAAGTGATATTGCTTTGGCTGCTACTTTTGACCACATTAGTGATTGTGATTTCCCTTCATTAAGTTCTGCCAATCATGTTATTTGTGTTGCCTACATAAATGGCGAAACAATATTACTTGACCCTACAGATCCTATTCATATGGAAAGAACACCAGTACAAAGTCTACAAGATCGTACTATTTTAATTATAAATTCCAAGTCTGGCTCGTTCTATGAAGTAAAACGATTTAGCCCTCGACAAAATGAAATTTGTTATCAATTGGATTTAAAAATAGACACTAATAATATGCTTATAAAAGGAGCGTTTGATATCGACTACAACGGTATATCAGGTAATTATTTAAGACGTATCCTTGAGAGTGAAGGCAAAAAAGAGCTTGAAAATTTCGGAAGGATGTTTTATGAGGACCTTTTTGGAAACCAATCAATCTCAGACTTAGTAGTAACAAATGAATCAACAAAGCTACATTTTGAAGGGAACATTTCTATCAATGGCAAAACTTTTAATGATGGATCAGATAAGTATTTATTTATTGATTTTCTACCGAGGCTCATAGAAACGGAGAGCAGAGAAACATTAATGGAGGGCACATATTTAAGAAGTCCCTTTTACAAAAAAATTCGTGCAAAAATAAAAATGAACGAACCCATTGAAACTTTCAACCCCATTAAACATACTTATGAAGGAGAAGGAGTATCACTGAATATAACAATAAGAGCAATGTCTAACTTGGAAATTGAATGTAATTATGACTTTGTTTTTGATCATATATTTATAGAAAAGGGAAATATTAGTAAAACAAATGAAATTTTAAAATCATTTAAAAAAATAATTAATGAGCCTATCATTCTCAAAAAACAGAAAGACTAGCCTAGTCATCATTTGTATATGTGTACTTTTCTATAGTTTCAAATCTACCGTTGACAACAAAATAGGAGACCCTTTCTTAACGCTTTGTAAAAAATCGGATGCCTATTATTCACATTCATATAGAGATGTTACATATATGAAGAATTGGCTAAGTTACAAGAAGTATGTTTCGATAAACAACAAATTAGTGGTAAATACCACTAAAGGTGTAGAGGATTATGCTTTTTTAAATTTGGACGAGTACGAGAGTAACCACATAGAAAACATTAAAATCAGAACCCTAAAAGCTGATGGTTCTGTCGTTGAGCTAGATTCCAGTTTGGTATTTAAACGAAATTCTAAAGGTAAGAAATTTGGAGCTATCAATTATCCCATCCCCGCAGTAGAACCGGGGGATACTATTGAAACAAATTACACTTATTATGAGAATTTGAAAGAATCCAATTTAATGGGTTATGTAAATTTATATACAAATTTACCTAGTATAAATTCACAATACACTATAAAAACGGGACCAGGTTTAGCAGTCCGATATAAATCCTACAATAATTTTCCTGAACCAGCAATAGTTTCTAATGATTCCCTAGTTTATTTACAATTTTCAATGGATAAAATAAAAGGAGTGGTAGAGAATGAGCATAATTGTTTGCCGTGTGAAAAACCATATTTCTATTACTCTTTAGAAAATAAAGGTAGTGAGCTAAGAACTTGGAAAGATGTTTACAATGAAGAGTTTAATTTCCTTACACAACCAATGGCACTAGACTATGATAAGTCGTCATATTATAAAAGATGGAAACGCAAAGTAATTGGAAACGCCAAAGATAGCTCTAGGCTCTATAAATTTAATCTGTTGCATACAGAAGTGTTGAACAGTTTTAAGATGCAGCCCATTCAAAGTAAGGAGATAATAAAGTCTAGTGGTTATTTTCTGAAGAAAGAAAGGTTTGATCCTTTGAGTATCCGACGATTTTATAGACAAATATTAGAAGACTTAGATATTGAGTATTGGGCAGTATTTGGCAGAGAAAAACGTTCTGGTCCCATCGATACCCATTATATTAGAAAAGGTGAGTTTGATCATATGTTTTTTGCCTTTGAAAATGAAAAAGGGTTTATGAAATTCTTATACCCACATGAAGATTTTTATATGTATCAAATAGATGAAATCCCAACATCTTTATACAGTACTGATGCCGTTTTGGTTAAACCATTTTTAAAAGGAAAAAAGAGAAAAAAAGACAAATTTATAACTAGGAACTTAAAAATAGAAAAGATTGATTCTGTATCTGTTACGTCAATAAATTTACCTGGAATGGATTCAAATCACAATTATATGCATCAAACGATATCTAGCAAGGTAGATATTGAAGAAAAGAAAACAGCTTTTAGATATAGGCTTAAAGTTTCTGGTGGATTATCTACAGAATTGCGGAGCTTTTATGATATGTTAAGTCAAAATGAGGAGGTAAGCGACTTTTACGATGCTTTATCAGAGTTTGAAGGACGTGATAACACAATGCAGATTGATACGGTAACAAGTAGAATCCAAAATAAGAATAAACCATTCGCTTATGTTATAAGTGCAGAGGGTACATTAAACAATGCCATCACATTTATAAATGATAGTCTGATCAGTGTTTCTATTGATAAATTGGTTCAACATAATCAGTTAGAAAATAGTTCTGATCCTTACAAATTAAATTACTATCTTGATTATAGTTATTCTGATCACTTTATGTTATATATAAATTTCCCCTCTAATATAGAAGTCTTAGGTCTAGAAAATGGAAATGTCA
Source organism: uncultured Bizionia sp. (assembly GCA_947496215.1). GTDB lineage: Bacteria > Bacteroidota > Bacteroidia > Flavobacteriales > Flavobacteriaceae > JAHDHI01. The sequence goes on from CANMCF010000034.1 coordinate 5,232, forward strand.
ATTTTAAAAATGATTTCGGTGAATATTTTTTTGAATTAAAAAAGAGCAAAGACAATCAACTTAGATTGCAATCAAATTATAAAATTTTAAAGAATTTAATCCCGAAAGAAAAACTCAATGAATTGAAGCTGCTAAATGAACAAGTTAAAAATGTAAAAAGTAAGCGATTGATTGTTAAATTAAAAAACTCTTGATGACAGTAATTTCATTTTAATTAATAATTAAAACTATTAACCTACTGAAGTAATCCTTAAATAAGACTCTCAAAAAATAAATCTCAACTCAACAAGAGTTTTTTAAAAGGCCTTGATTTTGGGGCAACCTCAATTTGCTTTCAAGTTTTAGTGGTTGAAAAAAGTCTTGCTCGAAGAATTTTCAAGGCTTTTCTTAAAACAAAATGATGCAAGATTTGGCATCACTTTTCACCATTCTTACAATGAATTTCAATTAGTTTATGAGATTTCAGGTTATGACTAAACATCTTAACGCGCCTAAATCACTTAAAACAATAAATTAAATCATATAAAAAAAAGATTACATAGTAAAATATTGCAAAAAAACCACTAACTAAATGCCTCCTTCTGTAAATGATAATTTCAACTATTCATTATTTTTCAAACATTAAACTACAAGGACAGCAAACTCAGCTGATTGTGTTTATTAAATAATCAAAACACCTCTACTTACAAATTCATTTCCTTGATGCTCTTGATGCGATTGCGCTCCAAGAAGGCATCAATGGTCTCAAAGTGCTCGATGACACGTTGGTCCTTGAATTCGAATACCTTTTGGGATAGTCCTTGTAGGAAATCACGATCGTGGGATACCAGTATCAATGTCCCATCAAAAGACGACAAGGCTTCTTTTAATACGTCTTTGGATTTTAAATCCAAGTGGTTTGTAGGCTCATCGAGAATCAATAGGTTAACAGGCTCCAACAATAATTTCACCATTGCCAATCTGGTCTTTTCCCCACCGGACAACACACCTACTTTCTTGTCTATGTCGTCTCCTTTAAACATGAAACGTCCCAAGATGTTTTTTATCTGCGTACGCATGTCCCCTTTTGCAACTTCATCCACCGTTTGGAAGATGGTTAGATCCGGATCCAACAAAGCTGCTTGGTTCTGCGCAAAGTAACCGACTTGCACATTGTGTCCCAAACCACATTTCCCTTCAAAATCTATTTCTCCCAAAATGGATTTTATCATCGTGGACTTCCCTTCTCCATTTCGTCCAACAAACGACACTTTCTCTCCTCTTGCTATGGACATGTTGGCTTCTTTGAATACGACATGCTCATCGTATTTTTTCGTCAAGTCTTCTACCGTTACAGGATAGTCACCAGATCGCTGAGCTGGAGGAAAACGCAATTTCAATGCAGAGTTGTCCACTTCGTCTATTTCTATGATCTGCAATTTTTCAAGCATGCGCTCTCTAGAACTTACCTGATTGGTCTTGGAATATGTTCCTTTGAAACGTTCTATGAATGCCATGTTGTCGGCAATGAACTTTTGTTGCTCCTGGTACGCCTTTATTTGGTGTGTGCGGCGTTCTTCCCTCAATTGTAGGTAATGCGAATAGTTCGCCTTGTAATCGTATATGCGTCCCATGGTGACCTCCACGGTTCTATTGGTAATGTTGTCTATGAAGGCACGGTCGTGGGAAATCACCATCACGGCATTGGCCTTGTTCACCAAAAAGTCTTCCAACCAGATGACGGACTCTATGTCTATGTGGTTGGTAGGCTCATCCAATAGGATCAAATCTGGTTTTTGCAATAAAATTTTAGCCAACTCAATACGCATGCGCCATCCACCACTGAACTCGCTCGTCAATCTTGCGAAGTCGGTTTGTTTGAAACCAAGTCCCTTCAAAGCTTTTTCAACTTCGGCATCATAGTTTACTTCTTCCAAGGCATAGAACTGTTCCCCCAATTCGGATACCTTTTCTATGATGGACATGTATTCATCCGATTCATAATCCGTTCTAGTTTCCAAGGCCTTGTTCAAACCATCGATTTCATCACGCATCTTGAAAATATGACTGAAAGCCTTCGATGCTTCATCAAACACGGTACAATCGTCTTCGGTAAGCAAATGTTGTGGCAAATAGGCAATTACCGTGTCTTTGGGACAACTTACCTTTCCTCTAGTTGGGTTTTGCTCTCCAGCCACAATTTTCATCATGGTGGACTTTCCGGCTCCATTTTTTCCCATCAAAGCAATTTTGTCATTGGGATTGATAACAAAGCTAACATCGCTGAACAAGGTTGTTCCACTAAATTCAACTGCCAAACCATCTACTGTAATCATACTATCTTCAGTTTTAAAGATTGCAAAACTAAGAAAAAGCAGGATAGTGTAAAGCAATTATAAATCAAACTTCATTTTTTATGCAACAAACTACCTACGTACCATTCGGAATCATAGAAGTCCTTTGGGAAAAGGAAACTTCTGCTTTGGACAAGGAAAAAATGACATTTTATACGCTATTTAAAAAATCAGGTATTTATGCGCTAAGTTGTTCCAAGACAAGTTCATACTTTTATTCAACCTTACATAGAGGTTTTAAAAGACAAATCCATTAACAACAATCAATTCATATCAAAATGAAAGAACAAAAATCAAACACAGTCGAAAATGGCCTCATAACAGAGCAGGAAATAAAAGAAGTACAAGAAGCTTGGGGAAAAGGCATCGTAGAAATTGGGAAAGCATTCTCAGAAGGTAGAGATTACATAGAAGCTGCTACAAAGCACATAAATGATTTCTATGCCTATGATCAATTGGATCATGTTTTGTTTAAACCCACATTGGCCCACATAAAACAATTTAGGCTGGACTTCGAAGGTGCATTATCTTATTTTGTTGGAGGAAACCCCAATTACCCAGAAGACAATGGTTTTGCAATTGCCCCATGGACCAATGTGCGTTGGGACGACATTAAGCCAATAATTTTTGGAAACACAGCAATGGCCATGGGAAACTACTACTTCACCCCAAAGGGAGCATCTTCCGATGCCGACGCCGTAAAGGTAGAATACTCCTTTGGCTACATGAAAGATGACAATGCCAATCTTCGTATCGCATTGCATCATTCAAGTTATCCTTACTCCCCAGATCATAGTCCCGAGTAACATAAATACAAATTATCTGTTCGGTTGGTAACATTTAGCAAAAAAATAGGACTAACTTGTTGTATGAAACTTCTATCTAAAAATTTATCCCAATTGTGAATGATCAAAACAGAGTTTAAAAGAATTGCTAAGAAGGAGAACGGAAAACTATCTTACAAGGATCAAGATATTTCCATCGGAGGAGGTGCAAGAAACCCCAAACTAATCTATATCCTTAAAATTGAACACAATGGTAACGAAATTAGTATCGTAAATCAAACTGGAACCAGTTTCATAGCCAACATAAATGCACGATTTCCTGTTACCAAGCAATCATTGGACTTCGATTTATCAACAAAACCCCATCTATCGACGTTGTTTTCCAAGACAAAAGAACGTTTTAAGGTAAAAAGCAACAATCCCAACATTGCAGCTTTCATGAGAAACAATGCTGGCTTGGATCAATTAAACGCATTGGCCAATGACACCTCTTTCTCACCTAGCATAAATGGTAGTTACGAAAAGGATGGCTATATTTTGAGATCAGAATATCATTTGCAATTTTCGAACTGGACACAGGCCATTGAGCCTTTCATTCAGTTTTATCGATCTTTCTTGGACGAGTTTGGCAAACAACAATAAAAAAGCATGGTTTTATAAACCGTGCTTCTATTATGAACAATTGAATTATCTTTGCATCCTTATTAAAGATGACATATGAGAATTGACATTATTACGGTTTTGCCAGAATTGCTGAAAAGCCCGTTTGAGGCCTCGATCCTAAAACGAGCCATCGATGCCAACTTGGTGGAAGTGCACTTTCACAATTTAAGAGATTACACAACCGACAACTACAAGACCATAGACGATTATCAATTTGGAGGCGGTGCTGGTATGGTGATGATGATAGAGCCCATAGACAAATGCATCTCTGGTTTAAAGGCCGAACGCGATTATGATGAAGTCATCTATATGACTCCAGATGGTGAAACCTTGAATCAAGGCATAGCCAATCAACTCTCATTAAAAGGTAACATCATCATTCTTTGTGGTCATTACAAAGGTGTAGACCAACGTGTGCGAGACCTATTGGTCACCAAGGAAATATCCATTGGAGACTATGTGCTGTCTGGTGGTGAATTGGGTGCAGCGGTACTTTGCGACGCCATAATAAGATTGATCCCTGGTGTCTTGGGAAATGAGACCTCTGCCCTAACCGATTCGTTTCAGGACAATCTGTTGGCTCCTCCCATCTATACCAGGCCTAGGGAATACAAAGGATTGAAAGTTCCAGAGTTGTTGTTTAGCGGAAACTTTCCTGAGATAGAGAAATGGAGGGAAGAACAAGCTTATGAGCGGACTAAGGAACGCCGACCCGATTTATTGGAAGATTAGTTTATACCGGTAGAAGCAAATACTCCAAAAAATCAAAATAAACCATTGAAAATTAGTAATTAATACTTATTTTTGCACCCAATTTCGGATTAACCTCTGGCGAGATACGTGAATGTTGTTCTGAATCAATACTTTAAAAAAATATAAAGATGGAATCTTTAGTAAAATTTGTACAAGACGAGTTTGTAGCAAAAAAGGACTTTCCAGAATTTTCAGCTGGTGATACAATTACTGTATACTACGAAATTCGTGAAGGTGAAAAATCACGTACACAGTTCTTTAGAGGTGTGGTAATCCAAAGAAGAGGAAGCGGATCCTCTGAAACATTTACAATTAGAAAAATGTCTGGAACTATTGGTGTGGAGCGTATCTTCCCAGTAAACCTTCCAGCATTGCAAAAGATCGAAGTAAACAAAAGAGGTAAAGTTCGTAGAGCTAGAATCTTTTACTTTAGAGGTCTTACTGGTAAGAAAGCTAGAATTAAAGAAGTTAGAAGAAAGTAATCATTCTTCATCAATACTCATAAAAAAGCCTGTTTTTTCGAAAACAGGCTTTTTTAGTTATTAACTTTTGTTAATAACCTATGTTCATAACAGGTTGAAATATAAATAGTTAAATAATTTGCTTCTTTGAAAAATATATTTTAATTTAGAGAAGAATTTAAGTACAACCTCATAAGTTGGTTAAGGTGTCAAAGCCTAATTTGAATTAGATTCTATCAAATTGTTTTTTGAGATTTTGAAATACGGTGTGTATGCGTCGTTAAATTGAAAGATCAAGATATTTTACAAAGTATTGTATGTGCAAGCAGACAAAAAGACTAGTAAAATTGAAAGTTTTGAAAGATAGCCGAATCGAAAGTGAAAGTTATAAAGAGAAGCAATGCTTTGGAAGTTGTTTAACGTGAAAATGAAGAATAAAACAAAAAGCATCAAGGAAAACAATTAATGGGTACAGAGTAAGTAACAAGTCAATACATTTTGAAAGTTACCCAAATGTATCATTGATTTAACAACTTTTGAATTGAAAAGATGCTAAACGTAAGTTTAGGATTGATTTAGTGAAAGCTAAATAGGTCAGTTGTTTGTTATATCAAAGAAAGCCATAGCAACCATAGTTTAGTCTGTAGTGTTATGGCTTTTGTTTTTTATGTATGCTGCAAGCCTTTTGTTCATTAAAATTACTTTGTTTATCCTACAACAAGGTTATTAAATTCCCGTAACTACTTTTTTCATTCTCTGTAAGTATTTCAATTTATGTAGACTTATCCTATGATTAATTTTTAATTTCAATTAATTTATCTATTTTAGTTTCTATGAACAACATAATCCAATCGACTTTAATAACACTACAAAAATCTAAATCCCTGTTAACCCTTTTGTCTGACGAAACCTTAAGCGACAAGTCTGTTTCTCCTTATTATTCCAGCATTGGATCCCACATTAGACACATTTACGATTTTTACGATTGCATTTTGAATGGAAAAGACAATGGACAAGTTGATTTGACAGAACGCAAAAGAATTGCATCCATCGAGAATTGTTGTGATTCGGCATTGGGATATTTCAATTCACTTACCGAAAAAATCAAAACAATAGGTTCATCTGGAGGAGAGAGAATTGTTGTCCTAGACGACCTTGGTACGGGAAAAATAGAAATAGAATATACGTTTTCTGCATTGTTGGCCCAAGCCAATAGCCATACCATCCACCATTATGCCATAATTAGCTATATCTTGGATAGATTGAATGTTGCCATCGAAGATCCTGACTTTGGATACAATCCTTCCACTCCTAAACCCGTTTCCAATTTGAATTAATTGGATTTTTCATTTTTGAACATGCTGTCCATTATCGTATTTATACCCTTGAATGCAAAATAAACGGCACAGACGCATATTATTATAGCTACGATTAGAATGGGTATGTACAATGGTTTTTCCTGATTGCTGAATGCCACGTATAGCAATGTTGGCCCCAAAAACATCAATAGGAGGGCCAACCCCATTTTTTTAAGCCCCAAAACCAGGACATCCTTGTTTGTTCTTTTAGTTTCCATCGTTGTATGCTTCTATTGCTGTTCTTACATTGTTGTTGTCTTCCAAGAGTTTTTCGGCTTCTTGTCTTTCGATGTCGAGTTCGGACATTAACATCTTCACACCACGATCCACCAGTTTGTTGTTGCTTAGCTGCATGTCCACCATCTTGTTTCCTTTTATGCGTCCCAACTGGATCATGGTCGCCGTGGTAATCATATTCAAAACCAACTTCTGGGCCGTCCCTGCCTTCATTCGGGAGCTTCCCGTCACGAATTCCGGTCCTACGATGACTTCTATTGGAAACTTGGCCGTTAGCGACAATGGGCTTTTATGATTGCAAGAGATGCAACCGGTTACAATGCCATTGGCGTTGCAATGCTCCAAAGCACTTATCACATAAGGTGTCGTTCCTGATGCTGCGATACCTATGACGACATCCTTAGAGGATACCTCATGTGCCTGCAAATCTTTCCAGCCTTGTAGTTTTGAATCTTCTGCAAACTCGACTGCCTTTCTTATGGCGATGTCTCCTCCGGCAATCAAACCAACGACTAATTCATGAGGGACTCCAAATGTCGGCGGGCATTCTGAAGCATCCACTATGCCCAACCTTCCACTCGTCCCTGCTCCCATATAAAACAACCGACCTCCTTGCTTAAGTTTTTTGGTTACTTCCCCTATCAATGCCTCTATTTGTGGAATGGCTTTTTCCACTGCATGAGGTACTGTCTTGTCTTCATTGTTTATGCTGGTAAGCAACTCGTTTACGCTCATTTTTTCCAAATGGTCGTAGTTTGAATCCTTTTCTGTGGTCTTTGTGAAATTCATAGTCCAAAAATACAACAAATAGCTTAAATTGAAGTCACCATTTGCGTTAGTGATAGCAATGGCATCCTTTTGCCTTGAAGCAAAAGATACAATGGATAGCTCGACCCTTGTGGTAACGCCCAAATCAATGCATGATCATTCCACCGTATAGATAAACTCGAAGGCCTGGGACAACCTAAAGTATCCCAATGGGTAATTATTTGGATTCGTTGTATTGGTACAGTTCCCCCTGACTGTTGCCGGTTGAGTTTGAAAAGGACTTCCGTCTGTTTCTGCCTGTTGCAACAATATGAACATAAACTCGTAGAAGCGCTCTGAAACGCCATAGTTTCTTATGACGAGTTCATCTCCTGCCTCCAAATCCTCGTTGGTATAAAATGCGAATATTTGGTTTCCGTCTGTGAATTCATCTTTGTAGGCTTCAAATTCCGGAGTGACCACAGCTGGGTTAAGCAATTCGAAAAAGTAATAGTTTTCAATGTTTGCTGGATCTGTATAAAAAGCCTTGATCTCTATTTCGTCTCCTGTGAATCCGCCTTCGTCATTTTGTTCCACATAGTCCACTGGTACCGTAGCAGTAAGGGTTTCGTTGGCAACGTAGGTCTCTCCATTGTAATTTATGGTAAGTACATAGGTTTCGTCTATTACCGGGATGAATGTATTTGTCTTGTAGATCCCTGTATTTCCTTCTTCCGTGAAATTGAATACAGTGCCATTGGCATCTGTTATATTTACTACCGCGTTGTTTGCAGGCGGCACTTCGTTGTCAAAATAAGGCGCTGTCAACGACAACATTATGCTTTGTTCGTTTCCCATTGTTCCTTCAAACCAATTTATCGACGCATCCACTACTAGGCGTGGTGCCGCATTTGGGACTTCTACATCTACTACATCCTCACATGAAAATGTCAAGATGCAAAGTACTATCATGGCTATTGTTTTTTTCATCGTTCTAAAATTTGAAGTTGTAAGTTATGGATGGCACTATTCCAAAAATCGCCAAACGTGTAGCTTCGTTGACTCCTGTGGTCGTATTTTGGGAAAATGATATGGAGGTAGCGTTTCTGCGATTGTAGATGTTATAGATCCCGAATACCCAATAGCTTTGCCAGGCTCTCGTCTTGTCTTGAATTGGCGTATAGGTGGCAGAGACATCCAAACGGTTGTACGATGGCAGTCGTGTGGCGTTTCTTTCTCCATAGTTTGGTATGCTTATGCCATTGTAGATGTATTGCCCATTTGGATAGGTGGTTGGTTGCCCTGTTTGGAATAGGAAGTTCGCATTGAATTTCCACTTTTCATTATAATCGTAACTACTTGTTATGGATACATCATGTGTCTTGTCGTAAGCTGCTTTGTACCAATTGCCATTGTTTATACCTAGCTCGTTGGGTGTTCTTCCTTTGGTTTGCTGCTCGGATTTGGATAAGGTGTATGCTAGCCACCCTTTAAAACGACCTTCATTTTTTCTGAAGAGCACCTCCAACCCATAAGCTCTTCCCTTACCGTTCAATATGACTTGTTCTATGGCATCGTTGGCAATTAGGTCTGCCCCATCAATATAGTCTATTCTATTCTTGATGGTTTTATAATAACTTTCCACTTCCAAGGAGTAGATGTTATTCTTGAAATTTTTAAAATATCCTATGGCAAACTGGTCCAACAATTGCGGCTTGACATATTTCCCACTAGGTGTCCAAACATCCAATGGCGTGGGTGAAGTGGTATTGGACAACAAGTGCAAATACTGACTCATTCTATTGTAACTTGCCTTCAAAGAAGTATTGTCACCAAGTTGATATGCGGCCGAAAAACGCGGTTCGATGTTCGCAAAGGATTCGATGACATCACTTCTACTGAAAGATTCAGTTCCTATTGGCGTTGCTTTTTCATAGATTTTGAAATCATCGTTAAATGTTACTGCCTGATCATTTTCATAGATGTTGAGTTGATCTTGTCCCAAGCGTAAAAATGAACTGAAGCGCAAACCGTAGGATAAAGACAGCTTGTCTGTCACCTTATGTTCCGCATCTACATACACTGCGTTTTCAAAAGCATATTTATCTATGAGTTTTTGAGCATTGATGCCAGAGGTTGGTGTCGATGGTTTGATTTCCCCCGGATTGAAAGTGTAATAGATGCTATTGAATCCATACTGCAATTTAAAGGCAGCATTCAAATAATGCTTCAAATCGTATTTTATGTTGAAGTTCCTTATTCCCGAATTCCAATCGAATTCCACGAAATCGAGATTCAAGCCATAATAGTAATCTGAATAGATCAAGGATGCATTTGAGAACAGTTTGTCTGAAAACAAATGATTCCATCTGAAATTGACCACTGTATTTCCATATGTATTTTCGAAACTATCGGATAGGGCAAATACATCCCTACCAAAATACCCTGATAGATAGATGCTGTCATCCTCTCCTATCTTGTAACTCAATTTGGTATTCAAATCATAGAAATAGGCTTTGTTGTCTATTTTGAACAGGGGCAAGAACAAATGAGCGTAGGAACTTCTCCCTCCAAATAGGAAGGCGCCTTTGTCTTTTTTTATCGGTCCTTCCACCAATAACCTGCTAGCGACTATGCCTATGCCTCCATTCATATGAAACTCCTTGCTATTTCCTTCTTTCTGGTAGATGTCCAAAACCGAGGATACACGTCCTCCATAGCGCGCAGGAATACCTCCTTTGTACAGTTTCAAATCCTTTATCGCGTCTGGGTTGAATACCGAAAAGAACCCAAAGAGATGTGACGAGTTGAAAACAGTGGCTTCGTCCAACAAAATCAAATTCTGATCTGCCGCTCCTCCTCGGACATTGAATCCCGAAGAGCCTTCCCCTCCATTGGTAACTCCTGGCAATAGCGTAATGGCCTTGATAACATCGGCTTCTCCCAATACTACCGGAATTTGCTTTATGGTTGAAGAGGTAAGGACATTGACGCTCATTTGAGGTTTTTTAATGTTCAACTTCTCAATATTTTCAGTAATGACTACTTCTTCCAAGCTCTCCGTCGACTCGATTAGATTGAAATCCTTTTTTGTATTTTCTTCCAAAGTGACATGTTCCACTTTGTCTGCATACCCCAAGTAGCTAATGATAACCTTATAATTGCCTTTAGGCAAGGTTATGGAATAGAAACCATATTCATTTGTAATGGTTCCTGTGTTCAACTCAGGGATGAGAATGTTCACTCCAATGAGTGTTTCATTGCTTTTTTCTTCGGAAATTATGCCACTGAGTGTAAAATTGTCTTGGGAGAAACCAAGAATGCCATTTAAGGAAAAGCATAGCAACAATAATGCTTTAAGGTGATTCATCTATGATGGTTTAGTAAATTGTGAAATTGCATTTGCTCACGGAGAAGACATATTCCTGCCTGACTTCTCAACAAGAGTATATCATAATAAAAAAAAGCTCCCTGATCGGGAGCTTTTTATATTTATCTATTTAAAATACCGTTAAGTGTTTTACTTGGTCGCATCTCTTTGTTTATCAAATCTTCCTTTGGCTCGTAATACCCACCTATGTCCACTGGTTTTCCTTGAATCTCGTTTAATTCAGAGACTATGGCAGTTTCGTTGTCTGCCAATTGTTTTGCCAAGGGGGCAAACTCGGTGCTTAACGCTTCATCCTCTGTCTGTGCTGCCAATGCTTGTGCCCAATACAAGGCTATGTAAAAATGACTTCCCCTATTGTCTAGCTCTCCTGCTTTACGAGATGGTCCCTTTTTGTTTTCCAATAATTTTTCAGTGGCTTCATCCAATGCATCTCCAAAGATCTTGGCCTTGGCATTGTTGTTTACTTGACTGAAGTGCTCCAAAGACACTGCCAATGCCAAAAACTCTCCCAATGAATCCCAACGCAAGTGATTTTCGTTGGTAAATTGTTGTACGTGTTTTGGGGCAGAACCTCCTGCTCCAGTTTCAAACAATCCTCCTCCATTCATCAGTGGTACTATCGATAACATCTTTGCGCTTGTTCCTACTTCCAAAATTGGGAACAAGTCCGTCAAGTAATCTCTCAATACGTTTCCTGATACGGAAATGGTGTCTTTCCCTTCTTTGATTCTTATCAAGGTGAACTTGGTCGCCTCTATTGGAGACAATATCCTCAAATCCAATCCTGTCGTATCATGATCCTTCAAATAGGTATTTACTTTCTTGATCAATTCCGCATCATGTGCCCTTTTCTCATCCAACCAGAATACAGCTGGTGTTTCGGAAGCTCTCGCTCTTGTAACTGCCAACTTTACCCAATCTTGAATTGGTTCATCTTTGACCTGGCACATTCTCCAAATGTCACCAGTTTCGACAACATGTTCCATCAATGTGGTACCTGAGGCATCCACTATTCTAATCGTTCCATTGGAACTTATTTCATAGGTCTTGTCATGAGAACCATATTCCTCGGCTTTTTGAGCCATGAGCCCCACATTTGGAACCGTCCCCATCGTTGTAGGGTCAAAAGCACCATTCTCTTTGCAAAAATCGATGGTTGCTGTATATATCCCGGCATAACTACTGTCTGGAATCACTGCCTTAGTATCTTGTTGCTTTCCTTCTGCATTCCACATTTGCCCAGAAGTACGAATCATTGCTGGCATGGAGGCATCAATGATGACATCACTTGGTACGTGCAAGTTGGTAATTCCCTTATCGGAATTTACCATTGCCAAGGCTGGGCCATTTTTCAAGGCCTCTTCTATGTCTGCTTTTATTTCGTTACGTTTGTCATCGGGCAACTCGTTTAAGTTGCTCAACAGGTTTCCAAATCCATTGTTGACATCAACTCCTATTTCTTCAAAGGTGGCTGCATGTTTATCGAATACATCTTTGAAGTACGTACGTACGGCATGTCCAAAGATAATTGGATCACTTACTTTCATCATTGTCGCTTTCATGTGCAATGAAAACAATACGTTTTTCTCCTTCGCATCTGCAACTTGCTCTTCCAAAAAGCTTAACAATGCTTTTTTACTCATTACCGTAGCATCAATGATTTCTCCTTCCAACAAGGCAAGATTGTCTTTTAATGTTGCTACATTCCCCTCTGCATCGACATGTTCAATTTTCACACTTGTTGCAGCATCAACCGTAACAGATTTTTCATTATGTGCAAAATCACCAGAAGTCATCGTTGCCACATGTGTTTTGGAATCACTTGCCCAAGCTCCCATCGAGTGTGGGTTCTTCTTGGCGTAATTCTTTACGGCCTTTGGTGCTCTCCTATCACTATTCCCTTCTCTTAAAACCGGATTTACCGCACTACCTTTAATCTTGTCGTAGCGAGACTTAATTTCCTTTTCCGAATCATTCTCTGGTTCATCTGGATATGATGGTATACCAAAACCTTGAGATTGTAATTCTTCGATCGCCGCTTTCAATTGTGGTATGGAAGCACTTATGTTTGGTAATTTTATAATGTTTGCCTCTGGCTGTTTTGCCAACTCGCCAAGAAACGCTAAATCATCAGAAACACGTTGATCCTCATTTAAAAAATCCGGAAATATGGCTAATATCCTTGCCGCTAAAGAAATGTCTTTAGTTTCAATATTGATTCCTGAAGATTCAACAAAAGATTTTACAATTGGTAAAAAAGATCTAGTAGCTAAAGCCGGAGCTTCATCTGTTTTCGTGTAAATGATTTTTGGTGTTTGTGACATATATAAAATGCTTAGTTATTTTGAGAATTAGTCTTGCGAATATACGAAATTCATACAGTATTTTAAAGCCTTCAAAGCTAGTGACGCAGTATTGACAAGATGATAAATTTAAGGCGCTTAATTTATTAATTATCTAATATTTAAGCATAAAAAATCACATAATGACAATATTGTAATAAGATAACAATCCCAATGCATTTTCCTTTGAAAACCTAGCATGCTTAATTCTATTGACTTCTGGATTTATTGCAATGTTTTTCGAGGTCGTAAAATCTACCTTTTCAAGAATGGAACCATCAAAAATCGTTTGATTCAAGTCACATTCATCAAACACGGATTGTGCTAAATCTGCATTTGAAAAATCTGTTTGTTCCAACTTGCATTTTTTAAAAATGCTCCTCTTCATCTTCATGTCAAAGAAGGAAGACAAATTAAGAATACAATCGTTAAATGATACTGAGAACAAAAATGGACTGCAATCATTGAACGACACTCCCAAAAGTTTACAGTTATTGAAAACAGCATCTTTGAAAGCTGTTTCCTTCGTTTTTGTCAGACTGAAGTTGCAATCTATGAATTCGCATTCCAAAAAAGATATCATAGAAAGATAACTACTACTGAAATCGCAATTTATGAATGTACAATTGTCATATTCAGCTTTAGGTAAATAATTGCTTGTATAATCTTTGCTTTCGAAAGTCTTGTCTGCTATAAAGGGTAAATCCATTTCATATTATGTTATTAGTCTTTTTCCATCTTCGAATTCTGATTTTGGCATTCTTATAGGGAGAAGAGGAATTCAATTGTATCATTCTTCCAAAGGAGTATTTCTTGTACCATTCTATTCCATATGGTTTTTCATTGCTATATTTTTCTATCAAATAGATCAGTCTATTTACGGTTTCGTCCAGCTTGATCAAAAGATCATCGTAGTCATATTTTTCATAATCTCCATAGATTTTTTGAGCAAGTGCCCCTAGCTCGGTCCACTTGTAATTTGTTTCTGGAAAATCTATTGCCTCTCCTCTTTTTGATTTTGCTTCCCATTTTATGACCAATTCCCCCCAACCAATAAGGTAGGCTACAAGGTTGGACATGTTCATAAAAGTGCCTTTTGCATGTCCATTCAATGTCTTTTCTGCAATTAATGTTTGTGGTATGTCATTCAATTCCTTTTTTAAAGTAGAATAATTCTCTTTTATTGCAATAAGTAGTTCTTCTCTATCTTTAGGTATCGACATATTCTAAATATACTAAAACATAAAAGTCCATTTATTGTAAAAAAAAGGTTTTTACAATGCTGGTATGCCTCTGGTCTTTCTTTCCGTATCAAAATATTCTATATATGGCATTTTGTCCTGAATAATTTTACTTAATCCGATTATATTTTATTTTAAAATGTATTTAACTATATTTCAGATACTTACATATTTTTAATTAAAATACTGATAAAATGAAAAAAAATCCCTCATTATTGAATGTCCCCTTGAACAAGTTTAGTCCATTGAAAGTTCTAAACTCCAAAGTATGTATTCTCATATTGTTATTCTTTAGTTTACTTGCTTCTTCTCAAGAATATATGAAACCTCAAAAGTTAGGAGAATTACAGAGCATTGTAAAATCAATTGTTGAAACAGAATACCAATATCGTATAACCGTTCCTAATAAAATGACATTTACAATAGATATAAAATCTAGCAAATCATCAGATTACAAATATTATTTGTATGGAGTTGTCAAAGATATGGAAGACGCTACATTCTTTCTGGGAGGAGATGATGATGGATTGAATGGCAGGTTGTTGGATTATGACAATGAAGTTGCTTACATATTATATACGAATGCAATCAAGGAAGTCTACATTGAAGAAGTGGACATTAACAAACAGGTATGCATTATGGATGGGTGGCTTACTCCCCTAATGGAAGAATCAAACCCAAGGGAAGAAAAAGGAAATGAGACTGCAGGTAGGCTTATTCCTCAATTGGAAAGTTTCCCAGGTGCAGGAGGTGTAATATATATTGACTTTGATGGAGAAAATGTATCGGGAGGAACATGGGGGACAGTAAATGCCGTTGCCTCAGACTACAATGATACTGAAATAGAAAAAGTATGGTACATAATGGCTGAAGATTTTGCCCCGTTTCAAATTAACGTAACGACAATACGAAGTGTATACGAAAATGCAAATGTCAATATGCGACAAATGGTTATTTTCAATAAAACCTATCCTAGTGGTGGAGGTGTTGCGTCTTTCAATACATACAACAATGGAAGCAACGATCCGTGTTGGGTAAACACTACAGGTATTATAAATACTGTTTGGTTGGCTGGAAATGTTGGCTCTCATGAGGTCGGTCATACTTTAGGTCTAGCTCATGACGGGGATTCCCAGGAAGAATATTGGCTAGGGCATGGTGACTTCAATGTAATCATGGGTAGATGTAACAGGGTTATCGCCCAATGGAGCAAAGGAGAATATCAGGGTGCAAACAACACTGAAGATGACATTAACATCATAGATCAATTCAATAGTCCATATAGGGTTGACGATCATGGAAACAACATAGGAAATAGTAGTGACCTTGTTTTCGATGAGAATACGGGAGTGGTTACTGAAGATGATAATTTTGGCATCATAGAAACAAGAAATGATAAAGATTATTTTAAATTGGAGCTCATAGATGGAGATCTTAAATTAGATTTTCGTCCTGCCGATGAATATTTGCAGTCTCCAAACTTGGACATTCAAGCTAGGTTGCTTAATTCATCTGGTAATGAAATCTTCGTATCTGACCCCAATGATAGTATGGGAGCGGTTATTGATCAAACTGTTACAGCTGGAATTTATTATGTTGAAATTGATGGTGTTGGACTTGGTGACCCACTAACTAGTGGCTATTCCGATTATGCATCATTGGGACAGTATTTTATTTCAGGAGAGGTACCATTTAATAATATGAGTGCTCCAATTGCTTCTTTCTCTTCAGACTTAACGACAGGATGTGGATCATTAACTGCAACCTTTACAGATCAATCAGCGTTTTCCCCAACAAGTTGGTCTTGGGATTTTGGTGACGGATCACCTTTATCGACAGATGAAAACCCCACACATACCTATGCTTCCATAGGAAATTATACCGTAACATTGACAGCTACAAATCAATATGGAAATAATACAGATACAAAAGTTGATTATATTTCCGTATTGGCAGGTGCAGAGTACCCCCCTATTAATGTTGCTCTTGAAAATAACAACATTTCTGCTGAAGGAGGTTTTTATTCAACACCACAAGGATTGATATTTACAGTAAAAGAGGAATTGGATTTAATATCTGTCAAAGTCTATGCAGACGGTGCAGGAAACCGAACATTTACATTAGAAGACAATACAGGAAGCGTATTGGAAACATTGACATCAAACCTAACAAACGGAGAACAACGCGTTACTTTAAATTGGAATGCCATTCCTGTTGGATCAGATTATGTAATAAAAGCAACAAATGTAGGCAATGGACTATATAGAGACAAAGGAACAGGTGTAACATTCCCAATTATAGATAATTTGGTAGATATTACCTGTAATACCTATGATACATCCACTTGCGGTCCTTATTATTATTTCTTCTATGATTGGGAAGTAAAAAAATTAGGATGCAATACACTGGCAGTAGATGATTATGACACTCTCTCTGGGCTTACGATTACTCCCAATCCAGCCAAAGACATTTTAAATATTAATTTAGGTCAAAAAGCCATAGGCAACCATAATATATTCATATACAACATATTGGGGAGCGTTGTTAAAAAAACAAGTATAAGTCATACAAGTAAGAAATCTACAATCGATGTTAGTACAATGTCTTCAGGTCTTTATATTGTTAAAGTAATAAATGAACAAAACAATTGGGCTATATTCAAAATAGTCAAAGACTAATAATACTCTAAAAGTAAAATACATACAAACTCAGGATTTAATGTTATTCCTGAGTTTTTTAATTCATTCAATTTAGAAAACATTGTCCTTGGGTTTGGGTCAAAAAAAAATCCTCGACAAATAAATGTCGAGGATTCTCTAAAAAAGGCGACGACCTACTCTCCCACGAGTGTAGTAC
>CANMCF010000035.1 GCA_947496215.1 uncultured Bizionia sp.
GATGTATTGGGTCGGGTCCAAGTCGTTGGTCGCATCCCCATCCAAGGCATTGAGTATCTCAGGTTCCTTGGTAGGCAGATCGAAGCTCGCGAAGCCATCAGCATTATCATCATCACAAATCTCCAAGGCTGTAGGGTCAGTTATTTGTGGAGTAGGATTTACTATTAATTCAAGTTCCACAAAACTAACGCAGTTGGACGCCGTCGTAGCATTCTCTATGCGCACATATATGGTTTGGACATTGGCGACGATGTTGTTGTAGGGACTGGAGAGGGAATTTACATTGTTGTTGGCGTCAGCTTCGGTTTCGTGATAGGAGATTGTCAAATTTGCGCCACCGGTTATTTCAAGTTCGGCGTCTGTTAGTGTAAATACACCAAATCCATCACTGTCTGGATCACAAGACTCCAATGGAGTAGGTGAAATTGCAGATGGGCCTTGTTCGACAACCAGGTTTAAAGGGACAGTGCTATGACAGCCTGTGTTCGTGTCTTCGACGCGTACAAATATTTGTTGGATGTAAGGGGTGATATTGGTATACGGTATGGAGAGTGGGTTGTTGTCATTTTGAGCATCGATAAGAGTTTCATGATAGGTCAATAGGTAGCTTGGGTCATTGCCAGATATTTCATTGTTTTTGATGCTTAGATCGAAAGAGTTGATGCCATCTGCAGTCATATCGTCACAAATTCCGAAATCTGTCGGTGTGATTGCATTTGGACTGGCGTTAACGCTTATTTCAAATGTTCCGATGGTTACGCAATTGTTTGCATTTTCCAATCTGACATAGATTGTTTGAGGATTGGATATGTTGGAATAAGGAGATGTCAATGGGTTTAAATCAGAAATGGCATCAGTCGAACTAATATGAAAGCTTATGTCAATTCCAGTTTGTCCACCAATTATGGTTGTCGATTGATCGTTTAGATCAAAAGACTCTATTTCATCTGAACTGAAGTCATCACATGCAGTCATCGTATCAGGTTGATTGAAAGTGGGATTGGAAACTATGCTTACGACCACGGTTGCTGTTTCAGGACTACAATCTGCCGAATTGAGAGTATAGGTATATATGCCTTCGGAATCCGTAGAAGGATCAAAGACACCTGTTCCACTGGAAAGGGCAGGTGTCCATATGCCACCTGTATCTGGATTACCTCCCAATTGGGAGAACAGGTCCATGGACGCGTCATTTGTACAAATTGCCAAGGTGCCATCTGTTCCTGCATTTGGAGAAGCCGTGACAGCCACAATGACTTCGGATGTAGCATTAGCACATGGTGTGTTGCCAAGAACTGTATAAGTGTAAGCCCCTTCTGGATCGATAGAAGGATTGAAAACGCCAGTCCCGCTGGATAGGGCTGGGGACCATGTTCCTCCAGTATCTGGCGTTCCTCCCAGTTGAGAGAACAAATCTGTGACAGCTGCAGTGGAGCAAATGGTCAAAGATCCATTGGTTCCTCCATTCGGGATTGCATTTATGCTTACCATGACTTCAGAGGTTGCCGAGGTACAACCAAATACATCAATGGTGTAGGTGTATGTTCCTTCGGAGTCCGTAGATGGGTCAAAGACACCTGTTCCACTTGAAAGAGTTGGCGACCATATCCCTCCTGTGTCTGGTGTGCCTCCAAGTTGAGTGAAAAGATCGATGGATGTGTCATTTGAGCAAAGAGTCAATGTTCCATTTGTTCCTGCATTTGGAGAGCCTGTAACTGTGACTGCGACTTCGGATGTGGCATTAACACAAGGTGTAGCTCCAATAATTGTATAAGTATAAGTATCACTTGGATCGATTGAAGGATCGAAAACACCCGTTCCACTTGAAAGGGCTGGAGACCATGTTCCCCCTGCATCGGGTATTCCTCCCAGTTGCGAGAATAAATCAGTGGTAGCAGCAGTAGCGCAAATTGTCAAGGAGCCATCGGTTCCTGCATTCGGTATCATATTGATGTTAATTATGACTTCAGAACTTACGGGTGCACAGCCAGATACGTCTATGGTGTAGGTGTAGGTACCTTCGGAATCAATCGAAGGATCTAAAACGCCTGTTCCACTGGAAAGTGTCGGTGTCCATACTCCACCCGTGTCTGGATTACCTCCAAGTTGAGCGAAAAGATCCGTGGATGCGTCATTCGAACAAATAGTCAAAGTGCCATCAGTCCCTGCATTAGGAGAAGCTGTGACTGTAACGGTGACTTCAGATGTGGCATTTGCGCAAGGTGTCTCACCAATAACTGTATAAGTGTAGGTCCCATCAGGGTCGATTGAAGGATCGAAATTGCCTGTTCCGCTGGCAAGTGGTGGAGACCAAGTCCCTCCTGTGTCTGGAGTCCCTCCCAGTTGGGAGAACAAATCTATGGTCGGGCCAGTTGAACAAACGGTCAAAGTGCCATCAACCCCTGGATCTGGAGCAGTTGCAATCGAGATTGCTATTTCTGCTGTCGCATCTGTACAGGGTGCTGTTCCAGTGATGGTATAGGTATATGTACCATCGGAATCCGTAGATGGGTCAAAAATGCTTGTTCCGCTAGATAGGGCTGGAGACCATGTTCCCCCTGTATCTGGTGTTCCTCCCAATTGGGTGAATAAATCTATTGATGCGTCATTGGAACATCTGGTCAAGGTGCTATCAGTTCCTGCATTTGGTACAGTATTTATGTTTACGATCACTTCGGAACTTGTTATGGAGCAACCTGCTATGTCAATGGTGTAGGTATAGGTGCCTTCGGAATCCGTTGAAGGATCAAAAACTCCAGTACTACTGGATAAGGTTGGAGTCCAAGTCCCGCCCGTGTCTGGATTGCCTCCAAGTTGAGAAAACAAATCTATGGATGTGTCATTTGAACATAAGGATAAACTGCCATCTGTTCCCGCATTTGGAGCAGTAATGATTGTAATAGCTACTTCTGAAGTTGCATTGACACAGGGAGTTGTGCCAGTAACGGTATAGGTGTATGTCCCTTCGGAATCCGTAGATGGGTCAAAAACTCCTGTTCCACTGGCTAGAGGAGGAGACCACGTTCCTCCTGTGTTTGGAGTGCCTCCAAGGTTGTCAAAAAGATCTATGGAATTGCCCGTGCTACATAATGTGTTGTTTCCATCTAGTCCGGCATCTGGGGCATTTATCACATTGACATCTACAGTTGCGGTTGCATTTGTACAAGGTGTCACGCCATCAATCGTATATACATAAGTTCCCGAATTATCCAATGAGGGGTCAAAGACTCCTGTGCCACTATTCAATGTCGGTGCCCATGTTCCTCCTGAATCTGGGGTTCCACCCAACAAGGTAAAGAGATCGATGGCATTGTCTGTAGAACAAATATCCAAGTTGCCATTGTTTCCAGCATTTGCTGCTGTATTGAGGGTGACGACTACTTCGCTGCTAGCCGTCGGACATCCAGGTGTTGCGATGGTATAAGTGTAGGTTCCTGAGGAATCTGTCGTGGGGTCGAAAACTCCAGTGCCACTATCTAATGTAGGTGTCCAAACTCCATTGGAATCTGGTGACCCTCCCAGTATGGTAAAAAGATCTGTTGTTGAGGTGGAATCGTCACATAGAGTGACAGTTCCATCCAGACCTGCATCCGGTTCAACACCGATTAGTACTGATATTTCACCTTTCCTTTCTGGGCATGTTGCAATTGTAGGTAAGCTGTAAACATATGTCCCAGGAACATTTACTGTTGGATCATAGGTGCCTAGTTCACCACCGGAAAGAATACTGGGGCCAGTCCATGTTCCTCCGGAAATGGCAGTTTCCACCAACGTGTCAAAAAGGTTTATTGGATTTGGGTCGGCGCAAAAGCTAAGTTCGAATTCTTCGATTATTCCTGTATTCTCTTCTCTGAAGTCCACGTCGTTTCCAGGGTTGTGATTATCTGGTAAATTTGTTGGCAACTCGCCTCCATCGGAAGGATTGACAATCGAATTGGCTTCTGTTAGTTCTACCGTATCATAATTGTCGTCCATTCCATCATTGTCAGTATCTATTCCTGAAGGCTGAGTATCTGCAACCCCATCTTGATTGAGGTCATATGCTTCAATATTGTCATCCAAGCAATCATCATCGGAATTCAGATCCAAATAATCTGGCAAGCCATCTCCATCCGTGTCAACAGGGGTAAGAGGATTGTTGGCAGAATCATAGATGTCATCAACACCGTTGTCATCATCATCGACTCCACTTGGAGCAACATAGGAAAATGTAGCTTGTCCTTCAATATTGTCTTGTATACCGTCATTGTCGGCATCTATATCCAGAAAATCATAAAATTCCGCATTGTCACTATTTACAGGAGCCGTTCCACCTCCAGCAGAAAGCGGTACGCCATTGGCATCAACGGGACCATCTGCGATACCATCGTTATTGGCATCGGCAACTGCTGGGTTTCCAGCTTCAATTATGTCGAAGATCCCATCATTGTCACTATCCAAATCCAGATAATTGGGAATTAGATCCAAATCGAAGTCGCACTCCAATTGTGCAAAACGAATGTTGTCAATGCCTAAATCATTGCCGCTTGCACCATAAGGTTGTTGGTTTCTTATCACCAATGTTAAAAATGTATCGGTCGTAGCTGTAAAGTTCAATGTCAGGTTTCTCCATATGTCGTCATTGGCAACTCCTATGTTTGCAGATGTGGTACTATAAAGTGGGGGAGAACCAGCTGGTAGGTTTTGATCCAGCAGCTCTAACTCCAAAATGGGAATGTCGGTACAATCATTGGCAGTACATAGACCAGCCATGTCAATGCTGAAATTGTATTCTGTTCCGGTTTGAATGGGAATGTTGTCTACTTGATATATTGGGACATCTACCCCTCCTCCGATGTTTATGGCCAGATACCTTCCATCTGTAGTGCCTCCTCCATCGATATGGGGGATGGGATTGCTTTCCGTGGTTATGAATACTGGGATGAATGGGGCTGAAGTTGCAAAATAGGTCGATGTTCCAACATTGTAGAATCCATCACTTGGCCATGTGGGAGCATAATTATGACCTATTACATTGGAGTCCGTGGTAGGTGTGAGCCCTTCACCAAAATCTATATCCACAATTGGGAGCGCTTCGGTTAAGGTGCTTGGTGTGCATATCGCATTTTCTACGGAGTCTAAGATGCCATCATTGTCATCGTCGAGATCCACGTCATTCAATACACCATCATTGTCGTAATCCACATCGAAACAATCTTTCACGATGACTTTGGATTCATATGTCGGTGGGCACGGAGCGATACTCGTCACGGTGTATGTATATTCACCAGCAACATCTGTTCCTACGACGAAATTTCCGTCACCTCCAGAAAGAGCGGGGGACCATGTACCTCCAGCGTCTGGAGAATTTTGAAGAATGGTGAACAAATCAATCGTGCCGATTTGGTTGCATAAGAAAAGGCTTCCATCCGTTCCAGCACTTGGAGGTTCTATTACCGTAACGGTTATCGAACCGACTATCGCTGCAGGTCCTCCTGTAATCGATACTTGTATTTCAGAGGTTTGATCCAAGGAAATTATTAAAAAGGAGTTGGCATTACCTTGTATCCATTGACCAGTGGTCAAGTTTGTCCAAGTGTAAAAATAATTGGCACTTGGTGGGGTGGCAGTTGCATTAATTTGAATGGGCGACCCTTTGCAAATCGTTGACGATGTGCTTCCTTCAATATCCAAGACTACCGTCTGGCTATAAGTGAAAGAAATGGCTAAGAGGAATAAGGGGATTAATCGTGAAGTTATGGGTTTCAAGGTTTTAATTTTTGCACAATAAGAAAGTCAACCCCCATTATGGAGTTAATTTAAAAATTGCTAGGGTTAATTACTAATAAATACGAGAAACAACAATTTATGGATTAAGATGATACAGATATTTATTTATCGGATTAAATGCAAATAAAATAGGTGTAATGTAGTTTTAGAATGGATTGTCACTTTTTTTATTTGGACAACCTGTAATCGTTTGAGTGATAATAATTTTGCTTTTACCATACTGAATCACATATTAAAAAATGATGGAAGATCGTGCATTTATGAGTGAATGGCTGGATCTATGGAATGCATTGATTTCGTTTATGGGAAAAGGAAAGGTTTTTGATGGTTGAATGAAGGAATTATATAAAATAAAGCTTAACAACGTTAATCAATGCAATAAACACAAGTAGAACACCGGTTATCTTATTTAAAATCGTGGTGATGTTCTGTACTTTGTCTCTTATGATCAAACTGAACTTGCCATACAAGTACAAGACTGCCAACTTACCGACATAAACACCAGCAAAAAACAAAAACAGGACAGTTATGGAGGATTGGAAGGAAAGCATATATAAACTCTCGTTTATGAAGCCTATGGCAACTAGCCAATAAGCCAATACGGGAGGATTTAAGATTCCAGATAAAAAACCGGTAAGGTATTTTGAACTGGTGATTTTTCTTTTTTTGGAGCTGCGTTCATTTTCTTTTTTGAAGAACAGGAAGCCTCCGACAAAAAGCAATATGAATATGATGGTGAATTGAATCCATTGGTTTTTTTCTATGTAGTGCTGCACCATCGTATTGCAATGTAAAGCATAGAATGATAATATGACTTCCGCAATACCTGCAGCAATTGCAACCTTAAAGGCTTGTTTTGCACTTTGCCTCAACGTGGTGTTTACGACTATGATGTTTGAAGTTCCCAAAGGAAGGGCTCCTATGGATGAAGCTAAAATACCTATTAGAAAATATATCATTGTCATAAGGCTTTTGTAGTAATTACTACAAAAGCCTTACAGTCATATTCTAATTTATTGAATCCTTTTTCTTTCCAAAAATTCCAAAAACATCATTTACGATATTGCTTTGAGATGATGAGGAATCAGTTTTCGTGGAATCCTTTTGTTTCGTATTTCCGCCAATGATGTTACCCAATACATTTTTGATTGGGTCTCCACTTTGTGCTTTGGTGGAATCCGAAGCATTGGTGTTGACCCCTATGGCATTGCCAAGTAGATCTTTGATCTTGTCTTTGCCGTTGTTCAATAGTTTTTGTTTCTCTATTTCAATTAGCTGTTTGGTCAAGTTGCTTACGCCGCTAGTAAGGTCTGTGGACACTTTGGGCTCTGTAAAGGAACCATTTATGTTTGCAGTGACTGGAATGGTAATGTCATTTACGGCAGGATCGTTGATCTTCCCTATCAAACGATTGACATCGCTTCCCAAGTATTTGGCAGGAACATTGAAAACAGCATTGTAATTCATTGTCTGGTCAAAACTATGAGAGCCTCCAACAGTTATGCCTATATCCTTGTATTTTAAATCAAAAGGGGAAATGTCAACTTTTCCTTCTTTGAATTTCAAGCTGGTTTTTATGTCGTTTAAATCCAGTTTGTCATAATCTATGAAGTTAAGGGCACCTTTCAAGGCATCGAAAACTTCTGCACCTTTTGGGTTTATCGTCGTTGTAAGAAGTTCAGCCAGAGCACCTCCGCTGATGGAACTTAAAAGTGGAGTGAAATCATCACCCAAATTGCCAGAGAGGGAAATACTACTGTTTAGTTTCCCTTGCAAGGCCTTGGCTATTGGTGCCAAGCTTTGAAGCATGTCCAGACCTTTGAATGATTGTGAGATGTCAAAGTTGGAAACTCCTAGATCCATGTTGAATTTAGGTGTTTTGGTTCTGGTGTCTACCAAGCCACTCACGGAAAGGTTACCATCAAAGATGTTGGAAGTGACGTTTTGAAGATTTGCTTGTTCGTCTTTTATGGTCAATGTTCCTTTTACTTCTCTCAAGGTTAGGTTGTCATATAATACCGTTTTGGCGTCGGCGTTGATGGTACAATCCAAAAAAGCAGGGATTTTGAGTGCATCTGCAGGTTCCGTGCTTTGATTCATTGGTTGGTCCGATCCACCTTCAACCATGAAGTCACTAACCATGAAGGTATTGGAGTTGACATTGAAGTTTCCTTTTAACTTTTTGTCACTCAGTAAAAAGCCCAGTAGATTGTTTATGGTTCCAGTGGCATCCAAATCCGTTTTTCCTGAAGTAGCTTTGAAATTTTCCAGAGTTATTGTTTTTGGATTGAAATTAATGTCTGCTTGAGAGATGTTAATGGCATTCACTATGTCCTTGGATGAAAATTTGAAATCACTTATGTTAACGTTTCCGTTGTTTTTAATACGTTCGTAGGTATTGGTTTCAATGGCATTCATATCGAAAACGGTATTGAGTTTTCCTTTCAGGATGCCACTCAATTCGTTTTCCAAAGTCAATGGATATGCCTTAGTGATGTTTCCAAGATTCAATACCCCATCAATATTTGCATTTACTGCCATGTTTTCAGTGATGTTTCTTATTGAAGCCGAAGATTTGAAGACATCTTTGTCTATCTTGAAGTTCAATGTATTTAAATCCACATAGGTGTCCTCTGTTTTGCCAGTTGTATTTTTTATGGCAACATCAATGTCTATGTTTTCAACACGTTTTGGTAAGTCCGGATATTTGAAGGTAGCATTCTTGGAGGTTAGGTTTATGTCCAAGTTTGGAATCGTCTCGTCGCTCACAAGTCCTTTGACTACCCCATTTACATTGAAGCTCCCGGTAGTTTCGACATCACTTATCTCTTTGGCGTACCTTTCAGGAATAAGAGCAAAGAAATCCTTGAAGGAAGTATCTAGGTTTTCGAAGGTGATGTTTACATCTTGTCCATTTTCCAGCTGTTGTACATAGCCCTTGAATGCTATTTTCAAGTTGTTTATGGAAGCCTTGTTGTCTTTGAATGTGTACTTGTTTTCTTTCAAGTCCAACCCAATTATGGCATCCAATCTCAATTTGTTGTTACTTAGGTACTCTGTACTGTCCATGCTAAATGTGACATTGGCAGAGGTGTTTGTGTCTAATTCGGAAACGGTTTCGGAAAATGTACCATTGCCATTGTGGTTGAATTCTGTGATGTGTATTTTGGTTTTTGCAACTTCGTCCAGATATGTCAAGGCACTGTTTTTAATTCCATAATCCTTGATGTCCAGGGTGAAACCTTGGGATTCGGATTGGGCATCATCGGTTGGGGTATCATCCTTTTTTGCAATGTCGTAATTGGCATCTCCAAATTTGTTGGTTTTAAGGGTTATCAATGCCTCATCCACATTTATGCTGTTCAATACAACAGGCTCCTCTCCAGCGGTCTTGAATAGTTCGTTTACGGAAATGTCAAAAGAAAAAGATTTCACGGTAGCCAATGTTTCATCCTTGAAAGGTTCAAGGTTGGTTATACTCAATTCATCCACGGTTACATTCGCTTGAGGGAAACTGCTTAAAAAACTTAGGCTTACATCGGCAAATTCAACTTTGGCATTTACATTGTCGTTTATGAAATTGCGAACCATATCCTTTATTTGTGCCTGAAAGATAAAAGGAGCAACAGCCAGAAGTGCAACGATGATAAGTAACGATATTCCAATAATTTTAAAAGCTTTCTTCATTTGAAATGGTTTTTACTTCCTTTTTTGTAGGAAATTTAATTCGTTGTTTAATTTACGTAATATATGAGCTTATAGTTTACAAACAGTTTGTTTTAAAGCAAATCTATAACAAGTCGATCTCTTCTCCTATTGCCTTTAAGTTAAATCTTGTCCTGAATAGATGTACGCCCAAATAAAGCAAGGGAGTATCCAAGGCGGCTACCATTACCTTGAAAATAACACCGCTGATTAACAATCCTTTGAAGTTGCTCCATTCTATAATGTCAAACGAGCACAACAAGACCAAAATGGTCAAGGTATCAATAAATTGTGAAAACCATGTGGAAAAGTTGTTTCGCAACCATAGGTGCTTTCCCTTGGTGTACCTTTTCCAAAAATGATAGATTTGTATGTCTATGAATTGGGCAAACAAATAGGTGACCATACTGGCAAAGACTGCAATTGCCGAATTGCCAAAAACAGTATTGAACATATCGTCCTTGACATAGGACCATGAGGTTGCTGGTGCTATATTGGCGACCAATATGATCAACAATGAAAAGACGGAGGCAAATACACCGGCAACAACAATGTCGTTAGCTCGTTTCTTACCATATATCTCGCTAATGAGATCTGTGATCAGAAAAGTGATGGGGTAAGGCAGGAGGCCAACGGAAACCTCAAACAACTTGGTGCCAAAGATTTCGACATCTATGGGATGCCAATAGAAGAACTTTTGAAAGATAAGGTTTGAAACCACTAAAGATGTAATAAACAAAGCGCCTAAAAAAAGATATATGCGTTGTGCTGCGAGCTTGTCCTTTGAAGTCATTGAAAATCGTTAATAAATACTTATAGTAAATATAAACTAATACATTTACTTTTCATTATTTTGCTCAACTTATGATGCAATCGAAAAAAGTACATATATCATTGGGAAGCAATAAAGGGGACAAGTTGAAAAACTTGCAGCTGGCTCTAAATGCCATATACATTGCCATTGGAACCATAAGGTCCATTTCCAAAGTATATAAGTCACCAGCTTTTGGCTTCGAAGGTGACGACTTTTTAAATGCCTGTCTCGTTGTGGAGACAGACTTGAAGCCAGAGGAAGTATTGCTGGAATTGTTGAAGGTTGAAACTAAATTGGGTCGTGTTCGTACTAAAAGGGAAGGATATGAATCACGTACCATGGATTTGGATATCTTGTTCTTTGAAGACGAGGTCATCAATTCGAAAACATTGGTAGTGCCACACCCGGAATTGCATAAGCGAAAATTCGTCTTGGAACCCTTAAAGGACATAGCACCCCAATTGGAGCATCCCAAATATGGAAAGAACATATTGCAGCTGTTGGAAGTATGTGAAGACGATAGCGTCTTGGAACCAGTTAACATATGGTTGAAGAACCCTAGCAAGGCACATGACTTTTCCAAGTACAACTATATGGCCATTGAAGGTAACATAGGAGCAGGGAAAACCAGCTTGGTTACAAAGATGGCAAACGACTATAATGCAAAACTTGTTTTGGAACGCTTTGCAGACAATCCGTTTTTGCCAAAATTCTATGAAGATGCACAACGTTATGCCTTTACATTGGAAATGTCCTTCTTGGCAGATCGCTATCAACAAATAAGTGATGACCTGTCCCAACTCGATTTGTTCAAGGATTTCATAGTAAGTGACTATGATGTCTTCAAGTCCTTGATTTTTTCAAAGATCACGTTGCAAGAAGACGAGTTCAAGCTCTATAGGAAACTCTTCTATCTCATGTACAAGGATATTGCCAAGCCTGAATTATACGTATATCTATATCAAGATACGGAACGTTTGCAGGAGAACATCAGGAAAAGGGGAAGGGATTACGAACAAAACATCGAAAACGAGTATTTGGAGAAGATCAATTCGGGATATTTGGAATTCTTGAAGAACAATACGGAACTCAACACGAAGATCATTGACATCTCCAATAGGGACTTCGTGAAGAATCGAGAAGATTATCTTTGGGTCTTGGATCAAATTTGCAAATGAAAGCTAGCTGGGCTTATGCAATTAGAGGTTTTTCAATTTTGAAAACACATCCCAAACGACGACACCACAACTCACGGAAATGTTAAGAGAATGCTTGGTTCCAAATTGGGGGATTTCTATCACCACGTCGCTGGTGTTTACCACATCTTGCTTGACACCTTTGACTTCATTGCCAAATACCAATGCGTAAGTGGTTTCTGGTTCTGGGGAAAAGTCATCCAGCATCATGGCGTTTTCCGCTTGCTCGATGGAGCATATTCGTATGTTCTCCGTCTTTAATCTCTCAATTAGATCCAATGTATCTTCGGCATACTCCCAAACTACGGAATCCGTACTACCCAAAGCCGTCTTCTGAATGTCCTTGTGTGGAGGGGTTGCGGTGATTCCACAGAGGTAGATTTTTTCAATTAAAAAAGCATCACTCGTTCTAAAGACGGAACCAATGTTGTTTAAACTTCTTATGTTGTCCAAAACGATTATGATGGATGTTTTCTTTGCTGTCTTGAAATCTTCTACACTTAATCGATCCAGCTCGCTGTTTTTTAATTTACGCATCTTTCTTTAATTGAATATGACTGTTTTGTTCGGTACAGTCGTCGTGTTCTTACAAACGGTTCCCTTTGTGGATAATTATAGATAACTTCTAGGTTATCCATTTCTTGAAAAATGAAATAATAGTTACATTGCATCCTTCATAATTTCAAGCAAAAGTAGCACATAAAAATAAGAATCCATTGGCAAAACAAGCAAAAAAAGTAACCCCTTTAATGAAGCAATACAATGCCATTAAAGCAAAATATCCAGATGCATTACTATTGTTTCGTGTGGGCGATTTTTACGAGACCTTTGGTGCTGATGCCGTTAAGACTGCTGGAATATTGGGGATTATATTGACCAAACGAGGAGCAGGAAGCGAAAGTGAGACCGAATTGGCTGGATTTCCCCACCACTCCTTGAACACTTATCTACCCAAGTTGGTGAAGGCAGGGGAACGCGTTGCCATTTGCGACCAATTGGAAGACCCGAAGCAAACCAAGACAATAGTGAAAAGAGGCGTTACGGAATTGGTGACCCCAGGAGTGGCTCTCAATGATGAGGTGTTGCAGTCCAAAAGAAACAATTTCCTTTGCTCTGTCTGCTTCGGAAGAAATGTGATTGGAATTTCATTTTTGGACATCTCGACAGGGGAATTCTTGACTTCGCAAGGTGACCAGGAATACATAGACAAGTTGTTGCAAAACTTCAGCCCAAGCGAGGTGTTGGTGTCAAAGCAAAAACGTTTGCATTTCAATGAATGCTTTGGAAGCGATTTCCATACCTTCAATTTGGAGGATTGGGTCTATCAAATAGATTATGCGAATGAGACCTTGTTGAAGCATTTCAATACGAAGTCCTTGAAGGGCTTTGGCATTCAGGATTTGAATGAGGGAATAATAGCTTCAGGATCCATTTTGCATTATTTGGCAGAAACACAGCACAACAAACTACAACACATAGCATCGATTTCTCGCATTGCAGAAGATGAATATGTTTGGATGGATCGTTTTACCATCCGAAACTTGGAATTGTACAATTCCACGAACAACAATGCGGTGACCTTGTTGAACGTCATAGACAAGACGATTTCCCCAATGGGAGGAAGGCTTTTGAAACGTTGGTTGGCATTGCCCTTGAAGAATGTGGAAAAGATAAAGCAACGTCACGAGGTGGTTTCGTTCTTGAAGAAAGATAAAACCGTACACCAGGACGTTCAGAATCAAATTAAGAAAATAGGGGATTTGGAAAGGTTGATCTCCAAGGTGGCTACCGGTAAGGTAAGCCCAAGGGAGGTAATACAACTCAAGAACTCCTTGGAGGCCATCGTACCCATAAAGTCGATAGCATCCGATTGCGAGAATGAATCCTTGAAGATAATAGGAGACAACTTGCAAAGCTGTGACGTATTGCGAGAAAAGATAACAAAGACATTAAACGAGGAAGCACCAGTGAATGTGTTGAAGGGCAATACGATCGCTTCAGGGTTCTCTTCCGAGTTGGATGAGCTTAGAGGCTTGTCCTCGTCAGGAAAGGACTACCTCGACAAGATGTTGGAAAGAGAAAGCGAGCGTACTGGGATAACCTCGCTCAAGATAGCATCCAACAATGTTTTCGGGTATTACATAGAGGTTCGCAACACACATAGGGACAAAGTTCCCGAAGAGTGGATAAGAAAGCAGACATTGGTGAATGCGGAACGTTACATCACCGAGGAACTCAAGGAATATGAAGCCAAGATACTAGGGGCCGAAGAACGCATTTTGGCCATCGAACAACAGTTGTTTGGTGAGTTGGTGCTTTGGATGAGCCAATATATAAAACCTGTACAGCAAAATGCCTATCTCGTAGGAAAGTTGGATTGCCTATGTGGATTTGCACAATTGGCTAACGACAACAACTATGTATATCCCTTTCTGGACGATTCCCATGATTTGGAGATAAAGGAAGGGCGTCACCCGGTTATCGAAAAGCAATTGCCCATAGGGGAAGATTACATCACAAACGATGTGTTTTTGGATAGGGATTCGCAGCAAATAATCATGATCACTGGACCTAACATGTCCGGTAAATCTGCAATTTTACGACAAACGGCATTGATAGTGCTTTTGGCACAAATAGGGAGTTTCGTGCCGGCCAAGACTGCAAGGATCGGTTTGGTGGACAAGATCTTTACACGTGTGGGAGCAAGTGACAACATCTCAATGGGAGAATCCACTTTCATGGTGGAGATGAACGAGACGGCATCCATACTAAACAACATAAGTGAAAGAAGCCTTGTGTTGTTGGATGAGATTGGAAGGGGAACAAGTACCTACGATGGTATTTCCATCGCTTGGGCCATAAGTGAGTACTTGCACGAACACCCTGCAAAGCCAAAGACGTTGTTTGCAACACACTATCATGAACTAAATGAGATGACCGAAACGTTTGGGCGCATCAAGAACTTTAACGTATCGGTAAAGGAGTTGAAGGACAATGTCTTGTTTCTTAGGAAGCTGGTTGCTGGAGGAAGCGAGCATAGTTTTGGAATCCATGTGGCAAAATTGGCAGGGATGCCACAACAAGTATTGCACCGTGCAAACAAGATATTGAAAAAACTGGAGCAGTCGCATTCAAGCGAAGAATTGACAGACAAGGTGAAATCCATGAAGGATGAGATGCAATTGAGTTTCTTCAATTTGGATGATCCGCTGTTGGAAGAGATAAAAGACGAGATATTACTGACAGACATAGATACGTTGACACCAGTGGAAGCATTGATGAAGTTGAATGAAATTAAACGGATGTTGGTGAAAACAAAAAAGGCCTAGATTTCGCTGTGACCCAATGCGATTTTTGATGAGCCATGATGAGGTTTTTGCATACGAACTTAATAATCAGATTGCTGAAAATTAATTTGATATTTTTATTGAAAAGGCTTTGGTATTTATAAAAAAGACTTAAATTTGCATCCGCAATAACAATGTTGCGAAGTTCTTATTACAATTGCGAAAGTAGCTCAGGGGTAGAGCATCACCTTGCCAAGGTGGGGGTCGCGGGTTCAAATCCCGTCTTTCGCTCTGACTATTTTATTAAAAAATACCAATGCTGAAGTGGTGGAATTGGTAGACACGTTGGACTTAAAATCCAATGTCCATTAGGACGTACGGGTTCAAGTCCCGTCTTCAGTACCAAGCCTCGGAAATTTTTTGTTTTCGAGGCTTTTTTGGTTTATGTAGATTGTATTATGGCTGTTAATGCTACTTTTAAAATAAAAACCGTACACAGAAATAATAAATAGCCAAATTGATTAATGTTAGATCTAACCATGTCCTATGCTCATTGATCTAACCAGTTTTTTATTTGCTCAATTTCAATATTCTAAATGCACCTTGAATTACCAAAGCAAAAACAATTGTTCCGATAATTAAGTCAGGTGTACTAGAACTAGACCAATTGACTAAGACTCCAGCGATTATTACACCCAAATTGATGATCACATCATTTGAAGTGAAAATCATACTCGCTTTCATATGTACTTGTTCCTTGCTCTTAGATTTTAGTAAAATGTAAAGACAAACTCCGTTTGCAATTAGGGCGAAAATCGAAACGATAATCATTGTCGAAAAATCGGGAAGATTCTCGTCTCCGAAAAATCTTCTTAAAACTTCTACAAATCCAATAATCGCAAGTGTTATTTGAAAATATCCAGCAAGTTTAGCAATCCGTTTTTTCTTTAGAACTGTTCCGCCAACCGCAAACAGACTAATTCCGTACACAAAACTGTCCGCAAGCATATCTAAACTGTCGGCAACAAGTCCCATAGATTTTGAGATAATTCCTGTTGTCATTTCGATTGTGAAAAACGCAAAATTTATGACAAGTACTGACCAAAGTAGTTTTTTCTGATTTTCGTTTTCTTTAAAATCCGTTTGGTCGGTTTGTTCAGTCAAGATTTTCTTTCCACCTAAATTCAATTCAATAATTGACTTTTCGATTTGGTCAATTTCTCCGCTGTGAAAAACGGTCAATTTTCGATTTGGAATATCAAAGTCCAAATTCGCAATGCTCGAAATTCCGTCCAATTTCATTCGGATTAGATTTTCCTCTGATGGACAGTCCATTTTGGGGATTTCAAATATTGTCTTTTTCACTCGGTTTGTTGGTTTTTTAGGATTATTTGCAACGGTTTGACTAAACTGCGTCTAATGCTATTTAGGTGTTGTTGTAAAACGTTATTTTAACCAATCTGCTAATCTTTGCCCTTTTTCAAGCTTATCAGGTTTATGATATAAAACAGTGTCAGTATTATATTCAATCGCTGATGCCCAAATAACTATTCTTTCCTTGTCATTGCTGTAATGAACATTGTCAGTATTAAAGACAAATTTAAATCTTCTCGAATTTTGATATGCAAATTCAGATTCTACTTCCATAGCTTTAGTGTTATCATTTCTTGTCCAATCAAAGTCTCCAGAAAAAAAGTAAACATCCGAAAATTTAATTTCAACATTATGATAATAGCAAAAGTCAAAACTTCCTGCAATTATCAAATTTTCCCCATCAAATCTTAATACTGTAAAACTGCTAATGTCAAATTTCAGATCGAGAAAGTCATTTATTTGACTTACTATATTTTCAATTCTTGAATATTTCATCATAATGTTTTACAGGTCTTAAGTTTACATTTTATAATTTTAAGAGTATTAACCATAAAGACCCAAAGAGAGGAATAAGGTTATTTTATGCGTAGAGACCAAAATCTCGTCAACATTGATGATCTCTTCTCTTTTCCTACTTAAATTCCGTTCAGTTCTGTGAGACCTGAATCTCGATTTCAAGTTGTTGAAATGTGAGGAACTTCTGTTCTTTCCATATTTTCAGTACTTATGACTAAAGATAGAGAAATTTATGGTATTGGATATTAGTAAATGTGTCTTTGTCCTTTACAACGAAGCAACAGGACACGAGCAATTTAAAAACGACGAATTCGGTTTCAAGGACCTATTGCGGAGTTTGCCAAGAGAGGCTTTGGTTGTTATGTAGGGAACAGGTTGCTATCATTATCGCCTAGCTCAGTTCTTGCACAAGAATGGGATGGAAGTCTCCGTGGTAAATCCATTGTCTGTAAAGCGCTTCATCCAGATGAAATTGGCCAAGGGTAAAAGCAAGAAGTTGGCGTTGATAGCAGTTGCGAACAAATTGTTGAAACAAGCTTTTTCTATAGCCAAAAGTGGATTGCCCTACGATGAGAGCTTGTGTCAAAATTAGCTTGAAATTGCTTGTTTTTTAACTCAGTTCTTTGTTGTACACTGGCTTTTATTCCGTTTTATATTCAAATATTATTTTAGGATTCACTGTTTTTGATTCAAATTCCTGTTTCAATATTCGTAATTTCTTTTTATATATTATTGTCAGTGTGTCGAAATTTTTCCATTTAAAATTCAAATCAGACTTTTTAATATTTGGTGAACTAACGGAAAAAATCAATTCAGAGTTTATTAAGTCATCTGAATAAAGTTCTACATTACAGTCTGAAGATTTTATAAGAAGTGAGTTATTCGTTGTAGTGTTACCATTCAATTCAAACATTGTCACTTTTCGTAACCCTTCATAATCACATTCGGTTTTGATATAGGTTTCTTTTGGTGTATCAAAAATCTCAAAGTTTGCCATAAAAATTGAATATCCGATTATGGATATAATTCCGAGTAATAAAATTCCAATTATTAACTTTTTCATCAATTTGAGTTCGGTTTTATGCTGTTCGTTAAGGGACATGGTTTATTAAATGCTTTAATATTCAAATTAACCAAATTGCCCCGCATTACGTATATTTATTGTTGACAATAGAGATTTAGTAATCATATTTTCTCTCTCCAAAATTCAGGTATTCGGCTTTATACTTATTATCCACAAAGGTTAATAGTACATCAAAATCATTTACACCTTCTTGCCAACTTCTGTGTATTTTAAGTCTAATTTCATTTCCGACCACAGAAATAGATTCAATCTTGTCATAACATCCATCATCACTTCGGATTTCAAAAAAAGGATACTCATTATCCCAACTCGCTTGTTTTGAATATTCATTTTGAATCAAGTCTACAAGTCCGAAATAATTGTTTTTCGCATCTCTAATCAGAATTGGTTGATCAACTGGACACCCCATAAGGTCTCCTTCATAATCAACTCCCATTCCTAAGAAGTCAGTTGTTAAAATTTCAATATGATTACTGTCAATTGTAAAACTTGAGTCTTGATTTGAGTTTTGAATTTCAAAAACTTGTCTACCGTTAACAATCCCTTTAATATTTTCCGTTTCAATCTTTACATACCAAAAAGCTTGACAAATGTCTTCGGAATTATTGAATAAACTGTCAGATATACTCTTGATGTTTACAATCTTTCCTGTCAGGTATGAAGTGTTCTCAATAGTCTTTAAATTTTTATCAAGCAGCTCAATTTCTTCTCCAATCAATACCGCTTGTCCCGAAAATTCTTTAAAATTCAATTCATTAACAGTTTCTGTATTTGTCAAGGAGTCAATTGCAGTTTTTTCTTGAATGCTCTGTTCATTGCTTTCCTTTTTCTGAGGATTTGAACAAGCATAAAAGCTAGTAATGATTATTGGTATTAAAAATCTTTTCATTGTTTCTCGTTTGTTACAGTGTCTTTTTTTATTGTTGCCAACGTATTTGTGTATGATTTTTTGCGGGAAAAGGACGCGAGTTCTTTTCCGTTGTAGCCGAAAGGTAATTAATAAGATTGAAATTCAGCCGCAATTACTTATAGCATCGATGAAAAAGCAGTAAGTCGAGTATCTTTAAGATTCACAAAAACATCAAAGTGGGAAGAATTACAAAGCCATGGGTATTACACCAAGAGCGCATCGTTTGATCCGCAGTTACTTCGTGGAAGCCTCTTGGCAAGCCATACGTGCCG
>CANMCF010000036.1 GCA_947496215.1 uncultured Bizionia sp.
TACCGTTCCATACTCGCAGATCGCCTTTGCATCGCTCCTGTCCGTCTTTACCTTGGCCAATTTCATCTGGATGAAGCGCTTTACAGACAATGGATTTACCACGGAGATTTCCACCCCGTTCTTGTGCAAGAACTGAGCTAGGCGATAATGATAGTAACCTGTGGCCTCCATAACAACCAAAGCCGCTCTTGGCAAGCTCCTCAATAGTTGCTTGAAACCGGATTCGTCGTTTTTAAATTGCTTGTGTCCTGTTGCTTCGTTGTAAAGGTCAAAGACACTTTTACTAATGTCAATACCATAAATTTCTCTATCTTTAGTCATAAGAACTGAAAATTTGGAAAGAACAGAAGCTACTCACATTTCAACAACTTGAAATCGAGATCTAGGTCTCACAGAACTGAACGAAATTTAAGTAGGAAAAGAGAGAGGATTATCAATGTTGTCGAAGTCCAAAGCTTCACCGTGTATAGTAATCTTATTTCTCTCTTTTGTTCTTTCTTGTTTATACTCTTAAAATTATAAAATGTAAACTTAAGCCGTGTATAATTAATTGCTTTAGCAAGTGCTTATTTGGAAAATTCCTTCGGAATTTTCTCGCGTTCGTTTTTGTTTACTAAATTAGTTGCTGAAACACGCAACTAACCATACACAAAACCGTTGTGCTTAATACGAATGACTGACCAAACGAAAAATAAAATTCAAGAATTAATCGGACTGAATCTCACTCAAACGAGCAGAAGTTCAAATATGGAATGTCTAAAATTTGGATTTAAGACTAATGATAAAAAACAGAATATTGGAGAATTTGGACTTCATATACAAACGGATTGGAGAATAATTAATGATAAGAATATTTTGGTTGGCAGTAATGATTTGTTTGAACCAAATTCTGAGAATCAATCTGAATCTGAATCTGAATCTGAATCTGACTATGAAAATGGAAACTTAAGAGACGAAAAGTTAAAAAGGATTATAAAATCAGATAATCTAATTGTTTCAAAAATAAGAATAGATAGAGTTGGTGGATTAAATATCCAATTTAAAAATCAAAGCGAATTACAAATAATACCGACAAATTCTAGCAAATCAGAATACAATGAATTTTGGAGATTGATTGACAATAGGAAATCCGAATCAGAGCATATTGTATCAAGAATAAGTGGAATAGAAAAGGAATAAAGTACTAAGCACAACACCACCTAAACTGCATTAAAACGCAGCTTAGCCAAACCGTTACCTGCAATACCCAAACCCAATGGCTGAAGACAAAGAATTTAGAGTTGTAATACCAAAAGAACATTATCAGATTCTGAATTTTAAGACTGATGGATTACCTGGAGTTGCAGTTGTGAATAAAAGTTTAGCGGAATTTGAACCGAAAGAAGTTTTTGTTTGGCATTGTTCGATAATGTTACAATGTGAAAAACTAATTGAAAACGGAATGCCATCACGAGAAGAAGTTGAAATATTAGACAAGTTTGGCGATTTTCTGGATGACAAAATAGAAGGAACTAATAAAGAAAAACCAAACGGACTTTTTCTCGCAAGAATTACGTGGAATGAAACACGTGAATTGATTTGGCGAATTTTTGACCCAGAAATTACGAATGATTTTCTGACTGACTTAATTGAACGTGAAGACCATCCTCGGAATTTTGACTATCGAATTGACGAAGACCAAGATTGGAAATTGGCCGAATGGCATCTGAAAAAAAGAGAATAAAGTACAGCAGGTAACAATGTGCATAATTCATTGCTAGTACTCGTCTACTTACAAAAATATTCGCGGATTTTCTACCCAGTAATTATTTGCTAAATTTAGTGTTTAAATCACGCAACGAAATCAAAGTAAAGAAGACCGTCACACAAAATATTAGAAACAATGAAAGTAAAACATTTCTCGACAAGCATTATAATTCTATTTTGTAGCCATTTCCTTTTTGCATTGAATCCTACAATACAAAATTCTTTCGATAATGAGGATGTTTCGATAAAAATCTCCACCAAAGACATTAAATCGGGGCAAGCATTCCGAGTAAGTGTAAACGATGCAAACAAGATGGGTGAACGAGCTTGGTTAGGTATTTTCAAGCCTAATTTAAATCAAAAGGATCCTTCTGGTTATATTTCTTATGTCTACTTGGGAGACCAAAAAAGTGATGAGATTAAAATGACAGCTCCTGTAGAATTGGGAGAATATGAGTTAAGATTATATTCCGCCGACCCAGGGGATTTTGTCAAAGCCATAAAATTTAATGTAACAGCAGTGAAACCAGATCAGTATGAAATTACAATCCTTGCTGACAAAATTAACCCCTCTCAAAAATTCAGAGTCAATGTTACATCAACATATAAAATGGATTCGCGCTCATGGTTAGGCATTTTTGATTCGGGTAAAGACACATCAAATGCCAGTGGTTATGATTCATATGTGTACATGGCAGAACCGTTTAATAACAATCTTACTTTTACCGCACCCGATAAACCGGGCAATTATACATTGAGATTTTATTCCGCTGACCCAGGAGAGCTAATAACTGAAATTCCATTTAGAATTGGTCAACCCGACCTTCCTGGAATAGCTTTTACGTTGAATAAAAAAACATACGATCCAGAAGAAGAGGTTATTGTGAATTATGTTGGCCATGAAAATTTAGCAGAAAGTGCATGGATAGGCTTGTTTAAAAGCGAAAAAGAAACGAAGGCCTACAATAAGTATTTTGATTACCATTATCTAAAGCCTAAATTAAAGGGGCAATTTACTTTTAAAGCCCCACCTACCAAAGGAGAATATCAAGCAAAAATGTTTTATGCCGAGACGGGCCCAGAACTATTGGTGCCAATTTCATTTACCGTCACTTCGTCTTTAGACAATGTAAGTATCAAAAAGTCCCTAAATGAGAAAGGGAAAATAATACTATATGGAATATATTTTGACACCAACAAGAGTAAGATTAAAGAAGATTCCTATCCTTTAATAGAAGAAATTGCTAAAATGCTCAATACGGACGCTTCAATTAAAATCCGCATAGAAGGCCATACTGATTCACAAGGTGATGATGACTACAATCAAAGTTTGTCAGAAAAGAGAGCAGACGCAGTAGTAAAAGTATTGACTATGGATTATAGCGTGAAAAAAACACAACTTGAATCTAGTGGCTATGGAGAAACCAAACCCATAGATAACAATAATACTCTTGAAGGAAGAGCAAAAAATAGACGAGTAGAATTAATAAAAATATAAAAAGTGTATTCCCCCGTTAGTGCTAGAAAAGTTATACATATAAGGAAGATAGGTGCGAGTGTACTTGTACTTATATAATAGTTGTAAACAATTTGAGAAACCCTCGAACAGAAAGAACATTCACTCATTCAAAAGCTATCTTTACTAAATTGAAGTTTTTTAAGAGAACGGAAAAAATTATTTTCGATTGAATTAAATCGAATTAAGTTATGAATAACCAAATAAGACTGACCTTAACAATTTTACTTCTTATATTAATATGTTCGTGCGCAACCCAAAAACCAACTTTTCGAGCAAATAATTCAAAAAGAACTATCATTATTGAGAACGACTCAATATTAAGATATGCAGAATTAATTGGCTGTTTAGGAAATGTAAATACACTGAATTACAAAAAAGAGAATGGAATAATAAAAGTATCTGGAAATCCAAACACTAAACAAGTAGGGATCTTTAGTCTTGCAACAGATTTATATGGCTCTGAATTGAAAGTAGAAACGGATAGTTTGATAATCAAACAAACTGGAGAAGTTTTTTACGAAGAACGATTTTTAAAATCAAAAGCTGACCAAAAATTCCAAAAATTCTATATTGTTATGAATGATAAAGAGAAAAAAATTACAAAATCAAATTTTAAGCGGATTTTGACCAATCCAGATTTCGAAAATTACATAAGTGTTGAAATGGACAAAGAAGATGCGAAAAGAGAGTACGGAATTGACAAAAAATATAAAACCTTGAAATTAGTGCGGAAATAAAAAACTAGCTACAACACCATATAAAATTAAGTACTAGTTCTAGCTTACTTACGAAAGTCCTTGCGGACTTTCTATCTGTAACTTATTTGCTAACTTTAGGCTTAAATCACGCAACTAATCTTATGCAAACACGTTGTGTGCAAACAAAAATAAAACTATCGAAATGACATTTTGGAATAAATTATTTGGAAAAGAACAAAACGACAAATCCGATAAGAAAGAGGGAAATATAAACCAAAATGAGACAAATCCTATTATTGAAAAATACATGATTGGTCTTAAGAATGCTTACTTTCAAAATAATGGACAAGAGGAATGGGAGTCTTTTGAACAAGTAATTCAGGGAGCTAAAAAAGAAGATATTAATAAACTTAAACAAATCTATTCTGATATTCCAAATGCTTTAATTAATCTGCTTGAATACGTGGATGGAACATATTGGAGGAAATATGGGAATGAGGAAATTACATTCTTTCTTTTAGGCTCTGACATGCACGAGTATCCATACTATTTGTTATCATCAAAAGAAATCATCGAAAACCAAAATCAAGCAAGAGAATACTATTCAGATTATATTGAAAGAAAATATGATGGAGTTGAAATTGATGATAAAATAACAGATAAAGCCGAATCAATTAAGTGGCTACATTTTTCTGATTGTATGAATAATGGAGGTACTTCTCAATTATTTATTGATTTTAGTCCATCTGAACAAGGAATAAAAGGTCAAGTGGTAAGGTTTTTACACGACCCAGATGAATTTAAAGTAATAGCAAATAGTTTTGATGAGTATCTAAATATGTTAGTAGAGAAGGGTTTTGATTTTATCAATGAAGATACTATGGAATAAAAAAAACAGCTCCCGCTATATTCACTTGTGGCGTTTCGGACAAGAACAATACTAGAAATACGTAGGAGTACGTATTCTTAATTGGGAAAAGATTTGTTACTTTTGGTAATACCGTAAAAAACAATCTAGGTTTTATGGTTTTAAGCAAACGTTACCCCTACATTACATATGTTTTATATTGTATATAGATAATATTAAACGAGTTATACATAGTTGTGCGTCATATAAGAATGAAAAATATTGATGATGAAAATTAAATTATTTACAGTCATTACAATGTTACTTATTTTATGCTCTTGTAAAGGACAAGAAGATAAAAGTGAGTTACAACCTACAACCTCAGTAAAAAAAATAGAAGAGAGTAAATTAGATGCTAAAAACAATGAATACTCTTTATTTTCGGATTTCAATAATCAGATAAGTCAAGTCATAAGAACTATTTTTCAAGATAGCAAAGGAAATTTATGGTTTGGAACCCAAAACGGAGCATTTAAGCTTGATGGCAATTCATTAATCCATATTGATGGTATAAAAAGTGAATCTGGAAAAGGGGTGACAATAAAAGACATCGCAGAAGATGAAAATGGGAAAATTTGGTTTGGACACGAAGGTGGTATTAGTAGTATTGACGAAGAGTTAGTAACGAATTATTATGAATCTGATGGATTAATTAGCAATGATGTTTGGTCTATTGATGCTGATAAAAATGATAAAATATGGATTGGAACCACAGATGGAGTTTGTGTTTTTAACGGTCAAGAGTTCACGAAATTTACTCTCCCGGAAGGGAAAATAGACTCTACTTTGGGTATTTCAAGCACAAATATGGTTCACAGCATATTCGAAGACAGTAAAGGCACACTATGGTTTAGTTCAAATGCTGGCCTGTTTTCATATGCCAAAAAATCACTTTTAAATGTTTCTGAAAAAGCAGGAATTCAAACGAATTTTGTCAATGAAATATTTGAAGATGAAAATGGTGAGCTATGGGTGTCGACAAAAAATGGATTATATAATTTAATAGATAACAAGGCAAAGAATATTACCAAAGGGAAAATTGAAACGGGTAAAGGAATAGGAAGCATAGCAGAGGATAAGGACGGCAATATATGGTTTGTTTCGAATCAACATTCTTTATTTAAATACAATGGGGAAAAGATAATTGAATACAAGAAAACAGAAGATAATAAAGATCTGGTAATTTTTAAAATACTTAAAGATCAGAGTGATAGGCTTTGGTTCGTTGGTTTTGGCGGAGCTTTTAGATTAGAAAATGGAAAATTTGTCAATGTAACGAAGAATGGACCTTGGTAAAAGAAATACGAACGCACGACTAGGTGTATAAGTAATAGCGGTCTAAGTGATGAAACATAACTTTGAATGTAAATTTAAGGTGAGTGACCAACTGAAAGATTCGTGAGTGAAAACCCGCTACTACACATACACAAACTGTTGTGCTTAATGTAGAAAAACCGAAATGACAGTAACCTACGATAAATATTATCAGACCGAAAACTTGTTTGGAGAACCATATCCAGAACTGCTAGAGTTTTTCAATAAATATCCAAATAATGGAAAAATATTGGATTTAGGTTGCGGACAAGGTCGAGATTCGATTCCATTGGCTCGACTTGGATTTGATGTAACTGGAATTGACAACTCGAAAGTCGGAATTGAGCAAATGAATCAAATTGCCAAAACTGAAAACCTGAAGTTGAATGGAATAATCGCTGACATATTTGAATTTGATAATTTTGCTGTGTACGATTTTGTATTGCTCGACAGTATGTTTCATTTCGCAAAGAATGACCGAAAAAAGGAAACTGAATTTATTAAAAGAATAGTATCAAAAATTAAAAAGGGTTGCTTACTCATTTTTTGTATTCAAGACACAAGGAAAAAAGTTGAAACTTTAAAAGTCACAATTGACTTTGATGATAAACTTGACCGAATTGAGGACAAAAAATTCAAATACGTCTTTGAGGAAAGCGGACATAAATCTGAATCGGATTATAGAATGCTAGTCGTAAGAAAATGAAAACACCCGCTCCCGCCATTTTGTAACTAGTGGCGTTTCGAACAAGAGCAATGCTAGAAATAAGTAGGAGTACGTATTCTCAATTGGTGAAAGATTTATTGCCTTTGGAGAACCATAAAAACAATTTGGGTTTTATGGTTTTTAGTAAACGTTATTTTATTGAATTTCATGCGTTTGCTTATTATGTGTAGATAATATTTAAACGAGTTATACATATGAAGGAATATAAGTGCAAGTGTACTTGTATAATAGTTGGTAAACATTACTAAAAATGCACCATGTTAGAAATCAAATCACTTAATGATTTGTCAGTCTATTTAGATAGACTTATAAAAAATAGGTTATGGCTTAAGGTAATCATTGCATTGATTTTAGGTGCTGTTCTTGGGATTGTAATCAATCCGTCCACGGGGTTTGCTTCAGAGGAGTTTAGCCTGTCATTTGCCAGCTGGCTCGACCTACCAGGCCAAATATTTATGAGGTTAGTCCAAATGATTATGATTCCCTTAATTTTTGCATCTATTATTTCTGGAATTGTAAGTAACACATCAGAGGATCTTAAAGCCTTCGGAATAAGACTGTTATTGTATTTTGTTTTCACTACTATTATTGCGATCAGCATTGGTTTGTTTGTAACACTCATATTGAAACCTGGCCTATATATATTCAAATTGGGGGGATTTCCAAACAGCGGAGAAAGATTAATAAAAACCGCTGAACAAACTAGCCTTACCGAAAACATTCCAAATACTATTTCTAATCTCATCCCGAATAATCCACTAGAGTCTATCTTAATGGGAGAAATGCTTGGTGTAGTAATATTTACTATAATAATTGGAGTCGCAATTACCCAACTCAAACATGACACAGTTAGGCCTATCGTTCGATTTATTGAAGCAATTCAGAAGATTTGCATGATTGTAGTTTCATGGGCAATGATGCTTGTTCCATATGCTGTATTTGGTCTTATAGCAGCATTGGTATCTAGGACAAGTATTGAAATATTTCTTGGTTTGGGATATTATATAATAGTCGTCATTTTTGGATTATTACTCCTAATGATATTCTATTTAATAATGGTATTTGCTTTTACACGAAAGAACCCGTTTAAATTTTTAAGACTAATACGTGAACCACAATTATTGGCTTTTTCTACTGCTAGTTCGGCAGCTGTTATGCCCGTATCTATGAAAACAGCAGATGAAAAATTAGGGGTGTCTTCGAATATTAGTGATTTTGTGATTCCCATTGGAGCAACAATAAATATGGATGGGACTGCTCTATTTCAATGTGTGACTACACTGTTTATGGCACAAGCTTATGGTATTGATCTTACTATGCCAAACTTGGTATTAATCACCACTACAGTTGTAGCTGCATCCATAGGAACACCCGCTATTCCTGGTGGAGGTGTCATCATACTTGCATCGGTGCTACAAAGTGTAGGAATTCCAATAGATGGACTGATCATTATTATTGGTATAGAT
Source organism: uncultured Bizionia sp. (assembly GCA_947496215.1). Taxonomy (GTDB): domain Bacteria; phylum Bacteroidota; class Bacteroidia; order Flavobacteriales; family Flavobacteriaceae; genus JAHDHI01. The sequence goes on from CANMCF010000036.1 coordinate 8,378, forward strand.
CGAATTCTAGGAATGTTTAGAACGGCAGTAAATGTAACCGGAGACCTAACAGCAAGTGTGATTTTCAATAAATTTTACGGATCTAATAATAAAGCGTTTGCCAACAAAACCTAAACCGCATTAAAACGCAGCTTAATTTTAATTATTAACTTGTAGCCATATTTCAGGACAAGACATTTGAAAAACATCGAGAATGAAAAAAAATTTAGTAATTATATTGTTGACTTTTATTACTCTTTCGTGCAAGGGACAATCTAACTCTAATATCGAAAAAAATGTAGGTGGACCTTGTCAAGATTGCGAAGCAGTTTTGGATTTTAATCTATTGAACCCTGAACCAAAAGCGACTGATACTTTACCTGGATTTGAAAACAACGAACCTAAAATTAAAATAACAGGAACAGTATTTCTGAAAGACGGAAAAACACCAGCAGAAAACATTCTACTCTACATATATCAAACGGACAGAAATGGAATTTATCAGCCTAGTAAAAAACCAATTGGTTGGGAAAAAACTCACGGACAATATCGTGAATGGTTAAAAACAGGCAAAGACGGAAAATTTTCTTTTTACACTTTCAGACCAGCAGCATATCCCAAAGTTCAAGAGCCTGAACATATTCATATTTATGTGAAAGAACCTAATACTATCCCTTATTATATAGATAGTTGTTTTTTTGAAAGTGACCCTAAGCTTACATTAGAAAAAAAACAATCTCAAAAAAATAGAGGTGGCTCTGGAATAGTGAAGCTTCAAAAGAAAGACGGAATTTGGACAGCTCATAGAAATTTGATTTTAGGTTTAAATATACCTGATTATGAATAAAGAACGTTGCATAACACCGTGCTCCTATGAAAAGCCCTAGTCCAGTTCTCCAAAGATAATTAATATTTTGTTTTTTTGCTTAAACAACGTAACTAATCTTATGCAAACACGTAGACATTCATATTGACACATGAAACACGAAAGAATAATGAGTAAAAAGAATAGCGTATTTATCGCATCAAGTTTAGACGGATACATTGCTGATAAAAATGGCGAAATAGATTGGCTATATTCTATTCCAAACCCAGATAATGACGATATGGGATACGTGGAATTCAATAACGGAATTGACGCACTTGTTATGGGAAGAACAACATTTGAAACCGTACTTGGATTTGACGTTGATTGGCCATACGATAAACCAGTTTTTGTATTGAGTAATAAATTAAAAGAAATACCTGAAAGTCATAAAGGAAAAGCATTTTTGGCTAAAGGAACTTTGACAGAAATTTTATACCAGATACACGAAAGAGGATATAACAGGCTTTACATTGATGGAGGAACTACAATACGGAATTTTTTGAAAGAGGACTTAATTGATGAAATGGTACTTACAACAATTCCAATTTTGCTAGGTGGAGGCTCTTCTTTATTCTCTGAACTTCCGAACCAACTGAATTTCGAACTGATTGGAACAAAAACATATCTGAATCAAGTTACACAGAATCATTACAAACGAAAGAAATGAAATACGAAATGCCAACAAAGAACTGAGTTTAAAAACAAGCAATTTCAAGCTGATTTTGATCCAAAGTTCACTCCGTTCTTTTTTAATTTAGTCATAAAATAACTATGATGCTAATCTAAAGGCTAGCGCCGTTCCCGCCAGTATTTACTAGTGGCGTTTCGAACAAGAGCAATACTAGAAATACGTATTCTCAATTGGTAAAAGATTTGTTACTTTTGGAGAACCGTAAAAACAATCTAGGTTTTATGGTTTTCAGTAAACGTTACTTTCCTACATTTCATGCGTTTGCTTAATGTACTATAGATAATATTAAACGAGTTATACTTGGCAGGAATATAAGTGCAAGTGTACTTATATTATAGTTAGCCACAAGCCAGTAATAAACCAAAAATAGAACTAAAAAATGGCTCTTAATGGATTAAAGAAAGAATTAAATAAAATGGAAAAAGCTGAAATTATTAAACTGATTTCAGAATTATACAAAAAAGTACCTGGAGCCAAAAACTATTTGGATATTTACGCTACTGGCGAAATTAAAGAACTCGTAGAAAAGTATAAAAAACAGATTGAAAAATATATTTATCCTAATGGGAGAAATATGGACTTACGTGAAACCGAAGCACGAAAAATAATTCGCACAGTTCGAAAAATGAAAATCACGGAATTAAATGTGGAATTGGAATTGCACTATGTAAGTTGTTGTCTAGAAATTATCGAAGATTTCGGATATTGGGACGAAAATTATTATATAGCGTTAGGGGAAATGTATGACAATGCAATAAATGGAATTTATGAACTTGGGATGCAAGATAAATATAACGATAAATTAATGTTGTTGGCATCAATAGCTAGTGAATATGGAATTGAATTAGATTATTAAAATAGAAAAGCCAGATGGCTAACACGGTGTATAAAACATAGCTATTTATCAATTGCTTAAGAAAGTCCTAGCGGATTTTCTATTCGGTTTTTATTTGCTAAATTAGGTGCTTAAACACGCCATTGATCATACACGACAACGTTAGCCATTATTAAAAAATCAAACAGAAAAGAACAATAAATTGAATATGAAAATAGGCTTTATAAAAGAACAAATTTCTTCAACAAAAGGAAAAACGGACAAATTAATTGCTGACTTCTCGGCTGAAAAATGGGTGGAAACGCCTGAAGTTTTAAACACGAATTTAAATTGGCAGATAGGACATATTATTTTAGCGAATTACCTTCACGGAATTGCTTCAATTTCAGGAGCAAATGAAGAATTGAAAGGGAAAATAAATATACCTGACTTCATCAAATTTTATGGACCTAAATCAAATCCAACTGATTTTATAAATGAAAAACCGAATCAAAAGAAATTATATGAAGTTTATGAATTTACAATGTCATTGATTTTGGAGAACTTGAATAAATTGACAGAAAGCGAATTAAATGATAATACCGCAATTCCTAATCCATCAGTTAGCACAAAATATGAAGCGTTAAAATGGCTTTCTCATCATCAAAGTTGGCATAATGGACAAATAGCGACATTGAAAAGAATTTTAACTCAATAACAAGAGGAATGAAGAAAAACAATGGCTAACAATAGTAGCTGTTGCACAAACCTATGATTTAAGGTAAAACGAGCCCCATATAAGCCTCTCTGACAAGGTTTTCATTCTACTGCCATAGATTTCTCATTTTAAACGGCCTTGTATGGAAGGAAAGAGCTTCGCAAAAGGCCGCTTTCATAGTTTTGACAAAGCGCAAGCTGCATACCCCACTTTTTCCCCGTTCCCGCCAGTATTTACTAGTGGCGTTTCGGACAAGAGCAATACTAGAAATACGTAGAAGCACGTATTCTCTATTGGTAAAAGATTTGTTACTTTTGATAATATCATAAAATCATCTTGGTTTTATGGTTTTTCAGTAAACGTTACTTCCCTACATTTTATACGTTTGCTATTGTATATGGATAATATTTAAACGAGTTATACATATAAGAAAAATAAGTGCGAGTGTACTTATACTTATATAATAGTTGTACCCAATTACAGAAAACATATGAAACTTGACGATAAAAACATATTAAGTGTTGAAACTTATAATAATTCAGCAAAGAACTATCAAGATAAATTTATGGAAATGGATTTATACAATGATACTTTCAATCAGTTTTGCGACTTAATAAAAGTTGATAATGCTAAAATATTTGAAATCGCTTGCGGACCAGGAAACGTTACTAAATATCTAAAGTCTATTAATCCGAAATTTCAAATTAAAGGAATTGATTTAGCTTCTAAGATGATTGAATTGGCTAAAATCAATAATCCCGATGTTGAATTTGAAATAATGGATTGCAGAAAAATAAATGAGATAGAAGAAGTTTTTGATGCCATAATGTGTGGTTTCTGCATGCCTTATCTTTCTAAAGAGGAATGTTCAAAACTAATTAAAGACTCGTCAAACCTACTAAATAAAAACGGACTGTTGTATATAAGCACAATGGAAGATGATTATGATAAATCAGGGTTTGAAAAAACAAGTTTTAGTGGAGAAAGTGAGGTTTACATTCATTATCACCAAGCCGATTTTTTAAAAGAGCAATTGAATAATTCAGGATTTGAAATTATAGATTTAGTTCGAAAAGATTATCTTGAATCAGATGGCACTTTTCTAACTGATATGATATTTATTGCTAGAAAAAAATAAAACTGGGTACAATACCGAGTATGGTATATAAATTAGCAGCGTAAAAATCAATTTTAACCTGTAGCCATATTTCAGGACTAGACAGCTGAAAAAACAATTCAAAATTCAATGAATGAACTATTGATTTTCGATTTAGACGACACTCTTTTTGAAACAAAATCAATTAGCAAACAGTCTGTTAAGCCAATTTTTGAGAAGTTTGAGAGTTTGTTAATAAAAGAATTTGGAAAAGAAACGACTGAGCAAATTGTTCCTGAATTATGGAAATACCCATTTGATTTTGTAGCTCAAAAATATAAATTCAACAATAACCTGAATTCGAAGTTTGCGCGTTTAGTAAATGAATACGAATATCAGTTAAATATCAAAACCTTTGAGGATTTTGGAGTTGTTCAAAATTTGAAACAAGAAAAAATATTAGTAACAACTGGATTTCTAAAATTACAAAATGCTAAAATTCGTGATTTAGGAATAGAAGAAAAATTTAGTGAAATTCACATTGACAACATCCTTGACCCAAAGAGAATTCATAAGAAAGGAATTTTTAAAAACATTCTTCTAGATAAGAAAATTGACCCCAAATTAATTTATGTAATTGGAGACAATCCCAATTCAGAATTAAAAGCAGGATTCGAACTTGAATTAAATACAATACAAGTATCAAGATTCGGGCAAGAAAAATCTGAATACGCCAAACATTGCATAACTGATTTCAATGAACTCATAACAATTCTGAAATAAAGCCTGCGCATAACATTATATATGGCAAATAGAGCAATTGGTGTTTAATCGTAAGGCCCTTTTTTATTTGCAAAGTTGCAAATCTTTTGATTTGGTATTAAAATAGAAAAATTAAAACTAAAGATTTGTTACTTTTGGAGTAGCCGTAAAAACAATTTAGGTTTTATGGTTTTCTGCAAACGCTACTTCCCTACATTGCATACGTTTGCTTATTTGCATAGATAAAGTTTAAACGGGTTATACATAATGAATATGAGTGCTAGTGCACTTGTCTTGTATAATAGTTAGGCATTATTAAAATAAATAAAATGAAAAACAAATTAAAAAGGTTGACCGTATTAGGAACTGTAATAGTCCTTCTAGCATTTACACCTGCGAATATCAATGATAATCTAATTGGGAACTGGAAAGTAGAAACAGTAGAACGGAATGATGGAACGACTAAAAAAGGAAGAAAAACATTATCCTTTAACTCAGATCATTCATTTATAAGTGTAAAAGGATAATGGTTCAGAAATGAAAGGGTTTTGGAAACTTGAAAATAATGCTGAAATATTGAAAATGTCAGGCGAATTAAAAGAAAAATGGGTGGATTTTCAAATTATAAAACTTACAAAAAGTGAATTGGTATTAAAGGATGAAAGCAAAACCTATTATACGATTAAGACAAAGCCGTTAGGGCAACATTTAAAAAACAAATCATATTGCAAGTGGACTTTTTTAAGGAAATCCGTATAAGGTAAATCCCAATGAAAAAAACAATTATAATAACAGTTTTTATTTTAGGCACATTCAATGTCATCGCTCAAATAGCGAACGTTGAAGTAAAGTTTGATTTGCCAATGGTATTGAGTGAATCATCTGGAGCCATATTTTTCAATGATAGACTTATTAGCCATAATGACTCGGGTAATGAAAATAAACTTTATGAGTTGGATGTAATTTCTGGGTTGGTTACAAGAACAGTTACGGTCACCAACGGCACAAATGTAGATTGGGAAGATATTGCACAAGATGACACATCTATATATATTGGCGATGTAGGCAACAACAGTGGAAATAGAATTGACTTGAAAGTTTACAAGATAAATAAAGATGATTATCTAAGTTCCCCCACTGTAACGGCGGAAATCATAAACTTTAGCTATTCAGATCAAATGGATTTTACCCCTAATCCCAATAATACGGAATGGGATGCAGAAGCACTGATTTCTTTTGACGCAGACAACTTGATCTTGTTTACCAAAAATTGGATTGATGGCACAACAAAAGCATACTCCATCCCAAAAACCAGTGGAACATTCACTGTAGACCCGTTGACAACGACTTTAACCAACGGAGGATTAATAACTGGGGCGACCTACAATCCATCAACAGGAAAAATATATTCGATAGGGTATAATTCGGTATTGCAACCTTTTGTCTGGGTTAGTGAAAACTTTACGAATAATGATGTTTTTTCAGGAACCAACACGCAAACATCGCTTACAAGCTTGGGGTTTGAACAAGCAGAGGCCATAACACATGTTGAAGCCAACAAGTATTTTATCACATCCGAATCATTTAATATCCCTCCCTTGTCCGATAGTGGGAAATTAATTTCATTTACAACAAATGATGACGTATTGTCTATCATGGAACATGAAACAGGCGTAGTTGGTCTATATCCTAATCCCGTAAAAGATGTGCTATTCGTTGATGGCCTTGAATTTGCTTCAATTGAGATTTATGATGCAAAGTCTGCACTTGTCTATCGAGGATACAACCAAAAAATAGATGTTTCAGACCTTCATGAAGGGCTTTATCTGGTTAAGATCAATTTAAAGGATCATAGGTATAACATCAAGAAAATAATTAAGCATTAATAGAATGGTTTTATAGAAACCTGCATAGAAATCACCATAGGCAAGCATTAAAAATACGTAGGATTACGTATTCTCAATTGCTGAAAGATTTACTACTTTTGAAGGTGCTATGAAATCGACCTTGGCTTTATGGTTTTAAGCAAGCGTGGCCTCCCTACATTTTATACGTTTGCTTGTTATTTATAAAACATATAAGGGAAATAAGTGCAATGCACTTATATAATAGTTGTAACCAATTTAATACTCGAACTCTAATTAATAATGTTGTTTTACAAAAAACATAAACTTGTGATTGAAAAACCTCTGGATATTATAAAGAGTGATTTAAAATCAAAAACAGAAAACTTAAACGTAACAGAACTTAGCGAAACAAAATTACGTGGACTAATGGAATTTCCTTTTAACAGATATAGTGTTCAATCTGATATAACACTGAATTCTGAAACGAATGAAAAAGTTCTTATTGAATTTAAAAATACATTTGACTACAGAACTGACCTAATTCTGCTTCTGATTTTTATAATGTGTTGGGGAATATCAATTAATGAATTTTTAAACGGAAATGAAATATTGAAATTTGAAGTTGTTTTTCCTTTTGTTTTTCCAATTATCGGAATTTTAATTGCGAAATACTCTTTTAATTTTTATGATAAAAAAATAATGACCATTTATAAATCGCTACTGACAAACAAAGAACCAAATTAAAAAAACTGGTTACAACAAAGTATCCTATGAAAAGCCCTAGTCCAATTCTCTAAAGATAATTAATATTTTATTTTTTTACTTAAACCACCTTTTTTTCTTTTAATATAACTTGCTCCGCATCCTATGTGTGATCGACTATTTGATGAGCCGTCACCGGCATCTGTAT
>CANMCF010000037.1 GCA_947496215.1 uncultured Bizionia sp.
AGTGCTCATGTCTTTGATGTTTTTGTGAATCTTAAAGATACTCGACTTACTGCTTTTTCATCGATGCTATAATTAATTGCTATGGCAAGTGTTTATTTGGAAAATTCCTTCGGAATTTTCTCACGTTCGTTTTTGTTTACTAAATTAGTTGCTGAAACACGCAACTAACCATACACAAACACGTTGTCTGCAATTTGAAAAAAACTGAGTGAATGAACATTATTCAAGAACTAACTAAAAAATATGATGGAAAATATTCCGAGGATTTGACCAAAAGCGTAAATAGTCCAATAAAAAAATATGTTTATCAGCCAAAAAGTGGAATTATAGAAGTTGACGGGACTAAAATCAGTATTAATCTGAATGAAGTTGGTGGAGCAATGCCTGTAACTGAACCGTTCCGAATTACACTACATTTGGGAAAAAATCACAAAACTAAACTGACTGTATTTCCAAAAGATTTATGGAATCAGTTCTTGGATTTTATATTACCAAAAAGGAGAGAATTTATACCAAAGCCAGTAAGAAAGCAATTCTGGTTTGGCGGAGATAAAGACTTGCTAAAACAGCTCGCGTCTGACAAAACTTTTACTGAAAGTATAATAAACGAAAGAATTTATATAGAAACTGGAAAGAAACCAATTGACCGAGTTGTTTTAACGCCCGAATATGAAATTAAAGATATTGATCAATTTGAAAAGTTTATTACTGTATTAAAACAAATTGAGAATAAAATAAAAACTGCACACAACAAGGTATAAGAAAACATAGGTCTTTTGTGCTTTATCGAAAGGTATCTGTTTATTTGCAAAGTCGCCAACTATAAAATTTGGCGTTTTACAGGAAAAAAAGATAAAAGCAAAATATTTATATTTGGCTTGGCACCAATTCGAAACGTATCGCTTATCACCTGCCCTACGTTTCATACACGAGACCGTTAGATACAAAGAACATTGAATAAAACCATTTCGAATCTCCTCTTAACTGCCTTAGTTACCTTATTATATATAGTTGGAATTGAATTAATTGGTGCTTGGAGCAGAATTGTAGAATCTTTTGAATTTGAAAATTATTTTGAATATTATTTATTAATTCAAGGTGCTCTTCAAACTCTTGCTGTATTTATCTTTATCTATTTCGCTAGAAATAGGACCTTTAAAAAGCTTATAGAAAAAACTGATGTCAAATGGTATTTCATTGCTTTTACATTAGGTATTAGCTTTGTCTATTTGCAATCTCCTTTAAAATGGGTTTATAATTTATTATTTGGGACTGAATATTTTATTAATTATGATCTTGGTGGATTATCAGGATTATGGAATATTAATATTATTTCTTCTGTTTTACTAATTCCAATAGGAGAAGAATTATTCTTTAGAAGATATATTCAAGATAGACTACAAAAAAAAACTAACTACATTTTAGCAATTATCTTTGCTTCATTAATGTTTGCCTTACTTCATTCTCCATATCTGAATCTTTTGATTGAGGATTTTCATCAAACATGGCATTTAACATATTTAACTTTTTTTGGCGGACTATTATCTGGTTTAATATACTACAAGTCTAAATCCATTGGACCTTCAATAATCTTTCACATATTTTGGAACTTAACAGCACTTATAATCTGAATTTGAAAAAAGCCAATGCCTACAACGTGCATAGCCAATTGCTTAGTTATCGCCTACTTGGAAATTCCGAAGGAATTCCCTCTGGTTCGGTTTCTTTTGCTAATTTAGTTGCTAGACAACGAAACTAACCAAGCAGGAACACGTTAGCAATACTACGACTCTATATGAATGATATAAACCCACTTAGACAGCAATCAAGCACTAATCATCGTATTTGGTCAGGGAAAATTTCTTTAGACTCAACAATCTAAAGAAACAAAGCTAAAAACCATTGAAGAAAGGATACTTCCCTATCACAGCCACTCTCGCTTTTTGTTTAACTCTTCTCTGGCTGCCAGCTCTTCTTTGGAGACTACTTTCAAGAATGAAGGATGTTGCTCTATGGCATATTCGATTTTTTCGACCACACTTGCTATGCTTTCATTGTCGTAATCTATTTCTAGAGGCTTTTTTATCTCGAATGTCTGATAAACATTCTTCTTTTTTATTCGTAACCCCTTTTTATCGAAAGAACGTCTAAATCCATCGATCACTATAGGGACTACTATTGGCTTATAACGCTTGATTATATGGGCTGTTCCTTTTCGAATAGGCTTAAAAGGTGTTGTCGTCCCTTGTGGAAAGGTAATTACCCAACCATCATCCAGTGCTTTGCTAATGGCAGAAATATCACTCATCTTCACTTGCCTATTCACATCTTTGCCTTCACTTCTCCAAGTACGTTCGATACTTATGGATCCCACGTAGGCCATTATTTTTGGAAGTATCCCAGAACGCATCGTTTCTTTGGCAGCGACGTAATACATATTCAATTTGGGATTCCAAAGGTACCCTACATTTTTAATGTTGTCTTCCCTTCCACTCAAACTTGCATTGAATACGTGAAACATTGCCACGACATCTGCAAAATACGTTTGGTGATTGGATATGAACAATACATTGGTATCGGGTAAGTTCTTTATTATTTCCGAGCCTTCGATTTGTAACTCGTTAAACCCTCTGAAACGTCTATGTGACAGTCCTCCAAGAATTCTGATGAGCCATTTTTTAATGAAAAGATTATGTCCGAAAGGATTTCTTTTAAATAATCCCATAAATTTTAACAATATTAAAAATTACACCTTTCATCATTTGTTCGTTTCGTACAAAAACGTCTTTTCTCCACCTTCTTTCCCCTCAATCTCAAACAATGTATGGTTTTGCAAATGTAAAAAAACAGAACTGTTTAAAGTATTGTTTTCAATAAGTCTTTTACTTCGCTAAGCATCATTGCCGTTGCCCCCCATACCAAATGCCCATTCAAATGGTACGCAGGCACCTCAACATCAACATCATAAGAAGTAGAAACCGTTTTTATGGTTACGTTTCTTTCATCTAGAAAATCACTTAGTTTCACTTCCAAAATCTCTTCCACCTCTTCGTCTTGCTTCACAAAAGTCGGAGATTCCTTTACAATGCCTAAGTAAGGTTGTACGAAGAAATTACTTGGAGGAATATAGACTTGGGTCATCTCCTTTAACACTTCCACCGTTTCCATAGCTACGCCTACTTCCTCGTATGCCTCTCGTAAAGCCGCCTCCTCGAGGGTCTCTCCTACTTCCAACTTCCCGCCTGGAAAACCGATTTGGGCAGAGTGGACTCCTTTATAAGTCTTACGCAATATCAAAACAAGGTATGTTTCCTTGACTTCATTTGGATAGAATAAAGCCAAAACGGCTGATTGCTTTGCGTTTTTTATCTTTTTCTTTTGTAACGCAATCAACTTCTCCCTATATGGCGGCGACATTTTATATTGTGAAGCTTCAGCAGGAAGCGGTAATTTCTTTACTTTTACAATGTTTTTTATAAACGTGTCAAAATTCATTTTTACGAAACCCAAGATTGGGCATTTAATTAAAAATTAATGAAACAAGTACTACTCTTATGTTCCTTTTTCCTTTTTCTCAATTGTGAAGATAAACAATCTAGACAAAAAAAGACTTCCCCTAAAAAATCTAAGATCACCAAAGTAAAAGCAGAAGTAAAAGAAACCATTGTCGATAGTTCCAAACTTACTCTAGAAGAACGTTTTTTACCATTGAATGATAAAAATGCAATGGATTTCTTCTTGGAGTATGAAAAAGAAAACAAGGAAAACAAGGTACGTATCCATACTAGTTTTGGCAATATCGATCTTTTACTTTTCGATAAAATCAAATTTCACAGAGCCAACTTTATATTCTTGACAAAGAACAAGGTTTTCGATGGTACCCAATTTCATCGTGTCGTCAAGAACTTTGTCATACAAGGTGGAAATTCGGACGACAGGAAAATAACGAAAAAGAGAAGAAAAATTGGAAGATACCTATTGCCACCAGATGCAAAGAGAGGATACAGGCACAATAGGGGTGTCATTTCCATTCCAAGTAGTGAAATTGAAAATGCATATAAACTGGCTTCTCCCTATGAGTTTTTCATTACTCAAAGCAATCAATACCATTTAGATAAAAAATACACAATCTTTGGAAAGGTGATTAAAGGAATGGATGTTGTAGATGCCATTTCCAACCAAGAAACCGATGCAGGGGATTGGCCAAAGCACAACATTTACATTACCAAGGTCGAGGTTATTGAATGAGTCCTTTTAACATTTATAACTTATAACGATTCTTATTGATATATTTTATACATCAATTGAATGAATTGTTCTTTGGATCAAATAGATTTAATCTATTTCACATTTATAACAAGAATAGTCTTTCCTTGTCTCTACTACAGTCATTCTTCATAATTTTTTTTCTCTTAGCTACTATTCCAATCACTCTATTTTTCCTTACAAGAAACAAGTATAAACCTTATATGTTTCTCATCTTTAAATTGTTTCTTTATTTAAGGATAGGATCACCTATCGAATTTCTTTATTGATTTTTTTTAGAAAAAGGCTGGTTTTAGAGGGACCAGCCTTTTTTCATCTATTGCCTTTAAATTCTATTGATCCTTTAGTTGCAATTGCAAGACACATCTGAATAGCCCCTCCAAATTTCCTGAATTTTTGATAAAATTATTGTTTATGTCTCATTAATAGTTGTCCATCTATGAATACAAGTCGTTTAGCTCTTTTGTTTTTAATCTTTCAATTTTCAATTTATATTTACTTATAGAAAAACTTGAATTAAAATTCTAATGGGAGTAAGAATTTTTTTTAGTTACATCCTTGTTAACGCAGGGATGTTTTTTTATCTAGTTTTTATCCCTCTCTTTTATATTCTTCTTTATTGAGTAGGGTTTTTTATGTTTCAATTGTCTATTCTACACAATGTAGTTTTCTTCAACGTAAGAAATACCAGTACTAAAAAGCACCCGAAGTACAGTACGGTGCTTTTTTCATTTTCTACTTCTGTTTTAAGGTCCATTTTCTTTATCATTTCATTGCTTTTCTTGTTTAATATGCTGTTAATGCATAATTATTTGTCGTCCATCTATTAATAGATGTTATTTATCTTTTTTGTTTTTAATTTTTTAATTTTCAATTTATATTTACTTAAGGAAAGACTTGAATTCCATAGTCTAATGGACTCTAATTTTTAGTCCTGTAAGTCAGAATGTTTTTTCTATAGTTTAATTGATGATTTTCATTGTTTGCTCCCATTTTGAACAACAAAAATATTCGTCATCTCTTATTTAATGCTTTTGGAGTTTCCGAGTGTTATTTGCTTAATATCAACTTTCGATAAAACTGAAAGTTTTCACCTCCATAACCATACTGTTTTTGTTTCTTTTTCAAAAGAAATTCGGTTTGGTGATCTGATTTTGCATTTTGCACGTATAATAAAAATATAGATAGTCCGTTTTCTAGGTATAGATGATCAGAACTAAAAAACAGTCCCAAAAAACATCGGGAATTCAGACTCATCGCAACTATGGTTGAAACGACTTAACATATTAATCTAATATGACCGATACATATGTACCGGTACACATATATTTATTTGTAACACATTTCAAAAAACCAGAATCAATGGCTAAAATTAAAATAGAACGAATTTCTGAATGGAATAACAAAGCTCGTGAAATCGGAATTTATATTGATGGAAAAAAGGTTGGAAACATTGATGATGGGAAAACTCAAGAATACAATATAGAGCCAGGAAAACATGAAATTTTTGCAAAGACTAGTTGGTGCTATAGTCAAAAAGTAAAATTGGAAACAGATGAAGCCACCATCACTTCCCTTACATTGACTGGATATAAGTATGGAGCTTGGGTCTTACCGATCATACTTGGAGCCTTACTGACCTATTCTCTTGGAAAATATGCCCTGAACATCAATTTGACTATTTTAATCAAACTTGGGGCGATTGGTTTTTTATACCCAATGTACTTTATAACATTTGGAAAAAACAGATATTTAAACTTAACCGAGAAAAACAGCAATGTATTACAACACCATAGTGCTTAACAAATGCTAGAAAACCCAAGCGAATTTCTACATATTAGTCATCTTTGGCTCTAATACACTGCCAAACCCTACACAAATGCGATAAAAATTATTTTCCTCCTTACAAAATGTAAGGAGGAATTACACTTTTTTTTATTATTAAGTGATTCCTTTGTATTACTAGATTAAGTTGAAAATGAATTTTGCATTGGAATTATAGTTAATAGCATAACATAAGACTACAATACACATTTTTCATAAGACTTCTTCTTCTTGAAAGGCCGCTGAGATTAGCGGTCTTTCATTAGTTTTACTGTAGGGTATAATATTCATGAGGCATCATTTATAAATATATTATTCAAATCTGCATTTCTCTTTTGGGAGTTCCTTGCCTACTATAGTTCATTATTAGCTGTCTATCTGCAAAGACATGTCGTTTAGCTTTTTTTTTTCAATCATCTGACATTTCAATTTACATTTACTTAAAAACTTTAATTGAGAGCTAAAGTTTTTTAGCTACATCCTTGTTGGTACAAGGATGTTTTTTTTTCATTGATACCATATAAAAAAGAGCCTTCCTTCTTTTTAATCGATTAAACTTTGCATACAATTCTAACTAGTCTTGTAAATGATATTTTTTTTTACTCGAAGTCCAATATTAATTTTGATGCGTACATATAATACTATTTGATTTAGTTAATCCATTAGTCCTATTAAAATCCTACTTCTTCCCTCATCTAAGAAGTAGGATTCTTTTTTTACAATATTTAAGTTTCTTTCATAGCTACTATTATTTTAATTCTTTCAGTTGCTCCCTTACAAAGAACAATTAGAATCCTTACTTTTTTTTTGCTTTTAAATTGGTTCTTTATGGTAAGAAACAATAGCGGAAGCCGAAAAGCTATGAACTAAATTTAGAGTAGGCTACATTTTTAATATAAAAACCATGAAATTATTTAAACCATTGTCAATGGCACTAATTTTCTTTTTTTCCTTTACGACAACTTTAACAGCACAGATAACCGTTGGATCTATGGTTGTCGGACAAGGAGTTACTTCTCCTAATGATTGGGTCGATTATAATGGAGGTGTAGGCGGAATATATGTCGATGTCAACACTTCTGCTTGCGGCTTTACAGAGACACCTCACTATTTAGTGACATTAGAATCACTAACAAGTTCTGGTTATCATTGGTATATTAGTGGAGTTCCTTCAGTATACTCGCCTACCTCTACTGGTTTTCGTGTATATCTAAGATGGACAGACACGCCTAGTGATGCACCTACCATTGGAAGCTTAAATTTTCCAAATCCTTTGAGAGCTTCGACAGCTCTTAATAGAAACTGGGTTATCAGGTGGACTGCAATTACTAATGGAGATTGTGCAAACTGCAATCAAAAAAAACAACCAACTAACAATGAACAAATAAACAGTTCTCCTTTTGGAGAAGAGCCCATGTCTTCTGATTTTGAAAAAAAGAGGAGAACAGAGGTTAAAATACACCCAAATCCTACCAATACTAAAATAACAATAAGTTCTTTAAATGAAATATTAAAGAATGAAGTATATAATTTAAACGGCCAATTATTAAGGACTTCCAAAGATGAAACTATTGATATAAAAGATTTCTTACCTGGCGAATATATAGTCAAAGTTTATTTTGACAACGATGAAACGACAACAAAGAAAATCATTAAAAAATAACTTTACTTTTAAATCCATTCTGAACTTTTAGTTCAATAAGATTTGTGTTTTGCGCCTCAGTTAATTCTGAGGCGTATTGTTATATTATTGTTTCTAGAAATTCGACTTTAGCTTATCTACTATTTTTACACTTATCTTCTTTGAAAGGCAGGGCATCCCACCTCATACTTATTTCTTTTACAATTAATTAGTCCAAGTTGCCCTGTGTTTTTTTAGTTTACATTAATAAGGATCTGAACACATTCTTCTAGGTAACTTGAAATATATTGTAAAAGGCTGCTGAGCAGCCTTTTATTTATCTACTGTTATTTTGATTGTTTTACTTTTTCTCCTTGCGAAGAGTAATTAAAATCCTTGTTTTTTTTGCATTATCAAGCCAAATATTTACAGCCAATTACAATAGGAAATTATTCTAACATATAATCATATACAATAAAGCACATTAAGTATGATAAGGTTTTATTACTACTGTTTTTAAAACCTTTGTCAAGATAACCACATCCTTCATATTTGGAATATATAATTACCTTAGCAACATATCTTATCCTTTTAGGATTGGATTTAAGGCAGATCACCTTCTGGTCATACGCAAACAACTAATTGGATTTGTGTTCTTATTTTCATATTTCTTTGAGGGTAAAACCTCATATTCAATCTTGCCATAAAAATTATGAAAAACATTCGACTATTAAAAGTCGAAAAAACACTTTCTTTTATTTTGGACCAAGCATTTTATTGTCATTGTATGCTTTTTCTTTTAGGCTTTACTGTTTTGGCTCCTCTTTTCTTTGATAGGTAGGGTGTTTCTTTTTTTGCTTGTCTTACTTGTAGCAAGTAGTTTTTGCGAAGGCGTTCTATGGTTAAAACAATATGTTTCCTTCGCATTTTTATTAATTAATCAAAGGCTGTTGAGGGACAGCCTTTTTTCTACCATTTTCCGGTAGGTAGAGTATTTAATTTTTAAATTGTCTTACATCCAATAGATAGTGTAACTTTTCTTCAAGGCAAGAAAGACCAGTACTAAAAAACACCTAAAAATCAGTAAGGTGCTTTTTTCTTTTCCTACAGTTTTCCGTTATATTACCCTTTGATGAGTAGGGTGTTTTGTTTTTCATTCGTCTTATTAAAACCAAGTAGTCATTGTGAAGTTATTCTGAGTCAAAACAACACATTTTCTACACAACTTTTTATTATTTCATAGAAGGCTGTTTTGAGAGGCAGCCTTTTATATTACAACTGTTTTTATAGCTCTACCAAAATCTGTTCACGACCAAAAACAACCGTTAATCGGACAAAAACAACACTTAATCTAAATCATATAAGTGAATAACTCTCTTTTTTGTTGAAGTTACAATAGATAATTAATTTAGGCACAAGTTGTAAATGTTTACTAAACAGAGTGTTAGTTATTTTTTTTGATTGGTTGATAATAACTCATTTTTCACACAACTTATTTTAATATAAAAGACTGCGCTCCCTAAAGCAGTCTTTTTTTTTTATCCATTGTTTTGAGTACTTACTCCTTAAACAGGTAGGGTGTTTGGCTTTTCATTCGTCTTAATTAAAAGTAAGTAGTTCTTGTGAAGTTCCTCCCAATAAAGACGACACATTTTCTACGCAATTTTTAATTGGTTCTTAAAAGGCTGTTTTAAGGGAGCAGCCTTTTATTCAACTCCTGTTTTGATGATTTGAAATCCTTAACGCTCAAACCATATTAATTATATATGGTCAAACTATTACCTCTTCGTACTTTATACTATTATGTTAAATCTTTTTTGATGTCTAGTAGGGTGTTTACATGCTTATGCGTCCTATATGTAGTTAATTAATGTTGCTCTTGTGTTTCATGGCGCATTCCTAAGCAACTTGTAAATGTCTTAAAAGACTGCTTTCGAGGGCAGTCTTTTAATTTAACTACTTATTTATAACTTCTTCCATATTTTTGTTAAACTAACAATACATTTTCAATGTTTAGTTTAATTTTGATTTCATGCATAATTGTACCCCCGACTATATTGGTAATGATTTACAAGAGCATCATTAATGTCAATAAAAATGAAAAGCGGCATAAAATCATAATTTCCTATTGTATGGTATGTTTTTCATTTTGTTTTTAAAAGATATACCAGACATGGTATTTAATTTGATTTTTAATCAATGACTACAGATTTATTCGTTTCTATCATTTCCCTAATTGCTCAATATTCTATTATGAAGCATATTGGATTAGATTCGTATTTAGAGGCTTTATCTTCCCTAACAATAATTACTTTAAATTCTTTTGTCCCTTCCTTAGAAAGAGTAATGAAAAGCCTTGTTCTTTTATCATTTTTAAGTCATTAATTTACATTGGTTAAATATTTTGTATTTCTGAAATACAAGTAATAAAAGCACCTGAAGCATAGTAAGGTGCTTTTTTATTGTCCATCGTTCAAATATTATTTTGCCTTACCACATTTACTTATTTTGAATTGTTTTATTGTATCCCTAGGCATTAAGTAACTACTGTTTCATTTATTCTAAACATCCTTACAACAAACAAGTAAATCCCTTACTAAACTCACTTTTTTAAATTGTTAATTTGTTATAGATGAAATTGTAAGGAAATTCAATTTCATTATTTGAGTTTTTAAATAAAAAAGGCTGATTTTTTGGGAGGAATCAGTCTTTTTCACATCTACTTTTTTAGTGATTCTCACTGTTTGCCCTAGTTTGAAAATTTTCTCTTTCGCCGAACAGCCCTGAAAGCCTCTTATCAAAATCAACGTAGGCTTTTAAGTCACCTATAACTTGAGAGATAATTCGAAATTACCTCCTATAGCTATTGTTTCTCGTTGTAGGAGGAAAATCTACTGTTTTAATTATTTTACTTTCCTTACAAAAAACAAGTAAATCCCTTATCAGATTGTCATTTTTTAATTGTTATTTTAATAAAGATGAATATCGCAAATCTATTTCATCTATTAAATTTCAAGAAAAAGGCTGGTTTTGGGAGCAACCAGCCTTTTTTTGTATCTCCTATTTTTAACATCCACATTCTATACAGGTAGGGTTTTTTAACGACCAACTGTTTATTATTCAGTTAATTAATCCAAGTATTCTAAGTATTTTTTCTGTAAGGGGTTATAGGATACATTCTTCTAGACAACTTGGTTGATACTTTAAAAGGCTGCTCCCTCATAGTAGCCTTTTATTTTTCTATTACATCGTGTTTTTTTCGTTTTCAAAAAAAGGTATGCCGACATAGTTTTTATAGTCCGATTGGGGTTTACATATGTTTTAAATAATTTTCGCTTGTCAATTAATCCAAATTAATTTGCTTAAATCACAAAAAAAACTTAACTTATATACGTAAATGTGTGTTAAACAGAATGTTAATTATATTTTTTTTGTTAATTGGTTGATTACGATTCATTTTACACGCAACTTATAATAAAAGACTGCTTTCCCTAAACGGCAGTCTTTTTTTCTACTGCTTCATTGATTTGTAACTTTTACATAATTTCAAAGACATCATTAATTACTCTCGTTGTTTATGTGCTTTTATTGTTGTCGTTAATTACTTCGTAAGATTTATAGTTGAACTATTCCGAGTTAAATTATTGTTTTAATGTTATTGCTGTTCCTTCTTTTTTCAAGAAGTAAGGCTTAATGCCTTTTTACGACTTCTTATACGGTTAATTAATCCAAGTTGATCTAAGTATTTTTTTCTGTAAGGGGTTATAGAATACATTCTTCTAGTTGACTTGGTTGTTATTTAAAAGGCTGCTCCCACATAGTAGCCTTTTTTTAGTCTCCTATTTTTTGTTTTGCGCATATTCGGCTTATTAAATATCTAATAGTCGGTATTTTCATAGTCATTATGGAATTCATATACTGAAAAAACCTTTTTGAGGATGACGATTGGCGTAATGATAATGAAGCTGATTCATGTTTGGGTTAATTATGATTTCTACTGTTTTTGGTTATCCTTTTCACTACTAACTTTTCGTTATTTACCACTGTTAAATACCTGTTTTCAATAAATTAACAAACACCTATCTGCAGCTACTTTAAATTCATTGGGAGTTGGTCTGAATAATTTAAATGCAGGATATTTCATATATTTTAACATTTGACAGGTAGAGGGGTATTTGATTGAATTGTCTTACTCATATAAGTAGTTAATCCTAGTTCCCTTGCGTTTTGAAATTAAGAGGTCAAAATACATTCATATTTTAGGAACTTGGTCATTGTAATTTTTAAAAGACCGCTCTCTCAAAGCAGCCTTTTACATTTAACTACTTATATTTTGTTTTAATCTATCATTCCTTACAAAATGTAAGGAGGAATCACCTCTTTTTTTATTTTTAAGTTGTTTCTTTATATTGGCTAGTATAATCAACCAACTGACCTATCCAACCAACACTCTAGGAACCTACTTCCAATAATGAGTGTTTTTTATTTAACTACTGTTTTAATGCTATTGCTATTCCTTCTTTTTTTTATAAAACAAGTAAGGCTTTGAGTTTTTTAACGACTTCATATACGATTAATTAATCCAAGTTGCTCTTATGTTTTTAATTGATTTTTAAAATAGGAGGTCTAAACACATTCTTAGGTAACTTGATTTAAGTTGTAAAAGGCTGCTCCCTCTTAGTAGCCTTTTATTATACTACAGTCTTTATAATACTATTTGTATCTGTTTACATTTTAACGATTACCGTTTATCGATTAAATTCACCACTTAATCTAAACAAATAAGTGGAGTGACACCTTTTTTAATTTAAATATCAATAAAAAAGCTTAAATTAAAACTATAAACACATTATGAAACAGAGTGTTGATCATCATTTTCGATTGCTTAGTTTAGTTGATTATAACTCATTTTGCACAACAACATACTTTTAATATATATATATGAAGACTGCTTGCTCCCTACAAAGCAGTCTTCTTTTTCTACTGCTTGTTGTTCTTATAAATAAACCTTATAGTATTTTTGGATACAATAGATTTTACACTATTGCATATATATATAAACATGACCAGTTGCGTTTATTTACTGGTTACCTGCAAGCTGAAAACCAACATCAAGAATGCCGAAAATCCTATTCATTTTGTTAACTATATTTTTTTTTCGTGTGATTCAGAATCAGACATTAATAACCTAAAACACTGGACATATAAAATTGAATATGAAATTGAAAATAATGATTCCATAAAGCCGTTTGGACGTATTGAATTTCGAAGAACAAAATCTTTAGAAGACAAATTAAGGGAAGGAATCTATAATGAACCTTGGTTTCCTTCATTGGCATTTGATATTTATAATATTTCGGACATGAAATCTTGTGAAGAAATATCAAAGAAAATGATAGTGCTTTCAAGTTGCCTTGACGCTCATCTTGAAGGAGATTTAATTATAAATCATAATTATATTTTTTATAATAATTCGGGTTGTTTAAATTGTGCAGGAAGTGAAAATGGAATTGATTTTTGCAGACCGATTGAGGGTGTAAACTGAACTCTGTCTAAGATGAATTAGAATATTAATTTAACTTAGATAGAAAAATGAAAACAACAGCA
>CANMCF010000038.1 GCA_947496215.1 uncultured Bizionia sp.
GAATTTAACGTAGAAAAGAGAAGGGATTATCAATGTTGACGAGATCTTGGTCTCTGCGTATAAAATAACCTTATTCTCCTCTTCTCTCTTAGTAAAGTTAAATAACTATAAAGTATGTAGTTGTAAAGTAAAGAAGACCGTTAGTAATATTATTACTCAAAATCTACTGTTTTTGACATCTGTTTTCTTTGTTAGGTAGGGTATTCCCCTTCTTGCTTGTTTTATTCATACTGAATTAGTTCAGTCTAATTTTAAGTTGCATTCGTGTTTTGAATTTTAAGATCAACATGGATTTTAAGATCAACAAGAAATCAAAGCACATTTTAGAAGTAACTTTTAATTAGATTTTGAGGCTGTTTCGAGGGCAGCCTTTTTATTTATCTACTACACATTTAAGGTATAAAGCTCTTCTATCTTGACCTATACTACTTGTTAATTTTGGTTTAGCGCAATTGCACCATTATTTATTTTCGTTTGCCATTGCCTCCCGTAATAATTATTGCATTAAATCTTTCAATTGTCTCCTTGCAAAGAGTAATGGTACTACTTGTTTCTTTACTTTTTTAAGTCTTTAATTTTTAGCGAATTGACTGTAGTGAGTCATTCATCACAATAAATCATTTACATCAAAAACTCCTAAATTTAGTAGGATGTTTTTTATTTTTTTGGGGAAAGACTTAGTGAGAACATAATTCCTATGAGCACACAAAAAACACCCGCAAAAGAAATATGTTACCTAGTTCCTTCACTCCATAATTTAATATTGAAAGCAGTACTATAAAATACGTCCAATAAATTTTAGCTTATGGACTGTTAATCCATTTGTTTCCTGCCAAATTACCGTTTATTTAGAACAAATCCTTTTTATACTCTAAATCCAAAACTAATCTTGATGCGTACATATAATGTTAAGACTATTGTTTCTTTATTATAATCTCTCAAATGTTAACCAAATGAAAAAAATCAACTGGCCTTCAATCATTTCTTTCATATACTTAGTAGTTGTTGTTTTAAGTGGGTTCTTTTTTATTAAATAACATACAACCTACTGTTTTTAATTCTATTTTCTTTTACAAGCAGGATATTTAAACTCACACCCATATATCTATCAATTAATTAACCCAAGCTATCCTCGTGCTATTAAATTTCAAGACAAATAAGGACTCAAAGACATTCTTCTAGGTAACTTGATTTATGTTTTAAAAGACTGCTCCCTCATAGTTGTCTTTTATTTAACTACAGTTTTAATTTTTCGTTTAATAAATAGGGGTTTTTCTTTTACACCTGTTTCTTTTATAATTAATTAGTTCAAATTACCCTCGTGTTTTTTAATTCAAAAATTAAATAGCAAATCAAAACACATTGTATTTGTAGCTTTTTTATTAATATAAAGGTTGCTCCCATGAGTAGCCTTTTTTAATTACAGTTAAAAAAATTGCATCTTTATGGGGTGTTCACCTTATTCTTTTATGAACTTAACAGTATTGTTTTCTAATTGAATAAAGTAGACGCCTTTACTCAATTTGCTAATATCGATTTTCTCATTTCACTCAACAACCTCATTAGCAACGCATTGTCCAGGCAAATTGTATATTTCATAACTTCTAATCTTATCTAGATTTGAGATTTCAATGAAATTGCTAGACGGGTTTGGGTGTAAATCTAAAGTGTGCAAAGTATTTTCCGTTACGGACAACGTACAACCAGTTTCTTCATCACAATCAGAAACGAACGCCCAAACACTATTCTCGCCAGGAATTTGATTTGGATTCACATACCATTGGTTCTCCCATATCTTACATTCATAATATACTTGCGTATTGGCTATTGAGTAGAAATTTGTTGCATCATATTCACTTACATCACAGAATGTGTTGCCTCCATTTGTAACAATACAAGTATTGTCGTCAGCTCCTCCATCATAGGGAGACAATGAATAGCTATTTGCATTTTGTATTGATGTGTGTACTCATAAACTCCCGTTACGTTAGGGAATTTTTTTCACCTCTAACCTTTTCGCCATTGGCCACCACTGAACATCTCTCCTTTGGTAAATGAATAGATCGTCTTTCGACAGCTACCTTAAGTTCATCTTGAGTTGGTTTAAATAATTTATATGTAGGATATTTCACATATTTTAACATTTGACAAGTAGGGTGTTCTTTGATTGAATTGTCTTACATATGTAGTTAATTTTAATTAGTCACAAAGTTTCCTCCTGCTGTTTTGAAGTTAAGGGATCAAAATACATTCTTAATTGAGGGACTGGGCTATTTAATGGTTTTAAAAGGCTGTTTTCGAGGGCAGCCTTTTTTTATTTAACTACAGGTTAATGATAAAGGTTGATACTCTTTTTCTTGATGCATAAACTCGTATGCATAAAATATTGTGCCAGCAGTCCAACCTTTTCTTAACTCCAGAACACAAGTTTGAATTTGTGTGCAATCAAATGTTTTACGAGGCAAAACAGTAATCGATTTTAAACCGTATTTTTTAATCGAGCGCATTCTAGGATCACTATCAGAAATGGTGAATCTGGGCATTAATGCAATTACACAATCCGACATTTGCATACACTCCCATGAAATCATATAGCCAGCCTGCATTCCTTTATTATGAAATTTCAAAGGAGCATTATCCACAGTCAGTGATTTGCCAGAAAAAGGAGGATTCATAACTATTGCATCGAAATGCTTGGTTTTATCCATTAAGAAATAATCTTTTGGAGTAGTCACATTGTAACCTTTTAAATCCAATTCAGTTTTTACACGTCCTAGTCCCGCAGTTGGTTCCAAAACTTCAACTACATCTGAAGGTAGTACATTCACCATATATTTTGCAACATCGGTTGGTGTTTTAAAATCGTTTATGTGCTTTAATGCGCTCATTGGTTTAACTACAGATTAGTTGACACATCCCATATATGTGGGCTCATCACCTTCTAAAGCATTCATTAAAACACTTTCCCCCTAGGTTAATTCGTCATTTTCTACTTTATCATTTAATTGATTTAATGTTTTGTCAATTAAATCAAGTCTTCCTTGTGTTAATTCTATGGTTTTTTATTTTCATTACTGTCATAATTATTCTGTTTTCCTTATGAAAAACAAGTAAAATCCTTATAAGGTTCTCATTTTTAAATTGTTCCTTTACTAAAGATGAATATTGAAAATCTATTTCATCTCTTAAATTTTAAGAAAAAGGCTGGTTTTGGGAGCAATCAGCCTTTTTTCATATCTACTGTTAAATAATCTTACCTACCAGAATTGAACTTCTTCTAATAATGCTTCTAATCCGCTAATCATAGTATTGGGTTTATGGCAAATGCCCGTTAATGTTTATTTTTGTAGTCTTTTTCATCTATTTTATAAAAAATAATTTGTCTCAACCACATAAAAAACTTGAATTAAGACTGTAAATATGTGTAAAACAAAGTCTTAATCCTCATTGTTTTTGATTGGTTTTTGTTGATTAGACATCATTTTGCATACAACTTATATTAATATTAAAAAAGACTGCACTCCCTAATCGGCAGTCTTTTTTTCTATTGTTTTAATTGTTTTTTTATTCTAAATCCAAAATCAACCTTGATCCGTATATAAACAAGAGATTAAGTATTGCTTTCTTCAACGTAAGAAACACCAGTACAAAAAAGCACCCGAAGCACAGTAAGGTGCTTTTTTATTTAACTACTATTTTATTGTTAATTGATTTGTAACATTTCTATTCTTTTTCATCTAATGGTAAAATGCCATTTATGATTTTAATTGTTGAAATATTATTTTACATTCTTAGTTTGTATTTTTTCGTTTCTTGCTTTATAAAAAGAGATACTTTTACGAGTCAATTTAAAAAAAACAAAGACTCAAAACAATTGTATAATTTTGCTTTAGGTTTTGTGATGGTTGCTTTTGGACTAATAGTTAATGTTTTTAATTAACTATAGTTATTTAAGTTTCTTACATTTAATTATGAAAAAAAAAGCTAGGTAAATTCTTTATTATAATTTCAATTTCTCTATTCGTTTTAACCATAGTTAGGCTTCTTAGTCTAACATAGATTTCTCTTTCAATTATCTTCTTATTACACTAGTTCCTACTCTCTTATTTCTTTTAATTGGCATCCTTTTAAATAAGGAAATTTGATAATTATTGATTATTTAATATTCAAAGTCCAAAACTAATCTTGATGCGTACATATGACATAATCCCAATATAGGGTTAGTCAATCTAGTTTAGTCTAGAGTCCTTTTTTGTGTTTATGCAAGGACTTTTTTGTTTAACTACTGTTATTTTTAACACCAGTTCTCTTTAACTGGTAGGGTTTTTTATTTTATAATCCCTTAAATCTAACATTTAATCTAAATAAGTGTGTTTTTCTTGTTTATCCCACAATAGAAGCTTAGTTTTAAAATGTAAGTTCTTGCAAAACAAAGAGTTAACTTTCATTTTCAAATTGGTTCACTTCGATTAAACAACTCAATTTGCATACAACTTATATCAACATTAAAAAGACTGCTTACTTCCCTTAAAGCAGTCTTTTTTCTTTAACTACTATTTTAATTGTCTACAGTTGATCCTATGAAAAAAACATTAGGAATTATCTTTATTATAATTGGCTCTTTGTTGGGTTTGATCATTATTGCATCAATACTAAAAACTATATCTAATATTCTTTTATTATTGAAAAATGAGTCCATGGCTATGCTTTAGGTCATACTATTAGAGGACTTATTCCTGCTTTGTTAATGGCGATTATTGCATATTTCCTCTTTAGGCATCGTTTAAAATGGAATAAGAAATAACTACTGTTTAAATTGTTGGTTTATGAATCTTTCTTTTGCTTTCATCCAAAAATCAAAATCTTCTGTCTTAATTTTAAAATCAACAATATCACGTTGATGAAACTCTCTAACAATTACGATTTTTTCACTGTTTGAATCACATAATCTATCAAAGTGAAACTCAAATATTTTGAATGGTCTTGGACTAAATGAAAATAATTTTGTTTCTTCTATAATCACTGTTTTTACTTGTCTGATTTTCCTTACGAAAAACAAGTAAATTCCTTACTTCACTCTCCTTTTAAAATATTTAATTTGCCCAGGATAAAATTGTCTGAAAATTCAATTTCATTCTTTTAAATACGTTCTTTTAAAAAGGCTGATTTTGGGAGGAATCAGTCTTTTTTATATCTACTTTTAAACAGTTCGGTTTTAAGGGAAGCTTACACCCCACTGTATAGGGAACTTCTGTCTTTATTACTGCCAATGTCCTACTTAACAGCTTTCTGGCCACTTTAATGATGATGCTCTTAACATTCTTTCCTTGATGTTTCCGATAGTACCCCTGCATCACAGGGTCGGCACGTATGGCTTGCCAAGAGGCTTCCACGAAGTAACTGCGGATCAAACGATGCGCTCTTGGTGTAATACCCATGACTTTGTAATTGCTTCCACTTTGATGTACCCCTGGTGCAAGACCCACATAGCATGCTAAATGCTTTACACTATTGAAGCGTCTTAGGTCTCCCAGTTCACTGATGATTCCACAGGCTACAATACCTCCTATCTCAGGAATGCTTCTCAATGGCATATAGTCCTTCTTGTAATTATCCTTGCAATATCTCCTGAGTTGGGTCGAAACATCTCGTAACTCCTGATCTACAAATCGAAAAAAACGCATCCGACTCTCCAATGTAGCCTTCGCTGTTGGGTGTTTGAAAACCATATCATCCAACCAATTACGATATTTATGACTCCAATGATCATTGTCAAACTCCTCCGGTTCCTTAATGCCAAAATACAACAACTGCAATTCCAAAGACCGTTTTAGTTCTCCTCTTCTCTCTTAGTAAAGTTAAATAACTATAAAGTATGTAGTTGTAAAGTAAAGGAGACCGTTAGTAATATTATTACTCAAAATCTACAGTAATTCCATATAGATACATATTCAATTGTAGTTTTAAAATAGACCGTAATTATATTCATGTATGCTTTTTGTTAACTTAAATCAATCTAAAAATGATCACGTATAATTTACTTTTGAAGTAGTTAATTAATCCAAGTTCTCCCTCGTGTTTTTAAATTCAATATTATTAAGGCTCAAAACACATTCTTCTAGGTAACTTGGTTGATATTTTAAAAGGCTGCTCCCTCATAGTAGTGGCCTTTTATTTATCTACTGTTATTTCATCTGATTTTCCTTACAATTAACAAGTAAAACCCTTACTTGTTTCCACATTTTTAATCGTTAATTTGTCAAGAATAAAATTGTCGGAAACTCAATTTTACTCTTCAATTTTTTTTAAGAATAAGGCTGATTTTGGGAGGAATCAGTCTTTTTTTATTACAGGCTTTTTGATTCTTCATAGTTCTATATCAACTCCTTTAACCTCCAAAAAGAACCATCATTAGTTTCAATTTTCTCATTTGGATTTACTTCTTTTTTAATTTAATCTGTAACTATTCATAGTAATCATCTACTCATAAATAGAAGATTTACTAAAAATGGGAGATTTATTTTATTATTTCATAGGATTGTTGGTCCTATGGACAAAATACAGAAACAAACAAAAAATAGACACAGTCTTAAAAGAAGAATATGACAA
Source organism: uncultured Bizionia sp. (assembly GCA_947496215.1). Classification (GTDB taxonomy): domain Bacteria; phylum Bacteroidota; class Bacteroidia; order Flavobacteriales; family Flavobacteriaceae; genus JAHDHI01. Next base: position 6,610 of record CANMCF010000038.1, read on the forward strand.
TAGCTATTATAATGCTGGCGCAATTTATTCTTTAAGTGTTTTTGACATTTTATTGTTCTCTCTACTCTTCTGCTCTTTAATTGGTGTGTTAATTGGCATTATAAAACACCCACCAATACCCACATAACTAATGTTTTACCATAAAATAACATTACTTAACATTCATTAACATTAATTAAGCCATATATAATTTACTTTAGTCTTGGTTAATTAATCCAAGTTTCTTTAAGTATTTTTTTAAGGGGTTATTAGAATACATTCTTGTTAGTTAAGATAACTTGGTAATATATGTTATAAAAGGTTGCTTTCTCAAAGCGACCTTTTTTAACTACTGTTTTTTATACATTTTATCGAATACCCCTTTTTTAATATTAGCAATGTCCTTTTTACGTTTTATCTTTTTATCTTTTTATTAAAAGTTACCCCATTTTTCTCCATAAGATATGTTTCACCTATTTGTGGTTCTACTTTTTTTAAATCATTTTCAGTTTCCTTTACTTTTCTCTTTTCTAACATTTTCTTGTTTTTTTAAATTATAAAACAAATATATCTACACATATCATCAATATTTAAGTCGGTTTATAGCTAAAAAGTTGAAGCCTATTTGATGGATTCACTCCAAACTGTTTTCTGATTTCGCCATTTTATCTACTCTTTTAATTTTTTTTTATTCTAAATCCAAAACCAATCTTGATGCGTATATAAAGCCAAGAGAATAAATTTCGCTTTCTTCAACGCAAGAAACACCAGTACAAAAAAGCACCTGAAGCACAGTAAGGTGCTTTTTCATTTAACTACTATTTTACAAATACCCTAAATGCATTGCTGCAGTTTCTCCTACATCTGCCAAATCACTTCCGTTTTCATTGTTGTAGTTTTTTTCCTATGGTTTCATCCAAAGCATCCCATTTAGCTGCTTTTTCAGCTTCTTCCATTTCTTTGAAGAATAGTTTGCATTCATCGTTATCGATAACATTCTTCGCATTCTCTTGATATCTTTCAAAACTACCCTTTTCGGGTGGGGAATACCTATAACCCATTCTCTAGATTTGCATACAGATAATATAAATCGTTAACGTAATATTTTTAAGAATAACTTAATTCCAACTTATACAATAAAGAAAATACAAAATGAAAAAAATGAAAAAATTTGTCGGCCTTATGCTAATAGGATTAGTACTGGTTTCTTGTTCTAAAGAAGAACTTATGATAGAAAACTCTGAGAATACATCAATGCATGTCGTTGATCAACCTGTCTCAACACTTAAATGGGATTATCCATTATTAACAATGACTATGAATGATCTTGACGCCAGGTACCAAAGAGAGTTTCGTCAAAAATATTATGAGCCTTGTGGAGGAACAAGGTTTCAGGGTGAAGGTGACAGAAAGTTCGTTCAGGAATTGTATACCGAAGTAGAAAATGGTCCTAATAATACAAAATTACATAAATTATATCTAAGATTGAAATTAGAATGGAAAGGAAGTCACTATTGGAATGCAGCAAGTGAACATACTACCGTATCTGTAGATATTGATGGGTCTGTAAATTTTAATGGAGAAGAAATAAATATCGACATCGATGAAACTATTGATGAATGCAGAGCGTTTAATCAGATCGAACTGGCTTCGGTAACTACACAAGGTCCATTTCATTACTTCGTCTCTTTTCCAGTATGGGAAATATCGATCGGTGGTGAGATCACTCAACAAATAAACGGCGATGTTGCAGAAAACAAATGGATTAACAATGCTGCATGGTAGTATTAAACAGCTTTGCTAAATAATAATTTAAGGAATTAAGTTAGTAAGAAGAAAGGGAGGCTGATGTTTAGCCTCCCTGTTTTGTTTTAAAAGAAAGCCTCGTTGGGGTAGGTAATATAACAAAAAACTAGTTGCATAAATCGTTTGGCCTGATTTATATTTAGACAAATTTTACATAATTTAAGGATTTGAAACTTTCTAGTATTTCTACTGTTTTAATAATTTATTGGTTCATAATATTGTTTAAAACTGTTTATAAATACTTCTTGTTAGATCTTATATTATTATTAAATTCATTTTATGAGACAAATAATTATTAATGCTAACGACAAATCTAAATTTGATAAATTAGCCGAATCATCTTCTACTCGAATTACTTATCAAATAAAAAGCGAAGTAAAAGGTCAACATATCATTACAATCGTACCAATTCAAGGCTGGTCCAAAGAAAAATCAGTTGACGAATTCATTGATTTAATTGAAAATGTCATACCAGACATAATTAAACTCTAATTCTTACTGTATTTGTGTTACCTGTTTATGTTTTAAATCGTAATCGTTTATCAATTTAATTTGTTTAAATCAAAAAAAAAACTTAATTTAAATACGTAAATGTGTGAATAACAAAGTGATAATCATTTTTTTTGGTTATTTAGATTGATTATAACTATCCACACAATTTTTTCTAACCGTAAAAGACTGCTTGTTCTAAGCGGTCTTTTATTTAACTACTGTTTTTTTGATTTGATTCTATTTGTTCTATAAACACCCCTATTTTATCCATTGCTTTATACATATTTCTATCTCTCATTTTAGCATTTGTACTTATATCATTAAAAAGTGGTTATGTTTTTATGGCTTATAATGGGATTATCTAGTTTCATCTTTCGGTGGTTTGATTATGGTATTTTAAAACAAATTCTTGATTTTTAATAGACATTTATTTGGGGTATTAGTTTCAACTTTTTTATTCTTGTTTTTGGTTTTGTACTTCTTTTCAGAAAACTAAATATCAACAGTTTTTTTTACTATTGGTTTTCATTTGTCACTATCTCCTTTAGTTATTATTATTTTAATTCGTCTAGTCTCCTCCTTAGAATGAATAATGAAAAGCCTTGTTTTTTTTACACCTTTAAATCATTTATTTGCGGTAGATAAAGTAATCTTTTCTTCAACGTAAGAAATACCAGTCCTAAAAAGCACCTGAAGCACAGTAAGGTGCTTTTTTCTGTAACTACTGTTTTAATTATTCTGTTTTCCTTACGAAAAACAAGTAAAACCCTTATTAGATTGTCATTTTAAAATTGTTATTCTACTAAGGATGAATGTTTTAAATCGATTTCATCTATCAAATTTTAAGAAAAAGGCTGGTTTTGGGGGCAATCAGTCTTTTTTTATACTTACTGTTTTTATAGTCCAATTTGGAATCTGCAACAACACAATAATACCGTTTATCACTCAAAATGATCACTTTATCTATTTTAAAGAATGAATAAATACTTTTTTGTTTAAAATCTTAATAAAAGCTTAAGTTCGACTTGTAAATGTGTGTAAAAACAGAGTGTTATTTTTTTGTTTTGATTTTTTTCATTTGTTTATTATTGGTTAGTTGACAAAAACTCATCTTACACGCAGCTTTTGTACCCCAATTAAGACTGCTTGCTCCCTATAAAAGCAGTCTTTTTTATACTGTATCAATGATTTAGTTGATGGCATTATGAAGTAGTGCGTAGGAGCTGTATCGTACAAACCAATCATCTTGCGAATTATTCCGCCTTAATGAACACCACCCTAAATCACCGCCATCTGTTTAAAAACATAATCTGGTATCATTTGAATTAAAGTCTGGACAAATCCACTCTTCATTAAATCCTATTACTTCTTCGTGGTCTTCTCCTAATTCTTCTATTTTTTTAAATTCCATAATTTCTACTGTTTTTACATTTTTTTTATTTGACAGGTAGGGTGCAACCTGTTGTATCTGTTCCATATATAGTTAAGTTAATTAATCCAAGTTTCCCTCGTGTTTTTAAATTCAAGCTTAATATGGCTCAAAACATATTCTTCTAGGCAACTTGGTTGACATTTTAAAAGGCTGCTCCCTCATAAGTAGCCTTTTATTTAACTACAGTTAATTGTTATTCCAGTTATACATTTTTTCTTTTTCCAATTCGGTTGGATTGTTATAATGACTTTTGCTTTTAGGCAATACTATTTTTAAATACTCGTTCCTTTCTTGAACATCAAGAGAATCCCACCAAGCTAAAACCTTCTTTTTTTGTCGTTTATTCATAAACTACTGTTTTTAAAATGGTAGATTATCAAAATCTATTCTTAATTTACCTACTTGTAGAAACCAATTCCATCTACTATAGTAAACCCATTTAAAGCCAAATTCTCTTTTTTTGAAATATGTTATTTCAATGGTTATCCAATTATCTATGCAAAATGTTCGTTTCATATTGTCTACTGTTTTTTAACACCTGTTTTCTTTAACTGGTAGTTTTTTTTATTTTATAATCCCTTAAATCGAACATTTAATCTAAATATGTGTGTTTTTCTTGTTTATCCCACAATAGAAGTTGACATTTAAAATATAATCAATTGTAATACAGGTAGTTAGATTTTGTTTTCAAATTGGTTTACTTCGATTAAACAACTCATTTTGCATACAACTTATATCAACATTAAAAAGACTGCTTACTTCCCTTAAAGCAGTCTTTTTTCTTTAACTACTGTTTTTATAACCCTGTCGGGAGATGTTTTATGTTTTAAATCGTTGTCGTTCATCGATTTAACCCAAATTAATTTGTTTAAATCACAATAAAAACCTAAATTAAAACTGTAAATGTGTGTGAATCAGAGTCTTAATTTGATTTTTTAGTGTTAATTATAATTTTTTTTATTGGTCATTGATTGATAGCAACTCATTTTTGCACGCGACATATATTAAAAGACTGCTTTCCCTAAACGGCAGTCTTTTTTTCTACTGTTTTTAATTGTTTTTTAATTTCATTCGGATTATCTCTTGTCTGTCAAATCTTACATTTAATCTAAATAATTGATTTTTATTTGTTTAAGTCACTATAAAAAATTAAATTAAAAATGTAAATGTGTGTAAAATAGATGGTTACTCATTTTATTGGTTAGATTGGTTTATACCTTTTTACATACAACTTATATCAATATTAAAAGACTGCTTACCTCTCTTAAAGCAGTCTTTTTTATTTTACTACTTTCACAAGAAGTAAGGAGAAACCTTACCTACTTTTCGCTTTTAATTAGTTACTTTATATTGTTTAGTTTAAACACTCTAGGAACTTGCTTCTGATAATGAGTGTTTTTTTTATTTAACTACTGTTTTTTTAGTTCTTATTCCTTTGACAGGTAGGGTAATAGCTCTTAAGTCTGTTTTTTATATAACTAATTCAAGTTGCTCTCATATTTTGCCGTATAAATGCAACTTGGTTGATATTTTAAAAGGCTGCTTCTTCATAGTAGTAGCCTTTTATTTATCTACTGTTTTTTACTTACACATATTAATGATTATCAAACACTTAAGCAGGGTGTTTTCTTTTTCATCTGTACTATATAATAGATAAGTAATCGTTTTCTTCAACGTAAGAAACACCAGTACTAAAAAGCATCTGAAGCACAGTAAGGTGCTTTTTTCTTTAACTACTGTTTTAAATTATTTTCGACCTCTCTTCGATTTGATCTAATCGGGCCATTAAATTGATAAACTCTTTATCATTTTTAAGCTCTTTAATTTCATTTTCGAATAGCATTTCGTAATTATCTAAAAACTCTTTTGTTTTTTCATTAAACAATTCGCCGAGTTCTACATATTCTTTTAAATCTTTCTTTTCTTTGTCTATACTCATTTTTATTACTGTCTTTAATTCTGTTTTCTTTTTTTTCGGGTAGGGTATCCAAGCATATAATTGTCTATATACCAGTTAATTAATCCAAGTTATCCTCGTGTTGTTAAATTTCAAGACAAATAAGGGGTCTAAACACATTCTTCTAGGTAACTTGATTTATGTTGTAAAAGGCTACTCCCTCATAGTAGCCTTTTATTTTACCATTGGTTTTATAGTACGTTTCTTTAGTTAAAAACCAACAACAACAACAACAACAACAACAACAACAACAACAACAACAACAACAACAACAACAACAACAACAACAACAACA
>CANMCF010000039.1 GCA_947496215.1 uncultured Bizionia sp.
TTTAATGAAAGGCTAAGTTAAGATGTATAACCGCAATTACGGCGGATTCGACTACGTCCGAATCCACTCGGAATTGCCAGCGTCAGTGCTTATTCGAAGAATAGTAATTTAAAACCCGTAACTGACGGTTATACGAGACCGTTAGCAACAAGCAAAGAAAATAAATGCGAATATTCAAATACATAACCGAAATTGACTGTTTTGTAGTAAATCCTGAGTACAAAACTATCGCTGACCAACTTGGACTTTCTGAATGGAATGAAGTTGTTTGGATTGGACGTTTTTTTGCATTGGACAATGATTATGGAGAACATTGGTTTGATAACTGGGATGAAAGAGATAAACTTGAAAAAAAAGCCGAATCTATCGGAATTAAATATGATGATTTACTAATAATCAACCCTAATAGATTTAAAAATGATATTGACGGACCTTGTCACTCAGAATCTGAAAGGAAAAAATTTTGGACTGATGTATAAAAATCATTGGATTTGAGTTTAGACACTATAATTGCCGAATCAAGGAAACTGAATCAAGAAAATAAAGATGCTGGAGAACCATTCGTTTCGGATTTGGAAAATGTAATTGAAAAAATAAAAGCCAGTTGCTAACAAAGAACTGAGTTAAAAAACAAATAATTTCAAGCTAATTTTGATACAAAGTTCTCATTATGGGGCAATCCACTTTTGGCTATGGCAAAAGCTTGTTTCAACAATTTGTTCGCAACTGCTATCAATGCCAGCTTTTTGCTTTTCCCCTTCGCCACAATCCTATCGAAAAGTGCTTTGCAGGCCTTGTTGTACCTATAGGCTGAAAAGGCTGCCAAGAACACCAGATTCCTCAATTTCCGATTGCCTACCTTGCTTATCCTGCTTCGACCTCTAACACTACTTCCGGATTCCCGAATCGTTGGTGTGATGCCAACATAGCTACAAAGCTGTGATGCGGTTTCAAACTTCTTGAAGCCATCCGTTACCACTATTAGGAACATAGCCGTCTTCATTCCTATTCCGGGGATGCTTTGCAACAAGGTCAACTGTTGTTATAAGCATAATGTCAATCGATTAATGAAATAGGATTTTGATTGACTTTTAAGATTTCTTAATGTGCCATCACTATATATTAAAATAGCACGAGTCAATGCTAAACAAAGTTTTTTTTTGGAAACTCAGCTAGTGTTTCATCTGAAAAGCATCTCTTTTTTCTGCTCTACTTTTCATGTACACGAACATTAGCCCAACATAACTACTGCTTGTTTAGTTTTTAATTACTTTTTTTATTTTGTTATCATTTCTCATAACAATAATTACTTAAACTACTTTACACCCTTCCTTAGAAAGAGTAATGAAAGACCTTCTTTTTTTTACATTTTTAAGCCATTTATTTGTGACGGTTAAATTAATTGATGTTTTTAAGATTTCAATTACAAAAAGCACCTGAAACACAGTAAGGTGCTTTTTTCATTAACAAATGTTTTATATTCTTATAAATATCTTTTATAGTATTTTTGAATGCAATAGATTTTACGCTATTGTACATATATAGTGGTGTGTCACCTAAAAAATGAGAAACGAAGAAGATTGTATGAAAATAATGCTTAAATTTAATTTTAAATCAAAAGGTTAGTGCATATTTGGTCACTCAATCGAAATTTGGTGAAGAGTTTTTCTTGATATTTCTTTTTGCCTGGCATAACTAAAGTTACCTTTTATATGTTCCGCTTTCACACAACTATGCTATCTTTATCAACATAGTTGCGCAACAGGCATACCATGTATAATTAATGGCTAGTCCTAGTCTACTTACGAAAATTCTAACGGATTTTCTATTTGGTTTGCATTTGCTAAATTAGGTGTTTAAAACACGTAACAAACCATATATAAACACGTTGTAACCAATTAAATGAAACTTCGAGAATATTTAAAAAACATTAAATCAATGTCGGATGAAAAAGCTGACTTAATTTCTACGTATTTTAAAAATGAAACTTTCCATAAAGGCACTTTAGTAATTAAAGAAGGGAAAACAAGTAAAAAATCTTATTTCTTAGAATCTGGAATTATTAGATGTTACATTATTGACTTGAATGGTTATGAAGTAACTACAAGGTTTTTTTCAGCACCAGACTTTTTAAATGATTATTTATCTTTTTTTGATCAAAAACCTAGTGAGGAAAATTATGAACTAATTACTGACTGTGTAGTTTACAGTATTAATTATGACAATATGCAACATTGCTTCCATAACATTCCTGAATTTAGAGAATGGGGAAGAATGCTTTTGACATTAAACTACACCTATGTTAATAAGAGAATAATTTCTTTTCACAAAGAAACGGCTCAAGAACGATATTTAAATTTGATGAAGAATAATCCAGAAATTATCGAAAAAGTTCCTCTTCATATCATTGCGTCCTATTTAGGTATAACCAAATATTCTTTAAGTAGAATTAGAAAAGAAATCGAAATGTTTTAAACAAGTTGCCTTATGGCAATTTAAAGTCTGATATTATCATCCATCTTTGTAAGAAACAATTATGGAATTATCAACAACACAAGTACCTGTTTGGGTATCGACACTATTTATTATCTGCTTTAGTACTATTCCAGTTTACTTAATTGCAAGTTCAATAAAATTAGCCTATAAAAATGAAAACAATAAAATCAATCCTACTATAAATAAAAGAATAGTCCTTTTTTATTGGTCATATTTCATAATGATAGCCTTGGTTTCATTAACTGGTTTTTTTGAGAAAAATGTGATTCCTCCTAGAATAATAATTTTTACTGCAATACCTCTTTTTCTATTTTATCTTTTTTATGTTCAAAAAACTAAATGGTTCAAATTTGTATTTGAGCATATTAAACTTGAACAATTAATTTTAATACATCTTTTTCGATTTGTTGGTGTGTTTTTCTTTTTAGCTTATTATTATGACTCTATACCTAAAGAGTTTGCCTACATTGGAGGAAGTGGAGATATTTTAACAGCTATTTTAGCTATACCTGTTGTGGTAGCATTAAGAAAAGGGGGTTCATTTGCAAAACAATTGGTTTGGGTCTGGAATATAATTGGTCTTTTTGATATTATATCAGTTTTAATAACAGCAACAATCTTAACTAGAATTGCAGTAGAAAACAGTGAAGCTGGTGTACAACAGTTTGGAACATTTCCTTTTAGTTGGATTCCTGCTTTTGCTCCAGCCACAATAATTTTCTTACATTTATTAATCTTTAGAAAGCTTAAGAAGATGAATAGATAACTGGTTACAATTAAGATGTATAAAAAACATAGGGCTTTTGGGCCTAATCTTTGACTTGTGCAAACCATGTCTTTAACGAACATTAAAAATGAAAATAGCATCAGCTCAAATAGAATCGAAAGTTGGAGACATTAAAGAGAATCTCATAAAGCATTTAGAGATGATAGATATTGCAGCTCAAAACAAGGCTAATTTAATTTGTTTTCCAGAAATGTCGCTTACAGGTTATTGTAGAGAAGAAGGCAGAGAATTAGCCATAAAGGAATCTGATGAAGAAATAATTAAGTTAAAAGAAAAGGCTAAGGCGGATAACATAATAATTGTAGTTGGTGCACCAATTGAAATTGATGATAAATTATATATCGGTTCATTTATATTGAATCCCAATGGCGAATTAGAAATATATACAAAGCAATATTTGCACTTGGGAGAAGAAGTTTACTATTCAAGTTCATTTGACTACAATCCAACAATTCAAATTGCAGACGAAAAAATCGCATTTGCAATTTGTGCGGATATCGACAGCCCTCAACACCCAATAGATGCAAAGAGGAATGAATGTACATTGTATCTGCCAAGTATCTTCTTTTCGAAAAAGGGAATTGATAAAGGGCTCCATCTACTATCAAAATATGCAAAAGAAAATTCATTTTCCGTATTGATGTCAAACTATTCAGGTGAATTATGGAATATGGAAGCTGGAGGCAAAAGTAGCTTTTGGGATAAGAATGGAGAACAAATTGCCGAATTACCCCCAAACGAACAGGGTTTGCTAATTTTGGAAAAGCAACAAAACAACTGGACTAAAAAAATACTTGTAAAAGAAGAAAACGCCCTACAACAAAAGATATGAAGTAATACTCACATCCAAACCGTTGCCACACATAAAAAACCAAACGTAAATTGAAATTTTCAACCACCATATTTATATTTCTATCCTTTCATTCATTTAGTCAGAACCTGAAAAAATTTGAAACAAAAATTGAAATGGATTTCGATTTTGGAATTCAAGTACAAAATGATTGGAAAGCAAGAAACCAATTGCTTAAAGATTTAGAATCTGAAAAGAAAAGTTGGGACAACTTAACAGAAAAAGAATCGGAACTGTTTGAAAAATATGACGAAACTCATAACTCAATGTGGGATGTTGAAGTTGGTGGTTGTAGTTGGTATTGTGGCGCTGGAGATTATACAGTTAAATCTTCATCATCTCTGAAAAATGAGGATAACAATTCTTACGATATAACCAACATTAATGATTTTAGTTATCAAACAGCTTGGGTTGAAGGAATAAAAGGTTACGGAATTGGGGAATACATTGAGTTCACATTTGTTCCAAAACATCCGAGGTTAACAGTTATTAAAATTGCTAATGGTTATATAAGAAGTGAGAAAGCTTGGAAAAACAATTCACGAGTAAAGAAACTTAAAATGTATGTTAATGATACAGTTTACGGAGTAATCAATCTAAAAGATGTTTATTCTTTACAATCAATTGAATTAGAAGAACCAATTGGGAATTCTGACAGAAAAGATTATGAAAAACCTCAGACTTTGTCAAAATGGAAGATAAGATTTGAGATTTTGGAAGTTTATAAAGGAGACATGTATGATGACACGGCAATTTCAGAAATATTTTTTGACGGAATAGATGTACATTAAAAATTACGAATGACAACAATCATAAATCAAGTTTAAAAATTAAAGCCACAGACATTTATTTTTCCAAACCAACAAACGGGTCTATGTTTTAATGGGAAATGACTATAAAACATCCGATCAATAAATGCGGCTTAACCAAAAACTAAATCGTTTTCCGAAATAGGATTCCTCATGCTAATTCGTTACTTTTAAAGCCAGACCCTTTTCTAACTCTAAAGACATCTACTTTGAAAATTAAAAGATTTTGGAAACGAATTTTATTAGTACTAATCTTAGTTCCAATTTTATTGCTAGGAAGTCTAATACTATATATTCAGAGCAACCAATCTGAAATTATCAAAGGGGAGATCGCAAAACTAAACGAAGAACACAAAGGCCTTATTAGCGTAGGTGATAGCAAATTGTCTCTTTGGGGCAATTTTCCCGACATCTCCATAAAAGTATTTGACATTCGAATTTTTGAGACAAAACAGGACAATGCCCCCATCATCATGGATGTCAAGGACATATACATTGGTTTTAACCTATGGGACATTGCAAGTGGAAATTATGACATTCAGTCTCTAATAGTAGAAGAAGGTGTTTTTAACATTGTCATTCACGAAAATAATACTACCAATATTCAAAACTCGCTAGAGAGTACATCTGAAACAGAAAGTCCCACCACTAACATTCATTTAAAAAAAATTAAATTAAAAAATATAGACATTCATACTTTAGATGAAGCCACCAATACAGATGTCGAAAAATTCATATATGCTGGCAAAGGTGGTTTTAGTCTGAAAGATAGCATCATCGCTGGGCATATAGATACCGATTTTGAATTGAATGTGATAAAAGATGGGGATACGACCTTTATCCGTAAAAAGCATTTTGAAGTGCATACAGACCTAGTTTTTAACGAATTCACGGGCATACTTGACATACAACCTTCGGGCATTGTAATGGAAAATGGCGATTTTGAATTAGAAGGATCAATAGACACAAAGAACGATGTAGACCTGGATCTTTCCATAAAAGGAACAAAGCCCAATTTTGACATGCTCATAGCTTTTGCTCCAGCAGATGTAATACCGGTATTGGAAAAATACAAAAATGCAGGTGAGATCTATTTCAATGCCAATATAAAAGGTCCAGCCAACAAAGGAAACAGACCTTTTATCAATGCCAATTTTGGGGCTGGAAAAGCCTTTTTAGAAAATACTGAAAGAGAAAAAAAAATAGACAACATGGGTTTCCATGGTCATTTTACCAATGGAGAAAACAGAAACGCAAGTACCATGGAGTTTTCGCTAACCGATATGACGGCATCATTGGAAAAGGGAAAATTCGAAGGCTCCATTCTTGTAAAGAATTTTGAATCCCCAGAAGTAGACATGCAAATAAACTCGAATTTCAATCTAGATTTCGTTGCAGATTTCTTTGAACTAGAGCAAGTACAAGATGCTTCCGGAGAAGTTTCGCTGAAAATGAATTTTCACGATATCATTAATATCGACAACCCCGAAAAGGCATTGCAAAAACTCAATCAAGCATACTTTACGGAGTTGATTGTAAAAGACTTGAGTATGGTTGCCAAAGGACTTCCTGCTCCCTTGCACGATTTGAATGTACATTTGGTAATGAATGGCAAGGAAGCGACCCTGAACCAGTTTGAACTGTTGATGGGAAATTCAGATCTATCGATAAGTGGTTTTCTTTCTGACTTACCTGCAATTGTACACCATACCAACATCCCAGTGAAAGCCCATTTGGACATTACCTCCAAATTCTTGGATATTGCCCAATTGACAGGTTTTTCAAAACAGGACACTACCCATACCGGTTTCGATGAACAAATAAAAGATCTAAGCTTAGGTCTTTCTTTTAAAGCTTCAGCAAAAGATTTCACAGAATCTGAGTATTTACCAAAAGGAGAATTTTTCATCGATAGCCTACATGCCGATTTGAAGCATTATCCGCATGAACTACACGATTTTCATGCTGACGTATTAATAGATGACAAAGATTTGAAAATAATAGATTTTACGGGTTATATAGATGACAGTGATTTTCATTTCGATGGACTAATACACGATTATGCCTTTTGGATGCAACCCGAACTTAATGGAGATGTAGATTTAGACATCAACATTGCTTCAAATAAGTTAAGACTTAAAGATGTCTTTTCGTATAAGGGCGAAAATTATGTTCCCAAAGAGTACCGACATGAAACTTTTGACGATTTGGCATTGCATTTTACCTCTGGCATGCATTATAAAGATTCTGCCTTACATTCCATTGATCTGACTTTAGACAAGTTAGATACAAAAATGAAACTGCATCCACTTCGATTTCATGATTTTAGAGGAAACATACATTATGAAGATCAGCACATTGTCATAAAAGATTTTCATGGTGAAATAGGAACCACCAATTTCAATTTCGATTTAAACTATTATTTGGGGGAAAATCAACAAATAAAGAAAAGAGACAATTATCTAGAATTAAAGGCTAATTACATTGATTTTGATGCACTATTCAATTTCGATTTGAGTCCGCCAAAGCCAACAGAGGGTGTTGCTTCAAAAACTGCGGATGTAAAAAAACATGCAGAGGCCTTCAATCTATATGAGTTGCCATTCACGGACATGCAATTTAAGGTCGATGTCGCTCACTTCATTTATCATAGGATAGACCTTCAAAATATCAAAGCAGATTTAAGAACAACACCCAACCATTACATTTATGTGGATACATTAAATATGGATGCTGCGGGAGGAAATATTCGATTAAAGGGGTATTTTAATGGTAGCGATCCAAAACATATCTACATGCAGCCGGATTTGGTCATGACCAATGTTGATTTGGATAAATTGCTCTTCAAATTTGAAAATTTTGGGCAAGACCATCTCGTTTCAGAAAATTTACAAGGGAAGCTCACCTCTAGAATTAAAGGTAAGATTAGAGTATACCCGGACATGGTACCAGATCTAGACCAATCTACCATAGAAATGGACGTAAAAGTATTAAATGGAAGATTGAAAAATTACGATCCAATGCTGGCCCTTTCAGATTACATGGGAGATAAAAACCTACAAAACATTCGGTTTGACACCCTACAAAATAGCTTGAACATAAAGAAAGGGAAGATTAACATTCCCGCTATGACCATTGAATCTACTTTGGGCCATATGGAACTGTCTGGCTCGCATGACAGCAATCAAAACATCGATTATTATTTACGTATTCCATGGAAAACCGTACGAAAAGCTGCTTGGCGAAAATTATTCAAAAACAAGAAGGATACCGTTGTTAATGAGGAGCAAGAAGACAAGATCGTAGAAGTGGATCCCGACAAAAAAACAAGGTATCTCAATCTAAAGATCAAAGGACGCACAGACGACTATCAGATTTCATTGGGTAAGAAAAAAGAAAAATAACAATCGGCCGACAATGGCCATGATCAATACGGGGCTGGCTCTTTAAGATATCAGCTCGTGTATTTAGCCTATACCGTCAAATCTTTATATTTGGCTTTGCAATAAAAAGGTATGGTTAAGTGCTTAATCGAAAATTAATTGCTTTTTAATCTCGTACTAACCATAGTCGAGACGTCAGCATAAAAAATGAATCAAAAATACTTTTATGAAAAATATAATTTATCTACTTACAGTTTTATCACTTATCTCATGCCTAAAAGAAGGTAATAAATACAGTGAAATTAGTTTTAAGTTAGATAATGTTAAGTTTATTGAAATTCAAAATCCATTAGAAGATGTATATATGTGGGATATAAAAAAAGATACTATTTACCCTAACGCCAATAATGAATTTTCATTTAAAAAAGAAGTGTCAAGTCCCCAACGTATAAATATTAAAATAGGAGACGAACTAATATATTCTATCTTGCAACCAAATAATAAAATAAGAATTTCATACAAAGACTCCTCTTTTGTTTTTGATGGAAAAAACAAAGCAGGATTAAATCTGCTAAACAAGTTTGAGAGGTCTTATTATAGCTTTAGCGAATCAAATAAATACCTGAATGACTCAACATCTCACCAAATTTCAGAAAAAATTAATTCTCAAAAAGAAAAAGAACTAAATGAGCTAAACAGTCTTATAGCGAACAATGAAATTGATAAGGAATTAGCTGAAGCCTTAAAGGATGAGATCGATTATTTTTATGCGAATAGAACATTGGATGTAATCATTGAAAAATTAAACATTAAAAAACAAAAAAAGGAAGATTTAATTAACCTGTTCAATTTAACACAAGAAAAATACCCTTTAAACAACGACTATAAGTCGAGTAGTTGGTTAAAATATGGTGAAAACATTTTAATACAAAAACCTATATCTTATTTAAAATCAAACAATATAATTAGCCAAGATACATTGCAAAAATGGTGGAAAAACGACAAATTGCATGAATTCAAATACAACATCATCAATAGATTCGAAAACAAATCAATAACAGAAAAGATCTCTGCAAACTATTTAATTCATTCATTAAAGCAAAAACATTTTGAAAAAAGCTTAATAAGTGTTTATGAGAAATTCAATAAAGAATATCCTAATAGCAAATACACAAAATACTTAAAACCCGAAGTGCAAATCATTGAAGAATATTTTGAAAAGATTTCTAAAGAAATGCCTAGTGGCGTTAAGTTTATTGAAAACAAGAATATTTCTTCATTTGATGAACTTTTAAAAACAATTGAAGGTGACAAATATTATGTTGATTTATGGGCTACTTGGTGTGGTCCCTGCAAAGATCAATTTAAACATAACAAAAAACTAAATGCTCTTTTAAAATCTAAAGGATATAAAAAACTTTACATATCAATAGACAAACCCGAAAATATAAAAAAATGGAAACAAGATATTAAATATTACGAATTAGAGGGCTTGCACTTACTTGCCAATCAAGATTTCTTTATCCATTTTGAAGAGAACTATTCTCCTCATAATGGATATGTTAGTATCCCACAATACTTAATCGTTGACAACAAAGGGAATGTATTAACAAAAAATGCTCCAAGGCCGAGTGAATTAAGTAAGCTATCAAACTTATTAAAATAAAAAACCTATGCTAACAGGCTCATATAAACAATACGGATTTCAGGCTTAAACTAGAAGAAGTTGTATATTTTGAGATGTGACAACTTCAGCATCAAAGAACAATTCATGTCAATTATTGGAATCCATTTAACAAGTCCCAATAATTGACAATAATACCAGAATGAAAAACTTACTCTACATTTTAGTATTAGTTTTTAGTCAAACAATGGCTAGTCAAACTACAGAATCTAAAAAAATATTTTGAGATTTAATTGACCATAAACTAAATCCAGATAAATATTCTGATGTTGGCTATCTAAATAAAGTAGATTTTGGAATGTTAGAATATCATCTATCCAACATTAAGAAAGACTCAGCTCTTGTTTATTACGATAACAGAATTAAGAAAAACGACAGTATAATACTATCAGTCGAAGAAAAGGAATATTTAATCTCTGAACTAAGTACGTCGGAAAATTACTCTTGGAATCTAGCTGAACAGAAGAAGCTTATAAAAGTTGAGCAAAAAAACGTATTGGAATTTCTAAATGCTGATAAGAAACGGGAACTAAAAATAATTTCAAAATCAATTTTTATCAGAAATGAAAAGATTGCTTGTCTATTCGGTGTTTATCTTTGTTGTGGACATATTTATGGTTATGCCAGTATTTCTCTTTACAAAAAGAATGATGGAAAATGGGAACGTTGGATCCCAATGTCAGAAGGAGCTTTCTAAGAAAAGTACTACTGACCAACAAACAACTGAGTAAAAAAACAAGTCTTTCCTAGCTAAACTTCAACAATAAGCCAAATAGGCACCCTATTCCTAGGCATAGCAAAAAAGTAATTTCCCAGTGGCGAGCATCAACTGCAGTTGAATGTTTCAAGCAAGAAAGGACATCCCTTATATTTAGCAATGTCCATTGATAACTAAAAAATGTTTAATCCATAGGATTCAAATCCCTAACACAGATGGTACTAGTGCCATCTGTGTATTCTTTGTTTAGCCGTTTATAACGGTTAACATGCTTATATCGTTTTTTGATGATTTGCATTTGTTTCAATTAAGGGCAGAACAGAAACAAGTGATTTCCATAGAAGGATTCAATATTTACACATACCATCCCTCTTAAAAAAGAACTATATTGCATAAAGAATATAAGTGCAACTAGTTGCACTTATATAATAGTTAGGCAACATATGACAAAACACATTCTGATATTGATATTATTGATTTCAATTAATCTTTCAGCCCAACAAGGTTCTGGGATTTTCTTTGGAGAGTTCGTTGAATGTTATTATTCCGAAAAAGAAACCGAACCTATTCTGATTTATGAAAATTTGAATGGAAAAATAATAGCGGAATTGGAACCTTTAAAAGAACCTAATTGTTGGTATAAATTCTCGATATCGAAATCAAAAAATGGCTGGTTGAAAATCGAAAACATTACAATTTTACCAAGTTGTAGAGAAAATGAATTGAATAAAAACATTGAATTATATAAAGGAAAATGGATTTTAGCCAATAGAATGAAAATCAATATTTCGGATTTGGATGTTGAGCCGAAAAACGGAGTTAAGTTCTTTAAAAAACCTGATTTGAATTCTAATTTAGCATATCAATCTGGTAAATTTTTAGAAACTGAATTAATAGAAATAGACGGACTTTGGGCAAAAGTGTCTTTTATAATAAATGGAAAGAAAATAGTTGGATGGCTTCAGCGGAAAGACCAATGTGCTTACCCTTGGACTTCTTGTCCATATCAATCGGATTAAAATACGTTGCCTAACAAAGAACTGAGGTTAAAAACAAGTAAAATACACTAATTTTTAGCCAACATACTTCTGTAATCGTCATCATAAG
>CANMCF010000040.1 GCA_947496215.1 uncultured Bizionia sp.
GGTACGCCAAACGGCACGGATCCAGATCCAAATGATCCATGTGAGGATGATGGTACAGTTGGAGACGAAGACCTTGGCAACCCAATATTCGCAGATGCAGATTGTGATGGAGATGGTGTGACAAATGGAGATGAGATAGATCCTGATGGTGACGGTACGCCTGGACCGGATGGCACGGATTGGAACGATCCATGCGACTTCAACGCAGGAGATGTAACGTTGCCACAGACAGGAGACTGGGATGCGGCAGATTGCGATGGCGATGGTACGCCAAACGGCACGGATCCAGATCCAAATGATCCATGTGAGGATGATGGTACAGTTGGAGACGAAGACCTTGGCAACCCAATATTCGCAGATGCAGATTGTGATGGCGACGGCGTGACCAACGGAGATGAGATAGATCCTGATGGTGACGGTACGCCTGGACCGGATGGCACGGATTGGAATGATCCATGTGACTTCAATGTAGAAGACATAACATTGCCGCTAGATGATGTATTCTTGGATGCTGATTGTGATGGCGATGGTGTGACAAATGGAGATGAGATAGATCCTGATGGTGACGGTACGCCTGGACCGGATGTAACAGATCCAACAGATTTATGTGATTTCAATCCTGATGATATTACTTTAATGCAATCGGATGAATATTTGATGACGGATTGTGACGGTGATGGAGTTACTAATGGCGTTGAAATAATAGATGGTACAGATCCAAATAATCCATGTGAGTTTATGACAGAAAGTGTAGATGTACCACAATCTACGGATTGGTATAATGGGGATTGTGATAACGACAATGTTCCAAACGGAGAAGAGTTCCCTAATGGGGATACAGATGGAGATGGCATTCCTAACTGGTTGGATCCGGATGATGATGGTGATGGAGTGGATACGATTAATGAAGATTACGGAGATACGGATAATTCAGACGGAGATGTGGATCCTACAGGAGATGATGATCCAACGAATGACGACACTGATAATGATGGTATTCCAGATTATTTGGATGTTGATGATGATGGAGATGGATTGTTGACGATTGTTGAAGGAGCAGATCCAGATGGTGATGGAATTGGGTTTGGAGGAGATGCTGTAGATAGTGATAATGATGGCCTACCTGATTATTTAGAAGCGGATAACCCAATGCTGGAAGATGATAATTTGGTGGTATTCAATGCGGTGACTCCAAATGGTGATGGTGATAATGACGTGTTTACAATTAGAAACATAGAACTATTTCCAAATAACACAGTGAAAATCTACAATAGATGGGGAGTTATTGTTTATGACGTTAAGGGCTATGGACAAAATGGGAACTACTTTAGAGGAGAATCCAATGGAAGAGTGACAATTGCCGAAGAAGAGTTGTTGCCTGTAGGAACTTATTTCTATATTTTAGAATATACAAACGATACGACAGGAGAAGAAAAATCCAGGGCAGGTTATTTATACATACAACGTTAATACATTAAAAATAAGGAGGCGATAGTTTGCTATTGCCTCTTAAAATTATAATTACAATGAAAAATAGAATAATAACATTAGTAGTTCTCATAAGTTCTATGTTCGTAGTTGATGGTTCGGCACAACAAGATGCTCAGTATACCCAATATATGTATAATGCGATGAGTATTAATCCTGCATATGCCGGTTCTAGAGATGCTTTGAGTGGTTTGCTTTTGCATCGTTCCCAATGGGTTGGACTTGAAGGGGCACCACGTACGCAAACCTTCAATTTGCATGCGCCAGTTGGATATGCTAAGAAAGTCGGTTTGGGGTTGTCCATAATTAATGATAAGATTGGACCAACACATGAAACCTATTTCGATATAGATTTTTCATATACGATCAACACTTCGGAGTTGGGGAAATTGTCTTTTGGGTTAAAGGGAGGCGGGCATTTGTTGGATGTGGCTTATTCGGAATTATCGCAATACAATGCAGGTGATCAATTGTTACAGACAGATATAAAAAATAAATTTTCACCAAATATTGGAGTAGGGTTGTATTATCGCCAAGCAGATAGATGGTATTTGGGGATGTCTGTGCCAAATATCTTGGAAACGACACATTTTGAGGAAGCATCTTTGTCAGAAGCTAGAGAAAGGATAAATTATTACTTCATTGGGGGGTATGTTTTTGACCTGAACAGAGATTTGAAGTTAAAGCCAGCTTTCCTTTTGAAAGCTGTGGCAGGAGCTCCATTGCAAGCAGATGTTACTGCTAATTTTTTGTTAAAAGAAAAATTAACACTAGGTTTGGCTTATAGATGGGATGCAGCTTTGAGTGGTTTGGTGGGATATCAATTTTCAGATGGCATAATGGTTGGTTTTGCTTATGATAGGGAAACTACGGATTTGGGGAAAACTAAATTTGAATCTGGATCTTTCGAGGTATTCTTGAGGTTTGAGATTTTGAGCGAACCAGACAAGATACTATCACCAAGATTCTTCTAAGGTAGATATGGTAAATCATAAGGAAATTCATTATGATTTGTCAATTTGAAAAACAATGAAATCCAATGATAAATTAGACACTGATTGAAAAAACAAAAATAACAGATGAAAAAGAGAGTATACATATTAGCAGTAGTAAGCACACTAGTTTTCAATATAACTTTTGCTCAATCTAATAAAAATAAAAAAGCCGAGGAAAAATATGACAATCTATCGTATGTAGAATCCACAAAGGCATTGTTGAAATTGGTGGACTCTGGGAATTCTACTCCAGAAGTATTGAAAAAATTAGCAAATGCATACTATTTCAATACCAAGATGGAAGAAGCATCGAGATGGTATGGGGAGCTTCTGTCTCAATATGCAATTGTGGTGGAATACGAGTATTACTA
Source organism: uncultured Bizionia sp. (assembly GCA_947496215.1). Taxonomy (GTDB): domain Bacteria; phylum Bacteroidota; class Bacteroidia; order Flavobacteriales; family Flavobacteriaceae; genus JAHDHI01. The sequence continues at coordinate 2,855 of CANMCF010000040.1, forward strand.
CAGGTATGCAATGAGTTTGAAAGCAATAGGTGATTATGAGAAGGCAAATGATTATATGAATAAATTTGCTGAATTCAAACCCAATGATTCTCGTTCGGTTTTGTTTTTGAAATCAAAGAATTATTTGCAAATTATAGAAGAATTGTCTGCTGAATTTGAAATGGAAAATTTGGATTTGAATTCTCGTTTTTCAGATTTTGGAACATCGTTTTATAAAGATGGAATAGTATTCGCATCCTCCAGAGGGGAAGGGAAATTATATAAATGGAATGAACAACCATTCTTGGATCTTTATTATAGGGCGAATGGTTCACAGTATGTGGTGCCTTTTTCAGAAAAAATAAACACCAAGTTCCATGAGTCTTCAACATCCTTTACTCAAGATGGTTTGACAATGTATTTTACACGAAACAACTATCATAAGGGGAAAATTAAAAAGAGCAGCGAAAAGATTAATGGTTTGAAAATATTCAAAGCGACATTGGAGAATGGAAAATGGGCGAATGTTACTAGCATGCCTTTCAATAGTGACGACTATAATGTGGCGCATCCTGCATTGAGTCCAGATGGGACTAAATTGTATTTTGCTAGTGATATGCCTGGTACCTATGGAAAATCGGATATCTACGTTGTAAATGTAAATGAAGATGGAACTTATGGAGGACCAGTTAACCTAGGTGAAAAAGTTAATACGGAAGGAAGGGAGAATTTTCCTTACATAAGTAATAATGGAGCGTTATATTTTTCGTCTGATGGACATCAAGGTCTTGGAGGTTTGGACGTTTTTATGATACGATTGGATAAAGCCAATGGAAAAGCACAAAATTTGGCGAAGCCAATTAATAGTTCTAGGGATGATTTTGAATTCATCATAGATGAAAATACCAATGTAGGTTATTTGACATCAAATAGATATAATGGAAAAGGAGATGATGATATATATAAGTTTAAAAGAGAATTCTGTACCAATTTGGTTTCTGGGACAACGGTAGATAAGAATACGAATACCATTATTCCATATGCAAGTGTGGTAATCATCAATGAAAATAATGTTGAAGTACAAAACTTGACATCGGATGAAAATGGAGTGTTCAATTGCGAAATAGGTTGTAAGAAGCAAACTTATAAGGTAATTGCTACCAAAGGAGGGTTTATGCAAGAAACGGAACAATTCAAGATTAAACCTAAAAGGAATAGCGATATAGTGCTAAAACTTAATTTAAAACCGGAAGATGCAGCAGCAGAGGTAGGGACGGATTTATTTAAACTATTGGATTTGAAGCCGATTTACTTTGATTATGATAAATCCAATATTCGAAAGGATGCCCAAGTTGAACTACAAAAAGTAATAGACTACCTTGAAGAATACCCGAATGTCACGATAGATGTGCAATCGCATACGGATTCCAGAGGAAAAGATTCATACAATGAAGCATTGTCATCACGTAGAAATACTGCTACGAAAAAATGGATAGTGCAAAAAGGTGGCATTGTCAAAAGTCGTATAACAGGAAAAGGATATGGAGAAACTCAATTGATAAATCATTGTTCTAATGAAGTTAAATGTAGTGACTATGAACACCAACAGAATAGACGTAGTATGTTCATAGTCACTTCTAATTGATGAATAGGTGGAATTTTATGCTTATAATAAAACAAGCAGCTTCTTTTTATGAGGCTGTTTTTTTATGAGTAGATGCTTATGATTGAATGATTGTGGTTTATGTGTATATGTTGTTGTGTTTTTTTTGTGTTTAATCTTTTAATTTACTGTATTTCAGTTTATTGTGTTTTTTTGTGCAGAAGGCTTGTTGTTGATTTATTTATTGATTTGTTTAATATTTAATGAATTATTCATATTTTTTTAACATTTAATCTGTTTTTTTGACAAAATAAGTATTAACTTACATAGTGTATTTCATCGATTATTTATGCATTTCATCTAAATTGTGTTTGCTTGCTCTTTTTTAACGAGAATTTTAGATAACTTTAATCAAGCAAGGTTTACCTCCCTAATTATTTTACCTTGCAGATGCTAAGCCAATCTAAACTAACCAACTTATTTTCAGTATGATGAAAATTACTTTTACTACTATCGAAGTATTCCTTTACAAATTTGCATTATTGAGTTTTAATTTAATTGGACTCAATCTAAATGAGAAATCTACTTGAAATGGATAAATGCCAAAAACACATTTTTACGATGTAAATGAGAGTTTATTGGTAAGTTGAAAATTAAGGAAATCAGAATAAAATTAAAAACCCCGCTATTGTGAAACTTTGGAGAGCAAACAAAAGCAGGGCTGGAATAATAATCAATTATAAAACCGACCATTATGTTGAGATGTCTTCTAATGATTTCTTCAAAAATATTAGCCTTTTTTGAAGAAATAACATTCAAATCAAACTTTAACAAAAGTTTAGACTTTGACAAGAATAAATCAATTCTGCAATGTATCAATAAAAATGCATTTTTCTGCTTTACTTCTCTGGAACTTTACTTTTCTAGTTTGAATTTATCAAAGAGAGGGAAGAAGCAAAGAATTAAGTTTCTAACCTATGTCGTTTTATTGTTAATTCCATTTTGTGTTCAAGCCCAAGTGGTAAATACATGGGGTAGCTTGTCGGGAACGGTTCCTGAAAACACCTTTCCGACGAGTAGCTTCTCTTCTGTAGGGGATGGAACAACTTTTGTTACTGTGGATATAACTAGATCTAGTTCAACCACAACTGGAGGATCGGTTAATGCGATACCTCCAGCACTTACTTTGACTAGCAGTTTTGATAATGCTAGAACGTCGGTCGGGGTCTCGGGTAATACCTACACGTACACATTTAGTGAGCCTGTGTATGTTATGTTGAGTTCCCAAGAACATGGTAACTTCGTGAGAACGGAAAATATAAAAGTGTCGAGCCCAGATGCTGGTGCTTTGTTTTCTGCTAGCCTTACAGGAGCGCAAACAGGTCATTTTATAAGCAATAACAACTCATCGGAAGTACATATAGGTTCGAATGCTTCAATTACTGCTGCAGGGACATATTGGACGATAGGAACTAACATCGCAGTTACCACTTTTTCCGTGGAATATTATGTGACTGATCCATTGGAAATAGCATCAGGAGAACCTTTTACTATGAATTTATCACCTATTCCAAGTATAAGGCTCGATGATGTCGATGTTACCGGGGCTGGAGGAATTGATCTTAACTCTTCTTCCTGTTCAACAGGGTGGGAACCATTGGATAACACGAACACAGGAGCAACTTCTGTATTGAATGCACCTCATGGAATAAGTAGTATGACAGTCACTTTGACTAATCCACAGGATGTAGGTATGGAAGAGTTGACGATGGCAGGCGCTTTTTCAGGGATTTTGGTTTCTGGTAACAATACCACATCACTTACTATAACCAATGATGGGGCAGCAACGGTTTCAAACTTTAGACAGGCGCTGGATGATGTTTATTATGTAAATAATGCAGTTAATCCAAATGTAGTAGTTACTAGGATTTTGGAAGTGCAAATTACAGATGTGTATGGTGAAGTGTCAAATACGGCAATTACAAATATGTCAATAGTGAGAGGGCCATTGTCTGGAAATACAGCGGGACCTTTGATTATATTTACAGGAGATGGCCCAGTAGATTTGTTTACAGGATTGGATGGTAGTGAAGATGCAGGAGGAGTCTGGGTTGATGTCAATGCGACTGGAGCATTGGCGGGTAGTATAGTTAATGAAGCTTTGTTGCCTTTGGGAGGAAGTGTCTTTAGATATGACGTAACTGGTTCTGCACCTTGTGGAGATGCTTCAACTACGGTAGTGGTCATTAAAATGAATAATACTGAAATAGCATTGACGGCACCCACGGCTTGTGGAGAGGTGGCTACTGAGTACACAGATCCTTTGTACTCCGGAAATTCAGATGATGCCATATATATATTCGATTCAGGCTCGGGAGAACTGGTATGTCCAGTTGGAGCAGTAGGTACGATTTATGATTGGTATGTTTACAATGCGACGACCAACTCATACGATGTGTATGCATTGAATTCTACGCCTACCCAAACGGGGTTGGCAGATGGAGGTTATTTGGTAGTGAGAAACGATGGAGGGACCGTAGAAGAAGGGAGAGCGTGGATTTGGAATTCCTCTCTTGTTATGAGTGCTGGAGCCAATCAAACGGCTTGTGCAGGGGATACTGTCAATTTAGTAGGTTCAGGAACAATTACAAATCCAGTATACACTTACTATGATCCGGTACCACGACCTTTTGTGATTGATGCAGCGACGCAAATAACTGTTACATTTGATGCTACTCATACATATGTTTCGGATTTGGGTTTCTTTGCGGTTGCTACAGATGGAACGACAACTGTTGCCTTGGGACCAAATCAAAGTAATACTTGTAACCCTGGAGATAATGTTACTAATTTGGCTTTTACAAGTAATCCCGTTGCTAGTATTTTTAATTTTTGTGTGCAACCAGCACCGCTTACAGGGACATATGATCAATATTTTGATGGGGTGACTACTATTGCGATAGATTGGTCGCCATTTTATGGCTTTGATGCAAGACAAGGTGGCTGGGCAGTACAAGTTTATGATTGTGTTGGTGCAGATACAGGGATATTGACAGGAGCTATTATCAACTTTGACGATGGCTTTGGGAATGTGGTGACGTATTCCAGTGGTTCCATCTCAGTTCCTATAAATGATAATTCTTGTACTCCTGGAACAGCTTCAATATATACTGTTCCATTTATTCCGCCAGTAGCGAATACGGACAGTACAATTTCATTGGGAGATGGAATTGGTGTAGGTGGAGTTGGAGGTTACGAATGGTCATACAGTACTGTAAGTGCTATTGGACCATGGTCGGGACCTTTCGAAAACAATACCCTTACACCTTCTAGGGTAGTTAATGAAACGACATGGTTTAGAATAGAAGGGGACAATGGAGTAGGATGCTTTGGGGAAGGAGTGATGCAGGTAACTGTTACAGATAAACCAAATTCTGGAACAGGAACAAATGAATATGCGTGTGCTGGAGATGCTGTGGTAAATTTGAATTCATTGTTGTCAGGAGCAGATGCAGGAGGAAGTTGGAGTGTTTCCGGTTCATCTCCAGATGCGCCAGGAGGAGACTTTGTCGCTGGAGCAGGAACATACGATCCTACGACAGGAGGGACTTATATCTTCGATTACACAGTAAGTGCCATTCCTCCTTGTGTTGTTGATGCTGTTACTTCTGTAACGGTTTCTGTACAGGCAATGCCAAATGCAGGAACGGATAATACAGTTAATGTGTCTACAGGGATAAACAATTTGTTTCTCAATTTGTTAGGTACGCCAGATTTAGGAGGTTTGTGGAGTTTGGACCCTGGAGGAGATGATCCAGGAGTTAATTTTGATTCAAGTGCAGGTACATTGGATACGAATGGTTTGGCATATGGAACATATATCTTTGATTATACACTTACCAGTAGCTGTCCAACAAGCGTAGGAAAGGTAACTGTTGTGGTAGGAGATGAAGATGGAGATGGTATATTGGACAATGTGGACATATGCCCAGGGTTTGATGACAATGCAGATGCAGATCTGGATGCAGTGCCAGATGGTTGTGATTTAGATGATGACAATGATGGGATATTGGATATAGAAGAAGACACAAGTTGTTTTTATGGTTCGGTAACAGAAACGTTGAATACACTTCCACACCTACTCAACACTCCATTCAATGCAACGGCGACAAGTTCAGCAGTAGTGAATAATTTGGTGAATGGAAGAATGATGATTACAGGAACATTGTCAGGTACGGCAATATGGGGAAATGGAATTCAAATTCGAAACAATTTGGTTTTGGGAGATTATATATATTTTCAACCAATACAAGCCCCTAACGATCCTAATACGATTCCTCCTCCTGTGAATTTTGCTACGTATACCGTAGATTTTACAAGTCCAGTAAGGGATGTTTCATTTGTTTCGGCTGGTATAAACGGTAATGATACTTATGAAATCACAGCCTTTAATGGGGCAGTGCCAGTTCCTATAAATACAGGGAACCTTTCAGATTTTGACACTGGTGGAGCTCAAGCTTGGATAACCAATAATGTGGGGAATGGAGTTTTTGTTACAAATTCAGATGGAGGAGGAGGTACGGATGTTCAGGCAAACTTTTTCACGACAACAATTCCAGGAACGATAACGCAAATAGTTATAAAATCGTATAAAAATTCTTCAGGAATTGGAACAGGTACCACAGGAATCACTTCTTTCCGCTTTTGCGATGAAGTGCCAACGGATACTGATGGTGACGGGTTACCTAATCATCTTGACTTGGATGCTGACAACGACGGAATATATGATGTGATGGAAGCTGGAGGAACAGATGCTGATAACGATGGTGTGGCAGATGGAATAGATGGAGACTCAAATGGAATTCCAGATTCAGCAGGAACAGGATTGATTCCGATTGATAGTGGTCCAACACCAGGAACACCAGACTTCTTGGATGTGGACAGTGATGACGACGGCTGTTCGGATGCGAACGAATACTACGGAAACGACACTGCCGATGGCGGTGACGGAGGACAATACGG
>CANMCF010000041.1 GCA_947496215.1 uncultured Bizionia sp.
CTTATGATGACGATTACAGAAGTACGTTGGCTAAAAATTAGTGTATTTTACTTGTTTTTAACCTCAGTTCTTTGTTGATACTGATGTTTGATGTTAATTCAAATTTGGCTGAGGAGTTAACCTTAAATAAGGTTTAACCTCTGTGTGCCCCTTAGGGAACAAGTTTGGTATCTCATCATTTGAAACCGCAGGTACAATTACACAATCGTCTCCATTGTTCCAATTGGCAGGTGTTGCGACTTTATGGTAAGCAGTCAATTGCAATGAGTCGATTACACGTAGTAATTCATCAAAGTTTCTACCTGTGGACGCAGGATAGGTAATTGTTAGCTTAACTTTTTTGTCCGATCCAATTACAAATACAGATCTAACCGTAAGTTTGTTGTCTGCATTTGGGTGAATCATATCATATAACGTAGCTACCTTTTTGTCTTCATCAGCAATAATTGGAAAGTTGACAGTGGTATTTTGTGTTTCGTTAATGTCATTAACCCAGCCATTGTGGGATTCTAAGCCATCAACACTTAATGCCGCTACTTTAACATCTCGCTTATCAAATTCCGCTTTGTATTTTGCAACAGTCCCTAGCTCTGTTGTGCAAACAGGAGTATAGTCTGCTGGATGAGAAAACAATATTCCCCAACCATCACCTAGCCAGTTATGAAAATTAATTTCTCCTTCTGTTGAATTTGCTGTAAAGTTTGGAGCTTCATCTCCTAATCTAATTGCACTCATTTTTTATTTTTTTTAATTTATAGTGATTGTTTTCAAATTTGTATGTAAAATGCGTTTTTAATGCATCTTCACATCTTGTTGTATGCTGGCTTTTTCTTTTATGATTTCAAGGGTTTTGTTCACAAAATCGGTTTTACCTAGTACATAGGAACCTCTATCGTTTTTAAACTTGGTAGCTAATTCTACTTTTAAGCTTTCATACTGTTTGGCTCTTTTTGAATTAGAGTTTAAATAGTCCCGAAAGTCAATTTGCTTCCACATCACATTGTCTTTTGGGCACATATGAATATGAAAAATTTGCGCTTTGGTTCCGTCAAGGTTATAACCCTTTCCAAATGAAGAGTATTCCTCTATGTCTTCTCTCGCAGGAACTTTGAAGTGAGAATATCCCAATTCAGTGAATTCGTCAATTAGTTTCTCGTCAAACAATAATTCTTTGGGGATTTCAATCATTAAATCAATATAAGGCTTGGATTTGATAGAAGTAATTGAAGAACTGCCAAAATGCTCGATTCGCAATATTTTTTCGACACCTATTTTGTTTAATATCCTATTTTTTTCATTCTCATAAATGTTTTTCCATTCAGGATTATGGTCAACCAATTTAATCGGGAAAAGTGTATTCCAATCTTCTTTGGTTAAATCATGTAAAGTTTTTTTCATTGAGCCTTGATTCTTTTTATTTGGGTAAACGTTTATATAGTGTCTTGCGTTGTAAACGTGCTGCCGATTGTTCGTTAGGTCAATCACAAAAGTAAATATAGACTTAACTTTGAGAATAGACCAACATAACATGTGTTTTTAAGTTGTCATAGCCTGTTTTTATTATTTCGATTTCTTGGATTTCCACAATTTTTAAACCTCTTTTCCAAACTTGTTTTTTCAATCTATTGGACTATCATTTCATCAACCTGTACTCATATCGTATAATTTCAATTTTTGTTTTAAATACTCATCAAATATTTGAGAAACTGTGTTTTCGTAGTCTTCGAATGTGGCGATTGTATTGTTTGCCATGTGTGAACCAATTGCATTGGATGCAGAATTTGCGCAATATATTGCGTTTGAAATTCCGTGAGACGACAAAGGATCGAATGCTATTGCTGCATCTCCTATGGCTAACCAATTGGAACCAGCAATTTGTGAAGCTCTGGATGAATTGGCCTTTCCACCAACTACCTTGCAATTGCCATCGTCGGTAAGAAAATCTTTCAACAGTTTGGTGTTCGAGAGTATGTCTTTCCAATTCCGATAGTCTTTTAGTAGAGGGAGTATGAGGCTTCCTTTCTTTGTATAGAGGGTCATGCCATTAATCCGTTCGTTCAAGGAGGAAACAATGCCCCATCCGTTCTCGAATGATTCTACAAATACTGGATGAATCAATTGGGGATGCTTGAAATAGGGTAGGTGGCAGCTCAATGCTACTTGGTTGTCGAACGATTCACTTGTGATTCCAAGGTGCTTTAAAACGGCTCTATTTCTACCAGTTGCATCTACTATGATCCGACTGGTTATGGTTTGCATAACATTGTTGGATTCAATTCTGACGGTGACATTTTCATCCGACCGATCTATGTCTATTAGATTGTTGAAATGCATCACATGGTCAGTTACCAATGCTTCTAGGTCATTCAGCAATTTTTTCTTATTCAATTTCAGTCCATGCTTGTATGGGTTGTGGTTGAAGAAATTGTCGGTGGTGACGCTATCTGAATTCCAAAGGGAATGATAACCAAAGGTCTTACTGGCGCTTTTTGAAAAAAGCGCCAGTAAGTTCAATGATTCCAATAATACCAATGTAGAAGGTGGTATTGTTTCCGGCAATTCGAATGTCTTTCGTTTTTCTACACGATTCAACACGACATGGTCAATGTTCTTTTCCTTTAAGAGAATTGAAAGGATTAAACCCGAAATGCCATTGCCAACTATAACTACATCTGTACTCATTATTGAAGGGGTTATGTTCATTACTCTCCTAAAGGAAAACTAGGAAAAAGCTGGAAGCACCTTGTGAACCTCCAAATAAATCCGTGTACGTGGTTGTTATTTCTACGCGTTGGCCAGCATACTGCTTAAACTGTTCAGTAAGGTCAATCGGAGCATTTGGAATTATCCTCCCAGAATTTCTATGGCTGTAATCAAATTCATAGACTTTGTTTCCGTTTACGGTGATTGTCACTTGGTCATCCACATACGTCGTTCCAGTTCCATCTGGTTCACCAGAGAGTATGACCAGTTTGTCGGATGGAATCAACACGTCCTTTACGGTGTTGGAGTAAAACGGTGCGCGTCTTGGTGCAGGTTCACTCGGGTATGCTGCTCCTAGCAAAATAGGTTGATCGTCTTCTACGTCTTTACCATCGAAAGACACGTATACCGTTTTGGGATAGCCTTCCAGATCCAATTTTCGAGCTGCGACTGTTCCTATTTGATCCCATTGATAAACCATGTTGATCAACCCATTTAAATAGCCTCCTTCCGCATGGTATCCAACATAGCCGGTATCTGTGGTTTGAAGCCAAGGCTGTCTGCTTGCATAGATATTGCGTTTGGTGTCAGGTAAGGTATTGGAGTCCTTTATGGCCTTGTAGCTTTCGTTTGTCAAAACGTCTATTGGAAGATTTGCTGCCCACCAAGCTGGTACAGGGTATTGACTTTTGGTCCATACAGCCTGACAACTCCCTGCATCGGACTGCCATGGGATTCCCATCCATTTGGTAAGGTCTCCAGGTGTTATTTGCCATAGCCAATATTCTGGATTCTTTGAATCCATTGAGTTTCTCACATCTTCGGGAGTCATCAAGAATCCAAAGTCATTGAAGAATATCTTGTCTTGTATTTCTCTGCTTGCAGAATTGATCCGAACTTCCCTCAAACCAAAAAGATCGTATTTTTGGATGCCATTGACAGAGTCGAATGTCAATGAATTCTCGGAATACATTTGAGCATGACGCATTGGCCAGGTCAACTCCACACCAGGGTGGAATCCTCCACCGTACAAGGTTTCCAAAACAGCACGAGTCATTAACAATGGCGCCTTCTTAGGATCTGCTGAAGCTTTTACGAAATCACTTTGGTAGTATTCGCCCAATTCTATCATGTTCGAAGGGTTGTGCTTGGCTAATTCTGGTGGTGTTGTAAAGTTGCCTTTGCTCCATTGCTCCAATTGATCGTAGAGCATTGGCGGAATGGCAAACCATTGTGCCGGGCTACCTGGATAGTTTATCCCATCACCAACATAATAGGGCAATTTCTCTGGAAGTGCTGGGATGCCTAGAGCATCAAAATCCGTGACGTCCTTACTCGGTATGATGGCTTCATTTATATAATCGTATCTGGGGTTTCTGAAAAGCGTAAAGATGGCCTGGCGTATTTCTTGGCTTTCAGGGCCAGGTGTGTAGAGGAAATCGAAGTTGCCTTTGTATGTTAACTTGTCAATCACTTCTTTGAACGAAGGTGCTAGGAAATCACTTAGGTTGACCCATTGCATTTGGTAGAATTTGAAGAACAAGGGAAGTACCATGCTCAAACAAGAGGCTTCATTCGTTTTGAGTTCGCCCGGAGCGGCTCCAGTAACCAAATCATACAAAGACGAAATTGGATTGATTTGTGGTGCATAGTCTGGTGGCGCACTTGCAATCCATGCTGCTGCTTCCGGACCATCCAAGACGATGGTCTCTCCGCCGCCTCTTGGTGTTAGTTTTGCCGTAACCCTACCGTCACAAATGTCGTCATACCAATTCGAGTTGTCGGCAAAGTCAGTGTTGAGATCCGATGGGTTCAAAGAGGCGGAAACGCCATCTCCACTATAGAAAATGAGCGATCCATTCGTATCTGGATTGCTGCCATCTTCATCGTATTCAATGGTACCTAGCTTCACCGATTTAGGGACGGTTCTCATTTTATTGGCGATATTGCTTGTTTCTCCAACACGAGGGAAGGGGAAGAGGCCTTCAAGCTCCATTCTGTTGTTGGCAAGGGAAACGGATCCGAAATTAGGGCCGTTTACAAGCTCTTTCCTTGAGTTGGGAATACCTTTTTCTTCAACGCCCTCACTTGGAATGTTTGGATTTCGAGAACTTGCACTTATGCCTGGCGCAATGCGATCCTCATAAAATTTCTTGCTTAAATTCTTGTTGTTCCCTTCCATGTTGACCGAGAGGTCCAAACTGTTGTTGAAATCATACCAAAATGGCTTTTTGTTGGCTACTTCGACAAACCATTGAATATCGTAATCGTTGGGGCTTATCTTTTCCAAGGGATTCCCTTGGTTGTCACATTTGTATATGTAGAATCGTTGTGCTTGCTTTTTTAAGGCGCCATCCGATGTATGTGGTTTAATGTCTGTTTCGAATAAATTTTTCCAAGGCACTTCCGGACTGAAGACAACATCTTCCTTTGTTGCTGGTCCATTTCCCATACGGGCTATTCCTATGGATGGGTAAATTCTAAATGAGGGGTTTTTCTGATCTTTCATTTCTTTTTGTTTTAATTGTTGATAGCGGTTGTTTTAATGCCGTTTATTTTTTGTCAGTGTGTGCCTTTATCCTTCTTTCCACTCTGTCCGTAAAGAATGTTTCAAATCCGTTCGATTCAATGGCCTGATCTGATATCACAATGCCAAAGGCTTCTGCAATTGTTTTCTCAACTTTCTTCTTCTGAGAAATCGCTTTTTCAGTACCTATATTGTCCAACAGTCTTAGCTTGTTGGAAATGTAGGACTTGATGTCTTCGTCCAATACTTTGAGTTGATCAGCGGTTACATAGTCCTTCAACCTTTTAGGTAGCTCATTTTCCAAATAATCCGATACGACATTCATTGACATTTGGAGTATTTCGCTTCTACTTTCTTTTTCCTCTTTCTCCTTGTTCAAAGTCTCTAGCTTTTTCAAACTTTCTTTTTCAAGCATACGCCTTTCAAGAGCATTTTCTCTGCGTATCTGTTTGTTTGTCACTATCAATTTCATAACAATGAGAACGAGTCCAAGAATTGCGGCAGTCAAGCTTATAAAGGTTATGTGATTTTCCACGGTCTGTACTTTTTGGTTATATGCAAGATAACTTGCATGTAAACACGATTGCGTTTGTTTTCCTTATCTAAATAATGTTTGCCAAGTAGCGAGAGTGTCCGTACCCTAACATTATTTGTTAGGAAAGTTACAGAAGTTAATCTTCAAAAGAAATACGTAGTTATACGTGTTTTTTGTTTTGAAAACAGAGACCTCCTAGTCTACGGATTGATCAGTTATTGTAATCAGAACAGTATGTAATCGGCATTGACAAATATGTTGGTTGTCCTTTGTATCTTGAAACATTCAACCGTTGTTCATGTCCGTGACTGAGGTATTCCTATTTTGAAATGTCTTGTTTGTAGGATTGCTAGAATGAATAAAAAGAGGCCTGACACGAGGCCAGGCGTTCTTCTAGATAAACATACTGTTATCAGTGCTGTGGTTCACCGGAGTCTCCATCTGGTATGGCTGTATAAAGCTTAATGCTTTTAATGGCGCCGGCTACTCGTTTTCCATTGACCATCTTGGTTTTTGTTACCGTGGTTAGGCATGTGTTCCCCTTTCCTCCGTCGGTTCCCAAAGAAAGAATCACTTCGTTTTCGTCTTTGTCGATAAAGCCTACAATGTACATCAAAGGCACAATGGTTAAATCTTTATAGGATGTGCCGTGGTATTCTACCTCGGAGCTGCTTTTAATCAGAATCGTTTCATTCGATGCCGCAGTGACTTTCAGCGGAGCTCCAGAAAATCCCATCAAAGGTACCACGTTGAGTAAGCTTTTCCCTTTGAATTGGGCGACGTTGTAACTACCTGAAATACTCACAACAGAGCCATAGTAGCTACCAACATGTGAGTAGGCGCTTTCGTATTGGCGTGTGAAATTGATTGTTAGATTTCCCCCTATAGGGTCGGTGATGGGAATGGTAAGCACCCAGCTGTTTCCACTTTGTTCGAATGTCATGCTGTTGTCAAAGGTATAGACAGTGGAGGAAGTGCCATCCAAAGAAACGCCTAGAGTGACCTTGTGAACTTCTGAACCGTCGTTGTGGGTTTTGTACTCTCCTTCGATTGATATGAATGCATTGTCAAATACTTGGGAGCTTGAATTAAGGCGATAGAACCCTGCAAACTTGGCTAGTTCCTCACTTGCTGCATTTGTTCCATTAACAGGCTTCATCACGGGAGTAGTCGTCACCGTCTGCAATGAGCGGGGGATGGATAAATTGGGGGTTTTCATGGAAAAGAGATCGTTGCACACCATGCCTCCTTTTGCCGATGTTCCCATGATAATGCTGTAATTCATCTTTGCGTCTAATGGGTTGTTGAAAGAGAACACATACATGTTAAGATTGTAGATGAAAATATTCACATCCTGAAGCTGACCTCCACTGCCTCCAATATTGTTGTAGTTGTATTGCAGTGTGTTGTCCGTCCCTATCTTTAGGATTTCATCCCCTTTTCCTTTGTCTTCGTGGTACGTGCCGGCATACATTTCCATTGGAATGGGGTTGTTGTAGGTTTTTCCATTGATATTTAAGATCGCCCCACTGGCTCCTTCGGTTACCTTTCCTTGAAAGGAAGAGGTGATTTCTTGATTGTTGTCTTTGCGTGTGAATTCAAGCGTAAAATTTGGTACACCACTATCTATTCCAGCCTGAGCTGTCAGTGTAGTGCCTTTCCAAGTCACGGTTTCGAAAGCTCGGTCAGGTCCGGTAAGATGATACACATTGGAAGTAATGCCATCTGGTGAATAGATTAGTGCTACGTGAGGAGTGATCTCACCGTTTTTAACTAGTAGGTTAGTATCAATGGTAAGGAAAGAGCCAGTACCATTAAGAGCATAGTAGCCGTTGAAGGAGATTAATGGCTCAGCTTCCCCGATAGGATTTGCATAAGGAGCATCGTTCTTTGCAATCTTCAAAAGATAGTTGTGAAGTTCAGTAGTATTTTCAGCAGAGGTGCTGGTTGTTTGAATAGGCAAAATTGTTGAATTTGACATAGTTTATAGATAGGTTGTGCTGCAAGGCAGCTGGTTAATAAATTCTTTGTCAAATTTCAAAAGATTAATGTAGAAGGATAAAAGAAATGTAATAAAGCTCTACATCTTTGCTACAAGAGAGGATAAACTTAGTATAAGAATAATATGATTACGTTTTAAATTGAAAAAAAGTATAGGGTTCCAACGAATAAAGTAAAACGGGTTATACTTTATCGTATATGGGTTTTAGATTCACAACCTTTTCAATGTGTTTATTATTATGTGTTTAAGGTTATGTGGGAACCATTTCATTTTCTTTTTATTATTTCAAATATTCCCAAAGTCAGAATAGTAATTATTACGCCTTGTAGGAATATCATTCCAATTCCGAATGCGAATAAATCTATTAATTCAACATTTCCATTTTCTAATTCAGAATTTCCATTGTTGGGCAAATAGTCTCGATGAAAACTAGTCACAATTATTACAAAACGCTCAAAATACATTCCGATTTTCATTGCAAATGCTACAAATAGAACATACAAAAATTTTGAAGCTAATTTTTTAATGAGTAAAGTAAAAGGTAAAATTAAAGCTGATAGAGACATCATCCAATATGCCCAAGCATAAGGTCCAGTTGCTCGGTCAATAAAAGCATACTTGTCTGGATTTGTAGCCATTCCAATAAGATAGGAAGTCCACGTAATTATAGTATAGATAACAATTGTCCAACGAATTAAATTCAGAGTTTTCTTTGTTTCAAATCGGTTTTTGAAGAAGAGTTCGACAAGGATTAAAGTCAGAATTATTGGAATCAGACAGTAAATCAGATTTGCATCAATTATTTCGATTATCCTTTTATATAATTCCATTTTTTGTTCCATAATTGTCGTTCTTTTCCAAGGCATGATAATTTGATTTTTGTTTCAAATTATAACTTGAAAAAGTGTAAACTATGTCCCTTTAACTTTGTAAACTATGTGCCTTTAACATACCTAATTACACACAACGGTTTGTGTAAGGATAGTTGCGTGATTAAGCCACTAACTTACCAAAATGGCACGAACCAGAGGAAAATCCGCAGGATTTTCCGAGTAGGCTAGAACCAAGCAATTATTTTTACACTTCTTAACTTAGCCTTTCATTAAATTAGATAAATTAATCATAAAGAACCAAAGAGAAGAATAAGGTTATTTTATACGC
>CANMCF010000042.1 GCA_947496215.1 uncultured Bizionia sp.
CGCGTAATCCTCCGAAAAAATTGTCACATCGAAATGAGTTATTGCAAACAACTATTATATAAGTGTATTGCACTTATTTTCCTTATATGTGCAATAGCACAAAATCTATTGTATCTAAAAATACTATAAAATATATTTATGAGAATAAGAAATGTAATATAAACTGTAGTATAAAAAAAGACTGATTGCTCCCAAAACCAGTCTTTTTTTTAAATTTAATAGATGAAATATATTCATCTTCAGTAAAATAACAAATTTAAAATGATAGTCAGGTAAGGATTTTACTTGTTTTTCATAAGGAAAATTAAAAACAGTAATTAATAAAAGGCTACAACTATGAGGGAGCAGCCTTTTATAGTTTATACAAGTTGCTTTGAATAGAAGATGTGAATGATAACAAATGTGAGGGCAACTTGGATTAATCAACTTTATATGTAACAGGTGTAAGATGTAAAACCCTACTTATTAATTAAATAAGTGTTTAAAAACAGTAGTTTAAAAAAAACGCCCAAATATGCTTCAGGTGTTTTTGCCCTATGATTTTAGTGTTTTGAATGAGTTCCCTAAAATACATTCCATACAAATAAATTTAAATTACAACGATAAAAAAGTACTGTGCTTTTCGCGATATGCCTTGTGATAACCCTATGTTGTCTCTAAGGGGAAACTCTATTATTCTAAATTTAGCATTATCTTATTAATGTTGTATTTCTAATAATGTAGGAACTGGAGTCAGTGGTTGTCCACATCCAGATTTGAAGAAGTTCAACTCTCCTATCATACTGCAACGATAGATGTAGTTGGCTATGTCCTCATTGTATACACCTGGATTGTTTTTAAACCAAGAATCAACGAAGTTATCAAGTCTATAAGCACCTCCAAAACCTAGGTTGTTTTCTATCCAAAAGCTATAGACGCCGCTTTCTTTTTTTGACGGTTCTAACTCAAGTGCTAACCAAGGCCAAAGCTGATCACAAGGGATCATTGCTATAATTCCGTAAATTGGATGGTACATATCCGAAAACGCTTTTTTTTCAGAGTTTATATACCACGATGCAGCTTCATTTAGTTTTAGAGCACTTGGATCTTTAATATGCCAATTATTGGTTTCTTCCTCATAATATTTTTTATAACTGATCCATCGAGCTTTTGCGAAAGCAGCTAGTTCAGGTAATTCCATCTTTGCTGCCCGATTCTCTAAATTCTGATAATCTTTCTGACCATGATAAGTATATGCACAATCCTGAACGGTATATTGTCCATAGTCATTTGGGTTAAGTTTTCCTTTCTTAATCCCTTGGATGAAATCGGTATTCAAAGCATCTATGGCAAGGTCTTGGCAATTCAACCAGAGTTTCCAAGAGATTGAGTTTTTAAATGATGGCTTCTTGTCATTTAATGATATTTCAATTAAATCAGGATGTTCAAAATTGGTTTTTCGAGGATGAATGTTGGTTGCTTTTTTCATTGTGTAATGATTGAAATTAATAAAATATAACCTAGGTATTGGAATCGTATTAATATGCCTGTTTTTTATGAGTAGAAATTATCATACAATTTCAGCCTTATCAAATTTAGAAATTAAAAAAGGTAATAGAATAAGGGAATCACTTGTTTGTTGTAAGGGAAATCAGATAAATTAAACCTGTATGTGGGTTATTTACAATTTTTTATAAAACGGATTGATAATATAATTGTCAAAACAAATAAAGGTGTAACCAGCAATCTCCAACATAAAGAAAAATGAACGTGCGCATTGCCAAATAAATTAATGATTATCATAAATGCATTCATTGCTAAGCCGAACCAAAAAAAGACTAAAACTAGAGTAGAGTTGGAATTTCTTTTATTGATTCAGCTAAATACGGTTTAATGATGTGACTTTTTTTTAGTATAAGAGGGGCTTCGAAAGTTAAAAAGTCAATTAAACAGTAGTTTTTCTAAATAAAGAACCACATTACATTTATAATGTGGTTCTCCTTTTTGATCTTCTATTTCTAATTTATAAAAAATATTCGATAAAATCTTCAAAATGACGTACTCCATCAATAGTCATCGTACCTCCTTCACTTTTAGTGTAATTCATCTCATCTAGATAGTTTATTGCAGCATTAAAATCTTTTAAAAGGGCTTTAATTTCTTTATCTAGATCACTATAATATTCATCTGTTGCACCATTATCTTCAATATAAAGTTTAAATAACATTATATGGTCTATAAAAGTTGTTAGTTTCTAAAATGTCTAATGCTTTCTTCATTTTTGTTTTCTTGAAATTTTGTGCCTATATTTCTATAATATGAAATAATTAAAAAAGAGCAATTCATTCTAATAGTCGTGAAGATAAACAGAGTAGGGAAGTAACGTTTCTGGAAAACCACAGGCAACCAAAAATTGTTTAGGTTTCACCAAAAGTAGTAAATCTATTCGCGATAAAAAATACGTGGATCTTCGTATTTTATATTGTGATAAAAATAGAATCATGGTAAAATCAAAAGCAATACCTATTCAAGAATTACAAGTGAGTGATTTTTTTATTGGACTTGTGAGGCATTAAAGCTATTCATATTATTGAAAAAACTACCCTTTAGGGTGGGGGAATCAATTTGTCTTTAAGGTACTTTTGCCTCAAAAAATTAAAACCTTATTTATTATGAAAACTAGCCATTACAATTATTGTTTCTACTTATGGTGGGAGTTTATAATTGCATCTTACAGGAAGTCTCTGTAGCGCAGTTGAAATTGTACAAGGTTTTCAGTAAGGTGATTACACAATAACAGTAGTTGACAGCTATACATAATCAATAATCATGAGCAGAAAAATGAAATTATATTACTTTATATCAAAGATTGAACATAGTGATTTCCATGAGCTTCAAGGAAAAATTCATCAAGAATATGAAATAACAAATTATGATGGAGAAATAGTTAAGTCTTATAAGAACATAGAAACTTTTAAATGCCATATTTACAAGGACCAAGAAGGCTATGAATCTGTAAGTTTTATGATTGATTTTGGTAAAGATTCAAGTTTTTATCATTGGGCTGATAATCTTAAAGATTTTAAAGCCGATTTCGCTAAAAAACAGTTTGGTGACTGGGAACCTGCAACCAGAAAAGAATATGAGAAACTAAGAAAGGAGCTTTTCGAAATATATCAATCAAAAATGTTTCTCGATATAGATACCGTTAAAACTGTACAAGATTTTTAGTAAGGTCATTAACACAATAACAGTAGTTAAATGAAAAAGACTGCTTTAAGGGAGGTAAGCAGTCTTTTAATGTTAATATAAGTTGTATGCAAAATGAGTTGTTCAAGCTAAGTATACCAAACTAAAACGTGAGCTAATACATTGTTTTACACACATTTACGTTTTTAATTTAAACTTCTACTATGGACTAAACAAGAAAAAACCACTTATTTAGATTAAGTGTGAGATTTAACTGATAAAAGATTAAGGCTTGAACGGAAAATACAATCTAAAAAGAGAAGATCCGAATAAAACATAAAAACAATTAAAAGAATAGTTATGAAAGAAATTAAAATAAAAAAAAATCCTACTTCAGAGGAAAGAACTAGGATTTTAATAAGTTAAGGGGTTAAAAAAACAGCTTAAAGATTTTAAAGGGGATAAATAGTTAATTAATCCATTGAAATTCCTTATTCCTTTTTGCAATTTGGTTGAAATATAAGTTAGAGGTTAGAAGATTAAAAAAAAAATAGCTAAACGACTTGTATTTGTATCTAGACAGTAAAAAAAAAGGATTAAACAGCAGTTAAAGAGAAATGAAAAAGGGAGTAAAGCAAATCCTTAATGTCAATTGGAAAGCGACTCCCTTTGGGAGCAAAAAATACGGTTACTTAAATTAAAAGATAAGAAAATTAAAATTACCAGATTAATACAGTAGTATAAAAAAAAACTGATTGCTCCCAAAACGAGTCTTTTCCTTGAAATTTAATAGATGAAATATGTTTATGGTTCTCATCCTTAGTAAAATGACAATTTTAAAATGATAATCAGGTAAGTGCTTTACTTGTTTTTCATAAGGGAAATTAAAAACAATAGTTATTTGTTAATCAATCTGTAGTCAATTATGAATAGAAGAATAGTCAACAACAATGCAATTAAAGTGGGATTATACCTAAAAGTAAATATTCTCTAGCAATAGTTTGGTTTTGTCTTTCTAACAAATACTAGATATTTGATGTTATGCTTGGTAATGCTGCAAGAACAATTATTGAAAATATTAAAGCAAAGAAAAAAAAGCTATATCCGAATATTTTTTTGTGAAAAGTTAAAAAAGCTCCATTAGAAGGAATTTCTATTCGTCATCTGGAGTATTAGGGTCAGTATCTTTATTCTGATTGATATATGTACTAGGATATGCAATAAGTATATTAACAAACTGCTAAGAAGTGATAAAATGAGTTTTAAACAGTAATTAAAAAAGGCTACTCATGGGAGCAACCTTCATATTAATAAAAAGCTACAAATACAATGTGTTTTGATTGTGCTATTAATTGTTGAACTTAAAAACACGAGGGGTATTTGAACTAATTAATTATAAATGAAACAGATGTAAAAGAAAAGACCCTACTTATTAAGTGCAAAATTAAAAACAGTTGATAAAGAAAAAAGACTGCCTATTAGTGAGGGCAGTCTTTCAGTATTAACATAAGTTGTATGCAAAATGAAGTTTAACCAACTAATTAATCACAAAAAGAAAATTAACATTCTGTTTTGCAGATGCTTATGTTTTTTAATGTAAACTTCTATTTTGGCCTAAACAAGAAGAAATTACTTATTTAGATTAAGTGTGAGGTTTGGCAGGTAAAAGATTAAGGCTTGAACGGGTTAAACTATCAAAAAGAGAGAATACGAATGAAACTAAAAATCAATCTTAACAGTAGTTATGACAAAAATAAATATAAAAGGGGAGAATCTAAAGATATTTCAGATATGGAAATTCTTGTTGAATGGACCTGGAAGGTTATTTAAATGTTATGAACATCATACAACTTAGATCTGTTCAGAATCTTTTGAATTAACAACAACATTACAACAGAGTTGAAAAAAGGCTACTCGTGATGGAGCAGCCTTCTACCTTAAAATAAGTTGCGTGTAAAATGAGTTAAAATAGATTAATAGCATATGGATTAATTAACTTTTATACATATATACAACTTGTATATCAAGGTAGATTTCTAAGATGTATTAAACAAGAAGAAATTACTTATTTAGATTAAGTGTGAGATTTAACTGGTAAAATATTAAGACTTGAACGGAGAGTACAATCTAAAAGAGAAAAGTCTCCATTAAAAATAACAACTTCAGTCCAACTTATGCTGACGACTTACAAACAGTAAAATTAGTGATATGTACAATGTTTGTCTCAAATGGTGTAGAACTAGTGAATAAACGCAATTAGTTATGTTTATTATATATATATGCAATAGTGTAAAATCTATTGTATTCAAAAATACTATAAAGTTTATTTATAAGAACAAAAAAAACAGTATAAAAAAGACTGATTTGCTATAAAATCAGTCTTTTGAATTTAACTAATTATGGATGAAAGATCCAATTCCATCTTAGTCAAATTTATTTTCTTTTATAACTAAAACAGAAAAGAAGATGATTTATATAGTTGCTTTCGATTAAGCAAAGATATAATCGATTAAAGGAATGAATTGTTAATAAAACAGTAGTAAATAGAAATTTAATTGCAAAGAAATACCAATAACAGTAGTTAAAATAGGACTGGCTACTATGTCTGTAGCCAGTCTTTAAACTAAAAAAATAGGGTGAGGATTCCTTCTAATTATCAATAAAGTAACAAATTATAAATGATAATATGGTAAGGTTTTTCCTTACTTTTATTTAAAAAACTAAACAAACAGTAGTTTTAATGATTACAAATACAATATAGTAGGAGAGAGAACCAAGCAATTGTTTTACAATTTGTTACCTGCTGGTTTTATTTTACTCGTTTTATTTTTATTACTATTTCTTCGTCAATATCCTTTAAAGTGCTGCTCTCACTCAAATTCAATTTAGATAGTGCTTTGTTTGTAATCGGTCGGGTCTGTAAATTAAACTCTGTCTGATGGTTCAATTCTATTGGGACTAGTCCCAATAGAATTGGTTGCTAAATC
>CANMCF010000043.1 GCA_947496215.1 uncultured Bizionia sp.
ATAAAGGGGGCTAATATAATTGGGAATAACCAAAATGGAAAATTTGTAAATGTTAATAACGTAAAACTTTATTATGAAACATATGGAGAAGGCGAACCTTTGTTGATGCTTCACGGAAACGGACAGTCTATTAGTGCTTTTATGAATCAAATTGATGAGTTCTCAAAATTTTACAAAGTAATTCTTGTAGATTGTCGAGGAAGAGGGAATTCAACATTTGATTACGAAACAGAATTAACATATTCATTAGAGGCTAACGACATAAAACTATTTTTAGATAAAATTGGAGTTGAAAAAGCTCATATTCTAGGATGGAGTGATGGAGGAATTATTGGACTTATTATGGCAATTAATTATCCTGAAAAAGTTGATAAATTAATAGCAATAGGCGCAAACATAAATCCACAAGGCTTAAAGGGCTTGGAAGGAATAATTAATACAATTGATGAACTTGAAAAAAACAATCAAGAAAATAAAAATGACCTTTCTTTATCTCTTTATAAATTAATGGCTAATTACCCAAAATTAGAATATTCTGATTTAAATAAGATTGAATCTGAAACTTTGATTATGGCTGGAGATCACGATGAAATTAAAAATACTCATACTATCAATATGTATGAAGCTATTAAAAAATCCCAATTAGCGATTTTACCAAATGAAACACACTATTTTCCTGAAGAAAACCCAAAGTTTTTCAATGAATTAGCTTTGAGGTTTTTGAAAAAAAAATAACGATTTGTCAACAAAGAACTCCTATGAAAAGCCGCCATCTGCCAATCCGAAGTTGTTTAACGATACCGTATTGAATTTTTTAAATAATGAGTTTAAAGAACCTAGGCGGTTTTAGGTTTTTGTTTTAAATTGGATTTATGATAAACACATAAAGCCTTTTTACCCATTTACAATCTATGGCCTTGATCGCGAACCATCAAATTCATTATAAATCATATTTGCACGCAAACCATTAACTACAATTTCTGAAAATGAAAAACTACTATATCATTACAATATTTATTCTAATTCTATCATACTCAAGCAACGCTCAATCTGATCGCTCAGATGAGCAAAAAATCAAAGGTCATTTTACATACTTTGAGCCAATATTTTTTCATCAAAAGCCAAATAAGACGAATTATGTATATAGGAGATTCGAAGAAATCTCAATAATTGCCTTGGACTCGGTTCTTAAAAGAAAGAAACCACAGTACAGAATAGATGAAAAAGACGAAACGTCTATGCCCGTCGACATAAAAAATGAATTAATATCAATATTCAATTCAGTAAGTAAAAAAAAGCCAAATATTGAGTTTTCCCCCGCTCCCGCTAGTATTTACTAGTGGCGTTTCGGACAAGAGCAATACTAGAAATACGTAGAGTACGTATTCTCAATTGGTGAAAGATTTACTATTTTTGGAGGAGCCGTAAAAACAATCTAGGTTTTATGGTTTTTAGTAAACGTTATTTTCTTGAATTTCATACGTTTGCTTATTATATGTAGATAATATTTAAACGAGTTATACATATAAGGAATATAAGTGCAAGTGTACTTATATAATAGTTACCTGCAAGTATAAAAACTGTAGGCTAATTGAAAACGACAGTTCACTCATTTAGAGTTCCTGAATATATAAACAAAGCATAGATTTGAAAATAAATCTAAACTGAATGAAAAAAAATGGATTACTATTTTTAACTCTACTTCTGAATCTCAATTTGAGTTATTCACAAACCGAATCTGAAATTGACTTATTGCTAATTGGAATTGCAGAAACGGAAAACTCAAAAGGAATTATAAAAACTGAACAAGCTGAGAAAATTATAGCTTTTGGAGAGAAATCCTTACCAATTCTTGCGGATTTTTTTACTGACTCTACTCTGACAAAAGTAAAATCGGAATGTCACGAACGAAATCTAACTAAAGGAGAAATCGCAATAATTATGGCTGACCAAATTGACCGAATGCCATATGCTCTTTTGACAGGTGTGCAAAATTGCTTGCTTGAATTCTGTAAGGATAATTCGAATTTAATTGAATACTATTTACCTTGGGTAAATCGTGATGGATTTTTGAATTTTAAAGAGAAGTATATAAGTTGGTTATCTGGAGAATGGATAAAAAATGTAAGCGGAAAGAAAAGACGTGAAAGAAAAAAGATAATTAAAGAATGGAAAAATACCAGCAGGTAACAATGTATAACCGCAATTACGGCGGATTCGACTACGTCCGAATCCACTCGGAATTGCTAATGTCAGTGCTAAACCAAAAATAATCGCTAATTTAACCCGTAACTGACGGTTATACGAGACCGTTACCCAACATTTAAGAGCCAATGCAAATTAAAACAAAACACATTGCTTTAACGCTTTTTTTAGTAGATGCTTTTCTTCTAATAATCAATATGGAATATCGTGATGAAACTCTTAGTGTAATTCCTTATTTAAATTTTGCAAAGCTTTTATTTTATCTGGGAACTTTAAGTTTTGTCATTTATCTAATAATTGCAAAATCAAAAGAAACTTTAACCATTACTGTAATAATTTCAATCATCTTATTTAGCCTCTCTCTCTTTTATAACCTACGTATAGCAAAAGATAATTATGACAGAATTCAATGTCATAAAGGAATATCCGAATATTTTCAATATTTTGATTCTTGTGAAAAAATTCAAAAGCGATTTGAGGAAGACCTAATAAATGGAGAACTCAAATATTTTCAGGATGAATATGATTCCGACTTGGAATTTGAAGAAAGACTAAGAGATGAACACGACATTGAACTCATTGGAATAAGTTGTACTAGATTTACCGTAATGGATTGTTATAACGACTTGGTAAAAAAATATATAAAGAAAAAAGAAAAGATAATTGAATAAAAAACGTTGGGTAACAAAGTATATGAAAAATTACTAGCTTTATCCTAAACCAATGTTAGTTGCTTGTTTGCTAGCTTCTGATTTTCCTTCGGAAAATCCTCGCACACAAACACGCAACTATTCTTATACATAAACGTTAGCCACAATTTATGCCAAGACACGATTTAACAGATTGGATAATCCACTTTATTCACGATAGAAATTCTGAAAACGACCCTTTGGAATTTTCATTGCATCCAGAGACATTTGAATATTTGCCATTTCCTGAGAATTTCAATTACGAAGGAAAACCCCCGCTCCCGCTAGTATTTACTAGTGGCGTTTCGGACAAGAGCAATACTAGAAATACGTAGGACCACGTATTCTTATTTGGTAAAAGATTTGTTACTTTTGGAGGAGCCATAAAAAACAATCTAGGCTTTATGGTTTTAAGTAAACGTTACTTCCTTGCATTTTATACGTTTGCCATATTGTTTATAGATAATATTTAAACGAGGCATAAGGAATATAAGTGTATATAATAGTTGTAACACATTTGACCAAACCAAGAAACATTGAGTGAATTAAGAAGACTAATAGACAAAATCACGGAATTTGGAATTAATCCGAAAGTTGAATTGACCGACAAAACTGATGTCTTGAAAAAACTGTTAGTCGGAATTTACTCTGAATATCTGAATGTGGAATTTGAATTTGACGAAAAGGATTATAAAGAAGAACCAAATTTTGATTATGACGAAATCCTGAAAAATGTTAAATCTAATTTTCCTGATTTTGGTTGGTATAGTTCAGTTTTGGATTCAAATAAAATGGAACCGAATATTGAAATCGGAATTGAAGACGAATTGGATGATTTAACTGATATAATAAAAGATTTAATGTTGGTAAAATGGTGTATGGAAAATACGAGCGAAAATAATGCTCTTTGGCATTTTGAGTTTTCAATGCGTATTCATTCTGAACAGCATTTAGTGAATTTATTAAAACGCCTGAAAGAAAGAAATGATTAGCATTGAAATATATAATTTGTTTATAAAATATGGAAGTGAATGTCTTTGGAGTAGCGACTCAAGAGTTAGAAGACCTAAAGGAACTAATGAAACGACTGACAAGATGTTTTTTGTATTAGAAGCAATAGATCATAATCTAGAAATGATATCATCAGGCTTATATAGTAGAGAAATGGAATTACAATTTCAACAAGAAATAGAAAAGTTAAAACCTAATGTATCTAAAGAGATTTTGAATTTAATGGAGAATAATTATAAAGCCAGAAATTAAAACAAAAACGTGTTACAACGTATATAAAAATAGCGGTTTAAGTGCCTAAATAAAAGATAATTAATAAATTTGAGGTCAATGTAAAACTGAAAAGCTAGTGCGTAAAATCCGCTACTTTTCATATACAAAACCGTTATATATAATAAATGAAAAATACTAAATGAATATAAATACACAAATGGCTGTCTTAATTGACGGTGATAATATACCATCAGCTCATGTAAAAGAAATGATGGAGGAAATTGCCAAATATGGTAATCCCACTATTAAGAGAATTTACGGAGATTGGACAAGGCCAGGTTTGACCAAATGGAAAAACCTGTTATTAGAAAATGCAATTACTCCAATCCAACAATATGGATATACAACGGGAAAAAATGCTACCGACTCTGCAATGATAATTGATGCTATGGACATTCTTTATAGCGGGAAAGTTGACGGGTTTTGTCTTGTTTCAAGCGATAGCGATTTTACTCGATTAGCTACGCGCCTCAGAGAAGCTGGAATGCAAGTAATAGGGATTGGAGAAAAAAAGACACCAAACCCATTCATCGTAGCCTGTGACAAATTCATCTATATAGAAATCTTAAAGCAACAATCTGAGGATAAAATTGAATCCAAGGATTCAAATAGTGCTGTAATTGATAAAATCACTAAAAAGGAAATTAACCTGATATCTTCAACTATTAAGGATTTATCTGATGAAGATGGATGGGCTTTTCTAGGAGACGTTGGGAGTTTGCTTCAGAAAAAACGCCCTAATTTTGACTCACGAAACTACGGATTTGAAAAGCTCACGC
The DNA here is from genome assembly GCA_947496215.1 of uncultured Bizionia sp. Classification (GTDB taxonomy): domain Bacteria; phylum Bacteroidota; class Bacteroidia; order Flavobacteriales; family Flavobacteriaceae; genus JAHDHI01. Next base: position 4,958 of record CANMCF010000043.1, read on the forward strand.
CACTTATTAAATCAATTGATAGATTTGAAATTGAACAACGTGAAAATCAAAAACGCCGACACAAATTAATATTCGTTAGAATTAAAGAAAAGCATATAACAAGGGCTAAAAAATCATAGTCTGTGGGATGGCAACGCTTTTTAGCCCAGCTAGGCTCGTCTGTTACGAGTGACGTTACGGACAAGAGCAATACTAGAAATACGTAGGAGTACGTATTCTTAATTGATAAAAGATTTACTACTTTTGGAGGATCCGTAAAAAACAATCATACTTTATGGTTTTTAGTAAACGTTACTTCCCTACATTTTATACGTTTGCTTATTATATATAGATAATATTTAAACGAGTTATACATAATAAGGAAAATAAGTGCAAGTGTACTTGTACTTATATAATAGTTGGCAGTAATGCTGAAAACCCTAAAAACAGACTGAATGATAAAATTATTTTTGAAAGCAAAACATTGGCAATTGTTTCTATTATTGCTTGGAATTCCACTAATTTTCCAATTTTATATGATGTTTACTATGTTTTCGGATTTCGAAACTGACTCAAACCCTAACCCTGAAAATATGATGGACTTTTTCGGATTATTCCCATTAATAATGATTTTATTCACAGGACTTTTCTTTGGTTGGTTTTGGTCAATTGCAATCGGACTGAAAGAAAAAATACCGACAGAAATAAAAATGAAAACTAAAAAATTTAAATTCTTTTTCTTTTTTCCACTTGTATACATTTTGATATTAATGATTTATATGTCTGGACTATTTAGCGGAATGAAAACTGCTGGATTCGAACTTGGAAATTGGATTGTTGCAATTATTTTACCATTACATTTATTCTCAATGTTTTGTATTTTTTACACAATGTACTATGTCGCCAAAACAATAAAAACAGCTGAATTAAAACGAAAAGTAGGATTTGGAGAATTCGCAGGAGAATTCTTTCTATTATGGTTTTATTTTATCGGAATTTGGATAATTCAACCGAAAGTAAATAAACTGGCTGAAGATATAAACACTACTGCCAACAAAGAACTGAGTTAAAAAACAAGCAATTTCAAGCTAATTTTGATACAAAGTTCTCATCATAGGGCAATCCACT
>CANMCF010000045.1 GCA_947496215.1 uncultured Bizionia sp.
CGGCAGACGCGGCAGCGGAAGCACAGAGACTGGCGGACGAGAAGGCAGCGGCAGACGCGGCAGCGGAAGCACAGAGACTGGCGGACGAGAAGGCAGCGGCAGACGCGGCAGCGGAAGCACAGAGATTGGCGGACGAGAAGGCAGCGGCAGACGCGGCAGCGGAAGCACAGAGATTGGCGGACGAGAAAGCAGCGGCAGACGCACAACGATTGGCATTGAATCCTACGGATGAGATAGGAATATCTTTGAGCAATCTTGCTAAATCGACTGAGAATTCAAAAATAGAGCAGGCAGAGTTATTGACAAGATTGAAAGATGCTGTTGACATCAAGAATAAAGACCTTGAAGATTTAAGAGAAGAAAACGACTTAAGCGAAAAAGGTATTTACAAAGCTCCTAAGGCATTTAAAAGTGTGACAGCGGAAAAAAGAGCCTTGAGAGCATTGGAAACAGAATTGGATGGCGTTATTGCAGAGCAAAATAAAAAGATTGAAGAACTAGAGGGCTTATATGATAAGAGGCTTAAAAAAGTTTCGGATAAAAATGACCCGACGAATAGATATTATCAAGAAGCAATACAAACACTTAAAACGGAACAGTTGGAAGTCGTAGAGTCTAGAAGACGTTTACTCGCAACATTGGAAGACATTAAGGTGGCTCTGGAGATTGAGAGAAAAAGAAGAATAAAACGAGCAGCTTATGATAATGAGCAAGATAGATTTGTACGATACAAAGCAGCATTGCAGGCCATAAAACAAAATACACCTTTGAGTCCAATACCTCTCAAAGCTGAAGATTTTGATTTCGGAGAAGAGCAGAGTGACAATATTCAAATTCTGAAGAATGTAACAAACGTGGACAATGGATATTACTTGATAATAGCAGTGCATAGCAACGTTGCCAAAAGAGATGACTTCTTAACTAAAGCAGTCGCCTCTGGAGAATCCAACATAGACTTCTTCCATGATGTCAATACGAGTAAGTATTATATCTATTATTCAAAATTTGATACCCTCAGAGACGCCAACAATGAGATGAAATCAAAAGGAAATAAACCATATAATGGCAAGATGTCTATTGTTAAAATAGAAAATTGATAGAAAAAACCAATATAGAAAACCCTCATAATTACCTTCCAAAAAGACCCATGAAGGATATGTGATTTAAAAATAACCAACATGAAAACGACTACTTTTTCAAAATCTACTTTTATTATTTTATTTTTGCTATTGGGTATTCAATCTTTCTCCCAAAATTATGTAAACTTCACAAAAGAATTTGACCAGGATTTAAAAGGTGATATTCTCCTAATTGGAAATAACATTTTGGGGCCAGATAACAATGCCTTCAACGATGGTACTGTAGCCAATCACAATGTGGATATGCAGTATATAGACATTGATGGTGATGCGTCTACATTCAACTCAACGAGTGCAGACTTGGTTATTCCCAATCCCAATTGTTACAATATTGTCCATGCTGGGCTATATTGGGGAGCAGTTACAAGGGGAACCGAAGCTGTTACAGATGTAAGGTTCAAAGGACCGACCGGAGGTTACAATGATGTGACTGGAACGATAATTTATGATGCAGGAGGTGTAGCTACAGGAAATAGTTTTCCTTATTCATGTTATGCTGACGTAACAGCCATTGTTACAGGTTTGGCCAATGATCAAGGTACCTATACTGTTGGAAATGTATCAACTGCGGTGGGTGAGACGTCGACATTCGATCCCTATAACGGAACAGGATATTCGGCAGGATGGTCTCTTTTCATCGTTTATGAGGATCCAACGCTACCTGGTAAGTCCATTACCAGTTTCAATGGATTTAGTGCAATTAGTAGTACTGTAAATGCAGATGTTGACATTTCAGGATTTAGAACAGTGCCAGCCCCAGCCCCAGTGAGGGCAAATTTTGCTTTTGCAGCATTGGAAGGAGATAGTCCGTTTGCAAATGACCGCTTGTTGATCAACAATGTGAGTATGTCTACAGCAGACCGTTTGGCTGGGAACTTCTTCAATAGTTCGGTTACACAACTTAGTGCTTTGCCGGTAAATAATAGAAACCCCAATAGTACAAATACATTGGGATTTGATACAGGAGTTATGGTCGTCCCGAATCCAGGGAATTCCGTGATAGCTAATGATGCCACATCGGCTACGGTTAGCTTGGAAAGTACCCAAGACATATATTTTCCATATTTTTTCGCTTTTGCGGTAGACATCATAGAGCCAAACATCGTATTAACCAAGATAGTTGAGGACGATCTAGGGAATGATATTGGAGGACAAAATGTAACACTAGGACAACCCTTGAATTACGTAATTGGTTTTCAGAATACAGGAAATGACAACGCCACAAGTTTGACAATTAGGGATATACTACCTATAAATATAGTTTTTGACTATCCTGCTGGTTTAGTTTTGCCACCTGGGGTAACTGTTCAAAGTTACGATCCGGCAACAAGGGAAATCATTTTCAGTGTGGAAGATTCCTATGTAGAAGAAGGAGATCCTTATGCGGAAATTCGTATAGAAGTAGAGGTAGTACCTACTTGTAGTGAATTGGATGATGCATGTTCCAACATTGTGAACAATCAAGCCTTTGCGACTTATTCAGGATTCTTCAATCCTGATTTCCTTGTTTCAGATGATCCTAGTGTAAATAGCAATACAGGATGTTTGCTGTCACCGCAGGCTACCAATTTCCTTGTGGATCTTGATGATTGTGATTTTACCGAAAACGAAATACTTTGTGGAGATAGTGTGGATTTGACTGCCGCAGATGGATACGACATCTACACATGGTCGACCAGTCCAACTGGAACGCCTGTGATTGGTACCACCCAAACCATAACGGTAACAGATACAGGAACTTATTATGTTCATAATGAAGCGCCGGCTCCTTGTCAATCCATTGATCAAATATTTGTTGTGACTACATTTGGAGGTAACATCACCAATCCAGTGATACCTTATGCCGATGAAGTTGTAATTTGTCCAAATGATGGAGACGAATTACCTAACATATACCTATGCGGTGCAGACGATTCTAGGTTCATTCAAACTAACATATCTACAGCATCATCGATCATATGGGAACAATTGGATGAAGCCAGTTGCCCTCCAGTTTCCAATACGGATTGTGCAAATGAAGACGGAACATGCACATGGAATCAAGTAGGTACAGGTGCGGATTTCCTGGCGAATGCAGCCGGACAGTTTAGATTGACCATAAATTATGACGGAGGATGTTTCAATCAGTTTTATTTCAATGTATACCAAAACTTATTGGATCCAACTGCCATAGGTCAGGACATCATTTGTGATACTCCTGGTCAAATAACGGTTGGAGGTGTTCCCAATGGCTATGAGTATAGCATTGACGGGATAGACTACCAGACGAGCAATGTTTTTTCCATAGATACCCCTGGTTTTTATACCGTTTACATCATACAAACCGGAGCTCCAACGAATCCTTGTGTTTTCACGGTACCAGACATTCAAATCAGAGAAAGGGATTTTACGGTATCGACGACCGTGACACAACCGATTTGTAATGGGGAGAAGGGAAGCATTGCGTTAGCGGCAAATGATGTGGAACCACAATATACCTTTTCTATATATGATGGAGCAACCTTGGTTAGCACTTCAGGTCTAATCGTAGCAAACAATTATACTTTTGAAAACTTGAACCCAGGAACATATACTACGAATGTGAGTACGGAAGATGGTTGTACCTATACAGGTACCGTCACGATCGTAGAGCCACCTTTGTTGACTGCAACAGCTGCAATCACGGTTCCATTGACCTGTACTGAAGGGGAGATCACGATATATCCCCTAGGAGGAAC
>CANMCF010000046.1 GCA_947496215.1 uncultured Bizionia sp.
ACTATAGTAGGCAAGGTATAACTATCACAATGGGACTGATCAGACAAGTCTACAATGTCTGGGTTGTTTACGACATTTACTGTTTCAGAATCAGTTAAAGGAGTAACACAGCCAGCCGCAGCAATTGTATACTCTACTCCATCAATCCAAATAGCTCCTGCTGTTCTCGTAAATGTCAATGTGTTTGTTGATACTCCTGTAGTGAATGTTGTTTGTTCCAATACATCTTGTGCTGCACTGACAATGCCAGTTATCGTATTGACACCATCAGTCACACTAAATGCTCCACCATTATTGTCTCTTGCATAGCTAATTGTTATTGCGGTTCCAGCAGGGACTGTATCCATCAAGGTCAAGTCCAATGAAGGCGAGGAACTAAGTATTCTAGCCGAGTTCACATTAGTAGGAACAGTTCCTGCTGCTAATATTGCTCCAGTTGCGAGATTAGAATTTTCGGCATTTATTCCACTTAATCCATTTCCTTGTATAGGATTACCAATTGTAGATGCACTAACCAAATTAATGGTGGTAGTAGCAACGACAGATGCTATGTTAACTGTTGCAGTACCTGCTCCATTTAGGACTATTGTTTCGTCTGTTCCTCCATCGATATTATAAGTTATTGTCGCTCCAGCTGTTCCAGTGATTGTAAATATTGCATCTCCTGTATCACATAGATCGGCTCCTGCCACAGCATCTGCAGTGGCTCCAGCTGTAACATTTATGCAAACCACTTCATCATAGGAACAGCCAAAGTCATCAATCACAGTAAACGTGTAGCATTGCACTCCTGTTGTGGTAGGTTGAACTGTAATGTCGCTTCCACTAGTATTAATAATGTTTCCCGTTCCTGAATTGGCACTCCATGAATTAGAGACTATGGTTTGATTGTACGTGAAATTTGGATCAGTAGGAGCTACTGTAGAGTCAAAAGTTAAACCTAATCCAAAAATATAACCATCATCCGAAAGCAAATTATCCGTAATGGTAACACACCAATCTCCATTTATTGGAGCTCCTATGAATCCTGCAAATGAATTATCTGAATCGTACGATCCAGATGTTATTGAAGGATTATTCGTACTATTATTTGTAGTAGGCCCACTATCTAGTGTTATCCCTGTAGATCCTGTTTCTACAAAATAGTAATCCCAGCCCGTTCCTGGGCCTGTCCCATCATCTTGAAGTGGATCGCCTAGATCCGCTCCAGAATTATCAATGTCTCCATTATCCAAAAGAACGACAGAAGTACCATTTGGAGCTGTCAACGTGATACCTAGATCTCCCAAGTATGTATGCTCAATGTTCATAAAAAGATTGATAATGTCAGAAGCACTCGTAATAGTTGTACCTGCAGGAAAACAATCTATTGTAAAGCAAGCTTGATATACTCCAGAACTACTATCTGGTAAAAATGTTGTCTCATACAAAGGTGGAGCACAATTTATAGAAACGGATTGAGGTGTTACGACTCCATTTATGATAGAGGTATTCCCCAAACATATAGGGTCCGATACTGCAGCTGTACCACTGAAATCTGGAGTTGGAGATACATGTATGATTTGATTGATCTTGTTGGTGTTGATACAATCCCCAACAGATATGTTTAAATTGACCAAATAGACCCCTTCAGTAGCATAGGTATGGGAAACGTTAGTTCCAGAACCCGTAGTTCCATCTCCAAAATCCCAAGAATAAACTGCTCCTGCACCAGAAACGGAGAAAGTACCGCTACCAACAAAATCTACTGAATCTCCTTGACAGATCCCTATGACTCCATTTCCATTAACGGCCGGAGTCGTAGAAACCAAATTGGAAATGACTGTCTGGTTACATTGCTGATAACATGAGACCTCTGCTTCCCATCCAGAATTTTGAGTTCCAAAATCTGATTCGAACGAAATTGTTAGACAACCTCCAGGATGACTTGAGATCAATGTTCCTGGGTTTGAGGTATATGTCCCCATTAGAGGAGAGCTTGTATTGGGGCCATTGTATACGGTCATAAAGTCATAAGTACCTCCTTCGACGTCAAAATTCGAAAAGTCCAATTGTATGGATGAGCCCGCAGGGTTTGGACAAAAAGTCATTGTATAATCTTCATCAGAATCATAATCTCCTGCCGTTCCTCCGGAATCAACAAAGGTTCCAGAGCAAGTGTATACCGTATTGCCGTTTTCGGTTGCTATGTTGTATTGAGCATTTCCAAAATGCACGCAAGCAAAAGCCAATAAAAATATTATTCTCTTCATAATTATTCTCGCTTAGTAAAATTATCTTCTTGGTTGGATTAACATATAGTGTTGAGTATTGCCTAATTTATAGACAACTGTCTTCTGAGGAAAAAACTCGATTTTATATTTTAACGGATTGAAAGTTTTCAAATCATACACAAGGTCTATTTGTTGATTTGGATTATGTTTGGTGTCCAATTCTAAATTGGAAATATTATCAGAGACTTTACCTTCATAATTTTTATCCGTTTCAAAGCTCAAACGGTTTTGAAAGAAATCAACAAACAAAGCATATTTTTTGTCATCATTGATAATACTTTGGAAATCATTCAGGTAAGCTTCCTTGATAAATGCATTTATTTGAGCTATAGAATACTTTTGGACAAGTAATTTCTTTTTGCTGTCATTAAAAAATTCGATTAAAACACTTTTCCCTTTATGTATTGACTGCTCACCATAAGCATTGCAATGTTTTTTTGTAGATTCTTTATTTTCATTTACCTTTAAATGCATCACATCACCCATTTCAAATAAACTTGACAAAAAGAAAACCCCTAACAATATGTTTTTCATAACTATAAATAATAAAAAAGTTGATTAATTCGGTTATGTTTTTCCTACAGCATTACCATACATCACTTAGCAATTACACATAGAAATATTTTTATGCGTATAAGCAATCTTAAATCATAAATTAATATGAGTTATTATATTTTTTAAAACACTAAAAAATTAGCTTTCAGAGTTTTTTACTGGAAATAAAAAGTTAAGGGGAGACTTCTCTTTAAAAAGAAAAGGGCAACAAAAAAAATAGGACATAATAAATCAGATTTTAGTTGGTATTTCGCTAATATATAATAATTTTTTAACATTTTTTTAACCAATTTCCAATAATATATCAGCTAAAAAAAAGAAATCATCAAAACCCCCGCAAACTCAAGACTCCCACAGAATTCTCACAATCAAACAATTACACTTTTCATTATCTACAAGTGAATTCTGTAACAACTTTATCAGAAATTAGAATTGATCAAAAGCCTATTCTGAAATATCATTCGAAAATAAAACCAATCATGAAAAAACAAAACACACCTTTTTGTTTAAACAACCAAGGAATTGGCAAAACTAATTGTTCCCATTTTTATCTGTGAATTTCGCCTTCAATATTTTTTCAACAATTATATTACAATCTAGGCTACAAACATAAAAAATGGTGTGAAAGTGCTTTTCTTAATGGTAGAAAAAATAACAAAACAGCTATCTAACCCCCTTATATCAAGAAATATAATAACGAGTAAACGATTAGCATTTTTCACATCTAACCTCATATATTTTTTTAATATTCACATAAATGGAAATTACTATTTTCATAAAAAAACACGAAACTTTACAACAAACATAGATCTTTTCTATTTCATTTTTTTTCAATAAAAAAGGTCTGTACATATGTACAGACCTTTTTTATTCATTTATGTATACTTATACTTTTAACGTTTCAAAGCAAAATGCGCCTTAAAGGTCTTCTTCTGGTCCGTGTTTGGTTCCCTGTAGTCCACGGTGAACCAATAGGTGCTGTTCGGCATCGGGTTCCC
>CANMCF010000047.1 GCA_947496215.1 uncultured Bizionia sp.
AAGTCCACATAGGCATTGGTCTCGTTTACCGGACCGATCTCATCGTTTATCAATGAGAAGCCCAACCCCACTTGTTCACCTATTGGCGAGTGGATGGCCAAAGTCCCCGTGCTCGGGGCTCCTTCCAAACCTACCCATTGGCTCCTGTAGAGGGCACCTATGGACACGGTTTCGGTGGACCCCGCATAAGCGGGGTTTATAACATTCATATTGTACATATACTGCGTATACTGCGGATCTTGTTGGCCATACATCTGATAACCGAACACAAATATGAATAGGGTATATATTAGTTTTTTCATTGTTTTGTTCTCGTTTTTTAGTGGTTGTTAATTTGCTCTGTTGATGTAAACCCAAGCAGCTTTGGTTTTGTTTCCTTGGTATTTCATAACATAGTAATAAGTTCCCACTGGTAGCTCATCCCCATTTTTGGATTGTCCAGCCCATTCATTGAGATAGTTTGTCTTGGAATAGACCAATGTCCCATTCCTATTGAAGACTTCTAAGCTTTGAACATCATAGCTACTCAAGTCGAAAGCATCATTGAAGCCATCTCCATTTGGCGAAATACCTTGAGGGATAACACATGTAGGTAACTCTGTAACTATCACATCGGTCATGGAAGTACATCCTGTATCGTTAAATGTAACTTCAATGGTGTATGTTCCTTGTGTTAATACAGTAGCTAATTCCAAGCTGGTTTGTCCAGGAATCAAAACACTTTCGTTATACCAAGCTATGGTTACTTCGGACTCCATATAGTTGTCACCTATTGCAACAACCGTAATAGGGACAGTTGCGTTAGGGCATACTTCATATGCTATGCTATCATCGAATGAGGTGACAGGGATGTCATTGACGATTAAATCTAAAGGGATCGTTTTATAACAATCCGAAGCCGTATTGTTTTCGACTCTTGCAAAAATTGTTTGCGGATTGCTTGTATTGTCATAAGGAGATGCCAAAGCATTCATTCCAGCATCTGCATCCACTTGATTTGCATAATATGAGACTATGAAAGTTGCTGGGTCTTGTCCGTTTAGGATGTTGACTGAATTAGATTCCAAATCGAAGGACTCTATACCATCTCTGGAGTCGTCATCACAGGTTTCCATATCTACACTTGTTGCAGTAGGAAGAGCTCCCAAGACAACCAAAGTGAATGTTGTATTCGTACTAGCACACCCAGAACCTGAGCCAACTGAGTCCACATCCTCAACTCTAACGTATATTATCGTGCCATCTGTTGCAGAGTATGGAGAAACAAGGGCATTCATTCCTGTTTGCGCATCATTTAAAGTCTCATGGTATGTTACCAAGAAGTCTCCAGCATTTTGACCGGGGGAATCCAGAATTATCGAAGTTAAATTTTCAAGATTGAATTCTTCAATACCATCTCCAGATTCATCATCACAAGTAATGATGTTTACTTCATCTGGTGGAACGACATTTACAACAGCTTCTTGGTACAAGTTAACTATGACAGTTTGTTGATCAAAACCAGAACACTGTGTGTCGTAGACAGTTACACTATATGTATTAGACTCTGTTACGGTTATGGTTGAACTGGTCAATGTTGGATCTATGATACCATTTACAGACCATTCATATATATCAGCGAAAGCAGAGTCTGCTTCCAAGACTACAGAATCATAACCACATAAGTTGGCAACACTAGGAGTCGTATCATCATTGTCATCATCGATGAATATGGCATCATTGCTAACGATATCCACTGAAATGGCAGAAGTCAAAGTTCCTGCATCGGGATCTGTAGTTGTATTGGTTTGTGTAATTTGGATAATTCCAGGGTCATTGGCAAAATTCGTTACCAAGATTAAATAGAAGTCCCCAGCCACTGCGTTTTCTATTGTGAAGTTTTCAATTGCCGCAGCAGAATAACTACAATCGGCTATGTTGCCAAATGGATAGAAATCTGGGTTAGTTGTATTATTTGGACAAGTAGGGCAATCCACTTCCAAATTTAAATTACAATAATCCTCATCTGGTGCAAAAGGTCCCCATAGTACATAATCTACATCCAATGTGTTTCCTATGGCATTTTCATTGCTGTCAAATGCGGTGTTTTGAACAATTTCTACAAGTATGTCTCCAGACGTTCCTATCTCAAGTACACTGTATGTGGGATTAGGAATGGTTCCCAAACATGCAACGGAAGAGTTATTTGGCATATCCACGATATTTGAAATATACAATGCGCCTCCATCTTCTCCTGCTGGACAAAAGTTTTCTGAAGCTTCACAAGTTATGTTTGTTGGCATTATATAAGGAGTTATGCATAGGTCGAATGTAGTTGTTTCTGAATCGTTTCCACCAGAGAATATTCTTATGTAATAAGTGTTTCCTATAACCAATTGAGGTGTTATTGAAGCTGGAGGAAAGCCATCTTGACAAGCTATTTCTACCAAAGCATCACAGGTTCCTTCATAAAGTACGAAGTCTATGTTAAAGGTATCACTACCTTGTAGGTTCGTCAAGGAAATTAATTGAAATTCATTTAAAGCTGTAAATTGGAACCAAACATCGTCATCGGCATTACCACCACAACTTGCTGCTGGAATACCAGAATCGGTAGCCTCTACCAAGGTTCCAGGTGTAACTACCTCACATAGGAATCCGTCGTTTACTGCGGCAACTGTTGCATCTGGACAGTTGTCATTCTCCGGAGGACAAGCTGCCAATTGAAGCGCAGGACTTGTAATGACGCAGTTGATGTCTTGTTCATTGCTTATTGTAAAAATAATATCTGTCAAGAATGGGTAAGGGCCAAATTGCGTAATTCCTGTTGCGGAGACCGATACACTTGGACTTCCTTGGTTGTCTTCTATTAATAGAGAAGTCGCATCGCCCAATGAGGTAACATCGACATCTACTAGAAACTGATCTCCATTTGCACAGTCATCGACAATTGTATAAGTTGCAGTTGGATTGATACATGTTGCGCAAGATACAGTAATGTCCAAAGGCGTAAATCCATTCCCCGCACAATTCACGGAACCATCCGAAGTTATTGTGAATGATATGGAGTCTCCAGTCGATTGATACAAAATACCTGAGACGTCCCCATTGTTTCCATAAGGTGTGCCTGCATTTAAATCGGTTCCAGTTGCAATGTCGGTAACAACCAACTCGTCCCAACCATTCTCTACTTGACCGGAATTTATGATGAAATTCAAAGGAGAGCCATCCGTACTCGTGAACGTGAATACGTTGGTATCGTTGTTCTCATAGCAATAAGTTAAGTTTGTTGGCCCCACCGCACAATCCACGGTGTAATCCAAGCAAATTTCTTGAGTCAAGGTCGTGTTGCTCACTATGGAGCAGTTGGCATCATCATCGCTTGTTATGGTGATCACCACATCTGTATTGTTGGGATAAGGTCCAAAGGATACTATTCCCGTCGCACTTACTTGTTGTGAGTTCATTTGGTTGTCTGTTACCGTAACGCTGGTTGCTGATCCCAAACTGGTGACATCCGTCTCCACGAAGAACTGTTGCCCGTTGCCACAATCCGAAATCACAGCATATGTGGCTGTCGGGTTGGTACAAGTTGCACATACCACGGATACGTCAAATGGAGTATAGCCATTCGTAGAACAGCTTCCTGATCCATCTGAGTTTATGGTGAAGGAGATCGTATCTCCCGA
>CANMCF010000048.1 GCA_947496215.1 uncultured Bizionia sp.
AACAGCACCTATTGGTTCACCGTGGACTACAGGGAACCAAACACGGACCAGAAGAAGACCTTCAAGGCGCATTTTGCACTGAAGAGGTAAGAGTTGAAAAATATTATTTCATAAGCTCAATGAATGCATCCATTGGGCTTGTTTTTTTATGCCTGAAATTTGGATTTGAGTATATGTTATTTTTTTAACATATAATAGGTGTGATAATTAATTATCTACCTGATGTCGAATATATTTAGCAGATAAACTATTTAATTGTCAATATTATATGTAATTGGTTAAAAAGTGTTAAGATTGCATTACAACTCAGTCTAACTTTATAATATTTAAGCCATTATGTATAATTATTTTGATTCAACCCCCTTTTTTCAAAAAAGTATATTTCCATATTATTTTAATAGGTAAAGAATAATAATCACTGTTTTTTAGCGCATTATAATATTAGGGACATAAAAAAATATGACCTGATATGTCTTTATATATAAGTTTCTCTCGTATATAGGAGGTAATGTACTATAACCGTATAAGATATGACTTATTACTTACGGTTATGAAGAATATATTTATAGCTTTTTTCAGTTGCCAACTTATCAAGCCAAATAAAATGAAAAAATACATCCCTAATGATGAATGGAAATGTTCTTTTTTTGAAGAATTGACCTTAGATAGTAAAAGTATTGTCTTTAGAAAAGAAATAGGATCGCCAGCTCAGAACTATTCAAGAATACAAATAGATGCATTTGAAAAAAAAGCCTATGCAAATAAATTTGAAAGATTGATTAAAAATAGTGAAAAACATATTTTACTCATTGATTTTTTTAAAGATCGATTGCATTTCAAGACAGGTGAAGATTATGAGGATAAAGTTTTTGAATTGAATGCAGATTATATTTCAAATCTTTCAATCTGTATAATCTAGTCTCCCTCAGAGACAGTTGCCTATAGATAAGGCAATGTTTAAAATTTACCATATTAATCCATCCAAGAATGTAATTATGAAAAGAATATTACTTTTGTTAGTTTTTATTTGTGTGTCTTTTTCGAATGCGCAAGTTATTGATGTCGATGTCACGACCTATACGGTTCCAGAACTTCTGACAGATATCCTTATAGATAGTCCGTGTGCTACCGTGTCAAATGTAAATTATAGTACTGGGATTAATTTTGGAAGTGAAAATGGAATCGGATATTTTTCTTCAACAGGCAACTTTGCGTTTGATGGAGGGATAATATTGTCTACAGGAGCGGCAACAGCTGCTGAAGGGCCTGAGATAGGTAATCAAAGCAATGGTGTAGCGACTTGGACTGGAGATGCCGATTTGGAGGCTGCGATTGGGTTAGCAGCTGGAGCAACATTTAACGCAACATTCATAGAGTTTGATTTTGTGCCATTGACTGATACAATTAGTTTTGACTATATTTTTGCTTCAGAAGAGTATGGAACATTTCAATGTACTTATACGGATGCATTTGCCTTTCTTTTGACTGATCAAGTTACAGGAATAACAACCAATCTTGCCATAGTACCAGGGACTACGGATGTTGTTTCGGTACTTAATGTAAGGGATACGGCTTTTAATGCGGGATGTGCATCTGTAAATCCTGCCTTTTTCGATGTTTTTTATGGGCCGGGAGGTCTACCAGCCGCTGATAATTCGACTAATTTTTTAGGAAGAACAATTCCTATGACGGCTTTTTCCAATGTGACACCGAATAATCCATACTCAATAAAATTGGTTATTGCCGATGATAAGGATACGGCTTATGATGCAGCTGTATTTTTAGAAGCTGGAAGTTTTGACATAGGAGGAGGTTTAGGAGATGATGTCACAATTAATGCAGGTACAGCTGAATGTGAAGGAGAAATTGTGACCTTGGATACTCTTATCCCAACAGCGACTCACGTCTGGTATTTAAATGGTGTTGTTCTCAATGGAGAAACATCATCTGTTTTAAATGTTACACAAGGAGGGGTTTACTCTGTTGATATTGTGTTTTCTGGAGTTTGTCAATCATCAGATTCTGTATTGATTGAATTTATACCTGTATCCATAGTGGATACGGTGAATGATCTAATAGAATGTGATGATGGTTCGGGATCTGCTATTTTTGATTTAACTGATAATACTATTCCTGCATTAGGAGCACAGGATCCAGCTATAAACAATGTTACTTATCATAATTCACAAGTGGATGCAACGAATGGTCTAAATGATGTTCTTAATCCTACGACATATACAGGGACAAATGGTGAAATTATTTATATAAGAATCGAAAATACAGCTACAGGAGAGTGTGCAGATACAGAGGCGTTTAGCTTGATAGTGAATCCTTTGGCAAATGCAGGGACACCAGTAGATCTAACAATCTGTGATGATAGTACGACGGCAATTGATTTGTTTGGTTTATTAACTGGTGAGGATGCTGGCGGGACCTGGACGCAGACCTCTGGTACAGGAGGGGTTTTCAATGCTGCATCTGGTACTTATACCCCGGCTTTGGGAGCAACGACAAGCACATTTACATATGCTGTAACGGGAGTTCTACCTTGTCCTACAGAAACAAGTTTAGTTACTATAGTCATTAATCCTGTAGTGACAGCAGGGGTAGCAGGCGATACGACAATTTGTGGAGATAGTACAGCTACAATAGACTTGTTTGGATTGATTGCTGGTGAAGATGCTGGTGGGATATGGACGCAGACATCAGGAACAGGGGGAGTATTCAACGCCGGAGCAGGAAGCTTCACTCCTGCTGTTGGAGCGACAACAAGTACTTTTACCTATACGGTGACAGGTGTTTTACCATGTCCTGACGACACAAGCGTTGTAACCATAAATATCAATGTCCCAGCTGAAGCAGGAACCTCTGGCGGAGTGACAATTTGTGATGATAGTACGACGACAATTGATTTGTTTAGCTTGAT
>CANMCF010000049.1 GCA_947496215.1 uncultured Bizionia sp.
ATTGCAACTGGAACCGATTTAAATGCAGGCACACCTTATGGAAACAATGGGGACGTCTCAGGTATTTTGTATCAATCAACTGGAGACTCCATATCGTTTACAGTAACTTCGGACGGTTCCGTGAATTGTGCGGGGAATGGGTTTACGCCTTTGGACATTACCGTGATATGCGCAACATGTACATTCCATCAAGCAGAATTTACTGCTGTAGATGATTGTGCAAGTGGTACAGATCAATTTTTTATTGATGTTAACATAACAGATTTGGGTAGTGCAACAACTTTGGATATCAATGATGGAACTACTACGCAAAGTGTAACAGCTATTGGAGTAGTACAAATTGGACCTTATTCTGTTGGAACAGATATAACCGTTGTGGTTTCCAATCAAGATGATGGTAGCTGCGTTGTAACAAGTGATGTGTTGAATATACCGGTTTGCCCACCAGACAATGATGAGTGTGCCAATGCCATAGTTGCCATTGCAAATGCAGATGACAATTGTACAAATATAACAAATGGGACATTGTATGGCGCAACAGGATCACCACAAGCAAACGCATGCGCAGGTACAGCAAATGACGATGTTTGGTTTTCTTTTGAAGCCGTATCCGTAGATCATGCCGTTTCATTGCTAAATGTTCAGGGAGATACTACTTTCTTGTCCTTTGGACTATATGAAGGAGCAGATTGTAACAGTTTGAATAATATAGGTTGTTCTAACAACAATCAAATTCTTGCGAATGGCTTGACGGTTGGAAATACTTATTATGTTCAGGTCTTTTCTTTTGATAACATCGAATTTCAAAACGTGACATTCGATTTATGCATAATTTCAATTCCTCCACCAATTATAACGAATACGGATCAATATACAGTTGAGGAATTGGTAGAAGACGTATTGATAGATTCTCCATGTTCTTTGGTATCCAACATAACATTCTCTACTGGTACAAACTTCGGTTCTACCAATGGTATTGGATATTTTGAAGCCAATGGATCCAGTTTTCCATTTGAGAGTGGTATCATAATGACGTCAGGGGATGTTTTAAATGCTCCAGGACCAGAGACAGGAACCATCAGTGATGGAGCCTTCAGTTGGCCAGGAGATGCAGATTTGGAGAATGAGATAGGTGAAGGACCAACACTCAATGCATCTATCATTGAATTTGATTTCGTACCGGTTACCCCACAAATGTCCTTTGAATTTATTTTTGCGGCAGAAGAGTACGGAACATTTCAATGTGGCTTCTCTGATGCATTTGCTTTCTTATTGACAGGGCCGGATGGCGTAACGACGAATATAGCATTGGTACCAGGTACAACAGATCCTGTTTCGGTATTTTCCGTAAGAGATGAAGCCTTTAACAATGGATGTGCCTCGGTAAATCCGGAATTCTTTGATGCATATTACGATGTGTTCGATTTTCCTAATGGAATAGGACAAGATCCATTGACGAATCCAACGAACTTTAGAGGACGTACACTTCCATTGACAGCAATGTCCGATGTGATCCCTAATGAGATGTATCACATTAAATTGGTTGTAGCGGATGACGGAGATACCTTATTCGATTCTGCGGTATTCTTATCTGCTGGTAGTTTCGATATCGGAACCATCGATTTAGGAGAAGATATCTTATTGGGTGGTGGAAATGCTAACTGTTTGGGAGATGAGGTTATTTTGGACATTGGAATAGAGATTCCAAACAACTCGGTGCTTACATGGTATTATACAGATCCAGCCGTACCAGGTATATTAGATCCAATACCTGGAGCCAATGGACCAACGCTTTCAGTTGTTGAAACGGGAATCTATACTGCAGAGATATTGATAACAGGAACAAGTTGCTTCTTCTCGGATGAAGTTTTGATTGAGTTCTTCCCGAATCCAATAGTTGCTTTTGAAGAAGACTACGTAATTAAATGTGCCAATGAAGATTATGACATCTCCATCAATGTGGAAAATGCTGATGAGTTGGTGAATTCTTTAACTTACAATTTCTACTTGGAGGGTGATTTGGTACAATCCAGCGGAAGCAATGTCTACACATTGACAGCAGAAGCTTTGGAGCAAGGAAATATTACCGCTACTGTTGTTGACGACATTACTGGTTGTGATGGAGAAACTGCAATGTTTGTGGAATTCTATGAGAATGCGAATTGTGTGGATCAACCTCAAGGATTGTCACCAAATGGAGATGGTGTTAACGATTGTTTGATACTGGATCATTTGGAAGATCGTGAAGATATAACCAAAGCGGAAGTCTTTAATCGTTACGGAACCAAGGTTTGGGAATTGAACAACTATGTAGACGAATGGTGTGGGTTGGATAAAGATGGAAATAAACTTCCTGTAGGAACATATTACTATACTATTTATACGAGGTCTAAAGGACCTAGAACAACTTGGATTTACCTTAACTACTAAAAAACGAGAACAAAACAATGAAAAAACTAATATATACCCTATTCATATTTGTGTTCGGTTATCAGATGTATG
>CANMCF010000050.1 GCA_947496215.1 uncultured Bizionia sp.
AACAGCACCTATTGGTTCACCGTGGACTATAGGGAACCAAACACGGACCAGAAGAAGACCTTCAAGGCGCATTTTGCCTTGAAACGTTAAATTGTAAAGATAATACTACCTATTAAGTAGGGTTTTGCTATAAATGGTTGTTATATATACGGATATAACAACCATTTATATTTTACCTAAAACAATTAGCCCTACATAATGAAGAATTTTATTTTATTTCTTACCCTATTTATTTCTATTTCAGTAACTCAAGCGCAAATCATAAGAGTAAACAACGCAACAGATGCCCAATCTAGTTTTGGTCCAGAACAATTGATCTCCGATGTCTTGGTCTCTGGAGGTTGTGCTGGAGCTAGTGACTTTTCTTTTCAAGTTAATGGAGCACCTGGCGATTTGACGACTAAGAGTTATGGCTATTTCAGAAGGGATGCAGCTACAAATTTCCCTTTTGAACAAGGAATCATTTTAACTACCGGTAGAGCAGCCCCTGCAGGTAATGTTGTAAATGGAACATTAATAGATAACAATAATGGACAGGCAGGGGATGCAGATTTGCAAGCTGCCCTGAGCCAAACAAATACCAATGATGCTACTTTCATAAAATTTAATTTCGTTCCTACAGCTAATAACATAAGTTTTCGCTACCTAATGGCATCTGAAGAATATGACGGTAATACCGAATGTAATTTCGCAGATAGCTTTGCTTTCTTATTAAGAGAAGTAGGCACTACGGCTTACACCAATTTAGCCGTTTTACCAGATGGGACAACACCAGTTAGCGTAACAAATATAAATGGTTCTACCACTTGCCCTGCAAATGCTCCTTTTTTTGAAGGTTATAATGTAGGAGAAACAAATTATGGTGGACGTACAGTTGTGCTTACGGCTACAGCCAATGTTATAGCGAATACAACTTATGAAATCAAATTGGTCGTTGCAGATCAAGGAGACTCAGCTTGGGATTCGGCTATATTCTTGGAAGGAGGAAGTTTTAATTTGGGAGGAGACCTAGGTGATGATATTACTATTGTTGCTGGAACTTCTGTATGCCAAGGGGATTCAGTGACTTTAAATACACAAGCAGATGCAAGTGTAGATCATACCTGGTCTTTTAATGGAACTGTAATACCTATGGAGTCTGGACCTACAATAGATATCACCCAAGCAGGAACATATTCTGTTTCAGTAAATTTTTCAGCAACTTGTGTTGTAAATGATTCCATCGAAGTTGAATTCTATGAAGTGCCGACTGCAAACTCAGTAGAAAATCAACTCATTTGCGATGATGATGATGATGGGTTGTGGGCTTTTGATTTAACAGCCCTAAATGTCAATGTCTTAGGTGCTCAAGATGCTACTGATTATACTGTGAGTTATCATTCCAGTCAAGCTGATGCAGATAACGATACTAACCCATTGGTAAGCCCATATACAAATCAAACTGCATACCTGGCGGAAACCATTTTTGTGAGAATAGAAAATAATGCGAACGTAAATTGTAATGATACTACGAGTTTTATGATTGATGTTTTTGATACTCCTATTGCCAATGTTGTTCCAGATCAATTGATTTGTGATGACAACAACGATGGGTTATGGGCTTTTGATTTGACGGTATTAACTGCCACTGTATTGGGGACTCAAGCCTCTACAGGTTTTACAGTTACTTATCATTCTAGTCAAGCTGATGCAGATAACGACACCAATCCATTAGCAAGTCCATATACAAACCTAACTGCATACCAAACAGAAACCGTTTTTGTGAGAATAGAAAACAATGACAATACATCGTGCTTTGATACTGCATCATTCAATATAGACGTATTTGATTCCCCAACGGCAAATACCGTTCCAGACCAATTGATTTGTGATGATGACAACGATGGATTATGGGCTTTTGACTTGACGGCATTAACTGCCACCGTATTGGGGGCTCAAGCCTCTACAAGTTATACGGTTACTTATCATCCCAGTCAAGTTGATGCAGATAACGACACCAATCCATTGACAAGTCCATACACAAACCAAACCGCATATCAAGCAGAAACCATTTTTGTGAGAATAGAAAACAATGACAATGCATTGTGTTTTGATACTGTGTTATTTAATATAGATGTATTTGATTTGCCAGTTACGACGATGTTAACTTATGAATTGTGTGACAACTTAAATGATGGAAGTGATACTAATGGATTTGTTGAATTTGATTTAAACTCATTGAACACTCAAGTTCTAGGGACTCAAAATGCAGCTCAATTCAACATTACTTTTCATTTGAATCAAGCAGATGCAGACAATGATGTTAACCCTTTAACTAGTCCATATATCAATACAATAGCCAATACTCAAGATGTAGTTGTAAGATTGGAAAACGTGGATAATACATTATGCTATTCCACATCGACAATTACTCTAGTAGTGAATCCATTGCCCGAAGTTCAAAATGCCACATTGGTACAATGCGACGAGGATGGTACTCCAGACGGATTC
>CANMCF010000051.1 GCA_947496215.1 uncultured Bizionia sp.
TTTGCTCCCATTTGGTGCCCTATCTCATGCGGTACGTAATCTATGTCGAAGAAGTCCGCCATATAAGGCCCGCCATCATTGTCCAAAAACGGGTGTGAAGAAAAACCACTTCCCTTCCCACTTGCACATACACATCCTATGCATCCTGCATTTCCGTTTCCATTAGGTGTTGAGTAGTGCAACAAATGCCCTATGTCGTAATCTGCTTCTCCTACCGTAGCCGTCAAGTTCGTTTGCAAATCTCCATTCAAGTTACTCCCATAAGGGTCCGTTCCCGAATATATCAAATCCAATGCTGGATCGTCTACCGTATCCACCAATACGAAGGTAATGGCCATGTCCACTTCAAAAACCTCGTTGTTCCTATCCAATGTCGATACCATCTGTGCAAAGGCATCTGCTTGCGCATCTCCATTTCCTGCATTCCCATCATCCCAAAAACCGGTATATTCCGAAGTTACTGAAACTGCTATTCTAAAGGTTCTGAGCAATTGGTCGTTTGCATCTCTTGCAACCAATCCCGTCCCTTCTCTTTTAGCAACCTCATCCATCGTGGAACATATGAAATCCTCCGTTGAATCCGGTCTGGATCCCCTGTTGTAAATCAAATACTGTCCATTGGACACCTTGGTCACCGGTTGAATGAAGACAACCTCCTCTCCAGGAGTCGACATCATCCCCTTCAATCCCAATGGCGTCACACTGAATCGCATCCTGGTTCCAGATCCATCCGTTCTAGACCCCAAATAGGTCTTTATCTCGGGATGATGCGTGGCTCCATACTCAGGGTCCGAGAAGATCGAAGTCTCCACCACGCGGTACTCTGCCATTTCCCCCTTTGCATCAGGAAAACGCACAATCGTGTTGGATTCACCGTTGGATTGACGACGTAAGGGAGCGCCCACCAATTGTTGTTTCAATGCATCCAGATTCAAATGAAAAATCTCGTAGTTCTTCTCATCCAGCTTCTCTAAAGAAACATCTTGCGTTCCATTTTTGAACGTACTTGACGACCAATAACCCTCTTGGGCTGAAAGCGTTCCTATCGACATTGAAAATATCAATGCAAATACACAATGTAGTTTTGTTCTCATCTATATATGTTTTAAAATTCTCTCAAATTTAACATTTATTTTTACTTTTTACCACAAAAAACAATCCCTATAACATTTAAAACACGCTTTTAACCGAAAAAAAACATCAATTAGCCAATACTTTAACATTTCACATAAACCCCATCGAATTTATAGAAATAATTAATTCATCATTTATAAATGAAAAAAAGGGAAGCCAATGGCTTCCCTTTTCATATTGCATTATAAACCATAAGGTTATTCCACAATAATCTTTTTGCTTTGTGTCTTGATACCATCAGACACCTTTAGGATATACATCCCTGCCTGTAACGTACTCATATTGACCGTCTCATTGAAATTAGGTGAAGCATCATATCTTTTATTGAAAATACTCCTACCTCTGATGTCGTAAACGGACATCTGTATGTCATTCGTCGACTGTGCATTCAACTTCACATTGAACTCCCCATTGTTCGGGTTTGGATACACTACGAAATCTGAGATTGAATTATTGAATTCATCAACAGACAAAGATCCTTGTACACATAAGTACAAATCGAATTTGTTGAACGTCCCTCCATCTTGATTCGCATCATCAACAATTGTCAACACCCAATCACCACCGGAAGTTTCCCCATATATGTTGGACAAGTCTCCTTCTGGAACATAACTACCTGTAAAAGGAGCTGTACCTCCTGTTATTGGTCCGCCTGTTGATTCTTGATCAAAAATAGTATCCGTATAATTATCGCCACTACCTCCATTGTCTGATGTGAGATCAATGACAGTTCCTGCTGGACTCGTCAAGGTAATATCCAAATCGGCTGCCCATGTATGATCTATGTTAATAGTAACATCAACATCGGTTATTGAAAAATCTGGACCTACATTAATTGTAGATACAACCGTGTTTCCTGCTCCAGAAGCTGAAATAACTTGAGAAGCATCATCAGTATATGTCGCACAAGTCAATTGAGCCGTGGTAAAACTAAACGTCGACGATGGTGTAGCCGTAGCACATTGGTTGGAAGCTGTCACTCTCCAATAATATTGCGTGTTAGGCATCAATGAAGTAGTCGCATAAGATGCTGTTTGCACAGTTGCAGATTCAACTATCGTTGCAAATCCAGCATCACTCGCCACCTCCA
>CANMCF010000052.1 GCA_947496215.1 uncultured Bizionia sp.
TCACAAAGAGAATCGATCACACATAGGATGCGGAGCAAGTTATATTAAAAGAAAAAAAGGTGGTTTAAGTAAAAAAACAAAATATTAATTATCTTTAGAGAATTGGACTAGGGCTTTTCATAGGACACCTTGTTAGCCACTTTATTTATTTAAATAGCCTATTCCTTTCAACATCTTATAGCTCTTAAGGATGTCCTTAATTGCTTTCTTGGAAAGAAGGTCAGCGATTGGTGTTTCGTAAATCTTATAGGAACCCATATTACCACAGGTTCTTATAGTTGTTCCACTATCTCTAAAATCGAAGATGGATTGCCAATCTTTATCGGTGAGGATATTTGATTGACTGTCCAAGTAAATTAAAGCATCAATAGCGTATAATTTGATTTGGGGATTCGAATAATTCATCAGTTTTCTAAGTAAATCAATTCGATTGCCCTCAATTAAGGAAATTACTCCTTGTCTTCGCTTAGGTGGCATCCCAACTGTGGAGTATTCACAAATCCATCCATATTCATCAACAGCATCAACACCAAGTAATCTGTAAAATCCTTTCAATAAATCTATTGGTTCGTCTTCAGTTAGCATAAGACTGTCGGGTAGCTCAGGAATCATTTTGTTCACATACTGAAGCCATAATTTTTTGTCGAAGAAATACTCATTTGCTCTTTTCGATTCAGGTATATCAAAATAGAATTCCAAAACGTACCCATTGAAGCTTATGATTTCAAATGATTCTACTCGGCCCTGCTTCACATACTCATACTCAGTTAGTAACCCTTTACTTCTTTCATACGAATAAAACCCATCATTGCTTTTACAGAACTCATCAATTGATTTCCAATTTAATTTCTTCAAAAGTTCATCTGTAGTGATTGACTTTTCAATCTTCTCTGGATTCTTGCCAAAATCGTTAAGAGTCTGGGCATTTACCAGTCCAACGGAAAGCAGATATATTATGACTATTGTGATTCTCATATTGTGACTAACTATTATATAAGTACAACTAGTAGTACTTATTTTCCTTATATGTATAACTCGTTTAAATATTTTCTATAAACTAATAGGCAAACGTAGTAAATCTTTCAGTTACGTAACTCGTCACAGACGAGCGACAACGGGGAAGTGCACTAGGCTTTTCATAGAACACGTTGTTGCCAACTGTTTTTTATATTTCCGATCCTTTAATTCGGATTGTGTTTGCTTTTTTAATGTTTTCAGATGTCTTTGTAATCAGTTTGACCAAATTAATTTCAGTATTTTTTTCAGTCGTTTGGATTTTTTTCAAGATTATTTTTAAAATAAAGCTTTCATCGACTAAATAGTTGTCATGGTCCTGATTTACGACATCTTCATCTATTTGAAAAACTATTGGCTTTTTATCCAAATCCAAGTATTTTACAATGAGCTCTTTTAAGGTTATGAATTTTGGATTGTATTCCGATTTCATTTTCACCAAAATTTTCCCATGATATTCTTTTCCGTTTTTTTCAAAATTCTCTTTTTTAATATTTAGACTTTCAATTTTCTCCGAATTGATTGTGTTCAAAACATTTTCGTCTCCAACAAAGATTCCATTTACAAAAATTCCAGCAGTTTTTTTATTTGAATGAAATTTGTTTAAACTATCCTTATAGATCACTTTTATTTCAGAGCTTTCAGAATAGTTGGGTTTCGTAGTCATTTTTTTCCCGATAATGTCTTGACTAGATACATTAAAAGTCACTAACGGTAATATAAGAGCAAAGATATATTTTTTCATTTCTGATTGATTTTAACAATTCAAATTTAAAATATGTTTATGTATTCCGAAATTAATAATGAGTGAACAATACTCTTCATTGAGTAAACGAAACGTTCTTGTTAGTCAATCAGTTTCTTGATTTGGTTAACTTGTTGCTAACGGTTTCGTATAAGAATAGTTGCGGGTTTGCGCGCGAGGAATTTCCGAAGGAAATTCAGACGTAGCAAACACGCAACGACCTTTGACTAAGCACTAAACCGCAATTATTTTTATACATCTTAACTTAGCCTTTCATTAAATTAGATAAATTAATCATAAAGAACCAAAGAGAAGAATAAGGTTA
>CANMCF010000053.1 GCA_947496215.1 uncultured Bizionia sp.
TTTGAGTGCTCATGTCTTTGATGTTTTTGTGAATCTTAAAGATACTCGACTTACTGCTTTTTCATCGATGCTATAATGCATACCCTTTGGGATACGCACCATACACAAACCGTTGCCAGTAATTTGAATGAAAAACGTACAAATAAAAATATTACTAGTTTTTTTAATTTCTTCAATCATTTCTTGTTCGACAAACAAAGGACTGATTAAAAGAGAAAAAACGGATTTCGGAACTATAAAATATTATGTACAGACTGAACTGAACGATGAAAATGACGAAAAGCGGATTGTAATAAAAGTTGAGGATTCTGTTTATTATAGCTTTTATCCTGACGGAATTGATAAGCGAACAAAGAAAGATAAGGATTTGGTTTACAGGCTATTTTATGGAGTAATACCAAAAGAAATGGAAGACTCAAATGCCTACCAGAAATTATCGAAATTGGATTCATTAATACTATCGCGTTCAAACAGAATTTTGGACTCGCTTAAATGGCATGATTTTAAACGTTGGAATGGAGCCTCGGCTTTTGAAATAGAAGTCGTTTATTATCACGGATTCCCTGAAAACGGAAAATTTGAACCCTATTAAACAGAATAAAAAAACTACTGGCAACCCCACGCTGGCGCTCGTCTGTGACGAGTGACCCCGCTAAGATAAGAGCAATCCTTGAAATGCGTAGGAGTATGTGTTCTTAATTGATAAAAGATTTACTACTTCTGGTAATACCATAAAAAACATCTTGGCTTTATGGTTTCAAGCAACCGTTGCTTTTCTATGTTTTATACGTTTGCCTATTAGTTTATAGATAATATTTAAACGAGTTTTACGTTTAAGGCAAATAAGTGAGAGTGTACTTGTACTTATGTGATAGTTTCCAGTAATTTGGACAAACCGACAACATTGATATTTATTGATTAAATGAAAAACCAATTTTTAGTTTATTTTCTTGCCATTTCCACGCTTTTCTCTTGTAATAATCAACGAGGAGAATTGACCGAAATGGATTCATTTTTACAAGCAAATTTTGAATTCAACAATAGAACTTTAAATAAAAACAAAGGAGATTATTATCGGATAATTGAGGAAATGCCTACGCGAAAAATTGAAAAACTAAATGTATTGGATTCAAAGTTTGAATTATTAATTTCGACCATAGATAGTGCTATCAAGAATAAAGAAAGTAATCTGGAAAGCATTATTGCGGAATCAAACGAAATTCTAAATGAGGTTCCGAAAATTGTGAATAATAGAAAAGACTATTTATTACCAGAATTTAAACAGCCGAAGACTGACTCTGATGATTTAAGTCTAAAATATATTAAGAATAGACTTGTAATTGCGATGGCTTATGTTTTCGAGTATGCAAGTAGACAAACTTATTCGGTCGATGGATTATATAAAGTGCAAATTGATAGTATTATTTCAAGAAAAACTGACAATGGAATTAAACTTACTTTGACATCAAAATATGGACATAACATCAAAGAAAATAGGCATATTATAATAGATAATATCGAATTTAACGGACAAGAAAAAAAGGTCAATTATAACCTAAAGGACAATTACTCTTTTGCAGATGTTGAGTTTGATTCATTAAAAAGTGGAACTTATAAAATAAATGGAATTTTACGATTTTATCATAGAGAACGCAAATTTGACATTCCGTTTGATAAAGTATTTAAAGTGGAATAAAAACTACTGTCAACAACGTGTCCTATGAAAAGCCCCACGCTGGCGCTCGTCTGTGACGAGTGCCCCCGCTAAGATAAGAGCAATACTAGAAATACGTAGTCCTACGTATTCTTAATTGATATAAGATTTACTACTTTTGGAGGAGTCGTTAAAAACAATCTAGGCTTTATGGTTTTTAGTAAACGTTACTTCCCTACATTTATTTAAACGAGTTATACATATAAGGGAAATAAGTGCAAGTGTACTTGTACTTATATAATAGTTGTTTGCAATAACTCATTTCGATGTGACAATTTTTTCGGAGGATTACGCGGGGGTTTCGGAGT
>CANMCF010000054.1 GCA_947496215.1 uncultured Bizionia sp.
ATTTGAGTGCTCATGTCTTTGATGTTTTTGTGAATCTTAAAGATACTCGACTTACTGCTTTTTCATCGATGCTATAAACAATTGCTATTACAGGCTTATCCTGAAAATTCCTGCGGAATTTTCAGCTTATTGTGTACTTGCAAAAGTTCGTGCTAACCCACGCAACTGTTCATAGCCCAACCGTTGTAGGCAATTTAAGAAAAACCCGTTCAAGAAATAAAATTTAAGATAAAATGAAAAACTTTGACAGCAGAGCTTATAGTATTAATGACTTTCTTGAATGGAGTGATAAAAAACAACTTGTTCTTTCACCTAAGTTTCAAAGAAAGGCAATTTGGGCAGATGACGCAAAGTCCTATCTAATGGATACAATAATTCGTGGAAAACCAATTCCTAAAATTTTCATTAGACAAACATTAAATATAGAAAATAGACAATCTATGCGTGAAGTTGTTGATGGTCAACAAAGACTTCGAACAATTCTATCTTTTATAAATGATGGTTTTGCAATTAAGAAAAAACACAACCAAAAATATGGCGGATATTTTTTCAGCCAATTAAGTAATATTGACCCAGATATTCAATCTACAATTTTAAATTATGAAATCTCTGTTGATTTACTTGTTAACCTACCTGATAAAGAAATTCTAGACATTTTTGCAAGATTAAATTCTTATTCAGTTGTTCTAAATCAACAAGAAAAAATTAATGCAAATCATTTCAGCGAATTCAAAATACTAGTTGATAGATTGTCTCATAAGCACAATGATTTTTGGTCTGAAAATAAAATACTAACTAATCAAAATGTTCTTAGAATGGCTGATGCTACCTTGGTAGCTGACTTGGTTATTGCAATGATTGAAGGAATTCAATCAAAAAAGCAGATTAAGTCATTCTACAATAAATATGAAAAAGAATTTAGTTTTGATACAGATGCTTTAGAAAGAGATTTTGACGAGACAATTGAGCTGATTAAAAACATTTTTGACGAAACGTTAAAAAATACACAATTCAAGAGAATACACTTGTTCTACACTTTATTTACCAGTTTTTACCATACAAAGGTTGGATTAAAAAACATAGATATAGACAAAACGGAAATTGAACCAAATAAATTTGAAAGAACAAAAATTGCTTTAACTGATTTGAATGTTTTATTTGGTACAGTACCTTTTCAAAATATGTCTGTTCCACAAATACAGTTTTTAGAAGATAGTAGAAGAGCTACTACAGATACTAAGGTTAGAGTTAGAAGAACAAAATTTGTTCTTGAAATAATAAACTCAATATAAAATGGCTTTAGGACAAAATTTAATTGACTTTAGAGCAACAACTGCTAGTCTTGTTTCACATATTACTTATGCACATCAAAAGTATGCTAGTGGTTCTTATAAAATAACACGAGACTTAAGAGAATTTATAAGTGAATCTGCGTTTCTGCGTATATACATTGGCTGGGAAACTTTTGTAGAAAATTCCTTTGTTGATTATCTACTAAATGAACCATCGATACTCAATAACAGACCTGCAAAATGGGTAAATCCGATAGACAAAGAACACGCACACAAGATAATTATCGGAAATCAACGACATATGGATTGGTCAAATCCAGAAAAAATCAGAAACATAAGTAAGATTTTCTTTCATCAAGGCTATGTATTCAATACTTCATTAAGTGCCATAAATAACGATTTAATGGATTTAAAAACTATTAGAAATTCTGCAGCACATATTTCATCGACAACAACAAGTAAATTAGATGGTTTGAGTACACGCATTCTTGGAACACCTTCAACAAACTATACAGCTTATAAACTATTATTTTCTATTGACCCACGTTCTGCAGTAGCGAATACGAGTGTTTTAGATAGGTACCTGCAAATTCTTGATGTTGCTGCTGAAGAAATTGCAAATGGGTAAAAAACTGCCTACAACAAAGAACTGAGGTTAAAAACAAGTAAAATACACTAATTTTTAGCCAACATACTTCTGTAATCGTCATCATAAG
>CANMCF010000055.1 GCA_947496215.1 uncultured Bizionia sp.
ACATCATCTTGCGTCAATCCTTCCCTTCCATCTGCCACTCGTTGTGTAAACAACTCGTAAATGTCATTGACCCCTTCCATGCTAAATCCATATATAAAGCATCTGGTTCTATGTTATTAGGGACTGGGACACCTGTAACATATTCTTGAGTAGCTCTCGCTATAGCATCTCTAAAATAGTTAGCCATAAAATTATGACTCCAATCTTTGTGATCCCTTATGTGTTCATATAAAACATAGTAGTTGTTATTTTGAAGAGCGTTATGAATTTCTCCAATAGTAGCTCCTGTATAGTTTCCTTCTCCTATAGATCTAACTAATTCTCGAAAAAACTCAGCATGGATTATTTCATGAAAAAGCATTTGAGCAACAAGATATTAGGTTAATAATCTACTCCGTAAACAACATTATCACTATTTAACATGTAATGGAGATGAAGGTACTTCATGATGTCTCATCGTAGATATTTTTTTCCAAATATTGTTTTGCTGTTTATAAACTTCCATAAGAGGAACAAAAAACAATTGATCTTTTCTTAATTTATTATAACCATATATTAAAGCATACCTTCTATTTTTGGTGTAAATAGGTTTCGTTACATATAGAATGTTGTCTTTGTTCTGAATCTTTGTTTCTGGATAGACATTTTTAAATTGTGAAAAATCAATGTTCCAAGTCCCATCTTTTATTAGCTGTGAATTGAAATTTTCAGATTCCTCTTTTG
Source organism: uncultured Bizionia sp. (assembly GCA_947496215.1). Taxonomy (GTDB): domain Bacteria; phylum Bacteroidota; class Bacteroidia; order Flavobacteriales; family Flavobacteriaceae; genus JAHDHI01. The sequence goes on from CANMCF010000055.1 coordinate 724, forward strand.
TGAAAATTATATTTTTTAATGAATCGGAAGACTTTCTCTTTGAATTTATATGCCGATTATAGCTTTTAAAAATTTCTACATTTATATTATCTGAACCTAAAAAAATAGAATCTATTCTATGTTCTCTTTTATAGTCTTCAAAATATACTCCTAATAGAGATGTGTCTTGATTCTTGTTTGAACAATTAACACATAACAATATTATAAACAATATAATATTGATTTGTATAAATTTATTGATTGCAAGTTGCACCTTTTGCGTTTTCATTTCCTTCTTCTTCGTTTACTGTTATTATAGAGTATTGTGTTTGTTGTGTTGTTGTTAGACTTTGAAATATATCTGTGTTTTGATGAGCACCTAACACTAATTTACTGCAATATTCCTCATCAACACCTTCAATATTATTATTAATTGCATATTTATAAACACTATCAATTATTTTAGGTAAAAAATCATTGTAAACACTATGCATTGCATCATTCAATGCTTCTGAAGTTGTTCCATTTGGATTATTTTGAAAAGCTTGAAAAACTAAATTCAATTCTGTATAATTTGGATAAGTTGACAGTAAGTTGCCAGAAACGTATAAGTGTATTAAATGAACATGTATAAACTCGTGTGCAGTAGTCATAATAATGGATAAGTCAGTAGCATTATCTAGATAGTTATTGTCATAAACAACATAAACTAATGTTTCTGAATTAAAAATCATACCAGAAGGAGGCAGTGTAAATGCATTTGCGTCTAAGCTAGGGTCAATATTTATGTTGCTTATTTCTAAATCATGATTATTACTTCCATTAAAATGTGTTTTTGTATAATTAGTTATAAACGAGTCTGTTTCTGATAAAAACTTGATAACCTTGGTCGCTTGACACTTTTTAGTCATCCCATTATAAAGCTGTATAAGGTAGTCAAACGAAAAAATACCTTCACAAATGGCTTCTGCCGCGATTTGCACAAATTCCAAATCATCGGGGTTCTGTTCTAAAAACTCAGCTAATGCCGTCACCTGCTCACATTTGTCATCTCCTTCAAGACAAGTTGTTAGAATTTGGGAGAGATTCAAACTACTTGTTAAATTGTTCAATGTCTGAGTAGAAGAACATGCTTCATCAATACAATTCCTAGTACAGGTAATAGCAGTATGGTCTCCCGATCCAACTCCTCCCGTCTCCACATGGTTTCCAG
>CANMCF010000056.1 GCA_947496215.1 uncultured Bizionia sp.
ACGGGAGCGGACACCGATGGCGGAGGAACGGCCGACCATCAAGAAGTGGGACCAGACCCAGATGCTGATGGCGTGGCTAATGCCTGCGACCCGGACGACGACGGCGACGGGAACCCGGACACGACGGACCCGAACCCACAAGTACCGACAGCGGAAGACGACACGGCCACGGCCACGGTCGGAACGGCAGAGGCTATAGACATCTTGGGCAATGACGACTACCTGCCGGACAACACCGGAACACCGGGTAGCGACGTGTACATCAGTGATGCGGGAACAGGTTCAGGAGTAGGTATCATCACCTTCGACGAGAATACGGGAGAATTGATCTACACGCCAGCCTTGAGTGAAGGCGGCATGGTAATAACGATAGACTACACGGTCTGCAATGACTTGACGGGAGACGGACCGAGTCCAGACGACATCTGTGACACGGCTACCGTTACGATCACGGTTGCAACAGGACCAGACGCCGATGGCGATGGGATTCCGGATGTGACGGATCAGGATGACGACAACGACGGCATATTGGACGTTGCGGAAGGACCGGGCGACCCAAGTGCTGACGACGACAACGACGGGGTACCGAACTACTTGGACGACGATCCGGCGGATCCACTGGTTGGAGACGTTAACGGAACGGTCGAAGCGGCCTACGACGCCGATGGCGATGGCGTATCCAACCACTTGGACTTGGATGCGGACAACGACGGGATCTACGACACCGTGGAGACTGGAGGAACGGATGCGAACAACGATGGAATAGCCGATGGCACGCCGGACCCGGTGACGGGAATCCCGAGCAGTGCGGGAACGGGAGTTGGAACACCAGTGGACACGGATGGTAACGTAGGCGAGAACCTACCAGACTTCTTGGACACTGATTCCGATGACGACGGCTGTTCGGATGCGAACGAATACTACGGAAACGACACTGCCGATGGCGGTGACGGCGGACAATACGGTACGGACCCTGCGGCAGTCAATGCCAACGGAACGGTTACCGCAGCAGGCTACCCGGCAACGGGAGCTGATCTCGATGGCGGAGGCACGGCCGACTATCAAGAAGTTGGGCCAGACCCAGATGCGGATGGCGTGGCTAATGCCTGCGACCCGGACGACGATGGCGATGGGAACCCGGACACTACGGATCCCAACCCACAAGTACCGACAGCTGAAGACGACACGGCCACGGCCACGGTCGGAACGGCAGAGACTATAGACATACTAGGCAACGACGACTACCTGCCGGACAACACCGGAACCCCGGGCAGCGACGTGTACATCACGGACGCCGGAACGGGCAGTGGCGTAGGTATCATCACCTTCGACGAGAACACGGGAGAATTGATCTACACGCCGGCCGGCAGCGAAAGCGGGATGGTCGTGACGGTGGACTACACGGTCTGCAACGACTTGACGGGGGACGGACCGAGTCCAGACGACATCTGTGACACGGCTACCGTTACGATCACGGTTGCAACAGGACCAGACGCCGATGGCGACGGGATTCCGGATGCAGTGGATCAGGATGACGACAACGACGGCATATTGGACGTTGCGGAAGGACCGGGCGACCCAAGTGCTGACGACGACAACGACGGGGTGCCGAACTACTTGGACGACGATCCGGCGGATCCACTGGTTGGAGACGTTAACGGAACGGTCGAAGCGGCCTACGACAACGATGGCGATGGCGTATCCAACCACTTGGACTTGGATGCGGACAACGACGGGATCTACGACACCGTGGAGACCGGAGGCACGGATGC
>CANMCF010000057.1 GCA_947496215.1 uncultured Bizionia sp.
ACATTTACATCTCCATATGGTACATCGTTAAGCGTGTACTCATAACCGCCAGCACCTCCTCCAGCTACAGCGACGATCTCGTTCAAATCTCCATCATTCAAGAAAAGGGTCAATTGTTCAAATCCTATGATTTCAAAGAGCTCAGTCCTTTTAATGCATCCATTGGTATGTCTCACGTCGATGTAATGCGTGCCAATTGCCACGTTATTGAATACGTTGCTTGCTTGATAAGGACCTCCATCCAAAGAGTAGTCCAAATCGGCAGCAGGGTCAGTTATGCTCTCATCCACGGTTACCGTAACCGTATTGGTAGGACTATTGCCTTCACAGGTATAGTCTACGACAACCATTGGGTCTATCAGCACGGACTCTGGGAATGTGATGTTCCATTCGGATTCACAACCAAAGTTGTCTCGTATGTATACGATATGGTCTCCTCCACTCAAATCTGTGAAATCGAACACCGTCTGTGATAGGGTTCCAGTGGTATACACGCCATTGTAATCGTCCAAGCTCACACTATATGGAGCAGTACCTCCTGTGATGTCTATGCTAAACTCACCATCATTGTCCCCATCGCAAATCTCTGGGATCAATGTCGTTATCCCAATGAACAATGCATCCGGTTCATCTATCGTGAAATTGAGGTTCAAGTAGCAACCCAAGACATCCTGTACTATGACTTCATAGTCTCCTGGTTCGAGATTCTCAAATGTATTTGTATCAAAAAATTGGTTCAATTGTGGGGAGATGGCATATTTGATGATGCCTGTTCCCCCTGTGGCATTTATTACGACCGATCCATTGTTGGCGCCAAAACAAGTTACATCCGTAACGGCAAAAGGTGCTAGCAATGGTGCGTCTGGTTCCGTTATCGCTATTGGGGATGTCGTAGTCACGCAATCTCCACTATCCACCATTATCTGGTAGGTACCAGCCAAAAGCTCCGTAAACACGCCTGGACTGCCTTGTACGGCAGGAATGGTATTTCCTGAAGTATCTTGCAGCGTATAGACATAATTGCCCAAGCCTCCTTGAGCTGTTGCGACAATGACTCCTGTATCGTCTCCAGCACAATTGATCGTCGCATTGGTCACATCCAAGTTGAGAACCAATGGAGGAAGTGTCTCTATGGTTATTTCATTGGATACGTTTGCAATACAACCATTTGCATCCATGACATAGTAGACATACGTCCCTGGTGTTACAGAAATCGTTGTCGATGTCGTAAATGCCCCCAAGACCGTTGCAAATGAGATGTCGTCACTATAGGTGTACGATCCTGTACCTCCAGCCGCAGTCAATGTGAGTGTTGCATCCGTCAAACATGTTTGTGTCGTGGCCGTCACCAAACTCGCTTGTACTTGAGTTGGCTCGGCTATTACTATGTTCCCTGAATCAAGGCTACAGCCATATCCATCATTTATCGTGATCGTATATGTCCCTGCTGCCAAATCTGTAAATACGGGGGACGTTTGAGGTCCTGATGCGGTTGACGAAGGTGAGCTCGAGTTAAGTGTGTAGGTATAGTTGCCTCCTTGTCCTCCTGTGACATTGCTTACCGTTATCGTTGCATCTGCATCTCCAAAACAAGACAACAAGGTCGTGTTCGGGCTAAAGGTAGCATCTATCGGCGTCGGTATTAGTAAAGTGACGGTCTCGGATACTATACATCCTTCGGTATCACTTACATTTACAGTATACACACC
>CANMCF010000058.1 GCA_947496215.1 uncultured Bizionia sp.
GCTTGTGAATGTCAATGCCAATGTATAACTTTGGTAATGCAGTAATTTGAGTGCTCATGTCTTTGATGTTTTTGTGAGTCTTAAAGATACTCGACTTACTGCTTTTTCATCGATGCTATAAGTAATTGCTTGTTCTCGCCTACTTCTGAAAATCCTTGCGGATTTTCAGTTTGGTGCGTATTTGCAAAGTTTCGTGCTAACCCACGCAACTACTCATAGCCTAAGCCGTTGCCAGTAATTAAAAAAACAATGATTCCATTTCAAGAACAGAAATCAAATTTAAGAAACTTCACTCTTCAAGGTTTGATAGAATACGAATGGAATGAAACTGAAATTACAAAAATTATAGTTTCGTTTAGAGAAATGCACTTTCCTAGTATAATCAAGTTTGTCAGAGAACAAGTTGATAAAAAGATTAAGATTACAATAAATGACAATATTGAATTGGATAGTAAAACCTTCAACGAGACTTTAGATTTATCAAATTGCGAATTTAATGGATTCTTGAAATTGACAAATTGTATTTTTAAAGAAGAAGTATATTTTAGAGGTTGTACTTTTAATGAATTATTAAATCTAAATAATTCAACTTTTGAATCAAAAACAAGGTTTCACTTTTCTACATTTAAAAAAGAAAGTTCTTTTCAAAATACTTCATTTTGCGATTTGGTTGATTTTTATCATACAAATTTTGAATTTACCCAATCCTTTTGGTTGACAGACTTTTTAGATATAACTATTTTCTCTAATGCGACTTTCCATAAACAAGTTCAATTTTTATATAATAAAATAAGTAATAAAACTTTTATAAGTTTTGAGAATGCAGAATTCAAAGAATCACTAGATATTTCAAGAGCTAATTTTTGGTGTCGTTTACAAGTTTGGGGAATTATTGTAAATATAATTCCTAATGAATTTTGGCTTTATGAAACTGACAAAATACAAGAAAGAACAGACTTAAAACTTTCTGAAACTTCCTTAAAAAGAATTAGAGAATCATATCGCCGAATTAAACAAGAGTTCCGAAATAATAACAATAATATTGAGGCTCTTCGATTTCAGGAATATGAAATGATTACATATAAAAATGAATTAGAAAGTCTGAAAACTGATGAAAAAAGTTTAGAAGACAGAATAATTTTGACATTTAACCAATTTTCGAATAAATTTGGAACAAGTTGGTCAAGAGGTTTAGGTTTTACAATAATTACAACTCTAATATTTTATCTTTTATTTTTATGGACAATTCAAGATGTACTTTATTTTAAACCAACTTGGGAAGGGTTAGGCGACTTTATTAAGTATTTTCTACAATTCTTAAATATTGCATTTTGGAACTTTAAACCTTTTGGAATTGACAACTATATTTGGGGTTATATTATATTATTCATTGGTAGAATATTTATTGGTTATGGATATTACCAAACAATACAAGCATTTAGAAAATATGGAAAAAACTGATAATAACTACTGGCAACAAAGAACTGAGTTAAAAAACAAGCAATTTCAAGCTAATTTTGATACAAAGTTCTCATCATAGGGCAATCCACT
>CANMCF010000059.1 GCA_947496215.1 uncultured Bizionia sp.
GTGTCGTTTCCGTAGTATTCGTTCGCATCCGAACAGCCGTCGTCATCACTGTCCACATCCAAGAAGTCTGGTGTTCCAACTGTTGCTCCACTATCCGTAGGTGTTAGGCCTGCTCCTGCTGTTGCAGGAATCCCTGTAGTACCATTTGGGACTCCATCAGCAATTCCATTTCCATCTGCATCGGTTCCGCCTGCTTCTATCACATCATATATTCCATCATTATCACTATCCAAATCTAAATTATTTGCTATCCCATCCCCATCAAAATCACAATTATCCGTATAGTACAATAGAGCGAATCTACCTCCTTCTCCATTACCTCCATCCATTGTATAGGTTACGGTAGAAATTGGACTACTACTATGCCATTGAGGCCTATCTGTCGTATCCAACAATGGAGCATAAGAAGGATTGAATATTGAATCATCAGTAATTACAATATCTGCCAATGTAGCTGGTGCCAATGGTGTCATATCACCAACAATAGAACCAGAAATAGCTGGTCCATATGTTACAGATTCACCTGTAAATAGGCGTCCACTTCCATTGGTTACCTTAAGATAGTAAGGAGAACTCAATGTAAAAGTCACCGTCCCTTCTTGAGTATAGAAGTTGGCTCCTATATCTGGACCTACTGCTCCTGTCTGGTCTAAACCGTTAGCAGAGAACAATGCTGTCCCTACTCCATCATATAAATAAGAGACCGTAATGTCCACTCCTATCAATTCAGGTATTCCCAAGGTAGTTCCTATGTCCGTAATTAATTGCCCCCCTGCTGCTGCTATCTGTGGATCTAATCCCAAGGTCGTCCAATCCAACACTATTTCATTCAGTGCTCCACATTCTGTTACATCAGCAATCCCATCATTGTCATCATCTTGATCACACCCATCTGGCACGCTATCCATATCATTGTCCGCATTGTCGTCAAACCCAGGACATATGTCCATATTATCCAATACCCCGTCTCCATCTTCATCTCCTATAGCCACCATTATCGTTACCGTAGCCGTATCACAAACATCTGGTGTAGGATCGGTATTGCATACCATATAATCTATAGTTACCGTAGTTCCACCTTCTCCATATGTTGGCGTGTATGTCATTTCTCCTGTTACCGGATCGAACGACACTACTCCCGCTGCTGAGCCGGAACCTGCATCGACAATAGTCGTAGTTCCTAAGTTTGCCGCATCTCCATCGTTCAAATAGTCATCGTTACCCAATATTTGTATTGTCTCAGCCACACCTGCTGTTGCCGTTCCATTGTCGTCCACTGCCGTAGGATCCTGTGGATTGGGATCCGTAGTGTCCGGATTCCCGTCGCCATCGTCGTCCGGGTCGCAGGCATTTGCTATCCCGTCCGCATCTGGGTCTGGCCCAACTTCTTGATAGTCGGCCGTGCCTCCGCCATCGAGATCAGCTCCCGTTGCCGGGTAGCCTGCTGCGGTAACCGTTCCGTTGGCATTGA
>CANMCF010000060.1 GCA_947496215.1 uncultured Bizionia sp.
CCTTATGATGACGATTACAGAAGTACGTTGGCTAAAAATTAGTGTATTTTACTTGTTTTTAACCTCAGTTCTTTGTTGCACCCAGTTTTTATTCCCGATTTAATTGTCGGTTCATTAATAAAATATTCCACATCGCAAAAAAGTCAGAACCTTTAAAGGCAGGAATAACGTACTGTTCAGAATTCAGGTTAGTGATTGTCAGTTCATCCCATTCAGCTTTTTTTACTTGTTCCCTTGTTGCTTTTCCAGTTTTGCTAATTTCAACTAACGATTGAGGTCGCATTTCTTTAATCTCACTTATTGACAGACTTTCAAGTTCGTCATATTCTCCCCAAACTATTTTCCGAGTTCCAATAATAGTCCACTTGTCATTTTTCGGTTGAGTGAAAACTAAAACAGGAATTCCAATATTATGGGTTTTAAATAATTCCGAATAATATTTTTGGTTTTCAGTCGGCAAACTTTCGAATAAGAACGAATGTTGGGTTGGAAGACTGTGTTTTCCAGCTTTCCACTTTAATCTTTTCGCTATATATTCATCTGTTTTCTGCATTTCTCAAATTGCGTACAACGGTCTCGTATAACCGTCAGTTACGGATTTAAAGTTAATGTTTTTCGGTTAAGCACTGACGTTAGCAATTCCGAGTGGATTCGGACGTAGTTGAATCCGCCGTAATTGCGGTTATACATTGTTGGCAAATCGTTTTTTATTTTCATATCATTTGTATTCCGATTAATAGAGTTCCAATAATTATTATTAAAAGTCCAAACGAAAATAATTTGTCAGAATCCTTAACGTGAGGATTTTTTGCTCCAAGTCCGTCATTTATTTCGTCCGAATATCTCAAAAAGAGAATGAAGTCTCTTTTATGTATGTTTTCACTAATCTTTTTAAAAAGTCGGTCAAAAATCCAGTAAACTATTGGAACACAAAATCCGAAGTACATAACCTTGTCACCTCTAAATTCAGATTTTGAGTATAAAAATCCAAATATTCCGAGTGCCAAAAGTCCGATACAAATCAACCACACTATTTTTTCAGTCATCCATCTCTTTTTCCTTGTGTAAAGAATAAAGAAACTAACCCCTAGAGCAATTCCAATTCCGATTATGCTGTTATCCAATTTAGTTTATTTTCTTTTCCGTTAAGTTGCTCTTAAATGTTTGCCAACTATTATATAAGTGCAACTAGTTGCACTTATATTCCTTATATGTATAACTCGTTTAATATTATCTATAATACATTAAGCAAACGTATGAAATTCAAGAAAATAACGTTTACTGAAAACCATAAAGCCTAGATTGTTTTTTATGGCTCCTCCAAAAGTAACAAATCTTTTACCAAATAAGAATACGTGGTC
>CANMCF010000061.1 GCA_947496215.1 uncultured Bizionia sp.
TATGATGACGATTACAGAAGTATGTTGGCTAAAAATTAGTGTATTTTACTTGTTTTTAACCTCAGTTCTTTGTTGTAAGCAGTTCTTATACCTCAACATATTCATTAACCCATACTTTTATTCCTCCATTTTCAAAATGTGAAGTAGCCCAAGCCATATCTTTATCTTTTTGATTTTTTATATAATAAAACATAAAAATTCGTTCAGCTTGAATGAATAGATTCTTCCTTATTATATTAGCTAGCCACTCCAATTCGGAAATAGTTGCTATTGAATTTAACTCAATATTTATTGTTGCCTTTCCACTAAACTTCAAAAAATCTTTATCGATAATTTTAAATTTAATAGGTTCAGATTGTGTTACATCTGAAGGTATTTGACATAAATATGTAATTTCATTTCCATTAATATCTTCTACAGGGGAAACTTGAAATTTATAGGACGTTGGAATTTGCTCTATTTGAAAATATTTAATTCCACGACCTTTTAATCTATTCATAATTTCTTTCCTCTGAGTATCTTCCATTCTGAGTCCGAAATAGATTGACTTGACAGCTTGATAATCGTATGAATGTAAGCCATAATTGTCAGTAAGAATTCTGTACTCCTGCTCATATGCCCAGCGTTTGGACTTAAACCCTCCCATTTTTTTAATAATTCCGTTAATTTTATTCGTAGCAACATCTATCATTCCTATTACTGGGGGTTTGTTGTTATAAGTAATTGGAAATGAAAATTTATTCTCCGATTTATAGCTTTTTAATAATAAATCTAATTCATATTCAATACAAAATCCTTTATGAGAATTTCCATAATGTGCCCACAATAGCTCATCTATATAGGTTTGAGATAATGAATAAATTCCCATTTTTTTGTCAAATGATAGAACGTCTCGATATGTTTCATCTAGAACTTTAAGATTCTCTTTTGACTTAAAACCTAAAAAACGGCTAAAACTTTTTGATTGACTAATAAATTTTTCAGAATCAGTAATTGTCTCGCAAGGGTCATTTAAATCTAAAGAACTTGAAGCATAGTATAAATTATTCTCTAAAGATTCTAAATCTCTTTTGAAAATCTCATAATTTCCTCCTCTGTATTTATAGACTAGCATTTAGTTATTAATGTGGTTTCTTGAATTGCTTACAACGTTGATGTGTATGGTTAGTTGCGCGGTTAAGCAACTAATTTAGTAAACAAATACGAACCCGAGAAAATTCCGAAGGAATTTCCAAGTAGGCGATAACCTAGCAATTAATTATACACGTCTTAAGTTTACATTTTATAATTTTAAGAGTATAAACAAGAAAGAACAAAAGAGAGAAATAAGATTACTATACACGGT
>CANMCF010000062.1 GCA_947496215.1 uncultured Bizionia sp.
GGGTCTGTAAATTAAACTCTGTCTGATGGTTCAATTCTATTGGGACTAGTCCCAATAGAATTGGTTGCTAAATCCAGTTGGATTCTATCTCCAAATTTAATGTAAAGTTGTTGAACGGTCAAACTCCAGTTATGCAGTGGAGCCGTCCATTTCTTTTCTATGTTCTTTGTGACCAGATAGACCAGCTTGAGTAGTGCCATATCATTTGTAAATGCTCCTTTGGTTTTGGTGACCTTACGCACTTGGCGGTGGAACCCTTCTACAGCATTAGTTGTATAGATGATCTTTCTAATGGGCTGTGTATACTGAAAATATTGAGAGAGCTGTTCCCAGTTACGTTCCCAAGATTCAATCACTACAGGATATTTATCCCCCCATTTCTCTCCTAAAAGAAGTAGCTCGTCTTCTGCTGTTTGTTTACCCGTAGCCCTGTAAACACGTTTCAAGTCTTTCATGAATTCCTTTTGATCCTTGGAAGCGATATACTTCAAAGAATTCCGTATTTGATGCACGATGCAGAGCTGAACCTGTGTCTTTGGATATATACTCAGTATCGCCTGTGTAAAGCCTTTGAGATTGTCTGTACAGGCAATTAAGATGTCTTCTAACCCACGTTGTTGTAAATCTGTCAATACCGCAAGCCAGAAGTTAGCACCTTCGCTCTCTGAGAGGTACATTCCCAATATTTCCTTGCAGCCATCTTTGTTGATACCCAATACATTGTAGAGTGCCTTGTGTTGTATCTTGCCATCGACTTTGACCTTGTAATGCATCGCATCGAGCCAGACAATGCAGTATAGAGGCTCTAAGGGGCGATTTTGCCAAGTTTTTACATCTGGAATGATACGATCGGTAATTTGACTCAATACCGTGTGAGAAATATCAGTATCATACATCTCTTTGATATGAGAGGATATATCTCGGTAGCTCATCCCAAGACCATAGAGACCAATGATCTTCTCGGAAAGGTTATCTGCTAGAATGGTTTGACGTTTCTTTACCAGTTCGGGTTCAAAATTGCTCTGGCGATCTTGGGGAGTGTCAATGTCAAAAGTGCCAAAACCACTCTTGACCGTTTTCTTGCCACGGCCATTGCGCTTGTTGCCCCCAGAACGCTCTTTTTCATCCAAATGGCCTTCCATCTCAGCCTCAAGGGCTTTTTCAATTACATTCTTTAACATCGGAGCAAATGCACCGTCTTTGCCGAAAAGATTTTTGCCTGACATAAATTGGTCAAGCACTTTTCTCTCTAATTCTGTTTGTGCTGTTGTTTTCATTTTTCTATCTAAGTTAAATTAATATTCTAATTCATCTTAGACAGAGTTCAGTTTACACCCTC
>CANMCF010000063.1 GCA_947496215.1 uncultured Bizionia sp.
AATCTACAAGGTTAGAGACTAATTTAGTGTAAACCCTAATCTTTAACTTGTGTAAACCATGTCCCTTAACGAACATTATGAGAAACTAAAATGAAAGAAAAGGAATTATCGAAAAGATTAACAAGTTTTGAGGGAGCATATCTCTCTGGCTTCTTTATGACGAATCAATCAATGGTAACAGCGATGTCATTGCTTTTCGAAAAAATTTATTTACCTAATCAACTTGAGTTGGTAATCGAATTATCAAAGAAGTATAAAATCGAAACTTCAATTGAAAAGGAGACGAAAATGCATTTCGAGAGAATAGATGGAGATAAAAGAGTTATAGAAAATCCACTTGAAGAATTAACGCCTGCGCAACAAAAAACTGCTCAAGATTATCTTTTAATTGCACATCAATTCTGTATGCGGAATCACGAGCTTTTTCCTACAATTTTTGAAACAGATTTACTTAAAGACAACAAAGTATTCGATGTAGAATTAGTGGAAAAAGGTAAAAAAGGAGAACTAAATAAATACAAAGTAAAAACAAACCCTATACAGGTTACAACAGAAGGAATGCATCAACTTCACAACAGATTGAAAAGCGGAAGTGTTCCTTTAATCGGAGTTGGAGATTTCGATTTATCAACAACTAAATTAGAGAACATACCTGACGCTAGTGTAGCTGCTTTAATTGCTATGAAATCAATTGAAATGGTACTTCCTGCCACTAAAGGTGTTAAACCAGAATTAATACTAGAGGCAAGAGATAAATTATCAGACCACTTGCCACAATTTTGGTCAGTTATGTTGAAATTTTCCCAAGAAGGAAAAGAAATTATCCGAAATGCAAAAACAAGTGAAGAAGCTAATCTTGAGTGTAGAAATTTAGTTGATACAACCATAAGACCTGTATTAGTAGATTTAAATCAAAAAATCATTAGAGACAGAAAAAATTGGTTTTATAAAATACTATCACCTGTTGGAAATTCGCTTAAATTTTTGGTTGGAAAACCAAATCTTACGAATATGGATTTATTAACAACGTCAATGTCTTTAGCTACTGATATTGGAGTTGACTATCTAAATCACAAAAGAAAATTGAATGAATTAAAAGATGAAGCTGGTTTGACATATCTAATCAAACTTGGAAAAAATATAAAATAACAGTTGCCAACAATGGCTCCTATTAAAAGCCCTAGTCCAGTTCTCTAAAGATAATTAATATTTTGTTTTTTTGCTTAAACCACCTTTTTTTTCTTTTAATA
>CANMCF010000064.1 GCA_947496215.1 uncultured Bizionia sp.
TCGGTGACACAGATAGAGCCTATCTTATGTAATGGGGATGCAAATGCTGCAATAGAGATCATAATAAACACTACCGTTGGTACACCGGCCTTTGTCATAAATGTCAACAACGATACCACGGGTGTGGACTATGGCACTCAAACCTCTGGTTTGCCAGCTGGAACCTACACCATCACATTGACCGATTCTAAATCGTGTACGGACACGGAAACCATCACCATCAACGAACCAGATCCAATTGTAGTTGCATATCATACTGTCGATATTACCTGTACGGCAACGGGCGTGTCACAAGGATCTGTGATAGTGGATAGTGTTACAGGTGGAACGGCCCCTTACGATTACTTCGTGACTGGGACAAATGGCTATGACAATTCGGAGTCCAATGCTTCGGGGACGACATCCGTTTCCTTCGATGTCGTGGACTTTGGATTATATCAAATAAATGTAATTGACTCCAATGGATGTTCAGTGTTGATTCAAGATGCATTGGTTGCCTCTCCACCAGACGATTTGGTCATTACGATCGACGCAACGGTGGATTGTAGTACAGGAGGAGAAGCAGTTGTAAGTATAGGAACGACCTTGAGTAGTTCTGGACCTTTCTTCTTCAGCATATATCAAGGACCTATTTCTATCTACCCGAATCCACCAGGATCATGGATACCAGAAGATGCCCCAGGGAGTCAAACGGCAACCTTCACGGGGCTTATACCTGGTGTACTTTATACGTTCATAGTCTATGATGCCTCTACGAATTGTAGTTACTATGAGCCGGCAACGACTCCAATTCCAACAAACTCGACGTTGACCACAAGTGCGGTGAGTTCGGACAACATCACATGTACAGGAAATGCGGATGGAGACGTTTCGTTTACCGTCAATAGCATTTATGGGGTAGATACGGACATTACCTATGAGATATTTGATTCGTTGACATTGAATACCACTGGTATCAGTGGTACTGGAACAGTTCCAGCAGGAGGATCTTTGACGGTTGATGATTTGGGACCTTTGCCTTTCGGCAATTATTTTGTTTTGATAACTGAGACATCAGGACCAAATTCAGGCTGTAGTGTGGTAACTGCTCCTTTCAACATCACGGAATCTGCAATTCCTTTGGATTTGTCCGCGTCAGTTGATCAAAACGCTAATTGCAACTTGAATTCGGGGGTAATCAGTGCCATAGCTCAAAATGGTACGGCCCCATATCAA
>CANMCF010000065.1 GCA_947496215.1 uncultured Bizionia sp.
TTGACCTATACGCCATTGGATACGGCCATCGGGACGTACACTTACTATGCGGAAGCCGAGGAGACCATCTCGGGTTGCACCAGTATTAGAATACCTGTGACGCTAACGATAATAGCTGTTCCTTCCCCCGATGCGCCATCTGACGTTCAATCTTGTGATAGTTATGTCTTGCCAATCTTGACTTCAGGGAACTACTATGACGGTACCAATGGTACAGGGGGAACTTATCTTGCTGGGGATGTGATTACAACTACTACAACATTATATGTCTATGAAGAGACAGGAACGGTTCCTAACTGTTTTGTAGAGAATAACTTCATGATTACAATTGATGTGACACCATCTCCCGATGCACCATCTGATGTTCAATTCTGTGACAGCTATGTCTTACCAACCTTGACTTCAGGGAACTATTATGATGGTGTCAATGGTTCGGGGATAGCTTATTTTGCAGGGGATGTGATCACAACTACCACGGCATTGTACGTTTATGAGGAGACGGGAACCACGCCCAACAATTGTTTTGTGGAAAATAGCTTTTTGGTTACCATCGATATTTCACCAACAGCTTTTCCAGTTTCCGACATGGAACGCTGCGACGATGATTTGAATGGGACAGAAATTTTTGATTTGACATCAAACGATGGAACAATGCTCAACGGTCAATCCGATGTTGTTGTGACCTATCATCTCACTTTGGTAGATGCTGAAACAGGGGTGGGTTCGATAGTGAATTCAAACGCATATCAGAACACGACAAGTCCCGAGACCATATATGCACGTGTGGAAAACACTTTGACGGGATGCTATGGAACGACTTCCTTTGACATAATAATGAATAGCACGGGAGCCGTTTCGACCCCATCCCCATTGGAGCATTGCGATCCAGACAGTGATGGATTCGGGGTCTTCACCTTGACGGATGCGGACACGGAGGTGGTACCTGTGGGTACTTTGAACATCAGCTATCACGAGACTATGGCCGATGCCAACAACAATGTGAACGCGCTTACGAGTCCCTACAACAACATCGTGTCCGATGTCCAAGTCATCTATGTCCGAGTAGAAGACCCAGTAACAGGATGTTTCAACGTGATCTTTTTGGATCTGATCGTCCATCCTACTCCACAAATAACTGACCCTACAGCCTTGGAGATTTGTGATGATGATAATGCTGATGGCTTCGCGAGCTTC
>CANMCF010000066.1 GCA_947496215.1 uncultured Bizionia sp.
CTTTTTCAAGTTATAATTTGAAACAAAAATCAAATTATCATGCCTTGGAAAAGAACGACAATTATGGAACAAAAAATCGAATTTATTTGTGAATGGCGAACAGGAAAATATACCATAACAGAATTATGCAGAAACTTTGAAATCTCTAGACCTACAGCTTATAAATTAATAAGTCGGTTTGAAAAACAAGGTTTTGAGGGCTTGAAAAAGCAATCTAGAGCCCCTATGAAACATCCCAATTCGACAAAAGAAAACATTATTGAAAGCATTCTAAATTTAAAAGCTGAATACAAACTTTGGGGCGCTAAGAAAATCAGAGAATTGTTGTTTAAAGAATTTACAAAACAAGAAGTCCCTTCGGTGGTTACCGTTCATAACATACTAAGGAAAAATGGTTTTGTATGTCCTCAAAAAAGATTGCGGAGAGTCAAACCAACACACCCCATCTTCGACCCGAAATCGTGCAATGAAGTATGGAGTGCCGACTATAAGGGCAAGTTTCTCATGGGCAACAAAACATACTGTCACCCACTAACCATTGCTGATTCGAAAAGCCGCTTCCTCTTTACTGCAAAAGGGCATTATAATGAAAATCTGAAATCTGCAAAGGCAGAGTTCAAAAGGGTTTTCAGAATATATGGCATACCCAAACAATTACACACCGATAACGGGAGCCCCTTCGGTTCAGTCCGTGCAATCCAAAGATTCACTCAACTCTCCTATTGGTTTATTGAACTCGGTATTACGCCTGTTTTCTCTGATCCTGGACAACCACAACAAAATGGCAGACATGAACGCATGCATCGTGATTTAAAAGCTGCTTGTGCTAACCCTTCAGCCTTTGATTTAAAAGCTCAACAAAGACGTTTAAATCACTTTGTGAAACAATACAACAACATAAGACCACATGAAGCTTTAGATATGAAAACACCTGCAGGTGTTCATGATTTTTCAAATAGACCATTCCCTGAAAAAACACCTGAATTTGACTACGATTCTAAATATAAAACCCTTAAAGTAACCAAAAGCGGAGCTGTGAGATGGAAGTCATACTATTGGGTATATGTATCGGCTGCCTTGAAAGGAAAACATATCGCTATTGAAGATATCGGCAATGGGGTTTGGAAAGTATTCTATAGAAACGTATTTTTAGGTTTCTTTG
>CANMCF010000067.1 GCA_947496215.1 uncultured Bizionia sp.
AGTGGATTGCCCTATGATGAGAACTTTGTATCAAAATTAGCTTGAAATTGCTTGTTTTTTAACTCAGTTCTTTGTTGTACGCTGGCTTTAATTCCACTTTGTCAAATCCGTTTATATTTAGCACTTATTTTTAGCTTCTCTTTTTTATTCGGATAGTAAAAATTCAGTCGTTTGTCATTGAGTTTTACAGTCCAGCTAAAGTCAGTTTTGTTTCCATTCCGATATTCAGTCAGGATATAATATTCGCCATTCCGAGTAATTTTCCCATTACTAATTTCAGGTTTATATTCTTTATAGGTTTTCCATTCCTTTTTGCTATTAACGCTCCAACTTTTCCAAGTGAAAGTAGAGTCCGAATGAATCGTTATTTCAGTTATGCCGTATGAGTATGTCGTACTATAATTATGGTCGTGTCTTAAATAAGTTCGCTCATAATTTTGTCCAAACGTATTCAACGAAATTAAAGTTAGTATTAAAATAAGAAAGGTGTATTTCAATTCGGTTCTGTTTTAGCTTGCGTACAACTATTATATAAGTGCATTACATTTATATTCCTTATGCCTCGTTTAAATATTATCTATATACAAGCAAACGTATAAAATGTAGGGAAGTAACGTTTACTAAAAACCATAAAACCTAGATTGCTTTTTACGGCTCCTCCAAAAGTAGTAAATCTTTCACCAATTAAGAATACATACTCCTACGTATTTCTAGTATTGCTCTTGTCCGAAACGCCACTAGTAAATACTAGCGGGAGCGGGGGTTCTTTGTTGACAAATTGTTATTTTTTTTTCAAAAATCTCAAAGCTAATTCATTGAAAAACTTTGGGTTTTCTTCAGGGAAATAATGGGTTTCATTTGGTAAAATCGCTAATTGGGATTTTTTAATAGCTTCATACATATTGATAGTATGGGTATTTTTAATTTCATCGTGATCTCCAGCCATAATCAAAGTTTCAGACTCAATCTTATTTAAATCAGAATATTCTAATTTTGGGTAATTAGCCATTAATCTATAAAGAGATAAAGAAAGGTCATTTTTATTTTCTTGATTGTTTTTTTCAAGTTCATCAATTGTATTAATCATTCCTTCCAAGCCCTTTAAGCCTTGTGGATTTATGTTTGCGCCTATTGCTATTAATTTATCAACTTTTTCAGGATA
>CANMCF010000068.1 GCA_947496215.1 uncultured Bizionia sp.
TCAAATGGAGTATAGCCATTCGTAGAACAGCTTCCTGATCCATCTGAGTTTATGGTGAAGGAGATCGTATCTCCCGAGGATTGATAGGTTATGCCTGAGACGTCCCCTGCATTTCCATAAGGTGTCCCTGCATTTAGATCTGTGGTGCCATCGCTATCGGTGACCACCAATTCATCCCAGTTGTTTTCTACTTGTCCTGCATTTATGGTCAGACTCAAGGCCGACCCGTCTGTACTTGTGAAGGTAAAGACGTTGGAATCGTTGTTCTCATAGCAATAGTTTACCGTTTGGGCTCCTACTGCACAATCAACCGTAAAGTCTACCTGTACCGTCGTGGTGAAGTTCAATGGGCCAACCCAGTTGCTGAATGCGCCACTGCAATCGGATCTCACATATACCTCGTAATCCGTCGAGTAGGTCAACCCTGAAAGGTTTACCGTGTTTGTTGCCGTTGCCGTACCATTGCCGGTAGGCTCTCCCGTTCCTGCTGCCTGCACTACATATTCCCAAGCTGTTATGGTTCCTGCATCCCAAGTGACGTCTGCCGTTGTTCCAGCAACGTTGTTTGTCGCCAAGGCAGTAGGGATGTCGCAAAGCGAGTTGTAGACGTGAACGTTGTCCACCATCCAATACCAAGCCCAGATGTCTGCATCGTCGTATATGAAACGAATCTGCATGTTTGCATTGGAATAAGTGGTAATGTCTATGTGTTGTTGGTCTGGATTGTTAAACGCACCTGCTGTTGCGATTTGATCCAATACTTCCACCCAACTCGATCCATTGTAGACTTCCACCTTGGCCGTATCGTTGCCTCCATTTCGGTAGAACTGGTCGAAATCCAAAAATAGGCCAACGGCCCCAGTGGTGTCGAAGACCGGTGAAGTCAATGTTTCCAACAGCAATGTGCCATTTCCATTGGCATCACTATTTACGAGAGCACCATTGGTGCCATCCAAACTGTTTGTTCCTCCTTGTTGCCCAGAGATCCATGAATCTCCCGTGGCTGCTCCTCCATCGGTGACTGTCCATGTAGCCGGAATTGCTGTGTCAAAATTTTCTTGCAAATAAGTTTGCGCGCTAAGCGAGTAACTAAATGAAAGTAAAATTAACAATAAGGTAATCTTTCTCATTT
>CANMCF010000069.1 GCA_947496215.1 uncultured Bizionia sp.
AGTGCTCATGTCTTTGATGTTTTTGTGAATCTTAAAGATACTCGACTTACTGCTTTTTCATCGATGCTATAATTAATACGGGTTTTGGTGCTAAACCAAAAGTTCAGTGCTTTTTAACCAAGTCCGCCAAATCTTTTGATTTGGCTTTATAACAGAAAAGATAAAACAAAATAAAAAGTTTTGGCTAAGTGCTTAATCGGAAATTCAGTAATTTTAATTCCCGTACTAACCATAGCCTAAACGTTGTAAAACATTTTTAAAAAAACGAATGACAAAACAAATAGCAATTATAATTCTGACCATTTTACTTTGTTCTTGTAAGGGGAAAAACGGTAATGAATATCAGAGTATTGATGTGAATTCTCAATTGAAAGAAGTAACCAATTATCAAGAATTAAATGACTTTCAAAGTGCAAATAAGCTATTGAATACCTTAATAAACGAAAATCCAAATAATGCAGAATTATATTTTCGTTTAGCTCACTCAAAAACCATTTCTAATCCAAATCTTTTTGAAATAATGAATCTTCTTGAAGAATGCTTAAAAAGAGATTCACTAAATTTTAAAGCTCTCTATTTAAAATCTCAAGGTCTTATGTTTATGGGAGACTTTAAAGGAGCTTTAGAAATCGAAAAAAGAATTTTAGATAACTATCCTGATTCATTTGTCTTAAAAGCTGATATTGCTTCAACATTGTTGTTTAATGGAGATTTTGAGAAAGCTATTGAATTCTCGGAATCAATATTACCAGAAAGTCCGAACATTTACGAAAAAGAAAGACTAATTAGAGTACAGATATATGCCAACTATTTTTTAGACAAAATTGAGAATGTCAAAATAGGAAAAGACAAATTACAACAGTTAGGCTTTGAAACTGATTATTTACAGAAAATTACTGACAGTAAAGAACTGAAATTTGAGAATTTTGCTGTTGGAAAAAATGTTGGAAATAAACCTTGTTCACTAAATGAATTGAAAATTATGTTTCCAAAAAAGAGTTAAAAAAACGTTTTACAACAATGGCTCCTATGAAAAGCCCTAGTCCAATTCTTTAAAGATAATTAATATTTTATTTTTTTACTTAAACC
>CANMCF010000070.1 GCA_947496215.1 uncultured Bizionia sp.
GTGACGGCTCCAAATTGTGCTTGTCCAATGATAGATCCCCCAACGACTCCCAACGATCCGAGCATTTGCTTTGGAAGTGCAACCCCGAATCTGAGTGTCGTATTGCCGAATCCACCTTCATTGGGAGATGAGGTGAATTGGTACGCTACGGCCACAGGAGGAGCTGTGTTGGCAACAGGGTTGACCTATACGCCATTGGATACGGCCATCGGGACGTACACTTACTATGCGGAAGCCGAGGAGACCATCTCGGGTTGTGCCAGTATTAGAATACCTGTGACATTAACGATAGAAACACCAGCTGAAGCAGGAACCTCTGGCGGAGTGACAATTTGTGATGATAGTACGACGACAATTGATTTGTTTAGCTTGATAACAGGAGAGGATGCTGGTGGGACCTGGACGCAAACTTCTGGATCTGGAGGAGTCTTCAATGCGGGAGTCGGGAGCTTCACCCCAGCGGTTGGTGCAGTCACGAGTACTTTCGACTATACGGTTACGGGTGTTTCACCTTGTTCCAATTCGGTGAGTACGGCCACGATAACCTTGGATCAGACACCGGTACTTAACTTTGTGTCCAGCACTTGTGCTGCGGACTTGTTGACCTATGACGTTGTCTTTTCTGTGACACCGGCGGGAGCCGTAATCACAACTACTTCAGGTACGGTCTCTGGGAATACGATAACGGGAATAACCTCTGGAACAGACATAACGATCACGGCAACAAGTGCTATCAATGGGACTTGTCAGGACACTTTGGTGGTGACGGCTCCAAATTGTGATTGCCCAGTGATAGATCCCCCAACGACTGCCAACGATCCAAGCATTTGCTTTGGAAGTGCAACCCCGAATCTGAGTGTCGTATTGCCGAATCCACCTTCATTGGGAGATGACGTGAATTGGTACGCTACGGCCACAGGAGGAGCTGTGTTGGCAACAGGGTTGACCTATACGCCATTGGATACGGCCATCGGGACGTACACTTACTATGCGGAAGCCGAGGAGACCATCTCGGGTTG
>CANMCF010000071.1 GCA_947496215.1 uncultured Bizionia sp.
CAAAATTTCGATCCGGCATTGGGCTTTCAGTATTCTGTAAATGGAGGAGCATGGGTTACTCAAATGACATCTCCCCACACCATTACAGGTTTGGCAGATGGAACTTACGACATACAGATACGGTATGATGACTCACCCGATACTTGCCTTTTTTCTTTCACGCAAGTCATCGGTTCTCCGGATCCGATGGTGATCAATGTCACCAATACCCCAGTACAATGTACAGGAGGTGCTACCGTTACAGCTACTGCAACAGGAGGTACACCAGGCTATTCTTTCCAATTGATCGATACGGTTTCACCGTTTACCGTTACCGATTTCCCTGGAAATGGGATTTTGACTGACGTGGCAGCTGGAGTCTATACCGTACAAGTTACCGATGCCTTTGGATGTATGGAATCGACAACGCTTACGTTGGATTCGCCAACACCACCTACGGCTACGATAAGTCCTACATCGGATCTTTGCTATGATGCCACCAATGAGGCTACATTGGAAGTCAATGCCTCCGGAGGACAAGCACCATATGAATATAGCATAAATGGCGGCCCTTTTCAATCGAGCAATGTTTTTGATGATTTGATACCAGGAACCTATACGATAACCGTAAGAGATGCCTTTGGTTGTACGGTGACTTTGCCAGCGGAGACCATAGAACCACAATTGAGGGTGAATACGGTCTTGACGAAAGATTTGGATTGTACCGCAACACCAGACGCAATAATTACTGGAACCATAGATGGCGGTTATGCTCCATACACCTATGAGGTGTCCATCAATGGAGGTGCATACACTCCATTGGGAGCAGCTACGACTCCTTTTACCTATACGACGGCCACTGATGGCACATATCAATTTCAAGTGACAGACGCACAAGGCTGTACTGCTGAATCTACGGAGAATACAGTAGCCCCCATTTCAATGCCAGAAATAACCTCGGTGACACAGATAGAGCCTATCTTATGTAATGGGGATGCAAATGCTGCAATAGAGATCATAATAAACACTACCGT
>CANMCF010000072.1 GCA_947496215.1 uncultured Bizionia sp.
TCGCATTGATAGCTGTATGTAACAAACTACTAAAGCAAGCTTTTTCAATAGTTAAAAATGGTGTCCCTTATGATGACAATTACAGAAGTACGTTGGCTAAAAATTAGTGTATTTTACTTGTTTTTAACCTCAGTTCTTTGTTGTAGTGCGTTTTTTTATTTTTCAGATAATAATTTCACAATATTCGTTCGATATTCTTCATCCTTTTCATTCAATTCAATTGTTCCGTTTTTTAAGTCAGGATTTAGGAATATCTCTGCGTATAAATTCCGTTCTTCATTTTCGTCAAAAAATAGTTTAAAATGAAATCGTCCATTTTCTAATATTGCTTTCTCTTTATTTAATGGGAAAGCAGTAAATGTTAGTTTTTCGCTTGTAAATTTCGATTTTATTGGTTGTCCATAAAGTTTTGAAATAACCTCAATTAGTTTATCACTTTCTTTTCCGATTGAGTAAATTTCAACTCCTTTTGAGGCAAAACTTGTATTATCAATTTCTTCGTTCACAATTCCTGCTGGAATTCCGTCCGCAATGTTGATTTTCAGTCCGACAATTTGGTTTTCATATTTTGCTTTACAAGTCAAACTCCAAAACCCATTGTCTAATTTCTCCTTTTCTGTTATGGTCAGAATTAGGTCATTCCAACCTTCTTCAGAGTCTTGTTTAGAAGTCAGTTCAATCAGATTGTTGTTTTGACTAAATCCCAAAACGCTGCTTAAAAATCCCATTATTAATATTATTCTTTTAATTTTCATTAGTTGCTCTCAAATGCACTACAACGGTCTCGTATAACCGTCAGTTACGGGTTTATATGCGTTAATATTCGGTTTGGCACTGACGCTCGCAATTCCGAGTGGATTCGGACGTAGTCGAATCCGCCGTAATTGCGGTTATACATCTTAACTTAGCCTTTCATTAAATTAGATAAATTAATCATAAAGAACCAAAGAGAAGAATAAGGTTATT
>CANMCF010000073.1 GCA_947496215.1 uncultured Bizionia sp.
TTGATCAAAACGCTAATTGCAACTTGAATTCGGGGGTAATCAGTGCCATAGCTCAAAATGGTACGGCCCCATATCAATATCAAATGACGACCACACCTGGATCCCCATTGGCTACGGATCCGGCTTGGGCTACCAATAGCACATTCAATGCGAATGCAGGAAGTTATTACGTTCATGTCCTGGATGCCTACGGATGTATAGTATCGACTCCTGTAATAGTGTTGCCAATGGATCCAACACCGGTAATCTCGGCAGTATTGAACAATCAGTGTACAGCAGTCGAAGGCGCCTTTACAATAGATGTGTCATTGACGACAGCAGGGATAGCCCCACATAGTTATAGTATCGATGGAGGTGCTTTTCAAACGATGGTGGCACCATTCACGATATCCAACCTGTCATCAGGAACTCATACGGTAGAAGTAAATGATGCCAATGGTTGTGGGAATTTGGTCAGTGTGACCATAGAATCCCCATTGGGATTGACACCAACAATAACAGCGTTGCCTACTTGTGCGGATGATGATGGAGAAATCACGGTGGCTGCTTCTGGAGGGACAGGCACTTATACTTATGCGATAAGCCCTAATCCTGGCTCCATAGTTTTGACAGGAAATGTATTTTCTGGAGTACCTTCAGGAACATATACGGTAACGATGACAGATGTGACAACTACATGTACATTGGATGCCACAGTTACATTGTCGCCAGCGACACCAGTGACATTCACCACAACAGTGGAAAACGTGAATTGCAATGGAGGCAATGAAGGTGTCATAACGGTGAACTTGCCAGCCAGCAATGACAACCCTATCTATACCTATGAGATAACGGCACCAATAACTGTTGGTCCACAAAACTCGAATGTCTTCACAGGCCTATCGGTTGGAACATATACGATTCAAGTAAATTCAGGAAGAGGTTGCATTGCAA
>CANMCF010000074.1 GCA_947496215.1 uncultured Bizionia sp.
TCTGATTAATTCGTTTTCCTGATCTATGGCTTTCCAACGATGTTTTATTCTGATATCTTGTAAAGCTTCTAAGGCGAGTTTCTGGACGTGAAAACGATCTGTAACCTGTATGGCTTTAGTAAAACATTTCCTAGCAATCATTTTCATAGAGTTAGCCATGTCTAGAGTAATCTCTTTTACTTTATCTCTAAGTGATTTTGGAATTTTAAGTAATTGTTCTATGATAGGTTCTACTTTAGTTCCTGCCAGTATAGCTACAATAGCTCCTTTCTTACCTTTAGCACTTTTATTGGTAATGATCGTATAGAGCTCTCCTTTAGACAGCGCAGTTTCATCAATTGATAAACGTTTGCCGATGTTTTCAGGGAAAACCAGCCATTCTTTGGCGTGGGACTTATCTTCCCACTCCTTAAATCCACTTAAGTAATCTCGATATTGGCGTTGTAGCTTTTTCCCTTTGACTCCGTAAAAATCACCAATGGTGTGACAATCATTGGCTTTGGTAGTTATTAAGTACTTTTAAAAAAGCAGCAAACTCTACGGTCATACGAGTCCCCTGTGCTACTAAACTCCAATCTCTTTGAGCTATTGCTTTAGTCTTCTTGTCCAGCCAACGACGACGTTTGACATGAAGATAAACTTGTTTGCCTCGAATTGGAAAGTCCTGAATTGTAATCTCTTTATGAAATCCGTGAGAGATAATTATATCAGACGAAAGTTCTTGTGGAACATCCTTTTTCTCCTCAAAATACAGATGAAGAATATCTTTGTCTGTATGGTGTTTTACAATATCAAAATGCGTAATTAGTAATTCTGGTAAAAGAACCTTCAGTAAGTCAATGTATGGATCCAATCGATGTTTTTTTGCAAAGATCACAATCTTATCTCAATCCTCCCACAACTTTTGAGAATGATCCAT
>CANMCF010000075.1 GCA_947496215.1 uncultured Bizionia sp.
GGCGTCGGTATTAGTAAAGTGACGGTCTCGGATACTATACATCCTTCGGTATCACTTACATTTACAGTATACACACCTGCTGCAAGGTCTGTAAAGGTACCATTTGTGTTAGTCTCAACAACTGCTCCTAACAATTCCAATTCATATGCATAGGTGGAACTCCATCCTCCTGTGGCAACTGCCACGATGGAACCTTGATCGTTCGTACATGTGACGTTGGAAGTTTCCGAAGCCGTAAGATCCAAAGCAGCCGTAGGTCGTGTAATGGTAAAGTTCCTACTTACCGAACAGAAAGGACTATTGGTCAATGTGGCACTGACTGTATATGTACCACCAGCCAAACCAGTGATGTTGATTGGACCTGCATTAGTCGTCGTACCCGAAGTAATCAAGTTACCTTGATCATCATCTATCGTATAACTGAACGGACCAGCGTCGTCTGGATCGGTTGCCGTGACAACTTGATCTATGAAGGTAATGTTGACGCTACCATCCGTATCATCGAAACAAGTAACATCGACTACTGAATCCACATCGATGTCAAATGTATTGGGATCATTCACATAATGTACCGTTTGAAGGCTACATCCACTATCCAGGTTCTCAACGGTAATTATGTAGTTCCCTATGTCCAATCCTGTAAATGTCCCTGTGGCATTGGTGCTGCTGTAAACACCTCCAATCACAGTTCCATCCACGTCTTCAACCGTATATTGCACATTGGTAGGTGTACCTCCAATAGTGGTTACGGAAACTGTGATGTCTTCGAGGTTGGTACAAGTGATTGCATTGTCCACAGTCACATTCACAGTATCCAAATCTATGTAAGGATCAATGACGATTGCTGTCAGGGTACTACCTATGCAACCTTCGTCATCATAGACGTTTATGGTATAGGTACCCCC
>CANMCF010000076.1 GCA_947496215.1 uncultured Bizionia sp.
AGAAAAAAAAGGTGGTTTAAGCAAAAAAACAAAATATTAATTCTCTTTAGAGAACTGGACTAGGGCTTTTCATAGGAGCCATTGTTAGTAGTAGTATTTATGACACCCAGAGCATATTTCTATCCACAATTTTCCATTTTCCATTTTCTTTAATACAGAATATTATTTCTCCTGAACCGCATAAACTACCACATAAAAAATCAAAGTAGAAAATAGCCCTATCATTCCTTTGGTTTATTTTAAAATCTGAGAACCGAATTGATGCGACGTATCTGTATTCAGAACTATTCCAATATTCTTTTTTTTCTTTTTCTAGCTGTCCTAAATCTTTAATGATATATCGTCCTCTTTCATATAATTTGTTCAATTCCAATTTCCCCTTTTCAAATTTAGTACTGTCTATCAATTGAATTAAAAGGTTATCAAAATCTTTTGAATGAAGAGAGTCTTTGTAATGCATTCTAAGGAATGACGAATCTTCAGAATACCAATCCTTAAATTCTCTTTTTGGATTTAGATGATATGGCTCAATGCCTATTATCAAGTCCGCTGTTTCCAATTTAGGGTTGTCAAATGCCTTGTCAAACTTTTCTTTCCCAATTAGGTAGTTTAATGAATCTTGTTTGTTTTCCGCATATTCTAACGGCATTGGTGGAATTGGAAGTTTTTCATAATAATATTCAGTTCCCACTAACTCAATAAAAATATCGTTTAGTAATTCCATTTCCGAAATAGTATTCTCCGATTTTGGCGAACAACTTGCTAAAAGAAAGAATAAATTAGAAATTAGAATTAGTTTTTTCAAATGTTCGTTAAGGGACATGGTTTACACAAGTTAAAGATTAGGGTTTACACTAAATTAGTCTCTAACCTTGTAGATT
>CANMCF010000077.1 GCA_947496215.1 uncultured Bizionia sp.
GAACAAGTGGGGTTGGGCTTCTCATTGATAAACGATGAGATCGGTCCGGTAAACGAGACCAATGCCTATGTGGACTTCTCATATACCCTTCCTTTGGGAGGGACGAAGTTGGCCTTCGGTTTGAAGGCGGGAGCGACGTTCCACGACATCGGTTTGGTAGGTTTGGACCTTATCGATTCCGGAGACAGTTTCTTTTCGGAGAACGTGGACACGGTAACCCCGAACGTGGGGGCTGGAGTCTACTTCTACAAGCCCAGCAAGTACTACATCTCGGCCTCTATGCCTAACATATTAAATGGGACGCACTTGGATGTCAATGGCACCAAGATAGGATCCGAGACGGAACACTTGTTCGCAGCGGCTGGCTACGTGTTTGACCTATCGGAGAACTTCAAATTGAAGCCACACGCCTTGGCAAAGCTTGCATTCGATGCCCCGGTGAGTTACGATTTGAACCTGAACCTGTTCATGTACAATGTCGTGGAGATAGGAGGAGGTTATCGTTTGGACGATTCATTCAGTGGAATGATCAACTTTATGGTATCCCCAAACCTAAGGATAGGATATGCCTACGATAGCATAGAATCCGAGTTGAACGTGGCGACGAACTCATCACACGAGATATTCATCAACTTTGACATCTTCCTGCCAAGAAAGGTATCGAGATCACCACGTTATTTCTAATCGTACAACTAAAGATAAAAATCATCAGATGAAAAACATAACATTAATTATAGCACTAGTCCTTTTGGGTGGTTTGAGTGTGACCGCTCAAAACAAGGCTACCAAAAAGGCCGACAAGCACTTTGCGAAGTTCGAGTTCGTGGAAGCGGTGGAGGCTTATAACAAATTGGTAGAAAA
>CANMCF010000078.1 GCA_947496215.1 uncultured Bizionia sp.
GGTCGCATCCCCATCCAAGGCATTGAGTATCTCAGGTTCCTTGGTAGGCAGATCGAAGCTCGCGAAGCCATCAGCATCGTCGTCGCACACCTCCAAGGGCGTGGGATCCGTGATCTGTGGCGTCGGATGGACGATCAGATCCAACAACACGACGTTGAAACAGTAAGTCACATAGTCCTCAACACGAACATAGATGACTTGGGCATCAGCAACGATGTTGTTGTAGGGACTTGTGAGCGCGTTCACGTTGTTGTTGGCATCGGCCATAGTCTCGTGATAGGTAATGCTCAATCCTGCTCCCGTTGCTACTTCCATATCTGCATCCGTCAAGGTAAAGCCCCCAAAACCATCACTGTCTGGATCACAATACTGCAATGGAGAGGGGGTGGATACGGCTCCCGTGCTATTCATTATTATGTCAAAGGAAGTCGTATCGTAACAATCCAATGTTGAACCCTCTATTCTTACGTATATCGTTTCAGGGTTAGCAATGTTTTGATATGCATTAGCAGGCACTATCTCCGAAGTTCCCGATTGAGCATCGATCAAATTCAAATGGTAAGTTACGACTACATTGGATTGACCGTTGATCGTTACGCTTTCATTTGATGTCAAATCAAAAATCTCTGATCCGTTCAAATCATCGTCGCACTGTTCTATGTCTGGAGTGGAAAACGCTGTAGGAGAATTACTTATGATCAATGCAAAGTCTTGTTCATCCGTACAATTTGGGGTTGTTCCCGTGGCGTCGTAGATGTATAGGGTTACCGGGTAAGAAGCAAAGTCGGACTCCAACAAAGTAGCTCCTCCTGCATAGGCCGTTCCCGTTCCTCCAGTTTCAGTGTAAT
>CANMCF010000079.1 GCA_947496215.1 uncultured Bizionia sp.
GTCAAATCGAATGCATTGATGCCATCTGGTGTTCCATCGTCACAAATCTCCAATGGCGTTGGATCCACCACGGTCGGGTTCACATTTATGGTGAAGCTGAAATTGATGTCGGTGATGTAGCATCCATTGGCATTGTTGGTGACCCTGACAAACAGCATTTGTGGGTTGCTCACATTGGCATATGGGCTTGTCAATGCGTTGACGTTGTTGTCCGCATCTGCTTGTGTTTCATAATAGGCTATGGTGAAGTCCGCTGCATTCTGCGTACCCAAGACCTGTGCATCGAATTGAGTCAGATCGATGTTGGTGGTATTCGGGGTGTCGCTGCATATCGCGACGTCGTCCACGGCGTTGTTCTCCGGAATGGGATCCACGGTGATCTCCATGTTGGCGATCCCAAAGCATTCGTTGTTATTTTCGACACGTATGAAAATCGTTTGTACGAAGGCTGTGGTATTGGTGTAGTTGTCAGGTAGTTGGTTGATTTCCAGTTGTGCATCGTTGGCAGTGGCATAGTAGTCCACGTTCAGCCCTGCGGGCAATGAAGCCAAGATGCTGGCGTCGGCATCCGAAAGGGTGAATTCGGTGAAGCCATCGTAATCATCGTCGCATTCGTGCAACCCCGCATCTCCAATGTCCGTGGCTGTGACGTCCAATACGTATTCGGCGGTACGGAAGCATCCTGTCGTTGCATTTTCAATCCTCACATGGATGGTTTGTGGGTTGGTCGTGTTGGTAAAGGGGGACGGGGTGACTGCATTGACGTTGTTTAGGGCATCTGCCTGTGTCAAGTGATGCGTGTAGTTG
>CANMCF010000080.1 GCA_947496215.1 uncultured Bizionia sp.
TCATAATAAAGTTTTACGTTATTAACATTTACAAATTTTCCATTTTGGTTATTCCCAATTATATTAGCCCCCTTTATAAACAAAGATTGCTTTCCGTTAAATGGTTTTTCTTTTGAATATTTAATATCAAAGTTTTTAACTTTGTTTATCCTATTAATATGAATTCCTTCATTCCAAATATCATTTGATTTATTTTCTTCAAAATCAAAATTGTCAATCTTAACATTTTTCCATTCTCCATTTTTGGATTTGATTTCAAGTTTGAAATCATCAAAATAAAAATCTCCATTCCCTTGACAGAATGCACCAAAATATAAGTTTTGAGCATCTTTGTCAATAACACCTTCTATTTCAAACTTTTTCCATTTATTTGAAACAACCAAATTATCATTATACACATCATTTCTAAAAAACCCTGATGTCTTATTTTTTTTATCAACCCTTACCCATAGTGCTGATTTTCCTGATTTTCTATTATTTTCTTTTCTCAAAAATGCAGAGATCTTAAACTCTAAACTTTCTAGTTTTGATACATCTATTGATTGAGAATATGAAGTCCAGCCTTTAATAATTGTTTCTATCTCTTGTGCTTTTATATTTGTATAAAAAGAAAAGAATATTATTACTATAATTATTTTTTTCATAAATGGTATTTGGTAGTTTCTACTAATGTTTGTCAACGTTAAGTATATGAGTCGTTGCATCCCAAAGTGTGCTATGACTCATATACCATGTTGTGTGCTTTATTTTATAATTTATTTTCTCTAAAATTAAAAAAATAAAGGAACA
>CANMCF010000081.1 GCA_947496215.1 uncultured Bizionia sp.
TGTGCCGAGGCCAGGTTGTCGTGGTAGGTCACCGTGAAGATCGCCGGGTCCTGTCCACTTAATATCGCATCGGTCATGGTCGTGAAGTCGAAGCCTTCGTAGATCCCGTCCGTGTTAAGTTCGCAATGCGTGTAGTCGTCCACCGGGGTCACCACCGGCAACGGGTTCACGATCACATCGAAGTTCACCAAGGTGTAGCAGCCCGTACCGTTGAGTCCCGTGGGGTCGTCCCCGTTGGTCACCCTCACGTAGATGGTCTGCGGCGTGATCGCCGTACCCGGATTGGCAGGGTCCTCGTTGACGTGCATCGTCGGATCCGCTATCGCATTGGTACCCGTGATCGCATCCTCCTGGTTCGTGTAGTAGCTCGTCGTCACTCCAAGCTCCCCATTGATGACGTAGGCTTCGTTCTGTGTCAAGTCGAAGGTCTCCAAGAGATCGTTCGGCCCCACGATGTCCACGTCGTCACACAGTTCCAGATCCGTCGGATCCGGCCCTGGCGATGGGTTGGGAAGCACACGGATGGTCACCGTGGTGTAGGAGCTACAGCCCGTGTCCGCATCCGTCACGCTCACGTAGAGCGTCTGTGGCGTGGCCGTGTTCACATAGTTCGTCGGGTCCGCTATCGCGTTGGTGCCTGCCTGGGCATCCGCCTGCGTCTCGTAGTAGCTCACGATCCAACTCGCGTTGGCCGCCCCCGTGATCTCGATGTCCTCGACCGTCAGGTCGAAGGACGTGATCCCGTCGTTGTTCTCGTAGTAGTCCGCGTCCA
>CANMCF010000082.1 GCA_947496215.1 uncultured Bizionia sp.
TTTACTTTATTTCCAAACACCAGCACAACACCCCCAGTTACAAGTGGTTAACCGAAATGTTTTTTTTGGATTTTTCCCTATTTCATATTTTCATTAGCTCTCCTTTATGTCCAAGCTCATATTATTCTTCCCTTTTGGAGTTTGCCTACCCTTCCTTTTTTACCAAATCAAAACACAGGATTGGAATTAGAATACTCGATAGCCTTGCAAAAACACTTTCCTAAAGGGAATGAAAAGGATAAAATACCCAAGGAGACTTGCATTACACAATACTATTTTCAAATCATAAAGATGATTTATCAGAATAGTTTACCTCTTTAAGAGACAAAACATAGGTAAAAGTTGTTCTTTTCTCTATTCTTCAACATACTTATAGTCTATTTAACTTACAAAAAGTCATTTCGAGAATTACAATGTCCAGAAAATGAAGTTTTCTACAATACACTTCTTTCATTGTATATAAAAATTAGATGAAATAATGTCAGTGTCCATCGCTTCAGACGAAAGAAAGAAGACAAATAAAAAATGCAGTTGAAATTATAGCCCCTACTTCTGGGAATTAAACCTGTGGCTAATAGTAGATAATCATCAAACAAGCTCAGCTAGTTCTTGATCATTTAGACCTGTTAGTTGAATAAGGAGCAATTATTCATTGGGGAGATTCCGTTTAACTTGGGTTTGGGTCAAAAAAAAATCCTCGACAAATAAATGTCGAGGATTCTCTAAAAAAGGCGACGACCTACTCTCC
>CANMCF010000083.1 GCA_947496215.1 uncultured Bizionia sp.
ATGACCGATGCGATATTAAGTGGACAGGACCCGGCGATCTTCACGGTGACCTACCACGACAACCTGGCCTCGGCACAAGCGGGGATCGACGACCTTTCGGTTGCAGGCCTTTATACCAACACGAGCAACCCACAGACCATATACGTGAACATCACCAACACGATCACCGGATGTGACGTGACGAGCTTGACCTTCGAGCTTCAGGTGCACGAGGACGCCTTGGCGAACTCGGACATGGAACCGATCCTCTACGAGGTCTGTGACGACAACATGGAGTTCGATGGGGATCCTACGGACGACATGGTGGAATTCGACCTGTTCACCCAAAACCCATTGGTGTTGGATGGCCAGGACCCGGCCAGCTACATCGTGAGCTACTATCTGACCCAGGCGGATGCGGATGCTGCGACCAACGCCTTGCCACAACTCTACACCAACACGGTCAACCCACAGGTGATCGTGGTCAGGGTGGACAACGACACGATGGTCGACGACGGTACGGGGACCATGGTGGACAGCTCGGATTGCCATGCCACGGCGGAGATCACCCTACAGGTGAACCCGATGCCATCCTTCGACTTGGAGGACAGCTACCTGCTGTGCATCAACACCAACGGTACGGAAGTCATAGACAGCCCTAGCGTGGACACGGGCTTGAGTGCTGCCGACGGTTACACCTTCGTGTGGTACCTCGATGGCGTGGAGCAACCACAATATGCGGACATGGGCA
>CANMCF010000084.1 GCA_947496215.1 uncultured Bizionia sp.
CCAGCGCCTTCGTCAACAGTGCCATCTGCTATGGTAACCGTTGGTGTTGCATCGTTGTCCGTGATCGTGACCGTTCCAATCGGGTCCGTGTTGCTCGTGTTTCCGCTGGTAACCGTGCCGTCAACCGTGAAGGTCTCGTCCGGCTCGTCGATCGCGTCGTCCGTGATCGGGATCACAACGTCAACGCTCGTGCTTCCCGCAGGGATGGTCACAGTCGTGATCGTCTCCGTGTAATCCGAAGTCCCTGCTGTCCCTGTCGTGGTCACTATGTCTATTACCGTGTCCTCGCTAGAAACGACATCGATAGTCACTGGGATCGTAATCGTTCCAGCGCCTTCGTCAACAGTGCCATCTGCTATGGTAACCGTTGGTGTTGCATCGTTGTCCGTGATCGTGACCGTTCCAATCGGGTCCGTGTTGCTCGTGTTTCCGCTGGTAACCGTGCCGTCAACCGTGAAGGTCTCGTCCGGCTCGTCGATCGCGTCCTCGGTGATCGGGATCACCACGTCAACGCTCGTGCTTCCCGCAGGGATGGTCACAGTCGTGATCGTCTCCGTGTAATCCGAAGTCCCCGCAGTACCCGTGGTAGTCACTATGTCTATAACCGTGTCCTCACTTGACGCCACATCGATACTAACTGGAATCGTTATCGTTCCAGCGCCTTCGTCAACAGTGCCATCTGCTATGGTAACCG
>CANMCF010000085.1 GCA_947496215.1 uncultured Bizionia sp.
GTAAGAAGCAAAGTCGGACTCCAACAAAGTAGCTCCTCCTGCATAGGCCGTTCCCGTTCCTCCAGTTTCAGTGTAATACATCTCATTTCCTGTGAGATTGCTACCCGTTATCGTTGGCAGAACATATTCATTGCATACGACGACATCTCCCAAATCGGCAACTACCGGCGTTTGATACAAAGTCAATGCAAAGTCTTGTTCGTCGGTGCAATTTGGGATAGTGCCCGTAGCATCGTAGATGTACAAGGTCACAGGATAGGTGGCGAAGTCGACATAGTTCAACACTGTTCCCGAAGCATAGGCTATTCCTGTTCCTCCAATTCCCGTATAGTACATCTCGTTACCCGTGAGGTTGCTACCCGTTATCGTTGGCAAGGCATAGCTATCACAATGGGACTGATCAGGCAAATCCGAAACTATCGGCGTTTGATATAGAGTCAATGCAAAGTCTTCCTCGTCCGTACAATTTGGAGTCGTACCCGTAGCATCGTAGATGTACAAGGTCACTGGATAGGTGGTGAAATCCAAATAGTTCAATACTGCTCCCGAAGCATAGGCTATTCCTGTTCCTCCCGTTTCGGTGTAGTACATTTCATTTCCCGTCAAATTGCTACCCACTATAGTAGGCAAGGTATAACTATCACAATGGGACTGATCAGACAAGTCTACAATGTCTGGGTTGTTTACGACATT
>CANMCF010000086.1 GCA_947496215.1 uncultured Bizionia sp.
TCCGGCAGGTAGTCGTCGTTGCCTAGTATGTCTATAGTCTCTGCCGTTCCGACCGTGGCCGTGGCCGTGTCGTCTTCAGCTGTCGGTACTTGTGGGTTGGGGTCCGTAGTGTCCGGGTTCCCGTCGCCATCGTCGTCCGGGTCACAGGCATTCGCCACGCCATCAGCATCTGGGTCTGGCCCAACTTCTTGATAGTCGGCCGTGCCTCCGCCATCGGTGTCCGCTCCCGTTGCCGGGTAACTTGCTGCCGATACGGTTCCATCTGCATTCACCACTGCTGGATCCACTCCATATTGTCCTCCGTCACCACCATCGGCCGTGTCGTTTCCGTAGTATTCGTTCGCATCCGAACAGCCGTCGTCATCGGAATCAGTGTCCAGGAAGTCTGGTAGGTTCTCGCCTACGTTACCATCCGTGTCCACTGGTGTTCCAACTCCAGCACCTGCTGATGTTGGAATACCGGTCACTGGGTCTATTGCCCCATCGGCTATTCCATCGTTGTTCGCATCCGTTCCTCCAGTCTCCACAGTGTCGTAGATACCGTCGTTGTCCGCATCCAAGTCCAAATGGTTGGATACGCCGTCGCCATCGTTGTCGTAGGCCGCTTCGACCGTTCCATTCACGTCTCCAACCAATGGATCCGCTGGATCGTCGTCCAAGTAGTTCGGTACCCCGTCGTTGTCGTCGTCAGC
>CANMCF010000087.1 GCA_947496215.1 uncultured Bizionia sp.
ATCAATACAATTCCTAGTACAGGTAATAGCAGTATGGTCTCCCGATCCAACTCCTCCCGTCTCCACATGGTTTCCAGAAGTGTCGGTATCTGTATTGGTGTTGTCGCCAGGATCACTATTGTTGGGATCACCACCACCTCCACCATCCAAACAGGCAGCATCAATGTCTATGTTAACCACTGTGCTCGTGGACCCTCCACACATCCCCCCAATTTCATCGTTCATTGTCGATGTATGCTGATGTGAAAAGCCTCCCAAGCAAGGTCCTATCTCATATTCGTAAGACACACAGTTGGTGCTTATCAACTTCTTTCCAAATATGTCCGTAACCAAGGTAGCATCCTCCAATAAATAGATCGTTGTCTTGCCTTCCATGTTCACATATCTATTATTGGATATCTGTTCTTTCTCTTGATCCGTTATATCGTAAGCCATCAACAATATCCTATATGATCCATCAGGTCTCAAAGACAATACTAAATTTTCCAAAAGGCCTTCCTCTCCTTCTCGAATAACAGGAAATGTATAAGAATGATAGGTTCCATTTGCGTCTTCCATATAAGTGGCATAGTCCGTGTTTATGGAAAAACCATATTCGCTGGAATGTACAATTCCTTTGAAACTGCTTTTGTTGCCACTGGAAATCTCATTCAACTTTTCCTTGAGTTTCCTGTTGGCAT
>CANMCF010000088.1 GCA_947496215.1 uncultured Bizionia sp.
GTCATCATAAGGGACACCATTTTTAACTATTGAAAAAGCTTGCTTTAGTAGTTTGTTACATACAGCTATCAATGCGAGTTTTTTGCTTTTTCCTTTAGCCACAATTCTATCGAAAAGAGCCTTGCAAGCTCGGTTATGCTTACAAGCATTGAAACTACACATAAATAATAGATTCCTAAGTTTTGGGTTCCCCATTTTACTTATTCGTGGGCGTCCTTTCACACTACTTCCACTCTGTCTTATTATTGGAGTCAATCCAGCATAGCTACATAACTCCTTTGAACTTTCAAAGCGATGAAAACCATCTGTGAACACTAGTAACATTAAAGCTGTTTTATCGCCTATTCCTGGAATGCTCTTCAATAAAGTCAACGACTCTTGGTATTCTTTTTTTACATTTCCCATCAAAGCTTCCTCTAAAATCCCCATCTCTTTTTTGAGATGTTTTAAACTTCGCTTTAATGATCTAACAACCATTTTTGAGGGATTCCCCAAAGCTTCCTCGCCGTGTATTTTGTTTTTCAACTGTGTGACTTGTTTAGTGTAAACACTAAGCATACGAGACAACTGCAAGCTTTCTTGCTGTGTTTTTGAGTGTCCTGCCCATAAATTGGGCTCTCGTTCTTTTGCGTAAAGTTGTATCATTTT
>CANMCF010000089.1 GCA_947496215.1 uncultured Bizionia sp.
GCTTCGGCAACGGATCCGGATGGAGGAGATACATTGACATATACTTGGGAACAAATAGATGATGGTGTGACGACCAATGGCAACTTTGGTCCAACAAAGACAACGGGAGCAGTATGGAGGTCTCGACCACCAAGCACGAACCCAAACAGGTACATGCCGATCTTGAGCCGTGTGCTGAATGGACAATTGACGGAATCGAATCCAGTCGAGACGGTGGCTAACACCTCGTGGGAAACGGTATCCACAGTGGCAAGGTCATTGAATTTTGCCTTGACCGTAAGAGATAGATCGGAAGCAGGAGGCGTAG
This sequence comes from uncultured Bizionia sp., assembly GCA_947496215.1. Lineage (GTDB taxonomy): Bacteria > Bacteroidota > Bacteroidia > Flavobacteriales > Flavobacteriaceae > JAHDHI01. The sequence continues at coordinate 308 of CANMCF010000089.1, forward strand.
GACAGATGCCACAAACGGATTTTGATCAGATGTTGGTGACGGTGGATGGAGCGTCAGGCCCATTTGCAGTGACATCTCAGACCACTAATGAGACTTGGGATGCAGGATCGACGCAGACGGTGACTTGGGATGTTGCAGGAACGAATGCAGGAGCGGTCAATACACCAAACGTGAACATAATTCTATCCACGGATGGAGGTCAGACCTTTCCATTCACGTTGGCAACAGCAGTAGCGAATGATGGATCACACGACATAACAGTGCCATCAGGAGCAGTTTCGTC
>CANMCF010000090.1 GCA_947496215.1 uncultured Bizionia sp.
GGTAAATTTAATTCTTGTCCATAACTTTGGGTAATTATGAGTAAAAGAAGTGATGTTATTATATTTTTCATTTGACTAATTTTAATTTAAGATAGACACTAGCTATTATTACCTGTATAGTGTGAAATGACCAACAAATTCTCGTTCGTTTGTCGAATCAACAACCACTTTGACAACATACCAATAGTCTCCCGTAGGTAGTTCCACTCCATTGTATTTACCATCCCAAGTTTGACCTTCCCTCAGGACTGCAACCTTACGACCATATCTGTCGAATATCGAAACATCGATGCTATCATAATTTTGAGCACATCCTGGAGCCCATCCATCTTCGACCCCATCTCCATTGGGAGTGAAGTAATCCGGAATACATACATCAATAAAATCAAAATGTCTAACTGCAACGGCAACACAACCATTGTTATCCGTAACGGTCACCGTATAATCTCCTGATTCGGTTATGGTGAATACATTTACATCTCCATATGGTACATCGTTAAGCGTGTACTCATAACCGCCAGCACCTCCTCCAGCTACAGCGACGAT
>CANMCF010000091.1 GCA_947496215.1 uncultured Bizionia sp.
ATCGTTGGTGTGATGCCAACATAGCTACAAAGCTGTGATGCGGTTTCAAACTTCTTGAAGCCATCCGTTACCACTATCAAGAACAAAGCCGTCTTCATTCCTATTCCAGGAATGCTTTGCAACAGGGTCAACTGTTTTTGTTGGTCCTGCCTCACCAATTCCAAAACTCTATCTTCCAATAGCGAAATTTCCCTTTTCAAATGTTTCAAATCCCGTTGCAATGAACTGTAGACCGTTTTGGATGGAATGCCCAAAACCGATTCTCCATGCAACTTGTTCTTGGTGGCCGTACTCTTTTTAACGTAACTATCCAACAACCTGAAGAGTTGCAGGCATTCGCTCTGCACATCTGTCAAGGCATCATACAAAGGCACCTCGTTTACCGTTCCATACTCGCAGATCGCCTTTGCATCGCTCCTGTCCGTCTTTACCTTGGCCAATTTCATCTGGATGAAGC
>CANMCF010000092.1 GCA_947496215.1 uncultured Bizionia sp.
AATTCTCCCGTGTTCTCGTCGAAGGTGATGATACCTACGCCACTGCCCGTTCCGGCGTCCGTGATGTACACGTCGCTTCCTGGGGTTCCGGTGTTGTCCGGCAGGTAGTCGTCGTTTCCTAGGATGTCTATCGTCTCAGCCGTTCCGACCATAGCCGTGGCCGTGTCGTCTTCAGCTGTCGGCACCAATGGGTTCGGATCCGTCGAATCCGGATTCCCATCGCCGTCGTCGTCTAGGTCACAAGCATTGGCTATGCCATCTGCGTCTGGGTCATCCCCTGTCGTATCTATATAATCCGACGTGCCACCACCATCGATGTCTGCTCCCGTTTCTGGGTAGCCAGCTCCGATAACCGTTCCGTTGGCATTGACTGCCGCAGGGTCCGTACCGTATTGTCCTCCGTCACCGCCATCGGCAGTGTCGTTT
>CANMCF010000093.1 GCA_947496215.1 uncultured Bizionia sp.
GCCACGCCATCAGCATCTGGGTCTGGTCCCACTTCTTGATGGTCGGCCGTTCCTCCGCCATCGGTGTCCGCTCCCGTTGCCGGGTAACTCGCTGCCGATACGGTTCCATCTGCATTCACCACTGCTGGATCCACTCCATATTGTCCGCCGTCACCGCCATCGGCCGTGTCGTTTCCGTAATATTCGTTCGCATCGGAACAGCCGTCGTCATCGGAATCAGTGTCCAGGAAGTCTGGTAGGTTCTCACCCACGTTCCCATCCGTGTCCACAGGGGTTCCGACTCCTGCTCCTGCTGATGTTGGAATACCGGTCACTGGGTCTATTGCCCCATCGGCTATTCCATCGTTGTTCGCATCCGTGCCTCCGGTCTCCACGGTGTCGTAGATCCCGTCGTTGTCCGCATC
>CANMCF010000094.1 GCA_947496215.1 uncultured Bizionia sp.
TGATATACCCTGATGTCATCTATTGCAACGTCATTACCACTTGTTTGTTGTACGTTGGACCTGACGATGAATTTCAAGCTCGTATTTGCACCAGGATCCAAAGTTATTGGAGTCGTAGGGTATTGTATCCAATTTTCAGTCTTTGGGATGTCACCTGTATTGTACCAAGAAATTTCAGTCCCTCCTGCATCAACCAAGGCAACCCTTAGATTTGGATCGAATTGGGTATTGCCTATTTTAAGCAAGTTAATGGCAAAGAATTCAACGTTGATTGGTTGATTCGGTATGATGTCGTTTATCTGCTTTTCGTACAAGACTTCAGTTTGAGGAATCGTAGCTCCAATGTTGACTACCAGATACCTTCCATCTGGGGTTGGAGG
>CANMCF010000095.1 GCA_947496215.1 uncultured Bizionia sp.
AAACTCGAATGTCTTCACAGGCCTATCGGTTGGAACATATACGATTCAAGTAAATTCAGGAAGAGGTTGCATTGCAATTGATACCGTAGATGTGTTGGAGCCTGCAGTCATAGATGTTCCTGCCCCTGCAGTGACGCAATATGTCTGTAACCCTGGGACTGACACGATGAACTTTGCAACGATTACCGTGACGGGAGTCACGGGAGGTTCTGGAACTTATGTCAATTATGAGTTCATAAGAGATGGAGTCGTCGTTCAATTCAGTAGTAGCAACGTATATACGGAATCGGATTTGGCCGGGGGTACCTATACCATAAACGTCTATGATGACGAAGGTTGCATAGGTAGTACCCTGACAGCAATCGTCATTGATCC
>CANMCF010000096.1 GCA_947496215.1 uncultured Bizionia sp.
TGAAGCATAACATGAACAACAATCTTGTCATCTGTTTTGCAATGGTTGATGGTTTCATACGTTTTTTGTTTTAATTCGATATAAAACTATGTCCATGACCCTTGTTAAAAAACAGACATTGAGTGAAACGTTGTTTTGAATGAGGGAAGCCAGCAAACAAAAAAGGCCAAGCTTTCGCTTAACCTTCTTTATTCAGCATATGTCCAGGTATCTTATACTACCATTTACTTTATTTCCACATTGAAAGGAAACAACAACTGAATTCCTTTTTGTTCCGTCATCGTCTTCACCTCTTTTAATATCTTATAGTTTTCTTCCCCTAGCTCTTCCTTTAGAATGGCTTCTTTGGATTT
>CANMCF010000097.1 GCA_947496215.1 uncultured Bizionia sp.
TCGTTTCCGTAGTATTCGTTCGCATCCGAACAGCCGTCGTCATCGGAATCAGTGTCCAGGAAGTCTGGTAGGTTCTCACCTACGTTCCCATCCGTGTCCACAGGGGTTCCGACTCCCGTTCCTGCACTGCTCGGGATTCCCGTCACCGGGTCCGGCGTGCCATCGGCTATTCCATCGTTGTCAGCATCCACTCCTCCGGTCTCGATCGTGTCGTAGATGCCGTCGTTGTCCGCATCCAAGTCCAAATGGTTGGATACGCCGTCGCCATCGTTGTCGTAGGCCGCTTCGACCGTGCCGTTAACGTCTCCAACCAATGGATCCGCCGGATCGTCGTCCAAGTA
>CANMCF010000098.1 GCA_947496215.1 uncultured Bizionia sp.
GTCTTCACCTCTTTTAATATCTTATAGTTTTCTTCCCCTAGCTCTTCCTTTAGAATGGCTTCTTTGGATTTGACAAGTCCGAAGCCTTGCATTATTTCCTCCAATGACTTTTCAAAGACTGGAAGCTCTTTTATTTTGTAGTCTTCTATTTCCGACAACTCTGCTGCATATTTCAAAGCTTCATCCAATCCTCCCAAATCATCTATCAATCCATTGTTCAATGCATCTTTTCCCGTCCAGACGCGACCTTGCGCAATCGCTTTCACATCATCTTGCGTCAATCCTTCCCTTCCATCTGCCACTCGTTGTGTAAACAACTCGTAAATGTCATT
>CANMCF010000099.1 GCA_947496215.1 uncultured Bizionia sp.
AAGCTTTCTTGCTGTGTTTTTGAGTGTCCTGCCCATAAATTGGGCTCTCGTTCTTTTGCGTAAAGTTGTATCATTTTGGCATCACTCCTATCAGTCTTTATTCTTGACAGTCCCATTTGGATATAGCGCTTGATCTTTAATGGATTGACAACACTTACTCCAAAACCCGACTCCAACAAAAAGTAAGCTAATCGAGAATGGTAATAACCTGTCGCTTCCATTACACAAACCGTATTTGAATCTAATAATTTTAAAAGCTTTTTAAAACCAGATTCACTGTTCTTAAACTGATAACAAACTTGCTTATTATCACACACATCAAAGACA
>CANMCF010000100.1 GCA_947496215.1 uncultured Bizionia sp.
GGAAGCACGAGCGTTGACGTTGTGATCCCGATCACCGATGACGCGATCGACGAGCCGGACGAGACCTTCACGGTTGACGGCACGGTGACCAGCGGAAACACGAGCAACACCGATCCAAGCGGAACGGTCACGATCACGGACAACGACGGTGCACCTACAGTGACCATCGGCGACCAGACGGTCGACGAGGGCGCAGGCACGGTAACCGTACCAGTGAGCATAGACACTGTAAGCGCGACAGACGTCGTGATAGACATAGTGACCACGACAGGGACAGCAGGGACTTCGGATTACACGGAGACGATCACGACTGTGACCATCCCTGC
>CANMCF010000101.1 GCA_947496215.1 uncultured Bizionia sp.
GTAAGTTACCATCTGACCCAAGCGGATGCCTTGAATGGGAATGCCCCATTGGCAAGTCCATACCTTAATGTGACCAATCCACAGACGATTTACGTGAGAGTGGAGAATACGACCACAGGTTGTGTTAGCGTAAGCGACTTCGACTTGATAGTGAATCCATTGCCGGTACCAGTGGTGCCAACACCATTGGAGGTCTGTGACGACAATGTGCCAGATGGCATAACGGCAATAGACCTTGCGATAAAGAACAACGAGATATCCGGAAACAACCCGAATTATGCGGTGACCTATTACGCAACCCAAGCGGATGCGGAC
>CANMCF010000102.1 GCA_947496215.1 uncultured Bizionia sp.
ACGGCCACCAACACCATTGCACAATACGAGTTCAGCCTGGATGGCGGCCCTTGGGAATCCAACACGCCGAACGACGGGACGTACACATTCACCAACGTGGCCGCTGGCGAGCACATTATCACCGTGAGGGACGTCAACGGATGTGGGGAGACCTCGATCACCATGACGGTGATGGACTACCCGCATTACTTCACGCCAAACGGCGATGGCTACCACGACACCTGGAACATCTATGGGATAAAGGACCAACCCGACGCGGTGATCTACATCTTCGACCGCTATGGTAAGCTCTTGAAGCAG
>CANMCF010000103.1 GCA_947496215.1 uncultured Bizionia sp.
GCTGACGACGACAACGACGGGGTACCGAACTACTTGGACGACGATCCAGCGGATCCATTGGTTGGAGACGTGAATGGCACGGTCGAGGCCGCCTACGACAACGATGGCGACGGGATCTCGAATCATTTGGACTTGGATGCGGACAACGACGGTATCTACGACACCGTGGAGACCGGAGGAACGGATGCTGACAACGATGGAATAGCGGACGGCACGCCGGACCCGGTGACGGGAATCCCGAGCAGTGCGGGAACGGGAGTTGGAACACCAGTGGACACGGATGGTAA
>CANMCF010000104.1 GCA_947496215.1 uncultured Bizionia sp.
ATCGAAGCTTTCCTGCTCGTCTCCCGTGTTGTTCACGTCACATTGCTCGTAATCCGTTATCGTTGGTATCACCGGCATAGCATAAACTATCAATGTCAATTCCACCGTTTCAAAGCAGCCTGTCAGGTCGTCTTCCAATCTGGCTATGACAACTTGGGAGTTCACTACCGTATTGGTATATGCTGGCCCTATCGCATTCACTGGCGGCGTTGCCTCTGCATCCGCCAAGGTCTCGTAATAGGTAACGCTCATGTTCACTTGGGCTCCTATGATCTCGGCATCCTTC
>CANMCF010000105.1 GCA_947496215.1 uncultured Bizionia sp.
CCGGGCGACGAGATGGAGGCCTTCACCTTGGAGGACGCCAATGCACAGATATTGAACGGACAGACAGGAATCACCCTGACCTATTACGACACGCAAGCCAATGCGGATGCCGGAGGCACTGCGGGCCAATTGGTTAGTCCATACGTGAACGTGACCAATGCCCAGACGATCTACGTTCGGGCCGTGATCGACGTCACGGGCTGTTACGACACGATCACCCTGGACCTCAGGGTGAACCCGATCCCATCCCCGGTGGCGACACCGGACCCGTTGGAGGTCTG
>CANMCF010000106.1 GCA_947496215.1 uncultured Bizionia sp.
ACAATACCTCCTATCCCAGGAATGCTTCTCAATAGCATATAGTCCTTCTTGTAATTATCCTTGCAATATCTCCTGAGCTGGGTCGAAACATCTCGTAACTCCTGATCTACAAATCGAAAAAAACGCATCCTACTCTCCAATGTAGCCTTCGCCGTTGGGTGTTTGAAAACCATATCATCCAACCAATTACGATATTTATGACTCCAATGATCATTGTCAAACTCCTCTGGTTCCTTTATGCCAAAATACAACAACTGCATTTTTATGTAACTTTTGAT
>CANMCF010000107.1 GCA_947496215.1 uncultured Bizionia sp.
GTCAGGTCCAACGTACAACAAACAAGTGGTAATGACGTTGCAATAGATGACATCAGGGTATATCAACTTCCTGTGGCCTGTACCACAACTGTGGACTTCCCTTTTGTGATACCTGCAGGAAATGCCTTTGCTGCCGACGTTACTGGTTTTACGGATGTTACCTGTCTAGGTCTTGCTGATGGAACGATCACGATTGCCGCTCAAAATTTCGATCCGGCATTGGGCTTTCAGTATTCTGTAAATGGAGGAGCATGGGTTACTCAAATGACATCTCCCCA
>CANMCF010000108.1 GCA_947496215.1 uncultured Bizionia sp.
ACATTTACATCTCCATATGGTACATCGTTAAGCGTGTACTCATAACCGCCAGCACCTCCTCCAGCTACAGCGACGATTTCGTTCAAATCTCCATCATTCAAGAAAAGAGTCAGTTGATCAAACCCTATTATCTCGAAAAGTTCTGTTCTTTTAATACATCCGTTGGTATGCCTTACATCAATGAAATGAGTACCTGGCGCCACGTTATTGAATACGTTGCTTGCTTGATAAGGACCTCCATCCAAAGAGTAGTCCAAATCGGCAGCAGGGTCAGT
>CANMCF010000109.1 GCA_947496215.1 uncultured Bizionia sp.
CTTAACTTTGTGTCCAGCACTTGTGCTGCGGACTTGTTGACCTATGACGTTGTCTTTTCTGTGACACCGGCGGGAGCTGTAATCACAACTACTTCAGGTACGGTCTCTGGAAATACGATAACGGGAATAACCTCTGGAACAGACATAACGATTACGGCAACAAGTGCTACCAATGGGACTTGTCAGGACACATTGGTAGTGACGGCTCCAAATTGTGCTTGTCCAATGATAGATCCCCCAACGACTCCCAACGATCCGAGCATTTGCTTTGGAAG
>CANMCF010000110.1 GCA_947496215.1 uncultured Bizionia sp.
GTCACTGGGTCTATTGCCCCATCGGCTATTCCATCGTTGTTCGCATCCGTTCCTCCAGTCTCCACAGTGTCGTAGATCCCGTCGTTGTCCGCATCCAAGTCCAAGTGGTTGGATACGCCGTCGCCATCGTTGTCGTAGGCCGCTTCGACCGTGCCATTCACGTCTCCAACCAATGGATCCGCTGGATCGTCATCCAAGTAGTTCGGTACCCCGTCGTTGTCGTCGTCAGCACTTGGGTCGCCCGGTCCTTCCGCAACGTCCAAGATACC
>CANMCF010000111.1 GCA_947496215.1 uncultured Bizionia sp.
GGGCCTTATATGGCGGACTTCTTCGACATAGATTACGTACCGCATGAGATAGGGCACCAAATGGGAGCAAACCATACATTTTCCAACAGTTCGGAAGGCACAGGAGTGAATTCAGAACCCGGAAGTGGTACTACCATCATGGGATATGCAGGAATCACAGGTGGTAACGACGTACAGGATCATAGTGACCCTTATTTCCATTACCATAGCATAGATCAAATATTGAACAATGTGGGATCGGCTCCCAACAACTGTGCAGCGACAAC
>CANMCF010000112.1 GCA_947496215.1 uncultured Bizionia sp.
CAACAAAGAACTGAGTTAAAAAACAAGCAATTTCAAGCTAATTTTGATACAAAGTTCTCATCATAGGGCAATCCACTTTTGGCTATGGCAAAGGCTTGTTTCAACAATTTGTTCGCAACTGCTATCAATGCCAGCTTTTTGCTTTTCCCCTTGGCCACAATCCTATCGAAAAGTGCTTTGCAGGCCTTGTTGTACCTATAGGCTGAAAAGGCTGCCAAGAACACCAGATTCCTCAATTTCCGATTGCCTACCTT
>CANMCF010000113.1 GCA_947496215.1 uncultured Bizionia sp.
CCAAGGTCTTCGTCTCCAACTGTACCATCATCCTCACATGGATCATTTGGATCTGGATCCGTGCCGTTTGGCGTACCGTCGCCATCGCAATCTGTTAATGGATCAGATGTACAAACATCGTTGTCCGTGATCGTGACCGTTCCGCTTGGATCGGTGTTGCTCGTATTTCCGCTGGTTACCGTTCCATCCACCGTGAAGGTCTCGTCCGGCTCGTCGATCGCGTCCTCGGTGATCGGGATCACAACGTCAACGCT
>CANMCF010000114.1 GCA_947496215.1 uncultured Bizionia sp.
AATGCCATAGGGCCAATTTATTTGAATACGACGGCGAACACGCAAACGATATATGTTAGGTTGGAGAACACGACCACAGGATGCGTATCCACCATAGCACCGCTCAACTTGGTTGTCAATCCATTGCCAGCACCGGTTGCACCGACGCCATTGGAAATATGCGATGACGACGGGGATGGCTTCGCAACCTTCGACCTTACGGTGAAGGATGCCGAGATCATAGGAGCCCAAGTGAACATGAGCGTTACCTA
>CANMCF010000115.1 GCA_947496215.1 uncultured Bizionia sp.
TCCACGTCCGCATCGGTAAGGGTGAAGACTCCGAAGCCGTCGCTGTCCGGATCGCAATACTCCAATGGTGTCGGCGTACAGGCCACCGGGGCTTGCTCCACCTGGAGGGTGAGGGTCGTCGTGCCGTGGCAACCCGTGTTAACGTCCTCGACCCTCACGAAGATGACCTCGGGGTTGGTCGTGTTGGTGTAGGGGATCGCCAATGGGTTCACCTCGTTGTCCGCATCCGCTTGGGTTGCGTAATAGGT
>CANMCF010000116.1 GCA_947496215.1 uncultured Bizionia sp.
CGTCCGTATGGCTGATCGTGTAGACTGGAGCAGGATTGTCCTCTATCGTTATAGTGGTATCCGCAGAACAGTTGTTGGAATCAACTACAGTGATGTCATATGTACCAGCAGCCGTAACAACGATTTCCGGGTGTGTTTGAAAAACCGTCGTGCTATTTATAAAATAAAAATATGGAGGAGTTCCTCCTAGGGGATATATCGTGATCTCCCCTTCAGTACAGGTCAATGGAACCGTGATTGCAGCTG
>CANMCF010000117.1 GCA_947496215.1 uncultured Bizionia sp.
TTTGTTGGCCCCACCGCACAATCCACGGTGTAATCCAAGCAAATTTCTTGAGTCAAGGTCGTGTTGCTCACTATGGAACAACTAGCATCGTCATCATTTGTTATCGTGATCACCACATTGGTGTTGTTCGGATACGGCCCAAAGGATACTATTCCCGTCACACTTACCTGTTGTGAGTTCATTTGGTTGTCTGTTACCGTAACGCTGGTTGCTGATCCCAAACTGGTGACATCCGTCTCCACGAA
>CANMCF010000118.1 GCA_947496215.1 uncultured Bizionia sp.
ACGGTGGAGTATACTTTGTTGACTCCACCTACCTATAGCAATCTGTTGTATGAGACTTTTGGCTATGGGGAAGATACGACTTCACCTGGTATAAATGCGACCTACTACTGCTTTGAGAGACAGGTTGTGGCAACACAATGCAACGGTAGTCCAGCGATCAATGACGGGGATTATTCCGTCACATCCAACATAGTCAATCCATTTGGAGCCTGGGTCAACCCAACGGATCATACACCAGCAAC
>CANMCF010000119.1 GCA_947496215.1 uncultured Bizionia sp.
TAACCATAAAAGTATTGCTAGCCGTGTCGTTTGGTGGCAATATGCCACTATCCGTAACGGTCACCTCATAGATCGTTCCTACTGACGGAGTCACCGCCAAAGTTGTTCCTGTTCCCAAAACCGTTGCATCCCCCTGTACATTCCAAGAATAGCTATAGGTACCTATTGCAACTACCGGCAATGCACTCGCTGTCAATGTAACCGTCGTGTTTGATGCCGTGCATATGGAATCGTCTG
>CANMCF010000120.1 GCA_947496215.1 uncultured Bizionia sp.
CAGACGATTCCATATGCACGGCATCAAACACGACGGTTACATTGACAGCGAGTGCATTGCCGGTAGTTGCAATAGGTGCCTATAGCTATTCTTGGAATGTACAGGGGGATGCAACGGTTTTGGGAACAGGAACAACTTTGACGGTGACTCCGTCAGTATCAACGATCTATGAGGTGACCGTTACGGATAGTGGCATATTGCCACCAAACGACACGGCTAGCAATACTTTTATGGTTA
>CANMCF010000121.1 GCA_947496215.1 uncultured Bizionia sp.
CACGAGGACGCCTTGGCGAACTCGGACATGGAACCGATCCTCTACGAGGTCTGTGACGACAACATGGAGTTCGATGGCGACCCTACGGACGACATGGTGGAATTCGACCTGTTCACTCAAAACCCATTGGTGTTGGATGGTCAGGACCCAGCGAACTACATCGTGAGCTACTATCTGACCCAGGCGGATGCGGATGCTGCGACCAACGCCTTGCCACAACTCTACACCAACA
>CANMCF010000122.1 GCA_947496215.1 uncultured Bizionia sp.
CTCCCGTTCCCGCACTGCTCGGGATTCCCGTCACCGGGTCCGGCGTGCCATCGGCTATTCCATCGTTGTTCGCATCCACTCCTCCAGTCTCCACAGTGTCGTAGATACCGTCGTTGTCCGCATCCAAGTCCAAATGATTCGAGATCCCGTCTCCATCGTTGTCGTAGGCCGCTTCGACCGTGCCGTTAACGTCTCCAACCAATGGATCCGCCGGATCGTCGTCCAAGTA
>CANMCF010000123.1 GCA_947496215.1 uncultured Bizionia sp.
TGCCGAAGCCGTCAACGCTTCGTCTGGCTGCGCTATGGTAACAGTCTCTGCCGTTGTAAGACATTCCGATCCTGCCAGGGTATATCTTATGATCACCTCGTAGTCACCTGCAGGAAGGTTGGAGAATGTTGCGCTTGACATGAAAGTCACGCCATTGTCAATGCTATATTCCAAGGTGTAACCATTGGCATTGGTAACATTGATTTGAATCTCTCCCGTATCTTCATT
>CANMCF010000124.1 GCA_947496215.1 uncultured Bizionia sp.
TCTTTTCCAAGGCATGATAATTTGATTTTTGTTTCAAATTATAACTTGAAAAAGTGTAAACTATGTCCCTTTAACTTGTGTAAACTATGTGCCTTTAACATACCTAATTGTTGCCAACGTTAAGTATATGAGTCGTTGCATCCTTTGGGGTGCTATGACTCATATACCATGTTGTGTGCTTTATTTTATAATTTATTTTCTCTAAAATTAAAAAAATAAAGGAACA
>CANMCF010000125.1 GCA_947496215.1 uncultured Bizionia sp.
AATTGTGATGGTTCTGCCAATGCTACGGTTACGGTTACCAATACAGGTGGAAATTCTTATAGTTATGAGTATTTGTTGAATGGTATGCCGAATCCCAATACAGCGGATCCCAACATCTTTTTGGATGTGCCTGTAGGATCCCATACCATAACGGTGGAGTATACTTTGTTGACTCCACCTACCTATAGCAATCTGTTGTATGAGACTTTTGGCTA
>CANMCF010000126.1 GCA_947496215.1 uncultured Bizionia sp.
TCTATAGCCTCTGCCGTTCCGACCGTGGCCGTGGCCGTGTCGTCTTCAGCTGTCGGTACTTGTGGGTTGGGGTCCGTTGTGTCCGGGTTCCCGTCGCCATCGTCGTCCGGGTCGCAGGCATTCGCCACGCCATCAGCATCTGGGTCTGGCCCAACTTCTTGATAGTCGGCCGTGCCTCCGCCATCGAGATCAGCTCCCGTTGCCGGGTAGCC
>CANMCF010000127.1 GCA_947496215.1 uncultured Bizionia sp.
GATTACACCGTGGATTGTGCGGTGGGGCCAACAAACTTAACTTATTGCTATGAGAACAACGATACCAACGTATTCACATTCACGAGTACGGATGGCTCTCCTTTGAATTTCATCATAAATTCCGGTCAGGTAGAAAATGGTTGGGACGAGTTGGTTGTTACCGACATTGCAACTGGAACCGATTTAAATGCAGGCACACCTTATGGAAACAA
>CANMCF010000128.1 GCA_947496215.1 uncultured Bizionia sp.
ATAACATCGGTCATGGCATAGATACACCCATTGGCATCTCTAATGTACACTGTATATGTCCCAGGAAGCACATAGGCCTCGTTGTTGGTTGTCCAAGTCGCTTGATTGTCAAAACTGTATTCGTAAAGGTTCGGTGCTGGGAATGGTGTCCCACCTTGAGGGTTCGTTATGCGTATCAAACCTTCTCCAGCCGGTCCACAACCTGCCAGTTC
>CANMCF010000129.1 GCA_947496215.1 uncultured Bizionia sp.
CTTGAGTGCTGCCGACGGTTACACCTTCGTGTGGTACCTCGATGGCGTGGAGCAACCACAATATGCGGACATGGGCAACATCACCCCAACCGAGGGTGGGACCTACTCCGTGGTGGTGACCAGTGCACAGGGCTGTTCCACGATCGTGGGAGACCCCAACACGGTGACCGTGGTGGAGGTGAGCGAACCACCGGTACTAAGTGCGGA
>CANMCF010000130.1 GCA_947496215.1 uncultured Bizionia sp.
CAGACGATCTGGATTCGCGTGGAGGACAACGTTAACGGCTGTGCGACGATCCGTCCTATGGATTTGATCGTGAACCCGCTGCCGGTGTTGGTGCAACCCGATCCGTTGTCGCTATGCGACTACGACAATCCGGGCGACGAGATGGAGGCCTTCACCTTGGAGGACGCCAATGCACAGATATTGAACGGACAGACAGGAATCACCCT
>CANMCF010000131.1 GCA_947496215.1 uncultured Bizionia sp.
TTGCAAATCCAGCATCACTCGCCACCTCCACAAGGTAATCTTGCGCATTTGCATCCGCACTCCAAGTCAAAGTCGTATCCGATGGAACATCTGTTGCTCCATCCGTAGGTGCCGTCAAGGTCGTTGCCCCAATCGTTCCATTGAACACATTCAAGGTAACATCCACCGTTTGCGTTATTGCACCAGATACTCCTTGTATCACAA
>CANMCF010000132.1 GCA_947496215.1 uncultured Bizionia sp.
GCCGTACATCCTGCCCCATTTGCATAGGTGTAGGTTATACTGATCGTTCCACTTTGTCCAACGGGGTCGAAAACGGCTGTTCCGTCTCCATTGTCCGTCACTCCCGTTCCCGTCCATGTTCCATTTGAATCCGTTGGTGTTCCCGTCAAGGTGATTGGACTCCCATTGTCACATTGCCCGACATAGGTTCCAGCTTCTACTGT
>CANMCF010000133.1 GCA_947496215.1 uncultured Bizionia sp.
CCTCCACTCAAATCTGTGAAATCGAACACCGTCTGTGATAGGGTTCCAGTGGTATACACGCCATTGTAATCGTCCAAACTCACACTATATGGAGCAGTACCTCCTGTGATGTCTATGCTAAACTCTCCATCATTGTCCCCATCGCAAATCTCTGGGATCAATGTCGTTATCCCAATGAACAATGCATCCGGTTCATCTATCGT